>NZ_CP081153.1:1433750-2867500 GCF_025140835.1 Aliiroseovarius sp. M344
GACCGGGTCGCCATTAACGTAGCCAGCCGTGTCAGCCCTTCCCGGATCTCATCGGTCGACCGCGCATAAGAAAACCGCAGTGTCTGATGCCCGCGCACCGGGTCGAAATCCAGTCCGGGGGTCACCGCGACGCCTGCCTTGTCCAGGATTTCAGCGGCAAGCGCACGGCTGTCATCGGTAAGGCCACTGACATCGGCATAGATATAAAACGCGCCATCTGGAGGCGCGATTTTGTCAAAACCGATCTTCGGCAGCTCGTCGATCATAAGTTGGCGGTTGGTGGCATAGGTGGCAAGGTTCGCGTCCAACTCATCGCGCGCATCAAGCGCGGCGAGGGCGGCAATCTGGCTGGCATGCGAGGGGCAGATGAACATGTTCTGGGCCAGCCGTTCGATCAGTCGCACGTGATCTTCCGGCACGATCATCCAGCCCACGCGCCAACCGGTCATCGAAAAATATTTCGAGAAACTGTTGATCACATAAATGTCGTCCGACACCTCAAGCGCGGACACGGCCCGGCCTTCGTATTGCAGGCCGTGATAGATCTCGTCGGCAATGAAGCTGGTGCCCTGATCGTGGCAGGTGCCGATAAGGCCTTCCAGCGCAGCATGATCCAACATGGTGCCCGACGGGTTGGCGGGCGAGGCGGTGATCAGCCCCGCCAGATCCCCTGGGATCTCGGACGGGACGGGTTGCAGGCGATTTTCCGCTTTGGTCGGAATGCCGACAGGGGTGAGGTTCAGGGCCTTCAGAATTTGTCGATAAGACGGGTAACCGGGCTCACCCAACCCCACTTTGTCGCCCGCATCAAACAGCGCCGTGAACGCCAGAATAAAGGCACCAGAACTGCCCGGCGTGACCACCACACGTGCGGGGTCAAGATCTATATTATACCAATCTTTATAAAGCTTTGCGATGCCTTCCCGAAGTGCCGGAAGGCCAAGGGAAACCGTATAGCCCAACGCGTCATCTGCCATGGCGTGAACCAATGCGTCGCGCGCCGTCTTTGGCGCAGGGGTTGAAGGTTGTCCCACCTCCATATGGATGATGTGTCGCCCGGACGCTTCGGCCGCGCGGGCCGCTTCCATCACATCCATAACGATAAAGGGATCAACAACACCACGGCTTGAAGTTTTCATCGGGACCTCACTATGCTTCGCGCGAATTGGGTGCACTTGCTGAACGACGGAGTCAATGGGTCGGCCCTGCGGCTTTTGTCGCATCGTTGTTTAACGGTCGGCGGTTGGCAGGACGGCAAGGATGGCCTAAACGCGAGCTGATCGCGAGAATGTGCAGTTACGCGGCCCGCGCAGCTGCTAGATTATTCGCGCGCCAACGCGGCGCGTACAAACAAGAACGGACGAACGACATGAAATTAACACGGACCTTGGCCCTGACGACAGCTTTATCTCTTGCGGCAGCGATGCCGGGGCAGGCGCTGGATCTGTCCAGCATGACAGATGACGAGCGCAATGCGTTCCGTGACGAGGTCCGCGCCTATCTAATGGACAATCCCGAGGTGCTGATGGAGGCGATCGGGGTTCTGGAGCAACGCCAAGCAGAGGCGCAGGACGCGTTGGACAATGATCTGGTCAAGGTCAACGCGGACGCGCTGTTCGACGATGGTTTTTCCCACGTCTCGGGCAATCCGGATGGAGATATCACGATTGTTGAGTTCGTGGATTATCAATGTGGCTATTGCCGGAAGTCATATGACGTTCTGCAGGAGCTTTTGGAGAAAGACACCGGCGTGCGCCTGATCCTGAAAGAATTCCCAATTCTCAGCGAAGCCAGCATGTTGTCGGCGCGGTTTGCGATCTCGGGTCAGAAGCTGTTCGGCGAAGAGGCTTATGGAAAACTGCATGACGCGCTGATCACGGTGCGGGGCAACGTCACGACCGAAAGCCTGATAAAGTTGGGTGATGATCTTGGGCTGGATGGTAAAGCGATTGCTGACGGGATGAACGCCCCGGAAGTTGACGCCATTCTGGCTGAGAACCGAGCGCTGGGGCAGCGTTTGCAAATCACCGGCACGCCGGCCTTCGTGATGCACGATACGATGGCGCGTGGCTATATGCCGCTTGAGCAGATGGAAGACATCATCGCCGCCAAACGAACCGACGGCTGAGTTCCTGTCATTCTTGGCTGACCTTCTGGTCAGGGCTTGATAAGCTCTGGCCAGAACAAAGGCACGGGCAAGGTCACATCACTATGACAACACGGATGAAACGCGGGGCAGGGTCAATCTTGCTGGCGATGGGCCTGACACTGGGGCAATCAGCCTTTTTGGCCTCGGCGGCCTTGGCGCAAGACAGCGCGGCCCCTGTGACCTCTTTGTTTCCAAAGCACAAACCTGACCGCGAGGTGGCGCAGGCCCCCACGGTCACCGATGCGCCCACACCGCCCGCCGTAACCCCCGTACCCGATGCAAGCCCGCAAACCCTCACGGGATTGGCTCGGCTGAGCGATGCCGGTGTGACGATCAAGGATCGTTGGCGCGGGTCGGCGGTCGACATTTCGATGACCCGCACGGTGCCGTGGCGCGTTTTCACGCTGGACGATCCACAGCGGGTGGTGGTCGATTTCTCGGAACTGGATTGGGCAGGACTGGACCTGCCGGGCGTATTGAAGGCCTCGGACCGGTTCACAGATATCCGGGCAGGGCTGTTCCGGCCGGGGTGGACCCGACTGGTGCTGACCCTTGCCAGTCCGATGGTCGTGGAAAAAGCCTGGATGACAAGCGGCGCAGCCGATGATGGCACCGCTGTGATGCATTTGGAGCTCGCACAGGCTTCGACCGAGGACTTCACCGCGACGACGGGCGTACCCGACAGCGCTGTGTTCGCTCAAACTGCCCCGCGTCCCATGCCGTCGCCCAAGACCCGCCAGACAGGGTTTGGCGATCTGGTTGTCGTGCTGGACCCGGGCCACGGCGGCATTGATCCGGGGGCCGAGCGGGAAGGCGTGGTGGAAGCTGACCTGATGTTGACCTTCGCGCTCAGCTTGAAGGAGACCTTGTTGCGGGCAGGCGGCTTCAAAGTGGTCCTGACCCGCGAAAGTGACGTATTCGTACCGCTGGAAGAGCGTGTCACCATCGCAAGACGTGCCGGGGCCGATGTGTTTCTGTCGCTGCATGCTGACGCTTTGGCGCAAGGGCGGGCGACGGGGGCCACCGTCTATACATTGTCAGAAGAGGCCACGGACGCGGCCTCGCAAAGTCTGGCCGAACGCCATGATCGCGAGGATATTCTGGCCGGTGTCGACCTGACGCGCCAGTCAGATGAAGTCGCATTGGTGCTGATGGATCTGGCGCGTACCGAAACCACACCACGTTCTGAGACGCTGGCCGACGCGCTTGTCGAAGGGATATATTCCGCGACCGGATCGACCTATAAGTCACCGCGCATGAAGGCTGGTTTTTCTGTATTGAAAGCGCCGGACATCCCGTCCGCCTTGATCGAGCTTGGCTTCCTGTCCTCGCCGCGCGACCGCAAGCTCTTGCAGGATGAAAACTGGCGGAAACAAGCGGCCGAGGGTATTCGGGATGCGTTGCAATATTGGTCGCTGCAGGATGCGGCAAAAGCCGAGCAGCTTCGAAAATAAAGGTTTAAAAACAGATGGATAAGCCGCCCACTTCACGTTAAACGCACAGCGGGCGGCGCTGTCTTACAACCCTTTGGCGCGGTAACTCGACGCAACCCGATCGATAGCAACAATGTATCCCGCCATACGCAGGTCATCCACGTCATCACGCTCATGCCAAACAGTGCGCATGTCCTGATAGGCTTTGCGCATTGTGTCATCCAGACCTGACCGTACAAGCTCCAGCTCATCCGCACCGCGCAGGTATTTTTCTTTAAACTGCGGTGTCATGGACCAAGCGTCGCCCAAATAACGGTCAAGGCGTTCCAGCTCGTCGACCACCAACTGGTGACGGGCCTCTTCCTGACGGCGTTGCATGCGGCCAAAACGGATATGGCTCAAGTTCTTGACCCATTCGAAGTAACTGACGGTCACACCGCCGGCGTTGGCATAAAGGTCAGGGATGATCACCGTCCCTTTTTTGCGCAAGATCTCGTCCGCGCCTGATGTCAGCGGGCCGTTTGCAGCTTCAATAATCAGCGGCGCTTTAACGCGGTCTGCATTGGTCAGATTGATCACGCCTTCAAGCGCAGCCGGGATCAGAATGTCGCATTCGTTTTCCAGCACGCTGGCGCCGTCTTCGACATAGGTCGCATCGGCAAACCCTTTTACGCCACCGTGTTGGCCGATCCACTGATGCACAGCTTCAACATCCAATCCGGTATCGCTGGTCAACGCGCCATCACGTTCAATGATCCCGGTGATGATCGCGCCGTCCTCTTCGGACAGGAACTTGGCTGCATGATAGCCCACATTGCCCAGACCCTGAACAATGACGCGCTTTCCGTCGAGCTTGCCGGACAGGTTCGCTTTGGCAATGTCTTCCGGGTGGCGGAAGAACTCCTGCAGCGCGTATTGCACGCCGCGTCCGGTGGCCTCGACCCGACCGGCGATGCCGCCAGCATGCGGGGGTTTGCCGGTCACACAGGCTCGCGCGTTGATATCGGTCGTGTTCATCCGGGCGTATTGGTCAGCAATCCATGCCATCTCGCGTTCGCCGGTGCCCATATCGGGGGCAGGGACGTTTTGCGATGGGTTGATCAGATCGCGTTTGGCCAGCTCATAGGCGAAGCGGCGGGTGATCAGTTCCAGTTCGTGTTCTTCATAGTCTCGGGGCTCGATGCACAACCCGCCTTTCGAGCCACCAAAGGGTGTTTCCACAAGGGCACATTTGAACGTCATCAGGGCTGCCAGAGCTTCGACCTCGTCCTGGTTCACAGCCGAGGCATAGCGGATACCGCCTTTGACCGGCTCCATATGTTCGGAGTGAACGGAACGATACCCGGTAAATGTGTGAATTTCGCCCCGCAATCGCACGCCGAAACGCACGGTGTAAGTTGAATTGCACACACGAATTTTCTGCTTCAAACCGGTTGGAATGTCCATCAGTGCGACCGCGCGATCGAACATCAGGTTTACGGAATCGCGGAAGCTCGGCTCATTAATATTAGCCATTTGTTACCCCTGTTTTTTTCTGCGCCGCCGCAGAATCGTTTGCCCGCGACGGTTCTAAGGGCAGGTTAGGCTGTATTGCGACCAAAGCCACCCCCCCGGAGATTTGGCCGCTATTGATGTTCGCATGGGCTCAAAGGGCGTTGTCTGAAGCTTCTGTTAACCTTTCGTGCACAATGACGGGGTCAAACTGCGAAAAACTCGCATTTGCACGGAAAATGCCTTAGTTTCGCCACAGCCTTCTATAATCTACGAGAAGGTTAAGAAAGTGTTTGTATTTGTGATTTGTTACCGTGCGGGGGCATGGGAAGGGAGATCGACATGGCGCGTTGTGATGACCGCTTTGGGGCGTTGAAGGCCAAACTGACCAAGTTGGGCCGCGCCGAACGTTTTGACAGGTTTGCGAAAGAAGAGGATGGCGCGATGTTTATCCTCGCCCTATTCCTGTTCGCGACTTTGCTTATTTTCTCTGGCCTTTCCATCGATTTGATGCGGTACGAGCTGCAGCGAACCCGCTTGCAATCGACCTTAGATCGCGCATTGCTTGCTGCGGCGCACCCCGATCAGGAAAATGATCGAAAGGGCGTTGTGCTTGATTATTTTAACCGCGCCGGGTTGAGCAATATCGTCGACGCAGACGATATCACTGTCATTGTGGGCCCCGATGGCACCATCGTGAGCGCGGACGCCACCATGAAAATTGGCACGCCCTTCCTGAGCTGGTCCGGTGTCGATTACTTGGGTGCGCCTGCATCTGGGGGTGCAGCGAAAATCAACCAGCTGACCGAGGTGTCGCTGGTCGTCGACGTTTCAGGGTCTATGGGGAGTAACTCCACCACCGGACAAACAAAGATTTATGAGCTGCGCAAAGCCGCGCTGGAATTCTCGAATCTTCTTCTGTGCAACCCGAATGATCCGACCACATCCACCAACTGTACGATTGACAAAAGAAAGACATCGCTGACACTGGTGCCTTATTCCACTCAGGTGAATGTCGGTCAGACTATTCTCAGCAAATTTGACCGCCAAGATGCGCAAACCGATGCTTATTGCGTTACCTTCCGCGACGAAGACTTTCAGACAGTTCGCGTAAAACCGCATCCGGACATGATACTTGAGCCAGAAAAGCTCATCCGTCAGGCTGCGAAGTTTTATCGTTATGGCGGCAGCTATCGCTCGACCAATTCGGACGCCTATCTGTCTTGCCATACCGACAGCTGGCGCGAAGTTGTTGCGTTCCAACACTCGCCGACAGTCATGAAAACCAAGATCAACAGCCTGGGGGCTGAAGGTGATACCGCGATCGACATTGGCATGAAGTGGGGTGCGGCGTTGCTGCACCACGAAACTCAACCTGTGATCACGGATCTGATCAGTGATGGCGACGTGCACGCAGATTTTGCGAAACGCCCATATGACCCTGGGAAAATCGCCTCTTCGAAGTTCCTGGTGCTTATGACCGATGGGCAGAACACCAATCACCACTATTTGTATGATGGATACCGGACTGGGCCTTCGCCGTTTTGGCTGAATACATTTAATGGTCGAGATATCGTCTCGATCCGCCGAAACGTGACCGTCATGGAAGATGGTGTGGAAGTAACGGAGCCACGTTATCTATGGTACTACCCGTCTTGGAACCAGTATAATCCTTCTATCACCTCCGATCCAGAAAACTGGCATGAAGAGCCGTATGGTTTCGAAGGGAAAGCAGATTGCTTTAGCACCCGTTGTACGCCGTTTGTAGCGCCAGCGGATAGCTATACAAGCAACTTGAACTGGGAAACGTTCTGGAAGCTGAAATACACGTGGGGATTTGTCGAAAGGTTCGATTGGTTGCTTCCAACGGATCCTGGCATGGAAGACGCGCCCGGTGTCAAAATTTCAAATTCCAACGACTCTGACGGTGACGGTATCAGGGACATCGACCAACGCCTGCTGGATCAATGCACTGCGGCTAAAAATGCCGGCATAACGATCTACACGATTGAGATGGAAACGCCGAATACTGCCACGGATGCGATGCAATCCTGTGCGTCTATCAAGGACAATAAAAGACTGCATTACAAGGTCTCTGGTCTGGATATTGGGTCTGTGTTCAAGAAGATCGCAGCAGACATCAACAAACTGCGGCTTACCCACTGATCTGCACAAGCATGTTCGCAGCAAGGGCTAGTACGCTCGCGGCAGCCAACAAAAGACGGTAAAAGGTAAAACGGAACGTAACGAATGAAACAGGTAATGCGGAAATATATGCGCTTCCTACGTGCGACCGACGGCAGCTCAACCATTGAGTTTGTGATCTGGTTTCCCCTGTTCATGACGCTGTTCTTGACGTCCTTTGAGCTCACGTTCTACGGCATGCGTTCGGTCATGTTGGAACGCGCCGTCGAAATGAACGTGCGTGGGATGCGGCTTGGGACGAGACGACCAGACAATCTGCAAGAGCTGAAAGAGAACATCTGTAATGATACGATGCTTTTTTCCGATTGTGAAAGGGAGCTTACCGTTGATGTCAGATTGATAAACACTCTGTCTTGGGACTTGCCCAATGGCCCACTTCCTTGCGTGGATCGTGGCGACGACTACAAGCAACCGGACGACGTTGTTTATGGGCCGGGCGGCGGCGGGGATCTGTTGCTTATTCGGGCTTGCATCGTGTCAAATCCATTTTTTGCTTCGACGCCATTTGTTATGGGACTGCCTCGTGACGATTCAGGTGGTGTGGCCCTTGTTGCTGTCTCAACCTATGTTAACGAACCGTAAGGAAGGTGTGAGGATGTCCGTATGTTTAATCACACGAACCTCGTTGGCTAAGCCTCCCATTCGGGTGCTGACGCAAAAGCTTCGTTCGTTTGCGCGCGTTGAAACCGGGACTGTAACCGTTGAAAGCGTGATTATTCTTCCTGTATTATTTTTTGCCGTGATGGCCCTCTTTACGTATTTCGACGCCTACCGGAAGCAAAGCCTTGCCTTGAAGGCTAACTATGCTGTCGCTGACTTCTTGTCGCGAAACTATAGATATGATCAGCAGACGCTTGAAGGGCTGGATGAGCTCTTTGAATACATGTCTAAGACCGGTGAAAGCAGTTGGGTGCGTGTTACGGCAGTCGAATGCCCAGCAACGAATACACTGGCGCAGTGTAATGATGAGGTTCCACGGAAGCTGGAATTTAAAGACGATAATGACAGAAATTCCAACGCAAGCGCCAACAGCGGGATATCGGGTCATACAGAAGAGACCATGCGGCAATTTCTTGGCCCGGTTATTCCAAAAATGTACGTTGGCGAAAGCCTTTTTGTGGTAGAAACCGTTGCGAAATATAAGCCGATGTTTCCGGGTCGTTGGACTGGGATTTATTCACGTGACTTTGAACATGTCGTGGTCACCGGTTCGCGAGAATATGACGATCTTTGCTATGATGAACCAGTGGACAGTTGCCCGACACCTGTCACAGATTAAACCTGTGCTGGTCCGTTGTGGGGCGTGGCAACCTGATCCAGATCGGCATGTGATCCGTAAAATCATGGGCAAAGCGCGCGTAGTCGGGTGAACCGTCAGGGAGCTTTCCGGGACCGGCGTCGACGAAAAGCTGCGTGAAATCAAACATCCCATAGTCAAACGCATCGGGGCCAAGCGTGCCAGCCAGATCGTTGTGCCGTCCGCGCGGCAGGCGGGTGTCATCGGCCAGCCACGCGATGTGGTCATAGGTTTGCGTGCGCCGCGCGTTGGTGTTGAAGTTGCCATCAAGGAAGGGGAAGTTCACCTTGGCGTCCAATCTGCGCTTGGCGTTGATCCCGGTGACATAGTTCTCGATCCCGATCCGACGATCATCGTTTGAACCATCAAAATCCAGATTCAAATCCCCCATGATCATGATGATCTTTTTGCGTTTGCTAACGGTTTTGCGGCTGTCATGTAACAACCATTCCAGCAGCGCGAAGAACTCCTGCTCGCGTTCGTTTTTCTTGCCAGAGACGAGGTGGGCGTTGACCGCATAGATCTGGTATTGCCCATCCGGGCCGTCAATCAGGAACTCGACCAGATAGGGGCTGCGGATGAACTGCACAAATTTGGAAAACTGCGCGCCCATCAGGCGTGTGCTGTTCTGCACCCAGGCCATCAACTGCTCCATATAGCCGGGGTCGTCCTCACCCGGCACGCTGGTATCGAACGACGCTTTCAGCGCTTCGTTCATGTTGGCGGCGATTGCTGTGCGGTCATAAGACAGGTCCGAGGCCAGATGACCCAACCGGACGCGGTCGTGGCGATACAGGAAGGCAAAGCGTTCAGACATCCCCTTATAGCCGGGGCTGCGACCGGTCACGTCGCTGTAGATCACGCCATAAGCACCGTTCAGCGCGGTGACCAAGGCCTCCAGCGCGCCGGTATCGTCTTGTTGCTCTTGTATAGACAACAGGTCCGCCTGTGCCGCGACCCGTTCGATCATCCGTGTCGCACCGGGGCTTTTCTTTGGTCCGTCGCGATCTGCCACCGCACCAAATTTGCGAATGTTCCATGACATCAGGATGACCGACTTATCGCGCCGCGCAGGCAGGCCATAGGCTTGCGGGTCTTGTGCCAAAGCGGCATTCAGATGTGCCTCGATCTGTTGCCATTCGGGGTCGGTGAAATGTTGGGCCATTGGTGCCTTAATCCGTAATTGAATTCCGCAAGTATAACACGAATGGGCCCTGCGTGCTTCCCCACATGAGAATTGTGCAAATTTGCGCATTGCTTGTTAGGCCGCGCGCAATTGCAGTGCCGTCCGGTCGCCCCTAGATTACAGGTAACGCCACATGACCTTCTGAAAGGGGGATCACATGTCCATTCGTCCCGTTTTATCTTCCGCGCATGCCCAACCCACGATGGAGGGCGCAGGCGTTCACCTGCACCGCGCCTTTGGCTTCCACGAGCCAGAGGCCTATGACCCATTCTTGCTGTTTGACGATTTTCGCAATGACGACCCGCGTTTGTCGGAAAAGGGGTTTCCCTGGCATCCGCACCGAGGGATCGAGACCATCACCTATGTGCTGGCCGGCGAAGTTGAACATGAAGACAGCCTTGGCAACACCGGGCGTCTTGGGGCAGGCGACATTCAATGGATGACGGCCGGGTCGGGGATCATGCATCAGGAAATGCCGCTGGCAAATGCCAAAGGCCAGATGCATGGGTTCCAGCTGTGGGCCAACCTGCCGCGCGATCTGAAGATGACGGCCCCGAATTATCAGGACGTACCAGCGGTCGAAATCCCGGTGATCGAAGAAGACGATGGCACCAAGGTGCGTGTGGTCGTGGGGGATTTCTGGGGTCGATCCGGTCCGGTGGATGGCATCGCGGCCGACCCGCTTTATCTGGATATCAGCGTCCCGGCAGGCGTGACCAAAACCTTCCCGGTTGATACACGCCGTCAGGCATTTGCCTATGTGTTCGAAGGGGCTGGAGCCTTTGCCGACGCGGCCGCGCCGCAGGGCGTGCTTTTGGAGAAAGAGGTGATGGGGCAGGAGGTCAACATCCGCGACCTGTCCGGCAACCGCACGGTTGTGCGTTTCGGAGCAGGCGACGATGTGCGCGTGCAGGCGGGGCCTGAGGGCGTGCGGTTTCTATTGGTCGCAGGGGCACCAATCCGCGAACCCGTGGCATGGCACGGTCCCATCGTGATGAACACGAAAGACGAACTGCGTCAGGCAATGGCGGATTTGCGCAACGGCACGTTCATTCAGCCTGCGCATTAAGGCCGATCAGGTGACAGCGGCCCGTGTGTGATACGCGGGTCGGTCCCACAAGCGGTGCGCCATGATGTCGGTCAGGGTCTCAACCGCCCTGTCGACATCGCCCTCGTCAATGTAAAGCGGGGTAAAGCCGAAGCGCATAATGTCCGGGGCACGGAAATCACCGATGACACCGCGTGCGATCAAAGCCTGCATGGCGGCATACCCATGTTCAAAGTGAAAGCTGACCTGAGAGCCGCGCGCCCATGCGTCGCGCGGGCTGGCAAGACGCAGGTCGGGGCAGGCGGCTTCAACCCCGGCGATGAACTGCTCGCATAATGCAACGGACCGGGCGCGCAGCGCTTCCATGTCGACCTGATCCCAGATGTCCAATGCGGCCTCCAGCGCCGCCATTTGCAGCACAGGTGGCGTGCCGACGCGCATCCGGTCGACGCCATCGCCGGGACGATAGTCAAGATCAAACGCAAAGGGCGCATCGTGGCCCAGCCAACCGGACAGGGCCGGGCGAACGTGCTCTGACAGGCGGGGCGCGACATAAATAAAGGCGGGCGCGCCGGGGCCGCCATTCAGATACTTATAGGTGCAGCCGACTGCGAAATCTGCGTCTGCCCCCGAGACATCCACCGCAAAAGCGCCCGCTGAATGGGCCAGATCCCAGACCACCAGCGCGCCGACCTTGTGGGCTGCACGGATCAGTGCGGCCATGTCATGGCGTCGCCCGGTGCGGTAATCCACCTCGGTCAGTAAAAGCACGGCAAGATCATCATGGATCGCCTCGATGCGCGCGGCGACATCTTCGGGGGCGGGGGTCTCGATCCGATGCCCCTGACCAAGCGACCGAGCCAGCCCATCGGCCATGTAAAGGTCGGTGGGAAAGTTGCCATTGTCTGACAGGATGACCTTGCGGCCCGGCCGCAGTTCCAACGCAGAGGCAAGCGCCTGATAGACCTTGATTGACAATGTGTCGCCAAGGACAGTGCTGCCCGGCGCGGCGCCAATCAGCCGCCCGATCCGGTCGCCCAACCCGCGGGGCTGCGCCATCCAGCCCGCCTTGTTCCACCCGGTGATCAACATCTCGCCCCATTCGTCCTGCACACAGGCCGCCACGCGGTCTTTTGCGGCAGTGGGCAGGGGGCCAAGCGAATTGCCGTCCAAATAGATCATGCCCTCTGGCAGGGAAAACAGTCTCTTTGTTTCGCTGAAGTCGGTCATCTGTTCCGCCTGATCTGGTTCAGGGGAAGAGTATGGATTTGATCGGCAGGGGCAAGGACCATGTTGGCGCAAACCGCGTTGCACATCCCTATCGAATTGTTACAACGCACCAACGCTGCCCAATTGCCGAACGGAGACCACCATGTCACAGCTCATGCGCTGGCTAGACCTGCCGCCAATGTGGCTTGTGTCGATGATTGCCGCCGCGTTCGGTCTGGATTGGCTGGTTCCCGGACTTGGGTTTGGGTGGGATTGGACCAGTTTGGTGGGCACGGCGCTGATCTGGCTGGGTTTCGGCTCGATGGGTTTGGCGGTTTGGGAGTTTCTGCGGGCGCGCACCTCAGTCATCCCGCGCAAAGTTCCAACAGCGTTTTTGTCGCGCGGCATATACCGACTGACCCGCAACCCGATCTATCTGGGGGACGCGATGGTGTTGGCTGGGCTTGTGCTGAGGTGGGACGTTCTGCCCGCACTGGTTCTGGTGCCGCTGTTTTCTGCGATCATCACCAAACGGTTCATTCTGGGCGAGGAAGCCGTGCTTTTGGAAAAGTTCGGACCGGCATTTCGCGACTGGGCATCGCGGGTCAGGCGCTGGATATAAGCGGCCCTGCTGCAAAGCAGCATTGCCCTGTGATTGGGAGTCGAGTATTGAAACAATATTGTCGCAATACACTCCGTAACGATAGCATCTTGCGCGCAGGCCGCGTATAGGAAGCTGATGAAACCGCCGGGGCCGAGGGATACCCCCTCGTTCGGCACACGACGGGAGAAGGAAGAGACTGTGAAGATCGGTGTACCCAAAGAAGTAATCAACGGCGAGAACCGGGTTGCTATGACCCCGGAAAGCGCTCAGATGCTGCAAAAGCTGGGCTATGACTGCGTGATCGAGACCAAGGCCGGTGCGGCTGCGGGCTTCTCGGACGCAGCATATAAAGAGGCAGGCGTCGAAATCGTCAAGACCGCCGCCGCGCTTTGGAAAGCAGCAGACATCATCGCCAAAGTTCGCGAGCCCAATGCGGCGGAGTTGAAGCGTTTGTCTGCGGACAAAACTCTGATCAGCTTTTTCAATCCGGGCGGGAACGAAGACGGTCTGGCGAAGGCCAAAGCCTCTGGTGCGAACGTCATCGCCATGGAAATGGTGCCACGCATCAGCCGCGCGCAGAAGATGGATGCGCTGTCGTCGATGGCCAACATCGCGGGCTACCGCGCTGTCATCGAAGCAGGCAACAATTTCGGTCGGTTCTTCACCGGTCAGGTCACGGCCGCTGGTAAAGTTCCGCCTGCCAAGGTTCTGGTCGTCGGAGCAGGTGTGGCAGGTCTGGCCGCGATTGGCACATCGACCTCGCTGGGTGCGATCACACTGGCGTTCGACGTGCGACCGGAAGTGGCCGAGCAGGTTGAATCGATGGGCGCGGAATTCGTCTATCTGGATTTCGAGGAAGAACAACAGGATGGCGCCGCCACTGGCGGGTATGCTGCCGTGTCCAGCCCCGAGTTCCGCGAAGCCCAGCTTGCCAAGTTCCGTGAGCTGGCGCCAGAGGTGGACATCGTGATCACCACCGCGCTGATCCCGAACCGCGAAGCGCCCGAGCTGTGGACCGAAGACATGGTGAAAGCCATGAAACCCGGTTCGGTCATCGTGGACCTTGCGGCAGAGAAGGGCGGCAACTGTAAGCTGACCGTCGCGGATGAGAAGATCGTCACGGATAATGGCGTGACCATCATCGGCTATACCGACTTCCCGTCGCGAATGGCCTCGCAAGCCTCGTCGCTTTATTCCAACAACATCCGTCACATGATGACTGACCTGACGCCCGAGAAGGACGGCAAGGTCAACCACAACATGGAAGATGATGTGATCCGCGGCGCGACAGTGACGCACCAAGGCGAGATTACCTTCCCGCCGCCGCCTCCGAAAATTCAGGCCATTGCGGCCAAGCCGAAAGCAGTGGTGCCGGAGCTGACCCCGGAAGAAAAACGCGCCGCCGAGGTGGCCGCGTTCAAAGCGCAAACCAAGCAACAATTCACCCTTCTGGGTGTCGGTGGCGCGCTGATGCTGCTGCTGGGACTTTATGCGCCGGCCAGCTTCATGCAGCACTTCATCGTCTTTGTGCTGGCCGTGTTTGTGGGCTTCCAGGTGATCTGGAATGTCTCGCATTCGCTGCACACGCCTTTGATGGCTGTGACCAACGCCATTTCGTCGATCATCATTCTGGGCGCACTGATGCAGATCGGATCGGGGTCTTTCCTCGTCATTCTGCTGGCAGCCTTGTCGATCTTTATGGCCGGGATCAACATCTTCGGTGGCTTCCTCGTGACACGGCGCATGCTCGCCATGTTCCAGAAATCTTAAGGGGGTAGGGATCATGGAATTTGGTTTCACCACAGCCGCATATGTTGTTGCGGCAATTCTTTTCATCCTCTCCCTTGGCGGTCTGTCTGGGCAGGAAAGCGCGAAACGCGCGGTGTGGTACGGTATTGTCGGCATGGCGCTGGCGGTGGCGGCCACGCTGGTCGGCCCCGGTTCAGGGCTGTGGCTTTTGTCGCTGCTTCTGATCGCCGGTGGCGGTCTGATCGGGACCTATGTCGCGCAAAAGGTTCAGATGACCGAGATGCCGCAGCTTGTCGCTGCGATGCATTCGCTGGTCGGTCTGGCGGCCGTGTTCGTGGGCTACAACGCCCATATCGAACTGGGCAACGTCCTGTCGATGAGCGAAGAAGCCCGTCATGGGCTTGAGGGCTTTGCCGGCCTTCTGGCGCATAAATCTCCGGTCGAGCAGAACATCCTGCGCGTCGAACTCTTTTTGGGTGTCTTCATCGGTGCCGTGACCTTTACGGGCTCGGTGATTGCTTATGGGAAGCTTGCAGGCAAAGTGACGTCAGCGGCAGAAAAGCTGCCCGGTGGGCATATGCTGAATGCCGGTGCCGCGATCCTCTCGCTGGTCTGCCTGATCTGGTACTTCAACACCGGTGGGTTCCTGCCGCTGTTTATCATGACACTGGCCGCTTTCTTTATCGGCTATCATCTGATCATGGGTATTGGCGGTGCGGACATGCCCGTCGTTGTGTCGATGCTGAACAGCTATTCTGGCTGGGCTGCGGCCGCCATTGGCTTCTCGCTGGGCAACGACCTTTTGATCGTTGTCGGCGCGCTGGTTGGTTCGTCGGGTGCGATCCTGTCCTACATCATGTGTAAGGCGATGAACCGGTCGTTCATCAGCGTGATCCTGGGCGGCTTTGGAGGCTCCTCTGGGCCTGCCATGGAAATCGAAGGCGAGCAGATCGCCATCGACGCCGATGGTGTGGCGGCTGCTTTGGAAGACGCCGACAGCGTGGTGATCATCCCCGGTTACGGTATGGCTGTGGCGCAAGCCCAGCAGAACGTGGCCGAGCTGACCCGTCGTTTGCGCGCCAAAGGCAAAAACGTCCGCTTCGCGATCCACCCGGTCGCTGGTCGTCTGCCCGGTCACATGAACGTGCTGCTGGCGGAAGCCAAAGTGCCATACGACATCGTGCTTGAGATGGACGAGATCAACGACGACTTCCCGTCGACGGATGTCGCCATCGTCATCGGCTCAAACGACATCGTAAACCCGGCGGCCCAAGAAGACCCCAACAGCCCCATCGCCGGCATGCCGGTTTTGGAATGCTGGAAGGCCAAGCAGGTCTTCGTGTCGAAACGCGGTCAGGGCACCGGCTATTCGGGCATCGAGAACCCGCTGTTCTTTAAAGAGAACACGCGCATGTTCTATGGTGACGCCAAACAGTCGCTGGACACATTGCTGACGCTGATCAACTAAGCGCAGCACGTAACAAGACAAACGCCCCCGCTAGCCCGGGGGCGTTTTTCGTTTCGGCAACGCTCCAGCTTTCGCCAGCTGCAAAAACACGCTAAGCGGGACAGATGAACCCATCACGCGGTATCCTTCTAAAACTAGGCTCAGTGGCATTCTTCATGTCGCTTCAGGCTATGGTAAAGGCTGCGGCAGAGCATGTGCCGCCGGGCGAGATTGTGTTCTTCCGATCCTTTTTCGCGCTGCCAGTCATCCTAAGCTGGCTGGCCTATGAGGGGCGGCTGCACTCGGCCCTTCGCACGACACAGACCTTTGGACATATCAGTCGCGGGTTGGTTGGAGTTCTGGCGATGGGGCTGAGCTTCTCAGCACTGAAATACCTGCCCCTGCCGGATGTCACCGCGATTTTCTATGCCTCGCCCATCATCACGGTGATCTTGGCGGCGATCTTCTTGGGCGAGCAAGTGCGCATGATCCGGGTTGGCGCGGTTCTTGCGGGTCTTTTGGGCGTCCTCATCATTATGTGGCCGCAGTTACAGGGCACCAACGGCGAGGGCGACAGTTTGCGGGCCTTGGGGGCAACGCTTGCTTTCGTTGCGGCCTGCTTTGTGGCCGTCGCCAAAATCCTCGTGCGAAAGCTTGTTGGCATCGATCCGCCCTCTACGGTGGTGATCTACGCATCGCTGACGGCCATCTGTGTGTCTTTCCTGACGATCCCGTTTGGATGGGTTTGGCCCACCGGATGGGAATTCACCTTGCTCTTGTGCGCAGGGCTTGCCGGGGGGGTAGGCCAGTTGATGCTGACCACGGCCTACACGCACGCCGAAGCCTCAACCATCGCGCCCTTTGATTA
Source organism: Aliiroseovarius sp. M344 (assembly GCF_025140835.1). NCBI lineage: Bacteria > Pseudomonadati > Pseudomonadota > Alphaproteobacteria > Rhodobacterales > Paracoccaceae > Aliiroseovarius > Aliiroseovarius sp. M344. The sequence goes on from NZ_CP081153.1 coordinate 1,450,437, forward strand.
CGCGTCGATGATCTTCGCGCTGACCTTTGGCTATGCCTTCTTTGGCGACCTGCCGACAGTCCAGACGTTGGCCGGGGCGGGGATTGTCGTCATGGCTGGAATGGTGATCATCTGGCGCGAAAGCCAGCTTGGACGTGACCGATCGAAGTCCCGCGCCGTCAGCCCGCCCGGCAGCTGATTGCGCATCGGGACCGAGTGCGGCTCGAATTCTCTGGAAAAGTGCGAAAAACCCAGCTATTCTTCGCGCAACGACCCGCAATAGACGGGCGAATGAGGATCAGCGGTGGCCAAAACCCGAAAACGGGGTCTGTCGTTGGTAAATGCGAGCGGTAAAGACAAGTGGCAGGCAACTTTCCATGACTGAGATGGTATATGGCGCGGTTCCCGCGCGTGATGGCGATCCTATTCTTCCCCGCTGGTGGCGCACGATCGACAAGTGGTCGGTGTCCTGCATCCTGATCCTGTTCGGGATCGGTATTCTGCTGGGTCTGGCCGCGTCCCCCCCCTTGGCCGAACGCAACGGGCTGCCCCATTTCCATTATGTTGAACGTCAACTTATCTTTGGGCTGGTGGCGTTGATCACCCTGTTTGCCACCACGATGATGAGCCCCCAGATGGTGCGCCGCCTTGGTGTGCTGGGGTTCCTTGTGGCCTTTGTTGCATTGATGTTTCTGCCCGTTCTGGGCACCGATTTCGGCAAAGGTGCGGTGCGTTGGTATTCGCTTGGCTTTGCCTCGATCCAGCCGTCCGAGTTTCTGAAACCCGGCTTCGTGGTTGTCGCTGCGTGGCTGATGGCCGCAAGCCAAGAGATTAACGGCCCGCCGGGGCGCTCGATGTCGCTGGTGCTTGTGCTGGTGATCGTCGGGTTTCTGGCGCTGCAGCCGGATTTCGGTCAAGCGGCTTTGGTGCTGTTTGGCTGGGGCGTGATGTATTTCCTCGCCGGTGCGCCGATCCTGTTTCTGGCTGCCGCCGCCGGGGTGGTCGTGCTGGGTGGCATGTTTGCCTATAACAACTCAGAACATTTTGCCCGGCGCATTGACGGTTTTCTGAACCCTGACGTGGACCCCACTACACAGCTTGGCTATGCCACCAACGCCATTCGCGAAGGCGGCTTTTTTGGCGTGGGTGTCGGCGAGGGGCAGGTGAAATGGTCGCTGCCGGATGCGCATACTGATTTCATCATTGCGGTGGCCGCCGAAGAATACGGTCTGATCCTTGTTCTGATCATCATCGCCCTTTACGCCACCATCGTTGTGCGCAGTTTCCTGCGCCTGATCCGCGAGCGCGACACGTTCACGCGACTGGCAGGCTCGGGATTGGCGGCAATGTTTGGCGTGCAGGCTCTGATCAATATGGGTGTTGCGGTGCGGCTGTTGCCGGCCAAGGGCATGACATTGCCCTTCGTCAGCTATGGTGGGTCCTCCCTAATCGCGGGCGGGATTGCACTTGGCATGCTTCTGGCATTTACCCGCACCCGGCCGCAGGGCCGCATGCAGGACGTATTCGCAAACAGGCAAGGACGATGACCCAGCAACGCCCTCTTCTTGTCATCGCAGCCGGAGGCACTGGCGGGCACATGTTCCCCGCCCAAGCGCTGGCCGAAGCGATGTTGGACAAAGGGTGGCGGGTGAAACTGTCAACAGATGCGCGCGGCGCGCGATATACAAGCGGCTTCCCCCAAGAGGTTGAGATCGAGGAAGTGTCCTCGGCGACCTTTGCGCGTGGCGGGATCTTTGCCAAGGCGATGGTGCCCGCGCGCATTGGCGCAGGCATCATTGGGGCAATCCTGAAAATGCGTCGTGACAAGCCCAAGGCGGTGGTTGGTTTCGGAGGCTACCCGACCATTCCCGCGCTGGCTGCGGCCAAAGTGTTGAACCTGCCGCGGATGATCCATGAACAGAACGGCGTGCTGGGTCGGGTGAACAAGATTTTTTCGACCCGCGTGAATGCCGTGGCCTGCGGCACGTGGCCGACCACGCTGCCGGACGGGGCGAGCGGCATCTATACCGGCAATCCGGTCCGGGCCGAGGTGCTGGCCCGCGATACTTCGGGCTATATCGCGCCGGGCGACTATCCCATGTCGATCCTTGTGATCGGTGGCTCGCAGGGCGCGCGCGCCTTGTCGGACACTGTGCCCCCCGCGATTGCCGCATTACCCACCGAACTTTTGCAACATATTTCGGTCAGTCATCAGGCACGCGATGAGGATATGGAGCGCGTCAGCGCGTACTACGCCGAACATGGCATCCAGGCCGATGTGCAACCCTTTTTCAATGACATCCCGCGCCGCATGTCCGAGACCCAACTTGTGATCAGCAGGGCGGGGGCGTCGTCCGTGGCCGATATTTCAGTGATCGGGCGCCCATCAATCCTTGTGCCTTATCCCTATGCGACGGATGACCATCAAACGGCAAATGCACGTGGTTTGGTCGAAGCGGGTGCGGCGATCCTGATCCCGGAAAGCCGGCTGGATGTGGATACGTTGGCTGAGCAGATCAGAACGGTTCTGGACAATCCCGAAGGGGCGATGCAAATGTCGCGCGCCGCGCAAGGCCACGCCCGGCCAGACGCGACCGATGCGTTGGTGGACCTGGTCGAGCAATTGACGGGAACCGCTCCAACTGCATGACCCGGCGTGAAACGAGGCCCGTGTGCCCTGACGAGTGAAAGGTATCCAGATGAACGCAGCAGCGACCAAACTTCCCACCGAAATGGGGATGATCCATTTTGTGGGGATCGGCGGCATAGGGATGTCTGGTATCGCCGAGGTTCTGCTGAACCATGGGTATCGCGTGCAGGGATCGGACTTGAAGACCTCGAAAATCACCGATCGTCTGGCCGATCTGGGCGCTGAGATATTCGTCGGCCAACGGGCCGAGAATCTTGAGAACGCCGAAGTTGTTGTGATCTCATCGGCCATTAAGCCGGGCAATCCGGAACTGGATGCGGCCCGTGCGCGTGGTCTGCCAGTAGTGCGCCGCGCCGAAATGCTGGCCGAGTTGATGCGCCTGAAATCCAACATCGCCGTCGCAGGTACCCACGGCAAAACCACGACAACGACGATGGTGGCCGAGCTTTTGGTCAAGGGCGGCATTGATCCGACCGTGATCAATGGCGGGGTCATTCACGCCTATGGCTCGAACGCACGGATGGGGCAGGGTGAATGGATGGTGGTCGAAGCTGATGAAAGCGACGGCACCTTTAACCGGTTGCCTGCCACCATCGCCATCGTCACCAATATCGATCCTGAGCATATGGAGCATTGGGGCGATTTCGACACGCTGCGTCAGGGCTTTCTCGATTTCGTTTCGAACATTCCGTTCTATGGGTTGGCGATCTGCTGTACGGATCACCCCGAGGTGCAGGCGCTGGTCGGAAAGGTGACCGACCGCCGTGTTGTGACCTATGGTTTCAACGCCCAAGCCGACGTGCGCGCCGTGAACCTGACCTATAAGGTAGGTGTGGCACATTTTGACATTGAATTGCACAATGAAGGCACCCGTATTGAAGGCTGCACACTGCCCATGCCGGGGGATCACAACGTCTCGAACGCACTGTCTGCGGTCGCAGTGTCCCGCCATCTGGGCATGAAGCGTGAAGAAATTCGTGCAGCCCTTGCGAGTTTCGGCGGTGTGAACCGACGTTTCACCCGCGTGGGCGAGGTAAATGGTGTCACCATCATCGACGATTATGGCCACCACCCGGTGGAAATCGCCGCAGTTCTGAAAGCCGCACGGCAAGCGACCGAAGGGCGCGTGATCGCCGTTCACCAACCCCACCGCTATACGCGCCTGCATGGTCTGTTCGAAGATTTCTGCGCCTGTTTTAACGAAGCAGATGTTGTCGGCATTGCGGATGTTTATGCGGCAGGTGAAGACCCGATCGAAGGCGCAAGCCGCGATGATCTGGTCGCAGGTCTTGTCCGCCATGGCCACCGCCACGCGGTCGCTATCCCAGACGAGGACGCGCTGACAGCGCTTGTTAAGAAGCATACCAAGCCCGGTGATATGGTAGTTTGCTTGGGCGCTGGCACGATTTCGACTTGGGCCAACAATCTGACAAAACGGCTGAGTTGAGGTCAATCGTCGAGACTGGCGGCACAACCTGTGTCTTGGCCTTAAACCGGACCAAACAGGTGTTGGATCGCGCTTGACCGCGAAGAGGTGTGTGAATGGAACCAGCCCCGCTAAAACGCAATCTCGGCCTTGGCCTTCTGACCATGTACGGCGTAGGCGTCATGGTGGGTGCGGGCATTTATGTGTTGGTAGGTGCGGTCGCCGCAGAGGCCGGCATTTGGGCGCCACTGGCCTTTGTTCTGGCCGGGGTCATCGCAGCGCCGTCAGCCTTGTCCTATGCCGAACTCAGCTCGCGCATTCCCGAAGCCTCAGGTGAAGCGGCTTATGTCGAAAAGGGCTTGAACAGCCACCTGCTGGCCGTACTGATCGGCTTGGCGATCGTTGTGGCAGGCACTGTGTCGGCGGCTGCCGTTCTGCGGGGGGGCGTCGGATACCTGACCGCGTTGGTGGATATTCCCACCACGTGGGCCATCATCGGCCTTGGCATGGCGTTGACCGTGGTCGCCGTCATCGGCGTTTTGGAAAGTCTGGCGCTTGTGGCGATATTCACAGTGATCGAGATTTTGGGTCTGGCGGCGGTGATCTGGGCGGGGTTTACGGCCCCGCCGGTCGCCGAATTCGCAGACCTGCCGTCGATCTATTGGCCCGGCGTCGCGGGGGCGGCTGCGTTGGCGTTCTTCGCCTTTATCGGCTTTGAAGACATGGTGAACATGGCAGAAGAGGCCCGCGATCCGACCCGGGTGGTGCCGCGCGCCATCCTGATCGCGCTGGTCGTTACAACAGTTCTTTATGCGCTGGTGTCGCTGGCCGCGATCCGGGCGGTGCCCGTGGACGCGCTTGCAGGCTCTGACCGTCCATTGGTTTTGGTCTGGGAGGCGGCTTTTCTTATGTCTCCGGCCGCGTTGGGCGCAATTGCTGTGGTTGCGGCGCTGAACGGTGTGCTGGCGCAAATCGTTATGGCCGCGCGGGTTTTGTTCGGCCTTGGCCGCCGCGAAAAACTGTTGTCGATCTTTTATCGCACCCATTCCCGCTTTGGAACGCCGGTTCTGGCAACGGTGCTGTTGGGGATAGCTGTGGTCGCGGCCGCACTCACGCTGCCAGTCTCTGATCTGGCGCAAGTGACGTCGACCGTACTTCTGATCGTCTTTGCAGTGGTCAACATTGCGCTGATCGCGCTGAAACGAAAAGACCCCAAAGCGCCGTTTCGCACAGCCAATTGGGTGCCGTGGCTGGGCCTGTTCGCGGCGCTTCTGGCACTTGCCGCGTCTTTCCTGACCGGCGCGATGCATTGAGCTCGCCGCTGATCGCCGCCGCCCTTTGGGTGATTGCCGCCAGCGTCGTGGCGTTTCTGCCCATGCGGCGGCAGTTTGCGCCCGGCTTGGTTTTGCTGGGCTTAGCGCCTGTCCTGATCGTCTGGATCGGAATGGTTCACGGATGGCTGTGGGCCTTGATCGGCTTGGGGGGCTTCATCTCGATGTTTCGCCGCCCACTTTGGTATCTGGCACGCAAAGCGGTGGGGCGGGTATGACAACGTCCCTGATCCTTGCGTGTTTCTGGGCGGTGATCGCGCAGGTCATCGCGTTGTTCCCGTCGCGCAACCACCACTGGCCGGCCGCATACGTCTTGATTGCCGTCGGCATTCCGTTATTGGGTTACGTTGTTTACCAAAACGGTCCACTGGTCGGTGGGTTGGTCATGGTTGCGGCGATGTCCATACTGCGCTGGCCTGTCATCTATCTGATCCGTTGGCTACGCAAGACACGAGGCTGACGTGACCCATCCAAGCAAGATCGAAACCCGTGGCGCGCTGACGTCTGACAAAGACCTGGCTGGCCTGACCTGGCTGCGCGTTGGTGGCCCGGCCGACTGGTTCTTCATGCCCGCAGACGAGGACGATCTGGCGCAGTTTCTATCCGCGCTTGACGCGGACATGCCGGTCTTTCCGATGGGGGTGGGGTCGAACCTGATCGTGCGCGATGGCGGCATCCGCGGCGTGGTGATCCGTTTGGGGCGGGGCTTTAACGGGATTGATGTTGATGGCAATCGCGTGACGGCGGGCGTCGCTGCACTTGATGCCCATGTGGCGCGCAAAGCGGCCGAGGCAGGCGTTGATCTGACCTTCCTGCGCACCATCCCCGGCGCGATTGGTGGCGCGGTCAGGATGAATGCCGGGTGCTACGGATCATATGTGGCCGATGTATTTGTCGAAGCGCAAGCGATCACCCGGGCAGGGGAACGTGTCACCCTGACTGCTGATGATCTGCACTTTCAATACCGCCAGACCGATCTGCCCGACGGATGGATCATCACCAGCGCCACGTTCGAAGCGCCTTCGGGCGATCCGGCAGAGCTTTCCGCCCGCATGGACGCTCAACTGGCCAAGCGCGACGAGACACAGCCCACCAAAGATCGCACCGCCGGATCCACATTCCGCAACCCGGCAGGCTACAGCTCGACCGGGCGGGCCGATGATCGCCATGATCTGAAAGCGTGGAAGGTGATCGAGGATGCAGGTATGCGCGGGGCCACACTTGGGGGTGCGCAGATGAACCCGATGCACGCAAATTTTCTGACAAATACCGGTGGGGCGACCGCTGCCGACCTTGAAGGTTTGGGCGAAGAAGTCAGAAAAAAGGTTTACGAACACAGTGGCATAGACTTACAATGGGAAATCATGCGTGTGGGTGAACCGGCAGACAAATAAGCCGGCGGACGCGCGCAGATACCGGGGTCGGGCAGGCCCTTCTGAACCAGAAAAGAAAATGCTGGTCAAAGGGGCAAATCGCCCTTGAAAACAAGGGGCATAAAGCCCCGTTATCAAAGGGGCGGTACAGCCTCCGATAAAGAAAACGTCGCGCGCAAAGTGCGGCTGAACGCCGGAAACGGCTGGGCAGTTGGTCGCGTCATGCGGCCAAGGACGAGGCAAAGAGCAGGCATGTCAGGCAAGACAGTCTCGAAAGTTGTGGTTCTTCTGGGCGGTCCGTCGGCCGAACGGGAGGTCTCGCTGAGCTCCGGGCGCGAATGTGCCGCGGCGCTGAAAGGCGTGGGCTATGACGTGGTCGAGATTGACGCAGGCCCCGATCTTTCCGAGCGCCTGCGCGCAGAAGCCCCCGATGTTGTGTTCAATGCGCTGCATGGCCGCTGGGGCGAAGATGGCTGCGTGCAAGGCTTGCTTGAGTGGCTGCAAATCCCTTATACACATTCCGGTGTGTTGGCCTCGGCGCTTGCCATGGACAAGGAGCGTACGAAAGAGGTGTTTCGCACGGTCGGCCTTCCAGTCGTTGACAGTGTGCTGGCATCGGCTGACGAGGTGCGCGCCTGTCACGTGATGGATCCGCCCTATGTGGTGAAGCCCTATAACGAGGGCAGTTCGGTCGGCATCTATATTGTGCAGGACGGGGCGAACACGCCGCCCCAACTGGCACCAACCATGCCCAAGACGGTGATGGTTGAAACCTATGCGCCGGGGCGCGAGATGACGACCTCGGTCATGGGGGATCGCGCGCTTGGCGTCACGGATATCCTGACCGATGGCTGGTATGACTATAACGCGAAATATGCCGAAGGCGGATCGCGTCACGTCTTTCCCGCAGATATCCCCGCCGACATTGAAGCCGCCTGTCTGGATTATGCCCTACGCGCCCATAAGGTGTTGGGCTGTCGTGGTGTCAGCCGCACAGATTTCCGCTGGGACGAGGCCCGCGGGCTGGAAGGGTTGATCATTCTTGAAACCAACACGCAGCCGGGCATGACCCCGACATCGCTTGCGCCGGAACAGGCGCTGCACAACGGCATGTCGTTCGGTGAGTTTTGCGCTTGGATGGTGGAGGACGCATCATGCGATCGCTGAAACCCACCCAAAACCCCGCACAACATACCGGTGAATACCGGTCGGTTGCGGTATCACGGTCCTCTAAATCCAAGCTTGGGTCTTCGGGTCCTGGTGCCACGCGTCGCGATCCAGCGCCTTCACGCCTGGCCTATAAAGTTCATCGCCTTTGGCTGACGCCTTTCTTCCGCGCCTTTCTTCGGATAGGCCTGCCAGTCTTTCTCGTGCTGTTGGCGGTGGGTTGGTATTTTTCCAACCCCACGAACCGTTTTGCGATTGGCGAGAAGATCGCCCAAGTTCAGAGATCAGTACAGGAACGCCCCGAGTTCATGGTGAAACTGATGGCGGTTGAAGGCGCGTCTGTGGTTGTTGACGAAGCCGTGCGGCAGATGCTGCCAATCGACTTCCCAATTTCCAGTTTCGATCTGGATCTGGAACTGATGCGTCAGGAAATCACCACACTGGATGTCGTGGAAAAAGCCGAGCTGCGGATCCGGCCCGGCGGCGTTCTTGAAGTTGCCATCACCGAGCGCGAGCCGGTTATTGTCTGGCGCCACGATGGCATTCTCGACTTGTTGGACCGTACTGGTCACCGCGTTGCCAGCTTGCTGGCCCGTAACGGACGCTCTGATCTGCCGCTGATCGCAGGGGCAGGGGCGAATAAGTCGGTGCGCGAAGCGCTTGAGCTGATCAATACTGCCCGCCCCCTTGGCCACCAGTTGCGCGGACTAGTGCGCGTGGGTGAACGTCGTTGGGACGTGGTTTTGGCCACCAAGCAGCGCATTCTTTTGCCAGCGCAGGACCCTGTGGCCGCCCTTGAGCAGGTGATTGCGCTGGATCAGGCGCAAGAGGTGATGGCCCGTGACCTGACCGTAGTTGATATGAGAAACCCTTTGCGTCCAACGCTTCGACTGGCTGAACCCGCCGTCGACGAGCTGCGCCGCATCCGGGCAATTGAGTTTGGAGAAGACCCGCAATGACCGATATTTACAGCCAGCAGCGCGCCATGCGCTCGATGCGCGAAGCCGCCATGCAGCGAGGCGTCATTGCCGTTCTGGACATCGGCAGCGCAAAGATCGCCTGCCTGATCCTGCGCTTTGACGGTCCGGAGCAGTTTCGTGAAAGCGATGGGGTGGGTAGCCTGGCAGGTCAAAGCGCGTTTCGCGTGATCGGCGCTGCAACCACGCGGTCGCGCGGCGTGCGCTTCGGTGAAATTGATGCAATGCAGGAAACCGAGCGCGCCATCCGCACCGCCGTACAGGCGGCGCAGAAAATGGCCAATATTCGTGTCGATCATGTGATCGCATGTTTCTCGGGGGCAAACCCGCGCAGCTATGGCTTGGATGGCGTGGTCGAACTGAATAACGCTGCGGTCACCGAACAAGACGTGGCGCGCGTTCTTGCCTCTTGCGATATGCCCGAGATCGGCGAAGGGCGCGAGGTATTGCACGCGCAACCCGTGAATTTCGCACTGGATCACCGGTCAGGTCTGGGCGACCCGCGCGGGCAGATCGGCAACCGGTTGTCCGTCGATATGCATGTGATGACGGTGGACAGCGCAGTCATTCAGAACTTGCTGTACTGCATCAAACGCTGCGATCTTGAACTGGCGGGTCTCGCCAGTTCGGCCTATGTGTCCGGCATTTCGGCATTGGTGGAAGATGAACAAGAACTTGGCGCGGCCTGTGTTGATTTAGGCGGTGGATCAACTGGTCTGTCCATCTTTATGAAAAAGCACATGATTTATTCGGACAGCGTACGGCTAGGCGGGGATCATGTGACGTCGGACATCTCGAAGGGTTTGCAGGTGCCACTGTCGACGGCGGAACGGATCAAGACTTTCTATGGCGGCGTGGTCGCCACCGGGATGGATGACCGCGAGATGATCGAGATTGGCGGCGACACCGGCGATTGGGAACATGACCGGCGCACCGTGAGCCGGGCCGAGCTGATTGGCATCATGCGACCGCGAGTGGAAGAGATATTGGAAGAGGTGCGCAGCTGTCTGGACGCCTCGGGTTTTGAGCATCTGCCCAGTCAACAAATCGTGTTGACAGGTGGTGGCAGCCAGATACCCGGTCTGGACGGGCTCGCGCCGAAAATTCTGGGGCAACAGGTCCGCATCGGGCGTCCTCTGCGCGTTCAGGGACTACCGCAGGCGGCGACCGGAGCAGGGTTTGCGTCCTCTGTCGGGCTGTGTCTTTTCGCGGCGCACCCTCAGGACGAGTGGTGGGATTTTGACATTCCCGCCGAAAGCTACCCCGCACGCAGCCTGCGACGCGCCTTTAAGTGGTTCAAAGACAATTGGTGATCGCGCTACCCAAACCCCAATATACGGTGCGCTCGGCGAAATCCTGCTGAATATCTGCGCGTTGCCTCAATATTTTGCGGTTTTTCACGCCATTAGTGCGTGACGAAAGACCGTTTTTTAGGGTAACATGGGTGTAACGAGGCAGTAACCGGCGATTCAGTCGGAATTAATAGACAGCATTTGTCGACATCGGGGAACATCGGTGCGGCGCGGACATAGACAGGCGGACATATCATGACTTTGAACCTTACCATGCCCGGTCAGGAAGAGTTGAAACCTCGTATCACGGTATTTGGCGTGGGCGGTGCCGGTGGCAACGCGGTCAACAACATGATCGAGAAGGAACTCGAGGGCGTAGAATTCGTTGTAGCAAACACCGACGCGCAAGCATTGCAGCAGTCGCGATCGAAAGACCGCATTCAGATGGGTGTGAAGGTGACCGAGGGTCTGGGCGCTGGTGCGCGCGCATCGGTCGGCGCAGCCGCAGCTGAAGAGTCGATCGAACAGATCGTTGATCACCTTGCTGGCGCGCATATGTGCTTCATCACCGCCGGTATGGGCGGCGGCACCGGAACGGGCGCAGCCCCGATCATCGCGCAAGCTGCGCGTGAACTTGGTGTGCTGACCGTTGGCGTCGTGACCAAACCCTTCCAGTTCGAGGGCGCAAAACGTATGCGTCAGGCGGAAGAGGGCGTCGAAGCTCTGCAAAAGATGGTCGATACGCTGATCATCATTCCGAACCAGAACCTGTTCCGTCTGGCCAATGAGAAAACCACGTTCACCGAAGCATTCTCGATGGCGGATGACGTTCTTTATCAAGGCGTTAAGGGTGTAACGGACCTGATGGTTCGCCCCGGCCTTATCAACCTCGACTTTGCGGATGTCCGTGCCGTGATGGACGAGATGGGCAAAGCCATGATGGGAACCGGCGAGGCCGAAGGCGAAGATCGTGCCGTTCAGGCCGCCGAGAAAGCCATCGCCAACCCGCTTCTGGACGAAATCAGCCTGCGTGGCGCGAAGGGTGTGTTGATCAACATCACCGGCGGCTACGACCTGACGCTGTTCGAACTGGACGAAGCGGCCAACCGCATCCGCGAAGAGGTGGATCCGGACGCCAACATCATCGTTGGGTCGACGCTGGACACCGACATGGAAGGCGCAATGCGCGTGTCTGTTGTCGCGACCGGCATCGACGCCATGGACGTGAACACCGAAATGCCGATACCGCGTCGCAGTATGGCAAGCACGCTGCAAACACCGTTGGATGTTGAGCAGAAGATGGAAGCTCAAGCCCCTGATGCGGTTGCGGCCGCGGCAGCCATTGAAAACTCGCCAGCACCAGATGCTGGCAGGGCAGAGGTTGCCGCGAGCGAACCAACACTGTTTGGCGAAATGGAAAGCGAAGAAGACGACGCCCCGAAAGCTCCGTCCGAGAACGTATTCCAGGCCGATCAGGCCGGGGGCGATGTGCCTCCGCCGGCTTACCAGCCCCGTGAAAACGACGCGGCAACTTCCGCACCGGAGAGCCGCGATGCACCTGCCAGAAACTATGGCGATGAGCAGGATGTCGCGACATTTGTAGCCCCGCGGGCACCGGCACCGGGTACCCCGTCACCGGAAGCTCTGGCGCGTTTGCAGGCAGCGGTTCACAACCAGCCCCGCGCGCAAGGTGCACCTGCGGCGCAAGCTCCGTCACATGGGACCGCATCTGCGGCTCACGGTGGGTCAGCGCATGACAAGCCGCGGTTCGGGATCAATTCGCTGATCAACCGGATGACCGGGTCGGGCGTCGCTGGTGCAGAAGAACAAGCGCGCAGCCAACCTCCGGTCCAGTCGCATCAGCCGTCCCAGCCACAGGCACCGGCAGCGGACCCAGAGCAGGACAAGGTGGAAATTCCTGCCTTCCTGCGGCGCCAAGCCAACTAAACCATACAAACTTTTGGCGCGCGCGAGGTCTGCCTTGCGCGCGCCAATTGTTACGGCGCCGCCGCAGCATGAAACAATCAGCGGTGACATGCCGCCGCAGCCTTCACGAGCGTTTTGAGATCGGCCTGCCAAGTGGCGGGCCGTTTTCTTTTGTTACCAAAGTGTTGTGGGGCAAAGCTCGACCCGTCGGCGACCTCTTGCCGGGTCCAGATTTGATGTTACAGAGCGTTACAGAGGTTTGAATTGTTATTCCTCCGGGCAGGATTTACCTCTGACTTACCAAGCCCTACATGCTTGGTGCGCGTCAGACCTGCCGCCGCTTAAATAGGGAAAAGAACCTTTTTTGTGCACAGGGACTGTCGGGGGTGTTCGGATCAACCGGCGCCCAAGCGGCCCAAAGGCGTTTGCGGACTGTGCCACTCCACACAGGAACCCGAACGTCAGCGGCGACTGGCGCGGCAAAATTGATGGATTCATCGAGACCTCGTGTGACGAGGGGGGAATGAACCCGACTGAGGTAAAAAAGAGGCGACACGTGCAAACCACAGTTGCAAACACTGTATCCTTTACCGGCACCGGGCTCCATTCCGGGCGACCGGCGCGTATGCGTGTCCAACCTGCTTCGGCAGAATTTGGCATTTGGTTCAAACGCGTTGACGTCCTTGACCGCGACAATATGGTCCCGGCCCATTGGGCATCGGGCGTTCCGACGCCATTGTGCACATTGATCCGCAATGGTGCGGGTGTCGAAGTCAAAACCATCGAACATATCATGGCCGCGCTGGCTGGCTGCGGCATCCATAACGCGTTGGTCGAGCTTGACGGGCCTGAAGTGCCGATCATGGATGGCAGTGCCGCCCGTTTTGTCGATGGGCTGGTGAAGACGGGCGTGCGCGAGCTGGCAGCACCTGTGCGGGTGATCGAAGTTCTGAAAACGATCGAATACCGCGAGAACGATGGCGAACATGAGGTCTGGGCCAGGTTGGAGCCATCGGACGGGTTTGAAATCGATTTCCACATCTCGTTCCCGGACGCGGCCATTGGCACGCAGAATATGCGCCTGGATATGTCGAACGGAAATTTTGTCCGCGAGCTCAGCGACTGCCGCACCTTCTGCCGCCGCGCGGATGTTGATGCGATGCACGACGCCGGGCTGGCGCTTGGCGGCACGTATGACAATGCCGTTGTGGTTGATGGCGATGCGGTGCTGTCTCCGGGTGGCTTGCGCCGGGTGGACGAGGCTGTGCGCCACAAGATGCTGGACGCGCTGGGTGACCTTGCCTTGGCTGGTGCACCTTTGAAAGCGCGCTATGTTGGCCACCGTTCCGGGCATGCCATGACCAACAAGTTGCTTCGGACTCTGTTTGATACACCTGATGCGTGGCGGATGGTTGAATGTGACGCAGCCACGGCACGCCGGTTGCCGGGTGTTGGTGTGCGTCGGTCCGACCTGCCGATGACAGCCTGATTGCGGGCGGAACACATTGATTTCAAAGCCAATGCCACGTCCTTGCGCCGTGGCATTTTGCATATTTCATCCGTGATCGGGTGCGGTAATATGGGCCAAGTGACCTGAAGCTGTGAAAATTGCCGAGCAAACCATTTTGCCTCGAAAATTTCTGTGCTAGGACAGGCAGGAACAGTTCGGACCTTTGGGTCGAATAATAAAATTTTGGGGTGGCACCGGTGATGATCCGCGTGAATTTTGGCAAAGCTAAAGCGTTTCACAAAGAACCTGCATTTCAGCTTTTTGCGAAACGCAGCGCGACATCAGAGCGTTGTGCACGTTTCACCTTGAACGCCTGCGGCAAGATCAAAGCAAGACGCTTTATCGGCGTCGCGCTGGTGTCTGGCATGGTTCTGTCCTCTTGCGGTGGCGGCTCTGGCAGTCTTGGGTTCGGCAGTCTTGGCGGAAGCTCGGGCGGCGGCGGTGGATCAGGCGGCGGCCTGTTCGGCGGCTTTACAAAACCGGTCGAGAAAAAGCCCATTGATCAATGGACTGCGGAAGAGATTTTCAAGCGCGGCGAATATGATCTGGAACGCGGTGATCCCTCGGAAGCGGCGAAATGGTTCGGCGAGGTTGAACGCCTTTATCCTTATTCCGAATGGGCCAAACGCGGTCTGATCATGCAGGCGTTTTCGTTCCACAAGGACCGCGACTATGAACAGTCTCGTGCCAGTGCCCAGCGGTATATCGACTTCTATCCTGCGTCTGAGGATGCAGCCTATGCGCAATATCTTCTCGCGCTGAGCTATTATGACCAGATCGACGAAATCGGCCGTGACCAAGGTCTGACCTATCAGGCGTTGCAGTCGCTGCGCACCGTGATCGAACGCTATCCCGATACCGAATATGCAAAGTCGGCGATCTTGAAATTTGACCTGGCCTTTGACCACCTTGCGGCAAAGGAAATGGAAATCGGGCGTTACTATCTGAAGCGCAAGCATTACTCGTCCGCCATTAATCGCTTCCGTGTGGTGGTTGAGCAGTTCCAGACGACAACCCATGTGGCCGAGGCGCTGCACCGTCTTGTGGAAAGCTATCTGTCGCTTGGGCTGGTCAATGAAGCCCAGACGGCTGGCGCAATTCTGGGTCATAACTTCCAATCGACCGTATGGTATGAAAGCAGCTATCGTCTGCTGACCAAAGCCGGTTTGAAACCCGAAGCAAAAGGCAACAACTGGCTGAACGGGGTGTACCGCCAGTTGATCAAAGGCGAATGGCTCTGATCCCTCACTGGGGCAGGGCTGTGCACGACCGAGGGCGCTATGCTGCGTGGTCTTGATATCCGCGACCTTCTGATCATTGACCGGCTGGAACTTGAGTTTCAGCCGGGATTGAACGTGCTGACTGGCGAAACCGGGGCGGGCAAATCCATTTTGCTGGACAGTCTGGGGTTTGTGCTGGGGTGGCGCGGGCGGGCCGATCTTGTGCGGGCTGGCGCCGAGCAAGGCGAAGTGACCGCGATCTTTGATCTGCCGGTTGCCCATCCGGCCCGGGCCGTTCTGGACGACGCCGGATTGCCAGTTGAGGACGAGTTGGTGTTGCGCCGGGTGAATCGCGCCGATGGTCGCAAAACCGCATGGGTCAACGACCGCCGCGCATCCGGAGACGTGCTGCGCGCGCTGTCGGACACGTTGGTCGAGCTGCACGGCCAGCAAGACGACCGGGGGCTTCTGAACCCCCGCGTGCACCGGCAGTTGCTGGACGAATTCGGCGGGTTGTCGAAGCAACTCGACACAACCCGGATTGCATGGCGGGATCTGAGCAAAGCGCAGCGGGCCCTGGATCAAGCCCGCGCAGATCTGCAAGCTGCACAGGCTGAAGAAGAGTTTTTGCGCCACGCCGTCGGTGAATTGGATGCACTTTCCCCCGAGCCGGGCGAGGATGCAGAGCTCGACAGTCGGCGTCGTTTGATGCAGGCGGCTGAGCGGATCGGCGAAGACATTACAAAAGCCTATCAAGCGCTGAGCGACGGTGAAGGGGCCGAGGCACGAACCGGCGATGCGCTGCGCTGGTTGGAAGACGTGGCCGATCAGGCAGGCGAAGCGCTCGATCCGCCGATCTCGGCGCTTGGCCGTGCGCTGGCTGAACTTGGCGACGCCGTGCAGGGGGTCGAGGCGGCGTTGGACGCTCTGTCCTTCAACCCGCATGAACTTGAGGTCGTCGAAGAGCGGTTGTTTGCGATCCGTGCGATGGCCCGCAAACATCAGGTGGCCCCGGATGACTTGGGTGACTTTGCAGACGGCCTGCGGGCGCGCCTTGTTGCACTGGACGCGGGCGTCGGTGCCATCGGCGGACTGGAACAGGATGTCAGTCAGGCGCAGGTCCATTATGATGCGGCTGCCACCGCACTAAGCGGTGCCCGCTCCGTGGCCGCAGCGGAACTGGACAAGGCGATGTCGGGCGAGCTTGCGCCTTTGAAAATGGAACGCGCCATTTTCACCACTGCTTTATCGGTGGCCGAAGCCGGGCCAGAGGGTCGTGATCAGGTCACGTTCACCGTTGCCACCAATCCCGGCGCGCCGTCTGGTCCGCTGAACAAGATCGCATCGGGGGGCGAGCTCAGCCGGTTTCTTCTGGCCTTGAAAGTTTGCCTGACCCGCGAAGCCGACGGGCTGACCATGATCTTTGACGAGATTGATCGCGGCGTCGGCGGCGCAACAGCCGATGCTGTGGGGCGCCGCCTGTCGGCCTTGTCGGCTGGCGGGCAGGTGTTGGTCGTGACCCACAGCCCACAAGTCGCCGCTTTGGGCGATCATCACTGGCAGGTTCAGAAATCGGTCTCGGATGGCATGACGCGGTCCACGGTTGAACCGCTCAGCGCATCGGCCCGCGTGGACGAGGTCGCGCGTATGATCTCAGGCGACACCATCACCGAAGCGGGGCGGGCGGCTGCGAAAGAATTGCTGGGCGGGTGATCTGCTTCACGGCTGCGGCACCAGCTTGCCGGGGTTCAGGATGCCGGTTGGGTCTAACGCCGATTTGATATCGCCCATCACCGACCACGCGGCGCCATGTTCTGTTTCCATTAAGTCCAGCTTGCCCATACCTATCCCGTGCTCTCCGGTGATGGTGCCGCCCATGGCAATGGCACGGTCGCTCATCCGGGTGGCCAGCGCTTTGGCCGTGGCTTTCTCCGCCTCGTTGCCGTCCTCGATCAACAGGATCGCATGGAAATTTCCGTCGCCGACATGACCAAGGATTGGTCCCAGCAGGCCAGAGGCGATGATATCTAACTGCGTTTCCTCGACCGCCTGTGCCAGCTTTGATATTGGTACGCAGATATCTGTCACCACAGCTCGTGCGCCCGGGCGCAGCGACAGGACAGCATAGTAGGCATGGTGGCGGATTTTCCAAAGCGCGTTGCGATCCTCAGTGCGGGTCGCGTGTTGGTAGCCGGTCGCGCCGAAGTCCTTCACAATCTTGCCAAAGCCCTCGCTCGCTTCGGCAACGGCGGCGGGGCTGCCGTGAAATTCGACCAGAAGATGCGGGCATTCGGGCATATCAGTGCCGGCATAGCCGTTGAAGGCGCGCGCGGTGTCGGCGTCGACGAACTCGATCCGCGCCATCGGAATGCCCATCTGGATCACTTGCTGAACGGCGCCCACAGCCGCTGCCATGTCCGCGAAGGCGCAGATGCCTGCGTTGATCTGCTCGGGGATACCATGCAGGCGCAGGGTCAGTTCAGTGATGATGCCCAACGTCCCCTCGGATCCCAGAAACAGCGCGGTCATATCATAGCCCGACGCAGATTTCGCGGCGCGCGAGCCAGTTTTGATGATCCGTCCGTCGGCCAGCACAACCGTCAGTCCCAACACATTGTCGCGCATTGAGCCATAACGCACCGTTGTCGTGCCAGATGCGCGCGTCGCCGCCATCCCCCCGATCGAGGCATTGGCCCCGGGATCGACCGGAAAGAACACCCCAAGCGTGCGCAATTCGTGGTTCAGGTCTTCGCGGGTCAGGCCGGGTTGGACAACCGCGATCATGTCGCCGGGATCGGCGCTGATGACGGCGTTCATGCGCGACATGTTCAGGCAGACACCGCCCGAAGGCGCGCTTGTGTGACCCTCAAGCGATGTGCCCGCGCCGAATGGGATGACCGGAACGTTAGCGCCGTGGCACAGTTGCAGAATGCGGCTGACCTCGTTCGTGGTCTCAGGCCAGACCACCGCATCAGGGGGCGCCGGGGCGAAATGGCTTTCGGAACCGCCATGGTGCAACAGATCGGACTTGGAGCGGCTGAGCCGATCGCCTAGCATGGACGAAAGCTCGGTTAACACGGTGTCGATGGTCATCCCATCCTCCCCAGCAAAGCCGGCACAACTTATGGTAAATGCGTGATCTTGGGAAGGGCTGCGCGGGCGGGGGACCATGCCTAATCGGCTAAAATTGTTCTTAGATCGCGCTTGGCGGGATTTGACCGAACGGGCCTCTACCGGTTGGCATATTCTGATCGAAAAAGGACCAAGCCAACTTCAGTTCTGGTTGATTGCTTTGGTGATTGGCATCGCATCCGGTTTCGCCGCGTTGGGATTTCGAAAAGGGATCGAAACCCTTCAGGCGACGATCTATGGCACCGATGATTTGGCCCATTTGCACAGCTTTGCCGGCACCTTGCCATGGTATTGGGTGCTGCTTATCCCAGCGTTCGGCGGGTTGGTGGTCGGGATCATTCTGAATTGGTTTACCCATGATGGCCGCGTGCGGGCTGTCGCCGATGTGATCGAGGGCGCCGCCTTGTGGGACGGACGCGTCGAAAAGCGGGCCGGGCTGGGCTCGGCTCTGGCGTCGATGATCACGCTGTCGACAGGCGGGTCGTCGGGCCGCGAAGGTCCGGTTGTTCATCTGGCTGCCGTCATTTCAACTTGGGTGTCGGCCCGGATCAATGCCAACGGCGTGACCGGGCGCGATCTGCTGGGCTGCGCGGTGGCCGCGGCTGTGTCCGCCAGCTTTAACGCGCCGATTGCGGGCGCACTCTTTGCCTTGGAGGTCGTGCTGCGCCATTTCGCCGTGCACGCCTTTGCTCCGATTGCGATCGCGTCGGTCGCGGGAACCGTCATCAACCGGATCGAATATGGCGACGTGACTGAGTTCATTCTGCCCGCCGAAGGGGCACTGGATTTCTATGTCGAACTGCCTGCCTTTCTGCTCCTTGGTCTTGTCTGTGGCGTGGTTGCGGTCGTGCTGATGCGCTCGATCTTCTGGGCCGAGGATGTGGGCGATGCGGCGCAAAAAGCACTGCGGTTGCCCAAGGTGCTGCGACCGGCATTGGCCGGGTTGATGCTGGGCATGATCGCCATTTGGTATCCGCATATCATCGGCGTCGGGTATGAAACGACCTCGGTCGCGCTGACCGGGGGGCTGGATCTGCAACTGGCGATCACTTTCGTCATCGTCAAGGTTGCCGCTGTGGCGATCACCATGGCGGGGCGTATGGGTGGCGGTGTCTTTTCACCGGCTTTGATGGTTGGCGCGCTGAGCGGGTTGGCCTTCGGGATCGTGGCAACTGCGATTTTCCCCGACGTGTCTGGTTCGCAAACGCTCTATGCCCTTGCTGGCATGGGCGCGGTCGCCGCGGCTGTGCTGGGCGCGCCGATTTCGACCACCCTGATCGTGTTTGAATTGACCGGGGACTGGCAGATCGGGATCGCCGTGATGGCTGCAGTGTCCTTGTCCACCGCACTGGCCAGCCGTTGGGTCGACAGAAGCTTTTTCCTAACCCAATTGGAACGGCGCGGCATTCACCTTGCCGCTGGCCCTCAGGCCTATCTTTTATCGACTGTGCGTGTGGCATCGATCATGCGCGATCAGAAACATGACCGCGCTGCCGGGGAAGAGCTGTGCTGGGAGTTGATCGAACAAGGGATTTATGTTGACGGAAACGCCACGCTGGAAACTGTCATGCCGATGTTCGAGACTTCGAGCGCTCGGTTTATTCCTGTCGTCACACTGGGGGGAGAGGGCGATCCGCCCGAGCTGTGGGGCGCTGTGTTTCAGGTGGATGCGCTAAAGGCGTTCAACCGAGCCTTGGCCGAAACCGCCAAGGAAGAGCACAGTTAACGGTGGCTGTTAGGTCAGGAGGAGGAGAGCGCACGGCTAAGCGCGCAGAATTCTTCGATCCCGATTTCCTCGGCGCGCGATGTGGGTTGGATACCAACAGATAACAGCACGTCTTGAATATCCGGGTGCAGCCCCTTCAGGGACGCACGTAGCATTTTTCGTCGCTGCCCAAATGCTTTCGCCACAAGGGATTGCAGCTTGTCCGCATCCGCCTCGAAGCGGGGCGCAGGCAGGGCGTCGAAATGCACGACGGCAGAATGGATCTTGGGCGGCGGGGTAAAGGCCTCGGGCGGCAGTTCCATCACCACACGGGGCGTGGTGCGCCATTGGGACAGCACAGCAAGGCGACCATATTTCTTTGATCCGGGTTGGGCCACGATCCGTTCGGCGACCTCTTTCTGAAACATCAGCGTCAGGCTGTCCCAGACCGGCGGCCAGCTGGGCGGCGTGAGCCACCGCACCAAAAGCTCGGTTCCGACATTATAGGGCAAGTTCGCCACGATGCGGATGGGCGGGGTCAAATGGTCCAGCGGGTCAAGGGTCAGCGCATCGGCATTGATGATCTGCAACCGGTCGGGATAGACCGCCTGAATTTCGGCCAGCGGGGCCATGGCGCGGCTGTCCTTTTCGACCGCCAACACCTTGCGAGCGCCTTCGACCAGCAACCCGCGGGTCAGGCCGCCGGGGCCGGGGCCGATTTCCAGCACGTCGGAGTTTTCCAGATCGCCCGCCAACCGTGCGATCTTGGCGGTCAGGTTCAGATCGAGCAGGAAGTTCTGGCCAAGCGATTTCTTGGCAATCAAGCCGTGGGTCGCAATGACCTCGCGCAGGGGGGGCAGGCCGTCGATCTGGCTCATGTCTGGCGCTCCTGACGGGCGCGACCCATCTGGTGGGCCATGCGCAGTGCGGCGATCAGCGAGCTTGGGTCAGCTTTGTCCGTGCCCGCAATGTCGAAGGCGGTGCCGTGGTCAGGCGATGTGCGCACAAAAGGCAAACCAAGCGTGACATTGACCCCGCCAGCAAAGTCGATTGTCTTGATCGGGATCAGAGCTTGATCATGATACATGCAGATGGCCGCGTCGTAATTGGCGCGGGCTGCGGCGTGAAACATGGTGTCGGCCGATAATGGCCCGGTCAGGTCAAACCCGCCAGCGCGCAGGTCGTCCAGCAACGGCGCAATCATCTCGATCTCTTCGCGGCCCATCGCGCCGCCTTCGCCTGCATGGGGGTTCAGGCCAGCCACCGCAATGCGCGGAGAGGGAAGGCCGAAATCTTTGATCAGGGCGGCATGTGTGGTGTGAATGACTTGCCTCAGCAGCGCTGGCGTCAGCTTGGCCGGCACCTCGGACAGGGCGATATGGATCGTGGCGGGCACCACGCGCAGCCCCTCGCAGGCCAGCATCATCACCACGTCCGCGCCACCGGCTAGGTGGGCAAGAAATTCAGTATGGCCGGGGAAGGGAAAGTCCGCCCCATCTTTCAGCGCTTTCTTGTGGATCGGGTTGGTGCAAACGGCCAGTGCCTCGCCGGTTTGGGCAAGCGCAACGGCGCGTTCGATCACCCCAATCACGTGCTGAGCGTGCGTTGGTTGAGGCTGGCCAGGATTGCGCGGGCTGTCGAAGGGATGCGGCAGGATCGGCAATGACGTTGCAGTGATCGCATCGCCAGGCGTGTCGATTTCAGTATACGCGGTGCCGGACGGCAGGTGAGTGGGATCGCCGATCACAAAAAACGGGACCTGACCCTTCAAGGCCTCAAAAGCAGGTCCTGCGATATCAGGGCCTATACCGGCGGGCTCGCCCATGGTCAGCGCCACCGGCGACACAACGCCCCTGGGCAACGCGTGAGGGGTCATTGGCCGGTGTAATCTTCGATATAGGCGGCGGCCTTCAACTCGTCCAGATAGGCATTGGCAAAGCTTTGAAGGCGTTGGTTCTGCAGCTGTAGTTTGATGTCCTCGCGGCTGATTTCTTCTGGCAGATCGCGGGTGCGCGAACACAGCATCAGGAAGACAAGGTTCTGACCAGAGGCTGACGTCAGTCCGGTCGAAACCTCGCCCTCGTCCAGTTTGGCCAGTTCCAGCGCGTAATTGGAAGGCACCTGCGCCATCGGCAAAGCTTCACGCTGCAATTGTGAGGGCGGCAGGTCTTTGACAATGCCGTAAAGGTCATCGCATCTGTCCGCCTTGGCGCGGATCTTAGCGGCCTCGGTCAAAGTCTTTTCGCTGCGGCCACCCGGCAGCAGCAACGTCGCATAGTCGACCGTCACACTGGCTGGTGCGGGTGCGTCGGTTTCTTCAATGGCGCGCAATTGGAACACGGCAACGCCGTTCTTGACGGGGATCGGATCACTGACGTGGCCGGGGGCCAGTGGCAGGATCTGCGCGGCCACCGCTGGGGGCAGGTTCGACAGGTCGATCCACTCCAACCGGCCCGAGCGTCCGCGCGACGGTGCCACCGAATACTGCCGCGCAGCCGATGCGAATGCGGGCAGGGTGGTGATCTGGCTGAGTTCGGATGCGCGCGCATTTGAAATTTGCATCTGCGCCGGGGTCTGTGCAGGCAGGATGATCTCTGACAGCAGAACGCGAACACCTGCACCAGGGCGGGTCAATGCAAGCTGGCGATCAACCTCGTCATCTGTCACCTGAACGCGACCGGCCCAACGGGCGCGCACAACAGCCCGCCATGCAATCCCGCCCGAAACGAAATCGCGGAACGTTTCAGGGGCGATGCCAGCTTGCGCAATGATCTTGTTAAAGGATTCGACATCCAGGTTGAACCGGCCAGTGAATTCTTCCATCCCCGCCAGCAATTCTTCTGCGGTGGGTTCGACATCGACAAGCTCGGCGGCCTGCCGTTGCAACGCCTCGTTGGTCAGTTGCTCTATCGCCAGCTCATTCAGATTGCCCGGCGCTTTCAGGATGGTCAGAAAGGCGATGCGCTGGGACAGCTCATAGGCGGTGATCACGCGATCATTGATTTTCTTTACCGGGGCGAAAAGGTCCTGTGCTGTCGCCTTGGTTGCCCCCAAAGACGTAATGATCAGCAAGCCAGCCACCAGCGCCACGGCGATACGCGGTGTCCAACGGAGTTTCGGCAACAAACTTGTGCGGATGTTGATCATGCGGTTCGCCATATTCTGTCCGATCTGCTCTTCGTCATCTCAATCTTCTGTTCCGGTCCGGTCATTAACAAGGTTAACCGCCGCATTTATGTGCTGTTCTGCCGCGCGCGCCGCCAAATCCTGTCAGCTCGACCTTAAAGCCGAAATCCGTTGTTGGCGTCACATTAGTCGAGGAAGTGAAACGACGCGAGAGGGAAACATCCATAAAAACGCATTCATTTTGATATCGCAGGCCCAACCCGGCGCGCGTGGCCTGTTGGGCTTCAAGGTCAAAACTGCCATCAGCCGACACGCGCCAGAAATCGCTGATCTGGTACGCGCCGTCCAACCGCAACTCGTGCGTCGGGTCCGGGCGGTTTTCCACAATGTCTTCGATGACCCAAATATGCGCGGCGCTGATCTCGAAATCTTCGGCCAGATAAGCGGCGCGGGTTTCGGCCTTGGTGATCCCAAAATCGTCGTCCAGCAGCGCGCGGCCCTGAAGCGCAAACCGACCGCCCACATTCACATGCGCGCCCAACAGCCAATCTGATCGGTCGCCAGCCAGACCGGAGGCGTCGGTAAACTGGTCAAACCCGCCTTCACGAAACACCCGACCGGCGGCCAGCGTGAACGCCCAGCCAGACGGCGAGTGGCGGGTCCAACTTAGACCAACAGCCGCGCGGGCGCCGTCTTCGCGCCTGTCTTGTCCGGGAAAGCGGTTCAGGTCAAACAGGTTGGCTTCATCAAATTCCACGAAAACGCTGTCTTCATTGGGGACATTAGCGCCGACCTGTTCGGACCATGCGATATGCGCGACGGGCTCCAGTATATCGACCGCGCCCGAGGCGGCGACCCGCGACATCGGCCAGCGAAGCGTGACACCGGCAGACGGGGCGGCAAAGCTCTGTTCCGAGTCAAACCGGCTGTCTTGTTCAATCCAATAGACATTGGCATCAACGCCAGCTTCGGCCTCAAGCACCAATCCGGCTGGGCCGATCCAGTTGCGGAGCCAGCTGAGCCCAGCACCCAATCGGGCAACATCCCGGCCAAGGATATCCGCTGTGCTTTCACGGAAATGGGCCTGCCAAGACAAGTTTGCGCGGACTTCGCCACCCGTCCAGCGTGGGAAAAAGCGGCGCTCATAGATCGTGTCAATCTGTGCGAAGGGCAATTGATCGAAGATCGGCAACTCGGATTCGCGCAACGTGTCATAGCGCGTCAGGCCGCCAAACACGAACTCATCTCGGCGCGCGCGCATCACGTTGATTGAATTTCGCAGCCTGTCCTGATCGGAATACCCATAGTCGAGCAGATAGGCGGGGTCTGAGGCCTCTTGCAGCTCGAAGCTGAGCGTGTAGTCGCGGGGCAGGGCAAATTCACCCTCACCAAAGACATAATACCGTGTTTGATCTGGTAGGACGCTGTCCCGACTGACGGCGCCGGTAAACATGATGTCACCCGCGCGAAAGGCGTGGCGGTATTGAAACTCCAGCGTTGTCGTCTTGGCGGCCAAGAAGGGCGACAGGGTGATATCAGCGTGATCGCCCAACCGCAGAAAAAAGGGCGCGACAACGCCGATGCCCAATGTCGAACTGGTGCGGATTCTCGGTGGCAGGAACCCGGTCGCCCGTTTCAGCGTCGGGTCAGGCAGACGCAACCGCGGCAGATAGAAGATCGGCACATCCGCAACCCGAAGCTGGGCACCATGAAAATACAGCTGACGCGCCTTTTCGTCATGCACAACGCGGTCGGCCCGGATTTGCCAGAGCGGGACCGGGTTGGTTTTACACACATGACAGGACGAGGCGGCCACGCGCGTCATCTGGGTATAACGATCGTTCACCCGGTTGATCTGAGCGGCTGCGATTTGCAGCTGTTCGTCCAGCACCAGACGCGCACTTTTCAAAAGCCCATTGCGTAAATCTGACGACAGCTCAGCGGCCTCAGCGATCAGAACGGTGCCGTCGTCGCGGGTGATTGTGATCGGCCCTTCAATGCTCAGCTTGTCGGTGGCCTTATCATACACAACCCGCGTCGCAGACAGGCGCGTTCCCTGATACAAAACCACCACGTTGCCTTGGGCGATCAGCATGCCATTGCCTTCGACGCGGACCTGATCCGCGATCAGACTGGCTTGCCCCGCTATGGCGGGGGCCGCAGGCAGCATGGCGGCGCCAGTGGCGACCGCAAGACCCAACCACGCGGTGCAAAAACCGGTGCGAAGTTTGCGCAGAAGGCTCATCATCCGTCCTCCAGATGCAATAAAAGCCCCATAGGCAACAGGATCGCAGCAATGGGCGGCGCCCAAGCCGCGAGTATGATGGGAATCTGACCGTTCTCACCCAAGATTTGCGCGAAATTGCGAATGAAATATGCGCCGAAGCCCATGACCAGCGCCATCAGAACCATGATACCAGTGCGCCCAAACCGCGTGTGTCGCATGGTAAAGCCCGCCCCAATCAGGACCATGGCCACCATGAAAACCGGCAATGCCAGCTCCATCTGGAACCAAACCCTGTGCGCGCGGGCCGAAAAACCCGCAGCTTCCAGTTGGCCAATAAAGCTGGGCATATCCCAGATCGAGATCGAGCTTGGTTTGCCAAAACTATCGCGGATCCGATCCTGCGTCAGGTTCGATGAAACTAGGTATTCGTTGTATGCCTCGGCTTCCAGTTCGGGGTTGTCGGCATTTTCCAGATCCCAGACCTTTGCGGTGGTCAATGACCACTGGCCGGGTTCAAGCTTGGCGGTTTCCGCCTCGATCCGCAGGATGGGCAGACCGTCGGGCGCAAACGAGAAGAAAGTAACGCCCGACAGGCTTGTGCCTTCTAGATCTGATCGCGTGGCGCGGATCACGGTCTGGCCATCCTCGTTGCCCTGCCGAAGCCAGACCCCTTCTGTGGAAATGGATAAAACAGAATCTGACGTGCCTTTGTATTGTGCCGAGATGCGTTCGTATTTTTTCGATGTGGCGGCAGCAATCGGGTTACCAATGGCCACGGCGATCACGCCAAACAAGAACACTGCGATGGCAGGCGATACGAGGGTGTTCAAGGCGGACCGTCCGGCGGCGCGCGTCACCACCATTTCGGAACTGCGCGCTAGGCTGAGGAACATCCAAAGCGTCGCCAGTATGACAATCAGCGGCAGAATGCGGTACATCCAGACCGGTGCGTTCAAAAGGGTAAGGCCCAGAATATTGCGAAATCCAACCGCGGCGGAATCGAACCGGCGCATACTTTCCACCATATCCAGCAGCACAAAGAGCATGGCCAGAACCACCAACATGGTCAGGAAGGCAAACATGAAGCGCCGCGCTATATAGAGGTGAAGCTTCATGCGGTGTCTCCGGCGGGCAGGCGGTTCATTTCGCGCAAGGTCCGGCGGCGCAACCGCATGTCGCGGGGCGAAGGCCTGCCGGACATGATCAGCACAAAGATATTGAAAATCGCGCCCACAAGCGTTGCCACATAGACAAGCCATAGCTGGCCGTCAGCACGCCGCGCCATATCAAGCATCGTGTTGTCCAGTGTTTGCAGCAGGGCAACTGCGCCAAGGGCCATGACCACTTGTCGCCACAGTCCAAACCGGCTGAAGCCGGCAACGATCAGCATGGAAAACCCGGTCATAGCCGTCACGATGGAATACAGCGCCTGAGCATTGCGAAAATGGCCTTCTGCCCGCAGGGCGGCGCGGGTTTCGCCTGTCTCAGTCAGCGTCGCCGCAGGCGGGTTCAGCAGCTCGGGCGTGTAAATCTGGGTCACCGTGCGATCACCCCCAATTGGCCCTGTCAAAAGTGCCGAGATGTCATAGGTGAAATTCTTGAACCCTGTCGTCGATAACCGCTGTGTTTTACTGTTCAAAACCTGAGCCAACCCATCGAACATGATCAACCGTGGACCTACATCGGTCCGCAGGATCAACGCTTTTTTCGCGGTATAGGTAAACTTCTGCGCCGGATTGCGTTCGTCAGACAGAAAAATGTCTTTCAGTTCGCCTGATACGCTGATTTCGCGGATGTAAAGCGTGACGCCCTCGACAGGATGGACGAAACTGCCTTCGGTCAGAAAGCGCGCGGTGATGTTCTCAGCAACTTCGGCTTGCCGCTCAGCAAAGCGAAGCTGGCTCATCGGCACCAGGACATGGGTCAGAACCAACATGAAAAGCGCGGTGAACACGCCGAAGACCAGAACAGGCCGGGCAAGGCGGAACGGGCCATATCCGGCAGCCTGCGCGACGACCAGTTCGCTTTCCGAGTTCAGCCGGTTTGTCACCGAGACCGCCGCTGCGAACGAAGCAATCGGAATGATGAAAACAATCACCCCCGGCACAATCATCGCCGAGAATTCCAAAAACACCATTGCGGTCTGTCCGCTGGCAATCAACTGATCGAACAGCTGAACCGCCCGGTTCACCCAGAAGAGCAAAACCAGCACCAGCCCGTAAAAGCCAAACAGCAAAATAAGCTGCGACAGCATATAGCGGTCGAATCTGGCCACGATACCCCCGGTTAACCCCAACATGTTGTGTTTCATTTTCTAGCCGATCCCACCGCCGGGGAAAACTGCTATCTGGCCTTTCGTGACGGGGCTGGCTAGGAATGGCAAAAGATTGCCTGAAAGGAATGTCATATGACGACCCCGATCCAGCCCGTTTTCAGCGAAGTAAACCTTGATCCCATTGGGGAACATGAGGGCCGCGTGGCGGTTGTTTTGTCCGAGCCGGGCAAACTGCACCCGGCCGCGCGCCGGGTCAATAAGCTGACCCGTGGCGCGCTGTTGCGCTTTATAGAAAGCCCTGCGTTTGAAAAGATGAAAGAGGGTGACGCGCATGATCTGGCCTTCCCGACGGGTATGAAGGCCGAAGCCGTGCAAGTTGTTCGACTGTCGCCGCGCGCGGACCTGAACCTTGCACGCAAGGCTGGCGGTGCCATTGGTAAGTCACTGGCAGGAAAGGATGTTCTGGTTCTGGCGGGCCCCGTGAAACACGCGGATGATCTGGCGCTTGGGGCGGTTTTGCGAGCCTATGCGTTCAACGATCATAAATCTGACAAGGACGGCACCGCTGAAGGCGGCAGCCTGATGCTTATGGTGTCGCGGGTCGATCAATTTGACGGCGCAGCCGAACGGATCGCCGCGCAAAGCGATGGGGTTTTCTTCACCCGTGATCTGGTGAACGAACCGGCCAACGTGCTGACCACCACTGAATTTGCCGATCGACTGGTCGACCTCAAAAAACTGGGCGTGAAAGTGAAGGTGCTGGAGGAAGCAGCGCTTGAGAAACTTGGTATGCGCGCGCTTTTGGCCGTGGGACAGGGCTCCGAAGCCCCGTCGAAAGTGGTCGTCATGGAATGGATGGGCGGCGAAAAGGACATCGCGCCGCTTGCGCTGGTGGGCAAGGGCGTTGTGTTTGATACCGGCGGTATCAGCATCAAGCCAGCCGCTGGTATGGAAGACATGACCATGGATATGGGCGGTGCGGGCACCGTCGCGGGTGTCATGAAGACGCTGGCAACCCGCAAAGCCAAGGCCAATGTGGTTGGTCTGGTGGGGCTGGTTGAAAACATGCCCGACGGGCGGGCACAACGCCCCGGCGATATCGTGACATCGATGAAAGGCGACACGATTGAGGTGATCAATACCGACGCGGAAGGGCGGCTCGTTCTGTGCGACGTGATGTGGTATGCACAGGAAGAATTTAAGCCCGCTGGCATGATCGACCTTGCCACCTTAACCGGCGCGATTGTCATTGGGTTGGGGCATGAGAACACCGGCGTCTTCTCAAACGATGATACGCTGTGTGACGGTCTTTTGGACGCCGCAAAAGCCGAAGGCGAAGGTGCATGGCGGATGCCGATGGGGCCGGGTTATGACCAACTGATCAAATCGCACAAAGCGGACATGAAGAATGTCGGTGGTCGTGCGGCGGGCTCGATCACCGCGGCGCAGTTCCTTGGCCGGTTTGTCAAGGAAGGCCAGCCGTGGATCCACCTTGATATCGCAGGCACCGCGCAGGTTGACCAGGACGGGCCATTGGCCCCCAAAGGCGCGACCGGCTGGGGGGTTTTGGCGCTGAACCGTCTTGTGCAGGATATGTTCGAGGCCTGATCACATGTCAGACCCCGCAGCAGAAACCCCAAGTGGGCAGGGCGCGTCACAGGAAAAGACCGGCGAGGTTTTTTTCTATCACATGACGCGCAGCCCGCTTGAGGCCACATTGCCGACCTTGCTGCAAAAATCGCTGGAAGCGGGTTGGAAAATCTGCGTCCGGGGAACGGATGAAAAGCGGATCGACTGGTTGGACGAACGCTTATGGACGACGTCTGACGACGGGTTCTTGCCACATGGTCGGGACGGTGGGCCGCATGACGACGATCAACCGGTGCTGTTGACCACCAAGACCGCGATCTCCAATCAGGCAGACGCGCTGATTTCGGTCGATGGGGCTGCTGTTGCCGCTGTTGAAATGACGCGCCTCACGCGCGTCAGCATCCTTTTCGACGGCAATGACCCCGACGCTGTTGCGCATGCGCGCACCCAGTGGAAAGATGTGGTTGCCGCGGGCTGCACAGCGAAATACTGGAGCCAGGAAAGCGGCCGGTGGGAGATGAAGGCAAGCGCGTAACGCATTGCTTTCAAAAATCTAAAATCGCCTAATTGCCGCGCGTCAGTATCAACCTGTCGCGTTCGATTTCGATCTTTTCAAACCGTTGAAGATAGTCGTTGCCCAGCAGCGACCCCGGCATCTCGCCGTCATTTACCCAGACCTCGACGCCAAAATCCTCGATCCCCAACAACTCAACCCGCGCGATACGGGCAGGTGCCGTGCGTACCGGGCCATTGGCGCTCATCGCGCGACCGAAGAACCGAAGCGCCTCCATCTGTACGCCTGCGCGCAGGGCGTCGTCTTTGGTCAGAACAATCTGGCTCGCACCGGTGTCGACCACGAAGTCGATCGGCTGTCCGTTCATCAGAAGGGTTGCGTAAAAGTGCCCGTCATGCGCCCGGGGCAGCTCGATCTGACCGGTTTCTTGCACCACGCTTTGCCGGGGCGTGATGTCGTTTCGAATATCCTGCCACAACCCGACACCGGCCAGTGCACCAATGAAAATCAGCCCCCAGATCAGGGCATGACGGAAGGTCTGACCAATGTTTTTCCGATTTTCGGCAATGAAATAGCCGCCAATCGCCACCAAAAGCAGGGTTAGATAAATCGCACGTGCATAGTCGTCGCCGGTCATACTGGTCTCCGAAACCCATATCCATAGATATAGGAAGCGGCGCGCCCAATGTCATCGGGTCAATGCGCCGCGTGCGGACCGTCAGCCGCCCATCAGGCCAAAATCGCGTAAACCTTCCAGCACAAACTGCACAGCCAAAGCGGCCAGCAA
Source organism: Aliiroseovarius sp. M344 (assembly GCF_025140835.1). NCBI lineage: Bacteria > Pseudomonadati > Pseudomonadota > Alphaproteobacteria > Rhodobacterales > Paracoccaceae > Aliiroseovarius > Aliiroseovarius sp. M344. The sequence goes on from NZ_CP081153.1 coordinate 1,480,644, forward strand.
CATACCCAGCAGACGGGTCACCACCTTGATGCCGGTTTCGCGTAGCAGACGTTCCAACAACGAGGCTGCGTTGAACAGGATAAAGGCGATCAGAAGCACCAACGCCATGACGGTCAGGGCAAGCCCGACGCCCGCCAGGCCTTCGCCCTGACCCGACAACAGGATCACAGTCGCGATCGAGCCGGGACCGGCGATCAGCGGCATCGCCAGCGGGAACACCGATGGGTCTTCGTGGTTGTCGCCACCTTCTTCGGATTGGTCCTTGCGTCGCTGGGTACGCCGTTCAAACAGCATATCAAGCGCTGTCAAAAGAAGCAGGATACCACCCGCAATGCGGAACGCGGGCATCGAGATGCCCAGAAAGTTCAGCACCCCTTCGCCCAGAAACGCAAACAGCGTCAGGATCAGTGCTGCAATGGCGCAGGCGCGTAGCGCAATCGCGCGCCGATGAGGCACAGTCATCCCTTGGGTCAAAGCCATGAATAAGGGCGAGATGCCAATCGGATCCATCACCACAAACAGGGTGACAAAAGCTGGTACGAACAGATCAATATCCATCATCAAGCCTCTGCTTTTTCTAATTTTTCCTGCGCGCGCAGCCAGATTTCCTCAGCCCGGTCGAGCGCTTCGTGAACCTCGGCGTGTTTCTTTTGCCAGACCACAACTTCGTCTTTCCGCTCGGGCTCGTAGAGCTCCGGATCGCCCAGTTTGGCGTCCAGCTTGTCGCGCATTTCTTCTAGTTTGGTGACGCGCGCCTCAGCTTTGCGCAGTTCAGCGCGCAAGGTCAGGATGGTGTCGCGGTCTGCGCGCTTTGCTTTTGGCTTCGGAGCTTTTGCCTTCGCGGGCTTTTTGCTGTCATCCGGGGTCAGAAGCATCTTGCGATAGGTTTGCAGGTCTTCCTCGTAGGGATCGACATGCCCGTTTTTCACCAACCAAAGGCGGTCCGCCACCATCGACAGCAAATGCATGTCATGGCTGACCAATATCACCGCACCGCTATAGGTGGTCAGTGCCTCGACCAAAGCTTCGCGGCTTTCGATGTCCAAGTGGTTGGTCGGTTCATCGAGGATCAACAAATGCGGGGCGGGCAGGGTTGCCAAGAGCAGCGACAGGCGCGCTTTTTGGCCGCCAGACAGCCGTCCAACCTCGGTGTCAGCTTGATCTGGGCCCAGGCCAAAACTCGCCAAACGTGCGCGCAGCTTTGCCTGCCCTTCAGCGGCGCGTTCGCGCATCAAATGTTGCAGGGGCGTTTCATCGATATAGAGTTCGTCCACCTGATGCTGTGCAAAGAAACCAATGCGCAGTTTACTCGAGGACACCATGTTGCCCTCCATCAGGTCCAATCGACCAGACAGCAGTTTGGATAGCGTGGATTTTCCTTCGCCGTTTCGTCCAAGCAACGCGATGCGGTCGTCTTGATCAATGCGCAAGTTCAGATTGCGCAGAACAATGGTTTCACCGTAACCCACAGCCGCCATTTCTGTGGCGATGATGGGTGGCGGAAGCTCTTCAGGCTTGGGGAATGTGAACACGGTGCGCGCCACATCTTCTGGCGCGCGAATGGTTTCCATTTTCTCCAGCGCCTTCACACGTGACTGGGCTTGTTTGGCCTTGGAAGCTTTAGCTTTAAAACGGTTTACAAAGGCTTGTAAATGCTCGCGTTTGGCGTCTTGCTTCTTGGCCGCCGATGCCTGAAGGGCACGTTGCTGTGCCCGCTGTTTGGCGAACATATCATAGGTGCCCGTGTAGTAGATCAGCCCCTTGTCTTCGAGGTGTAAGATGCCACCGACCGAGCGGTTCAGCAGCTCGCGGTCGTGCGAGACGATCAGCACCGTGTGGGGATATTTGACCAGATAGGCCTCAAGCCACAGCGCGCCTTCCAAATCCAGATAGTTGGTCGGCTCGTCCAGCAACAACAGGTCAGGCTCGGAAAACAACACCGCCGCCAAAGCCACACGCATGCGCCACCCGCCCGAAAACGCCGAACAGGGCATTTGTTGTTCGTTGTTGGTAAAGCCAAGCCCCTTCAGGATCGAAGCCGCCCGCGCTTCGGCCGACCAGGCGTCAATATCTGACAGGCGTGTCTGGACCTCGGCGATGCGGGTTGGATCGGTGGCCGTTTCGGCTTCCGCCATCAAAGCTTCGCGTTCTGTGTCCGCGCGCAAAACCGTGTCGATCAACGAGACCTCGTTGCCGGGCACCTCTTGGCTGACGCCGCCAATTTTCCAGCCTTTAGGCAGTGAAACGGTACCTGTGTCCAACACCATCTCGCAGCGAATGATCTTGAACAGCGTCGTCTTGCCAGAGCCGTTGCGCCCCACCAGACCCACTTTGTGGCCTGTCGGAATGGTCACCGAGGCGTTTTCAACCAAAGTGCGACCAGAGATGGAGTAGGTGATGTCTGAAATACGTAACATGCGAGGCGCATATCAGAGCCTTTACAGTGGCGCTAGACGCAACACGCCCGGCGCCACTGTTCTTTTTAGTTTAAAAGCGCGGCGATGCCATCTGCCTCAAACGAACCAAAGCCAACCATGGGGCTGTCACCATCATACGAAAAGACAAAGACGTGGACCTGTTCGTGAAGAATGGACGCCCGGCAGAACGTGTTCTCTTGCGCCAGTGAGTCTGGGCAGTTGTCCAGATCGATATGCGGAACTGCCGCTTCAAACTGCTCATATGACAGGTGCGCAGGTGTTTGGCCGGCACTGGCAGCCACGGGAAGCAATGGGCCAGCAGCGACAAGGGCGATTGCGATTTGACGGGTGAGGGGCATAGGAATTCTCCGTTTGTATGAGTATGCACATAATACCTACTAAAAGAGTCAGATATAGCACAACCCTTAATCTGATAAAAAAAGTCAGATAACAAAAGTCGATTCCAAACCAGGATTTAGCATCGTGCGCCAGCAGACCGCGCTGCCTTGCGCAGATATGACCACCCGGCATCAATCGCCACTTTCCAAAACCATGATCCCATGTTACGGGGGCGGCAAATCACAGCAGTGCCGGGGCAGGGGCTTCGGCGCGTAAACGTAAAAGGGACCGACATGGCCATTCAACGCACGTTCTCGATCATCAAACCCGATGCCACCAAACGCAACCTGACCGGCAAAATCGCTGCGAAGTTCGAAGAAGCTGGTCTGCGCATCGTGGCCTCCAAGCGCATCCAACTGACTTTAGCGCAAGCCCAGCAGTTCTACGGTGTCCACGCCGAGCGCCCCTTCTTTGGCGAACTGTGCGAATTCATGATTTCTGAGCCAATTGTTGTTCAGGTTCTGGAAGGCGAAGACGCCATTGCCAAAAACCGCGAAGTGATGGGCGCGACCAACCCGGCCGACGCCGCCGAAGGCACCATCCGTAAAGAGTTCGCGCTTTCGATCGGCGAAAACTCGGTCCACGGTTCAGACGCACCAGAGACCGCCGCAGAAGAAATCGCATTCTTCTTCTCGGGTCTTGAACTGGTCGGCTAAGCTGATCTGACAGACTAACGAAAGGCCGTTTGAGGGAACTCGGGCGGCCTTTTTTCATGTCCTAGCCGTTTCTTCTGGCTGAAAACATCCCGGGGAAGTGCGTCTCCCGGTACGGGAGACGGGCTGGGGCAGCGCCCCAAATTTTCAAGATGTAAGCACGCGAACCTTTTGCCTGGTCATCGCCGCACCCCAATCTCATCCAAGATCGCTTCTATCTTGTCTTTTGGGGGTGTGTTTGCACTGGCCTCGGCCTTGATCGCATCAAAACGCGCGCGCAGTTCGGACTTCTCTTTGCCTTTACAGTCATTCCACGGGCGCCCCTGTAGCCCCATAACCATAGCATAATATCCAATGAAATGTGGACGAGAGCCCACGGCCAGCAGGCGGCGATAGGCGTCATCCGCGCCCAGGTCCCGCAACTCATCCGCCGAGTGGATGCCAGCTCGTGCGAAGGATATATCCGACGCAGGCCCAAGATTGCGTATGGACGAAACAGGATCAGTCATGATCCAAGGCTAAACGTGTTGTCCGCAGGTGAAAACCCGTCAGATACTGGCCCAGTCCTTGAACACCACGGCGGGCGTCTCCGGTTCCTCGGTCTTCGTTCTGTCAGTTTTCGGCGGTATTTGTTGTCGAAGATAACGAACGACACGTTTCGGTGCTTTTATCTGTATATTCTTTGTTTTTTCAATCATTTCCCCACTCCAGTTGTTGCGGTTTGCGCCTTAATATGACGCACCATTTTCCCCACCAGAGACCTTTCGGTATGAACATGTTAACATATTATGAACGCGCGCTGGCGAACTAAAATTTCACAATTGTGTTGCAGAGTGAAATATTGTGGCGCTGCAGCCACAAATGCGCCGCGTTCAGATATCGCTTGCTGCAGGTTGCCAAGTATACAAAACGGCGCAAAAACCCAATCGCAGGAGTCAGAATACGGCGGCGAGGGAGCCAACCAGCAGAAGGAACTGTCCGCCCTTGGAAAGAAATGTCCGGCAGCGGCGAACCGTGTCAGATCTGGCAAGGGCTGGAGGACGGATCATCTGTCAGATTGTGGCCTGACTCCCAACTGCGAAAACCGTTGATGAATGGCGGGTTCCAAGGGCACTTTGAAAATTCGAAATTTATCAACACATCGAACCAGTTGGACAGCATAAATACGCGTAATCTATAGTGAAGCGCATCGTCTTCCTTTACCTCATGCTGAATTCTCGGGCGAGCAGTTCGTCACGCCGTTTGAGCGACCCTCGCGGGTTGAATACGTGCCAAACTGGTTGCGCGAGCGGAATCTGACCAACATCGTCACGCCAGATAAGGTCGATATGAGGACTGTCGAGGCCCTGCTGGATCCCGTAACCTGACATTCTAGCAGACAGCTCGTGGGGACTGGAAAGCGACGGATATGGCAGGTGAGATTTGCATCAATATAAAGGCGTTCAAACTCGGGTTGAATGCCTCAACACGGTCCAATGGCTCATCAAGCAACTCGCCTGGCGAAACCGAACCCGCGGCAACCTGCTGCGCAAGAAAGGTTGCGTCGTCTTGATAATCAAATCCCCTTGGTGAGGTCGTTCCTGGGTCACTGTTCGTTTGCAATTGAGTTACCACAAGGACAGACGACGGAGATTTCAAACCATCAGGATAATCTGAATTCACCAAAGCGCAATATCGGCTAACATGGTGCAAAGTGGCTTGGAATTCGCAAATTGTACTCAGCGATGGCTGCGAAATCGGGTTATGGGTTTTCCCGCCCTGTTCCGGCGCGAGAGCAATTGCCTAGGCCCCCGAGCAACTTTCCCGCTGCGCGGACCAACGACCGGGCAAACGGCACGAATTTTGGGTTTCTACTTAGCCGAACGGTGGGTTCAAACTTCAACGATACGAACAAATAGGTGGCGCATTCGGTTGCGAACAAATTTCAAATAAGCCCTTGGAGAATCAAAAAGCCCTCAAGCTATTGAGCTTAAGGGCTTATTATTGGCTCCGGCGGTAGGCGTGCCGGATAAAGTTCTAGGCAGTCTATCCCTTTGGAAAACCTCAAGAAACCAGAAGGGCGGCCTTGCATGTATCCCCGAAGGTGCCCCGAATGTATCCCCAATTGCGGCAGTTGGGCAAGCCACTTTTGGTTGGCCGAACCCAGTGTCGTTTGGGGTGTCATTCATTACAACAGGCACGAATGTCGGCCATGCGCAACGATTGCGACCATTGCAATGTTCGAGGAACGGCCCGAAGCTGCCATTGACCATCGCTTAGCGATGCCGCGCTGCAGCGCGTCGAACCTGCCATTCTTTGCCAGCGCGAAATCGACACTCATCAAATCACGGCACTGCGGCCCTGCAACGCGGAATAGCTGACATAGGCTTCTGCTGAAACACAGTTTGCTGCATGGTTCAGGTTGAGAAGCATAAGTGAACAACCTACAGTAAAGCTGGAAAGGTAGGCTGCGTGGACTCGTATTTAGATATAGCACACAAAGTACTTCGAGCGTCGCGCCGACCAATGTCGGCGAAGGGTATCCTTAACGCGGCCTATCGTGCGCAAATTGTACCTAAACACCTTCGCGGGAAAACCCAGCATAAGACCCTCCAAGCTCGTTTGAGTGAAGATATTCTTCATCATCGGTCCTCATCGTTGTTTTTTAGGACTGAGCCGGGTTTGTTTTTTCTTTGCGAATTGATCTCCGACCCCAACATACCTGAAAAGTTCAAAGAGATATTTCCGGCACGAAGACGGACGCGTGACTTGCAGAATGGGAATGCTCTTGGGATAAACCGAGACTTTCTGAAAAGGTGGCGTGAAGGTTCGGATAGCTGCGACTTGGTAGAAATGCTCGCCGATGCGGAACGGAATGAAGCCGTTCGCTACCTGCCGCAATCAGGGGACTCCGATTATGCTACTCTTTGGACTTTCTCGCTCGTAAGGCGAAAAAACGAAGTACTTTCTTACAGAATAGGAAGATACCGGGATGACCGAGAGGCCTTCGCAAACAAAAGGACCATTGGCTTCCCGGGAGCCGTCACAATTAGTGACAGGTCACTTTTCTCGCAGGAAGACTATGGGGCGACCGAGAACGCTTTAAGAGTTTTACTGCTAGATCTGGATTTGTCGTCACAGTCATTTATTGATGAAAACCTAACGAAGCCGTCGCCTATTTTTACATTCGAGGCCGAGGGAGATGATGGTGTCACTGTTCTTCTTGTCGTACTTGAATGGACATGCCCAGATTGGTTTGAACCGACGACACGGAAGTTGTCTTTGAACGACCCATCCTGGCTGAGCCTATCAGTCCCCCCAAATAACATTGAAGATTTTGAGCCATGGAGTAAGACAACCTTGCGTAGAATTTTATCGTGTGAACTGACGGAAGAGTGAGCAGCAAAAACGTCCCTCCTGAAAAAGCGGCTTTCATTCGGTACGAGTTAGAAAACGGCGACGACCGGAGAAAGAAAGTAGCGCTTCAAGAGATCGCTCGGACATACCGAAGCGGAGGTCGCTTTGCGCCCGATATTCGAAACGGCCTCGAAATTACGATCAATGGCCTTCTAAGCGCACAACAAGACCCCAAGGTGACGCGTTGGTGTCTCAACTGCATCGCGCAGATGGGAACTCGAACAGGTTCGGTGCAATCTGTGGAACGGCTGCTTCGGCAGCAGGTAGGCGACCCCGAGATCATTGCCGCAGCGGTGGCAGCGGTTGCGAAGCTCTACGGTGGTCAACTCGACGAGTGCGATTCTCTGGGGACCGTTCAACCGGAAATTAAGACTCTTGCTGCACTACAAATTGCCCCGCCGTCCAAACTCGACCTTGATGGATTTAAGATCGCCATTGATGTAGCCGACGACGAGGTTTTGAAGCTTGCACTGATCACTGTGGGCTTGAACAAAGCCTACGAGAATATGTTCCATCCCAAGCACTCCAATGCGGAGTTGGTGAAAGCTCTAGGACAGCACGATAACAGGATCGTTAAGCAGTACTCTGTCTGGTCAGTTATAGAAAACGTCCGGCTAGGCATCAGCGACTTGGGGATTCCCTTCGCCAATCTCGAGAATGAGCCTTCGAACGTGCAGGCCAAGATGCTGCAACTTGGAGCGGAGAAGATCGCTGACCTCAAGGAACGCCAAGAAGTCATACGGAAGGGTTCCTATCTGCCGACGGTTGAGGCGCGGGAAGGCCTCGCAAAGGGCTTGCAGTCGGTTTACTACGACGGCTTAGAGGGTGTGACGCTGGACTGGTACGACATTGAAGGAAGCTTTCGCGTCCGTGAATTACTTGCCGAGCATTTCGCCCGATATGGCTCCGACTGCGTGCCGTATGGCGACAAGGCGCTTGAACTATTCGAAGCGGACCAAACGCTGAAAAAGCGCCTGTATATCGGGGCCGAGGGCACGTCTCTTTTTGGAAAGCTGAAGAAAAACGACCTTCGGGAGGGTACACTTGATATGTTCGGTGGCGACCTCGATCCTTTGACTGCCCGACTAATGGAGGAACAAAAATTGACCATCGTGAACGTTCTTATGATGTGCGCATCACCGAAAGACGCAGGTGATCCGCTACGCTTGGATGAAGAGGCCCGCGACCTCAAAGAACAGATCAGACTTGTCGATAAGCCTAAGCAAGACATTATTGTGACGACCGCTTGGGCGGTCAGGACCGATCAAGTGCAAATGGAAGTCATGAACAACGCACCGGACATCCTACATTTCAGCGGCCATGGAGCCACTGGGTTTCTTTGTTTTGAAGACAGGAACGGTAACGTCGCAGCCGTATCAGCGGCTGCAGTCGAAGGCCTGATTAAGCTCAGCGACAGTATTGAGTGCCTCATATTGAACGCCTGCTTCTCGGAGAGCATCGCAACGCAAGTAAAAGATCACCTAAAAGCAGTGATTGGCTGTTCAGTAAAGATTGGCGACGCCGCCGCCATTGCATTCACGAGAGCCTTCTATCGCGCGTTGCGACATGGCCACCCCTATCGCCGTGCTTTCGATTTTGCGTTGAACGAGTTGCAGCTAAATGGAATGGAGAATGAAGCGAAAAAGTATATGTTCGTCGTTGGCAACGCTTAACGAGTGATTGGTATGGGTTACGCCAACAACAGCCTCTTGAAGTTGGTCATTTCAACACAAGCCAGAAAGGCCGCTCTGGTTGTTTGGGAAAACTGCATTCGCACCCGCAGAGAATGTCCGGTTTCCGCCCGACGTGCTGATCAAGCATGACCGCTTCGGGCTACCTTCGGAAATTCTCTGTGACCTGCATGGAAGCCCGCTCTGGCTCTAGCCGTCACTTGTTAAATACACTCATATGCCCGCGTTGCCTTGCAGCGGCTTTCCAGTGCCTCTTGCGAATACCCTCCGGTTCCAGATGAGTGTATTTGCCACCAGAGAACTTAGGCCAGTCGAGAGCCAAGCCGATCTTCACCATCTCCGCGCTTAAATCCCGACCGTCCGATAGATAACACGTCGCAACAACTCGATCATAAGAGATGTCTGGCTCAATTTCTGCGGTGATAACTTGACCCTTGCAAAGTTGAACCAGTTCCCATTTGGCTTTCTTGCCCCACGGGTGTTCCAGTTCGGGCGCGTCAATACCGGCCAGTCGCAATCTCACTTTGCCGATCTGGATTGTGTCTCCGTCGATGACATAGCACTTGCCCGTGAGTGTAGTCTCGTAAGCTGGACTTGGGGCTGCGGTTGGTTTTTCAACAGGCTGCAGTGGAACGACATTTCTATTGGTGCGTCGACTTGCAGCGCGAGGGGAAATGTAACCATCAGTCGCTCGCGGTGACGGTGCACTTGCTCGTCCCCGACTTGAACGGTTTCGAAAAAGAACGCGAATGATCAGTCTAAGCAATGTGATATTCTCAAGATTGCGGTATCGAAATCCTAATCACCTTAACGGAGAGCGAAAATAACTAAAGCGCGATCTGTAATTCTGCTAATTCGGCAGCAATACGTCGACTATGGCGAACACTGAAAAAGACGAGAGATTGGTTGGCTGGAGCCGAAAACGCAAATGCTCACATGTATGTGCGCCCAACTTCAAACAGCACCGACGCCTGCTCAATCATCTCCGGCCCCTTATCGCGCGCGCCAAACCTGCTGACCGGATGATGCCGATGCCGCACCTCGGTCCACAAATCCAGAACGTCATCACTTCCAGACAGCCACGCTTCACGCTCCTGAATGTTGAGGATAGCAGGCATACGATGATGGATGCTTTCAATATCAGCATTGGGCGCGCGGGTCATCTTTGTGCAGGTAAACAGATCGTTCCAAGGGGACGTCAACCCAGCCGCCCAGAGCGTCGCTTCGTTTCCGCCGGACAAGATTACATGGGTCTGTTTCTGACCTTTTTTACCTGCCCGCTCAGTATAACCACACCGCCAAGGAGATTGGTGAAAACTGATCAACAGATACTCCATCAGGGGCATTCATGTGAAATGTATGGATAACCATTGCCGCGACTTGTCTCTAAACAAGTCCGGTCAACTCCTTTCGACGATGCACGCACGATAGAAACGCAACTGCGTCAAAAAAATTTCGGTGTGTCACAGGAGACTTAGTCCCCCGCGAATCCAACTAACACAGGCGGTTAGGACAGTTCATGTCACCACTACGTCACCAACCCATAACGACATATAAAAGATTGGATTTTCAGGGGCTTGACGGAATCTTTTGGCCTTCATAGGCGGGGTGCACTGCGACCAAGCCCAGAAAGGAATCTTGCTTGACCATCCACCTCCAGACCGATGCCACCCAACTCGCGACAGCCAATCAGTTGACCTTACGCCAGACTGTAGGCTCGCCCTCGCGGTTAACTCCAAGCACCGCGAAGTGCAGCGCCTAGGGCGCACCGCTAAGGAAATCGCTGCGGAGATCGGTGAGGCACTGATCAAGGTGAAACAGAAGTTGGCCCATGGGGAGTTTGGACCTTGGTGTGATGCTAACCTGACCTTCTCCAAGCACACCCGCGCTCGTTACATCAAGGTGGCTGAAATCAAAAGTATCACGCATGCTACTTTCCGACGGGCCGAAAGCATCAACGAGGTGCTGGACTACAAGTCCAAACCTGAACCCCCGAAGCAAACCCGAGCGGCTACCCTCGACGATCTCCGAAAGGTGGAGAAGCTACGGGCTGTCCTCGACGACCCCGCGACACCCGACGGCATTCGGTCCAACGCGAAGGCGCAACTGGACAAGATCGAACGGGAAGTGGGTGCCGTTGAGCCGCAACCGAAAGCCAAGCCCAGCCCAAAACAACCTACCGGACAGTCCCCTCGACATGCTGTGCGCCTAAGGGCGTGTGCAGTCCTCGATAGGGTCGCACCTAACCTAGTTGGAAACCCACGCTCGATGATCATCAGCGCACTTATGATTGCCTATGGTGATACCCCTGAGAAAATCGAAGAACTCCTCGAAGCCCTGAAAGGAACAAAATGAACACCATATTGATGAAGTTCATAGATGGGGGCGGTTTTATTTTCGCCGCAAAAATCTGACACTCAGAGATATATAGAGCGGCCCGCAAAATCCCCCCGTGGGGCACCCCTAACACAATGTTTGCTCCATTTGCGGGAAAACTCCAATAGTGTATAAAAATCAATTGGATGACTGTTGTATCTCCACCGCAGATGTATTGTCCGGACGAGGCACCATGCCCGCGTTCACATCATCGAAAGGAACACCTTATGATCATCCTAGACATCCGCCTCGGTCGCTTCTCTGTCCTCGTTCAGCGTGAACCCGATTGGCGCAACCCGACGGTGTTTCGAGAAAAGCCGGGGGAGATTACCGTTGATATACCTTATACTCGCATCTTTCTCACAAACTACCGCCGCTGTGCACGGGTGTAACAGCCACAACCAACGTTGACATTTGCAACGGTCCGATGGTATTCCCCTAGTGAACCATTCAGCAGGGGCTTTTCTATGAAGCAGTATGTCGTTTATCGAAGAGTTAGTACCGAGGAACAGGGTAGGTCTGGTTTGGGTCTGGATGCGCAACGTCGTGACATCGCAATTTTTTTGGAGAACTTCTCAGAGGCGCCCTACGAGGTGATAGGCGAGTTTGAGGACCACCTAAGCGGAAAGCACGATGACAGACCACAACTATCAAAGGCCTTGGAACTGGTACGCAGCACAGGGGCTGAGTTACTTGTAGCGAAACTGGACCGTCTAAGCCGTAAGGTCTCCTTCATCGCCACCCTAATGGATGACACTAAGGTGAAGCTTAAAGTCGCCTCCATGCCCCAAGCAGACAAGTTCCAGCTTCACATATACGCGGCTCTGGCAGAGCAGGAGAGAGAGTTCATCTCTGCGCGTACTAAAGCAGCGCTTGCTGAGGCCAAAGCTAGAGGCGTCAAGCTGGGTGGCCTACGGGACAAGACGATGAAGCGGAACGATGCCGTTCAAGCCAACGCGAAGGCGCGAGCAGAGAAGGTTGCCAAGACCATACTACCTCTCAGGGCTGGAGGAGCGTCCCTGAGGGCCATTGCTGATGCATTGAACTCATCTGGGGTTCTGACGGCCCGAGGCGGCAAGTGGCAGCCCTCGCAGGTCTCACGCGTCTTAGATCGTCTCGAAGCTGCCTCCTAAGTTGCTCTTATACCTCAGAATGCCTGAACACGGCTGAGGGCGTGTTTGATCTGTCAGGAATTGCGGCGTTTTAAGAGGCTCCTTTAATCACCAAGTGTTTGCGCGCTCCACATGATTTCAGCGGCGTGCATTATGAGGCAATCCACCCAAGTTAAACCGTTGATCTTTCCTGCCTCTGGTGGAACATTCAACTTTGAGCAGCAAAGAGTGTGACATGTACGAAAACGCCTTCAACAGCATCGAAAAAGCCCTTCGCGCAGAAGAGGGGATTGCCAACGAGCTGGACTATGTTGAACAGACATCATGGGTTTTGTTCCTGAAGTATCTTCACGACCTTGAAGGCGAACGGCGGGACCGTGCCGAACTGGATGGCGACGACTACACGCCGATCATCGACGGTCAGTATCGTTGGGACCAGTGGGCAGCCCCAAAGGTGAATGGCGAGTTTGACCACAATACTGCGCGTATCGGCGACGACCTTGTGGCTTTTGTGGATGGTGAGCTTTTCCCATACCTTGCCTCGTTCCGGCAATCGGCAACCAGCGCCAGCACCATCGAATACAAGATCGGAGAAGTCTTTACCGAACTGCGCAACAAGTTTCGGTCAGGCTATATCCTCAGGGACGTGCTGGGAACCATTGACGGGCTGGCCTTCAACACCCAAGACCAGCGCCACGAACTGTCACAGCTTTATGAAACCCGCATCCGGCGTATGGGCAATGCAGGGCGCAACGGGGGTGAATACTATACCCCGCGTCCGCTTATCCGGGCCATGATCAAGGTCACAGACCCACAGATAGGCGAAACGATCTATGATGGTGCTGTCGGCTCGGCAGGCTTCCTGTGCGAAGCGTTTGAATACATGCGCGGCGATAATCTGTCGGCATCCGATTGGCAGACCCTGCAAACCAAAACCCTCTATGGACAGGAAAAGAAGGGCCTCGCCTATATCATCGGCATCATGAACATGGTCCTGCACGGGATCGAAACGCCGAACCTAGTCCATTCCAATTCCCTTAATGAAAACGTGATGGATATTCAGGAAAAGGACCGTCACGATATCATACTTGCGAACCCTCCGTTTGGGGGTGGTGAACGGAAAGAGGTGCAACAGAACTTCCCCATCCGCACGGGTGAAACCGCATACCTGTTCCTGCAACACTTCATCCGCAAACTTCGGGCGGGTGGGCGCGGGGCGGTGGTGATCAAAAACACCTTCCTGTCCAACACCGACAATGCCAGCGTGGCCTTGCGTAAAGAGCTTTTGGAAAACTGCAACCTGAATACCATCCTTGATTGCCCGCAAGGGACGTTTCAGGGGGCAGGGGTCAAGACTGTGGTGCTGTTCTTTGAAAAGGGCGCACCCACGCGGGACATCTGGGTCTATCAACTGGACCCCGGCAGGTCGCTGGGCAAAACCAACCCGCTGAATGATGCTGATCTGGCAGAGTTCGTGGAATTGCAGGCGACCAAAGCCGACAGCCCGAAAAGCTGGACCATCAACAAAGGTGATCTGGACGAGGATACCTTTGACCTATCCGTCAAGAACCCCAATACACCAGAAGAGGCCCCATTGCGGACCCCGGAAGAGATCATTGCCGATATGCTGACGCGGGATGCTGAGACAGCGAAAATCCTCGAAGATATTCGGGGGATGCTGTGAAGGATACCGCAGTTTTCGGCTGGCCATCGAGACCACTTGGCGATCTAGTCGATGTGCTAGACCGTATGAGAAAACCAATTACCAAGAAGGACAGGAAGGCTGGCCAATACCCATACTATGGAGCAACTGGCGTTCTTGATCACGTCGATGGATACATCTTCGATGAACCACTGGTTCTGATTGGCGAAGATGGCGCGAAGTGGGAAGCGGGTGCAAACTCAGCCTTCGCCATTGAGGGCAAGACGTGGGTCAACAACCACGCTCATGTGATCCGCCCGCATAGAGATCAGGTTCTGGATGACTGGTTGATCTACTATTTGAACGGTGCGGACCTCATGCCGTTCATATCAGGGATGACCGTTCCTAAGCTCAATCAAGGTCGTCTCCGAGAAATCCCCATCCCCCTCCCGCCACTCGAAGAACAAAAGCGAATTGTTGCGGTTCTGGACGAGGCCTTCGAGGGCCTGACCCGCGCCCGCGCCCACGCCGAAGCCAACCTCCAAAACGCGCGGGAGTTGTTCGAGAGCATCAAGGCAGATGAACTTGCATACTCAGGGTCGGACCGAGAGGAGGTCATTCTTTCAGAGGTTGCGGATATCACGTCTGGTCTCATTGATCCCCGCGAGGACGCATTTGCCGACATGCTCCACCTTGGCGCAGGGAACATGATCACGGGAACAGACGAACTCATCGACGTAAAGACAGCCCGCGAGGAAAAGTTGAAGTCCGGGAAATATCTCTTTGACGAAACGACCATCCTTTATAGCAAGATCAGGCCCTACCTGAGAAAGGTTGCCAGACCCGACTTCCAAGGGCTTTGCAGCGCAGACGTTTACCCTTTGACGCCGAAACCTGACAGGTTGGACAGGGATTTTCTGTTCCATCTGCTCCTAGGGCATGATTTCACAGAGTACGCGATCAGTGGCTCAGATCGAGCGGGTATGCCAAAAGTAAACCGGAACCATATGTTCGCATATCGTTTCGAACTTCCGCCCGTAGAGGCACAGAGGCGCATCGTCAAAGTAATCGATGAAGCACATAATTCGTGCAGCGCTCTGGTCAAACTGGCCAACAAAAAGCTCCAAGACCTCGACGACCTCCGCCAATCCCTTTTGCAAAAAGCCTTCGCGGGCGAATTGACATGACAGTTTTTAGAATGCGCATCTTATCGGAAAACCGGCTCCGACTTTTCGGGATGCGCTTGAGCGAGTTATCCTGATGAGCTTTCACGACGAAACCGAAGCCGAAACCCGCACCAACCGAATACTGCCCGCGCTACAGGCGGCGGGGTGGGGTGTTGTGGCGGGGTCTCGTCTGCGCGAAGAGCTCATCTGCCCAGGGCGCATTCAATCTGGTGGAACGCGGGGTAAATCGCTGAAATGCGATTATGTGCTGGAATATCGCGGTCACAAGCTGGCGGTGTTGGAAGCAAAGCGGGCAGGGGTTTCCTATCGTGATGGTATTGGGCAGGCCAAGGACTACGCCCAGCGCCTTAAATCTCGTTTTGCCTATTCCTCCAACGGTCTGGGTTGGTATGCCATCGACATGGACAGCGGGGCGGAAGGTGAAATGTCCCTGCCTTTCCCGACGCCCGAGGAGCTGTGGCAGCGGACCTTCGGGGTTGAAAATGAATGGCGCAACAGGTTCGGGGCCGTGCCGTTTGAAACCGATGGCGGCAAATGGGAACCGAGATATTATCAGCACAACGCCATCACAGCGGCGCTTGAGGCGATTGCACAGGGTGAAGACCGCATTCTTCTGACATTGGCGACAGGAACCGGAAAGACCTCTATCGCGTTTCAGATTGCGTGGAAGCTGTTTGAAGCAAAGTGGAGCCTTGAACGTGAACCCGTTCGCCGCCCCCGCATTCTGTTTTTGGCTGACCGCAACATTCTGGCCGACCAAGCCTATAACGCCTTTTCGGCTTTCCCGCCTGATGCCATCACCCGGATTGACCCCGACACCATCCGCAAGAAGGGCGGCGCACCCAAGAACGCCAGCATCTTCTTCACGATTTTTCAGACTTTCATGACGGGTGAAGAAGAACCGGTTTTCCATGACTACCCCCAAGACTTCTTTGACTTCATCATCGTGGATGAATGTCACAGGGGCGGGGCGAAGGATGAAAGCCGTTGGCGGGGTATTTTAGACTATTTCGCACCAGCCGTTCAATTGGGTCTGACAGCCACGCCGCAAAGGAAGCACAACGCCGACACCTACGCCTATTTCGGTGACCCTGTTTACACTTATGCCCTGCGGGACGGGATCGAAGACGGCTTTCTGTCCCCCTTCAAGGTTCGCCAGATGGCAAGCACCATCGACGCCTATGTCTGGAACCCAGATGATGAGGTGGTGCAAGGTGATGTTGAAATCGGGGACAGCTTCACGGAAAGTGACTTCAATACGAAGATCGTTATTCAAGAACGTGAACGAAGCCGTATACAAGAGTTCTTAGGGGAAGTTGACCAGCGGCAGAAGGCGTTGATCTTCTGTGCCTCGCAAGAACATGCTGCATTGGTTCGTGATCTGATCAATCAAGAAAAGACCAGCACTGACCCCGCTTACTGCCACCGTGTTACGGCGGATGATGGGGCGATAGGCGAAGCCCACCTCAGGGCCTTTCAGGACAACGACAAGACGATCCCAACGGTCCTGACGACCTCGCGCAAGCTGTCCACGGGGGTGGATGCAAGAAATGTCCGACACATCGTCCTGATGCGCCCCATATCATCTATGATCGAGTTCAAGCAAATCATCGGGCGGGGAACGCGAACCTATGACGGGAAAGACTACTTCACCATCTGGGACTTCGTGAAAGCGCATGAGAACTTCAACGACCCAGATTGGGATGGGGAGCCGATGGCACCTGAACCACCGCAGGGACGTGTTGGACCTGAACCGGGTACTGAAGAGCCAGAACCGGGCACCGAAGGACCGGAACCGGGTGGAGAAGACGAGCCACCACGCCAGAAGATCGTCGTAAAGCTGTCGGACGGAACCGTGAGGTCTATTCAGTACCTCAAAACGACGACCTATTGGAGTGCAGACGGAAGACCCATTTCTGCATCAGAATTTATGGAGCGTTTGTTTGGTGACTTGTCTGATCTGATTAAGGACGAAGACCAGTTGCGCCTAATCTGGAGCGACCCAGATAACCGAGAGCATTTTCTTACTCAGTTGTCGGACAACGGGTATGATACCGACCGATTGGATGACATCCGTAAGCTTGTTGATGCCCCACAAAGCGACCTATTCGACGTTCTCAGCTACATCCTGTTCACAAACCCACCGAAGTCACGTCAGGATAGGGCAGAGGGGGTCAGGAGGTCAGGTCTAGACACCTTTGCACCAGAAATGCAGCAACTCCTTCTGAGCATCCTTCAAGCCTATGAGGACGTGGGCTTATCAGAATTGGCGACCAAGAAACTGGGTCAGTTCCTAACAGCCAAGTATGGCAGTGTGGGCGAAGGGAAAGCCAAGTTGGGCGAACTGAGTTCGATCAAAGCCGCTTATGTGGCAATGCAAGCGGGTTTGTATGCACGTTAGTTTTGTTGCCCGGAATGCAGAAGACTAAACAGCACTTCGTGGTCTCTCGGAATTATTTGAACTAACCCGCGTTTGCTTGTGAAAAAGCAGATTACTGAGCCTGTAAATTAAGTACTACGGCTGGGTTGGGCTTCGATGTGAGGCACTGGTATCGCACTTTGTCTCGTTAAACCATACGTTCGGGCATTAGTAGGCTATCGGTCTACCACATATCACTGCAGAAAAGCGCAACCTAAGGCCTTGGCATGCCGATTAACCCCCATACAAGATAGAAGGAACCCTTAGCGGTCACACCCGGCGGAGTATCATCGTTCACCGCCGGTGCTGGCCAAGCTGTGACGGGTTTCTTCCATCTCGACGGTGACGTTGACTTCACAGTTCCCCCCTTGATGCCCGCCTCGGTGAACCTTCGGGTTGCCGAGGTGCGATATTTTTTTTGGCGCATGCCTTCGAAGGGGTGCTGCCAATGCTTTTCGCGGTTTGTCACAGACAGTCCGATTATCCCCCTTCGCACATGTAAAGACCCGATGCCGATTGTCGCTGCGAGGACCAAGGCCCCCAACACCCACTAAGGACACCTCCAATGACAGCCGTTATTCACCCGCCCGGTTCGCCGGAAGCGGTTTCTTTGCCATGCCCGCATTGTGGCACAGAGTTTCACCCGAAAAGGACGAACCAGATGTATTGCAACCGCCAATGCGCCAAGACCGCAACGCGCAACACCAACCGTGGCCCCCGCAAATCCAAAGAAAGCTCCGACGCCAAGCGCGTTCAAGAAGTTCGTCAAGGCCGCTGCAAGGGCCTTTCACACGCCTTCTATGAGACACCACCAGTTTACCGTTCCGAGTTTGTAGAGCGGCTCATTGGGGAAGCCCGTGGAGTGGCAGAGCTTCGCCGTCTTGTTACGACACGACAGCTTCTCAAGTGCTGGGATCGCGATGATGGAACGGGGCGACTTCACATTGCACATGTCCTCGATCACTATTGCCAAGAAGTTTACCGGCAGAGGTCATATGAAGTCTTGAACCCGGCGAATAACCTGCCCAGCGCGATCAAGCTGGTCTTTCCGGCTGAATACTACGGACCCGATGCGCCCTCGCTTTACGAAGACGGCCGATTGAAGCGGCGGCCTTCCCCTTGGCGCAAACCCAAACGCGCGGCATCCCATTAATCGTCCCTCCACCACTATAAAGGGGAACCTCTAGGGGAACCTTGGGGTGCTACGGCTTCGCCTTCGCGTACAAGAAGCCGAGCTTTAACATATACCTTAACACAAACCTTAACGGTGAACCCTCAGCTTATCCCAGCTAAGCTGGCTGACTCTGAGATCGCACCCTTAGAGATGAAGATTCATTGCCGCTGGTCGCGGCGAAGACCAAGGCCTAAATCAACTTAGCGGTCATGCTTAGGCATCATCAACTCCTTGGGTCTCCAAGGACAAAGTCCCCATGTAAACGCTGCCCTGAACGCCGCCTTGATGGTGACCCTGAACTATTCAGGTGACCATCAGGTCAACCTTCACATGCATCTTAAGTGAGGATGTCCGTCTTCGACGGCAACGACATCCAACCTTTGCAGCACCCCATCATCACCGAAACGACCAACTTAAGGTGCCCCTGCCGGACCTACCGGCGGGGGTCTTTTACATTCCCAAGAAGGAAAAACGAAGTGACAGACACAATCCGCATCGACCTAGACTCAGTCCGGGTCTACCGCAACAAGAGTGAATATCGGACCAAGCCCCGAGCAAAATCTTCTCTTGGCCATGAGATCACTGGCGATGGGCCACTTGCATCTAAGCTGGCTGCTATTCTCCGTGAGGAAAACCCTGAGTTTAATGGCCTGTTGGAGGTCTACCGAGGTGACACCCCCTGCTTCATCCCAATGCCCCTTAAAACGGCCTTTCTCAAAGGACCGCAACCGAAGCAACTTCGGAAGAAAACCCAATGACTAAGACCTACACCCGTCCCACCAAAACCAAGGCAACCGCCGTGGGTGAGCGCAACCGCGCCCGTTGGACCCGCCACCTTCGTAGGAAACTCAGTTTGCTGGTCTCAACCCCCGAGGTCATGGCCGCAGATGAAACGTTCACCGTGGACGCAATCCATCGGCTGATGAAGCCGCCGGGCCGCGTGGGCAGGGATGACCGCCCGCGCTGGGTAACGACCCGTCTGCGCATTGACCAAATGGCGGTGCTTGAAATGCTCCAAGCGCGGCACCTCAAGGCCACCGGGAAGGAAATCTCGCGGGCCGAAGTTCTGGCTGCCCTCATGGCCGAGGGTCTCGAACGTATTCTGAATCACTCAAACTTCGGCGGCACGAACGCCTGACGTCGGAACCCCAAGCTACACTGAAAAGGAAACAAAATGACGACTAGCGAAATCACAATTCACACTGACGGTTCTTGCATCGGCAATCCCGGAAAGGGCGGTTGCGCAGCTATTGTTCGGAGATATGAAGATGAAATCGAAATCAAGAAACGGCGCGTTGCAAACAGCGCGGCGGAAACGACCAACAACCGTATGGAAATGGAAGCCGCATTGAACGGCCTGAAACAAATCAAACGAGATGAGAAGGCGAGGATTACCGTCTATTCCGATAGCCAGTATCTCATAAACGGCATGACCAAATGGCTGCCTTCATGGCAACAAAGAGGGTGGCGCGGCGCAAGCGGAAAAAGCGTCAAGAACTGCGACCTGTGGCAAGCCCTTATGACCGTTTGCGAGGGATTGGATGTCCGCTGGGTATGGGTGCGCGGCCATGACGGAGACGAGCGCAACGAGGAGGCGGACCGATTAGCTTCTGCGATGGCACGCGATGCGTCGACCCTATAGGCGGAACAAAATGTCTGCCATGAGGCATGACGGTAGTAGTCGAATAGCGTCTACATTACAGATTGAGCCGGAAACCTAGTGCCCGGACATCAGGACCGCACGAGATAAGTGGGGGGTCAGATGACCTCCCACGCTCCTTCAGGGGCCAACGCCAAGGCAGCCTCAAGGGCTGCTGTTGTGCCCCGCAGGCGGTCATCTAAGCCCCCGTAATAGCGGTTACCTACGGATGCTTCGGCGTGCCCCAGAAGGCGGTTTTCGTCGCGTTCAGACGCGCCACTCTGGCCCAACCAAGACTTCACGTTATGTCGCAACGAATAGACGACATGGCGTGGGTTCTTGGTCTCCTTGCGCAAGTGCCCCATAAGAGCGCCTGAAACAGCATCTGGGCCACCTTCTCGGGCATATCTGGGGAATAGGGCGGGGATATTCTGCCGACTTTCACGAACAGCCTCAAGGGCTTCCTTAGCGGCTTCCAGACCATCACCCACGAGCGGGATGGGTCGCACCGAAGTCTTTGTCTTTAACTGGCGTTCATCATTCCACCTGACCCATAGGTGAGGGGTTGCATGATCAATAACCACATCCTCGATTAGTAGCCCCGTTATCTCCGCCCCGCGACAACCCGTGGCTTGGAGAAGACGCCAGATCAATCGAAGTTCAGGCACCCGGACACGCATCATAACGCGCCGACGGACAGCGCAAAGGAGTTCATCGGGCAGGGGGTCACGCTCCTCCCATTCGCTCTGAACCGATTTGACAACAGAAGCAGGCAGTGAAAGCTTCTCGAATGGGTTGAACGCCTGACCCCGAAGGTCAAATTCAGTAATGCCGACGGTGATCATTGCCTTGATGCTATTGATCTCACGAGCGACGGAGGCAGGTGAAAGCGTTCCGTTGCCGCTGTTCTTGGGTGCAGTCAGTAGATCGTCCCGCACCTTTCGGGCGTGTTCCCGCGAGAGTGAAGACAGGGGGATGCTATTGAGCGGCCCCAGCGAGGCTTCTAACCGACGCTTGATCTTGTTGAATGTGTTCCGTGCCGATTTGCTGGGGTTTTCCCCAAGGCGTTCCTTTTCATAGACCCTAGCGGCATCCGCCAAGGTGACCGGGGGCGGGGCTGCGTCAGGCTGGGTTACCGCACGGTAAAGTAAGGGGTCGCCGTTAGCCCGCTCAATTTCAGCAGCAGCGACCTCGCGCCGCGCTTGGTCACCACCGTCCCCCAAATGATCGACATCATCCACGCCTCTGATCGACCTGACCAAAGCTTCCGCCTCGTCACGCATTTCTTCCCACTTTTCCCGTTCGGTTCGGGGATCGTCTATGCCAGACCAAGCCTTTTGCTTGTAACGCGCTATGCCGCTATCGCCCAAGGCTTCCGGCACACCGTCACGTGCGTCCGAGACCAATCGCGTGAATGCAGCTTCCAGTGCAGCATGTTCCGCGACAAGATCGGCACCCTCTTTTTGAACCCGAAGGCGGCAACGAAAAAACGGCTGCTTCGATGATGGGTAAAGATGTTTGATGTCGGTGGGGATTCGTCGGCTGTAGACGAACTTCCCCTTATTGGTGACTACGTTTGATAGTTTCATCAACAGTGCCATGATTGGATGTATCCCCGATGTATCCCGTAATGTAGCCCTCGGGGACAGCGCAAGCCCTTATTATCAAGGCTTTCAATGGGATAGCTCAAAGAAATTGGCTCCGGCGGTAGGGATCGAACCTACGACCAATTGATTAACAGTCAAGCGACGATATTTATTCACTTGGTGTAGGTTGGTGCGGTTCATCAGTAAAAACAGCGGTTTGCGCCCATTTTGCAACGACAATCAATCGGTTGACAGTGCGCCGGAATGCGACTTAGTGATGTTGTGCGTTGCAAAACGTTGCAAAAACGGAGCATTACGGATGACTGCCGCACTTGATTTCACAAAGCCCGCCCGACTGCGCAAAGCCGCACCCGGCATGTATCGCCACGACGGGGATCGTTTCCCCGGCCTCTATCTCAACGTCGGGAAGACCAAGAACACTTGGTACATCAAGCGCCGCGTCGATGGGAAAACGAAGTCGATCAAGGTAGGAGCGTTCCCGGCTATGGATGCGGTCACCGCGTTTAAACAGGGGGACACCAAGACGAGCGTTGCCAAGAGCAATATCGTAACCGTTCGCGATGGTTGGGAGTTCTGGTGCGATACGTCGCAGGCGCAAGGCGGTATGTCCGACGATCACCGCAACCGAATGTCCCGACAGCTTGAAATGCACGCGAGGGGGATCATGGACCGCAATGTGGCCGACGTAACCTCCGCAGACGTTCAGGGTGTCCTCAACGACCTGATGGCCGAGGGCAAGAAGGCAACAGCGAGGGCGGTGCGCATCGGTATCGGCAATGCTTTCAACTTCGCACCTGTCGTAAATCCAGTTGGGCAGAAAAAGACGCGCGTCGCCAAAAGCGATGAAACAGAGGCGCAATGGACGGCGGCGGCACACGCCCACGATCTCGACGCAGACGATTGGTCGGTGATCTGGGAGGCAATAATGGCGCGACGTGAGAAGAACGTCATTGTCGGCACGGCGGTCGCCGTCATGTTCCTTACGGGCATCCGGTCGGAGAACGTTTGCTCGCTCTCGTGGGATCAGGTCGATTTGCAGAACAAGACGATCCACCTGACCAAAATGAAGAACAAGCTTGCCCGCACGTTGCCCGTAATGGATACGGTTATCGACTTGCTCAAGGCGATCCGTGAGACAGACAGCGAATGGGTGTTCCCTGCGTCGTCGGCCACGGGATACATCACAGACCCCAAAGGCACGTTCGCCACGATCAACGACGAGAGCGTCCGCGTGTTCCTGCCTCATGATGGGCGGCGTCATTTCATGCAGGCGTCTGCCGAGGCGTTCTTGCCCGACTATGTCGCCCACTTCCTGCGCGGCGACAAGAAGGCGGGCGAGGGCAGCGACATGTTGATGAAATACCTCAAGCGCATGGGTAACCGTCGTGCCGTCGAAGACATTGAGAAGGTCTACTTTGAACGGATTAAGGTAGAACCTGCTTTCTAAATTGTTTGTTAACCGCAACTGCACTAAGATGCCCGAGCACCTACGCCCGTCGTGAGACGCGCGCCACTCTGGCAGTGCACAGCATACCCAAGTACGCGGCGACGTGATGCGGCTTGGTTCTATGAAGCTCGTTGCGTCGCATATCAACAGAGAGCGTCTGTCTTGGTAAAGGACTGACGAAAGGATCTGTTGATGGATTCCTCCGCACTATTGCGCACGCTCGAAAAGCGCATTGAACATCTCGAGCAAAGAACCGAACTCCCAAAACTCATGACACCGAAACAGGTGTGCGACTTCGTTGGAGTTTCGGAATCGAAATTCTACGAATGGAAACGTGACGGCGACGTGCCGCCTGCGATCTACTGGAGCGAGCGCACAGTGCGCTATGACCGCGACGATGTGATTGCTTGGGCAGAGTCGCACAAAGTAGGAGGGGCAGTATGAACCTGCCCCTCACTGATTGCGTATCGGGTATGGAAAGCGTTGTGCGCTATAACTGATTTATAGGCGGCGACGCATCGACACGCGACCAGTGAAGCAGGTCCATCCTGATAATGGTATGGATCAAGAATTCAAAAATCTATTCGCAGGGAACCAAGAACGGTTCCTGACATATGACCCCAAAACCCTCAAACCGCGCGACGACGGCAAGATGGTTCCTGACTATCGCACAGTAAATCGTGGCGTTTCCGATCAAGATTGGGTGCGGCATATCCAAGGCGAAAAGCCTCTCGGCTTATCACCCTTGAATGATGGCATGGTAAAGTGGGGCGCAATCGACGTTGATATCTACCCGATCCTCGAAAACGAGGACGACGTGGAAGCCCTTATGAAGGCTTGGCGCGATCCTTGTCTGGTTGCGCGTTCAAAGTCTGGGGGTGTTCATATCATCGCGTTTGTCGATGACTGGGTGCCCGCAGAACGTATGCGTGCCTATCTCATAGCCAAAAGAGACGCTGTGCTCGACCCCGAAGTGATCAAACACGCGGGCGAGGTGTTTCCGAAGCAAAGCGAAGGCAGCGGATCGCAAATGAACCTGCCCGCGTTCGGCAATGAGCGACAGGTGATCGCTTGGCGTTCAGCCACGGTGATTGCCTACGTGACCGATGACAATCCGGTTCAGTGGGATCAAGTTGAGGTTGATTGCAATGTCTCGGAAGGCACCATGGCCGATACATTGCTGGCCGCGCTGGCACCGAAGCCAAACGCTCGAAAGAAGCGCACAACCGAGCGCAAGAAATCAGCGGGCGGTTTCAAGCATCCTGAACAGTCAGAAGGTCGTCGTGACTATCTGTTCAAATGCGCAGCTTCTGCCCGATCACGCGGCGCGGACAAAGAGCAATTGGAAGAGATCATCACCATGGTCAACGACTCATTTGTCGACCCAGACCATGAATACGGCGCGAAAGGGCCGATCACTGACAATCGGCGTTTAGACCAAGTTATCCAAGAGGTGATGAAATTCGAACAAGGCACACCCACTGATCTGTCTTACGACGTGGTCGAACGGATGAACCAAGAGTGGGCAATGATGATGGTCGATGGGCGGGTGGAATTTCTCCATCAGCCATCGGGAGTTTGCTACCCGTTGCGTGACTTTACATTGCGGACAAAGCCAATGACCTGCATGGCGAACGGGAAGACAGCGCAAATGTCGGACCTTTGGCTTCGCGATCCTGATCGACTGGAATATGACGGCATCGTTATCGAGTCGCCTGAATACGACGGACCTGGTTGGAACGTCTTTCAGGGGTGGCGTGTCGAACCCAAAGCAGGCGACGCGTCGTTGTGGGTCGATTATGTCGAACGCATCCTCTGCGGTGGTGACAAGGCGCTCGCTCATTGGGTCATGTCGTTCGTTGCTGACGGTGTTCAGCGACCTTGGTCGTTACATCCCGGCACAGCCCTCGCGCTACGTGGGGCACAAGGCGGCGGCAAGTCGTTCCTTGGGGCTATGTTGGCGCGCATCCTACGCGATGAGCAAGTGCAGGAAGTGGCTGACTCTGATCGCCTGTTTGAAAGGTTCAATCGCGGCATGTTCGGATCGACCTTTGTTCTGGCGGAGGAGTCCGTGTTCGCGGGATCACCAAAACAGGCAAACACCCTCAAGGCATTCATCTCGTCGCCGCGTTGGACATACGAACAAAAGTTCCTCGCCGGGTTCATGGGCAAAAACGTCCACCGCATGATCGCCACGACCAATGATCAGCAGGCAGTTCATATCGACGACGACGATAGGCGCTGGACGGTGATTGAGGTCGCCAACATGTTCGACAATCCAGACAGCAGCGAGGCCCGTGAATACTGGCGGAAATACTACGAGTTGGACCCATGCGTGGTGCTTCGATATCTCTTGGAATATGAAGTGGATTGCGAATTTATTGGCCGACCAATCATCACGGAAGCGAAACAGGCAGACAAAATCATGTCTGATCCTGTGCTTGAAGTGCTGCACGAGATTGCGGAAAGCGGGATCGTGTTTGACGACTTAGACGGCAATGGGCGGTTGGCAACGTCCACTTTGCATCGAGAAGCACGTCAGCGCGGCGCGTCACCTTATGACAAACCACGCGTCCTTGGTGAACGGGCCAAGAAAATCCTTGGGTGGAAAGGCACTTGTCGCAACGCAATGCACATCAAAGAATATCAGCGCACGGTCGATGGTGATGGTGTTCCGACGATGCACCCGATTTTGGAGAACGGCGGTCATGCACGCGGTATTGATCTTAAGTCATTGTCGGATTTCAGGGCGGCGGTATCGCGCCGGACAGGTGTTGACTACGGCAACGGTGGTGGCTGGGGGCGTTTCAAAACACCTTCGGTCGATTTCCGCGTTGGTGATCCTGAGGATGTTGAGAAAGCATATTCGGAACGTCAGCAGGCGATCCATGGCGAGGATACGCCTTTCTGATATTCCAACATTTCGATGATCGGAGGCGGGCGGTGTCGAAGGGCATCGCCCGTTTTCGTTGCAGCGGTGTCGATGGTGTCGGAATTGTCGATTGTCGGTAGGAAAAAACGTTTGGTCGTGTTGCGTGTGTTTTTGTGTGCGAAATGCGTAGCAAGCAAACATAAGTGGTAAAATATATCGACATAAACGACAGTATCGACATCTTTGCTGTTGGATCAATGTGTTAGCTCGGTGTCGATGTGGAAACGTGCGACATTGATCGACAGAGACCGACAATAGGGCGATTTAGAAAGTGACCTCCTCCCGCTTTCTCCGCGTGCTTGTTGCGAGCAAGTTGCAACTACGGGGTTGAACAAGGCCAATTGATCATCAATGAATTGTCGTGTGCGATAGATTGGCTTGCTGATCAAACGGTTGGAGAAATTGGATCGCGAATTTGCAACGCGCTTTGCAACAGTTGTCGGATCCTATGCGAAATGCACATCACAACACGTGAGATAATAACGGAGGTGGCAAAAAAATGGGCGGCGGACTTACCTCATTCATAAATCGGGTACGAACACCCCATTTCGAATATGACCTCGCGTCTGCCTTTGTGTCTCGATGAATTGGTGCTTTCTCGGATCAAAGACGTGTGTGTCGCGGTAAGCCTGGCTGAGATCGCCGCCTTTTCCCCACAGGGCGTAGAGCACAAGGTTATCAGAAATCTCGGTCTCCAACCAAACAGCCGCGACGTTACCTGCGTATCTTCTGCGTCCTCCCTCGTGGATAAACAGTAGATGGGTGTCCACCCCACTATTCCCCATGCTTGTAGCCATTTTGGCAGCTTCAAGAACCTTTGTAATCTTCCTTGGGTCATATGAGTCGCCATACTCAACCGGATAGTATGAGTAGCGGGTCATCTTTACTACTTTCTCAACGTCATCGTTTTCAAACAAGAAGTCGGAGCCTTCTTCCTGAAGAAAGTACCTGACGACTTCATCTGTCTCACGGACTTCCATGCCTAATTCAATATCGGTGATAGAAGATTGCTCATCCTTCACGGGAGGGAAGAAATGCTTATAGCCATACTTGTCCTTTAAATAGTCGAAGAAATCCGAAGAGCCTGCGCCAGACAATAAGCCTGCGACGTATCCAGCTGTACCAACCGCACCGCGAGATGCCTTTTTAACGCCTTTCTCAATAGTCGGGGCGTGGTAGGTGCAGTATTTTGATCCGGGCATCGCCGGTTTCTTACAAGCTTGGCCCCGCCGATTGAGCGCATGGCATCTGTTAGCAGGCGCTATCTTTGTATTTGTTTTTGATGGTTTGTCTTCATTCGGCATCGCTTAATCCAATACTGAGACTTTGCAGTGGAAATGTTACGAACTGATTGTCAATTTGTCACCTTGGATTGCGCTACTGTGTTCATCCATGATTACGTGAACACCTTATTCTCCCACCCCTCCACCTCATTCCCCAGACCAACACCCCAACAGCGGGTGATACGCATTTCGTGCTGGGTCTGCGCGCATCGGGAATGACCTAGCATCGGCTCCCCTATCTGCCGTGATGAACTCGGTGCGCGCCACATTACAAAGGACATGACAATGACCATCACCGCGACGATTGACGAGCACGAAGCCGTCACGCTCACCTACAACCGTATGAACACCACGTCGAACCTCGGCGTGCCCGATGCGGCTGATTTTGCCGACGATCTCAAATCAACGTTCAACCCCGATCAGGACAACATCTATCGCGACAGCTACAACGTCTTGGTGCAGCCCGAAGGCGTGACCGTCGAAGTGCACCCCCATTCCTTCCCGATCCCATGGCAGCACATTGTCTCCGTGGTCGAACAACTCAAAGCCTGATGTTCGAGAGCCGCCAACAATCGCCTGAGGCGGCATTGGTCACGGCGATCCTCATGCAAGCCTACCGTGACCTGTTCTTGACCGCCACATCCGGCCACGAGACCTTCACAACGCAGTCGGAGCAGAATCAGGCAATCGCATTCCTGACGGATCAGACAGGCCCACATGCCCGCCACCGTGCCTTCCTGTGCAGCCTGATCGGATGGGACGGCAATGTGCTCGGCGAGCGCGTTCGCCGTATGATGGAGGGTGCCGACTTCCCGCCGACGGACAAAACACCCGCTGCCCTAAAACGCCACGCGAAAGCCGTCAAAGACATTCGGACGCGTTGGCAACACCTTAAATACCCCCATGCTCTACCTGCTTCTTCGGTGTAACCAACTCCCACCATTTCATAAATTCATGTCATGCGCGGCGCGCCATGTCCTTACCAAGCAATTGCAGGCGTGGCTCCCCAGCCGCGTCTGCTTTGGTTTTGAAAGGACAAAGAAATGGCAACCGACACCGACGCCGCTATTCAGGCGCTCATCCAACAGGTGCAATCGCTGACCACCGAGATTTCTGGAATCAAGAAGCACAACGAACGCTTGCTTGACGAGAAGAAAGACATGAAACGCGCGCTTGCGGCTGACCCCGACGCAAAGGCGAAAATGGCAGCGGCTGGCTTCGAACAGATCAATGGCGATTGGTATCCGAAAGGAACGCAGCCGACGCACCGCCTCACGCGCGAAGAAGCGCGCGACCCGCAGAAGTATCGCGCCGCGAAAGAGGCAGCAGCGAAAGCGGGCACCCAATTGCAAATCGTCGATCCGACGGAACCCGACGACATGCACCGCCGCGCAAGCCGCTCTGAAATCGACGCCTCGCTGAAAACCACCTTGATCCGCGACGACGACCAAAAGGTCGCCTACATGCGCCGCGATGCGATGGCATCAGACGCGCGTCAATACCGCCAGCTTCGCGCTGATGGCATGACCGTGCAGCAGTGGAGCAACGCCGACGATCTGCCTCAGCATATGCAAACGAAACTCGCGCTCATGGAGAAATCCAATGACGCCTGAGGATCGAGCAACCATCGAATGGGCATATCGCGTCGTCCTTGGGTTCTCGGCGGAAGACGAAGTGATTGTACTGCGTGACCTGACAGTCGTAACGCAGCACGATCACGCACCCTTAAACCCGTCAGGCAGCAGTCAGGACGCCCTGATTGTCGCGCTCGCGCAGACTATGAAACTCCGCATCCGAGGATTGCAGTTTGGCGAGTTGCGCCGCGATCTCGTCGCGGCTGGTATGCGGGAACAGGTGGCAGATCGCGTTCATGATCATTTGGTGGATATCTCCGTTGAAGAATGGAACCGCTTGAAGCAGCGGATTGCTTGGTATCGCGACGATACGTGCCTGCCCATCACCGCCTCAACCACGCCTTTGGGAGACACCTGATATGGCTGGGAACAAAGGCAGCGGTCGGCCAAACACGATCAACACGCACCCCGAGAAAAAGACGATCATCAAGCAGATCGTGCTTGGGGAACACGGCCTGCCGGGCGGTATGCCGAAAGCACAGGTCGCGAAGCGTCTTGGGATGCACGCGGATTCTGTTTCGCGCTATCGCAAGGAACACATCACGGAAGAAATGGTGCGTTCGATCTTGGCGGGCGCGCGGACGGCACCCGTGGACGAGGCGACGCAGGTTCTCAACGACGAACGCATGGACGTTGCCCGAACCTATGACAGCCTCGCGCGGCGCGTCGAAAAGCTGATCACGAAAGCCGAAGAAGCAGGCGACGACGGGTTCGCCTTGGCCGCGATGGACGGCTTGCGGAAAGTCCTCCGAGACATTGCTACCATGCATGGTCGCATGAGTACCAACCTGACAGTGACCCAATCCCTCGCGGAATCGCCCGAATGGGTGACGATGAAAAGCATCCTCCGCGCGGTATGCGACGAGGTTCCCGAGGCTCAACCCGTCCTTCTCAAGCAGATGCGCCATCACGTTCTCAGCGTCACAAAAGAGGATTCGGTGCTATGAAGTCGCCCCATTCAGAATTCCTCGGCTGGGATCACTACGCTCGCGATCATGCAAGGCGTTTGGAAGCAGCCAACGCGGCAGGGCATCCCGAATGGGTTGAATTGCCCGCGTCCCGCCGCGAGGCAAAGGGAGAAGGCAAATATTTCACGGGCAAGCCGTGCAAGAACGGGCATATCTCCCCACGATATTCGATGGGCTGTTGCTGCGCCTGTCAGATGGGGCGTTAAGAATGCCATTTGATGCCCTACATGACTGGTGCGTCGGCCTCGAACGTTACCTTGATCCCGTCGCACGCCTGAGCCACTGGATTGGCCACGCGCCTGATCCTTGGCAGGTCGAGGCGTTCACCACGCAGGCGTCCGAGATCGCTTTGCGCGTGGGCCGTCAGGCGGGCAAAACCTCGGTGTTGGCCGCGCGTGCCGTCGAGGAATTGCA
Organism: Aliiroseovarius sp. M344; assembly: GCF_025140835.1. Lineage (NCBI taxonomy): Bacteria > Pseudomonadati > Pseudomonadota > Alphaproteobacteria > Rhodobacterales > Paracoccaceae > Aliiroseovarius > Aliiroseovarius sp. M344. Next base: position 1,511,034 of record NZ_CP081153.1, read on the forward strand.
CGTTCCTGACAGCCTGACCATCTGCGTCGCGCCCGCCGAACGGCAAGCGAAGATCATCGCTCGCGAGATTGGGCAGCAGCTCCGCCGCACGGATTTGGTCATCACACGTTCGACCTTGACCGAACTCGAAATGTCGAACGGAGCGCGCGTCGTCGCGCTGCCGTCCACGTCCGACACCATTCGCGGTTATCCGTCGGTGTCGTTGCTGATCATCGACGAGTGTGCATTTCTCCAAGGTGAGAACGGCGGCGAAGACCTGATCTCGTCCGTTTTGCCCATGTTGGCGAGCAAACAAAGTCAGGTCTATTTCAGCAGCACACCCGCAGGCAAAAACAACTACTTCGCGCGGCTGTTCCTCGACGCCAAACCCGGCGACGGCATCCACCGAATTGTCGTGCGCGGCACGGACATTCCGAGGCTTGCCGAAAAGGTCGGGCGGATGCGCCGCACGCTCTCCGCGACGAAGTTCCGCCAAGAAATAGAGGTGGAAATGATCAGCGATGGCCACGCCTATTTCGACCTTTCCATCATCGAACAAGCGACAAGCACAACGGAGGTTGCGATGTGTCCGAAACTCTGAACTACGAACCCGAATTGAACCTCGTCTATCTGCCTGACGGCGAGGTGGTGAACGAGACCAACCAAGACCCCGCAATCCCGCGCATCTCGGGCTACCAACGCTATTGGGTTTCTGCTGACCTCGGGCAGGCGAACGACTTCTCGGCGGTTGTCGTGATCAAGGACCAAGCGTTGCCCATCGTGGACGACGGCAAGATCATCGTCGGCCCGCGCGAGCGCACCGTGGTCTACGCTGACCGCTTCCGTGGCGTGTCCTATGTCGATGTGGTGGATCACCTCGTTCGCCTGCGCAACGCACCGCCATTCGGCGGGAAGTCAGAACTCGCAATCGACGGCACATCAATTGGACGTGTCGTGAGCGACATGCTTTGGGATCAAGGCGTCGATCACAAGGCGGTGCAGATGACGGGCGGGCAGGATTGGTCGAAGAAGGGAGCGCGGTATTGTAACGCAGGCAAGACCTTTATGATCGAAAACCTCGCCGTGCTGTTCGCCTCTGGCGATCTGAAATTCGCGCCTGACTTGCCGCTGCGCGACGAGATCGAGGCCGACTTGGCTTCCTTCGCGACGACGACAACGGCGGCGGGCAACCAGATCATCAGCCAGAGTCGCAGCACGGGTGGCCACGGCGACTTGGGCATTGCGTTGATCCTCGGCGGGTTCGCCTCGCAATACTTGCAAGCAGGCCTCGCCGTGCAGCAGACCCTTCGCGGCTGGTGGTGAACGCGTCTCTCGTCGTGCTCGCCAAACCCGCTTGGGTCGATGTTCCTTGAGATCGACGAGAGACCGAGGATTTCCCCGGTGCTTACGGGTATCTCCGTCATTTGGGCATCGACATATCTGCCAGCACGTCTAACCGTCTTCACGGCTTCTTCCGGGGCTGAGCAATCACAATTTGAGTAAGCATTGTCGCGTCGAAGCCCATTAAGTCCTCACCCTCATGGCTGATGCCTAGCTCCCTTGGCGTTTGTGTGCTTTCTGCCCCTTCCGATACCACTCAATAACGGTATCGACTTGGACGTTGGGATCATTACCCATGTATTCCTCGATGTACCGGACGGCTCCGGCCTTCCGCCCGTCGACCAGAGGTCCACCGGGACCGTCTGGATCGAGCCATGCGTTTATGATGGCAAAGACGGACTTAGGGTGATGCTTGGGCCATTGTTCACCCACCAACCCAAGTGCTGCGTGGGCGGAGGCAGGTGACAAGCTACCCAGAGGTCCAAGGTCTCCGAGAACCTTGCCAGCTACGCCTCGCAAGTAAGCCGACACCCAAGTCGGTAACGGCTGTGCTGGGTCGTGCCACTCAAGATACTCCCAAGCCCGAAAAGCTTGCTCCCGCGAGTAACGCCTGCCGCTTGGTGCACCGGTGCTATCATCGCTGTCCATGGGCCTTTCAGGCTGGAAATCTCCGAGTTCCTTCTCGAACGCGATACGCTCTTGGGGCGTCAACTCGTTCGGCTCAATCCCCTCAAGGGGCGTCAGCTTGTTAGGTTCGCGCCCCTGCTGTCCCATATCCCAGACCTCGCTGTGTATGCCAATTAATCACCACGGCCAGCATCCAAACGGAACGTGGCTACCAATTGGCTTTAAATGAAAGGAGCCATTCCCATGACTACCCATATTGACGAAAAAACCCTCGCATCCATTCCGCACGTGAGCAAGACGCAACTCGCTACGGCACTCGCGATCTTGAACACAGAAGTCGATGAGTGCGAAGTGACTTTTGAGGCTGGCAGTGTTGTCGTGCGAGGGGTGTGCTTGAATCCGCAAATCGATGAAGATCGCGCAGTGCTTGCGATTCTTATGGCTGACAAAGAGTTTGGTTTCTCCGTTACGACTGTTGAGAACTTGGCAAAAGAACTGCGAGCTTTGGAGAAGGTTTGGTTCAAAGCGGGGGTTGAACTCAAGCTGGGGGCGGCATGAAAACTCAGATGACAGATGAGTTCGCGCTCAAAGAAATTGAAGCTGCAAGGACTGTTTTGCAACAGCACTACGACGCTGGTTTCTTGCTGGGTTTCTGGCATGAACAGTATGACGGCTTCCAATATCGGTATGCCGAAGGCGAATACGCTCGGCGCGCCGAGATCGAAGCGGAGGACGCGGCATGAGTCCAAACGTTCGCGAACGGCTGCGCATCATCAGCCGAGGCCTCGACCGCAACAGCTATGTTCGTTTCAAGCATTGCGGACGGACCTACATCTTCATGGAAGGTCGATGGTGGACATCGCCCAAAATTTGAAAACTACAAAACGGGCGGCCATCGAGCCGCCCGTTTTTCTTCGCCGCAAGACGCACCGATACGCGCTCATATACCCCCGAAAAAACGCGCGCTGACGGGCGTCTCAGTGTTTTGGGCATCGTCATGCCCGCGAATTCGAACCCTGCCTTAGACGCGCGCTGCGGGGCGGTGCGTCTGGCCGTGTACGGTCTTGCGCCCAGAGGACGGAGCCACGACCAACTCGACAACCACGATGCCTAGGGCGACGCCATGCGGGTAAAAGTAGGCAGGCAGGAGCAGCGCAGTCGTCATTGGTTGATAAATGTATGTTTCATGAGTGCCGGTCGGGCGACCAGATCAACCGGGGGTGCGGGACGCTGTGGTTTCATCTCATGCCTAGGTTTGCTAAGTTGTCTAAACAGAGCAACAACACTTAGTGCTTAACTGCCTGTTGAGGCTGAGAATAAGAAGAACGGAATCGCTTGATGAACCAACTATCCATCTTTGATCAGGAGCAATTCGCAGCAACGGCTGAGGACTTCATCGGAGACCTGACAGGATTTGATCAGTTTGGGAAGAAAACAGCGGCAGAGACTGTTGACGGTATCCCATACTTGATCAATGAGTTTTGGACGGCTGGTCAACGTCAGGCACATTCCATCCACGAGGTTTCTTACCGTGCCTGCTTTAAGGCGCAGTTGCCGGAGTTTTTTGTCCAGCGGCTGACCAAGCCCGGTGACGTAGTGTTCGACCCATTCATGGGGCGAGGGACTACGCCTGTGCAAGCCGCATTGATGGGGCGGCAGGCATATGGAAACGACATTAATCCGTTGTCAGTCTTGCTAACGCGGCCGCGCTTGCGCCCGATCAGTTTGCAACAGGTCGCCTCGGCACTTGATACAGTCGATTGGTCGAGGGGGGAGGTTGAGCGCGAAGACCTGCTGGCATTCTATCACCGCGAAACACTCCAAAAACTGGAAGCGTTGCGGCTCTGGCTGGCTGAACATGCGCCTCTCGGTAGTGATGACATTGACCCCGTTGCAGATTGGATTCGGATGGTTGCAATCAACCGGCTTTCGGGTCACTCGCCGGGGTTCTTTTCGGGCCGTTCGATGCCACCAAACCAAGCTGTGTCGATCAAAGCGCAATTGAAGATTAACGATAAACTGGGGGTCTCGCCGCCGGTGCGCGATGTGGTGGCCGTAATCCTCAAGAAGTCTAAGACGCTACTTAAAAGCGGTTGTGCGCCTAGCCAGGTTCAGTCGCGGCTGCACACGGGGGCAGCATGGGACACACCGGGCATCGCTGACAGTTCAGTTGATCTTACGGTCACCTCGCCGCCGTTCCTCGATATTGTGCAGTATGCAGCGGACAATTGGCTTCGATGCTGGTTTGCAGGCATCGACCCGGAAACGGTCGCTATTGACATGCACCGCACAGAGGAAGCGTGGACAGATATGGTGCATCGCGTGCTTACCGAGCAAGCTCGAATCTTGCGGCCCGGTGGTTTTGTCGCGTTTGAGGTCGGAGAGGTGCGCAATGGCAAGGTTCTGCTCGAACGGCTCGTCTGGAAGGCCGCTGAGGGTCTGCCATTCAACCGACTAGGCGTGATGGTGAACGATCAGACATTTACCAAGACTGCCAACTGCTGGGGTGTTGCAAACGGTGCGAAGGGCACAAATACGAACAGGATAGTGCTCTTGCAACGGTTGTAGACTCGACTCTTCTCCCGGTAAGCTGCTTTGCTCTGTGATAAAAAGAATCACGGAGAAACATTTGCCTTACATAGATATTGAAATTACCGCCGAGATGCTCGGTGCGGCGGCGGGGGCTGTTGACGCGGTCAAGGTCAACCGAACGGTGGCCTCACCCTACGACACGTTGGCTGGGCTGATCGGTGAACTAGCTTTCGCGCAGTGGTTCATTGGGGACTGGCGGCTTCACAACTTTTTAGACACGAAAGGTAAGGCAGACTTCCTTGATCGCATTGAGGTAAAGACCAGCGCCTTTCCTTTCCGAGACACCCTCAACCTTCTGGTTCGTGAGGACTATGCCGCCAAGCGCAAGCCGGAGGCTTATGTTCAGACAATAATCGATATCCCAAACCGCGATGCATCAAAATTGGAACCCGGGCTAGTATGCCGTATCGCAGGTTGGACCACGTCCGCTGCTGTTGATGCCGCGCCGCTCCGCGACTTTGGCGCAAAGGGTGGTGGTCGGGGCGGATACCGCTGCCATCATATCCAGATAAGGAATCTGAGTCCGATGCAAACCTTCCCGATTGCAAGGGAGGCCTGACATGGAAAAGAGATTCACGATGGCTTGGGATGAGGAAGAGCTTGCCCGCGCGTTCCGGGTGACGCCCAAGGATGTTCGCGAATACCTCACCGACGGGCGGCGCGTATCCTTCATCATCGAGCGGCGGCTAATGTGGGAAAATCCCGGCTGGCAACTCGCACCCTCGGAGGGCGCAGGTTACGACCTGCTCGCCCCGGACGGAGCGAAATGGGAAGTGCGCTCGATCACTAGGCAGGGCGTTTACTTCAACCCAAGCAACCAAGTTGGTTCAGGTCGGGCTTTCAATGAGGAAGGGTTTCAGGCCAAACTCGGTGATATTAAAGGTTTCATTCTCTCCGACATTGTGGGTTTCCCGGTCGTTGATGTGTTCGTTGTTCCTGTCGAGAACGTGCTTCGGTGGCATGTTGGAAATGCGTTGGGAGCGAACGCAAAGGTCTCACGCAAGAAGTTCCTCGATATTTTGGCACGTGACATCCGATTCTAGCTTACGAGGGCTTCACCAAGCGTCGGGTGGATCAAGACCGAGAACAAAGCCGTGTTCTTCTGCCCGACCTTCGACATGATGAAGGATCGACGCTCTGGGGTTACGTGATCGACCATGACCAGAAACACAGGCGTGGCAATGCCTTGCCGAAAGTCGATGCCTGCGCCCGCGTTGCAAAATCGTTGCAAAAACGAAAAAGGCGATCCCGGAGGATCGCCATTTTTGCTTTACAACCAAGTGGTTGATTGGCTCCGGCGGTAGGGATCGAACCTACGACCAATTGATTAACAGTCAACTGCTCTACCGCTGAGCTACGCCGGAACACGTGGGGCGATATAGCAAGAGCGATTCATAGCCGCAAGTACAATTCCTGTTTTTTTCACCCGACCCGTCGAAATTCTGCGTGGGCCTCGAGCTTAGGGTTTGCGGCGACAATTTCGCGGACCGACAGGTCAATCAGATGGGCAAAGACATTGCGTTCTGCGGCAGGGATCAATGCCGCAGGGGTGTCCGTGTATATCTTGCGGGTCAATGCCGTGACGGTGGTGGGTTTGCCTTCGGCAAGAGCTGCCAAAATCTCCGCCTCGCGCGACTGGCGATGCGCGATCAACCATGCCATGCGCGCGGCCGGATCGGTGATCCGTGCGCCGTGTGCCGGGTAATAGACCTTGTCTTGTCGGGCGGCGAGTTTGGCGCAGGAGGCCATGAAAGCGGTCAGATCACCATCGGGGGGTGAGACCAGAGAGCTGGCCCAGCCCATGACATGATCACCCGTGAAAACAACGTCTTGCGCAGCAAAGCTGAGATGGTTGGCGAAGTGGCCGGGGGTCCAGATGGCTTCAAATTCGCACCTGCCGGCCTGAAACACTTCGCCATCAGCCACGCAAATGTCGGGCGTGAACCCGGTGTCCACACCTTCGCCGCCAGACGTCAGCCCGCGCGCGACAAGGTCCTGCATCACCGCGCTGCGTCCGGCAAAGGCGTCGCCGAAGGCGATCACTGGCGCGCCTGTCGCCTCGGACAGGGGCTTGGCCAAGGGCGAGTGGTCAAGATGGGCATGAGTAACAAGGATCTGTGTCACACGTTCGCCGCGCGCCAACCCCGACAGGATGGCCTCCATGTGACCCCGATCAGCCGGGCCGGGGTCGATCACGGCCACGTCGCCTTCGCCCAGAACGAAGGTGTTCGTGCCCCAATATGTCATCGGCGACGGGTTGGGCGCGATGATCCGGCGCAGGCCGGGTTCCAGTGCTGCCATGACACCTACGAGCGGGCGCTCCATCGCATTGGTGTTGTCTGCCATTGCGGCCTCCGTTCCTTCGAATCCCCAGCGACAGTAACCCTGCGTGGTCGCTGCTTGGCAAGCGGGGCGCTGCGTCATAGGGTTTGGCCATGGTTCAACTGCCCAAAAACCGCTTTCTTGATTTCGCATGGCTGAAACAGTTCATGCCACGTGGTTTGTATGGACGGGCGGCGATGATTTTGATCGTGCCGATCGTGACGTTGCAACTGGTCGTGTCGGTGGTGTTCATTCAAAGGCATTTCAACCGGATCACGGTTCAAATGACATCCGCGGTCGTTTTGGAGCTGGACTACCTGCTGACCGAGGTCAACGGGGCCGCCACCCCAGACGCTGCCCTGCAAAGCGTCGCGCAGGTGATTGGTCCGCTGGCGATGTCGGTCGAGCTTCCCGGCGCACCTGTGGATACGACGATCCGCTTGACCGACCTGACCGGCAAGTGGGTGGAGCGAACGCTGCGGGCAGGCCTGCCGAACCTAACCGGGGTCAATCTGACCTCGTCGCGTCACGGTGTGATCGTCGGTGTCATTTCCAATCATGGCCCCATGCGGGTTGGGTTTTCGCGGGACCGGGTGTCGGCGTCCAACCCTCACCAGCTTTTGGTCCTGATGGTGGCGACCGGTATCCTGATGACGCTGATCGCCTATCTCTTTCTGCGCAACCAGTTGCGTCCGATCCGCCAATTGGCCAAGGCGGCCGAGGCGTTCGGTAAGGGGCAGGTAGTACCTTATAAGTTGGCCGGAGCGACCGAGGTTCGGTCGGCGGGTAAGGCGTTTCTGGACATGCGCTCGCGCATTGAACGCCAGATCGAGCAACGCACTTTGATGCTGTCGGGAGTCAGCCACGATTTGCGCACACCGTTGACCCGGTTGCGGCTTGGGCTGGCCATGATCGATGATGACAGTCGTGACGAGCTGGAACGGGATGTCGCGGACATGGAACGGCTGGTGGACCGGTTCCTGAGCTTTGCGCGCTCGGATGCGTTGGAAGACCAACCTGAGCCTGTGAACCTTGCCGATTTGACCCGCCATCTGGCAGAGAACGCCGCGCGGGCCGGGCAGAATGTGGCTTTGGGAGAGGTCTCGAACCCGGGCGAACGCCCGTTGCGCCGCGCCGCGTTGGAACGTGCGTTGGAAAACTTGCTGGGAAATGCCACCCGCTATGGCACACATGCGCGTCTGTCGTTGGTCACCGGGCGCGGCGATCTACGTTTCGTGGTCGAGGATGATGGGCCCGGGATCCCCCCAGAGGCACGTGAGGAGGCGTTGAAACCTTTCGCGCGGCTCGACAAGGCCCGCAATCAGGACAAAGGGTCGGGTGTCGGATTGGGCCTTGCGATTGCCAATGACATCGCGCGCGGTCACGGGGGGCATCTTCGGTTGGGCGACAGCGCCGATTTGGGTGGGTTGAAGGTCGAGTTCGTGTTGCCCACTTAGCCGCCTTCAGATGTCGCAAACAGGCTCGACAAGCACCGGTTTGCCCGACCAACTGCAACAAAGACCAAAACATGGAGTGAAACATGGCCCAAGCGCACCCCAAATCAGTTCCAAATATCGAGCATTGGCAAGAGCGCGTGGATATGGCGGCTGCGTTTCGCTGGACCGAACGCCTGAACATGCACGAAGGTGTGGCAAATCATTTCAGTCTGGCCGTGAACTACACGGGCACGCAGTTTTTGATGAACCCCAACCAGATGCATTTTGCGCGCATCCGTGCCTCTGACCTTCTGCTTCTGGACGCTGAAGACCCAACAACGATGGCGCGCCCGGACGCGCCCGACCCAACCGCTTGGGGGTTGCATGGATCAATCCACCGGCTGTGCCCACATGCCCGCTGTGTGATGCATGTGCATTCGATCCACGCAACCGTGCTGGCATCCTTGGCAGACAGCAGCCTACCGCCGATCGACCAGAACTGCGCGACGTTCTACAACCGCTATGTGATTGATGATGGGTATGGCGGGCTCGCCTTTGAAAATGAAGGCGCGCGTTGCGCGGCCATGCTCACCGACCCCAAAGTCAAAGTGATGATCATGGGCAACCACGGCGTGCTTGTGATCGGGGACAGCGTCGCTGACACGTTCAACCGGCTGTATTACTTCGAACGTGCCGCCGAGACCTATATCCGCGCCTTGCAAACTGGCCAGCCGTTGCGCGTTCTGCCCGACGATGTGGCCGAGAAAACGGCGCGAGAACTGGAAGACTACCCCGAACAAAGCGAGCGCCATCTGAGCGAGCTCAAGGCCATTTTGGATGACGAGGGAAATAACTACACAGGGTGAGAGTGGGCTTATCAGCTGTCCAATCAGACAAAGCAAACCAATGAAGTGCTTGAGTTGTGAGGGATGACGGCTTTGCGGGACAAAGCTACTGTTGGTTCTTAGTGTCTGCTCGTCCACTTTCCACGCATTGCTGCCTTTTGCAATTGCCGTTGCTCTGCCGCGAGATTGGACTGACTCGGGGCTCTGCTTTCGATGTAGTGACCTTTAGCAGAAGAAGGCCGCCCCCTTGAACACGCAAATAGTTATTGAGTAGCCTTGCGGCTGTTTTCATTTGTTTTGGCTCGGCGGCCATGCAAATCGATACTGCTAGACAATAGACGAAGGAGGTTTCACTCTGGGCGCAAGCAGTCTTACCTGAGTATGGTCCCCAATAGTTAGACCCGAGGCAAACCTTGAGCTCTGAAAAAACCGAAGAGATCGTTACACCGACGAGCCGTGCAACTGGTGCAAATTCACTGGTTCCCGTCCCGAAGTCACCGCAGGAAAAGGCATCAAGAAAGGCCCGCCACTGGGGTGCCCTTGGCGCTGTTCTGGCAGGGGTGCTCTTGGTTTTCGCTTGGGGCGCGCTGAATGGTACAGGGCGAGCCCCTCAAGTGGCCGTTACCTATATCGTCGCGGGGCCAGTTGAGCGTGTTTTGGCGGTCAGGGGGCGTACAGCAGCTGATATTCAATCCGACATCAGATCCTCGGTTTCGGCCCGTGTTAATGCGGTAGAAGTCAACGAAGGCGATGATGTCATTTCAGGTGACAAGCTTGTTCTTCTGGATGCGTCACAGCAAAACAGCCGGACCCGACAAGCCATGGCTGCATTGGATGCGGCGCTTTTGCGCCAGCAAAGGGCGCAGACCGATCTGGATCGACTGATTAGCCTGGGCGGGACCGTCAGTGCAGTTGCTGTCGCAAATGCACAAAGCGATCTGGCCTTGGCTGCCGCCACCGTCATTCAAATGCAAGCGGCACTCGAACAGGTGCAGCTGTCGCTTCCTGACTATTCGATAACATCGCCAATCACGGGAGTTGTCCTGAACCGTTCTGTCGAGGTCGGTGATCTGGTCAACCCGTCCGACATCCTGATGCATGTCGCGGACACGCGTGATCTGCATGTCGAAGTTCAAATCGATGAGCTTTACGCAGCACGGGTTCGGGCAGGTCAACGCGTATGGCTGCAGTTGACCGGTCGGACCGAGGTCGAACCGGGCGTGGTGTCGTTCGTTGCCGCAGAGGTCGACGCGTTGACTGGGAGCTTACGGGTCAAACTGGCGTTTGACGAAACCCCGCAGGCCCAAATCGGGCTTAACACTGTTGCAAACATTCTGATCGACTCCGTTGATAGGGCTGTAACTGTTCCGCGACGCGCCTTCGTGGCGACCAAAACCGGCACAGCGGTATTTGTGCTGCGGGACGGGCACGCCGTACTGACCCCGATCACCTTTGTTAATTGGCCATCGAGAGAGGTGGCGGTGATATCAGGACTCGCAGACGGTGACATCGTTGTCCTTGCGCCGGACGGTGTCGAAGATGGCCAAGCCCTCGCAGTGCTTAACGACGCTGAAACGGGCGATTAGGGACATGCGCTACGCCATCAAGATCGCCCTACGGCATTTGACGTCAAACCCATCGCAAACAGGTTTGTTGGTGCTTGGCGTGGCTGTTGCGGTTTTCATCTTCACCTTCATGAGCGCCCTGATCGGGGGACTTGCAGACTTAATGGTGAACCAGACATTGGGTGGCATGGCCCATGTCACGATCGCCGCTGATGATCGCGATCTACCTCAACTTGAGACTGGAAGCGGAGCGACCATTTTGATGGCGCGGCAAAGTTCGACAGTCGCCAACACCGGCATTCAAGACGCGATTCCATTTCAACAGGTCATTGATCAAATTCATGGCGTCACTATGACCTCGGCTCAGATCACTGGTGGCGGCGTCCTGATCCGTGGCGAACGTGTGCGGCAGGTCGGTGTCGTCGGTCTGGAACCAGATCGAATCTCGGCGATTATTCCGTTTGACCAATACCTTCAGCAGGGTGATCTGGCGCTGAGTGGGGACAGTGTCTTAATCGGTTCAACACTTGCCGAAGAGATGAACCTGACACTGGGTGGCACGGTGGCCTTGCGCACGGACATCGGCACGACGGTGACTTTGGTGGTTTCGGGAGTGTTCGGATCAGGCGTGGGCCAGCTGGATTCGGCCGCGGCCTACCTTGATATTCGTACCGCGCGGAGCCTATTTGATATGCCCAACGGCGTCTCTCGGATCGAACTTAAACTCGACAATCTCTATGACGCACCGGACGTTGCCAACCGGATCGAGGCAACGACCGGGCTCGCAGCTGAGCCGTGGACAGCCACCGCCGAACAACTCTATCAAGGGCTCAAGGCGCAATCAGACACGGGTTTGATTTTGAAAGGATTTGCCCTTGTCACGATTGTTATCGGGGTTGCCTCGTCGCTGATGCTGTCAACCTACCGAAGGCGACCCGAGATCGGGATCATGCGGGCTATGGGCTCCAGCCAGCGCTTCATATTGCTTGTCTTTGTGTCGCAGGGCGTTCTCATCGGGTTATTGGGCGGCATCGTAGGCGCCATGTTTGGCCTTGCGATCCTGACCCCGCTTACACCCGCCGGTGACGTACAGCCGGGCCAGTTGCCAATCGACGTTGCGCAAGCCTCGATAGGTCTTGCGATTGTATTGACCTTGATCGGCGCCACTCTGGCGGCAATCCTTCCCGCCCGCTCTGCCTCTCGAATTGATCCGGTCGAGGCGATTGGCCAGTGAGCAATCGCATTCCTGACCCACTTTTGGAGCTGATCGACCTGACCAAAACATATGGCACAGGGGAAACGGCTACACGGGTCCTAAAGGGGCTGAATCTTTCCGTCCCGCACGGCGGGATGATTGCCCTGCTGGGCGTCTCGGGTTCTGGCAAAAGCACACTGCTGAATATCCTTGGGACGCTCCTGCGTCCGACGTCAGGGGAATTTAGGATGTTGGAGCAGGATTTGTTCGCAGCCGACGACGCTACGCTCACTGAATTTCGCAACCGCCATATTGGATTCGTCTTCCAGTTCCACAATTTGTTGCCCGATTTCACCGCACTCGAGAATGTTATCTTTCCGTCTGCAGTGCGCGATGGCATCGAAACTCAACAGGCGCGTCAGCGCGGTGCCGAGCTTTTGGACCTCGTCGGATTGAGCGACCGAAAGGATTTCCGCGCGACGAAACTTTCGGGTGGACAGAAACAGCGCGTTGCCGTCGCGCGCGCCCTGATGAATCAACCTGATTTGATCCTTGCAGACGAACCGACCGGAAACCTCGATAGCAAATCCGCACAACAGGTCATGTCACTGATCAAAGAGATAAACCAACGACAGCAGACCACATTCATCATTTCGACGCACGACGAAGGCATTGCCAATCAATGTGAGAGCCGGATCGAGATAAAGGACGGGCAGATTTAGGGACCACCCCGTATGCGACTACCCGTTGGCAAGAATTCAAGCCGAGACTTGGACCTTGAAAGTCTGGGTCCGCCCAAAGCAGCCTTCTGTTCAGATCGCAGCATTGGTCAAATTGGGCTTAAACCGGGCATCCTCTGCATAATACACACCATGCTCGCGCGGACAAATGCTCTCTGAATCGTACCTATGGAAGAATAAATGCAAAACAGCGGAAATAATGGTAGGCCCGGAGGGATTTGAACCCCCAACCAAAGCGTTATGAGCGCTCTGCTCTAACCGTTGAGCTACAGGCCCACTGTAATTCCCGGTGGCGCCCTTGCTATCAAACTCTTGCGCGACGTCAAGCGAGGCGTGGACTCTTTGCCCCCCTTAAGTTATCGCAGGCGCAACTTTTATGCAGGTCAATCGGGGGACCAGATGAGCGACGCATCCAAGGGCATCACCTATGCCGACGCAGGCGTGGATATTGACGCAGGAAATGCACTGGTCGAACGGATCAAACCCGCCGCCAAACGCACCAACCGTCCAGGCGTGATGGCGGGTCTTGGCGGCTTCGGTGCGCTGTTTGACCTGAAAGGCGCAGGTTTCACCGATCCGGTTCTTGTGTCTGCCACCGATGGGGTTGGCACCAAGCTGCGCATCGCGATTGACACGGGCAACGTAGACACGATCGGCATTGATCTGGTGGCGATGTGCGTGAACGACCTTGTGTGTCAGGGCGCGGAGCCTCTGTTCTTCCTTGATTACTTCGCCACAGGCCGGCTGGAGACAGACAAGGCGGCGCGGATCATCGAAGGCATCGCCAAAGGATGTGAGCTGTCCGGCTGTGCGCTGATTGGCGGCGAAACCGCTGAAATGCCAGGCATGTATGAAGATGGTGACTTCGATCTGGCCGGTTTCTCGGTCGGCGCGATGGAGCGTGGGGAAGACTTGCCAAAGGGCGTTAAAGAAGGCGACGTGCTGCTCGGTCTGGCCTCGGACGGTGTGCATTCGAACGGCTATTCGCTGGTGCGCAAGCTGGTCGAGGTCTCGGGCCTCGGCTGGGACGCAGATTGCCCTTGGGACACCGACATCACCCTTGGCGAAGCGCTTCTGGCCCCAACACGTCTTTATGTGCGTCAGGCTCTGGACGCGGTGCGGGCAGGGGGCGTTCATGCGCTGGCCCACATCACCGGCGGTGGTCTGACCGAGAATTTGCCGCGTGTGCTGCCGGAAGGCTTGGGCGCGCTGGTTGATCTGGACGCATGGGATCTGCCGCCCGTGTTCAAATGGCTTGCGGCCACTGGCGGGATGGATCAGGCCGAGTTGCTCAAGACCTTCAACTCGGGCCAGGGCATGGTGCTGGTTGTGGACGCCAAAGAAGCCGCCAAATTAACGCGTCTTCTGACCGACACAGGCGAGCGCGTCACCCAACTGGGCACAATCAAAAGCGGCGCGGGCGTCAGCTACCTCGGATCGCTTCTGTGATCGACACGGGCGGGGCGCATCAGCGGGTCGCCATCCTGATTTCAGGCGGCGGCTCGAACATGGTGACACTGGTCAATTCGATGACCGGCGATCACCCGGCGCGACCCTGCCTTGTGCTTTCGAATGTGCCAGATGCTGGCGGTCTTGAAAAAGCGCGTGCGCTTGGCATTCCGACGGCGGTTGTTGACCACCGCGATTTCAAAGGTGATCGCGCGGGGTTCGAGGCTGCTTTGAACAACACTCTGAACGCCGCCAATCCCGACATCATCTGTCTGGCCGGCTTCATGCGTATTCTGACCGAAGGTTTCATCGGCACATGGGCGGGACGCTGTCTGAACATCCACCCCTCACTTTTGCCCAAATACAAGGGTCTACAAACCCACCAACGCGCCATCGACGCAGGCGACGCGGAAGGGGGTTGTTCGGTGCATGAGGTGACGGCGGAACTGGATGGCGGCCCGATCCTTGGTCAGGCGCGTGTGCCGATCAAGCCGGATGATACGGCGGCTACACTGGCCGCGCGCGTATTGGTTCAGGAACACCTGCTGTATCCCGCGGTTCTTCGACGTTTCGCCAGCGGTGATCGCACGCCGGTCATCCTGCCCTGATGCGCGGGTCGGCGCGAGGCTTCCCTTTTATGCGGTTTCACCGTAAACCCGTCAAAATGCCTGTAGGCACATGGTAACGAGCAGAAAGACCCTGCATGATCACGATCACAACGACCGAAGCGCTGGCTGAGTTTTGCACCCGCGCGGCAGCCCATCCTTACGTCACGGTCGATACCGAGTTTCTGCGCGAACGCACCTATTATTCCAAACTCTGTCTTGTGCAGTTGGCCGTGCCCGGTGACGCAGACGAAGACGCTGTGCTGGTTGATCCACTGGTTGATGGCCTGTCGCTGGACCCGCTTTACGACCTGTTTCGCGATGAAAACGTGGTCAAAGTGTTCCACGCCGCCCGGCAGGATCTTGAGATATTTTTCGTCGAAGCGGACGTGTTCCCGAAACCGTTGTTTGATACGCAAGTGGCCGCGATGGTCTGCGGATTTGGCGATCAGGCGGGCTATGAAACGCTGGTGCGCAAGATCGCCAAGGCCCAGATGGACAAGTCCAGCCGCTTTACCGACTGGTCGCGTCGCCCGTTGACCGATGCCCAGAAGACCTATGCCATTGGCGATGTGACGCATCTGCGTCAAATCTATGAGTATCTGGCCGCAGAGCTTAAGAAATCCGGCCGCGGCGCTTGGGTCGAGGAGGAACTGGCGATCCTGACCGATCCTGCGACCTATACCATTCACCCCGAAGACGCGTGGATGCGTTTGAAAACGCGGACAAATTCCGCCCGGTTTCTGGGTATCGCAAAGGAACTTGCACGGTTTCGCGAAGGTTATGCGCAATCGCGCAACATTCCACGCAACCGGGTGATGAAAGACGATGCGTTGATGGAGCTTGCATCAACCAAGCCGCGCAACATGCAAGATCTGGGGCGATCGCGCCTTTTGCTGCGCGAAGCGCGCAAAGGCGACATCGCTGAGGGAATTCTGCACGCGGTCACCGCCGGGCTTGAAATGGCGCAAGAGGATTTGCCGCGCGCCGCCGACAAGTCCCGCGACAAATTGCAGGTCAACCCGGCCTTGGCAGACCTTCTGCGCGTGCTTCTGAAAGCCCGGTGCGAACAAGAGAAGGTGGCCCAAAAGCTGATTGCCTCGTCTGCCGACCTGGATGCGTTGGCGGCTGGAAAACGTGATGTACAAGCCCTGCGCGGCTGGCGTGCGGATGTGTTCGGACGCGATGCGCTGCGCCTGTGTGAAGGCAAGCTTGCATTGGCTGCAAAAGGTCAGCGGGTTGAGGTGTTTGAGGTTTAACTCATCCCTCAACGCCTTGATTTAAAACCTTAACGGCTGGATGACCGGCTGTTGCGCTCACCCACAACGCGGATCGACCTTACACCCTGCAGTTTGGTATTCGATACAAACTGCCCGACCAGCACTTCGCGTTGTTGCGGACGACCCGTGTCAGTCCGAAAGGGCGGCTCGCTGATGCGGAACATATAGGTCAGGACACCATCGACCGGGCGCTCGAAATTCTCGGGCACAAGCTCGGCATCCCAATAGCCAAGGCGCGGCGGTAAACCTTTGGCACGGATGATCGCACCTCCGGTGCTGCGCAGAACCTGCAATTCGACCACCTGCGTGACCAGCCCGCGATATTCCTGATCCTCAAGAAATCCACCTTCGGGGATCAAGGCGACTTGTTTTACGCCATCTGACCGAAACCAGTTGAATGGGTTCAGGTTCGCTGAGCCACCGCAGGCGCTCAGCCCCAAAACAAGACCGATCAACAGGGTAGGCAGGGCAAAACGGCGCAGGGTCATGGTCGCTCCTCTTCTTCTGACCAAAGGGTTAGCCCATGTGCGCGGTTTTGAAAAGAGAACACTGCGTCCTTTGCGGGGTCTGGACCTTTGGCGTCGTTCGCCCTAACTGAATGACGATGGAAAAGAAGGATGAGGCAATATGGCCAGTGCAGCTTTCGAAGAGATAGTCGAAGATTTCGAGTTTCTGGACGATTGGGAAGATCGCTATGCCACGGTCATCGATATGGGAAAGTCGTTGCCGCCCATGGAGGATGCGCTGAAAGTCCCCGCCACCAAGGTCGAGGGATGTGCCAGCCAGGTCTGGCTGCACCCGGAAATTGACGGGTCCACTTTTCGGTTTCATGGCGACAGTGATGCGATGATCGTCAAAGGCCTGATTGCTGTGCTGGCGGCGCTTTACAACGGGTTGCCGCTGTCTGACGTCGCGAAGGTTGACGCCCCAACCGAGCTGGCCCGCCTTGGTCTGAATGAACATCTGTCATCACAGCGGTCCAACGGGGTGCGCGCGATGGTCGAACGTATCCGCAAACACGCAGCCGACGCGGCCTGATCACCCCAGCGGTTGCAGGGCTGTGGCCAGATCGCCAAAACCGGTGAATTTGCGTTCGTATTTAAGGCCAATCCGATCGGCCGCGGCCTCGGCCATGCGATCCAGATCAGGATTGTCCGTCTGCGCCAGATAGATCAGGCGTGTGTAATGCCCGAAATACATGTCCCGCAATTCGGGGTGTTGATCCAGTCCCAAAGGCTTGATCACAAAGCTTTCAAACCCCCGTGCCAGAAAATCGGTCAGATAGAACACGTCGATTTCATCTTCAGCGCGCGCGGCGAACGCGGCATTGCCTTCAAAGAAGCTGTAGCAATGCGGCCCCTGGATCATTTCGATGCCCATCTCTTCGCACAAGGCGGTCAGGTGACCACCCGTGCCACAATCGGCGTAGGCCAGGAATATGCGGCCGAAGTCACCTTGGTTCTTTTCAATCGCCGCCCGCGCGGCATCAGGGATGCGTTCCGGGTGATTGTGCAGGATGGCGGGCAAGCAGGTCAGGCTCATATGGTCCCAACCGTTTAGCCGGATCAACTCAAGGATCTCGTTTGCCAATGCACCGCAAGCCAGGATCAGCACCTTGGCGGACTTAGCGGTCGGTGCCAGCCCCTTTTGCGTCAGTTCGGCATCTGTCGGCTTCATTGTTCGTTCCTCCCGCTCAAGGCTCGGATCGCGATCGAGGCCAACATCACCAATGGAAGCAGCGCCATAGCCACCTGACCATCGAGTTTACCCGAGTTGACCGCTAGCCCGGCGACAAGCACGGTCAGCCCGCCGCACACAATCACCAACGTGATCAGAAAGAAGAAACGTGTTTTGCTCATGGCTTCAATCTGGGGGCGCGGTGATCAAAAGAAAAGGCCCCGCCACGGGGGCAGGGCCTTGAAACTTCGGTGTCAGACCGATCAGCCTGCCGCAAGCTGGTTGTGTTTGCGGGCCATATAATCTTTTGCCGTCTCAACCGCCACGGCCGCGTCACGGCAATAGCTGTCTGCGCCAATCGCTTTGCCGAACTCTTCGTTCAGCGGCGCGCCACCGACCAGAATAGTATAATCGTCGCGGATGCCCTTTTCGACCAGCGTGTCGATCACAACTTTCATATAGGGCATCGTGGTCGTCAGCAAAGCGGACATGCCCAGAATATCTGGTTGCTCGGTTTCCAGAGCTTCAAGGTATTTCTCTACGGAATTGTTGATGCCCAGATCGACCACTTCGAAGCCTGCGCCCTCCATCATCATCGACACGAGGTTTTTGCCGATATCGTGGATGTCGCCCTTCACGGTGCCGATCACCATCTTACCCATACGCGGTGCACCGGTCGCGATCAGCAGCGGCTTGAGAATGGCCATGCCAGCCTTCATGGCATTCGCAGCCAACAGAACTTCCGGCACAAAAAGGATGCCATCGCGGAAGTCGTGACCAACGATGGTCATGCCTGCAACCAGCCCTTCTGTCAGAACTTTGTAAGGCTCCCATCCGCGTTCCAGCAGGATGTTTACGCCTTCTTTGATTTCTTCAGCGAGGCCATCGTACAGATCGTCATGCATCTGCAGGACAAGTTCGTCATCTGCCAGTTCGCTCAGGATGATATCGTCTTCTTGATCGGACATGTCTGCCGTTCCCTAGCTCGAAGTTACTACGTTCAAACTCCACATGCGACGATTTCGCACGTTTGGTCTGGACCGATTACGACACTGATTGCGCTGTGACCGACCAAATGGCAAATGAATAATTCGCAGTGGAATGGTGAATTTGCTTCATAAGTTCTTGGTTTGTTCCTATGCTGGGATATGGTTTCCGATCTGGACAAGAAAATCAGGGCCGAAGTTCGGCGCGGGCGCGGGGCCGTCACCAATTCGGTGGGCCGGTTTGAGCCGTATGAGAGGATCGAGATTGATGACGGATGGCATCAGGACGACCCACGCGCCGTTCGCACTCAAGTTGCCATTGAAAACCCTCGCAGCGTGATCACACGTAACACATCGCCCGATATCGCCTTCGACCGGTCTATCAATCCTTATCGCGGCTGCGAGCATGGCTGCATCTATTGTTTTGCCCGGCCGACCCATGCCTTTCTGGGATATTCTGCCGGGTTGGATTTTGAAACCCGCCTGATTGCCCGTCCCAATGCGCCAAAGCGGTTGGCGCAGGAATTGTCCCACCCCGGCTATGAGGTGGCCCCGATTGCGATCGGAACCAACACCGATCCTTATCAGCCCATCGAAGTGCGGTATCGCGTAATGCGTGGTGTGCTGGAGGTGCTGTCGCGGTTTCGCCATCCCGTCACCATCGTCACCAAGGGCACGTTGATCGAGCGCGACATCGATCTGTTGGGTGAAATGGCACAGGCAGGGTTGGTCAGGGTTGGGATTACGATCACCACGCTGGATGCCACGATGTCGCGCCGAATGGAGCCACGTGTGCCAAGCCCCAAGCGGCAACTGCAAATCATAGAACGATTGGCCGCAGAGGGGATTCCGGTGCGTGTCATGGTGGCGCCGGTGGTACCAGGACTGACCGATCACGAGCTTGAGGCGATCCTGAGCGCTGCGAAGGGTGCGGGGGCGATGGCGGCAAGCTACATTTTGCTCAGGCTGCCGGGTGAGGTGGCGGAGTTGTTTCAGGACTGGCTTAACGAACATGTGCCTGACCGGGCCGCCCGTGTGATGGGTCGGATGCGCGAGATGCGGCGGGGTGAGGATTACGACGCGCAGTTTGGGGAACGGATGGTCGGGCAGGGTGAATTTGCCACCCTTTTGCGCCACCGATTCGACATTGCCCGCAGGCGCCTTGATCTGGCACGTGAGTTGCCAGAGCTTCACCGTGACCTCTTTGCCGTGCCGCCCAAACCGGGCGACCAGCTGTCACTGTTCTGACCTTGGTCGGCCTCCAAAAAAAACGAGGGCCAAGCCAGCCCTCGTTTCAAGATCCCTTCTTATGACGGATCAACTGCGCCGCTTGCGCGCCCGTCGTTCGGGTTTTTGCCCGGCATCGTCACCCGTACCGTCCGAGGCGGACGAGAACCCGCCAAGCGCGCTGGCAATTTGATCCAGCGTGGGGCGGCTGTCGCCACGCGGTCGGGTTTCCAGCGCCTCGCGCATGGCGCGCAGATGTTCAGGCGTAGTGCCACAGCAGCCCCCGATGATCGTCGCGCCACAATCACGGGCCAATACGGCGTATTCGGCCATCAGGCTCGGCGTTCCGTCATAGTGGATGTGGCCGTCCACATATTTCGGGATGCCGGCGTTACCTTTTGCGATGACCGGTCGTTCGCTGCCCTGTGCCGCAAAACCCAGAACAGTGCGCAAAAGATCGGACGCGCCGACACCGCAATTCGCGCCAAACGCCAGTGGCGGCTTTGGCAAAGTTTCGACCAGTTTTGCCAGATCGGCCGAGGTCAGGCCCATCATCGTGCGGCCAGCGGTGTCAAAGCTCATCGTGCCGCACCACGGCATGTCAGCCAAGGCCGCCGCTTGGGCCGCCGCCTTGTATTCCTCGGGTGCCGAAATTGTTTCGACCCACAGCACGTCCGCGCCACCTTCTTTCAGGCCTTCGGCCTGTTCGTGGAACATCTCGACCGCGTTATCGAAGGTCAGATTGCCAAGCGGCACCATGATGTCGCCGGTTGGGCCGATGGATCCGGCCACCACGACTTTGCGGCCCGACGCATCGGCGATCTCGCGACCCAGTTCTGCCGCCGCCCGGTTCAGTTCGCGCACGCGACCTTGTGCATCATGCAGTTTCAGCCGCGATGCATTGCCGCCAAACGAGTTGGTCAGGAAGATATCAGATCCTGCATCCACCGCGCCCTTGTACAGCGCACGAATATTGTCGGGTTTGTCGACGTTCCACAATTCAGGGGCATCGCCCGAGGTCAGGCCCATGTTGAACAGGGTGGTTCCGGTGGCGCCGTCGGCCATCAGCCAATCGCGTTCGGTCATGAGTTGGGTCAGCGCGTCGGTCATCTGGTGTCCCCACAATAAGAGATAGGAGTTTTGCTGCTACCTGCCACGGATCGCGCGCGGGCGCAAACCCAATGCGCAGAAATCGGGGTGCTGGCCTGAACATTTTCGAAGCATGCTTTTGGGGTCGGACCTGATTGATGAGGGCTGTCAGATCGTGGTGCTCTGGTGAATTTCCCGGACTGTATCCAACGCACCAATCGTCAGAGACGCAGATCCGGGTGCTGCTGCATACAGCGTTTCCCAATTGGGCGCGAAGGCGGATTTGAATTGCCGCAAGCCATGTGCACCGCAGTCCTCATCAATTGCCAGCCGGGCTTTGCGAAACGCCCAAGGCTCATGGCGCTGTTCGCCAAGCGGCACCGCCGCCAGCGAAAACCTGCAAATACCTTGTGCCTTTGCGGCGGCAATGGCCATTGTGACCAAGGCGTACATGGTGCCACCGGGCGCGCGTTTATCCACGCGCATCAGGTCAACCGCATGCTCATTCTGATTGGCGTGCAATGTTAGAAAACCGACCAACCGCCCATGGTAATAGGCCACAAAAACTTGCGAAAACGGCAGGGTCGCCGGCGCCCACACCCCCATGGAAAAGCCGCGTTCGCCGCCATGCGCCTTGGACCACATCGCAGCCAGCCGGTCCATTTCGGCCAGCGGCATGTCCGCGCCTTCCTCCTGAATGACAACGCCAACACTGTCGGCCTGTCGAAGCTTGCGCCGAAGCTGGCGCTTGTCGGACCCATCCAGCGTGAAACTCTGTGGGTTCAGCCATGCCTCGCGTGCGATGGGCAACACGCGCCACCCCAGACGGCGCGCGGCGCAGGCGGTCCGTGCGCCTATCTTATACAGGAACGGCGCACGAAAACGACGACGCGCCAAGGCTTTGATCCGCTCCAATTCAGAGGTCAGCGGGATCGCGGGATCAAGGGGGTCCGACAGCATGATCAGGCTTTGTCCGCAGGCCGCCCCCATCGCAACAGGGGTGCCGTCCTCGTCCTGGATCAGCGACACCCGACCATGACGAAGCAAACCACTTTCAGCGCGCGGGGCCGTCCGTAGGGCTTGCGCCAAACGGATGGGAACTTGCGGTGCGCGCGTTTTGGCCAGTCGCAGGGTGGGGTGCGGCTGGCCCACATTTTTCGGAGATTGCGGGCCGCGGATTGTCAGGATCGCGGCCAAAGTGGCCGGTAGCGCGTAATAAATGGCGCGAAACGCCAGAATGGCGGCAAGAAGGGGTTCATTCTCAATCTGGGGTAAAGCTGCCAATAGAGTGACTTCGAACCCACCCATGCCGCCGGGAGTGTTTGAAATTAGACCCACCCCGAGGGCGAGCATATAGGCCGTTACCAACGCCAGCACCGAGACGTCGCTGCCTGCAGGCAACAGCACCCAAAGCGCCGTGCCTGCGGCCGCCATGTCCAGCAAAGCCAGCACGAAAAACGCAAAGGCGGCGCGCAAAGGTGGCAGGTAGATTCGTGACAAAAACTTCGGGCGCCAGACCGACGCCATTGCCAGCGCTCCCGCCGCGATCACAACAATCCACGCAACCTTCGTGGTCCAGCTGGCCAAAGGTTGCGCCACAGGGGCAACAATCACGACGAGCGAGGTAACAACCGCCCATGCCGACAGGAAAGACGCCGAAACGATCGCAGAGATCCGCGCAGCCTGCGCCAAGCTGACATCCGGCAGCATGCGCCAACGAACGAAGGCCGACGAGATGACACCCATCCCAACCGTCTGGGAAATGGCAATCGCCGCGATCCCCGCGCGTTCGGCTTGTGAGTCCGTGACCGATGTGCCCAGCAAACGGTGCACCAACCCATCATAACGGCCTAAGGCCCAGAACGAGATAGCGGTGAACGCAGTCGCAGCCAGCCATTGCCATGGCGCTACGGTTTTCAGAGACGCCTGAATGTAGGCGACATCAAGTTGCGCAATCTTGTCCCACATCACCGCAATCAGCCCAAAAACAAGGGCGAGTGGCAGTAATTGGCGCAGCGCGGCTTTGCGCAGATCCAGACCGCTGGCCGCCGTCCAGGTGCGCATCTGTGATATGTCGCGACTCAATCGCGGCGCAGGTTCGATTTGGTTGTTCGCTGCGTCGAATATCTTTTGCATAATTGCGCCCCCATTTCCCGCCTTCAACATCAAGCAAAGGAAAGAAGACCGCGTTAACAGCTCGACTTTTAATGACTTTGTGGAGGAGCGCTTCGCGCAGGCTGGTCAAGGCGGCAAAAAGGGCGCGACCTCGAAAGGTGCGCCCAAAATGCGTTTGCGACTAGAAAGCGGCGTCGGGGTTCAGGCTTCTTTGACCAATTCGGCCTTGGCAATGGCCAACAACTCGGCGCGTTTTGCGCGAACTTCGTCAGCGCTGACGGTGTTCAAATCACCCGTGACCTTGCGCACCACGTCCTCGTGCCCGGCCTCTTCGAAATCTGATTTAATCACTTCACGGGCATAAGCAGTGGCGTCATCGCCGGTTTTGCCCATTTTCTCGGCCGCCCAAAGGCCCAGTTTCTTGTTGGCACGGGCTTCTGCCTTGAAGATCATCTCTTCATCATGGGCAAATTTGGCCTCAAAAGCGCTTTCGCGATCATCAAAGGTGGTCATGGCGTTCCCTTGTTCATGGTCTGGAGCCATCGGCGGACCGAATGGCGCTGTTCGATACAGATATGCCAATGGCGGGCGGCTATCGCAACCCCGCTAGCGCTCTCAAATCCGGGAAATCGTAACAGATTGGCGATATTCTTGCCCAGCGTCAGGCTTTCACGTATAGGGCGGGCATCGGCGGGAGTCGCGCGGACAGGGGGTCCGCCCAACGGCTTCGACCCGCATCGACCGATGGAGGTCTCATGGCACGGCGCAAGAAACTCTATGAAGGCAAAGCAAAGATCCTTTACGAAGGGACCGAGCCGGGTACGATCGTTCAATATTTCAAAGATGACGCGACTGCATTTAACGCCGAAAAACGTGATGTGATTGATGGCAAGGGTGTTCTGAACAATCGCCTGTCAGAGTTTTTCATGAAGGGTCTGACCCAGCTTGGTATCCCCAATCATTTCATCAAACGTCTGAATATGCGCGAACAGCTGATCCGTGCTGTCGAGATTGTGCCGCTGGAAGTGATCGTGCGCAATGTGGCCGCAGGCTCGATGGCCAAGCGGTTGGGCATGGAAGAAGGCACACCATTGCCGCGCCCGATTGTCGAATTTTCGTATAAAGATGACAGCCTTGGCGACCCGTTGGTGCCCGAAGAATACATCGCCGCTTTTGGCTGGGCCAGCCAGCAGGAAATGGACGAGATCGTTTCGATGGCGCTGCGGGTCAATGACTACCTGTCCGGCGTCATGTATGGCGTTGGGATCAAGCTGATCGACTTCAAAATCGAAATGGGCCGCGTTTACGAAGGTGAGTTTCCCCGGTTGATCGTGGCTGATGAGATCAGCCCTGACAGCTGCCGTTTGTGGGACATGGAAACTGGCCAGAAACTCGACAAAGACGTGTTCCGCCGCGATCTTGGAAATCTGGCCGACGCCTATACAGAAGTGGCGCGCCGGTTGGGCGTTTTGCCGACCAACGTAACCCACACTCCGACCAAACCGACCCTGATCAACTGAGGAATTGCCCCGATGAAAGTACGTGTTGATGTGATGCTGAAAACCGGCGTTCTGGACCCGCAGGGCGAGGCTGTGCGCCACGCGCTTGGCAATCTGGGTTTTGCCGGTGTCGACAAGGTTCGGCAAGGCAAGGTGATTGAACTGGAACTGGCCGACGGGACGTCCGAAGACGACGTCAAGAAGATGTGCGAAAAACTGCTGGCGAACACAGTGATTGAAAACTACGTGATCGAGGTTCTGTGATGAAGGCGGGCGTTATCGTTTTTCCGGGCTCGAACTGCGACCGAGATTTGGCGGTCGCATTCGAGCGGGCGGGTGCGCAGGTCCAGATGATCTGGCACAAAGAGACCGAGCTTCCGTCCGATCTGGACATCGTGGGTGTGCCCGGTGGGTTTTCCTTTGGTGACTATTTGCGCTGTGGGGCGATTGCTGCCCAATCGCCAATTACCAAATCCCTGATCCGACACACGGAACGCGGCGGCTATGCCATCGGTATCTGCAACGGGTTTCAGGTGCTGACCGAAACGGGCATTCTGCCCGGCGCTCTGATGCGCAATACGAACCTTAAGTTCGTATGTAAACCTGTTGGTTTAAAAGTAGAAAATACCGACAATGCTTTCTTGTCAGGTTATGAGCTGGGGCAACATATCATTGTGCCGGTTGCGCATCATGACGGCAACTATATCGCCACAGACGAGAAGCTCGCACAGCTCAAGGCCGAAGGGCGTGTGGCATTTACTTATCTGGACAATCCAAATGGCTCGACTGGCGATATAGCAGGGGTGATTTCCAAGAACCGCCGTGTGCTTGGCATGATGCCGCACCCCGAACGGTGCGTTGATGAGCACCATGGCGGTACGGATGGCGTGGCAATGTTTCGCTCGTTGGTGGACAGCGTCGTCGCGGCGTGATTGCGAAGCAGGCCCTTCGGGCCTATCTTTAGCAGATGGCCGATCTCACGAAACGACCCATCAAGCCGCCGCGCCCGGGCGTTAGCCTGCGGGCGCGCCTCGTCCTTGTGGCGCTGATTTCGCTTGCCGTTTCCGTTGTTTTCTTCTCGAACCGCTGGCTGACCGAGCGTTATACCGAAACCACCCGAAATCGCGCCGAACTTCGCGTGACACTGTATTCTGGAAACCTTCTGAGCGAACTACAGCGAAATTCCGTCGTGCCACTTTTGCTGTCGCGCGATCCGGCGCTGATCAACGCATTGAATTCAGCGGACTATTCCCAAAGTACCCAACGCCTGATTTCCTATCGCGACGAGATCGAAGCGGCTTCGCTTATGCTGCTGGATGGGGACGGGCGCGCGGTCGCTGCGACCACCCGCGAGATACTTGGGTCGCAACATCGCACGAACCCCTATTTCGTAGATGCCCTGCGCAGTTCCGAGACCGTTTTTACCACCGTTCAGACCGAAGTCGGTTCCTATGAATTCTCCTATTCTCGCAAGATCGAGGACAGTGACGGTGTGATCGGCGTGATCGTCGTTAATGTCGACCTTCGCAAGTTCGAAGCCAGCTGGTCTGGCATTTCTGACGCGGTGCTTGTCACCAACAGCGAAGGCAACGTGATCCTTGCGACCGAACCCAGATGGCGCGGCAAGCCCGAGGGCGAGGCGCTGGCCACTGTGTCTGCCACCGACGCCATTCGGCGCAGTGTGCGCGATGCCGCGGATTGGTCGGGTTTGCCGTCAGAGGTCTTGTTTTTGGGTGAATCGGTGATGCGCCACGAAAGCCGCGTTCCGTTTCAGGGCTGGCGCATCGCGTCTTTCACGTCCTACGCGTCGGTACGTGAAAAGGTGAATGCGGTGCTCGCGCTGGAAATCATGGCGTTTGCGATGCTGTTGTCGTTTCTGTTTTACATGATCAGCCGTCGCGCCCAATGGCGATCAGTTTTGTTTGCGCAGGAATCAGCGGATCTGCGGCAGTTGAATGTGGCTCTCCAGCGCGAAATTGCCGAACGCAAACGTGCCGAAGAAAACCTGCAAGTGGCCGAACAAACCCTGGCACAAAGCTCTAAACTGGCCGCTTTGGGCGAAATGTCGGCCGCTGTCAGTCATGAGTTGAATCAACCTTTGGCAGCAATGAAGACCTATTTGGCGGGTGCGAAGCTTTTGTTGCAACGCAAACGCCCGGACGAGGCCATGTCGAGCTTTCAACGCATTGACGATCTGATCGAACGGATGGGTGCCATCACGCGGCAGCTGAAAAGCTATGCCCGCAAGGGGGGCGACGCGTTTGAGCCGATGGACGTGCGCCAAAGTGTCTCGGTGGCACTGTCAATGATGGAACCTCAGCTGAAAAGCCGCGAAGTACGAATAACGCGCAATATTCCGCGCGAACCTGTTATGGTGATGGGTGATCGCTTGCGTCTGGAGCAAGTGTTGATCAATCTGCTGCGAAACGCGCTGGATGCGACAAAAACCGTTGATTTGCCGCAGGTTGATATCATCGTTAGTCGCGGTGACTATGTGCTGATCACCGTGCGCGACAATGGAAACGGGGTTGAAGATCTGGATAACTTGTTCGAGCCCTTTTACACCACCAAAGCGCCGGGGGACGGCGTGGGACTCGGGTTGGCAATTTCTTCCGGTATTGTCACCGATCTTGGTGGTCGCCTGACGGCCCGAAACGGTCAGGATGGCGGGGCCGTGTTCGAGGTCGAACTGCCGGTTCTGGATGAAAAAGAATTGAACGTTGAAGCCGCCGAATAACGGCAACAACGCTGAAAATGACTCAGGAGGCTGCCATGGCGCAGGCAATGAAGATCGCGATCGTCGACGACGAACAGGATATGAGGCAATCCATCTCGCAATGGTTGTCGCTGTCTGGGTTTGAGACGGAGACATACCCGTCCGCCGAAGACGCGTTGAAGGTGATCGGACAGGATTATCCCGGGGTCATTATATCCGACATCAAGATGCCGGGCATTGACGGCATGGGGTTCCTGAAAAAGCTGATGAGCCTTGATAGCTCGCTTCCGGTGATCATGATCACAGGCCACGGTGACGTGCCCATGGCTGTCGAAGCCATGCGGGTCGGGGCCTATGATTTTCTTGAAAAGCCGTTCAATCCGGACCAACTGACCAATCTGGCCAAAAAGGCGACCCATAAACGGCGCCTTGCGATGGATGCACGTGCGTTGCGCCGCGAGCTGTCGGACGGCACGACGATTATGAAAAAGCTGATCGGGGCCTCTCCGGTGATGTCGCGCCTGCGTGAAGATATTCTGGATATCGGCCAGTCTGACGGGCATGTGCTGATCGAAGGTGAAACCGGCACCGGTAAAACACTTGTTGCCCACGCCATGCACGCGGTCGGGGCGAAGGCGGGCAAGAAATTCGTTGTCGCCACCTGCGCGGGGCAGGACGAAACTGACCTGACCCGTCGCCTGTTTGGCCCGATGGAAGACGGTGGCGCGCAGCCATTGGTCGAAGAGGCTCGCGGCGGCACCTTGGTTCTGGAAGACATTGAAGCGTTGCCTATGGGTCTTCAGGCCCGTCTTCTGACATGGATGAATGATCAGGGCAGTCCGGCAGAGACCCGCGTCGTGGCGATCTGTAACCTGCAAGAGCAGGGCAAGACCTGTGAAGACTGCCTGCGCCCCGATTTGTTCTATCGCCTTGCGGCGATGAAAATAACGCTGCCGCCGCTGCGCCAGCGTGGCGAAGATATCCTGATGCTGTTCACAGGCTTTGCCGACCAGTTTGCGGATGAGTATGGCTGTGCGGCCCCCACGGTCAGCGCACAGGAAGCCGCCCAGCTTCTTCAAGCGCCTTGGCCGGGGAACATCCGTCAGCTGATCAACATCGCCGAACGCGCCGTGCTGCAGTCACGCCGTGGCACCGGAACAATCTCGTCGCTTCTGATGTCAGACCATGACGAGGTGCAACCGGTCATGACGACCGAAGGCAAGCCCCTGAAAGAATACGTTGAAGCGTTTGAGCGGATGCTGATCGACAACACCATGCGCCGCCACAAAGGCTCGATCGTCGGGGTGATGGACGAACTCTGTTTGCCGCGCCGAACGCTGAACGAGAAGATGGCGAAATACGGCCTGCAACGGTCGGACTATCTGCATTAAGGAAATCGGCGTGGCAGATTAATCTCTGCCGGCCAGTCCTTTTGCTTGATTGCCATGCGGGGGTTGCTTATCCCCAGGTTATTCACATGTTAAGCAATTGGAGTCGTCATGAAGGCACCGGAAAACAAACTCAAACGTGCTTTGGCGGCAAACCAGATGCAGATTGGCCTGTGGGTGAATCTCGCCAGTTCTTCAGCGACAGAGCTTATCGGCGGTACAGGCTATGATTGGGCGCTGATCGACGGAGAGCACGCGCCTTTTGATCCGACGCTAATTCAAACTCAATTGCGGGTGCTTGGGCAGTTCGACATTTCGCCTATTGTGCGCGTGCCCATTGGCGAAGACTGGGTGATCAAACAGGTGATGGATTTGGGCGCGCAGTCCATTCTGGTGCCAATGGTGAATACAGGTGAACAGGCAGCCGAGCTGGTGGCCGCGACGCGCTATGCCCCTGAAGGACGTCGCGGCATGGGGGCAGGGGTCGCCCGTGCCGCCAGATTTGGACAAATCGATAGCTACCTGACGAACGCGAATGACGAGGTCTGCCTGATCGCACAGGCTGAAACGCGTCTTGCTGTTGAAAACATTGACGATATCGCGGGAACCGATGGGGTCGATTGTGTGTTCATCGGACCAGCCGACCTGTCGGCTGACATGGGTCACCGTGGCAACCCTGGCCACGCGGATGTGAAAGCAGCCATCGAACACACGGTTGGCCGCATCCGTGCGGCAGGCAAAGCCGCCGGCTTCCTGCATTACGATCATGCCGATTTCGGCTATTACGCGAAGCTGGGTGTGACCTTCCTTGGGGTTGGGTCAGAGGCATCATTGCTGCGGGTTGCCCTTGCAGAGAACCTTCGCGCTGCACGGGCCGCAACGTCTGGGTAGGCGCCCATTTTTGCGACCCAATCGACGGTAACGTCGCGACCTGCGGCAATCGAAGCGGGTGGTGGGGGTTTTTTTGCGGACCCACTCGGGTTAAATGGGCGCTGAGTCGTTCAAGGATTGCCCCATGGCCAAAGCCCCGTATTTTCCACCGCCGCCGCCCATCCCGCCCAAAACGCGGATGTTCCAGCGGATGCCACCGGCTGTGTTTACAACCATTTTGGGGGTGTTCGGGTTGGGTTTGGCGTGGCGACGAGCCGCTGATACCTTGTTTGCCCCGTCGGCCATCGGAGAGCTTATTCTGGGCGCCGTAACGCTGCTTTATCTATTTAGTATAGCTGCTTACGTGATGAAGTTTATTCAACGCAACGGCGTTGTTACCGAAGACTTGCGCGTCCTGCCAGGGCGTGCAGGACTTGCCGCGATGGTGCTGTCGGGCTATTTGCTGGCCGCTACGATCGAACCGTTTTCGCTGGTGCTGGCCGGCGCCGTCCTTTTGCTGGCATTCGTTGTGCATGTGATGCTGGCCATGCGTGTCATTTACCTTCTGTTCACCGGCCCTATCGAAGCGCGCATTGTGACGCCTGTCTGGCATTTGCTATTTGCCGGTTTCGTTCTGATCCCCCTGACCGCTGTGCCTCTTGGATGGAATGGGTTTGCGAGCGCAACCTTCTGGGGTGGGTTTTTTGCTGCGGCTGTCGTCTGGGGTGCGAGTGCGGCGCAATTCCTGCGCACGCGCATTCCCGCCCCGTTGCGCCCGCTCTTGGCCATTCATTTGGCCCCGGCAAGCGTGTTGGGCACCGGCGCCTATTTGTTGGGCGAGACGCAAATGGCCATGGTCTTCAGCGTTATGTCCATCGTTATTCTGGGCATCCTGATCGGGCGTATTCGGTGGCTGATCAAAGCCGGGTTCAGCCCGCTTTGGGGGGCTTTCACTTTTCCACTCGCGGCCTTTTCAACGCTGATGCAAATGGCGGCCGTGGTCACGGGAAGCGATGTCTTGCGGATTGTCGCCGGGCTTAGTCTTGTGGCCGCGACACTGATCATTCTGCCGATTGCCTACAAGATCGTGCAAATGTGGACCAAGGGCGAGCTGGCGGTGAAAACCAACGCCGCGATTGCCTAGGCGTCCGGATCGAAGGGTGCCAGCGTGGCCTGCGCCTTCTTGGTCAGGCTTGCCCGCACCAGCGCATAGGACCTGTGAATGCGATGGGTCAATTCGTCCTGATCCGCGTCAAACGGCAGGTTGACCCACGAGCGATGGAAATAGGGCGCTTTGACCCCCACGCCGGCCTCGATCAACATGGAAGCGGTCTCGATATCCGGTGTTTTCACCGACACGCCGGGCGTCTTGGCGCCGATCGCGGCGAAGATTTTGTCGCCGACTTTCCACACGTCGTGACCGGGTCCAAAGGGTTCAGACCACTCTGCACCCGGAAGGGCGCCACAAAGCTTGTTCACTCTTTCTCGTGTCATGAGGGCACGATAACCCGCTTGGCAGGCACGGGGAAGGGTGCTAGCTTGGCGCCCATGAAACGGATGAGCATCATCATTATCTGCTGCATTACCCACTGACATCGTCAGGCGGGCCGTTCTTCTATTCCATACATGTCAGGAACTTGGTAAGCCCGCACGGGATAATTCTGTGGGACTACGTGTGCGCAGACTTGCGAGGACAGAATGGAAGTTAAAATCCAGCTTCACGATACAATGCAACGGAAGAAACGGCCATTTAAGCCGATCGACCAGAAAAACGTCCGCATGTATGTCTGCGGGCCGACGGTCTATGACCGCGCGCATCTGGGCAACGCCCGACCCGTGGTGGTGTTTGATGTGCTCTATCGCCTGCTGCGCCATGTTTATGACGCGGATCACGTGACCTATGTGCGCAACTTCACCGACGTGGATGACAAGATCAACGCGACCGCCCTGCAGCGCAAAGAGGCAGGGGCCGAGGGCACGTTGGAAGAGCTGGTGCACGAGCGTTCGGACGAGACCATCGGCTGGTATCTGCACGATATGGGCGCGCTTGGTGCGCTTGAGCCTGACCAGATGCCCCGCGCGACCGAGTTCATAGGGCCGATGGTTGCGATGATCGAGGATCTGATCGCCAAAGGCCACGCCTATGAGGCCGAGGGCCATGTGCTGTTCGCGGTCGAAAGCTATAAAAACTATGGCGCGCTGTCAGGCCGGTCTGTCGATGACATGATCGCCGGCGCGCGGGTCGAGGTCGCGCCTTATAAGCGCAACCCGATGGATTTCGTACTATGGAAACCCTCCACCGATGATCTGCCCGGCTGGGACAGCCCATGGGGACGTGGACGTCCGGGCTGGCATATCGAGTGTTCCGCGATGAGCTTTGATCTGCTGGGGGCGTCGTTTGATATCCATGGCGGCGGCAATGACCTGCAGTTCCCGCACCATGAAAACGAGATCGCCCAGTCGAAATGCGCCCATCCGGATGCAGGGTTCGCGAACTACTGGATGCACAACGAGATGTTGCAGGTCGAGGGCAAGAAGATGTCCAAGTCCTTGGGCAATTTCTTCACCGTGCATGATTTGTTGGAGCAAGGCGTTCCGGGCGAGGTGATCCGGTTCGTGTTTCTTGGCACGCACTACCGCAAGCCGATGGATTGGACCGAGAAGAAGCGGGCGGAGGCGGAAGAGCTATTACTTAAATGGCGTCGCATGACGGAGTTTGTTTTGCCGACAAATGTGTCCCGTAAGGTTGAAGTAGCATTGTTTGATGACCTTAATACTTCAGCAGCAATCGAGGAATTGAAGAATTTAGCTGAGCGCAAAGATGCGGGTTCCCTGAAAGCATCCGCAAATTTAATGGGATTGCTACTGGATGAACAAGGAGCGTGGGCTTGGAAGCGTCGACCAATTGGTGACTTTGAAAACGTTCCAGAATGGCATCCTTCGAGGGAATGGATGGTTGAAGTTATGAAGCCAATTTCGCAATGGCTAACTCGGATTAACACTCCTCTCTTTGATGTCCCCAAAGTCAACGTTCCGAAATTCAATTTTGATGTAAAAATTCCTAAACTCTCGCTAGTAACAAATTTGGGTAAGACGAGGGTGCCAAAAATTGCTCCGATTTCAATTCGACCGAATGCGTTCGGAAATCTTAGTAAGATAGGAGAAGGATTTAAGCGCGCTGCGGAGTATTATCGGCGGCTCAAAGCTGATTACCCCGAAGAAATGGGAACTATGAGTGGCGAGGTTCCTTTTTCTGCGCTTACTGTTGAAAATCTTAACGCAATTAAGAACGCGAAAGTAGTTGAGAAACTATCGGAGCGCACCGAAGCGAAGAAACTACAACGCTGGGAAGATGCGGACCGAATTAGGTCGGAATTGGAAAGCTGTGGTGTAGTGCTGGTTGACTTACCGGGTGGAACGAAATGGGAGTTAAGCGAAAGCTTCACGCCCAAGGATTTGGAGGCGTTGATATGACTGAACGCCTCTACCTCTACGACACCACGCTGCGTGACGGGCAACAAACCCAGGGCGTGCAGTTCTCGCTAGCGGAAAAACAACAGATCGCCGAGGCGCTCGACGCGCTCGGCGTAGACTACATCGAAGGCGGCTGGCCCGGGGCCAACCCGACAGACAGCGACTTTTTCGCCGCCGCACCCAAGACCCGCGCGACCTTTACCGCGTTTGGGATGACCAAACGGGCAGGGCGCTCGGCTGAAAATGACGATGTGCTGGCGGGCGTGATGAACGCCGGCACGCCAGCGGTGTGTCTGGTCGGCAAAAGCCATGATTTCCACGTCACCACGGCGCTGGGGATCGAACTGGACGAGAATGTTGAAAACATCCGCGCCTCGGTCGCGCATCTGGTCGCGCAGGGGCGCGAGGCGCTTTACGACGCGGAGCATTTCTTTGATGGGTACAAGGCCAATCCTGCCTACGCGCTGGAGTGCCTGAAGGCCGCTTTTGACGCGGGCGCACGCTGGATCGTCTTATGTGACACCAATGGCGGCACGTTGCCCCTCGAAGTGCACGAGATCACCAAAGCCGTGATCGCAGCAGGCATTCCCGGCGACCATCTGGGCATCCATACCCATGACGACACGGGCAACGCGGTGGCCTGTTCTCTGGCCGCCGTCGATGCTGGCGCACGGCAGGTGCAGGGCACATTGAACGGGCTGGGCGAACGCTGCGGCAACGCCAACCTGACCACGTTGATCCCGGTGCTTTTGTTGAAAGAGCCCTATGCCAGCCAGTTTGAAACCGGCGTCAAACGGAACGCGCTTCAGGGCTTGACGCGGATGTCACGCAAATTGGACGACATCCTCAACCGGGTACCAAACAAGGCCTCGCCCTTCGTGGGGTCGTCGGCCTTCGCACATAAGGCCGGGCTGCACGCCAGCGCGATCCTGAAAGACCCGACCACCTATGAACACATCCCGCCCGAAACCGTGGGCAATGCGCGCATCGTGCCGATGTCCAATCAGGCCGGTCAATCGAACCTGCGGGCTCGTCTGGCCGATGCCGGGATCAAGGTGGCTAAAGACGATCCACGTCTGGGGCAGATCCTTGACCGGGTGAAAGAGCGCGAAGATCAGGGTTATGCCTATGACAGCGCGCAGGCCTCGTTCGAGTTGATCGCGCGTGACGTGCTGGGGCAGTTGCCACGATTTTTCGAGGTGAAGCGCTATAAGGTCACGATCGAGCGGCGCAAGAACAAGCGCAACCAAACCGTCAGCCTGTCCGAGGCGATCGTTGTGGTCAAAATTGGCGACGAGAAAAAGCTGTCAGTTTCCGAGAGCATGGACGAAAGCGGCACCGATCGTGGTCCGGTGAACGCGTTGGCCAAGGCGCTGGCAAAGGACCTTGGTCCCTATCAGGATATCATCGACGATCTGCATCTGGTTGATTTCAAGGTGCGTATCACCCAAGGCGGGACCGAGGCGCAGACACGTGTCATTATCGACAGCGAAGATCGCGACGGCCACCGCTGGTCGACCGTTGGGGTCAGCCCCAACATCGTTGATGCGTCATTCGAGGCATTGCTGGATGCGATCACGTGGAAGCTTCTGCGCGACGGGGCGAAGCCTGCATGAGCGACGCCGCCCCCCGCGACCCCATTGCTGCCTGCGCCGAGATGGTCCAGAAAACCGACCCGGATCGTTTTCTGGCCACCATGACGGGGGCCGTGGAAGAACGAAAACGGCTTTTCCCGCTTTATGCGTTTAATCTGGAAATCGCCCGTGCGCCCTACATGTCGCAGGAACCGATGGTTGCGATGATCCGCCTGCAGTTCTGGCGCGACGTGATTGAAGCCGCGGTTGAAGGACGCGAGGCACCGAAACATGATGTCGCGACGCCTCTGTCACAACTGGTAATCTGGGGTGACATGCGTGCGGCCCCCTTGCTGCGCATGGTGGAGGCGCGCGAGGGTGACGTTCAAGGTGAACCGCGCCGCGACACGAGTCAGATCCGCACCTATCTGCGCGAAACCTCCGGCGCTTTGATGCTGGCCGCTGGACAAGCCGTTGGGATCACCGAGTTTGAAGGCGTTCACGAGATAGATCAGGCGCTGGAAGGGGTGGGCGAGGCTTTGGGGATTGCCAATTGGCTGATGTCTCAACCCGCGCTGAAGGCGGCAGGGCGGGGGCATATCCTGCCAGATGCGGACACAATCCAAGCGTTGTCCGAAACGGGGCTGCAAACAATCGCGCAGGCCCGCGACGTGCTGGGTAAAGACGGGAATGCCGCGCTGCGCAGTGCATGGCGCACCGAAGCGATCCTGCGCCAGGGTCTGAAATCCCCGGATGATGTTGTGAATGGCGCATTGGGACAATCTGAATTCGCCCGCCGTGGCAAGCTGCTTTGGCTCAGCGCAACCAGTCGCTGGTAACGATCAGGCACGTTTCGCCCCGCACAAGGCCCGCGTGAAACGCACCACAACGCTTGCCAAGAATCACATCCGCGCGTCAGGTGTATCTGAGACAACATGCAGATAGATTCCAAGGATCAGCGGTATGAACGCACCAACCCTCTATTTCACGCGGGACGAATATCAGGACCGTCTGGCCAAGACCCGACGCGAGATGGCGAAGCGGGGGCTTGATCTTCTGATCGTGACCGACCCGTCGAACATGAACTGGCTGACCGGTTATGATGGGTGGTCGTTCTATGTGCACCAATGCGTGATTGTCACGATGGACGGCGCCCCGATCTGGTTCGGCCGCGGGCAGGACGCCGCAGGCGCGCTGCGCACCTGCTATATGGCGCCGGATAACATCATGGGCTATCCCGACCACTATGTTCAGTCGACTGAACGCCACCCGATGGATTACCTGTCAGCCCAATTGACTGACCGCTGCCTTGGATCAGGGCGCATTGGCGTCGAGATGGACAATTACTGGTTTACCGCCGCCGCTTTTGCGGCGCTGCAAACCCATTTGCGCAATGCTCAGTTCTCTGATGCCACCGCGTTAGTCAACTGGCAGCGCGCCGTGAAATCCGAGGCCGAGATCGGCTATATGCGCCAAGCTGGGCAGATCGTCGGAAAAATGCACGAGCGGATTTTTGAGAAGGTCGAACCGGGCTTGCGCAAATGCGATCTGGTGGCCGAGATCTATGACGCTGGGCTTCGCTATGACGATACGCTGGGGTATGGCGGCGATTATCCGGCCATTGTGCCGCTGCTGCCCTCGGGCCCGGATGCCGCCGCCCCACATCTGACATGGGACGACCACCCGATGAAATCCGGGATGGGCACGTTTTTCGAGATCGCCGGGGTTGTGCATCGCTATCACTGTCCGCTGTCGCGCACGGTGTTTCTGGGCAAGCCCACGCAGACCTTTCTGGACGCTGAAAAGGCTGTTCTGGAAGGAATGGAAGCGGGGCTTGAGAAAGCGCGCGTGGGCAATACTTGTGAAGACATCGCGCTGGCCTTCTTTGGAGTGTTGAAGAAATACGGGATCGAGAAGGACAACCGCACCGGCTATCCCATCGGCCTGTCTTACCCGCCCGATTGGGGCGAGCGCACCATGTCTTTGCGTCCTGGCGACACGACTGAACTGCAAGAAAACATGACCTTCCATTTCATGACCGGCCTGTGGATGGAGGATTGGGGCTTTGAAATCACCGAAAGCATACGCATTGGTACGGACGGCCCGGACTGCCTGTCCAACGTGCCACGCAAAATGTTTGTGAAGGACTGAGCCATGATCAATAATCCAATCACGGCCACCATTCCGCTGGATCAGGATGGCGTGCATCACGGCTTTCTCAGGTTACCCTATAGCCGCGATGACAGCGCGTGGGGGTCGATCATGGTTCCAATCACCGTCATCCAGAATGGCACAGGACCCACGGCGCTGTTGACCGGGGCCAATCATGGGGATGAATACGAGGGGCCGATCGCGCTGCAGGAACTGACCGTGACCCTGACGGCTGAAGATGTCCGGGGCCGGATCATCATCGTGCCCGCGTTCAACTATCCAGCCTTCCGGGCAGGCACCCGAACCTCGCCCATCGACAAAGGTAACATGAACCGGTCTTTCCCCGGCCGCCCGGATGGCACACCGACCGAAAAAATCGCGGATTATTTCCAACGCGTTTTGTTGCCGATGGCCGACATCGCGGTCGATTTCCATTCAGGCGGCAAAACGCTGGACTTCGTCCCCTTTGCGGCCGTGCATATTCTGGAAGACAAGGTGTTGGAGGCCGATTGCGTGCGCGCCATGAAGGCGTTCAACGCGCCTTACTCGGTACAAATGCGCGAGATCGACAATGTCGGGATGTATGACACCGCCGTCGAAGACTTGGGCAAGGTTCTGGTCACCACCGAATTGGGGGGCGGGGGCACGTCGACATATCGCAGCAACGCGATTGCCAAGAAGGGCGTGCGCAACGTCTTGATAGAGTTCGGAATCCTGCTGGGTGACCTGCAGGTCGACCAGACCAAGACCCTGTCCATGCCCGACGATGACTGCTTCCTGTTCAGTGATGGAGATGGGCTGTACGAGGCGATGGTTGATCTGGGCGATCCGGTCAAAAAGGGCGACGTTGTGGCCCGACGCTGGCCGCTGGACCGAACCGGTCAGCTGCCGGTGGATTACCACGCGCGCCGCGATGGCCTGCTGATCAGTCGACATTTTCCGGGTCTGATCAAGGCAGGCGACTGCGTGGCGGTGATCGGTGTTGCAGACGCCTAACAGGGCTGGATTTCAAATCTGTCCTGCGTTATCCAAAACAGATCCCACGCAATAAAGGCATTGCGCGCTGCTGCTGGGGCTGAGCGGAGCTTTCCCGCCCGACCCGACGCCGCAAAACGCCACGGGTCCTTGCGTAAAAGCTCCCCTCGACTGTAAACCCGGCGGCGCGCCCGCCTGAACGATTGAGGTGAGCCATGCTTCACAATGACCAACTTAACGAGTGGGATCGCGAGAACTTTTTTCATCCCTCAACCCATCTGGCCCAGCACGCCCGCGGCGAAAGCCTGACGCGCGTGATC
Source organism: Aliiroseovarius sp. M344 (assembly GCF_025140835.1). Classification (NCBI taxonomy): domain Bacteria; kingdom Pseudomonadati; phylum Pseudomonadota; class Alphaproteobacteria; order Rhodobacterales; family Paracoccaceae; genus Aliiroseovarius; species Aliiroseovarius sp. M344. The sequence goes on from NZ_CP081153.1 coordinate 1,549,071, forward strand.
CGAACCGCATCGGGCGTCTATATAGAGGACCGCGATGGCAACAAGCTGCTGGACGCCTTCGCCGGGCTTTATTGTGTCAATGTCGGCTATGGACGGTCCGAGATCGCCGACGCGATTGCCGCACAGGCGCACGAGCTGGCCTATTATCACTCCTATGTTGGGCATGGCACCGAAGCGTCGATCACCCTGTCCAAGATGATTTTGGATCGCGCACCTGCGAATATGTCCAAGGTCTATTTTGGATTGGGTGGGTCCGACGCGAATGAAACCAATGTCAAACTGATCTGGTATTACAACAACATCCTCGGGCGGCCCGAGAAAAAGAAGATCATCTCGCGCTGGCGCGGTTATCACGGATCGGGGCTTGTGACCGGGTCGCTGACAGGGCTTGAGCTGTTTCACAAGAAATTCGACCTGCCACTGGCTCAGGTGATCCACACCAAGGCACCCTATTACTTCCGCCGAGACGATCTGGCCCAAAGCGAGGCCGCGTTCGTCGCCCATTGCGTGGCCGAACTTGAAGCGTTGATCGAACGGGAAGGGGCCGACACGATTGCGGGCTTCATCGGCGAGCCGGTTCTGGGCACCGGTGGCATCGTCCCGCCGCCCGAAGGATATTGGGCGGCCATTCAGGCGGTTCTCAAAAGGCACGACATCCTCTTGATCGCAGACGAGGTGGTGACAGGCTTCGGACGGCTGGGCACCATGTTTGGGTCGGATCACTATGGGATGGAGCCGGACATCATCACCATCGCAAAGGGGCTGACATCAGCCTATGCGCCCCTTTCGGGGTCCATCGTGTCCGAGAAGGTCTGGAAGGTGCTGGAGCAAGGCACCGATGAGAACGGCCCCATCGGCCATGGCTGGACCTATTCTGCCCATCCGATCGGGGCGGCGGCGGGTGTCGCCAACCTGAAACTGATCGACGACCTTGATCTGATCGCGAATGCTGGCGCCGTCGGCGCGTATCTTCGGAACGCCATGAAAGATGCACTGTCAAATCATGCCCATGTTGGCGATATCCGGGGCGAAGGGATGCTGTGCGCGGTTGAGTTTGTGAGGGACAAGGACAGCCGCGCATTCTTTGATGCGGCAGACAAGATCGGCCCGCAAATCTCGGCCAAACTGCTTGACCAAAGCAAGGTAATCGCCCGCGCCATGCCGCAAGGCGACATCCTTGGGTTTGCGCCGCCGTTCTGCTTGACCCGTGACGAAGCCGACATTGTGGTTGCGGCCACCTTGCGCGCGGTTGAAAGCGTATTGAGCTAAGGCGCGTTGGTGCGGCCATATACAACGGCCGAGATGGGGATGAGGAACAGACCGATTGTTTGCCCCGTCTCGCTGCGCGCGCTTTGTCATTTACGCGACTATGACAGCATGTCGCGATCCGCTGCAGAATGTGGATAGTGTTTTATCTATGCGACTAGGTGCCTTAAGGAATCAGGGTGACTGGTGTTGGTCAGTTCATTTGTTCTTGATGGCGAGCGCGAAATCCGTCAACACCGGTCAATGTTCACATAAGGACAGCTCTGGATGACGCGAAAACCAGCCCCCCGGCAATCCCGGCCACAACAGATCATCGGGTGGCGCGAACACATCGCGTTGCCGCAGTTTGGCATCCTTGACCTGCCCGCCAAGGTGGACACGGGCGCCCGAACCTCGGCCCTGCATGCGGTGGACCAAAGCGTGTTTGAACGCGACGGCGCCCAATGGGTGGAATTCATGATCCCGCTGAAGAACCGCCGCACGACGCGGCGCATCTGCGCACCATTGTTGGAGGAGCGCAACATCAAGAACACCGGCGGCGTGCCCGAGCGTCGCCTTGTCGTGCGCACCACTTTGGTGATCGGCAAGCGGCACTGGCTGATCGACGTTTCACTGGCAAATCGTGAAAAAATGGAGTTTGATCTAATTCTTGGGCGCAGTGCGATCCGAACGCATAAAATGCTGGTTGATCCGCGTCGCTCATATCTCGCCGGTCACCCCATAGCAGACGCCCAAGCACAGCCGCTTCAACCGTTGCCGACCTTGGATATTCAATCAGGAGAAGAAGAATGAAAATTGCAATGCTCGCCAGGAATGCTGGTCTTTATTCTCACCAGCGCCTGAAAGAAGCAGCAGAGCAACGCGGACACGAATTGGATATCATCGACACGCTTCGGTGTTACATGAACATCGCTTCACGGCGTCCCGAGGTCTATTACAACGGTGTAAAACTGCGCCATTATGATGCGGTCATCCCGCGGATTGGGGCATCCGTGACCTTTTATGGCTCAGCTGTTCTGCGGCAGTTTGAAATGATGGGCGTCTATCCTCTGAACGAATCCGTGGCGATCGGCCGGTCGCGGGACAAGCTGCGCTCGATGCAACTTTTGGCGCGTGACGGCATCGGCTTGCCCGTGACAACTTTCGCCCATGATCCGAAGCAAACAGACGAGGTTCTGAAACTTGCTGGCGGCGCGCCACTTGTGGTGAAATTGCTGGAGGGCACACAGGGTATCGGTGTTGTTCTGGCCGACACCAATCGGTCAGCAAAGTCGGTAATCGAAGCCTTTCGCGGTGCAAAAGTGAACATCTTGGTCCAAGAGTTTATCAAAGAAGCGGGCGGGACAGATATTCGTGCGCTCGTGGTTGGTGGCCGCGTGATTGCGGCCATGAAGCGGACCGGGGCGGCTGATGATTTCCGATCAAATTTGCATCGTGGCGGAAGCGCTGAAGCGATCAAAATCTCGCCTGAAGAACGCTCGACCGCTGTGCGTGCGGCAAAGTCGATGGGGCTGAATGTCTGTGGCGTCGACATGTTGCGTGCAAATCATGGCGCCGTGGTGATGGAGGTGAACTCGACCCCCGGACTGGAAGGGGTCGAAAAAGCCACGGGCATCGACGTGGCCGGTAAGATCATCGAGTTTCTTGAGAAAAACGCCAAACGCGGATCAACACGGACAAAGGGCAAGGGCTAGTGGTATCCCGCAAACCGTTTCTGCTGGGCGGGCACGAGGTGAAGCCCGGCAGCCGCCAGACAGTTGACCTGCCGATCAGCGTGCTGTCGGATCACACGCCGGTCACGATGTCCGCCCATGTCATTCACGGCCGCAGACCGGGGCCGACAGTGTTCGTCAGTGCCGGCATTCATGGCGATGAAGTGATCGGTGTCGAGATCGTGCGTCGACTGTTAAACGTGACCGGCCTGCGTTCTCTTCGGGGCACGTTGATCTGTGTTCCGATCGTTAACGCTTATGGGTTTCTGAACCATTCCAGATACTTGCCAGACAGACGGGATCTGAACAGAAGCTTCCCCGGTTCTGAAACCGGGTCGCTGGCCTCGCGATTGGCCGGTATCTTCCTGAAGGAAATCGTATCGCGCAGCGATCTTGGGATTGACCTGCATTCGGCTGCCGCTCACCGCACCAACTTGCCACAGATCCGTATTTCACCGGACAACCCGGACACCCGCAGACTTGCCCGCTTGTTCGGTGCGCCCGTCGTGCTGGAATCGCCGCTTCGCGATGGCTCGCTCAGATCTGAGGCGAAGGCGAAGGGGGTCGATGTGTTGCTCTATGAAGCCGGCGAAGCGCTACGGTTCGATGAGTTTTCCGTTCGTGCCGGTGTGATGGGCATTCTTCGTGTGCTGTATGACAAAGAGATGATCGGACGGCGTGGTGTTTCACAGTCCAAAGCCCACCCCGTTTTCTGCACATCAAGCCGCTGGATTCGCGCGTCGCAAGGCGGTTTGCTGAGAGCGTATAAATCCGAAGGCGACACCGTCAGCGAAGGCGACATACTGGCGGTTGTCTCGGACCCCTTTGGCGAGGTCGAAGCCGACATTGTCGCCACTTTGCCGGGGATCATCGTCGGCCGTGCGGTGATGCCAATCGTCAATGAAGGCGACGCCTTGTTTCATGTGGCGCGCGTCAGCAACGCCGATGATGCAGACCATAAGATGAATGCGATTTCGACGCAGCTTGAGGATGATCCATTATTTGACGAAGACGAGATTATCTAAGTAAAATAGAAGTATAGCGCGACGTCCCATGCCGTGCCGGTTCACAAATTGGAAATGACCACCACTGGGGCGTATGTCGGGACCGACCTGACCTTCGCCGAACTGGACATTGCCCATGAGCGACCATGAAACCCCTGTGACAGAAGTGCCGGAAGAAGACGGGCTTGTCTTCGCAATTTCGCTTTTGGGCGATGGCACGGGCGAATTGGTGGATTGGAAAGCCGTGGAAAGCTGGTCCCAAGATGACCTGCCAATCTGGATACATCTTGATCGGTCCAGCGCGCGGGCGCAGGCATGGTTGCGCGACGAAAGCGGCGTGTCGTCAGCGACAGTTGAAGCATTGCTGGCGGAAGAAACGCGTCCCCGCGTCTTTCACGGTCGCACCGGACTGACCACTGTCTTGCGTGGCATCAATCATAACCCCGGTCAGCAATCCGAGGGCATGATTGCGGTTCGTATCTGGTCCGAGGGGCATCGTATCATCACCTTGCGTGACGAACGTCTGCAAAGCTCGCGCGACCTGCTGGCCGCGCTTGTGGATCATGGCACCGGACCAAAGACGATCACGGAAACATATGTGCGGTTGATTGCCCGGATAAACGAACGCATCGGACCGACCATCGATGCCATTGAGGACCAGATTGACGAGATTGAAAGCGATCTGACCATCAGCGACGCAAAAGAGACCCGAGACTCGATCTCTGATCTGCGTCAGAAAACAGTCCTTATCCGCCGTTATCTAGCCCCTCAACGTGCTGCATTAAGCGAGCTGCTCGCTGACCCGCCAGCCTGGGCCAGCGACGTTTGGCGTCCGGGGCTGCGCGAAGCAACAGACCGCGTCATTGGGTATGTTGAGGAGTTGGATCAAGTCAAAGAACGCGCGCTTGTGATGAAGGATGATATTGCCAACGAACTGGCTGAAAAAGCCAACCGCACACTTTATGTGCTGGCCGTGGTGTCGGCGATCTTCCTGCCGCTTTCATTCCTAACGGGCGTATTGGGTATCAATGTCGGCGGCATGCCAGGGGTCAACAGTGACAACGCCTTCTGGATTTTCTGCGGATTGGTTTCGCTGCTTTTGGTTGTCGAGATTGCGATTTTCAAATTTCTCAAATGGATTTGAGATTGCCGTCTGACCCTATGAACCAAGCTGTGCGGCGGTTTTGGCCAGATTGGTAATACCAGCCCAATCGCCGGATTTGACCAGATCACCGGGGGCAACCCACGATCCACCCACACACAATGTGTTGGGCAAGGACAGGTAATCCATTGCGTTCTTCAAGCTGACACCACCGGTCGGGCAAAAGCGAATTTGGGGCAGGGGCGAGGCGAGCGATTTCAAGAACGGCGCGCCTCCTGCGGCTTCGGCCGGAAAGAATTTCTGCACAGTGTAGCCACGCTCCAGCAAGCGCATCGCCTCGCTGGCCGAGCTTGCGCCGGGCAAAAGCGGCAGATCATTGGCTTCGCAGGCGTCCAGCAGCCTGTCGGTGGCACCGGGCGACACACCGAATGTCGCGCCCGCATTCTTGGCAGCTTCCACATCGGCCGCGGTCAGCAATGTGCCAGCCCCAACAGCCCCGCCATCAATGCGGGCCATTTCGGCGATGACTTCAAGGGCCACCGGCGTGCGCAACGTGACTTCGAGCGCGGGCAAGCCGCCAGCGACCAAAGCTGCGGCCAAAGGGGCCGCGTGAGCTACGTCGTCGACGACCAAAACCGGCACCACTGGGGCCAACCGGCAGATTTTTTCAGCGGCGATACTTGCCTCTTGCGGGGTCATCGATGTCTCCTTCAGGAAATGGAAGATGCGCCTTCGGTCGCCGAGCTGGCGACACGACGGAAGGTTTCAAACAGCTCACGTCCCATGCCGTCTGTGTTGGCGCTCAGGTCAACTTGGATAGCCGGGCGATCAACTGCGCCTTCGGTCAGGACCTCCAATTTGCCTTTGTCTGCATCAAGACGGATCAAGTCGCCGTCGCGGATACGCGCGATCGGCCCACCTGCTGCGGCTTCGGGGGCGACATGGATGGCGGCGGGCACTTTGCCAGATGCTCCGGACATACGCCCATCGGTGACAAGCGCCACGCGCAAACCGCGCTGCTGCAACACAGATAGGGTTGGCGTCAGGCCATGCAGTTCCGGCATTCCATTGGCGCGCGGCCCTTGGAAACGGACCACAATGATCACGTCTTCCGTCAACTCTCCCGCTTTGAACGCCGCTTTGACGCTGTCCTGATCATGGAACACGCGGGCAGGGGCTTCGATAATGTGGCGATCTTCGTCCACAGCCGAGACTTTGATTACGCCTTGACCCAGATTGCCGGACAATTGGACAAGACCGCCGGTCTTTTGGAACGGGTTTGACGCAGGCCGCACGATTTTCTCGTTCAGGCTTTCGCGCGGGCCGGGTTCCCAGACCACACGGTCGCCAACCAGTTTGGGATCCTGTGTATAAGCCGTCAGATCGCCCATGATGGTCTTTGCATCGGGGTGCAGCAAGCCAGCGTCCAGCAACTCGCCGATCATATAGCCAAGACCGCCTGCTGCGTGGAAATGGTTCACATCGGCCAGCCCGTTTGGATAAACCCGCGCCATCAACGGCACAATGGCCGAGATCTCGGCAAAATCCTCGAGCGTCAGGATGATCCCTGCGGCGCGTGCCATGGCGGGCAGGTGCAGGACAAGGTTGGTTGACCCACCTGTAGCCATCAATCCAACCAGCCCGTTTACAAAGGCTTTCTCGTCCAGAACATGACCCGCAGGGGTAAACCCGGCGTTGCCGGTTTTGGTGATAGCCAGTGCGCGGCGCGTGCCCTCGGCAGTCAGCGCATCCCGCATGTCAGTGTGCGGCGGAACGAACGAGGATCCGGGCAGGTGCAGCCCCATAAACTCCATCAGCATCTGATTGGTGTTGGCCGTGCCATAGAAGGTGCAGGTGCCGGGGCCGTGATAGGCGGCCATCTCGGCGGCCATCAGCTCTTTGCGACCAACCTCGCCGGTGGCGAATTTTGTCCGTACCTTGGCTTTTTCGTCATTTGGCAAGCCCGAGGTCATGGGACCCGCGGGCAGAAACACCGTCGGGATGTGACCAAAGCTGGCCGCTGCTATCACCAGACCGGGCACGATCTTGTCGCAGACCCCCAGAAACAGAGCCGCATCAAACGTGTTATGGCTCAGCGCGACGGACGAGGCCAAAGCGATCACGTCACGTGAAAACAGGCTGAGCTCCATACCGGTTTCCCCTTGCGTGACGCCGTCACACATCGCGGGGACGCCACCAGCGACCTGAGCCGTCGCACCTTCTTCACGCGCGATCCGTTTGATCAGATCGGGATAGGTGGCAAAGGGCGCATGGGCCGACAGCATGTCATTATAGGCCGTCACGATGCCTATATTTGGCGCGCGGCCTTCTGCCAGGCGATCTTGATCCTGACCTGCACCCGCGTAAGCATGGGCCTGACCCGAGCAGCTCAGATGCGCCCGGCGCGGGCCGTCTTCCGCAGCGCGCGTAATTTTGTCCAGATACGTTTGCCGCGTGTCCTTGGATCGCGCGACGATCCGTTCGGTTACCTTCAGAAGATCGCTGTTCAGGGTCATGGCTGCGTTCCTGTTCGTCATTCTGGCAGCGTGGCACAGATGGTTGGGGTTCAGCTGGCTTTTATCAGGTTATGATAGCGCTAACAACAATAATCATAAGTGAATTGAACGCAGCCCGGGCTTTCAGGCTTCCAAACCATAAAAACACAAGCTAGGCAGGGCGAATTGCAGCCAACCGAAAGACTGAACCATGGCGGATGCCAATGACAGCGCAGAACGCGTCACGATCCGATTGAAACCGAAAGCAAATGCGCGGGCCATTAGGCACGGCGCGCCATGGGTTTTTGACAATGAACTGGTAACCGATCGGCGCACGAAAAATATCGGTGCTGGCGTGATAGCGCGGCTGGAAGATGCCGCCCGTGATCCATTGGGTACTGTTGCGGTCAACACCAACTCACGGATCATTGCGCGGATGCTTGATCGCGATCCCGAGGCGACGATTGACCAAGACTGGTTCGTTGCGCGCCTGCAGGCAGCGCTTACCCATCGCGAAACCCAGTTCGATGCGCCGTTTTATCGACTTGTTCATGCCGAAGCGGACGGGTTGCCCGGCGTTATCATCGACCGGTTTGGCGATATCGCCGTGGTGCAGCCCAATGCAGCGTGGGCCGAGGTTTTGCTGGAGGCTCTGACCGGGGCGCTTGCGCAGGTGACCGGCGTGACGACAATCCTGAAAAATGCCGCGGGCCGCGCACGCGGCCTTGAAGGGCTCAACGATCAGAACGCGGTATTGTTGGGTCACGCGCCGGATGGGCCGGTCGCAGTGCCGATGAACGGCGCCACATACATGGCTGACCTGACAGGCGGGCAGAAAACCGGATTGTTCTTTGACCAGCGGCCGAACCACGCCTTTGCGGCTGGACTTTCAAAGGGCGCACGGGTGCTGGATGTCTTCTCGCATGTGGGGGGGTTCTCACTGGCGGCCCTCGCGGCTGGCGCATCAGATGCGGTCGCAGTCGACGGATCCGCACCAGCTTTGGCGCTGGCCGAAGAAGGCGCGCGCCAGATGGGTGCCCAAGACCGGTTCGCCACGGCGCAAGGCGATGCTTTCGAAATGCTGACCGCTCTGGCAGAGGAGAACCAGCAGTTCGATTTGGTCATCTGCGACCCCCCGGCCTTTGCCCCCTCGAAGAAATCGCTTGAACCCGGGCTGCGCGCTTATGAGCGGATCGCCCGGCTTGCCGCCCCGCTGGTGGCCCCCGGTGGATACCTAGGCCTTTGCTCCTGCTCTCATGCGGCAACAATCGACAAGTTTCGCACGGCATCCATTCGGGGCATCGGGCGGGCAGGGCGCAATTGCCAATTGATCCACACCGGATTTGCGGGCGCGGATCATCCGATGCACCCGCAACTTGCGGAAAGTGGCTATCTCAAAGCGCTGTTTTTCCGAATGCTGCCATGAAGGTGCTGATCGACGCTTGTGTCCTCTATCCGACCGTGATGCGTGAAATGGTGTTGGGGGCGGCAGAGGAAGGTCTGTTCACGCCGCTTTGGTCGCCGCGCATTCTGGAAGAATGGGCCCGCGCCGCAGCCAAGCTGGGCCCCGATCAGGAAACTGTGTCGCGCGCCGAAATCGCCGTGCTGCAAGACCGCTGGCCCAAAGCGAGTATTACTCCGCATGACGGTGATCTGCGCAGGCTCTGGTTGCCCGATGAAAATGACATCCACGTCCTGGCCGCCGCAATTGCCGGTGGGGCCGATATTTTGCTGACGATGAACAACGCCGATTTCCCACGCCACACGCTGACAGAAGAAGGCGTGCAACGCGCAAGCCCGGACCTGTTCTTGCGTGGGTTTATGGACGGAAACTCCGACGCGATCCTTCGGGTTGCCAACAAGGTGTTGGGGCAAGCGCGTGACTTGTCTGGCGAAGACTGGACGATCCGCCGCCTGATGAAAAAAGCCCGGTTGCCCAGACTCGGAAAAGCGCTCGAAACTCAAATCTGAAGCTGGTTTCTTCTGGCTAGAAAAATCCTGGGGTGAATGCGCGCAGCGCAGAGGGGCAACGCCCCTAATGCACCCATTTGGCTTCGTTTTTCTCGATTGCCGCAATGCGTTCGACGGTTTTCGGATGGCTCATCATCCATGCGGGCATCACACCGGCCCGGTTTTTCGTCAACGCATCGAGTTTTCCGAACAAGGTTTTCTGTGGCTCTGACCCGATGCCGGACTTGATCAACAGAGCGGTCGCATAAGCATCGGCTTCATATTCATCACCGCGGCTCAATCCAGCCGCAAGGAGGCGGGTCAACATGCGTGCGACATAGACACCCGCACCGGGCAGAAACCGCGATATCATCATCGACAGAACGGTGCGCAGGGCGTTTTGACCGGCAAAGTCGATCATCCGTTTGCGCGCGTGCCCCAGTGCCACATGTCCAAGTTCATGCGCGATCACACTGGCCATTTCTTCGGCACTGACACGGCCCTGTTGGTATTCTTTGAAGAACCCGCGCGTGATGAATATCCGACCGTCCGGCGCGGCCAGCCCGTTCACCGGATCGATTTCGTAAATGTGGACCGGAATCTCGGCGATATCCAACGATGCGGCCATCCGGTCGGTCAGGGCTTTGAGCTTGGGATCCGCCAACCGTGTGGATTGGCTATCCAGCTCGCGATGCGTGCGCCAGACCGAAAAATGATAGAGCAGCAGGCCATAGGCGACGGGCAGCAGGATAGGCAAAAGCTTCAACATGCGACCTATATGGGGATATTCCGGCGCGCGCGAAAGGGGTTATACGTCACTCAACACGCGCGTTTGCGCCGTTCTGTCGCGTTTGCGCCCTCAAAACGGCCCGGATCCAGGCAAACATCCCGGCCGCGACCACCGCCGCCACGAGGAACCCGGCCAGGTTGCCCAGCAGGGACGCAAGGCTTTCGATCCGCGCGGCGAAACCATAGCCAAGACCCACATAGAGCGTGACCCATATGGTTTCGCCCAGTATGTCCCATATTGTGAACCGAAGCCAGTTCAGTCCGGTGGCTCCGGCAGCAAAATTAACCCATGGCCCAAGCGGCGCAACCGCCCATGTGGACAGAAAAACACCCTTGCCGCCGTGGCGATCGGTGAAGCCTTGCGCGCGTGTCAGCACGGCTTTTCGCGCGGGGCTGCGGGCAAGTCGGTCCAGCATGTCCCGGCCGCCGTACCGGCCAAGTGAATATCCGGTCTGATCGCCGATCACGGCCCCTGCAAATGCCGCCGACACCACATTGGTCAGCGCCAGATCGCCCGCCGCCGCGAACGCCCCGCCGGCCAGCATCATCAGCGATGTGGGGATCGGTACGGCCAGACAGGACAGGAAGGCCGAGGCGAACACCACCCAAGGTCCATACGTCGACAGAAGTGCAAAGACGGCGTCGGTCATTGGCCCGATCCCGCCGTGTTTGCGCCGCCGTTCCCGTCCACCCCCTGCGTGGCGCGGAAGCCCTCAATCGCCTCTGTGATCTGCAGGATCAGGACGTCGACCGGGATGCCGCGGTCCTGTGCCAGATGTTCCAAATTGCGAAAGCCTTCGGCGCGTTCCGGGTCGCCCAATACGTCTATGACAACCTCGCGCGGGATGCGCCAGGAATGCACGACATAGCGGGGCGTCATCCAAGCCGCGACCGGCTGATCGCGGTGCGCCGGATCATTCCAATAGACCCAACTGGACACAGTGCGCGTGCCAAAAAACACCCCGGCGGCCAGCGCAATCGCCAAAATTACAGTGGCCACGGGTGCCGCGCGCCAGATGCGTTTTATGAATGAGAACATTGCGGTTTCCTTGCCCATTTCTTTTTAACGTCGGGGCGAAGGTTTTCCGTCGCTACCGGCCCAAATCTTTCATGCCCCGCTCAATGCCTTCAAGCGTCATTGGCACCATACGGCCCTCGAATATCTGGCCGATCATCTGAACGGATTGGGTGTATTTCCAGTGATGCTCGGGCAGGGGATTGATCCACAGGTTATCCGGCCATTGTTCCCGCGCACGTTCCAACCAGACCTGTCCGGCCTCGTCGTTCCAATGCTCGTTGGCGCCGCCGCGATAGGCAACCTCATAGGGGCTCATCGAGGCATCGCCGACAAAGATGCATTTGTAGTCCGCGCCATAGGTGCGCAGCACGTCCCATGTGGGGGTCTGATCGTTCCAACGGCGCGCATTGTCGCGCCACACGCCTTCGTAAAGGCAGTTGTGGAAATAGTAGTATTCCAGATGCTTGAACTCGCTGCGGGCGGCGGAAAACAACTCTTCCACCACCTTGATATGCGGGTCCATTGATCCGCCAACATCCAGAAATAGAAGGACTTTCACGGCGTTGTGCCGCTCGGGGCGGGTTTTTACATCCAGATAACCATGTTCGGCTGTGGCGCGGATCGTGCCGTCAAGGTCAAGTTCTTCATGGGCGCCGTTGCGCGCCCAGTTGCGCAGGCGCTTCAGTGCGACTTTGATGTTGCGGGTGCCAAGCTCGACCCCGTCGTCGAGGTTCTTGAACTCGCGTTTGTCCCAAACTTTGACCGCGCGCTGGTGGCGGGACTTGTCCTGCCCGATGCGCACGCCTTCTGGATTATAGCCATAGGCGCCGAACGGCGATGTGCCCGCCGTGCCGATCCACTTGTTGCCACCCTGATGGCGACCTTCCTGTTCCTTCAGGCGCTCTTTCAGCGTCTCCATCAGCTTGTCAAAGCCACCAAGGGCTTCGATCTCGGCCTTTTCTTCAGCGGTCAGGAATTTCTCGGCCATCTTGTCCAGCCATTCCTGCGGAATGTCCACGGCCTCCAGCATGGCTTCTGAAGAGATTGCTTCAAGCCCTTCAAATGTAATGGAAAAGGCGCGGTCAAACTTATCGAGGTTTCGTTCGTCCTTCACCATCGCGGTGCGGGCGAGATAGTAAAACCCCTCGATGTCATAGGTGACCAGACCGGCCTTCATGGCCTCAAGAAACGAAAGAAATTCGCGCAAGGACACAGGGACTTTGTTGGCACGGAGGTTTTCAAAGAATGGCAGAAACATAAAGTCGGGCCTAGCGGCTGATGATGATCGAGAAGAACAGCGCAATCAGTGCAAACCCAAGCGCATGTACGGTCGCATATTGCGCGATGTCCAGCCGGTTACCGCCACGTTTGCGGGCGCGCAAGACGCCAACCAATGCTCCGAAAATAAGCGCTGCGATGACCACCATATCTGCTTCTACCCTTCAAAAAGGGCACGCAAAGAAGGCCCCGATCTGTCTAACCCGGCGAAATGGCCGCGATTTCGCCGAGCCGCGCGCCAACTTGTTCGTTTGAGCCGAAGCCATAACGCGCCCAGCCCAGACTGTCGAGCCTGACAAGCTGGGCTTCCGATGTCCGGCCTGCAAGGTCCAGCGCCTCGGCCTTGATCATCATTAACGTTGCCAGTAGGGCGGCGTTTTCGGCCCGCATGACCGGGGGAATATGTGCGTTAACGATTGAAATCGCGTCCCCGGCGTGACCTGCGGACAACGCATAGGCGGCCAGTTGCACACCCATATGCGCCGCATGCACGGCTGTTTCCGGATTGGCGCGATAGATCGCTTCGGCCTCGCGGAAGGCTGCGAACGCGCCTTTGCTGTCCTGGCGCATGTTCAGGCGGCCATAGGCGAACAGGCTGAAAGCCAGACGGGTATCCTGCCAACCCTGGCTGCGCGCAACGGACACGGCCTCGGCTGCGGCTTGCCTGCGCCGCGTTTTGGACTGGCCACCGCCCAGCGCGGTTTCAATCGCAGTTTTCCAACGATCGGGCGAGCGTCCGCTCAGACGCGGCGCGCCCGACCCGCCAGCCGGGTTCAGGCGGGCAAGTAAGGCAGGCAATCGGGCGGCAACGTCGCCACGGCTCATCCCGGACGCCAATTCGGGCGCGTAATAAGCGCGCAGGATCAGCATATCGAACCCTGTCAGCACTGTGTGGAAATTGTCGTCATTGAACACACTATCATGCAGGCGATACAGGTCATTCACCGGGCCCAGGGCCTGCGCAACTTCTTCGTGCAGGCAGTCGCGCAATTCTTGCGGGCTGACATCGCCGGGCAGGAAAACCGCCATCTTGGTACGGCTGCGCATGCGTGCCCAATCCAGCTGCGGGGTGCCGCGTGCCGCCTTGTATTCTTGCCAGCTTGACACGTTGGGCGAGACGAAACAGGCGGCGTGGGGCACAAGGCGCTGCAATTGGCGTTTAGAGATCACTTCCAGCGTGATCGACGCGGGTTCAGAGCCGGAAACCTGCCGGATATTGATCCCGGCTTCGATCCGAAGTCGCGCCATCAAACGAGACAGGTCGGCTGCCATATAGGATGGCGCGTTGCCGGTGACACGCAAGGTCACGGGGCCTTCAAAACGGGTCAGAACGGGCAGGGGACGACCGCTTTCCAATAGGAATGACAGGTCCAGAAAATCGCCGGCAATCACGCTGTTGGATCGTGCGGGGCGTGTGATTTGCGTGCTGGCAAAGCTCTTCATCGGCGGCAGGGTGGTGGGCAGTCCAACGCGGCGCGCAGTGACTTCACCGCCATCTGAGGTCCGGTCCGTCGTCGCGCGCGACCCACCCGGCACGGCGCAGCCGATAAAGGTCAGGCACCCCAAGGCAAGGACGGCTGCTTTTGCTGTTCTGCGCGTCATCACGACCTCCCATACCGGATGAACGGCGTTTTGACGCCAATCCGGTCATAGAGTTTGCGGGCGGTGTGGTTGAAATCCTGCGTCAGCCAATAGACCGACGGTGTGCCGTTCTGATCTGCTGCGTCATAGACCGCCTCGATCAGCGCGCGTCCGACCCCGGTGCCGCGCACAGATGGGTCGGCGTAAAGGTCCTGCAGGTAACAGACATTTTCTATTTTCCACGCATGGCGATGGAACAGGAAATGCACCAGCCCGACAGGCTGATCTTCCACGCAGGCCACCAGGCCGTGGAACTCGTTCGGATCCTCTGACAACAGCCGGGCGAAGGTGGTTTCATAGACCTTCGCGTCAACTTCAGTCTCATAATAGCGCAGATAGCCTTCCCACAGGCGATTCCACGCAGATCTATCAGACGGCATCAGTGGCCGAACGGTAATGTGAGCATTGTTTCCCATAACAACACACGCACACCCGTTTTTGTGCCCCCCCAGGCAAGGTGTCGACTGTAGGGGGTGGCGCGGTGATCACCAAGGGAAACGGTGCGTTTGTTGGGTTGCAGGGTAAAATACCACCAAGGAAAACAATATCTTGTGTGGTGAAATTCACATACCACTAGGGTGCTTGTCTGGATTGCGCCAAAAGCGGCGAATCGGGTGTTACAGGCCGATGACGTCGTAATCCGGTGATCCGGACCATGTGATTTCCCATTTCGCGCCGGGCCGGACGTTTTGCACGGCCGCCGGGTCGAAGGCGACCAGACAAGTGCCCGACGGGTGTCGCACTGACGGATAGACCAAGCCCCGATGCCCCTCGGCCCGCAATTTATCGGCCAGCGCCTGACCGCGCGGGTAGCCCTGAGCGGGCTCCGGGTGTAGCGACGGGTGGTCAGGCTGGCCGGTCAGATCAGGGAAGTCGCCGATAAAATCCGCCAACAGCTCGACATAGCGCACTTTCGTGTCAAAGACGCCGATAAAAGTCAGTTCGCGGGTGTAGTGATAGCCAACCTCGGCGACTGATGTCATGGCGCTCCAACTACAATACCACGCGCCGCGGTGTTCATCGTTAAACCGGTTGCCACCCGTGCGGCGATAGGTGAAGGCGGCGTTGACATGGGTCATGCCATACAGGCGCAGATCCGCCTCGCGTCGCGCCCATGCCAATTCGCGTCGGTCGATTCCCGGATCACGGCCACGTTCAGCGGTCTGACGGTCGGATGTCATCGCCTCAACTTCGGCCAACAGCGCCATTTCATCGTCACCATCCACCAGCCCGCGCAAGGCGGGCGGCTTGTGATAGGTGGCCGGGATCAGGCGGACAAGGGCTCGGTCGCTGACGGATCGCAGGGGCAGGGCCTCGGTCACATGCCCCCCCGCAACGCATCAACATAGCTGCGCACGCGCAGGAATTGCGGCAAGCCGTCCTCGATCATCGTGTCGATCGGGCGGGTGCCGTCAAAAAGCGGGCCGGTATTGGCAAGCGTGATCCAGCTGTCGGCAATCGCGTCGTCGAAATACAGATGCAGCGACTTGTAGATCCCGACCAGCGCGGACAGACGCAGCATCTGGTCGCGGGTCAGATCGCCCTTGAAGCCGGGGTTGCGGGCACGTTTCCACGTCGACGTGGACATATCTGCCAGCGCGGCGGCATCTTCCAAACGCAACTCCCAAGCTTGCGCGATCCGGCCATAAGCTTTCAGCGCAACAGCAGCATGGTCCGAGGTCGGACGCGCCGGGGGCGGGGTCAGTGGTTGCGGGGCGGCGTGCATCTTGCATCTCCTGTCATGTTGATCAGAAGATAAGGTCATATGGACCCAAAGTCAAGATCAGATGGGCTTACTGGCGGCCGCTACGACCGCCACCCCGCGCCAAAAAGGCCAGACGCTCAAACAGATGCACATCCTGCTCATTCTTCAGCAGCGCCCCGTGCAGGGTTGGCAAGGCAGAAGCCCCGTCGCGTTTTAGCGTTTCGGGATCAATGTCTTCGGCCAAGAGCAGTTTTAACCAATCCAGCACCTCAGAGGTCGACGGCTTTTTCTTCAACCCCGGCTGTTCGCGAATTTCGTAAAACTGGGTCAAGGCCTCGGTCAGCAGGCGTGGTTTGATGCCGGGGTGGTGCACCTCGACAATTTTCGCCAGCGTATCGGCATCCGGAAAGCGGATATAATGGAAGAAACAGCGACGCAGGAACGCATCTGGCAGTTCTTTTTCATTGTTCGAGGTGATGATGATGATCGGGCGGTTCTTGGCACGGATGGTTTCGCCAGTCTCGTAGACGTGAAACTCCATCTTATCAAGCTCTTGCAGCAGATCGTTCGGGAACTCGATATCGGCCTTGTCGATCTCGTCAATCAGCAGAACGACGCGCTCATCGGCGTCGAATGCCTCCCACAACTTGCCGCGTTTGATGTAGTTTCTCACATCATGCACGCGCTCCTCGCCCAACTGGCTGTCGCGCAGGCGGCTGACGGCATCATACTCATACAAACCCTGTTGCGCCTTGGTCGTCGACTTGATGTTCCATTCGATCATCCGCGCGCCCAGCGCGCCCGCCACCTGCAACGCAAGTTCGGTTTTTCCGGTGCCGGGTTCGCCTTTGACCAAAAGGGGGCGTTGCAGTGTGACAGCCGCGTTCACGGCAACTTTCAGATCGTCCGTTGCCACATAGCTTTCGGTGCCTTCAAAGCGTTTTGTCATCCTGTTACCCCGTCTTTGGTCGAAAACTCATTCAGGGGCGAGGTAAAGGCGTGTGTCGCGTTTGGCAAGTGCGCGCGACAGGCGGGGCACAAACCAAATGGGGTGAATAAAGCCCAGCTTGGTGGGGGTTTTGCGGGCAGTGGCAGGTCCGACGCGCGTTCAGGTCATAACCGGGTTGCGGGTTTTCGTTCCGGATCAGGTGTTTACCCGCCAAACACGAATTCCTTACAAAGTTGACCCCATTGCCTAGTGACAACAGGCAAAAGCGGGTGTAAACGAGCGCCATAAGAAGCCGGACTTCTGAGGGGCAACAGCGTTGCTAGGTAGTTTAGGTCTGGTAAGTGAGGGAGTTGGTATGAAAGCAGAGACTTTTCTGCCCGACGATTACAGTCCTGCCGAAGACGAACCGTTTATGAATGAACGTCAGACGGAATATTTCCGTCGGAAGCTTCTGGCCTGGAAAGAAGAATTGCTTGATGAAAGCCGTCACACGCTTGAAGGCTTGCAAGACAACACACGTAACATTCCAGACATCGCAGATCGCGCGTCAGAGGAAACCGATCGGGCGCTTGAATTGCGCACACGGGATCGTTCACGCAAGCTGGTCGGTAAGATTGAGCAGGCATTGCGTCGTATCGACGAAGGCGAATATGGCTATTGCTCGGAAACTGGCGAGCCGATTTCTCTCAAGCGTCTTGATGCGCGCCCAATTGCGACACTGAGCCTAGAGGCACAGGAACGTCACGAGCGGCGCGAAAAGGTCCACCGCGACGACTAAGGTGCGGTTTGGCACAGAATTCGCAGATGGGCGCACATGTCGCGTGGCATAGGACCCAAAAGCATGGCAGAAGGCGCTGGATGTCCGGCGCCTTTTTTGTTTGTTCTGGAGGGCTGCCGGACATAGGTTTTGAGAAACGACCACCAAAGGAGCCGCCCGATGATCGCAGGTCAGGATTTTACCATCCTTGGGGCGGGAATAGGTGGGCTGACGGTGGCGGTGGCGCTGGCGCAGCGCGGCGCAAAAGTCACTGTTTTGGAACAGGCCCCTGCGATCACCGAAGTGGGGGCGGGGCTGCAGATCAGCCCAAATGGGGTGCGGGTTCTGGACGCGTTGGGGCTGGGCGAGCAAGCCCGCGCGCAGGCCATGCGCGGCAACGGCGTTTGGTTGCGCGATGGGATCTCGGGCCACGAGGTCATTGATTTCAGTTTCGACAAAGTGGCGCCCGATGCGACCTTCCTGTTGTTTCATCGCGCAGATCTGATTGACCTGTTGGCGACAGCGGCGCGCGCGGCGGGTGTTGAGATCCGGTGTGGGGTCGCGGTCGAAGCGGTGAGCAAAAGCCAGACAACGGCGAAGGTCAAAATCGCAGGCGAAGCCACCCAAGAGATGGGTTTTGTTATTGGTGCCGATGGCCTGCACTCTGTCATGAATGCCGCACTGAACGGTGCCCGCGCGCCCTTTTTCACTGGACAGGTCGCATGGCGGTCGACGGTGCCCGCAACCGGACGTGAGCCAGCCGAAGCGACGGTGTTCATGGGTCCCGGCCGGCACATGGTGACTTATCCTCTGCGGGGCGGCTCGTTGGTTAATCTGGTTGCGGTCGAAGAACGCGACGTTTGGGCAGATGAAGGATGGAACCACACCGACGATCCTGACAATCTGCGCCGGGCGTTTGCCGGTTTTTGTGATGACGCACAGGCGCTGCTTGAACGTGTGGATACCGTCCATTTGTGGGGCTTGTTCCGACATCCGGTGGCGCTGAACTGGCATTATGGCCATTGCGCCTTGTTGGGGGACGCGGCGCACCCCACCTTGCCGTTCATGGCGCAAGGCGCCGTTATGGCGATCGAGGATGCGTGGGTTCTGGCTAGTTGTCTGGATCGTCGCGGGTTCGACAAAGGCCCTGCGCGCTATCAGCAATTGCGTCGCGCGCGCTGTGAACGGATTGTGGCAACTGCAGGTAAGAATGCGCGCAATTACCATTATGCCAACCCACTTGCGCGCCGCTTAGGTCACGGGGCATTGCGGCTGGCCGGACGGCTGGTCCCCCAGCAGGTTTTCAATCGGTTTCGCTGGATTTATGACGAGGATGTTACCCGGCTTTAGTCCTGCTTAGGGCTTCAACAGGGCATCGACCTCACTGCCCGGCATTCCGGTGCCGAGCATGGAAAAATCTCCGTGCGCAAACATAGCCTGAGCTGCGTCATGAATCACCCGATGTGTCACCCGCGCCAGCGCTGATCCCAGAGAGATACGGGCCACGCCCGCCTGTGCCAGATCGGCGCGACTGACCTGTGACAATGGCCCTGCGGCCAGCGCGTTGACCGGTAAGGTTGTGGCGGCACAGACCCGCGCCTGATCGGCCAGCGTGCCGGGCAGGGGAATATAAACACAATCTGCCCCCGCAGCTTCGTAGCCTGCAATGCGCGCCAGCGCTTCTTCAAGATCGCATTCCCCGTTCATCACACCGTCTGCCCGCGCTACAAGGACAAAGTCGCCGGGCAAGGCGCGGGCGGCCGCCACCGCAGCCCTGATCCGTTCGACCGCATATTCGCGCTCATAAGGTGTCGCAGACGGCAAGGCCGTATCCTCGATCGATATCCCCGCAAGCCCTGCCTCGTATGACAGGCGCACGGTTTCGGCGCAGGTGTCAGGGTCATCACCAAAGCCGTTTTCAAAATCGCCGGACACCGGCACATTCACGGCAGCGACAAGATCTTGGGCATGCGCCAGCGCCTCGTCACGGGTGACATGTCCCATATCTGGACGCCCAAGGGTAAACGCATGGGCTGCAGACGACGTCCCGATGGCCTGCGCCCCAAGCCCTGCCAGCATTTTTGCGCTGCCGATATCCCAGGCATTGGCCAGAATGAACGGGTTGCCTTTCTGGTGTAGGGCGCGAAAAGCGGCTCCTTTGTTCTGGTCGGTCATGCGACGCCATCCTCTTTGTCGTTCTTGATGCTCCAGCAAGCTTTCCGCGCCGCGTGTGGTTTGTCAAACACAGCGCGGCTGCGCGGCGGTAACGTGTTTTTTCCGGCAAAGCGCAGAAATGTCCCCCCAAGCCCTTTCCAAATGGCACACTCCATGAGATAGGGACGTGTCAAACGAACACTCCCGAGGAGAAAGCCCATGGAGATTCGCGAGGCGCTCACTTTCGACGACGTCCTTCTGGTTCCGGCCGCAAGCCACGTGTTGCCATCGACGGCAAACACGACCACCTTTGTGACGCGGTCAATTGCCCTGAACATCCCGCTTCTCAGCTCTGCGATGGACACCGTGACCGAAGCGCGCATGGCCATTGCCATGGCGCAGGCTGGTGGCATGGGGGTCATTCACAAGAACCTCGATATTGAAGAACAGGCCGAACAGGTGCGGCGCGTGAAGCGGTTTGAAAGCGGGATTGTCTACAACCCGATCACCCTGACGCCGGATCAGACACTGGCGGATGCCAAACTGCTTCAGGACCGGTATCGGGTCACTGGCTTTCCCGTCGTTGATGAACAGGGCAGGGTCGTTGGGATCGTGACCAACCGTGACATGCGGTTTGCTTCGGATGACAACACGCCGGTGAAGGCGATGATGACTTCGAACAACTTGGCCATGCTGCAAGAACCTGCGGAGCTGGAAGAGGCGAAAAGCCTGATGAAAGCCCGGCGGATCGAAAAGCTTCTTGTCACCAATGGGGAAGGCAAGCTGACCGGTCTTTTGACCCTGAAAGACACCGAACAGGCCGTTTTGAACCCCACCGCCTGCAAGGATGATCTGGGGCGGCTGCGGGTTGCTGCGGCCAGTTCTGTCGGCGACAGTGGCTTTGCGCGGTCCGAAGCGTTGATTGATGCAGGCGTGGACATCGTTGTGGTCGATACAGCTCATGGCCATTCGCAAGGCGTGATCGACGCGGTGAAGCGTGTGAAAGAACTGTCGAATTCAGTGCAGGTGATCGCTGGCAACGTGGCGACGGGTGACGCCACACGCGCTTTGATTGATGCGGGCGCGGATGCCGTGAAGGTCGGCATTGGTCCGGGGTCGATCTGCACCACGCGCATGGTGGCCGGGGTCGGTGTGCCACAGCTGACTGCGATTGGCGATTGCGCTGCCGCTGCGGGCGATGTGCCGGTGATTGCCGATGGCGGCATCAAGTTCTCAGGCGATTTTGCCAAAGCGATCGCCGCAGGTGCCAGCTGCGCGATGGTCGGCTCGATGATTGCGGGCACTGATGAGAGCCCCGGCGAGGTGATCTTGTATCAGGGCCGAAGCTTCAAGGCCTACCGCGGCATGGGCTCGCTCGGCGCGATGGCACGGGGGTCGGCGGATCGGTATTTCCAGAAGGATGCGGCGTCGGACAAACTGGTGCCCGAAGGCATCGAGGGCCAGGTGCCCTATAAGGGCAGCGCTGGCGCAGTGATCCACCAGCTGGTGGGCGGTCTGCGCGCGGCGATGGGATATACGGGCTGTGCGACAGTCGCCGAGATGCGCCAGAACTGCAAGTTTGTGAAGATCACTGGCGCTGGTTTGAAGGAAAGCCACGTGCATGATGTGCAGATCACCCGTGAAAGTCCGAACTATCGTATTGGGTAGATTAATCATGGCATTGTGGTGCGTTCTTGAAGTCGATAGGTCCGGGATATGACACCCGGCGCCCGCGTTGCTGCTGCGATTGAGATTCTTGATACCTATCTGGCTGGAACCCCGGCAGAACAAGCGTTAACCGGTTGGGCGCGCGGCCACCGCTTTGCGGGCTCCAAAGACCGGGCCGCCATTCGGGATCATGTGTTCGATGCCCTCAGACGGCGCAGGTCCGCTGCCGCATTGGGTGGGGGGAACACCGGGCGCGCGATCATGATCGGGCTATTGCGTGGGCAGGGCATTGACCCTGATACGCTGTTGACGGGCGACGGACATGCACCAAGCATATTGACCGACGATGAACGCCAAGTCAGTGCAAAACCAACGCGGGCAGAGCGGCTTGATTGTCCGGACTGGCTGTTGCCACTTTTTGATCAAAGCCTTGGTGAAGATGCCGAGCGTGAACTGGAGGCGCTGCGTCATCGTGCGCCCGTTTTCCTGCGGGTCAATATCGCGCGGATAACTGTTGCAGACGCCCTGATCGCTTTGGCGGCCGAAGGGATCGTAACTCAACCGCACCCGCTGGCGTCCACCGCATTAGAGGTCATCGAAAATCCACGTAAAATCAATGGATCACAGGCCTATCTTCATGGAATTGTCGAGCTTCAGGATGCGGCTTCACAGGCAGTGGTCGAAGCGTTGGAAATCGCGCCGGGTATGCGGGTGTTGGATTATTGTGCCGGTGGTGGAGGAAAGTCGCTGGCGATGGCGGCGTTGGGGGCCAAGGTCGTTGCCCATGACATCGCGCCTGCGCGCATGAAAGACCTTCCTGCCCGTGCCGAACGGGCTGGGTGTCATATCCAGATCGCACATCCCGACAGGTTGGCCGACTTTGGCCAGTTTGATCTGGTCTTTGCGGACGCGCCCTGTTCCGGCAGCGGATCTTGGAGACGCGCGCCGCAAGGAAAGTGGCTGTTAACACCAGAGCGGTTCGAAGAGCTTCTAGCGGTGCAAAAAGAGGTTTTGTCGCAATTGCCTGCTTTGTGCGCGCCAAACGGTGCCATTTCCTATGCAACCTGTTCTGTTTTGAAGTCCGAAAATCGTGCTCAAGTTGATGAATTCTTGGCGAAAAATCCTGAGTTTAGCTGTGGCAATGAACACAGTTTCTCGACCCTTGATGGGGGGGATGGCTTCTATCTTGCGCGACTAAAAAGAATGTAAGGCTTGGCAAAAACAATCTAAGGTTGTTAACCTTGACCCCATTAATCGGCGCTTAACCCTCAGGTTGCAATAACAGGGGGCCGATTCTTTATAAGGGGATCCCTGTGTCGCAAGCTGAAATGTTGCCCAACCCATTAACCGAAATTGCTGTGCGAATGTCGCGGCGGG
This sequence comes from Aliiroseovarius sp. M344, assembly GCF_025140835.1. NCBI lineage: Bacteria > Pseudomonadati > Pseudomonadota > Alphaproteobacteria > Rhodobacterales > Paracoccaceae > Aliiroseovarius > Aliiroseovarius sp. M344. Next base: position 1,571,936 of record NZ_CP081153.1, read on the forward strand.
TCGGGTACCTGCTGGCTCTGGCCGCGCTTTTTGTCGGCTCGGCATGGTTTGTTGGATTTCCTGTGCCGGGGCTGATCCTTTTGCTGATCGGTCTGACATTCCTGTGCCTTGCGCTGACGGTGTGCGCCATTACCGCGTTGCACCAACGTCAGCAGAAAGCATTGTTTCAAACAGTTCGGCGGTTTGTGGACAAGGATGCGGCGGCCTCTTTTGCGACCGATGCGGACGGGATGATCCGGTATCAGAACGCTGCTGCCATTTCGGATTTTGGCGAGCAGGTGGGCGGGACGCTGGCCGGCGCGGTCAAAGACATGTTTGCAGCCCCCGCCTCGGTGCTCTTTCGGTTGCAAAACAAAGCCATGGCAAAAGGGGCTGCGCGCGAAGATGTTGTTTTGCGGCGTGGGCACGTCCGGTTGTCGGTTCACGCGGTCGGCGACGGCGGGTTTCTTTGGCGACTGGAAGATTTCGGTGAACGCGGACAGGGTGGTCGCACCGGGGAACATATCAGCCTTCCCATGATGACCGTGTCGAAATCCGGCACCATCCTGTTCATGAATGAATCCGCACGACGCCTTCTGGGTGGGCGCGAGACCACGTTGGACCGCGTCTTTACAGAGCTGCCGGTGCAGGCGGGCGCTGTGGTGCAAGTCTCAGCCAAAGACGGACCCGTGCCGGCATTTATCTGCGATCTGGAAATCAGTGCAGGACGACGTGAGATTTACCTCCTGCCGCCACCCTCAGGCCCGGTTATCACCAGCGAGGAATGGGCTTTCATTGATCGGCTTCCGGTGCCACTGATCAAATTGGACACGACAGGCGCCATTTCCATGGCCAACCGGCGCGCAAGGGCTCTGTTGGGCGATGAAAAAGCGATTGGCTCCCAATTGGCAGATCAGGTTGAGGGGTTGGGCCGCCCTGTTTCTGAATGGCTGCGCGAGGCGCATGCGGGCCGGCATCTGGGTCGCGCTGAGGTCGTGCGCGCGGTCAAGCCGGAAGAGGACGTGTTTTTACAGATATCACTGGGTCAGGTGGCTGATGAAACGGGACAGGCGCTGGTGGCTGTTTTGCAGGACGCGACCGAGTTGAAAACGCTCGAAGCCCAATTCGTGCAAAGCCAAAAAATGGAAGCGATTGGCCAGTTAGCGGGCGGTGTTGCGCATGATTTCAATAACTTACTGACTGCGATATCCGGCCATTGTGATCTGTTATTGCTGGGGCGCGACGAAAAAGACCCCGAATATTCTGACTTATCTCAGATTCACCAGAATTCAAACCGGGCTGCTGCCCTTGTGCGCCAGTTGCTGGCGTTCTCGCGCAAACAAACCCTCTGTCCAGAGAAACTGGTGCTGACAGACTCCCTTTCTGACCTGACGCACCTTCTGAACCGGCTGGTGGGAGAGAAGGTTTCGTTGGATCTGGATCATGATCGCGACCTGATGCCTATCCGCGCGGATCGCCGTCAACTGGATCAGGTCATCATGAACCTTGTGGTCAACGCGCGCGATGCGATGCAGGAGGGCGGCTTGATCCGGGTTGAGACGCGAAATGTTAGTGTTGAACAGGCCCTGCATCGCGACCGCGCGACCGTGCCCGCCGGGGAATATGTTGCGATCCGGGTCATCGATCAGGGTACAGGCATTCCCGCCGACAAGATTGCCAAGATTTTTGAACCATTTTTCACAACCAAAGGCGCGGGAAAAGGCACCGGGCTTGGGTTGTCGATGGCGTATGGCATCGTCAAGCAAATGGGGGGATTCATTTTTGTAGATTCAATCCCCGGCACTGGATCAACCTTCACCTTGTATTTCCCAGCGTGTCAGGATGGCGATGCCGCTTCGTCTGAAATAAACGGCGTTGACGGGTCTTTGGCCGGTGCCCTTTGTGACAAAGGAGGAGTCGCTCCGGAACTGATGGCTGAGACCGGGCAGGCAATATCCCCCGCCAGCAGTCAGACCAACGGCCAGATTGCGGATCAAATACAGGCGACCCTGAACAGTTTGAAAGCGGACGACCAATTGGTGTTGAACGGCACATCAGTGGCCGTAACCGGATCCTCCGCATCACCACGGAATGGTGGTGGCAAAGAACCGCAAACCATCAAAAACAATTTGGCGAGTCATGTCACACCCTTAGAAGAGCTGCCGAAGCCGACACATGATCCCGATGACAATGATGACGGAATAGTCTTGCTGGTCGAAGATGAGGCCCCTGTTCGCGCGTTTGCGTCACGCGCCCTGAGGATGCGTGGCTTTACTGTGTTAGAGGCCGAGAACGCAGAGGAGGCCTTGAAAACATTGGAGGATACGTCGCTGTCCGTCGATGTGTTCGTAACCGACGTTATCATGCCGGGAATGGACGGCCCAACCTGGGTGGCCAAAGCTCTGGAGGACCGGCCCGGCGTCAAGGTTGTGTTCGTGTCTGGATATGCCGAGGATTCGGTTTCGGAACACCAAGCCCGCATTCCCAATTCGGTGTTCTTACCCAAGCCGTTTTCATTGACTGACCTGACGGCGACGGTGCAACGACAATTGCATTGATCACGCGTAATAGCCCATGTTTTCAAAGCGGCAGCACCAGAAAAAGGAGCCGTTAACAATTCAGTTACCATTCTTCCGCAATATGGTTTTTGAAAACATGACTTGAAATGTTCCTATTTTGTGCTCATAACGGTTTTGAGAACAAGAGCAGAACATGAGCATGATTGCCGCCCGTTCGCGGGTGTGAAATAAGGGATCATAAGAAATGGCAACGGCGGATATCTTCGACATGAAACGTGACGGTGACAAACAAAAGGCGCTCGACAGCGCATTGGCGCAAATCGAACGACAGTTTGGTAAAGGGTCGATCATGAAACTCGGAGCCGACAATCCGGTTGCCGAGATTGCCTCGACCTCGACCGGGTCACTGGGTCTGGACATCGCCCTTGGGATTGGCGGCCTGCCGAAGGGTCGTATTGTAGAGATTTATGGACCCGAAAGCTCAGGTAAGACGACTTTGACACTGCATTGCGTTGCGGAAGAACAAAAGAAGGGCGGCGTGTGCGCGTTTGTTGACGCCGAACACGCGCTGGATCCGCAATATGCAAAGAAACTTGGCGTTGATCTGGATGAACTTTTGATAAGCCAACCAGATACTGGTGAACAAGCGTTGGAGATCGTGGACACATTGGTGCGTTCGGGCGCGGTTAATATGGTCGTGGTCGACTCGGTCGCGGCACTGACCCCGCGGTCGGAGCTAGAAGGCGACATGGGCGATAGCAGCGTTGGCGTCCAAGCCCGCTTGATGAGCCAAGCCATGCGAAAACTGACCGGATCAATCTCCCGTTCAAAATGTACCGTGGTCTTCATCAACCAGATCCGCATGAAAATCGGCGTCATGTTTGGCAGCCCGGAAACCACGTCGGGCGGCAATGCGCTCAAATTCTACAGCTCGGTGCGTCTGGATATCCGCCGTATTGGTGCGATCAAGGACCGCGACGAGGTGGTTGGCAATGCCACGCGCGTGAAGGTCGTAAAGAACAAGGTCGCCCCACCGTTCAAACAGGTTGAGTTTGACATCATGTATGGCGAAGGAATTTCGAAAATGGGCGAGCTTCTCGATCTGGGCGTTAAGGCTGGTGTGGTCGAGAAATCGGGCGCCTGGTTCAGCTATGGTGACGAACGTATCGGGCAAGGGCGTGAGAACGCAAAAACCTATCTGCGTGAAAACAACCGCACCGCGCTTGAGATCGAAGACAAGATCCGTGCCGCCCACGGATTGGATTTCGACATGCCAGAGAGTGAAAAGGTTGTGGATAAAGATGTCGATGATGACGGGTTGCTCGAGGCCTGATCCCATCCACACAACACGACGAAGGCCGGGCATTCCCCGGCCTTTTCTTTTTGCGTGAGCAGCCTGTGGACAGGGCGCGCTGGCAAAGGTAAACGGATGTGAACGCCCTTTCAGAGACTAGATAACATGGCCAGCCTAAACGATATTCGATCCACCTTCCTGCAGTATTTCAAGGATAACGGGCACACGGTCGTGGACAGCTCGCCACTGGTGCCGCGCAACGATCCGACATTGATGTTTGTCAATTCCGGCATGGTGCAGTTCAAAAACCTGTTCACCGGGATCGAGACGCGTGATTATACCCGTGCCACCACGGCGCAGAAATGTGTCCGGGCAGGTGGCAAGCATAACGATCTGGACAATGTGGGCTATACGGCCCGCCACCATACGTTTTTCGAAATGCTTGGGAATTTCAGTTTCGGCGATTATTTCAAAGACGACGCGATCCCGTTTGCCTGGAACCTGATCACTAAGGAATTCGGCGTTGATCCAAAGCGCCTGCTGACCACGATCTATCACACCGATGACGAGGCATTTGAGATCTGGAAAAAGGTTGGCGTGCCCGAAGACCGGATCATCCGCATCGATACGGCGGACAATTTCTGGCAAATGGGGCCAACCGGCCCCTGCGGGCCGTGTACGGAGATTTTCTACGACCACGGCGACCATATCTGGGGCGGTCCTCCGGGGTCGGCTGAGGAGGATGGAGACCGGTTCATCGAGATTTGGAATGTGGTGTTCATGCAGAACGAGCAGTTCGATGACGGCTCGATGAAGGCGCTGGACATGCAGTCGATTGACACCGGCATGGGGCTGGAGCGCATCGGTGCGTTGCTGCAGGGAAGCCACGACAATTATGACACCGACCTGTTCAAAGCGCTGATTGAAGCATCGGCCCATGCGACCAATGTCGACCCTTATGGCGATCAAAACGTGCATCACCGCGTGATCGCGGACCATTTGCGTTCGACCTCTTTCCTGATGGCGGATGGTGTGATGCCGTCCAATGAGGGACGTGGCTATGTGCTGCGCCGGATCATGCGCCGCGCGATGCGCCATGCCCACCTATTGGGCGCGCAAGACCCGGTCATGCACCGCTTGGTGCCCGAGCTTGTCGCCCAGATGGGGCAGGCTTATCCCGAATTGGGCCGCGCACAATCGATGATTGAAGAGACACTGCTGAACGAAGAAACCCGCTTCAAGAAAACGCTCGACCGTGGCCTGAAGCTGTTGGATGACGAACTGTCGGAACTGCCTGAAGGCACCGAACTGCCCGGTGAAACCGCGTTCAAACTCTATGATACCTATGGGTTCCCGCTGGATCTGACACAGGATGCGCTGCGCGAAAAAGGGCGCGGCGTGGACACCGCCGGGTTCGACACGGCGATGGAAGAGCAAAAGACCCGCGCGCGCGCCGCCTGGTCAGGATCGGGTGAGGCGGCGGATGCCACCATCTGGTTTGATCTCGCAGAACAGCACGGCGTCACCGAATTTCTTGGCTATGACACGGAACATGCCGAAGGGCAGGTTTTGGCGATCGTTGCGGGCGGGGCCTTGGCAGACAGTGCCAAAGCGGGAGAAGAGGTTCAGATCGTTGTGAACCAGACACCTTTCTATGCCGAGGCTGGCGGGCAGGTGGGCGACACTGGACTGATCCGGACCGATACCGGCTCCGCGCACATCACCGAGACCAAAAAGGTTGCAGATGTGTTTATTCACTTCGCAACTGTCGACGAGGGCAAGATTGCCAAGGGGCAGGGTGCTGAACTGGCCGTTGATCACCTGCGCCGCACTGCCATCCGTGCCAACCATTCGGCGACGCATTTGCTGCATGAAGCGCTGCGCAACGAGCTGGGCGACCACGTCGCGCAGCGCGGGTCCCTGAACGCGCCCGACCGTTTGCGGTTCGATTTCAGCCATAACAAAGCCGTGTCGCCGCAAGAGCTTGGCAATATCGCCCGCGAGGTGAACACATATGTCCGGCAGAACACGACGGTCGAGACCCGGATCATGACGCCTGATGATGCGCGCGACATGGGTGCTCAGGCGCTGTTTGGCGAAAAGTATGGCGACGAAGTGCGTGTCGTTTCCATGGGTCATGCGGCGACAGGAAAAGGGACGGATGGGGCGACCTACTCGATCGAACTTTGTGGTGGCACGCATGTGAAGCAAACCGGCGATATCGGCGTGTGTGTCATCCTGTCCGAAGGGGCCAGCTCGGCAGGTGTGCGCCGCATTGAGGCGCTGACGGGTAAGGCTGCAGTTGCACATATCGAAGACGAAGCCGCGCGCGCGACCCAGTTGCAGGGCATGTTGAAGGCCAAGCCGGAAGAGGTCGTCGACCGGGTGAAATCGATGCTGGACGAACGCAAGGTCTTGAACAACGAGATTTCAAACCTCAAACGCGAGCTTGCCAAAGCGGCGGGCACCGGGGCCGAAGCTAAAGAGATCAATGGAATGAAGTTCCTTGCGATGACCATTTCTGGCGTGGCAGGCAAAGACTTGCAGACGCTTGTGAATGAACAGAAAGACAGCCTTGGATCTGGTGCGGTTCTTATCATCTCGGACAATGACGGCAAGGTGGCCGTTGCCGCTGGTGTTTCGGCAGATTTGACTGCCCGTATTTCTGCGGTTGACCTTGTAAAGGCCGCGGTTCCCGAACTGGGTGGCAAGGGTGGCGGCGGTCGTCCTGAACTGGCGCAGGGCGGGGGGCAGGATTTTTCCGGCGCCGAAGCCGCGATCGCAGCTGCCGAAGCGACCATCGCAAACTGACAGCCGCCATTGCAAATCTTGAAAGGCCGCGTATCGTCTGCTGACTAACGCGGCCTTTTTCATTCAGGAGATACACCATGCCCGCCCTTTGGATTGCCCATGTGACCGTTACGGATGAAGAAGCCTATGGCAAATACGCTGCCCTTGCGGGACCAGCGATTGCCAAGCATGGCGGCCATTTCATCGCGCGCGCCGGGCGTTATGTGCAGCTTGAAGGCAAGGACCGCCCGCGCAATGTGGTCGCGAAGTTCCCCAGCGTGGAAGCGGCGGAAGGGTGCTATAACTCACCTGAATACCAGGAAGCCCTCAGTCACGCGCGAGGCGCGTCTGAGCGTGAGTTGCTTGTGGTCGAAACGACCGAGTAACCAGTCCTAAATGTAAAAAGCCCCGGCATTGCGCCGGGGCTTTTTAGTTTTATGGTCAGTCACTTACTGATCAGATGACCGCGCCTGGCGTTTGCGCTCATGCGGGTCCAGGAAGCGTTTGCGCAGGCGGATGTTGTTCGGTGTCACCTCGACCAGTTCATCATTGTCGATATAGGCGATGGCCTCTTCCAACGACATGGTGATCGGGGTGGTCAATCGAACGGCTTCATCGGTGCCCGAAGCCCGTACGTTGGTCAGCTTCTTGCCTTTCAACGGGTTCACTTCAAGATCGTTCTCGCGCGAATGCTCGCCGATGATCATGCCCTGATACACGTCTTCCTGTGCGCCGATAAACATGCGGCCGCGATCTTCGAGGTTCCACAGCGCATAGGCCACGGATACTCCGTTTTCCATCGAGATCAGAACACCTGCGCGACGGCCCGGGATGTTGCCTTTATGCGGCGCCCAGTCGTGGAAGACACGGTTCAGGACACCGGTGCCGCGCGTATCCGTCAGAAACTCGCCGTGATAGCCGATCAGGCCGCGCGACGGTACATGGGCGATGATCCGGGTTTTGCCCGCACCTGCAGGCTTCATCTCGGTCATTTCGCCTTTGCGCGTACCGGTAATTTTTTCAATCACGGCGCCGGAATACTCGTCATCCACATCGATGGTGACTTCTTCGATTGGCTCGACCGTCTGGCCATCGACCTCGCGCATGATCACCTGTGGGCGCGAGATTGACAGTTCGAACCCTTCGCGACGCATGTTTTCGATCAACACGCCCATCTGCAATTCGCCACGGCCCGAGACTTCGAACGCTTCACCGCCCGGCGTGTCCGCAATTTTGATTGCAACGTTGCTTTCGGCCTCTTTCATCAGGCGTTCGCGAATGACCCGCGACTGCACCTTCTTGCCGTCACGGCCCGCCAAGGGGCTGTCATTGATCCCGAAGGTCACGGTGATGGTGGGCGGGTCGATGGGCTGAGCGTCCAGCGGCGTGTCGACGGCCAGGGCGCAGATCGTGTCTGCCACCGTGGCTTTCGACATGCCCGCAAGCGAGACGATGTCGCCTGCGACAGCTTCTTCGATATCTTGTTGGGACAGGCCGCGGAAGGCTTGGATGCGGGTGACGCGGAACTGTTCGATCTTCTGGCCGATGCGCGACAGGGCTTGCACAGTGGCACCCACTTTAAGCCGTCCGGTTTCAACACGACCGGTGAGCAGACGACCGACAAACGGGTCCGCGCCCAGCGTGGTGGCCAGCATCGAAAAATCTTCGTTCTGATGCGCAATCTGCTTTGGCTTCGGCACGTGGTTCACGATCAGGTTGAACAGCGCGTGCAGGTCCTTGCGGGGGCCATCCAGTTCAGCATCCGCCCAGCCATTGCGGCCCGAAGCATACATATGCGGGAAGTCCAACTGGTCATCATCAGCGCCAAGGTTGGCAAACAGGTCGAAACATTCGTCCAGTGCGCGGTCGGGCTCGGCGTCGGGCTTGTCCACCTTGTTCAAGACAACGATCGGACGCAGCCCCAAAGCCAAGGCTTTCGAGGTCACGAATTTGGTCTGTGGCATTGGCCCTTCTGCTGCATCGACAAGCAAGACAACGCCATCAACCATCGACAGGATCCGCTCAACCTCGCCACCGAAATCTGCGTGGCCGGGGGTATCAACGATGTTGATCCGAGTGCCTTTATATTCCACCGAGGTGGGCTTGGCGAAAATCGTGATACCGCGTTCACGTTCCAGATCGTTGGAATCCATGGCGCGTTCAGCCACAGCCTGGTTTTCCCGGAACGCGCCGGATTGTTTCAAAAGCTCGTCAACAAGAGTTGTCTTGCCGTGGTCAACGTGTGCGATGATCGCGATATTGCGCAGGTCCATAGGGCCACCTTAAGGGGAGAACGTGTTTAACGTGTTAGAAGTTAGGGGGGCGCATAGCCCGGTTGCGGGGCGAAAGCCACCCCCAAATGCCCTTGGACTGGGAAATCGACTGAATTGCGCCGGTGTTCAGTGTTGGGTGGCTGTGGAAAACAGGTGGATCACCAATATCCCGCCAAGGATCATGGCAAGGCCAAGGATTGCCGGCCAGTCCAGCCGTTGCCCGAACATGATGAACCCGATTACAGCAATCAAGACTATCCCCAGCCCCGACCAGATCGCATAAGCGATGCCCACCGGCATGAACTTCAACGCCCAGCCAAGCAGAAAAAAGCTGATCCCATAAGCGACAATAACCGTCAGCGATGGGCCAAGACGTGTGAACTGTTGGCTGGCTTGCAAAGCGGTGGTGCCGACGGTTTCGGCAATCACTGCCAAGATCAGGACGAGATATGGCATCTTATCACCCGCGTTAGTTACCTAAGGCTGACCCGAGTGCTCAGAACGGTCAAGCATTTAAAGCGGAAGTTGCGTTGTTTCCTTGATCTCTTCCATGACGAAGCTGGCGGACACGTCACTCAGCTCGACCTGTGAAATCAGCCGCTGATACAAACGGTCGTAATCCGCCATATCAGCCACACGGGCATGGATCAGGTAATCCAGATCGCCTGTCATTCGATAAGCGCCGAGGATCTCGGGCATGAGCCGGGTTGCCGTGGCAAACTTCCCTAGCCAATCGGCGACATGATGCGAGGTGCGGATTTGGATAAATACCGACAACCCAAGCCCCAGTTTTTCTGCATCAAGCAGCGCGACGCGCTTTTTAATGACGCCCCGATCTTCCAGCGCCCGGATACGTCGCCAGCAGGCATTGCGCGACAAGTTGACCAACGCGCCAATCTCTTCAAGGCTCTGATCAGCATTGCGTTGCAGTTCGCTCAGGATTTTCCGATCTAATGTGTCAATTACCACCATGGTGCACATATATCGTAAAAAAATCCCAAAGAATATCCCCTGAGTGATAAGTTTGGGAAGAAATTTGAAGTGAACTGCGGTTCTATTAGGAAACGCGACAGGAGATGAACATGATCAGCAAAGTCTTTTTTGAACACCCGCAATCAGTTGACGAAACCTATTTGGAACATGCCCGATTTGCCGCGGGTTTTTCATTCTGGCTGTTTGTGGCCGCAGGGGCCGCGTTGGTTCACGCCCTGATCCCCGCCGCCTGCGAGAAAACCGCAAGCCGCATCACAGCGCGCCTTTACGCCAAGACCCATAATCGCGGACAATAGGGTCGCTTATGTGCCGTTGGGCCGCTTATCTTGGTGCGCCGATCTTTGTTGAAGAGGTCGTCGTTCACCCAGCGCATTCCCTAATTCACCAAAGTCAGGGCGCCGAAGAGGCAAAGACCGCGATCAACGCTGATGGGTTCGGGTTGGCTTGGTATGATCACCTGCCAAAACCGGGGCTGTACCGTGATGTTTTGCCAGCCTGGTCTGATCCAAACTTGCGCGCGATTGCCGAGCAGGTGCGATCAAGGCTTTTCCTGGCGCATGTCAGGGCATCGACAGGGTCCGCCACAAGCCGCAACAACTGCCATCCGTTTACCCATGGGTGCTGGAGTTTCATGCACAATGGTCAAGTTGGTGGGTTCGAGCGGTTTCGCAAACATGCCGATATGCTTATTCCTGATTCGCATTATTCGGTGCGGCGCGGGGCGACCGACAGCGAAGTTCTGTTTCTTCTGATGCACGCTGAGATCGAGCGAGGGACCGAGCCTGTCGCCGCGCTGGCCCATGCCACCGGTGCTCTCGTCGATCTGTCCCGTGTCCATGGGGCCGCGCCGCATCTTCGGCTGTCAGCCGCGTTCAGCAACGGTAAAACACTCTGGGCCGCGCGCTATGCCACTGACAAGCATGCGCCCTCGGTCTATTATCGCTGGTCGGAAAGTCGTCAGGGATGGGCGGTGGTGTCTGAACCGCTGGAGCAAACCGAAGGCGACTGGACCGAGCTTGCACCCGGCCATGTCGCGCAATTTCATGGGGCCGAGGTTGAACTTCAACTTTTCGCGCCAACGGTGTGATAGCGCCGATTAGGCGTTTTGGTCCCAGTCGGGTTTGCGCTTTTCAATGAAGGCCTGAATACCTTCTTCGGTGTCACGCAGCATCATGTTTTCGACCATGGCTGCCCCCGCGAAAGCATAGGCGTCTTCAAGGGGCATGTCGGCCTGATCATAGAACCCCGCTTTGCCGATCTTGACCGCCGCACCAAGTTTCGATGCCACGGTTCGTGCCAGCTCATCGGTTGTCGCGCGAAGGTCTTCATGTGGCACAACGCGGTTGACCAAACCGATGTCGCGGGCGCGGGAGGCGTCGATGAATTCGCCGGTGGTCAGCATCTCGAACGCGATTTTGCGGGGCACGTTGCGGGTCAGCGCCACCATAGGGGTCGAGCAGAACAGCCCGATATTCACGCCGTTTACGCCAAATCGTGTGCCTTCCGCGGCAACCGCCATGTCGCAGGTCGCGAGCAGCTGGCAACCAGCGGCAGTTGCGATCCCGTGGGCTTCGGCAATCACCGGTTGGGGCAGGCGGGGGATCATGCACATCACCTCGGCGCAGCGATCAAACAGGTCTTTGAAATAGGCAGCCCCACCAGCCGCAGCCTGACGGCCGGCGGTCATTTCTTTCAGGTCGTGACCCGCGCAGAACACCTTGCCCGCGCCCGCGATCACGATGGCACGGATCGAGCTGTCCTGAGCCAACGCCGAGAACTCGGCCTTCAAGGCGGCCAGCATCGCGTCCGACAGCGCGTTCAGCGCGCCGGGGTTGTTCAGGGTCAAGCGCGCAACTGACGCAGCGTCCTCGCGGATCAATAGTGGGTCTGCCATCTTGTCCTCCAATGGGTTTCCGGCACACGATAGGCGGGAAATTCACGGGGGGAAACCATGCAGTTGAAAATGTCGCGCGATGAACTTCAAAGCTTCATGGAGGCTGAGTTTCCACAGGTCGCCCCGGATTTCGAGATTGCGGATGTCGCACCGCTCCAGGTTACCGTGCGCACCCGAATTGGCGACAAGCATCTGCGGCCGGGCGGCACAGTCTCGGGCCCGACGATGTTTGCGCTTGCGGATGTGTCAATCTATCTGGCAATCCTTGCTATGATCGGGCCAAAGGCGCTGGCTGTCACCACCAACTGCTCGATCGATTTTATGCGTAAACCCGCCGCAAACACCGATCTCGTTGCCCATGCGCGCCTGCACAAGCTGGGCCGTGTGCTGGCGGTGGGTGATGTGCTGATCCACTCCGAGGGAAATGACGCGCCCGTCGCCCGCGCCAGTTTGACCTATTCCATCCCGCCAGAACGGGATTAAGGTCAATTGGCAGGGGCGTACCTAACCCAGAACCCATGACACGAGGGGCAGATGTCCGACCAAATGACCGACACGCCAGATCCGATCACACCGCCGGCCGAAACCAGTCGACTGGCCCATTTTCCGGTGACCTTCTTTGCCATTGTGATGGGGCTTATGGGGCTGTCCCTTGCGCTGCATGCCGGCGCTCCGGCTTATGAGTGGCTCTTACATGCGTCATCGCTTGTCTTGCTGATCGGCGCGGCGGTGTTGTTGGTGGTTTCTGCGTTCTATGTGGCGAAGGCGCTGCGCTACCCTGCGATGGTGGTCGAGGAATGGCATCACCCGGTGAAGCTTGCGTTTTTTCCAACATTCACCGTGTCGTTGCTGTTGTTAGCGACGGCGATCCATACCTATAGCGCTCCACTTGCCGAATGGATTTGGCTGGTCGGCGTCGTGGGGCAGGGTGTTCTGACCGTTGCTGTTATTACAGGCTGGATCAGCCACCGCAGTTTTCAAGTGGGTCACCTGACCCCTGCATGGTTCATCCCCGCCGTGGGCAACGTCATCGTGCCCATTCTTGGCGCTCGGCTTGGGTATATCGAGACGTCGTGGTTGTTGTTTTCCGGCGGCATCATCTTCTGGATTGTCCTGCTGACATTGGTGATGAATCGCCTGATCTTTCATGACCCGATCGTCGCGCGTCTGTTTCCAACAATGGTGATCCTGATCGCCCCGCCTGCAGTCGCGTTTCTGGCCTATGTCAGCATGACAGGAGAAATTGATGGTTTCGCCCGCATTTTGTTGAATGCCGGTTATATCTTTGCCGTGCTGGTGGTTGCGCAGGTGCCAAAGCTGGCCAAGCTGCCCTTTGCACTCAGCTGGTGGGCGTTGAGCTTTCCGCCTGCCGCCTTGTCCATCGCCTCCTTCCGCTTCTCACAGCTTGATGGGTCGCGCGGCCATCAAACCATTGGCGTGTTGATCCTGATTTTGCTGGTCGTGGTGGTTGCCGGATTGGTTTTCCGCACCGGTCAGGCGATTGCGCGGGGCGAAATCTGCCAGCCGGAATAGGGTAGTTGGCGGCGGATATAGGTGATACATCGGATGGGGTAAAATAATACCATAATTTTAACCCATTGATAAGACGGGATATTTAGCGTTTTTCTGTGCTTGACGGCAGAGCAAAAACCTCTAAAACCAGCCCATCCGAAACCCAATCAGGGCTGAATTGATGAAAACCTTCTCTGCAAAGCCTGCAGATATCGATAAAAAGTGGATCCTGATCGACGCCGAAGGCGTTGTTCTGGGCCGTCTTGCGTCGATCATCGCAGTGCGTCTTCGTGGCAAACACAAAGCCACTTTCACACCGCATATGGACATGGGTGACAATGTCATCGTGATCAATGCGGACAAAGTACAAATGACCGGCAAGAAGCGCACTGACAAAGTGCACTACTGGCACACCGGTTACCCGGGCGGCATCAAGTCGCGCACCGCAGGTCAGATCCTTGAGGGTGACCACCCCGAGCGTCTGCTGACCAAAGCCGTACAGCGTATGCTGCCGGGCGGTCCGCTGAGCCGTCAGCAGATGACCAATCTGCGCGTCTATCCTGGCGCCGAGCACCCCCACGAGGCGCAAAGCCCCGAAGTGCTGGACGTCAAATCCATGAACTCCAAGAACACACGTGAGGGCTGATCATGGCTGAAGAGATCAAAACACTCGAAGACCTGAACGAGGTTGCTGAAGGCACCGAAGCTGTGGTCGAGATTTCAGCACCCCGCGAGCCCGTCCGTGACGAGCTGGGTCGCTCCTATGCTACCGGCAAACGTAAGGACGCGGTCGCCCGTGTCTGGATCAAACCGGGGTCCGGCAAGGTTACCGTGAACGGCAAAGAAATGGGCGTCTATTTTGCACGTCCCGTTCTGCAGCTGATCGTCCGCCAGCCCGAGCAAATCGCCGGCGTTGAAGGCGAGTTTGACGTGGTTGCCACCGTCAAAGGCGGCGGCCTGTCCGGTCAAGCTGGTGCTGTGAAGCACGGGATTTCGAAAGCTCTGCAGCTTTACGAACCCAGCTTGCGTGGTGCCCTGAAAGCCGCTGGCTTCCTGACCCGCGACAGCCGCGTCGTGGAACGTAAGAAATACGGTAAAGCCAAAGCCCGTAAGAGCTTCCAGTTCTCGAAGCGTTAATCCGCAGGCTTGCAGTCTTAAAATTGAAACAAGCGCTTACCGTTGTGAGCGCTTGTTTTTTTTATGCATAGGGCGTCACGTCTTTGGATTCAATTGGAACTGGGAACGTTGTTGGACCTGCTCCCACGTACTCTCATTTACCAACAACGATTTTTTCCGCGATTTGCCGCATCTGGCGACACAATCATAGGTAAATTTTGGGTAGAAAAAAGTTCTCTGTTTGATAGTTTGCGTGCTGTTAACATTTAGTTGAGTTGAACTGAGAACTCAGTCGCGTTTTTGAATTTTGATGTTATGTGCAAGGCGAATTGACCACACCCGCCAAGGTTTCAAGGTTTTCTTGTCGTTGTTGGTGTGAAGCGGAAGGCGCTGAGTAAAATTGTAAAGGTGGTTTTAGATGACTTATGGGTCTCTGTTTACGTTGTCAGGTTATTTGGCAAACGGGTACTGGATTCAGACGGGGTTTGCCCCAACCAAATGGAATTTGTCACCTTATGGCCAAGATATTAAGTTTGGGTCGCTTTCTTATTCTTTGGGTGCAAGCTGGTTCGACTCGAACGGAATATCAGAAGGTCGAAAAGAGCTTGTGCATGATGCGTTTAAGTATCTTTCAAATGCGACCGGGATCGAATTCACCGAGTCCTCCTCGTTCTACAATGCTGATATAGCTTTTGGTGACAAATACGCCGGGGCCTATAGCGGATCAGTGGACGACAACGGCAATGGCTTCATTGACTACGCATATGTCAACATTGCGAACTCATGGGCAAGTGGGTCTGTCAAACCTAACGATTATGCTTTTCAAACCATCTTACATGAGATTGGTCATGCTCTTGGCCTAGGGCACCAGAGCAACTACGACGGTTCAGCCTATTTTCCGCGAGATGCCGATTTCGCGAATGATAGCTGGCAAAACAGTATCATGTCCTATTTCTCACAAACGGAAAACCGGAACATCAACGCGGACTTTGCTTACCTACAGACATACATGGCAGCAGATTTGCTGGCGCTTGATCGCATGTATGGGCCCCAATCCTTCGGTGGGCCTGGTGGCAAGACTTTCGGGACGTCCAGCGCCTTCACCGACGATACCACCTATGGCTTCAACACGACCATTGCAGCGCATGTTGATCCGGTGCTCAGCAGAATGTGGCAGTACAGCGATACAAATGCCTATACCATTGCCGATGGCGGAGGTCGCGATACGCTCGATTTTTCCGGTTGGAGCGCCAACCAGGTTATCGATCTTACCATTTCTTCTGCCGCTAGAGGGAAACCGACCCTATCAGATATAGGCGGATTGAAAGGCAACCTGGCTCTTGCCGTGGGCACAGTGATCGAAAACGCAGTTGGCGGATTCGGCAATGACAAGATCATCGGCAACCAGGCATTCAATAGACTGAGAGGCGGTGATGGAAACGACCTGATTTACAGTAAATCCGGTTCAGATTTGGTGTATGGCGAAGATGGCAATGATAAGCTTTATGCCGCTTCCGGCGACGACCTGTATGATGGTGGCGTTGGTTCGGATTGGATCATGTTTACAGGCGTCAGCCGGGTCTATGTGGATTTGGATCACGTCGGTTCGCAAAACACAGGATACGGTTCCGACACCCTAGTGGGCATCGAGCACGTTTACGGCGGCCAGGCGAGTGACAGGATTTTCGGATCGAGCGAGAACAACGTCATCTTAGGCAACAATGGTCACGACTTACTCTCTGGTGACGCTGGCAAGGACCAGCTTTTCGGCGGTAATCATAATGATATGCTTGTCGGGGGCGATGACAATGACAGGCTTTTTGGCCAGAATCACCATGACAAGCTTTTTGGTGGGGCCGGTGGGGATAACATACAGGGCGGGCACGGCGCTGATATTCTTGATGGGGGCGAAGGCCGAGATTACCTTTACGCGGGTGTAGACATTCACAAGGATGTGTTTGTTTTTCGAGACATCAACGAGAGCGCCGTGGGTGCAGGTCGCGATCGTGTGTTTCAGTTTGACAGCGGCGAAGATGATTTTCATTTCCGCCAGATCGACGCGAACACAAACGTAGACGGCAACCAAAACTTCTCATTCTCTTTGAACGGTGCCCGAGCACACTCGGTCTGGGTTCTGGACACTGGTAATGTTTCCTACGTCAGGGCGGACGTCGATGGCGACGCTGTTGCGGATTTCGATATTGAGGTCGCCGGCGTAGACGCACTGCATTGGTATGATTTCATTATTTGAGGATGACATTCTAGAACCGGCTTTCACATCTGTTATGTGATTGGTTACTAAGCAAATGGCGGCTTCGACCCCGCGCCATGAAAACCCAGGCTCTTTTCGTGTTGCGAGCGTTGGGGTGATGGCCTATATCCCGGCCTGACCACGTGTCACTGGCACCCGTAGCTCAGCTGGATAGAGCGCTGCCCTCCGAAGGCAGAGGCCAGAGGTTCGAATCCTCTCGGGTGCGCCATTTTCAACATTGACAAAGACTTTGGTCGCGGCCCGATCAGGCCCGATATCGCGCAACGAAATTCCTCAGAATCTGCGCGGGCGCGTGCACGTTTGCAGCATGGACCATCTCAACCAAAGCATCGGCTTCTTCGGGCGGAAAATAGCCGTGGTGTTTGTAGATCCCGATCCGGGTCTCAAAATTTCCGGCGTCGGCCTCGGGATGGAACTGTGTCGCATACACGTTTTTCCCATATCGGATCATTTGGAATGGACACCGCTCTGACATGACAAGATGGGCGCAGCCCTTTGGCAAGGTTTGCATCGCTTCTTTGTGGCCAACAAAGGCTTCAAATTTATCCGGTATGCCAGTTAGCAGCGGGTCAGTTGCGCCATCTTCGGTCAGGCGACAATCAGTTGCGCTGACGGGCTCTCCGTATTTTTCTTTGGATACCGCGCCGGGGTCAAGGTGGTGGCCCAGAATGCCAATCCCGTAGCAACAACCAAGAAAGGGCATGTCGCGCTTGGTGATATCCGGCATGAGGGCAAGGCAATCGGCTTCTATCTTGGCCTCGATCGGCGATTTCTTCCCGGGCGCGTCCGAAACACAGCCGGGACCTCCACCAACGATCACACCGGCATAGTCTTCCAGCGACAGCTCAGCCGGGATGTCTTCCTGATCCAGCCGGATACGGTGAACCTCGTTATGTGCCAATCCACCTTTCGACAGGAAAGCTTGGAACTCATCGTCGGATGCATCCGTTTCAGGGCGGAGTTGCAGGATCAGGAAGGGTTTCATCGCCACCTCGTTGCTTGTCGCGCGACGATGCCAAACGGCAAAGGTCGGGTCAATCACATGCAACGAGGATCGGGTGGGATGCGGCAATTTGGTCCGTATCCTGGCGTTCCTTATCCGTGTACACATTAGGCATTATGAATGTTTTCCTCCGCGGCGCGAACCGGAGACGAGGAGAGGCATGACCATGCGACATTACCTGACGATCACACTTGCCTTTATTTGGGCTGTCGGGGCCGGACACCATGTTCTGGCCGAGGGTCAGAATGCCAAGCCGACCCCGCCACCTGCGCCGCCTCCCATTCCAACAACAGCGACGGTGGATCATTCAAAACTTGAGGTTTTGCAGAAAGCCTTTTCGACGGGCCCCGAGGTTACGCAGGCCTGCTTGACCTGTCACAACGCGGCAGATGATCAGATCATGCATGCCATCCATTTCACGTGGGATTACCAGAGTGACAGCGGCCAGACACTGGGAAAGTCAAAAGTAATCAATGCTTTCTGTGGCAACGTGGCCGGGAATGAAGCGCGCTGTACATCTTGCCACGCAGGGTATGGCTGGGATGACATGTCGGTCACGCCCGCAGAAGCCGGCGTCGCGCCCGACTGTTTGGTCTGCCACGACCGGTCCGGGCAATACACCAAAACAGCCACGGGCGCGGGGCATCCACCGCTGGATCCCGTAAAGCCTGGCACAAAAACAATCACCGGATCGCTTGCGTGGCCTGTCGATTTGACCAAGGCTGCTCAATCGGTGGGTATGCCGGGACGCGACAATTGCGGCAATTGCCACTTTTACGGCGGCGGCGGGGACAACGTGAAACACGGTGACCTGAGCTCGGCGCTTTATGCGCCGCCGAAAGAGGTCGATGTGCATATGTCGCCGGATGGTCTGAACTTCACCTGTTCAACCTGCCATGTGGAGGACAAGCACAGTTGGGCCGGGTCGCGCTATGACACTGTTGCGAAAGACGTGGTCGGCACGGGGAAGCCGGGCGCTGTCCGCACTGCCGCGACCTGTGAAAGCTGCCACGATAACGATCCGCACCCGTTGAATATTAAAGGTGTGAAATTGAACGACCACACCGACAAAGTGGCGTGCCAGTCGTGTCACATCCCCGCATTTGCGCGCGGCGGTGTGGCGACCAAGACCTATTGGGACTGGTCCACGGCGGGCAAGATGGGCCCCGATGGCAAGCCAATGCACGAAGCAAACTTTGTACAGTCCGATGGCCAAGAGCTTCATACCTATCTGTCCACCAAGGGCGATTTTAAATGGGGCGAGGATGTCGTTCCACATTACGCTTGGTTCAACGGCCATGTTGAATATGCGACCGGGGAAGAGATCGATCCGACCACCATTGTCGAGGTAAACCGGATCAATGGTATTGCCGGCGGCGCGGACAGCCGAATCTGGCCCTTCAAGCGGATGGAGGGGCGGCAGGCTTATGACACAGACAGCAACAAGCTGGCTTATTCGCATGTCTGGGGGCCGACCACAGATACGGCATTCTGGACCAATTTTGACTGGCCGAAAGCGATCGAGGCCGGAATGAAGGCGGCCGGACAGGACTATTCGGGCAATTTCAGTTTTGTTGATACGCAGATGTATTGGCCGATCACGCATATGGTGGCACCGGCGCGGGACGCGCTTGATTGCGCCGCGTGCCATGCTGAAAACGGGCGGATGGATGGCATTACTGCGGTCTATATGCCCGGCACCAACCCGCGCTCACCCGTCGGCTTGCTGGGCATGGCGTTGGTGGCGCTGACCATTCTTGGCGTCGGACTTCACATCATCCTGCGCATCGCTGGTGGACGTAGAGGGGGATCCGATCATGGCTAGACGTATCGTCAAGGTTTACCCGAGGTTTGAGCGCCTTTGGCACTGGACTCAGATGCTGATGATTATGGTTTTGCTGTTCACGGGGTTTGGGTTGAACGGGCTGCATTCGCTGCTGCCATTCGGACCGGCGGTGATGCTCCATACCATTGCCGCGCTGATCCTGTTGGCGGTTTGGATTTTTGCTACGTTTTGGCTGTTTACCACCGGAACCTGGCGACAGTTCGTGCCGCATTTGGAAGGGCTTTTCAAGATGGCGCGTTTCTATGCTTATGGTGTGTTCAAGGGGGAAGAACCTCCGTATCGCAAGGTGTTCTGGCGCAAGCACAACCCACTTCAAGCCTTAACTTATTTCGGGCTGAAGATGGTGGTGTTTCCGGCAATCTGGGGCTCGGGGCTGCTATATCTGACCTACAATTTCTGGGCTGCCGACGAGGGGTCAACTTTTGCGCTTTATGTCATCGCCAATGTGCATCTGCTGGCGGCCTATGTCATCGCAGCCTTCGTTGTGACCCATGTCTACCTTCTGACGGTGGGTCATGGTTTCCGCGAACATGTGCGCCCCATGGTGACCGGCTATGACTGTGTCGATCTGACACCAGAGCAGGAAGCCT
This sequence comes from Aliiroseovarius sp. M344, assembly GCF_025140835.1. Taxonomy (NCBI): domain Bacteria; kingdom Pseudomonadati; phylum Pseudomonadota; class Alphaproteobacteria; order Rhodobacterales; family Paracoccaceae; genus Aliiroseovarius; species Aliiroseovarius sp. M344. The sequence continues at coordinate 1,592,017 of NZ_CP081153.1, forward strand.
ATCTGGAAACCAATGAGCCGGGTCGCTTGATGCCCAAATAGAGCGGATATCTAAAGATTCTTGAAAGCAGCGTGTGCGAAGGGATCTTTGCGCACGCTTTTTCTTAGCTGTGATGGCTGGACCGATGCATCGATCGGGTTACCGAAGGGGGTAGGGGCGCTTTAGATGACTGACATGCCGACAAAGAAAAAGGCCCGTCCAGAAGGGGGCCTTTGTCATCTTCTCAGATACGGTGCGTAACGCAGTGTTACCGGCCCCAGTTTCGAACCACGCCGCAATCCATATGCACAAAGTTCGATCCAGAATACTTGCCAACGCCGCCGCCTTGGCACGCAACAGCGGCTTTGAAGATCTGGTTGACCGACCGTGATTTCAGTCGCAGGTCAGCTGCCTGACCCTTCATGTGCAGAGAATTCTTCGCGACGCCGCGCGAGCGTGACCGCAACATTGCGTTGGTTTTCGGCGACCGATACCCCGACAACATCATATAGGGTTCACGTGCATCCATCAGCCCGTGAGCGGCTGCCATGATATCAACTGTGCGCGTGTCAATTTTGATCGACTGGTCCACGCGCCAGTCGCGCATGAAGTGGTTAATCTCTTTCAAGGCATCTTTGATGTATTTGCCTTCGATCCAATAAATCATATTGATCGTTTCGCCGGTGCGACCGGAATACATGGCGAGCCTGCGGACATCGCCCCCGCCGCGCAGGAAGCCCGCGGCATTTGCATACATCGGCGCGGCTGATACAGCAGTGGCGGCAAAAGCACCCAGCAACCCACGGCGTGTCAATACGGATTTCGATCCGACGGAAGTGTCGTTAGTCATGTCTCAGCGTGTCCCATCGCTTGCCTGTTTTGAGCACCTGATTTGGATCGTTGTCCTATCAAGGTAACAAGTTTTTTAGCCTCTTCCCCAGGCATGCGGAACTTATGGCACAACTCGAATCGCGGGCCAAGCAAAGATTTCAGTTGCTTAACGTGTTCAAGTGAAATCGGCAAAAATTTGCTGAAATAGCTCAAAAAGTGGTTAACCGTGGCCCAAACACGCCAAAGCATGGGCTGGAGGGCACGCCGTATCGGAACTCGCACGTTTAGCGGCTTTGTGAATGGACTTGTTAGGGCCAGTTGTGGAATATCAGGCATTATCAGCAGGTTTTTACTATTGGGCAAAATATGAATACGCACGCGCTGCCACGACGTCGTACCTCAGTTTTTTCGGCGGTTTTTGCCGTTTTGACGGGGATTTTCTTCCTAACAACAACGGCCTTGCCGGTCCAGGCGCAAACCAGAGTTTCCGCCTTTGCGCAGGCCGTTGCAGAAGCGGCCGCACGCGACACAGAGATCGCTGAGTTTTACCGGGCAAATGGCTATCAGCCAATTTGGACTGGAACCGAACTGACTGACATCGCGCGCCGCAGCGCTTTGTTAAAAGCGGTGGCAACCGCCGACAATCACGGTTTACCTGATTACGATACCGAAGGGCTGATGGCTCAGTTGAAGAGCGTGACCAGCTTGCGCGATTTGGGCCGCGTTGAAGTCGCGATGTCGAAGCTTTTCTTGTCTTACGCCCACGACGTCCACAGCGGTATCGTGACGCCGTCGCGAGTGGACAGTGGTATCGTGCGTGAGGCTCCACGCCAAAGCGGTGCCGACTTGCTGGCAAATTTCGTCAAATCCAATCCCAGTGGGTTCCTGAAAGCGCTGCCGCCGACATCCCCGGAATACGCGCGCTTGATGAAGGAAAAGCTGCGGCTAGAAAGCCTGTTGGCAAAGGGCGGATGGGGCGCTCCGGTGTCGGCCAATTCGCTGAAGCCAGGACAGGCTGGACCAGCTGTGGTGGCTTTGCGTAACCGTTTGATTCGCATGGGCTATCTTAACCGCTCGGCCAGCCAATCTTATGACGCATCGATCCAGAAGGCTGTGCAACAGTTCCAGCAAGACCACGGCCTGGTTTCTGATGGTGTTGCCGGGGCGGGCACGATTGCAGAGATCAATACGCCATTGGAAAAGCGCCTTGCCTCTATCCTAGTCGCGATGGAGCGGGAACGCTGGACGAATATCGAGCGCGGCAAACGGCATGTCTGGGTGAACCTCACAGACTTTACCGCCAAGATCGTTGACGGCGGTCGGGTCACGTTTGCCACCCGGTCGGTGATCGGCAAAAACCAACCTGATCGTCGCAGCCCAGAATTTTCTGACGTTATGGAGTTTATGGTGGTCAACCCGACCTGGAATGTGCCGCGGTCAATCGCGACAAAAGAGTATCTTCCGATGCTCAAGCGCAATCCAAATGCGGTTAGTCACCTGAAACTAATCGACAGCCGGGGGCGTGTGGTCAACCGGTCCGCAGTGAACTTTAACGCGTTCTCTGCCAAATCCTTCCCGTTCGCGATCAAGCAGCCGCCCTCCAGCCGCAACGCTTTGGGGTTGGTGAAGTTCATGTTCCCAAACAAATACAATATTTATCTGCACGACACGCCGTCAAAAAGTCTGTTTGGCCGTGATGTTCGGGCGTTCAGCCACGGCTGTATTCGTCTGAGCGATCCGTTCGACTTTGCCTATGCGATCCTGGCGAAGCAATCGTCCGACCCGAAAGGCACATTTCATAAAGTGCTGAACACTGGCCGCGAGACGCGGATCCAACTGGAAGAGCATATTCCAGTCCATATCGTGTATCGCACTGCGGTCGCCCCAGCGAAGGGACGGATGAACTATCGTCGCGACGTTTATGGCCGTGATGCCAAGGTTTGGGATGCCCTGCAAAACGCCGGGGTGGCGCTTGGCGGCGTAGGGGGGTAAATCCTTTGTCAGTGGTGTGGGCATTGCGCCCTGCACCGGGACAAGGAGGTCCGATGCAATTCACTCTTTCGCAAATTGCCGCCTCGCTCGGTACAAAGGTGCTGGGCAATGGGGATATCGTCCTGATCGGTGCTGCCGAGCCGTCCGATGCCGGCCCAGATCAACTTGCGCTCGCGATGGACCCAAAATATGCCGATGGAATCGCCAAGGGTCGGGCCCGCGCCGCGTTGTTGTGGGATGGGGCCGATTGGCAAGCGCTGGGGCTGGAAGGCGCGATCTGTTTGAACCGGGGAAAGGCGGCGATGCCGCTTCTGACACATGCGCTTGACCCGGGCTTGGGTATCGCCAAGGGCATTCACCCCACCGCTGTCGTGGCCGAAACCGCCAAGATTGGTGCTGGCGCCTGTATCGGACCTTTGGCTGTTGTCGGTGCCAATGTCACAATCGGGACCGGCGCACAAATCGCGCCCCATGCCTCAATCGGTTATGGCACCATGATCGGCGATGATCTTGTGCTGCATCCGGGCGCGCGCATCGCACATTTGTGCACCATTGGAGATCGCTATATCGGCCAGTCCAACTCTGTCGTTGGTGGTGACGGTTTTTCATACGTAACGTTGGATCAAGAAAGCGCTGTCGAAAGCCTGCGCGGCGGGATGGCGGACGGTGACAAAGCAGTTCAGGTGGTCGGCAGCCACCATTGGGCGCGCGTGCATTCACTGGGCGGGGTCGAGATCGGCGATGATGTCGAACTTGGCGCAAGCTCGACCATTGACCGTGGCACGATCCGCGCCACGCGCATCGGTCGCGGCACAAAGATCGATTGTCAGGTGCAGGTGGGTCACAATGCAGATGTTGGCGAAGATGTCATGATGTGCGGGAATGTCGGCGTATCGGGCTCTGCGCGGATCGGCAACCGTGTCGTTCTGGGCGGCAAAGTTGGGGTCAGTGACAATATTTTCATCGGCGATGATGTAATCGCCGGCGGCGGCACTAATATCTATACCAACGTGCCCGCTGGGCGCGCGGTTTTGGGAAGCCCGGCCGTGAAGATCGAAACCGAGATGGCGATCCGGCGCGAATTGCGTCGTCTTCCGCGGTTGGCCGAGACTCTGCGCGAGCTTCAAAAAACTGTTTCAAAACTGGTGGACAAGGACTAGAAAAACGCGCAACGCGAAAGGGAACTCTATGTCGGACAGCATCAAAGATCGCGTAATTGCCATCCTCGCGGAGCAGGCCATGATTGAGCCCGGTGACATTTCGATGGATCAGTCGCTGGAGGATCTTGGCATCGACAGCCTTGGCCTTGTCGAAAGTATTTTCGCGATCGAAGAAGCTTTTGATGTGTCGGTGCCTTTCAATGCCAATGACCCGAACGAAGGCGACTTCGACATCTCGTCGGTCGATGCGATCATTCAGGCAGTCTCAGGGCTGGTTGCCACGCAGGCAGCCTGAAGGAGACACATCACATGCGACGCGTTGTTATCACCGGACAAGGCACGATCAACGCGCTTGGCCGGAACGTGGCCGAAACGCTTGATGCCATGCGCAACGGCCGCTGTGGGATCGGCGATCTTGAATTTCAGGACGTGGAACGCCTGTCCATCCGCATTGGGGCGCAGATCAAAGGCTACGAGCCGGAAGACAGTTTCAACCGCCAGCAAATCGCACTGTATGACCGATTTACGCAATTCACATTGTTGGCCGCCCGCGAAGCGATCACCCAATCCGGGTTGAGCTTTTCGGGCGAACTTGCAACCCGCTCAGGCGTCATTTTGGGCACGTCAGGCGGTGGCATGAACACGCTCGATGAAAACTACCGCACAGTTTACGAGGACGGGAAAAACCGGGTGCATCCGTTCGTGGTGCCGAAACTGATGAACAACGCCGCCGCCAGCCATGTGTCGATGGAATGGAACTTGAAAGGGCCAAGTTTCACTGTGGCGACCGCCTGTTCCAGCTCGAACCACGCGATGGGGCAGGCGATGCAGATGATCCGCACCGGCATGGCGGATGTCATGATCACCGGCGGGTCCGAGGCGATGCTGTGTTTTGGCGGTATTAAGGCGTGGGAAGGGCTGCGGGTCATGTCCAAGGACGCCTGCCGCCCGTTTTCGGCCAATCGAAACGGCATGGTGCAAGGCGAAGGCGCTGCCGTCTTCGTATTCGAAGACTACGACCGTGCCCGAGCCCGGGGCGCAGAAATTCTGGCCGAGGTGGTCGGCTTTTCAATGACCTCTGACGCGGCGGACATCGTGATGCCGTCCAAACAGGGCGCGTCGCGCGCCATCACCGGTGCGATGCGTGATGCACGGCTGAACCCGGAAGATGTGACTTACGTGAATGCACATGGCACCGGGACCGCGGCCAATGACAAGACGGAATGTGCTGCGGTGGCAGATGCGTTCGGGCATCACGCGGATGACTTGATGATTTCGTCCACCAAGTCGATGCATGGCCATTTGATCGGTGGCACCGGCGCGGTCGAGCTTCTGTCCTGCATTATGGCGTTGCGCGACGGGGTGATTGCGCCAACCATAGGATATGAAGAGCCTGACCCAGAATGTGCGCTGGATGTGGTGCCGAATGTCGCGCGAGACGTGAAGGTTGATGCTGTGCTGTCAAATGCCTTTGCCTTCGGCGGGCTGAACGCGGTGCTTGCGCTGCGCGCTGTCTGACCACCGGGACCGACCGGAACGAATAACGCCGCCCCGAAGAGGCGGCGTTAAAAAAGCGTTTCAAATGAAACCTGAGACAGGGATCATTCGAAACGCCGCTCAACATTTCAGCCTATCGCACGTTTCGCCAAAACCGGTGTCGCAGGTTTTTGGCGAAACACTTTAGGTTCTAGATCAATCGGTTACTGCTGTGGTGCAGTCGGAACGATCAGCTCGTCATACGCGCCAGTGAAGCCGCTCAGCGACATGGTCAGGTTGACCTTTTGATCAGGGGCTGCGGCCGGTACGATCGTAACAGTGGCCGCTGCACCGCGTTTGAAGCCATCAACCTCGGCCTTGGTGAAGCCTATATTGGCAACACAACCGGGCTGCGCGCAGAACCGGAACGGGTAACGTTTTCCCTGTGCGCCGTCGACCGAAATGGTCAGCTGCTGGGTCAACAGTGTTTCAAGCGGCACGACAACCGTCGCCCCGGCAACAGCCTGACCACCATCTGGCAACCGTCCCAGCGACACTTCGGCGACCGCATTGCCTTTGTCATCTTTCAGTAGTTGATACATCTGGCACGGATCGTCGCCCTGACCCTCAGGCAGAGTAATACACTTGCGTTCCCAATCGCCGACGACCTTTTCAATATAGGTCTGTCCGGGCTGACGGGCGTCGCTTGCCGGTTCGCCCAAATCGACATTGGGTTGCGCAGGTTCTGCCGCTTCAGTTGCGGGCGCAGCTGCGTCGGGTGCCGCCTCGGTCGTGTCCTGTGCAAACACTGGGGTCGCCAGTGCCAAAAGCGCTGCAAGGGGCAGGGTTTTAATCAGCTCAGCCTTCATTTTCGATCCTCATAATATATCGGGTCTGTTTGAGCGTTGGATAACATGCCCGTGCAGGGCTGTCAGGCCCAAAACCCCTGAAAACCTGTGTGCATTCCGTTGACCAGCGGGGATGGGCAAGAGATTGCCGAATTGTGCGTGGCAATACCGGGCATTCTGGCTGGGTAAAGTGGGCTCGGCAAATTCGTCACGAGGCGCCAAACATCGAAAAGGGCCCGCAAAGCAGACCCTTTTCATTATTTTCTCTCCCTGCCGGACTGACCGGCTTATTGAGGCAGACGCTATGGCACTTGGTCGCAGGGGTCAAGAACTTTTGCGACGCAAAACTGGCCCGATATGTCGGTTTCTGAGGGCGGGAATGATACATTAGGTGAATGATGTAATTTGCTGATCATGTTAATAAAAATGCCTCGCCCGAAGGCGAGGCCAGTCTGACAGGGAGGATGTCAACCCCAAAGGCCATTGACCCCGGGGTGAATCCACTCTGGCACAAGTGGGTTAATTTAGTATTGTTCATCAAAGACGGTTTTTGGCCTTGGGAGGCGCATAGATGGACGGTACGATTTTTATAGGCGGTGGGGGCGAAGATTATGCCACCAAACAAGGGCTCTTGTTGAAATACGCCAACCGCCACGGGTTGGTTGCCGGGGCAACCGGTACCGGGAAAACCGTTACTTTGCAGATCATGGCCGAAAGTTTCGCCGCGCAAGGAGTTCCGGTCTTTATGTCGGATGTCAAAGGCGACCTTTCTGGGCTGGCGAAAGCCGGATCTGAAGGGTTCAAGCTGCACGAGGCCTTTACCAGCCGCGCCCAAAAAATCGGGTTTGATGATTATGCCTATGAGGCCTTTCCGGTCACATTCTGGGACTTGTTTGGTGATCAGGGTCACCCGATCCGCACCACGGTCACCGAAATGGGTCCACTTTTGCTGTCACGCCTGCTGGAGCTGACGGACGCACAGGAAGGGGTGTTAAACATCGCCTTTCGGGTCTCCGATGAACAAGGTCTGCCGCTTCTGGACCTAAAAGATCTGCAAGCCTTGCTGGTTTGGGTCGGCGAGAATGCAAAAGAACTGTCATTGCGCTATGGCAATGTGTCCACAAGTTCTGTTGGGGCAATCCAACGTGCGCTTTTGGTGCTGGAAAACCAGGGTGGCTATAAGCTGTTTGGTGAGCCCGCACTGGATCTGGCCGACATCATCCGCACTGATATTGACGGGCGTGGGCGCATTTCCATCCTGGCGTCTGACAAGCTGATGGGTGCGCCGCGCCTTTATGCAACCTTCCTTCTGTGGCTTTTGTCTGAACTGTTTGAAGAACTGCCCGAAGTCGGCGACCCGGACAAACCCAAACTGGTGTTCTTCTTTGACGAGGCGCATTTGCTGTTTGACGACGCTCCAAAGGCACTGGTCGACAAGGTAGAACAGGTTGCACGGCTGATCCGTTCCAAGGGGGTTGGGGTCTATTTCATTACCCAGAACCCGGCCGATGTGCCTGAAGATATTCTTGGGCAATTGGGCAACCGCATCCAACATGCGCTGCGCGCCTTTACTGGCAAGGACCGCAAAGAACTGAAACAAGCCGCCGAGACCTATCGCGACAATCCGCGGTTCTCGACCGAGGATGCGATCCGCGAAGTTGGCGTGGGCGAAGCTGTGACCTCGTTTCTGGGGGGCAAGGGTGCGCCCGGTGTGGTCGAGCGGACCTTGATCCGCCCGCCAAGCTCGCAGCTTGGGCCGATTGAACCGGGGGAGCGGAAAGCCTTGATTGATGCCTCACCGATAGCCGGGAAATATGAGACGCTGCAGGACCGCGATAGCGCCTATGAAATGCTGACCAAACGGGCCACTGACGCTGCAAAAGAAGCAGAAGAGGCGGAGCGTCGCGAAGCTGAGGCCGAAACACTGACCTTGCGCGAATTCAACTCCGGACGTCGATATACCGGCACCGAAGATGACAAGCCAACGTCACGCCAGCGGTCGCGCAAATCTACCGATGAAGGGTTCAGCGAAGCCGTCGTCAAGGTGGTGATCAAAGAACTCAAGGGCACGACCGGCAGACGCATCGTGCGTGGCATCTTCGGGTCACTGTTCAAGGGACGGTGACACCTGTCGGGCACCACATTTAGCGCAGCGTATAGGTGCGCTCGGTGCCGTCTTCGCTGGTCAGGGTCGCCTGATCGCCGTCGATCTGGACATCCAGACAGCCGCTTGACCGCATGGGTTCGGGCGTTGGTTCGGTCAGGGTGCGGCAATACTGTCCACCTTCGACCGACCACGTGCCGCCAAATTGCATCGCGTCACTGCCACCGGTGATGGTGCCATCTTCTTCCAGTTTGATCGCCAGCCCGGTTTTACCAACGAAAGACTTTCCGGCCAGCGCCTGAAAAAGCGGGTCCTGCGTGTCACCATCGGCCATCGCGGCCGGTGCGGTTGCGGCGAGGGCGCAGATCGCGGCTGTCAGTGTAAAGCGCGAATACGGGCGATGTGTCATGAAAATCTCCGATACCGGTTGGGTTTTTTCAGCTAGCCGTCATCTGGCGATTAAGCACAAGCCCCAAACCCAGCGACATACCCGCGCATTTCGCGCACTACAGGGGACGGATCTTCAGCGCGGCCACCCTGTTGCCATCGCGCTTCAACACTTCGAACCGGAACCCATGGAAGGAAAAGACTTGCCCTTCATTGGGGATCATCTGAGCTTCGTGGATCACCAGACCAGCGATGGTGTTGGCCTCGTCATCTGGCAGGTTCCAGTCGTTGGCGCGGTTGATGTCGCGGATTGTCATGGCCCCCTCGGCAACGTAGCTGCCGTCGGCGTGTCGCTTGATCTCGGGCTCTGCTTGAACGTCAAACTCGTCAGTGATTTCGCCCACGATTTCTTCCAGAATGTCCTCGAGCGTGATCAGACCTTCCAGCGACCCGTACTCATCCACTACAAGCGCAAAATGGGTGTGACGCCGCAAAAACTGCCGCATCTGGTCATCCAGCGTGGTGGTTTCAGGGATGAAATACGGCTTCATCGCCACTTGCAGAACATCAAACTCTTCGATCGGTTTGCCTTCGGATTGCGCCATATACATCGCGCGGCTCAGATCCTTGGCATGAATAACGCCGATGATGTTTTCAGGTTCATCCCGGAAGACGGGCAGGCGGGTGTGGCGCGAGGCAAGGATTTGTTCCAGCACCCCGATTGCCGGGGCCGAGGCGTCGATCATCTCGATCTGACTGCGGTGGAGCATGATTTCCTCAACGGCGCGGTCGCCAAGATCAAGCGCGCCCAGCAGGCGGTCGCGATCCTCTTTTTCAACGGCCCCCTCTGAATGGCCCAGCGCGATCGCGCCCATGATCTCTTCGCGGACGGCCAGAATGTGGCTGTCGGGGTCGGTCTTTACGCCAAACAGGCTGAGCAACCCGCGCGTGATGACGCGCACGGCCGACACGATCGGCGAGAATATCAAGATCACGATGGATATCGGGGCAGACGCCTTCGCAGCGGCATCTTCCGGCATTGTAATGGCATATGTCTTCGGCAGCACCTCAGCGAAAATCAGCACCAACAAGGTCATCACCAGTGTGGCCATCGCCACGCCGCTGTCGCCAAACAAGCGGGTAAACAGCGCCGTCGCAAGCGAGGTCGCAAGGATGTTCACGAGGTTGTTGCCCAATAGAACCGAGCCGATCAGACGTTCGTTGTCCTCGGTGATGTTCAGGGCGCGCTCGGACCCCCGGTCGCCGCGGTCTGCGCGGGATCGCAATTTGCCGCGAGACGCCGCCGTCAAAGCTGTTTCTGATCCCGAAAAGAAGGCGGACAGCACAAGTAGCGCCGCAATAGCTGCGCAGCTGATCCAAAAGCCTGTGTCCATGATGTTCCCGATTGCCTTTCGCTTTTTCAGTTAGTGTTATGTAGGTCAACGCGTATGCTTTCAAGGGACTGCCAACAAAGGGAGGACGCAGATGGGTCATGTGATGGACAAACTGGTGCGGTTTGGTGTCGCTCCGGTGATGGGCGATCAGGCACATGACGCACGCGAGATGATGGCGATGTCCTTGCTTGACTGGGCCACAGTGGCGATTGCCGGTCGGAATGAGCCAGTCGCGCGTATTGTCCGCGAAATGGCCGTGGACGACGGCGGCGATGGGCAGGCCAGCATTGTTGGGCGATCACGTAAGCTGCCGGTGCGCGCGGCGGCTATGGTCAATGGCGTGGCGTCGCATGCGCTGGACTATGACGACACGCATTTCGCCCATATCGGGCACCCCTCAGTTGCTGTGGTGCCGGCTGCCCTGGCCGTTTCCGAGTGGATCCGAGCGCCGGGATCGGAATTGCTGGACGCCGCTTTGGTGGGGGTCGAAGGGTCGATCCGGTTGGGGCGTTGGCTGGGGCGAAACCACTACCAGACGGGGTTTCATCAAACTGCGACCGCCGGGGCGTTTGGCGCAACTTTGGCCGCCGGGCGATTGTTGGCGCTAAGCTCGCATCAGATGGCCCATGCATTGGGGTTGTGCGCAACCCGCGCGTCGGGGCTGAAAAGCCAGTTCGGTACGATGGGCAAGCCCTATCATGCCGGTCTGGCCACCGAAACTGGCGTCGAGGTCGCACGCGCCGCCAAGGCCGGGTTCACCTCGGCCCGTGAAGGGATCGAAGGACCACAAGGCTTTGGACGCACCCATGCAGGTGAGGGTGATATGACTGCGTTTGACGGTTTGGGTCGCCAATGGGACAGCCTGACAATAAGTCACAAGTTTCATGCCTGCTGCCACGGTATCCACGCGATGCTTGAAGCCTTGTCGAAGATTGACTGCGCGGCAGGGGATGTGGCCGAAATTCAACTTTGGACCCATCCTCGCTGGATGAGTGTATGCAACATTCCACATCCCTCAACCGGGCTGGAAGTCAAATTTTCCTATGCGCATTGTGCCGCAATGATCCTCTCAGACGTAGACACGGCCGCGTTGGAGAGTTTTTCGGATCAGGTCGCGCGCGATCCTGCGCTGGTCGCACTGGCGTCGCGGGTGCATGTGGTGGCTGACGACAACATTTCCGAGACCGCCGCCCGGGTGGAGGTCACGAAAAACAACGGTGCCGTGTTGAGCCGCGACCATAATCTGAAGGCACCGGTACGACTTGCGGATCGCCGCCTGAAGCTAGAGGCCAAGTCGCGCGCGCTTTTGGGGGAGCGAGCAGACCAGTTGATCGAGGCTGTCGGCTCATTGCCCGACTTGCCCGCCTTGTGCACACTTCTGCGAACTTCTTGATCTGAAAAAGGCAAAAGGCGAGCATTTCCGCCCGCCTTTTCGATGTCCTTACCTGAGGCTGTGTTACGAGGTCATATCATAGGCGCGTTCGCCATGTGCTGACAGATCCAGCCCGTTGGTTTCCATTTCGGCATCCACGCGCAGTGGCATCACCAGCGCGACCAGCTTGATCAAAACCACGGTGACGAGGGCTGTGAACAGACCGACGATCACAAGCGCACCAATCTGGGCAATCCAGCTGCCCTGACCCAGGACCGCGATCATAAGGGTGCCGAAGATCCCGCCGACACCATGCACGGCGAACACGTCCAGCGTATCGTCGATCTGCAACTTGTTGCGCACGATGTTCACCGCTTCCTGACACAGAATGCCGGCGACAGCGCCGATAAACAGGGCGGCGATGGGACCAACGAAACCCGACGCCGGGGTGATCGACGCCAGCCCCGCAATGGTTCCGGTCACAATGCCGACAAGGCTGGCCTTGCCATATTTGATCCGCTCCCACACAGCCCATGACAGGGACGCTGTTGCCGCCGAGATATGCGTGACCGTGATCGCCATTGCGGCCCCACCATCTGCAGCCAGTTGCGAACCGCCGTTAAAGCCAAACCAGCCGACCCAAAGCATGCCCGCGCCCATGAACACCATCCAGGGGGCGTGCGGCGGTGTTGTGCGGTGTCTGCGCGGGCCAAGGAAAACCGCGACGATCAGCGCGGCAATCGCTGCGGTTTCATGAACCACAATACCGCCTGCAAAATCGCGTGTGCCGGTCTCGCCAAAAATACCGCCATCGGCCATTGCGCCGCCGCCCCAGATCCAGTGGACAACGGGCGCGTAACACAAAAGCATCCACAAGCCCGAGAAGGTCATCACAAAGCCAAACCCGACCCGTTCCACATAAGCGCCAACGATCAGCGCTGGTGTGATGATCGCGAAGGTCATTTGGAACGCAAAGAACAGAACCTCGGGCAGGGTGCCCGACAGGCTATCAGCGGTCACCCCCGACAGGAAAGCCTTGTCCAAGCTGCCAAACCAACCATGCGTCGCGTCCCCGAACGCGATGGTATAGCCGAAGGCCAGCCACAAAACGCTCATCAGACAGGCGATGGCATAGACATGCATGAAAACGCTCAGGACGTTTCTGGCCCGGACAAGCCCGCCGTAAAACAATGCCAATCCCGGCAATGACATGAAAAGCACGAGCGCGGTGGCCACGATGATCCAAGCAGTATCTGCCCCGTTCATATTCCCCTCCTAGGGTGAGTTTGGTGTTGCCGTGTTTTGTGGCGCAGCAAGGATGGGGACGGGATAGCCTTTGCGTGATTTATGGGCAAAAGCGGTGGGAAAACACAAAGCGCCCATAAATTGGGCTAAATAACTGGCGCATGGCTAGGAATCCAGCGCCCGGAAAACCGAAATTCAGCGTGCGCCTAAAGCCAAGGCAGCCTGCGATAAAAGCGTCAAAGCGTGATCGGCAGCGGCATAGCGCACCTTTGCGCGGCCCATTGCGCCGAATTCAATGGTTTCGGTTTGGCACCCCTCGCGCGTTGCCAGTCCAGAGCAAACGCGCCCTTCGGGTTTGTGTTCGGACCCGCCGGGGCCTGCGATACCGGTGATCGACACGGCAAGATCTGCCTGCGACCTAGCCAGGGCACCAACGGCCATTTCGTGCGCAATCTGTTCAGAGACGGCTCCGAATTCGTCCAGTGTGGCTTGGATAATGCCCAACATGTCGCGTTTGGCTGCGTTGGAGTAGGTGATGAAACCCCGGTCAAAAACATCAGAACTGCCCGGCACGTCGGTCAGCCACGCGCCAACCATGCCACCTGTACAGCTTTCGGCGGTGGCTATTTTCAAGCCTTTGGTGCGGCACAGGTCAATAAGGTCAGGCGCGTTCATGGGCTACATCAAAACCGCGTGGGCGGCATAGGCAGCGATGATGACGGTCACCGCGGCGGCCACACCCGCAAAGACATCATCCAGCATAACGCCCGCGGCGTCTCCGCGACGGTCAGCTTTGCCTATGGGGCCAAACTTGGTGATGTCAAAGAAGCGAAACGCCAAAAACCCGATGACCCAACCGGGATAGAGCGCCAGAAAATCCGCGCCCATCATCTTTGCGCCAAACGACACGGGAAACAGCGTGATCCACATGCCCACCACCTCGTCGATTACCACTTCGCCGGGGTCGTGGTTGTCCGATCCTGCGGTATAGGCTTCGGTCGCTTTCAGACCAACATAATAGGCAATAATGGTCGCGCCGGTCAGGGCAATCGGGCCACCGATCGTATGCAGCACCCAAGCCACGGGCAGCGCCGCCAGCGTGCCCCAAGTGCCGGGCGCGGGTTTCAGCAGCCCGGCATAGAAGAAGGTCGCAATCAGCTTGGCAGTCGATTTTTGCATAAGGTCAGTCCCTGATCAAAGTGGCCGAGGCCAGCGACGCTATGCCTTCGGATCGCCCGGTAAAACCAAGTCGCTCGGACGTCGTGGCTTTCACCGACACACGGTCCAGATCCAACCCCATAATTTCCGCCAGCGCTTCTCGCATTGCCAATGCGTGCGGTCCGATTTTCGGGTATTCGCACACCAACGTGACGTCCACATTGGCCAACCGGAAGCCCCGCTTGCCAGCCAAGGCCACCGCATGGCGCAGGAAGATGTCGCTGGCCGCGCCCTTCCATTGTGGGTCCGAGGGCGGAAAATGTTGTCCGATATCCCCTTCGGCCAGCGCGCCATAGATCGCATCGGTCAAGGCGTGCATCCCGACATCGGCATCCGAATGGCCCTTGAGCTTGCGGCTATGCGGGATGCGCACGCCGCATAGGATGACGTGGTCGCCATCCTCAAACGCATGCACGTCAAACCCGTTGCCCATACGAATATCCATCGCCTGTTCCTTCGCTCTGTCACGGATCAACCTTTCGGCGCGGGCGAAATCGTCCGGCCCGGTGATCTTCATATTGGTCTCATCGCCTAACGTGATGGCGACGTCCAGCCCTGCCATGCGAGCCACTTCAACGTCGTCGGCGGCACTGCCTTGAAGCCCTCGATGGGCGGCAAGGATCGGGTCGAAGTGAAAACCTTGCGGGGTCTGCGCGCGATAAAGCCCGGCGCGCGACTGGGTGCCGGTCACTTGCCCGTCCGCGCCATGCCATAGGGCGTCAGTGACGGGCAGGGCGGGCGCGGCACCGGACGAGGTCGCCAATGCATCAATCACGTTGTCGATGACATCGTGGCTGACCAAAGGGCGGGCGACGTCATGGATCAGCACATACTCGGGTGCGCGGGCGGCCAGTGCCTCCAGCCCGGCGCGCACACTGGCATCACGCGTTGCCCCACCATGGACAAGCTCGACCCCCGCGATCTCTGCGGCCTGCGCGTGGTCATCGGGATGTATCACCAACAGACACTGAGTGATGCGCGGATGGCCCTGAAGGGCCGCCACAGTGTGCTGGGCGACTGACGCGCCAGCGACCTCGCGCCACTGTTTGGGCAGGCCTGCCCCTGCGCGCGTGCCGCGACCGGCGGCGACAATGATGGCTGCGATTTCCATGGCTCATGTTTAGGCCGTGCCGAAATGAAGGACAATGGGGACGATTGAGGGCGAAATACCGCACAAAAAATAGGCAAAATGTGAATCCAGACCTCGCTTAATGGGCGGAAAGTTGATATTTCGCAGGGTGGCACGCAGGTTTAGACGTGTTGCACAAGGATTAGGCATGTCAGTCCGCGTCAAAGATATCACCCTCGACCCACCTGTGCTTCTGGCCCCGATGGCCGGGATCACGGACCTTCCGTTTCGCAATCTTGTCAGCAGTTTCGGTGCGGGGCTTGTCGTGTCGGAAATGGTCGCCAGTCAGGAAATGGTGCAGGCCAAGCCGGGGGTGCGCGAACGCGCTGAGCTTGGGTTTGGTCATGCCAACACCGCCGTGCAATTGGCGGCCCGCGATGTCTATTGGGCAGGCGAGGCGGCGCGGATGGTCGAACAGAACGGCGCCAGGATCATCGACATAAATATGGGATGTCCCGCCCGTAAGGTTGTGGGGGGGATGTCTGGATCGGCCCTGATGCGCGATCTGGATCACGCCTCGCGACTGATCGAGGCGATTGTCAGCGCTGTGTCCATCCCGGTGACGCTGAAAACCCGTCTGGGCTGGGATGATGACAGCCTGAATGCAGCCACGCTGGCGCAGATGGCCGAGGCTGCGGGCATCCAGATGATCACCGTTCACGGTCGCACACGGTGTCAGTTTTATAAGGGGTGCGCCAACTGGGCCGCGATCCGCACTGTGAAAGATGCCGTTTCAATCCCCGTCATTGCCAATGGCGATATCGTCGACACCGCAACCGCCCGCCAAGCCATGGCAGACAGCGGCGCGGACGGGGTGATGATTGGGCGCGGCAGTGGCGGGCAACCTTGGCTGTTGGCGCAGGTGGCGCATGAGATTTGGGGCACGCCTGCACCTGCCATCCCACACGGCGCGGCTTTGGCAGGTATGGTGCAAGACCATTATCGCGCCAGCCTTGAGTTCTACGGCCCAGAATTGGGCGCACGCGTTATTCGCAAGCACTTGGGCTGGTATATGGACCTGGTCGGCACAGACGCCGATCTGCGCCGCCGCATCCTGTCCAGCCGCGACACTGCTGAGGTGCACGCCATGCTGCCCGACGCCATTTTGGCAGAACGGAGGGCGGCATGACCGGCGACTCCAATTTATGGTCCGCCTTACCGGTCCCGGCCTTGGAACTGGATGGCAAAGGCTGTGTTGCGCGGTTGAACGGCGCTGGAGAGTCCTTTCTGAATACATCAGAGCGCAGTCTGATAGGACAAGGATTGAAAGCGAAATTTGCGTTGTCGATCGACATTGATGACGCGTTGCTCCGGGTGCAGACCACGCAAGGCCCGCTCTATGTCGATGGCGCGAAACTAACCCTGGCAGGCGGTGAAACGCGCGAGGTTAACCTGCAGATTGCCCCTTTGGTCACGGTGAACGGCGATCAAGGGCATGTTCTGATCCTACTACAACCACGCAATGGGGCAGAACATCTGGGTTGGGTGCAGGGATCACAGGTCGCGGCGCGTCAGGCGATCGGTATGGCCGAGATGCTGGCCCATGAGATCAAGAACCCATTGGCAGGGATCACGGGGGCCGCGCAGCTTCTGTCGATGTCGCTGTCGCCCGAGGATCAGGAAATGACGGACCTGATCGTGGCCGAAAGCCGTCGGGTGGTAGCCCTGCTTGAACAGGTTGAACAATTTGGTGACCTGCGCCCCCCGGCCTGCGCGCCGGTCAATATCCACGATATTCTTGATCGCGCCCGCGCTACGGCACAAATTGGTTTTGCACCGGGTATGGTGATTTCCGAAGCCTATGATCCGTCGTTGCCAGAGGTCTGGGTGGACGGTGATCAGATCCAACAGGTTTTTCTAAATCTTCTTAAGAATGCCGCGCAAGCCTTTGCTGGCCAAGGGAAAATCGAGATCAGAACGTTTTACGAGGCCGGGCTGCGGCTGCACTTGCCCGACGGCGGTCAGGCCAGCTTGCCGTTGCAGGTCGAGGTCATCGACAACGGCCCCGGCTTGCCTGCGGACATTGCGGACCACGTGTTTGATCCCTTCGTTTCTGGCCGCGAGAACGGCACCGGCCTTGGTCTGGCGCTGGTGTCCAAAATTCTCACCGACCACGGAGCATTGATATCCGTCGACAGCCGCCCCGGGCGCACCGTGTTTCGCATTTCTCTGCCGGTCGCCCCGGTGCCCAATCGCAAAGGAAACTGACCATGGATGGAACTGTTCTTGTTGCTGATGACGATCGCACGATCCGGACTGTGCTGACACAGGCGCTGACCCGGGCCGGGTGCCGGGTACATGCCACGGGGTCGATGGTGACCCTGATGCGTTGGGTGGAAGATGGGCGCGGAGATGCCGTGATCTCGGACGTTGTAATGCCCGATGGAAACGGGCTTGAGGCGTTGCCGCGGATTGCAAAACTTCGGCCAAACCTGCCGGTGATCGTTATTTCGGCGCAAAACACCATCATGACCGCCATTCAAGCCGCCGAGGCCGAGGCGTTCGATTACCTGCCCAAACCGTTTGATTTACCTGACTTGATGAAGCGCACCGCGCAAGCGCTGGAACGCAAACGGGTCCGCGTGCCGGATGCCGAAAACCGTGCGGCGCAAATCCCCAATACCGCAACAGATCTACCTTTGGTCGGGCGAACCCCCGCAATGCAAGAGCTTTATCGGCTGGTGGCACGGGTTTTGAATGTCGACCTGCCGGTGTTGATCACTGGCGAAAGCGGTACGGGCAAATCGTTGATTGCGCAGGCCCTGCATGATTTCTCGGACCGGCGCGACGCGCCTTTTACCATTGCGACGCCGGATGACCTGGCACCATCCGATGGGGCCAGCGAAGTGGTGCGCAGGGCGCGCGGCGGCACTATTTTGTTCGATGGGGTCGGCGATCTGGATGCAGATGCCCAAGCCCGGCTGTCGCGGTTGTTGGACAGTTTGGGGCAGGGTGGCCCACGTGTTCTGGCCATATCGCAGGGTGATCTGGCGAAGGCGGCGGCGCAGGGAGATTTCCGCGAAGACCTCTATTACCGCCTTGCTGGCGTCGTGATCCCGGTGCCCAGCCTTCGCGAACGGCTTGAGGATATTCCGGCGTTGTCCGAACATTTCCTTGCCCGCGGTGCGCGTGATGGTCTGTCAGACCGCCATTTCTCGAGCGAGGCGGCCCAGACGTTGCGGGCTTTTCCATGGCCGGGCAATGTGCGCGAACTTGAGAACCTGGTAAACCGCCTGATGGTCACCAGCGCCGAGGAAGAAATTTCCAATGCCGAGGTGGAAATGGCACTTGGCGGTCCGGTCTCAACCTCGTTCGTGGCATCGGATATCACCGATGAACGCTTGTCAGATTCGGTTGGACGACACCTGCAAAGGTTCTTTGATTTGCATGGCGGAACCTTGCCGCCTGCAGGGCTTTATCAGCGCATTTTGCGCGAAGTGGAGCTTCCTTTGATCGAAATTGCGTTGGATGCGACGGGCGGCAATCAAGCTAAATGTGCCGATTTATTGGGAATCAACCGCAATACCTTGCGTAAAAAGATCACCGAGCTCGAAATCGAGGTGACACGCCGCCGCAAATTGATGTAAAAGGGCAACAGAGCGTGGCAATTGGGCACAAGACCCGGGCCACACAGGCGGTCGCCGCGGCAACGCGGCCATGAGTAGTAGGGGCAAGCACAGTGGCGCGACGCGCGGTGCGGAAGTCGAGGCTGGACCAGTATCTGTCCATGCGCCGGTGGCGCCGGTTCAGATCGCTTGGCGCGTTTGGCATGGTCGTTTTGGGACCTGTGCTGGCGATTGTCACCTTCCTAACGCTCGGTCCCTTTGCCCAACGCGCTGATAGCAACACCCTGCGTCTGATCCTTCTGGCGGATGCCATCTATGTCATCATGGTTGCCGGGCTGGTTTTGGCCGGTGTCAGCCGCATGATCGTTGCGCGCCGACAGGAAAGCGCAGGGTCGCGCTTGCACCTGCGCTTGACCGTGGTGTTTGCGGTGATCGCGCTGAGCCCCACGATACTTGTAGCCATTTTTGCGATGCTGACGCTGAATATGGGGCTTGAGGGCTGGTTTTCAGATCGGGTCCGCACAGTTGTTGGCAACTCCCTGTCTGCTGCACAGGCCTATAAACAGGAAAGCCGCGATGGGTTGGTGCAGGACGGCGAAGCCATCGCGCTGTTTTTGGAGCGCGAGCGCCGGTCGCAACTTCTGTTCACAGATGCCGAGCTTGGATCTTTGCTGACACAGGGACAGGCGCGCATCCAGCGCGGCCTGCGCGAAGCCTATGCGATTGATTCCCATGGGGTCATTCGGGTACGTGGCGGTGGCTCGTACCTGTTTGATTATGAACAACCCAGCCAAGACGCCCTCGATCGCGCGCTGGCGGGCGAAACCGTGGTGATCGAGGATTGGCAGAACAACGAATTTCGCGTGCTGATCAAGCTCGACAATTTCTCGGATCACCTGATCCAGCTCACCCGCGACGTGAACGGTGACATCCTTGACCTTGTTGATGAAACACAGGAAGCCGCGCGCGTTTACAACCAGCTTGAATCACAACGTGGCCAGCGTTTGTTCCAGTTTGGCCTGATTTATCTGGGCTTTGCTGTGATCCTGATATTGGCTGCCATTTGGATGGGCATGTCGTTCGCCGAACGTTTGGCGCGCCCTGTCGGGCGTTTGGCAGGGGCCGCACAACGTGTGGGCGCAGGTGATCTGGACGTGCACGTTATCGAAGAAGAGGGCGACGACGAGATCGCAATGTTGGGGCGTTATTTCAACCAGATGACGACGCAACTCAAAGGCCAGCGCGAACGGCTTTTGGAAAACACCGAACAGATTGAACGCCGACGCCGGCTGTTTGACAGCGTCTTGGGGTCTGTGACCGGGGGCGTGATCGGCTTGAATGCTGACGGGCAGGTGACGTTTGTCAATCGCGCCGCCGAAGACGTTTTGGATGTCAGCGACGAAACCGGGCAAGAGCATGAGCTGTCGCTTGTGGTTCCCGAGTTCCAACCGCTTTTGGATGAGGTCGCGAAAGGCGGTCGTGAAACCGCCCAGACCGAGCTGCGTCTGACGCGCGGTGGCAAACAGGAAAACCTGCTGGTGCGCATCGCAACGCGCCGCTCTGATGATGGCGGTTTAGAAGGCTATGTGGTTGCCTTTGATGATGTAACGGACCTTGTGTCCGCCCAGCGCATGGCGGCTTGGGGCGATGTGGCGCGCCGCATCGCGCATGAAATCAAGAACCCGCTGACGCCAATCCAACTGTCTGCTGAACGTATCAAACGCAAGTTCAGCAAGGTCGAAGGCATCGATGTTGAAGCATTGGAGCAATATACTGACGTGATCGTGCGCCAGACCAACGATTTGCGCCGCATCGTCGACGAATTCTCTAAATTTGCCCGGATGCCCGAGCCGGAACGCCGCGCCACCGACATTGTTAAGCTGGTGCGTGATGCCGTCGTGTTGCAACAGGCGGGGCAAGAGGGTGTAACGATCGAAGCGAGTTTGCTGGATGGCCCGATTGATGTCGAGATTGACTCGACCATGATCGGCCAGGCCCTGACCAACTTGATAAAGAACGCGGGTGAAGCCATTGAAACTTTGCACGAAAAGGGCGCTCCTGTCGGGCATTCGCCTGAAATACGGGTGAGCATGCAATCTGTCGCAGGCGGGGTCGAAATCACCATCGCGGATAACGGCATAGGTCTGCCTGAAGATCGCGCGCGGCTGTTCGAGCCTTATGTGACAACTCGTGAAAAGGGCACGGGGCTTGGGTTGCCGATTGTTAAGAAAATTATCGAAGAGCATGGCGGGCGTTTGACCCTTGAGGATGCGCCCGCCTTTAACGAAGAGAGCGCCCATGTCGGCGCTATGGCACGTATTTTTCTGCCCTCGGACGATGGGCAGATTGAGCAGTCAAGATTGGGGGCAATATGAGCGATATTCTGATTGTCGATGATGAACGAGATATCCGCGAGCTAATTTCGGATATTTTGAAAGACGAAGGCTTTTCAACACGGCTTGCGGGAACCTCAGACGAGGCGGTGGCCGAGGTGAAGGCAGAATTGCCTTCGCTGATGATCTTGGACATTTGGCTAAAAGATTCAGCTATGGACGGGATCGACATCCTGAAGATGGTCAAACGCGAGCATCCTGAGGTGCCGGTTGTGATCATTTCGGGCCATGGCAATATCGAAATTGCGGTGGCTGCGATCAAGCAAGGGGCCTATGATTTCATCGAAAAGCCCTTCAACATCGACCAGCTTATGGTGGTGATCGGGCGCGCGATGGAAACAAGCCGTTTGCGCCGAGAGAACACCGAGTTGAAGCGTCGCGACACGCATCCAACCGAAATGATTGGATCAAGTGCGTCATTCAAATCATTGAAATCAAACCTAGATAAGGTCACGAAGTCTAACGGGCGGGTGCTTTTGACAGGTGCTGCCGGTGCCGGCAAGGAAATGGCCGCGCGCTATGTGCATGCGAATTCCGACCGGGCATCGGCGCCGTTTGTGGTTGTGAACTCTGCCTCGATCGATGCGGATCGGATGGAAGAGGTTCTTTTTGGTCGCGAAAGCGTGGAGCGCGGTGTCGAGCCGGGCCT
The DNA here is from genome assembly GCF_025140835.1 of Aliiroseovarius sp. M344. Taxonomy (NCBI): domain Bacteria; kingdom Pseudomonadati; phylum Pseudomonadota; class Alphaproteobacteria; order Rhodobacterales; family Paracoccaceae; genus Aliiroseovarius; species Aliiroseovarius sp. M344. The sequence goes on from NZ_CP081153.1 coordinate 1,613,760, forward strand.
TCTGGAAGAGGCCAATGGTGGCGTGCTGTATTTCGATGAAGTGGCGGAAATGCCCCTTGGCACGCAATCCAAGATCCTGCGTGTCCTCGTTGATCAACGGTTCCAACGGGTCGGTGGTAATGACAAAGTTTCGGTCGATTTGCGTGTTATCTCGTCAACGAACCGCGATTTACAGGCAGAGATCGATGCGGGCCGGTTCCGTGAAGAACTGTATCATCGGCTGAATGTCGTGCCGATTGCTGTGCCCCCGTTGGGCGAACGACGCGAAGACATACCCGAACTGTCACGCTATTTCCTTGAGCTGTTCAATCGCGATCAGGGCCTTCCCTTGCGTGATCTTGCGGAGGATGCAGAGGCGATGCTTCAGACCATGCAATGGCCGGGCAATGTGCGCCAGTTGAAGAACATGATCGAACGGGTGCTCATTCTGGGCGAGGGGACTGGACCGATACAGGCGACGGATCTTCCCGGTCAGGAAAGCGGCCGAGATGACGGTGGCGAACAGGGCGTGATCGTGTCAGGCGCGCTGGCGATGATGCCATTGCGCGAAGCGCGTGAGGCGTTTGAAAGGGAATATCTTCTGACGCAGATCAACCGGTTTGGCGGCAACATTTCCCGCACGGCGAATTTCGTCGGCATGGAACGTTCGGCTTTGCACCGGAAGCTAAAGTCCCTTGGTGTCGTCACCGGGTCGAAAGCTGGGGCACGCGTGGCCTATGTCGCGGGTGACGACGAGGATGCGGAGGCCGAAGCGGAGGCTTAAACCGACGCATCCTGACCTCGGTCAGCAATACAGCGGCGATGGTCGTGACGCTCAGGCATTGACCCCGCGCAGACCATCTGCCAAGGATTTTGACGTGACATCAGGGAGAACCGGATGAAGGTCATCATATGCGGTGCCGGCCAGGTTGGCTGGCAAATCGCACGTCATCTTTCCGGCGAAAGAAATGACGTGACCGTGGTGGACAACAACGCCGAGCTTGTGGCGCGGGCGACGGATACGCTTGATGTTCAAGGGGTCTCGGGGCATGCGTCCTATCCTGACGTTTTGGAGCGCGCAGGCGCGCGCGACGCGGACATGATCATCGCAGCCACCCATTCAGACGAGGTGAACATGGTCACCTGTCAGGTGGCGCATTCTGTGTTTGCCATTCCGCGTAAAATTGCCCGGCTGCGGGCGCAAAGTTATCTGGATGCCATCTATGCCGATCTGTATCGGCGTGATCACTTGCCGATTGATGTGGTGATCAGCCCTGAACGCGAAGTCGCCCAAGCGGTTCTGAAACGGCTGCAAGCGCCATCTGCGTTTGATATCGAAAGCTTCATGGATAGCCGCGTGCAACTTCTGGGGATCCAGATTGCCGACGACTGCCCTGTGGTGAACACCCCCCTGCGGCAACTGACAGATCTGTTTTCGACGCTCAGCGCCGTTGTTGTTGGTATCCGCCGTGACGGCTCGTTATTCGCGCCAGAGCCGAACGACCAACTTTTTAGCGGCGACCAAATCTATGTCTTTACCCGCACCGAAGATGTGAACCGCACACTTGAGGTGTTCGGAAAATCGGTCAAACGGCAAGAACGCGTTGTCATTCTTGGCGGCGGCAATGTCGGGCTTGCGGTCGCGCGCGAGCTGGAAAAGCGGGCCGACAGAGTGCGCGCAAAAGTCGTTGAACTGAATCGCGCCGTCGCCGAACTGGCTGCGGATGCGCTGGAGCGCACCGTTGTTTTGCATGGCGACGGGATGAATATCGAGTTGATGAAAGAAGCGGGTGTGCCGCGCGCTGACGCGATCCTGTCGGTGACGGATGATGACAAGGTCAACCTGCTGGCGTCAGTCAGAGCCAAGGCTGCGGGTTGTGCGATGTCTATTTGTCTGATCAACGATCCCACATTGGTCAACCTGATGGGGCCTTTGAAAATTGACGCCTATATCAATCCGCGCACGCAAACCGTCAGTTCGATCCTGCGCCACATTCGCCACGGCAAGGTGCGCGAGGTCTATTCGCTGGGTGACGCCGAGGCCGAAGTGATCGAAGCGCAGGTTTTGTCGACGTCACCGATTGCTGGTAAGGCCGTGCGAGATATCGATTTTCCCGAAGGCGTGCTGATCGGCGCGATCCTGAAAGGCGATGAAGTGGTTAAGCCAACAGGCTCAACGCGGGTCGATGAGGGTGACGTGGTGGCCCTGTTCTCGATGGCCGCTGACGTGCCCGAGGTTGAACGTCTGCTGCAGGTCACTATCGACTTCTTCTGATCCCGCCGTCCGCACAAGGTCAACGCAATGTTTGCCCAAATTGCCAAATTGCCGCTGCTTGTGATCCTTATGGGGATCAGCTCGCTGGCGATGCTTTTGCCAGCCGGCTATGGCTGGACGACCGGCGAATTTTTTGAAGCGCGGGTGTTCCTTTACGGGTCGTTGCTGTTTGGTTTTCTGACAACGTTTTTGGCCATTGCGATGATTGACCGGCCGCGCTCCACCCGCCACCGCCGCCACTTGTTGGCGCTTTTGGGCCTGTTTGTGCTGATGCCTTTGATGTTGGCAGTGCCTTTCCATCAGGCGGTGCGCACCACGACGTTTCTCAACTCCTATGTTGAAATGGTGTCGGCCCTGACCACCACTGGCGCGACCTTGTTTGAGGATACCGGCCGGATCGCGCGGTCGGTTCATCTGTGGCGGGCTTTGGTTGGCTGGTTGGGCGGCTTGTTCATCTGGGTCGGCGCGATTGCCATTCTTGCCCCGATGTCATTGGGAGGGTTTGAAGTCTATGCCCGGTTTGGCGGCCGCGGAAGCGCCGATTCTCGTGATACCCGTTTGGGGGCGGGCGTCAGTCAGATCACCCATGTCGCTGATTTTTCGGACCGTATCCGAACCTATGGCGTGCGCCTGTTACCGGTCTATGCTGGGCTGACGCTGGCCTTGTGGCTGGGGCTTATCCTTGCAGGTGACAACGCGTACATTGCCTTGTGCCACGCTATGTCGACCATCGCGACCAGTGGGATTTCGCCGGTAGGCGGACCAGCTGGCGGCAATGCAGGTTACGTTGGCGAGATCATGATTGCGGTGTTCTTTTTCTTCGCTATCTCGCGGGTGACGTTTGCCTCTGATATGCAGGGCAGCGAGAGGCGGCGCCGTTTACCGGAAGACCCGGAAATCCGCATGGCGCTGGCGATTGTTATCGTCCTGCCGCTTTTTTTGTTCCTGCGGCACTGGTTGGGCGCATTTGAAGTGGACGAAGAGCAGAACTGGATCGCCGGGCTTGCCTCGCTCTGGGGTAGTTTTTTCACCGTGTTGTCATTTCTGACCACCACCGGATTTGAAAGCACAGCTTGGGCGGTCAGCCGCGACTGGTCGGGCCTTCAGACGCCGGGTCTGATCCTGATGGCCCTTGCGTTGATCGGCGGGGGCGTGGCCACCTCCGCAGGTGGGGCAAAGCTCATGCGGGTCTATGCGCTTTATGTACACGGGTTGCGCGAGATGGATAAACTGGTCCACCCGTCGTCAGTCGGCGGCGCAGGCACCGAGGCGCGCCACATCCGGGGGCGGGGCGCTTACATGGCCTGGGTCTTTTTCATGCTCATGTCGATGTCTGTGGCGCTAGTGACGGCGTTGTTTTCGCTGATGGGGCAAGATTTCGAAAGCGCGATGACGCTGACAATCGCGGCCCTGACAACCACCGGACCTATCGCGCAAATAGCGGCGGCCGAGCCAATTTCCTACAGCGCGCTTTCGGATCCGGCCAAAATGGTTCTGGCAGGCGCAATGATCCTTGGCCGTCTTGAGATGCTGGCCATTATCGCCCTGTTTAGCCCCGAAATTTGGCGCCGCTAGCCGCTATTACACGCAAAGCGCAGGTTGGCGGTGTGATGCAGCATTGCGGCTCTTCCCTATGGCTGAGCGGTCATATCGTTGATGCCATGATGAAAAAGGGGGTGGAAAAGGGCAAATCCCCACGCCATAGTGCCCAACAAGCATTATTCTGTCGGGGAACCGGCAGCACGAGAGAAAAAAGGAAAAAAGCGATGGCTGCCGACAAACAGAACCTGCAGGATGCCTTTCTGAACCATGTTCGAAAATCCAAAGTTCCCGTTACGATCTTTTTGATCAATGGCGTGAAGCTTCAGGGGGTCATTTCCTGGTTCGATAATTTCTGTGTCCTTCTACGCCGTGATGGGCAATCGCAGCTTGTTTACAAGCACGCGATCTCGACTATCATGCCGAGCCAACCGATCAACCTTTATGATGGCGAAGAAAGCTGAACGAGCTCATTGACCGGGAAGAACAGCCCACACGGGCTTGGGTTTTTCACCCCGAACTGACATCTGACCGAAACCGGCGTGATGCCGCGCCAGCGCTTGAGGAAGCCGTATCCCTTGCGTCGGCTTTGCCACATCTGGAAGTGTTGGGGGCAGAGGTCGTGCGCCTGCCGACGCCGCATCCCGGCAAGCTTTTCGGCAAGGGTAAGTTGCAGGAACTTCGCGCCAAGCTGGACGCGGCCGAGGTTGATCTGGTGTTGATCGACGGGGCGGTGAGCCCGGTGCAGCAACGCAACCTTGAGAAGGAATGGAAGGTCAAAATCCTGGATCGCACCGGTTTGATCCTCGAGATTTTCTCGGACCGGGCGCGCACACGCGAAGGCGTGTTGCAGGTTGAAATGGCGGCACTTTCCTATCAGCGCACGCGGCTGGTGCGGGCGTGGACCCACCTTGAGCGTCAGCGCGGCGGGCTTGGATTTGTCGGCGGTCCCGGTGAAACCCAAATCGAAGCGGATCGGCGCGCCATTGACGATCACCTGAACCGGCTTCGCAAACAATTGTCGAAAGTCGTCAAAACCCGCGAGTTGCACCGGGCGGCCCGCGCCAAAGTGCCATATCCGATTGTCGCGCTTGTGGGCTATACCAACGCTGGGAAATCCACCCTGTTCAACCGGATGACCGGCGCGAATGTTCTGGCGAAGGACATGTTGTTCGCCACGCTGGATCCGACGATGCGTCAGATTGAACTGCCTGCCGTGGGCAAACAGCCCGCACAGGGCGGTGGCCGCAAGGTGATCCTGTCGGATACAGTTGGTTTCATTTCGGACCTGCCAACCCAACTTGTGGCGGCCTTCCGTGCGACGCTGGAAGAAGTATTGGCCGCCGACCTTATCTTGCATGTGCGCGACATCAGCCATGAAAGCACCGATGAACAGGCGCACGACGTCGAGTTGATCATGACCCAATTGGGGGTCAGCGAAGAGACTCCGCAGCTGGAGATCTGGAACAAGATCGACTTGCTGGATGAAGAAGCTCAAGACGGACGCCGCCGCGAGGCTGACCGGAATGATAAAGTTCTGGCGATCTCTGCGCTGACGGGCGAGGGGTTTGATGGTCTTGTTCAGGCCATTGATGCCGCTCTTGATGCACCGCGAAAGACTGAAACCCTGACGCTCATGTTTTCGGATGGGCGCAAACGGGCGTGGTTGTTTGACAAAGGCATCGTCGAAGCCGAAGAGCCCGGTGAGGACGGATGGCAGGTCACGGTCACCTGGACCGAACGGCAGGCTGCCGAATACGCCGCCTTTAAATAGGGTAGGGCCGCCGGGGGCGACGCACCCTTGCCTATTTCGGTAAAAGCTGTGTCACCCCAACCGAGGCCGCCCGCGCCAATGCCGGGTCAAGTGACATCGGGGTATATTCACCGCGCCGCCAAAGCTCGCCCAGATCATCGTAATGTCGCGACAGTGGGTGACCAGACTGTCCGGTCGCGATGACGAAAAGCGAACTGTTGGGGTCCGCAAAGTCATAAACGCCGCGAAACCCGGCGCCGTGCACATTTCGATACGGGTTCTGTCCGGTGCCAGCCGTGCGGCCGCGCAACAGCGTATTGTCGCCCCCGGATGTGGATTGACGAATGTTCACAAACCATTTCAGGAATGGAACGTCGCCCATCACAGGGTGTTTGTGTGTGACTTCATGATAGTCACCCCAGCGCAGGCTTTCCTGTTCGCCACCAGCGTTTTCTTGCAGCCACAAAAGGGCGTCATCCAGCGCGACACGGGCAATATCGGTGCAGGTTTCCTCTGGTGCCGACTGAATGACGTCACACCAGACACCGGCGCCTTCTACATCGCGAAAGACGCGCTCGATAAAGATCGGTTCCAGATGAGGAAATTCGGTTGCCAGCGGGCCAAGTTCGTCGCGGATCAGGCGGGTCTGAAGCGCGCGCAGCCATGCTGAATAGATCAGAGGCTCGGGCATATGCTCATTCATCTCGCCGTTCCAGTTGGCCAGAAGCTCCAGCGCGCGCTGACGCGCCCGTTCAGGCGTACCGTCAGGGGCCGCATCGCCAGTGAACCACAGATCAGCCCCAATAAGGGGCAGAAGGGTGCGCGCCGTGACAGATACAGGGTCAAGCTGCGCCTCGATAAAGCTGTCACGCGTGTGCACTTCGCGCGCTTGCATCAGGCGGCTCCAGCGTTGCACACGTTGGCTATCGCCCCATTCATAGCTCATGTGATTGGGAAACGGGCGGTCGACCAGCTTGTTGTTGGTGTTTCCAACGATGCCACCGGTTGGCCGCACAAATTCAGGGTTGGCGCTATAGCTGAACTGCCCCTGCCAGCGGTTCTCGGCAGCCCAGGCGGGGCTGGGAATACGGCCGCGTGTTTGGTGCGCTACATCCCGCTTTGGCATCGAACCGATGACCTTCATCGCAATGCTGTCGCGATCCGCCATGGTCAGAGTCAGGCTTGGTGCCACGTAATCCGCGCCGGCGGCGATCCCCTCCATCACGGTCTTTGACCGCATCAGCCGCACAGCCGCGCTCATCGATCGGTCGTCTTTGGTCAGCAATGTCCAGTTCAGGGACATGGCGTGCCCTTGCGGCGTGATCAGGCCAAGATCAAAAAGATGGCCGGGCAGAATTGGACCGTTGTCAGACCACTGAAGGTTAAACGTCACCGGCGACTCGTCCTTGATCTGGACGATCGATCCGCGTGTGATCAGCGGCTTGAACCCTTCGGGCGTTTTGACTTCGGCCGGATTGTCGGGGTTCAATTTCTCAACATGCAGATCCTGATCGTCAAGATAGGAGGACGTGACGCCCCAACCAAACTCATCGGATCGGCCGACCATCATCGCTGGCATGCCGGGGATCGTGCCGCCGATCACGCCACCTGTGGAAAGCTCCAGTCGCGCCAGATACCAGGTTGAGGGGGCAGTGAACCCTAGGTGAGGGTCATTGGCCAGCAATGTGCCGCCTGCGGCGGATCGTTTCGGGGCTGCGGCCCAAGCGTTGGACGCGCCCGCAAAACCACGGCGCGGTGCAGGCCAGAGATCCGGGCGGGTCTGACTTGCGGGTAGATTGGCAAATTGCGTGTCTGGAACGCCCAAAAGGGCAGCATAATCGGGCAGGGCGGCCACACCGGTTCCGGGTATGTCAGGCAGGATGTCTTTCACCCGATCTTCTGGCAGGGCAAGCGTCACCCGCGCGCGCAACAGCTCATCTTCCAGATGTCCGGCAAGCTGCACGCCCATCAGTTTCAGCACGGCAATACTGTCGGCGGGCTGCCACGGCGAAATGTCGTTGGAGAACATGAAAAACTCGGGCGCGCCCCGGCCCAGTGCCTCGGAATTGACGCGACTCAAATAGGCATTCACGCCCGAGCTATAGGCTTTCAGCGCGGCTTTGGTGTCATCGTCCTGAACCTCGACCGCGGCTTTGGCCAAGGCATAAAGGTCAAGCCTGCGCATTAGCTCGTCGACCTGAAGCGTGCGCCGCCCGAAAACTTCGGATAACCGGCCTTGTACGGTCCGGCGCATGACCATCATTTGCCACAAACGGTCCTGTGCATGGGCATACCCCAGCCCAAAGAAAACGTCGGCATCCGTTTCAGCGAAGATATGAGGGATGTTGGCATTGTTGCGCACGATCTCGACCGGTGCTGAAATACCGGCGGTTTTGCGCGTGACGCTGTAGTCGGGCAGCGATTGCGCCGCCAGATAATAGACAAGAACCATCGCGACCGCGGCAAGCCCCAGCAGGCCCGCCACGATCCGGATCATCCAAAGAACGACCTTGCCCATTAAACTCTATCCACCGTTCATCTCTGTTCTTTTCATGGTCGCCGTTGACCTTGCGTATTGCTGCGGTAACTACTGTGGTTCAAAGGGGAATTCAACGGAAGGGAACTGTCATGGCAAAATGCGCATTTTTAGGGTTGGGAGTCATGGGGTATCCGATGGCGGGCCACCTTGTTGCCAAAGGCCACGAGGTCACAGTTTACAACAGAACCGCCGCAAAAGCCGAAGCCTGGGCCAAGGAGTTTGCAGGCAATTGGGCGAAAACCCCGCGCGAAGCAGCGGATGGGGCTGATTTCGTGATGGCGTGTGTTGGCAATGACGACGATTTGCGGGCGGTGGTGCTGGGTGACGACGGGGCATTGGCTGGCATGGGGGCTGGTGCCATTTTTGTTGATCACACAACAGTATCGGCGGCTGTTACTCGCGAATTGTATGCGGCGGCGTCTGACAAAAGCATATCCTTTGTGGATGGTCCGGTTTCTGGCGGGCAAGCAGGAGCGGAAAATGGGGTTCTGTCGATCATGTGCGGCGGGGACGTAGCGGCGTTTGCGTCCGCCGAACCGATCATGAAGGCCTATGGCCGCACGGTGAAGCGGTTGGGCGACAGCGGAGCGGGTCAGCTGACCAAGATGGTCAACCAGATTTGTATCGCGGGGCTGGTGCAGGGTCTGTCAGAAGGGCTGCATTTCGCAGAAAAGGCCGGGCTTGATATCCGCGAGGTTGTGGACGTGATCCAAGGTGGCGCTGCCGGAAGCTGGCAGATGGTCAATCGGCACGCAACCATGGCGGATGATCACTTTGAACACGGCTTTGCCGTAGATTGGATGCGCAAAGATCTGGGGATTTGCCTGTCCACCGCCAATGAAAACGGGGCGTCGCTGCCCGTTACCGCTCTGATCGACCAATTCTATAAGGATGTGCAGAGCATGGGGGGTGGTCGCTGGGATACATCAAGCCTTATCAAGCGCTTAAGGAAAGACGTATAACAGTCGGAAATCACATAAAAAAGGGCGGCACATGCCGCCCCATTTTTCTTTATCCTGCCTGTCGGCAAGATCAGGGGATGATCCGGGTATATTTCGCCCCTTCGATCGAGGCTCCAGCAATCAACCCGGCTTGACCAAACACAACGGCAACCACCGGCGAAGACGCGGTAATCGTGTCAGCTGACAACCGATCACCTTCGGTTTGGAACGCGTATTTGATGTCGGCCGAGGCGACCCAACCGGCTGCCTGGCGGAAGTCCTGCAGCGACTTATCTGTCATAAAGAACAGAACATGGGCGTATTGTTGTGCACCGATTTGCAATCCGGCGCTGGCCTGTGTCAGCAGATAATAATCGACGGTCGCTTCGTTGATGCGCAGCGCGCCACGCCCGTAAGCCCCACCAAGCCCAAAGCCAGCTTCAGTGACCAGCGGCATAACCAATTGGCCGGTCGACTTCGATGCCAGTTCCCGCGTGCCGGGATAGCGGTTGTAAAGGTAATCCAAGGTGCTGTCGACGCGCGCATCGATACGATCACCATCACGCGACCCGACGCCGTTTGCGCAAGCGGCAAGCGAAACACTTGCACCCCCTGCGGCGATCATGAAACCTCTACGGGAAAGCCTGTTTTTTTGCATAATTTTGCCTCGTTGAAAGCGCCGCCGGCGCGATTGTGTGCTCGTTTGTGGTTCTTGGACCACTTAGCCACAAAATATAGCGCAAGCCGGGGAAGCTGTCACCCATTATGCATTAAAGGCGCGAAAAACGGCCTATAGGCGCACTGGTTTACGTGGTCTGAAGTAGGCGGGCCATCTGGGGTGCAAAATAGGTCAGAATGCCGTCGCAGCCAGCGCGCTTGAACGCCAGCAGGCTTTCAGCCATCACGTTGTCGCCGTCCAGCCAGCCATTTTGCGCTGCGGCCATCAACATCGCGTATTCGCCGGACACCTGATAAGCGAAGGTGGGCACGCCGAACGTGTCTTTCACCCGACGGCAGATATCAAGATACGGCATGCCCGGTTTGACCATGATCATGTCGGCGCCTTCCGCCAGATCGCGTTCGACCAGTCGCATCGCCTCGTCCGAGTTCGCGGGGTCCATCTGATAGGTCTTCTTATCGCCTTTGAGCGCACCGGATGCGCCCACCGCGTCGCGAAATGGTCCATAAAACCCGGACGCATATTTGGCGGTATAGCTCATGATCGTAACATTGCGGTGGCCAGCGGCCTCGAGCGCGCGCCGCATGGCACCGATCCGGCCGTCCATCATGTCGGACGGGCCCAGAATATCCGCCCCCGCCTCAGCCTGTGCCAGCGCCATCTTGACCAGCGCCTCGACCGTTTCGTCGTTCAGAATCTCGCCATTGCGTACAATGCCATCGTGCCCGTTTGAGTTATAGGGGTCGAGCGCGATGTCTGTCATGACGGCAATCTCAGGCACCGCCGCCTTAATCGCCCGAATGGCGCGGTTGGAGAGGTTGTCGGTGTTCCATGCCTCTTCACACGTCTCTGTTTTCAACGCCGGGTCAGTACTTGGAAAGATACAGAGCGCGGGAATGCCCAAATCGGCCGCGTCGCGCGCAGCGGCAACCAGACGGTCAATGGATTTCCGCGTGACGCCGGGCATGGAGGGGATGTCTTCTTCGTGATTGTCGCCATCGACCACAAAAACCGGCCAAATCAGATCGTCCACCGTCAAGGTATTTTCGCGCACCAGATCGCGAAGGGCAGCGCTGGACCGGGTGCGGCGCAAGCGCGTCATCGGAAAAGGGGCAACTGTGCTTGGATGTGGAACGCGGCTCATCTGGCTCTCCTCTGGCTTGGTCGGGCGCGAAGGACGCTGACCACTTTGGCTTGAATCTTCCTGCCATGTGCGTGCGCGCATCACAAGTGCGCAATCTAGGGCGAATTGGTGCAAAAGCGGGGTGGCGTTGCTGCGCCGCCGCGGCTAATCTATCGGTGTTCAAGACAGGCCCGAGCAGGCATATCTTCCGAACGCATTGTCGGACCGCCCAAATACGGCCCCAAAATCAAGGTGAAGTGCACGTGGACTGGTATGCCACCGTTTTCGAAATCATCGACATGCGGTCCTTTTCGAACTTGTGGTACTGGATTGCGCTTGCCGTGTCCTGGTCCACGGTTAGCCACTGGGTGGTCGGTGTGCCGTTTGACCTGATCCAGAAAGCCGCCCGGCTTGAAGGCGAGGCGCAGCATGATCTGGAGGATCTGGTGCGGATCAACTGCAACCGCTTGCTTTACGTCGCAGGCGTGTCCGGGCTTTGGATATTGGGCTTTGCGGCGGCCTTGTTTACTTCGCTGGCCATCCTTGGCTTCTGGTATTGGGTCGAATTCGCGCAGGCGGTCTTTTTGCTGCTTTTTCCAATTGCGCTGGCGGGCCTGATGTCGCTGAACACAGCCGCCGTCATCAAAGAGCGCGCGTTGGCAGGCGAAGATTTGCGAAAACGTTTGCATCGTCACCGCGTTCAGACCCAATTCCTTGGCATGGCTTCGATCTTCATCACCTCACTGTGGGGTATGTATCAGAACCTGTCGCTGGGTGTGCTGCGCTGACGGCGCGCCCTTGACACGAAATCACAGGCCGGTAACTCCCCCTCATGGACAAGCTGCTGCTCTCTGGCGCCCCCGAAGGCTTTGACGCCACGTTGTTGGTGAAGGAACTTGCCCGAGGGCAGGGACCGGTTGTGCATGTTACGCGCGACGACAAACGTTTGGCCGCGATGGAAGCCGCGCTTCAGTTCTTTGCCCCCGAGATTGCAGTGATCCGCTTTCCCGGTTGGGACTGCCTTCCTTTTGATCGCATGTCGCCCAATGCAGCCGTGTCGGCCACCCGTATGGCGACGCTGGCGGGGCTGGCGACAGGGCAGATAGCTGGCAAATATGTGTTGCTGACCACGCTGAACGCGGCCACGCAGCGGGTGCCAGAACGCGCCTTGTTGCAAGAAACCTCCTTCACCGCGCAGGTGTCACACCAGATCGATGTGGATGCGCTTCGGGCGTTTCTGGTGCGAATGGGGTTTTCGCAGGCGCCAACTGTGATGGAGCCGGGCGACTTCGCAATCCGGGGCGGTATCATCGACATATTCGCGCCCGGTCATGATGGACCGGTGCGGCTGGATTTGTTCGGCGACGTTCTGGACGGCATTCGTCGCTTCGATCCCGCCACGCAGCGCACGACGGATACTCTGAAACGCATCGAACTTGCCCCGGTGTCAGAGGTCATTCTGGACGAAGCCGCAATCACGCGGTTTCGGCAGAATTACCGCATCGAGTTTGGTGCCGCGGGGTCGGATGACCCTCTGTACGAGGCGATCTCGGCCGGGCGCAAACATCAGGGGAACGAGCATTGGCTGCCGTTTTTCCACGAACGGCTTGAGACGATATTTGACTATCTGCCGGGTGCGTCGGTGATGCTGGATGATCAGATGACGCCAGCACGGCTCAGCCGTTGGGACGCCATTGTCGACCAGTATGAAACCCGCAAAATTGCGATGACCGCCAAGAACCGGATGGACACCGTTTATAAGCCCTGTCCACCGGGACTTCTCTATCTGGATGATGCGGCGTGGGAGGGCGCGCTGGCCGAGACACGCGTCATCCAACTGGCGGCACTGCCACAGGCCACCGGTGCAGGTGTCGTTGACGGCGGAGGACGCATCGGGCGCAATTTCGCACCTGAGCGGCAGCAGGAAAATATAAACCTTTTCAAAGCACTTACAGATCATGTTGAGGCCGAAGACGATCACACAGTCATCATCGCGTCCTATTCCGAAGGCGCGCGTGAACGGTTGCAGGGCTTGTTGTCGGATGAAGGCCTTGTCGCCACAACGCGCATCGAAAGTTTTCGTGATGTGCCCGACGGTGTCGGTGGCGTCTATCTGACGGTCTGGCCGTTGGAGCACGGGTTCGAAGGCCCGGATCTTACTGTCATTTCGGAACAGGACGTGCTGGGTGATCGCCTGATCCGCGCACCAAAACGCAAACGCCGGGCCGAAAATTTCCTGACCGAGGCGCAGGGCCTGTCCGCTGGCGACCTGATCGTGCATGTCGATCACGGTGTCGGTAAGTTCACCGGGCTTGAAACCGTCACCGCAATGGGTGCGCCGCATGAATGTCTGGCGCTAGAATATGCTGGTGGGGACAGGCTGTTCCTGCCCGTAGAAAACATCGAGCTGTTGTCCAAATTCGGTCAGGACACCGGACTGCTGGACAAATTGGGCGGCGGCGCGTGGCAGGCCAAGAAAGCCAAGCTGAAAGAGCGTATTCGCGAGATTGCCGACAAGCTGATCCGGTTGGCTGCTGAACGCGAGTTGCGCAAAGCGCCCGTGCTGGAAGCCCCGCACCACGCGTGGGAAGAGTTCTCGGCCCGGTTCCCATACCAAGAGACCGAAGATCAGCTGAGCGCAATCGAAGACGTGCTGACCGATCTGTCTTCGGGTCGCCCGATGGATCGTCTGGTCTGCGGCGATGTGGGTTTTGGCAAGACCGAGGTTGCGATGCGTGCGGCATTCGTCGCGGCCTTGTCCGGCCAGCAGGTTGCGGTGATTGCCCCGACAACACTGCTGGCGCGGCAGCATTTCAAAAGCTTCGCCGAGCGGTTTCGCGGCTTCCCGATTCAGGTGGGCCAACTCAGCCGGTTCGTGGGGCAGAGTGAGGCGAAATTGACCCGCGAGGGTATGTCGCGCGGCACCATGGACATCGTGATCGGCACCCATGCTTTGCTGGCCAAGGATGTGCGGTTCAAAAACCTTGGCTTGCTGATTGTTGATGAAGAACAAAGGTTTGGCGTCGGGCACAAAGAACGCCTGAAGGAAATGCGGTCGGACGTACATGTGTTAACGCTGTCCGCCACGCCCATCCCGCGCACGCTTCAAATGTCATTGTCCGGGGTGCGGGATCTGTCGATCATTGGCACACCACCGGTCGACCGGTTGTCGATCCGCACCTATGTCTCGGAGTTTGACAGCGTCACCCTGCGCGAGGCGCTGCTGCGCGAACATTATCGCGGCGGCCAAAGTTTCTTTGTGGTGCCGCGCATCAAGGATCTGCCCGAGGTTGAGGCGTTTTTGACCGACCACGTCCCTGAAGTTTCGTTTGTTGTGGCGCACGGGCAGATGGCTGCGGGCGAGCTAGATCGACGCATGAATGCCTTTTACGATGGCAAATATGATGTGCTGCTGGCGACCACCATTGTGGAAAGTGGCATCGACATTCCGACGGCAAACACGATGGTTATCCACCGGGCCGACATGTTCGGTTTGGCGCAGCTTTACCAGATCCGGGGCCGGGTGGGGCGCTCGAAAACCCGTGCCTATGCCTATCTGACCACCAAGCCGCGTGTCCCCTTGACGCCAACGGCCGAGAAACGGCTGCGGGTGTTGGGGTCGCTGGATGCTTTGGGGGCAGGGTTCACGCTGGCCAGTCAGGATCTGGATATTCGCGGTGCGGGCAATCTGGTGGGCGAAGAACAATCCGGCCAGATGCGTGAAGTGGGTTATGAGCTTTACCAGCAGATGTTGGAAGAAGCGATCGCCAAGATCAAGGCGGGCGAGTTGGAAGGGCTTTCAGATGCGGACAGCACATGGGCACCACAGATCAACTTGGGCGTTCCTGTATTGATCCCGGATACTTACGTGCCTGATCTTGATGTGCGTCTGGGTCTGTATCGCCGCTTGTCTTCACTGGCCACGAAGGTGGAACTGGAAGGCTTTGCGGCAGAGCTGATTGACCGGTTCGGAGCATTGCCGAAAGAGGTGAACACCCTGCTTTTGGTAGTGCGCATCAAAGGCATGTGCAAACGCGCGGGCATTGCCCGGCTGGATGGGGGGCCGAAAGGCGCGACGATCCAGTTCCACAACGACAAGTTTGCCTCGCCTGAGGGGCTGGTCGAGTTTATTCACGCCCAGAACGGTCTGGCCAAAGTGCGCGACAACAAGATTGTCGTGCGGCGCGATTGGCGAAAAACTTCGGACAAGATCAAAGGGGCGTTTGCCATTGCGCAGGATCTTGCGATGAAGGTGAAAGACGCGCAGCCCAAAACCGCTAAGTCACAAGGCACCTCCACCTAGTTCATATTTCCACGGTCCAGTTGCATCAGTGCCCATGCAAGGGCAGAACAGATCGAAACGCCGATCAACAGCGGAAAAGGTGTGTTGTTGAAGGCCAGTCCCACCGGGGCAGCAATCGCGATGGCCGTAACTGTGGGCACGGCGCCTATGACGGCGGCGGCGGTGCCTGCCACATGGCCCAACGGCTGGATGGCCAAAGCGTTCAGATTTCCGAAGCTCAGACCGTTAAGAAAGAAAAGCGTCGTTGCCCAGGCGCAGAACAGCCACAGGGCAACGGCCCCCTCGGGCGCACACAACCACCAGACCAGCAGTGTGAGTGAGGCCAATATGGTTTGGGTGGCAAAGCCCGCCAAGGCCAGTCTGCGCATCCCCAACCGCATCACAAGTTGGGCATTAAGAAAGCCTGAGACCGCTGAGAAAATTGTGACCATCGCGAAGTAATAGGGGAAATTGGTGCCGACCCCCAGTACGTCAACATAGATTTGTTGGGCTGAGCTGATGAAGGCCATCAACTGTCCAAAGGCAAGCGTGATGATAGCCATGTAAATCAGTGTGACCCGCGTCCGCAAAACGACCTTGAACGCAGCAAGGGTTGGGCGCGGGGACAGCGCGCGCCGCCGTTCGGGGGGCAGGGTCTCGGGTTGGCGCACCAAAAACCACATCAGGATCACAACCGCCAAAAGGATATAGGCGGTGAACATTTGCCGCCAGCCAAAGCCCAAGACGATCCATTGTCCGATCATCGGGGCGACAGCGGGCACAAAGACAAAGAACCCGAACGCCATCGAATTCACCCGCGCCATTTGCCGCCCCTCGTACAGGTCACGGGTCATCGCCATGCCGCAAGTGCGCGGTCCGGCGGCCCCAAGGCCTTGCACGAAGCGCCAGAACAAGATGGCCTCAAGCGTCTGTGCCCACAGGGCAGCGAAGGCGGCGGCCATATAGAGCAGCATACCCATCGAGAGCGAAAAGCGGCGGCCCATACTGTCTGACAAAGGACCGAAAATCAGCTGACCAAGGCCTGCACCAATCACGAATGCACTGATCAGAAGTTGAGCGCGATTGATATCATCCGGCACGAGCTGCGCGCCGATTTCCGGCAAAGCCGGCAGGATCGAGTCGATGGAAAACGCGACCATCGAAAACAGAGCGGCTATCAGCAGCACATATTCACGCAAACGCAATGGTGTTTGCGGGGAAAAGTGCCGTGAGATCACGGCGCTGTGGTCTTTGCGTTTTGATCGGCCAATTGTGCGGTCAGATCATCAATCACCTGCATCCAAAGCTCGGTCGGTTGTGCGCCCGGGACCACATGCTGGTTGGCCACCAGGAATGTTGGCACAGACTGGACGCCTTTTTGACGTGCATCCAGATCGCGCGCCTGTATGTCGGCAACGTCCGCGTCCGTCTCCAGCAGGCGGCCGACAACATCGCCATCCATGCCAACTGAGCCCGCGATTTCAACAAGTTGCGTCGTGTTGCCGATGTCGATCCCGTCGATGAAATACGCGCGGAACAAGCGGTCCACGACCGCGTTTTGCTTCATTTCGATCCCGGCCCAGTGGATCAACCGATGGGCATTGAGCGTATTGGGCGTGCGCTTGATGGCCTCAAGATTGATGTCCAGACCGGACGCCTCGGCCTCGGTCGCGACCGGGAGATAGGCTTTGACCGCACCGTCCTGTCCACCAAACTTGGCTTCCAGATAGTCCCGCCGATCCATACCCTCAGCCGGCATATCCGGGTTCAGTTGAAACGGGTGCCATTGCACGGAAAACGGATGTTCCGGACGCGCTTCAAGGGCACGGTCCAATCGGGACTTGCCGATGTAACACCAAGGACAAATCGGGTCAGAGAAGATATCGAGGCGGATCATTTAGGTCTCCCTTGGGTGAAGCTCTATCTGGGATTGCAGGAAATGGGAAGTGATGCAGGTCACAAGTTGAGCGGAGTTTTGTCCTCAAAGCGGGTGCGCAAGACCGCGCGCAACAGCTTGTTGTTCGCGCCTCTGGGCAAGGTGTCGACGGCGACGAACTGGCGCGGACATTTGTAGTGGGCCAGATGGCGATGCGCGTGGGCGGACAGGTCAGCTTCGGGCACGCGATCGCCTTCGGGCGTGTAAAAGCAGGCAATAATCGTGGCTTCCTCATTTACCGCCACCTCGGCGCAGGCGGCTTCGTGAACGCCGGGGTGCTGCGCCATTGCGGCTTCGACCTCGATCGGGGACACGCGATATCCGCCAGCGTTCATGATGTCATCCGACCGCCCTTCAAAGGTAATCGCCCCGTCAGTCGCCATGCTGACAGTGTCGCCTGTTAAGAACCAATCACCCGAAAAGCGGTTCATTGTATCCTGTTCAGCACCAAGATAGCCCAGCATCAGCCCGGGATCGCTGCGATGCACCGCCATGATGCCGGGCGTGTCGCGGGGTGTGATCTGGCCATCTTCGCTCAGCACTGCGATGTGGCGACCCGGCTGCGGATAGCCCAACGTGCCTTTTGGAGCCGGGTGAGCCGGCGCGCCGGAGATGAAGGTCGAACATTCCGACATGCCATAGGCTTCGTGGATCGGAGTTTGTGTTGCCTCAATCCAATGTCTGCGCGTGGCAGCAGGCAGCTTTTCCCCGGCTGACAATCCATGCCGCAGCGTTGGCAAGGCGGGCACGGCAGTGCGCAGCATCTGCCGATAGACGCCGGGGGCCGCGGCAAAGATCGTCGCGCCTTCGCGCGCGAGCAAGAGGCCAAGCTCGGACGGCGGTGTTCCTGCGGCCGGGATCAGCGCGGTTGCCCCCACCGACCATGGGTCCATTAGGCCGGTGCCCAATGTATAGGTCCAGTTAAACGCGCCAGCGTGCATCACACGGTCCTCGCGGCTCAGCCCATACCAACCGTCCCACATCATCTGCCGCGCCCATATGGCACGATGTGCGTGGACCACGGCGCGGGCTTTGCCAGATGTGCCCGAGGTGAACACGATATAGCCGGGGCGTTCAGGATCGCCCATGTGAAACGGCGCAGGCGCGTGGTCGGCCAGTTGATGCAGCGCATCCACATCCATGATCGCGGCATCGCTGTGGGTGGGCAAGGCAATCCCATGATCTGCAATGATCAGTTTAGGTAGGATAAGGTCCGACATTTTGGTGATCTCGGCTTCGGTTAACTGCGACGAGGTCGGCACCGGCACCAACCCCGCGGCGTTGGCCCCCAAAAAGGCCAGAGGAAAGTCCACCGTATTGCCAAGCCGCAGCATCACCGTATCGCCGGGCACCAAGCCCTGAGCCAGCAATCCGCCGGCCAGCCCGCGCACCGCGCGGTCCAACTGGCCAAATGTCCAATGCGTCTCGCCGGAGCCGCCTGGCGTGACCACGGACAAGGCGGTTTTGTCGCCCATATCCCAGGCATGGGTCAGCACATAGCGGGCCATGTTAAACGCTTGTGGAGGGGCGGGCAGCGGGGCAGTGGGGCGAAACTCGGACAGCATGGACGTGATGTGCCAACCTCCGGGTAAACTTGCAAGAGCGTGCAGTTGCATCAGTACGGTTTCAGTGTATTGAAAGGGCATGAAAACGCCCGAACAACCCAGCCTGATCCGCTTGGCCCGTGAAAACGGCGAGGACCTGCCCGATCCCAGCCCGCTGGACCTTGGCGCGCGGGTGCGGGATCTGCGCAAATCGCGCGGCTGGACACTGGAACAGGCTGCAGGGCAGGCGGGGCTGGCCCGATCAACCTTGTCAAAGATCGAAAATGGTCAGATGTCGCCCACCTATGAGGCCCTGAAGAAACTGGCCGTCGGGTTGGAAATTTCGGTGCCGCAATTGTTTACAGCCCCCAAAGCCGCACAGGTATCAGGCCGCATGGCCGTGACCAAAACCGGCGAAGGCGCGGCGCACGCCACCACCACCTATGAACACGAGTTGCTGGCCGGCGCCCTGACCAAGAAAACGATGCTGCCCTATCGCGCACGGGTGCGGGCCCGGTCGTTTGACGAGTTTGACGGCTGGGTGCGCCATGATGGCGAGGAATTTCTCTATGTCCTGACCGGTGCGATCCGCCTGATCACCGAGTTCTATGAACCGGTCGAGATGAAACGCGGCGATAGCGCCTATTACGACGCGTCTATGGGGCATAACGTGGTGTCGACCAGCGCGGAGGATGCGACGATCCTTTGGGTGACTTCGCTGGTGTGATGGCGGGGTATTCAAGCTTGGCTTTTTACGCGCGGTAGGGGACCAAGTTGCTGAAATGCCTGTTCCTGGCAAATACAGAACTTTGGGAAATCAGTTTAACCAAATACCTCAGATCTGCGCCCGACTACGTACTGTCCTGAACGCATCTCGTTGAAAAAATGGCAGCCTATGGCTGCCATAAGTTTCTACAGGGAGTTGGTTCTTATCTTGTATTCGGCACGATCATTGTTGGTATCGACGACCGACGAAGCACTCGTTTTACGACCGTGCCGATAAAGGTATGACCGGTGCCGTGCTCGTGGGTGCTCATCACAATCAACTGGCAGTTAAGCTCTGATGCGCGTTGCAGGATGACTTCGGCTGGTTGCCCGTCAACCAACTCAACCGACCCGACTGCCGCGTAGGCATCTTTCTCATCTGCTGGCAGCGAATTCAGAAACGCCCGCTGGTTATCCTTGAGCATTCGCTTCACAGATTCATGCCGATCACCGATTGCCTTTTTTCGGGAGTCATCGTCTTGCAGAAACATCTGCAGGGTGACAATGGCGTCCTGTGACAAAGGCTCGGTCACGTGCAGAACGTGAATCTTTGC
Organism: Aliiroseovarius sp. M344; assembly: GCF_025140835.1. NCBI lineage: Bacteria > Pseudomonadati > Pseudomonadota > Alphaproteobacteria > Rhodobacterales > Paracoccaceae > Aliiroseovarius > Aliiroseovarius sp. M344. Next base: position 1,633,669 of record NZ_CP081153.1, read on the forward strand.
CCCGTATGCGCGCGCAATGGACAGGGCATGGCGCAGCGCGTGGTCAGAGTTCGGTGACATGTCTGTTGCGAACAGAATGTCTTTGACTTCAGGTAGCATTAGGAAATCCTTTCTGTTCCGACGGTCAGTAACCCATCACACGTGGAAGCCACAGCGCGATTTGCGGGAAGAACGCGATGATGAAAATCGCGACCGTGTTGATGAAGGCGAAAGGCAGAGCTGCCACTGATATCCTCTCGATCGAGATATTCGATATGCCCGATGCGATAAACAGGTTCTCTCCGAGAGGAGGGGTTTGGAACCCGATACCCAGCGTACACACCATGACAACACCGAAGTGGATCGGATCGATGCCCATGCTATAGGCCACAGGCAGCATCACCGGCACCAGGATCAGAATGGTAGCCAGCGTCTCCATGAACATGCCCACAAACAGCAGGAAGAAAATCACCAGCGTCCAGATCACGTAGATGTTGTCGGTGATCGACAGCATCCCATCGGCAATAACTGCGGGGATCTGGTTCTCCACCAGCAGACGGCCGAAAACGGTGGCGGTGAACATGATCAGCAAAACACGACCCGTAAGCCAAGTTGTGGTCTCAAGTGCGGTGAACAGTTTCTCCCACGAAAGTTCACGGTAAATGAACGCCCCAACGATCAAAGTGTAGAAGATCGCCACGATAGCTGCTTCCGTCGGTGTGAAGAAACCCGAGTAGATGCCGCCGAGGATCACCACAGGAGCCATAAGCGCCCAGAAACCTCTGTACATCTCGCACCAGATCATCCGCGCCGACCATCCTTCAGAAGAGCCTTTGTAACCTCTCTTCTTGGCCAGGATGTAATTCATGATCAACAAGCTGCCGGCGATCAGGAAGGCGGGCATAAACCCGGCGATAAATAGTTTCGGGATCGACACGGTTTGGAACTGCCCATGCTCAGCAACTGCTTCGGGTGGGGCAGGCATACCTAGTGCCGCAATGCCGAAGATGATCAGCGGAATTGAGGGTGGAATGACAATACCCAATCCGCCCGATGACGCTGTTATCGCTGAAGAATAGCTTTTGCTATAGCCACGGTCGATCATGGCCGGGATCATCAACATCCCGACAGCAGCAGTCGTCGCCGGGCCGGAGCCAGAGATCGCACCAAAGAACAGGCACGCGAAAACTGTGGCTGCCGACATTCCGCCGGTAAACGGGCCGGCAAAACTTTCAGCCACGTTGATAAGCCTTCGCGATAGCCCCGCAGCCTCCATCAAAGCCCCAGCCAGAATAAACGCGGGCAAAGCCATCAATGGGAACGAGCCCACGGAGGTGAAGGCGATTTGTACAAATTTGATCGGATTTTCATCCAGGTAAATAAAGGTGATCAAAGTTGACACACCAAGTGCAACTGTAATCGGAGCGCCGATAAACAGCAGCAGCAGGAAACCCCCAAAGAGGATGAGTACGATTTCGGATCCCATCAGTTCTTCTCCTGCTCTTGAGTTATTGTGTCCATATCGATTTCGACCGGCCCGGTTTCAGCACGGACCTCGTCAAGGTCGATAGCGTCAGGGTCACGCATATCTTCGTTCAGAATGATCTTTCTGTAATTCACCTGAAGGATGCGAATGGTCATAAGCGTGAACGCAATCGGCAACACGATGTAGACCCAGCTCAGGTGGAACCCGAGTGTCTGCGAGGACTGGAATCGGTTCATCTTGTTGAAGATGAAATCGATCGCCAAATAGATGAAGTAAACGTTGAAGAATATCCAAAAGAGATCTGCAAACGCTTCAATGTATCTGATTACGCGTGGCGGCAGAAATTTGAACTGGAAAGTCACGCGGTTATGCGCGTTCATCTTGGCAGCATAGCTGGCCCCGAAGAAGACAAACCAGACGAACATATAAACCGAAAGCTCTTCGACCCATGAGAATGAGAAATTGAAGAGGGTTCGCACGATGACTTGTAAGAACAGAAGGCACACAAATACGGCCAATAAAGTGCGGCATATGTAGCTTTCTATGTTATTGAGTATTCCCCAAAATTTGTTCATTTGCCCCTCGCTGTATTATGTGGAGAGCGCCATAAGGCGCTCTCTGTTGCGTTTGTTAGGGTCGTTTATTCCGAGACTGGATCGCGACCGATCGCAGCCAGAACTGCGTTCAGCTTTTCAATGCCACCGATGCTTTCGTAGAATTTCGGCCAAACGGCTGCAGTTGCCAGGTCGATGAACTCTTGCTCGTTGTTCTCTGGATCCGAGATTTCCATGCCCTGATCGATCAGAATCTGTTTGATCTCGGCTTCTTTCTCACGCAGGAACGTTGCCGACGCTTGGGTCGCGGCTTTGCCCGCTTCCAGAACGATGTTTTGATCTTCTTCTGACAGTTCTTGGAAGACCTGCTCGGAGATGATCAGAGGTTCAATCGAGAAGATGTAACGGATGTTTGTTACGTATTTCTGCACTTCGTAGAACTTCATCGCGTTGATTGTGGTGTAAGGGTTGTCCTGTCCATCCACAACTTTGGTTTGAAGGCCTGCGAATGTTTCTGACCATGCCATCGGTGTCGGGCTGATACCCCAAGACTTGTATGTGTCGATCATGATCTCGTTCTTTGGAACGCGGATCACCAGACCTTGAAGGTCGGCCACCGATTTGACAGGCTTTTTCGAGTTTGTCAGAACACGGAACCCAGTATAGGTCCAGGCAATGATGCGAACGCCCGCGTCATTGATGGTGTTTTCGGTCAGCTCTTGACCGATGGGACCTTGCGTCAGTGTTTCGGCATCTTCCAGGCTGAGGATCACATAGGGCAAGGTGAACACACCAACAGTCGGCGAGAACGGGGTGATGTTGTTGATTGCCAGCAGTGACATGTCGAGCGTACCAATGGCCGCTTCGTTAACTGTGTCTTGCTCGGACCCCAACTGACCGTTGAGGAAAAGCGTGGCTGTGTGCTTGCCGCCCGAAAGCTCTTCAAGCGCTTTGACAAAGCCCAGACCTGTCGCTTCTTGGCTGCTGCCGCCACTGTCGCCAACTGCGACTTTGAAGTTCTTGGCGAATGCCGGAGCAGCAAATGTCAGTGCTGCAACAGAAGCAACTGCCGCCGCTGTAGATAGTGTTTTGAACATTTTCATGACGTGACTCTCCCTTATTGTTTGACAACCTTAGCAGAAATGAACCGACATACGTCAACTGACCGATGAGGGTCCCTGTGCAGGTTATAGATTGCGTATTGCGCGCAGGTAATACAAAGATATTCACCTAAGCGTCGATAAATTGGAAACTTTGCCATGGCCAAGAAGCTTGCGATCAACCGGGTTACAGATGTGGATATCCGCCTGCTTGATATTTTCAAAACCGTCGTGGCATGTGGCGGCTTCACCGCTGCAGAGTTCGAACTGAACATAGGCCGATCGACAATTAGCAAGCATATCTCGGATCTTGAAACCCGCTTTGGTTTGAAGCTGTGTCACCGCGGCCCCGCGGGGTTTTCTGTGACATCGGATGGAGAGCATGTCCTAGGCGCTGCTGAAAATTTGTTCATAGCCATCGATGCGTTTCAGGAAGAATTAGACCAAGCCCACTCTGACCTGACAGGTAAACTGAAAATCGCGTGTCTGGATCACTCTGCAACGAACAGTGCTGCAAAAGTTGCCGATGCCATCCGCATGTTTCGCGATGCGGCGCCGGGCGTTACACTTGATGTCTCGATGGAGCCGCCCAATGTCATCGAAGAGGGCGTTATCAACGGCAAATTCAATATCGGAATTGTACCGCTGCACCGGACATCACCAATGTTGTCGTATTTTGATCTTTATACCGAAGATATGCGTCTCTACTGCGGCCGACACCACCAGTTGTTCGCAGCAGAAGATAACGTGCTGCAGCCAACCGAACTGAGTGACTATTCTTATGTAGGCCTCAGTTTCAATTCACCGAACATGGATGTTCACAAAAAGCTCAAGCTACGAAAATCTGCCTTCGTTCAGAACGAGGAAGCTCTTGCATTACTCATTCTCTCAGGAAGGTATCTTGGTTTCCTACCAACCCACACAGCCGAGCCATTTGTGCGTAAAAACCTTATGCGCGAGGTCAAAAACGACGTGGCGAACTATACGTCGACCATGTCAGCAATCGTCCGAAAGAGCGCCTCGTCAGGCCGCAGGTTGAGCGCTTTTCTGGATTGCCTGATTAAAGCACACCCTAAGGAATCTGATGGGGTGTCAACGGCGTAAGCGTTTTAATTGAATGGACTCGACAGCGTCAAAATGGTCGTGCGCGAGATGCTGCAGCATTCGTCAACATTGTTCCTAACCCGACATCAAACAAGTTAGAACGATCACTCTAACGCCCAATCAGTCGCACTAATTTCAAACTTACCCTGGAAACCAGTGCCGCGTACGGTTGGCGAAGGCGACGAGCGACAGCATCACGGGCACCTCGACCAGTACACCCACCACGGTTGCCAAAGCCGCACCCGAGTTCAGGCCGAAAAGCGAGATCGCGACCGCGACCGCCAGCTCAAAGAAGTTTGACGTGCCGATCATACAGGCAGGGGCCGCAATGTTATGGGGCAATTTCATCGCCCGGGCGGCACCATAGGCGATGGCGAAGATGCCGTAGGTCTGGATCAGCAGGGGGATGGCGATCAGCACGATGGCCAGTGGTTTGGCCAGAATGGTTTGCGCCTGAAAACCGAACAGAAGCACGACAGTGGCCAGCAGGCCGATCACAGACCACGGTTTCAGGCGGGCAAGGAACGCATTCACTTGCGCCTCGCCGGATTGCATCAGGCGGTGGCGCGTCCAGACCCCGGCGGCAAGGGGCAGGACCACGTAAAGCACGACGGACCAAAGCAGCGTTTGCCACGGCACTGTGACATCGCTGATCCCCAGCAGAAACGCGGCAATCGGGGCAAAGGCGAAAATCATGATCACGTCGTTCACGCTGACCTGCACCAGCGTATAGGCAGCGTCGCCCTTGGTCAGTTGGCTCCAGACAAACACCATCGCGGTGCAGGGAGCGACCCCCAACAAGATCATGCCCGCGATATATTCGCTGGCGGTTTCCGGGTCGACAAAATCTGCAAACAGGACGCGAAAGAATAGCCAGCCAAGGGCCGCCATGGTGAAGGGCTTGATCAGCCAGTTGATCACCAGCGTGAGCACAAGCCCTTTGGGTCGCTTGCCGATATCCTTGATCGACGCGAAATCGACCTGCACCATCATCGGATAGATCATGATCCAGATCAGCACCGCGACCACAAGATTGACCTTTGCGATCTCGATCCCTGCGATCAACGCAAACAGGTCGGGCGCGAGGTTGCCCAACACCACGCCCGCCAAAATGCAAAGCGCCACCCAAAGGGAGAGATAGCGTTCAAAAAGTCCCATGCGCTGATCCTCGAATCTGTGTCCCGCGAGGCCTAACCCCGCAATGTAACAGCGAAGTAACGGTCGGTCAGCGCAGGGGCAAGGCTATTCCTCGTACCACCAGATCTCGGGCTGGAAGCCAAGGTAGTCGCCATACATCGGCACGCGTTCTGGGTATTTCAGCTCTTTCACATGCGCGACATGCGACAGGTCCGTATAGCCCAGCGGGATGACATAACGCCCGGCGGTCAACACGCGATCCAGTGCCTTGGTGGCGGCGCGGAATTCGTCTTGCCCCTTGGCATTCAGCATCTTGTCGATCAAGCCATCAATGGCAGCGCTTTTGACGCCCATCCAGTTGCGCGTGCCTTCCTTGTCGGCACTTTCGGCCCCCCAATAGAGCTTTTGCTCGTTGCCGGGGCTGAGCGACAGACCGCGCCAGTAATAGGCCATATCGAAATCAAACGCGTTGGTGCGTTCTTTGTACTGGGCACTGTCAACCGACGTGATGGTAGGCGTGATGCCCATACGCTCGAGCGCAGCGGCGAACATGTCGATTTCCTGCCGATTTTCAGATGACCCGGTGTTTAACAGGATTTCGAAGGTAAACGGATCGCCGGCCTCGTTTTTCATGACGCCATCCTGAACCGTCCAACCGGCGGCCTCCATCAACTCCATTGCAGCGCGAAGGCCCTGTCGGTTGCGCGCCGAGCCATCCGAGACGGGCAGGGCGTAGCCATCCAGCGCACCGTCGGGCAGATCGCTGTATTCCATCAGCATCTCACGCACCAAACCTTCAGCCGGTTTGCCCGGCTCCATGCCAAGCACCGAGTTGTGGAAGTAAGACAGAATGCGCTTTTTTTCGCCCGCATTGATGCTTTGGTTGATGAACTCGAAATTGAAGGCGTGGATCATGGCATCGCGGACGCGAATGTCGCTGAAAGCACCGCGGCGGGTGTTCATCACATAGCCCATGATCCCGGTCGGGCGCTGGTGGGGGATGTCTGACAGCACGATATCGCCGGACTGAACCGCAGGGAAATCGAACTGGGTCGACCATTTCTGCAGATTGGTCTCGCGGTGGGTTGTTGCCTCGCCGGCTTTGAACGCCTCGAAGGTCACATCGCCGTCGCCATAGTAATCAAACCTGATCTCATCCAGATTGGCCTGGCCCCGCATGAAGGGCACATCCTTGCCCCAATAATCCGGGTTGCGGTTCAGGGTCAGATATCGACCGGGTTCAAAATCACCGATCACATAGGGCGACGACCCGATGGGGATCACATCAATGCCGGAAGCTTCGAAATCTTTTCCCTCCCACTGCGCTTTCTTCAAGATAGGCCGCATGCCCAAAATCAAAGGCAACTCGCGGTCTTCGGTGTTGAAGGTGAATTTGACCGATCGCGGACCGGTCTGCTCCATCGTTTCGACCTTGCCCCAGGCGCCCTGATAACGGGGATGCCCAAGAGTGCCGAGCATTTCGTAAGACCACATCACATCTTCGATGGTCAGCGGGCTACCATCCGAGAATTGTGTGCCTTCACGCAGTGTGTATTCGACCCAAGTGCGCGCATCATCTGTGTCGACCGATTCGGCCAGCAGGCCATACAGCGTAAATGGTTCGTCATAACTGCGCCCCATCAGGCTTTCGAACAACATGAACCTGAGCTGCCAAGGCGCGCTGCCCTTGCGGATCACCGGATGCAGCGAATCGTAACTTCCCGCTTCGGCAAACACGATCTTGCCACCCTTGGGCGCGTCTGCGTTCACATGGGGTAAGGACACAAAATCCGGTGGTAGGACAGGGTCGCCATACATAGCTATGCCATGTTTGGGTTCGGCCAAGCCGACCTGCGTGGTCATAAGCGAAAGCGAAACCGCCCCGGCCAGTGTGCGTAACTTGTGGATGACAGATGCTCTCATCAGCGCAATATTCCCTCACGTCCCTGTTTTGATTTAAGGAAACCTTAGACACGTAAAATAGTCTTTTCAAACTTTTAGCTTGGAACACGGCGCTTGACCGCTTATAAAGAGGGCACTGCTCGATAGGTTTCTTGCCTGTATGAAACCTGCCTCAATAACTTAACGCCCGCTTCGTGCGGGCGTTTTTTTTATGGTCGAAAGGCAACTTGCGCCTCTCTTGGTGTTGAGGAGAGAATCGGGGGCAACCGGCTGTCACAAAACCAACCTGAACTCTGCCAAACCCAAAGGTTTTGAAACCGCTGGCGTGTGGATGGCAATGGGCTATGCTGCATCGCAACATCTGTTTTCTGAGGAGAGACCCATAATGGCCATCACGACATCGCTGGACGGAAAAACGGCCGTCATCACCGGATCAAACTCGGGTATTGGCCTTGGGATCGCGCGCGAACTTGCGCGGGCAGGCGCGGATGTGGTGTTAAATTCGTTCACCGATACAGCGGACGATCACGCGTTGGCCGCAGGTATCGCCAAAGAGTTCGGGGTGACCGCACGTTATATTCAGGCGGATATGTCGAAAGCCGATCAATGCCGCGCCCTGATTGAAAAGGCCGGTCGATGCGACATCCTTGTGAACAACGCGGGCATCCAGCACGTCGCCCCGATCGAGGATTTCCCGACCGAGAAATGGGATGCCATCATCGCGATTAACCTGAATTCCGCCTTTCACACCATCGCCGCGGCACTTCCCATGATGCGCAGGGCCGGATGGGGACGCGTGATTAATATCGCTTCGGCGCATGGCCTGACCGCGTCGCCTTACAAGGCCGCATACATCGCAGCCAAGCACGGGATTGTTGGCCTGACCAAGACCATCGGGCTTGAAACCGCCGAAGAACAGATCACCTGCAACGCGATTTGTCCCGGTTATGTTCTGACGCCGCTGGTCGAATCCCAAATCCCCGATCAAATGAAGACGCATGGGATGGGCCGGGACGAGGTGGTGCGCGACGTGATGCTGGCCCGGCAACCGTCTAAAGAGTTCGCGACTGTCGAGCAGATGGGCGGCACCGCGGCCTTCTTGTGTTCGGATGCAGCAGCCCAGATCACCGGCACCACGATCTCGGTCGATGGCGGTTGGACGGCGCTGTAACCCGGAATGGAAAAGCCTAAGCGTATCAACCTGGCCCTTCAGGGCGGCGGGGCACATGGTGCCTTTACCTGGGGCGTGCTGGATCGTCTGCTTGAAGACGAGGGGATCGAGATTGCCGGGATTTCCGGCACATCCGCGGGCGCACTTAACGGCGCGGCCCTTAAGGCCGGTCTGGTGGCAGATGGCAAAGGGCAGGACCGTGATGGCGCGCGCGCCAGTCTGGACGCGCTGTGGCATAGTGTTGCTGGGGTGCATGATCTGCGCCTGACCTCATGGTTTGCGCAGTTTGCGCCGCATAACGAGTTGATCAATCAGGCATTTCAGGCGTCGCCGATGTTTGCTTGGGCTGACATGACCAGCCGCGCCGTCGGCCCTTATGCCTATGGTCCGTTTTATGCCAACCCCCTGCAATCTGTCGTTGAAACCTTCGACTTCGATCAGGTTTGCGCAGATACTGGCCCCCGCCTGTTTGTCTCGGCGACCAACGTTCGCACTGGCAAAATCCGCGTCTTTGACGGGGACGAGATCAATACGGATGCGATCCTTGCGTCGGCCTGTCTTCCGACGGTGTTTCAGGCGATCGAGATGACAGACCCCAAGACAGGCACAGTAGAGGCATTTTGGGATGGGGGTTATTCCGGCAATCCTGCGCTGTTCCCGCTTTTCGATCCGGCACTGCCGGCCGATGTTGTCGTGGTGAATATCAACCCGCTGTTTCGCCCAGACGTCCCGAAATCCGGGCCCGACATTCAGAACCGGATCAATGAAATCAGCTTTAATTCGTCGCTGCTGCGCGAACTTCGGGCGATCAACTTCGTCAAACGGCTGATTTCGTCAGGCCAATTGTCATCGGGGCAGATGCGCGACGTGCTGGTCCATATGATCGCAGATGACGCGCTGATGCGGGATTTGAGCACGGCCACCAAATTGGTGCCTTCTGTTGTGACATTGCAGCGTCTGAAAGCAGCCGGTCGTGCGGCGACAGATGCGTTTCTGAGTGCTCATCGTGATGACCTAAACACGCGTGGCTCGGTCGATCTGGAACAGATGTTCGGCTAACCGATTGAGCCTGACACCACGCCTTTGATCAGACCCGCCGCGATGGCCCACATGGTCAGCCCGATCACCACATCCAGCACCCGCCACGCACCTGGTTTTTGCATGATCGGCGCCAGCAGGCGCGCGCCATATCCAAGTGAGAAGAAAAAAACAAAGCTGGATGTCACAGCCCCTGTGCCAAAGGCAATGCGCTGTGCCCAATCTCCAAAAGAAGTTGAGATTGCGCCAATCAGGCCCAGCGTATCCAGATAGACATGCGGATTGGCCCATGTGAATGCAGCGGCGATGGCAATCACTGCGCCCAAAGACCGGGATTTGCCCGCAATCTCCATCGCGTAATCGCCTTTCAGGGCTGCCAAGAACCGCATTGCGCCATAGACAAGCAGGAAACCAGCCCCCGCCAGCGCCATAATCAGCGGCAGCCGGGGCCACGCCTCGACCAGCGCGCCGAAGCCAAGCACACCAGCGGCGATCAGAAGGGCGTCAGAGGTTGCACAAAACAGGCACAGCCAGAACACATGTTGGCGCAATAATCCCTGTCGCAACACAAAAGCGTTCTGTGCGCCGATGGCAAGGATAAGCGAAAACCCGGTTGCAAACCCGGTGATCGCTGGTGTGACCAGAAGGTTCATTCTATCTTGATTTCAGATATTAAATCAGGAGGTTGCGCAGGGTTCTTCGAGTTCGGATAGACGAGACCAGCCGAGATAACCAGCTTGGCGGCATCCTCGACCGACATATCAAGCGCGATCACCGAATGCCGCGGCACGAACAACAGGAAACCGGATGTCGGGTTCGGTGTGGTCGGCAGAAAGACCGAGATGATGTCTTCGTCCACCGGAATGCGCTTGTCGATTTCACCCTTCGCCTTGGTCGAGATGAAGGCAATCGCCCATATCCCTTTGCGTGGGTATTCGACCAGACACGCCTTGTCGAACTTTGTCTCGGTCGATTGGCTGAAGATGGTTTCAGCAATCTGCTTGATCCCGTTGTAAAGCGACCGCACAACCGGCATCCGGTCAACTAGGCTTTCGCCCCATGCCAGAAACGACCGCCCGATCAGCCCTTTGGCAATCCAGCCGACAAACACGGTGAACATAAGGAAAACGACGACGCCCAGACCACGCACATTGACGCGCACATCTTCGCCAAACAGCATTTTGAACCATTGGCTGTCACCAAAAAACGTGTCGATCAGGCTGTCGGGGTGATACCGGGCAGGCACAAAGGGCAAAACCCAACTGTCGATCCAGCCCACAAAGGTCCAGATCATCCACATGGTCACGGCGATCGGCACAACCACAACAAGTCCCGCAAGGAAGTTGTTGCGCAGCCCAGCAAATGGGCGCCGTTTGCGCCTTGTGTGGTCGTCGTGTTCGGTCATGAAAAGCCGTTCCCCGGTGTTACCCAGCGAAACTTAGGGATTCGTTTGGTAATCGGCAATAGGCTGCGATCTGAAAGCGTTGCTAATCCTGCCGAATTCAAGGGCTTGCAACTCATCCGGGAAGTTTTTGGGGGCCAACGGGCTGGACGGGCGGCGAGGCGCGGCCTATCAAAATGGAAACAGGTCTGGGGGAACCATGCGCGCGACAGCCGAAATTGACGTGGAACAGCTGACCGAGGATACGGCCCGCGCTGAGCTTGCGCGGCTGTCAGAGGTTCTGGCGGCAGCAAATCAGGCCTATCATACGGATGACGCGCCGGTCATCACTGATGCCGCCTATGACGCAGCCAAACGGCGCAATACCGCAATAGAAGCCCGCTTTCCGCACCTAAAACGCAGCGACAGCGCGACCGATCAGGTTGGTGCGCCCGTGTCCGATGGCTTCGGCAAAATCACCCACGACGTACGGATGCTGTCCTTGGGCAACGCTTTTTCAGATGAAGATGTGACCGAGTTCGATGGGCGCATTCGGTCTTTTCTGGGCATTGGGGCAGGTGAGGAGCTGGCTTTTACTGCCGAGCCGAAAATCGACGGGCTTTCCCTGTCGATCCGGTATGAACGGGGCCAATTGGTCCACGCTGCAACCCGTGGCGATGGCGCGGTGGGCGAAAACGTAACGGAAAATGCCCGAACCATTGCCGACATCCCCGACAGGCTTGAAGGCGCACCCGATGTGCTTGACGTGCGCGGCGAGGTCTATATGTCGCACGAGGATTTCGCAGCGCTGAACGAGCGACAGGCCGAACGTGGCGGCAAAACCTTCGCCAACCCGCGCAACGCGGCAGCGGGGTCTCTGCGCCAGTTGGATGCAAAGATCACCGCCGACCGCCCGCTGAGGTTCTTCGCCTATGCGTGGGGGGCGTTGTCCGAGCCTCTGGCCACAACCCAGATGGGCGCTGTGGACCGTCTTGGCGCGCTTGGATTTCAGACAAATCCGCTGACCCAGCGGTTCACCGATCTGACGGCGATGATCGCACATTACCACGCGATTGAAACGCAACGCGCCACGCTGGGCTATGACATTGACGGCGTGGTTTACAAGGTGGATGACCTGTCGTTGCAGGGGCGATTGGGTTTTCGATCCACCACACCCCGCTGGGCAATCGCACATAAATTTCCTGCAGAACGCGCCTGGACCCGGCTTGAAGCGATTGACATTCAGGTGGGTCGTACGGGCGCGCTGAGCCCAGTCGCACGGCTTATTCCGGTGACGGTGGGCGGCGTGGTGGTGTCCAACGCAACTCTGCACAACGAGGATTACATCGCTGGACGGGACAACAAGGGCGAGGTGATCCGGGGTGGCAAGGACATCCGCGTCGGCGATTGGGTCGAGGTCTATCGCGCCGGCGATGTGATCCCCAAGATTTCAGACGTGGATCTGACAAAACGCGAGGCTGGAACCGAGCCATATGATTTCCCGCAAACCTGCCCGGAATGTGGGTCAGATGCACTCCGCGAGGAAGGCGATGCGGTGCGGCGCTGCTCTGGCGGCATCATTTGCCCCGCACAAGCCGTTGAGAAACTAAAACATTTCGTCAGCCGCGGCGCATTTGACATCGAAGGTTTGGGGTCCAAGCAGGTCGAGATGTTCTATCACGACGAGGGTCTGCCGATCCGCGAACCTGCCGATATTTTCACACTCGCCGCTCGGGACAAAAACAGTCTTGCGCGTCTGAAAAACCGGGATGGTTGGGGCGAGAAAAGCGCGGAGAATCTGTTTTCTGCGATTGAAGAACGTCGTGTAATCCCCTTGAACAAATTAATTTTTGCACTTGGCATCCGTCATGTTGGTGAAAGTGCTGCCAACCTGCTGGCCCGCCACTATGGCGATTGGCCGGTCTTTGAAGAAGCAGTCACCGCAGGCCAGCCAGACACGCCCGAATGGGACGAACTTGTGTCGATTGACGGTGTCGGGTCGGTTATGGCCGGATCTCTGGTGGCCGCGTTTTCGCAAGACGCCGAACGCGCCTCGATCGACCGGCTGGTGGCGGAACTGGACGTGCAGGCGGTTGCTGCCCCTAAAACCGACGGCAGCCCGGTTGCAGGAAAAGTCGTTGTGTTCACCGGGTCGCTCGAAAAGATGACCCGCGCCGAGGCCAAAGCCCGCGCCGAGGCCTTGGGGGCCAAGGTCTCGGGGTCGGTGTCCAGCAAGACGGATTTGCTGGTGGCCGGGCCAGGCGCGGGGTCCAAGGCCAAGAAGGCCTCTGATCTGGGGATCGAGACCATCGACGAAGATGGCTGGCTTGAATTGATTGGGGACGCATGAACCATGGCAACCCGGCCCGAAATTCTGTTTCCCTTATTCGCCGAGCTTGAAACGCTGGGCGGCGTCGGAGAGAAGACTGCCAAGGCCTTGGGAACATTGGGAATAGAACTGCCGCGAGATCTGCTTTTCTGGTTGCCGCACGCAGGCATTGACCGCAAGTTTCGCGCCTCGATCACCGAAGTTCTGCCGGGCGACATGGCGACGGTCGAAGTTGACGTCGTGCAGCATCGACCGGGCCGTACCAAAACCGCACCATACCGGATCGAAGTTCGCGACACGCTCACGGCGTTCGAGCTTGTTTTTTTTCACGCAAACGGCCCGTGGCTTAGCAAGAAACTACCAGAAGGCAGTAAACGCGTCATTTCGGGTAAGGTGGAAAGTTTCGACGGGAAATTGCAGATCGTGCATCCTGATTACATCGTTTCGCCCAGTGAAGCGGCAGGTATACCGGATTATGAGCCCGTTTATCGCCTGACCGCCGGCATTACAGGGAAGTTAATTACCAAAGGCGTTGGCGAAGTTCTGACCCGGCTGCCGATCTTGAAAGAATGGATCGATCCAGAGCTTAAGTCGCGCGAACACTGGCCAGACTGGAACAAGGCGCTGATGGCAGCGCACGCGCCGGAAGGTGCAGATGATCTGTCGCCGCAATCGCCCGCACGCAGGCGGCTGGCCTATGACGAATTTTTCGCCCACCAACTGACACTTGCCTTGGCCCGCGCCAAAGTGCGACGTGGCAAAGGCCGGGTCAGCGTCGGCAATGGTGATTTGCAGTCCAAAGTGTTGGCGGCATTGCCGTATAAGCCCACCAATGCGCAGACCCGTGCGGTTGAAGAGATCGCCGCCGATCTTGCGTCGGGCAAACGGATGAACCGGCTCTTGCAGGGGGATGTGGGGTCCGGAAAAACGCTGGTCGCGCTGCTGTCGCTGTTGATTGCGGTCGAAGCGGGCGGGCAGGGTGTGATGATGGCCCCCACAGAAATACTGGCCCGGCAGCACCTTGAAGGCTTGCGCCCCTTGGCCGAAGCCGCCGGCGTCGTGGTTGAGATTCTGACCGGACGCGACAAAGGGTCCGAGCGCCGCGCCAAACTGGACGCGCTGGCCAAGGGCAACATCCACATTCTTGTTGGCACCCATGCCGTGTTTCAGAAAGACGTGGAATTTCATGACCTTCGTCTGGCGATTGTGGATGAGCAACACCGGTTTGGCGTATCGCAACGGATGGAGCTGGGGGCCAAAGGACAAGCGGCGGATGTGTTGGTGATGACGGCGACACCGATCCCGCGCAGTCTGGCGCTTGCGCAATATGGCGATATGGATGTGTCTGTGCTGGACCAGAAACCGCCGGGACGCAAACCGATCAAAACCGTGCTGGTGTCGGCGGGCCGGATCGAGGAAGTGGTGGAGCGGTTGCGCAAAGCGATTGCCGATGGTGCGCAGGCCTATTGGGTCTGTCCGCTGGTCGATGAAAGCGAGGTCATGGACCTGACCGCTGCCGAGGAACGGTTCAAACATCTGCGCGCGTCCTTGGGCGAAGCCGTCGTCGGCATGGTGCATGGACAGATGCCGCCCTCTGAAAAAGACGCAGCGATGGCCGATTTCGTTGCAGGCAAGATCAAATTGCTGGTCGCGACGACGGTGATTGAGGTGGGCGTTGATGTGCCCAATGCCTCGATCATGGTGATCGAACGGGCCGAGCATTTCGGTCTGGCGCAGTTGCATCAGCTGCGCGGTCGTGTGGGCCGCGGGCAGGCGGCGTCGACCTGTCTGTTGATGTATCAATCGCCCCTGACCGAAGGCGGCGAAAAGCGTCTTGCGGTGATGCGGGACACCGAAGATGGGTTCGTGATTTCCGAAGCCGATCTGGAAATGCGCGGCGCCGGGGATGTTCTGGGCACGGCGCAATCCGGTCTGCCGCGGTTCTGGGTCGGAGATCTGGAACATCAAGCCGGTCTGATGGCTGTGGCCCAGAAGGACGCCCGCTTGCTGCTGCAACAAGACCCGGACCTGACCACGGCACGCGGAAACGCGGCACGCGTTCTTTTATGGTTAATGCGGCAAGACGAAGCGATCCGTTTGATTTCAGTGGGTTAGCCATTTCGTTCGCAAAAGTTCACAAATGTTCTTAAAAAGTTCTTTACAATGCGTTCTGATTTATGCGAACAAAATAGCAACAAAGGTGAAAGCGACCATAAAGGCGCCACCAAGACAGAGAGCAGGAGAGTGACCATGTTGAAAGACGTGAAAGCCGTATTGACCCGTTCGTCCGCCACCCTATGGCAAGACGCAATCGGGGGAATGTCTCTGTTGGTTGTGCTGTTTGGCGCGCTTCATCTGCCCGGGGTGATCTGACCCCTAATCCAGTTTCTGCCTGCTCAGGGTCCGGACACTGCATCATGTCCCAACTTCGATGCGTCCAGACGGTTCACTGCCCGTCGCCTGTCCACGTTCCGGTGTTTTGCCTCATTCCTTCACCGGACCCGATTATCCCGAGCCGCAACTTGCCGCCGCCTCCCTGCCAGGAGCGCGGCGGTTTTTTTGTGATCAGGCGTCTTGCGCGGCGTCGATCGCGGCAAGGGTGGCGTCGAATGGCAACAGGATCGACGCGTGCCGGTTCTTGAACTCGCGAGCGGGTTGGATCACCTCATACCCCTCGAAAGGTGCCGACGGGACTGGGCCATGGTCTGCCAGCATCTGATGCAACTGATCGCGGCCGCGTTGCAGTGTTTCACGATCGAGCCCAGTAACAGTATTTCCAAGAATCGCGGCCGACGCCTGGCCAAGTGCGCACGCTTTCACATTCTGAGCAAAATCCGCGATCGCTCCGTCATCAAGGGTCACACCGACCGACACTGTTGATCCACATAGGGGGGACCGGGCTTTGGCTTCGCCATCAGGCTGGTCCAGCTTGCCAAGATGGGGGATAGCAGCGGCAAGGGCGAGTATCTGTTTTGAGTAGAGCTTGATCAGGTCGCTGTCGCTCATGCATCCCACCTTTCGCATCGGAGTTTCCCGGACTACATAGGATGCGCACAAGCAATTGGAAAGGATGGGCCATGAAATTCGACGTTTCGGCTTTGAAATACGATGACAAGGGTCTAATCCCGGCGATTGCGCAGGATGCAGAGACCGGCGAGGTGCTGATGATGGCCTGGATGAATGCCGAGGCTGTGCAGCGCACGCTGGACAGCGGCCGGGTTACCTATTGGTCCCGCTCACGTCAGAGCTTTTGGGTGAAGGGCGAAAGCTCGGGCCATGTGCAGGCGCTTGTTGAGTTTCGCTTCGATTGTGACCGCGATTGCGTGTTGGTTCAGGTCAGGCAAACCGGTCCGGCTTGTCATACCAATCGGCGCAGTTGTTTTTACACGGCGGTGCGGGACGGGTATGAAGCCGAATTGATGGCGCCCATGATCTAATGGACCGCCGGGGGTTTTGCACCCCCGGACCCCCGCAGGATATTTCTGGCCAGAAGAAGCCCGCTCGGTCAAAGCCCAACCAACTTTCGGATATCTTCAGGCGATTTGCCTTCGGCGCGGTAGGTTGAGATGGCGCGGGCATCGTCGCGTTTGGCCAGTCGCTTGCCATCGTCATCCCGGATCAGCCGGTGATGGTGGTAGACTGGCGTTGGGAGGTTGAGCAACGCTTGTAACAGCACCTGCAGGTATGTGATCTGATAAAGATCCTCGCCCCGGATGATATGGGTCATGCTTTGAGCGGCGTCGTCGATGACAGCGGCCAACACGTAGGAAACCGTTTCGATCTCCTTACGGCCCAGAACGGCGTCTCCGATTTCGCGGGTCAAAAATTTTGGATCAACTTCGTGGGTGCCACGATGCGCTGCCCCCGTTTCCGCAAAAGTGAGAAGACCGACCTGGTCTAGAGCTTTCGTCAAATCCAAGCGCAGCGCATCGCCCGGTTTTCGGTCTGACATTGGGCGATGGCGACAGGTTCCGGGATACACATCGGGCGGCGTCACGCCTTCTTGCGGCGCAGAAAGGGCGGCGCGAATGTCGCTGCGCGAGCAGGAACAGGGATAGACCAGTCCACGATCCGCGAGCGACATCAAATGGTTCTGATAGGCGGACAGATGTTCAGACTGGCGGAGCACCCTGGGTTCCCATGTCAGGCCCAGCCAGTGCATATCCTCATAGATCAACGCCTCCCATTCGGGGCGGCAGCGGTCAATGTCCGTGTCTTCAATACGAAGGTGAAACTGACCATCGGCTGCTTTCGCCATATCATAGGCCAACATTGCCGAATAGGCATGGCCCAGATGCAAAGGGCCGGTTGGGCTGGGCGCAAATCGTGTAATAAACTTAGACATTTGCGCGCTGACCATTATGCAAAATTCGCAAGCCAACCGGTCCATTCGAGTTTAGCGCGATCGGTATAGGCCTTGTAGCGATCCTTACGCCCGCGACGCCCTGCTTTCAGCCCATCTACGGGTTGGAACAGGCCGAAATTCACATTCATTGGCTGGAAGGTTTTCGCCTCGGCGCCGCCGGTGATGTGGTGGATCAGAGCCCCCATGGCGGTGTTTTGAGGCGCTGTTGGTACGTCGCGGCCAAGGATTTCTGCCGCAGCGAGACGACCGGCCAGCAACCCCATCGCTGCACTCTCCACATATCCTTCAACGCCAGTGACCTGACCTGCAAACCGCAGGTTGGGGCGCGATTTCAGGCGCATTTGGTCGTCCAGAAGCGTCGGAGAATTCATGAATGTGTTGCGATGGATACCGCCCAGCCGGGCAAATGAGGCATTCTCTAATCCGGGAATTGATTTGAAAACATCGGCTTGTGCGCCGTATCTCATCTTGGTTTGGAAGCCGACAATGTTGAACAGCGTGCCCAGTGCATTGTCGCGACGCAATTGGACTACGGCATAAGGTTTATCTTCAGGCTTATGCGCGTTCGTCAGACCAACGGGTTTCATTGGACCAAAGCGCAGCGTTTCACGGCCGCGTTCCGCCATGACCTCGATCGGAAGGCATCCATCGAAATAAGTGGCCGTTTCACCGTCGTGGAACTCGGTCTTGTCGGCAGCCAGTAGCGCGTCGATGAACGCTTCGTACTGAACTTTGGTCATGGGGCAATTGAGATAAGCCTTTTGCTCTTCCTCGGTCTCGCCTTTGTCATAGCGTGACTGCGCCCAGACCACATCCATGTCGATGCTGTCGGCGTAAACGATGGGGGCGATGGCGTCAAAGAATGCGAGGCGATCGGTGCCGGTCTCACGCGCAATCGCTTCACCAAGGGCGGGTGAGGTCAGGGGCCCGGTGGCAAAGACCCAGGTGCCGTCCGTTGGCAGCTCGGTGACTTCGCCATATTCGACACTGATATTCGGCAGAGCGCGCAGTCTTGCGGTGACGTGTTGGGCGAAGGCCTCGCGGTCCACAGCCAATGCGCCACCGGCGGGCAAACGGTGTTTATCCGCACTCGACATGATCAAGCCGCCGGCCTGTCGCATTTCCCAATGCAGAAGGCCCACCGCGTTTTGCTCGTCATCATCCGAACGAAACGAGTTTGAGCACACCATTTCTGCAAAATCGCCGGATTGGTGGGCGAATGTTTCAACGGCAGGGCGCATTTCATGCAGCACAACGTCAACGCCCATATGCGCCGCTTGCCATGCGGCTTCTGAACCGGCCATGCCGCCGCCAACGATATGTAAAGTCTTGTCAGTCATGGGCCGCAGATAGGGTATCGGGCGCGAAAAGGGAAGGGGCGTCAGGTCGGGTTTTTGTGTTCAATCAGATCCCACGGATTGCCGTGCAAATCCTCGAAAACCGCGACCACTCCATAGGCTTCGTGACGGGGTGCTTCGCGGAAATGAACGCCGTGGGAAAGCATATGCGCGTGCATGTCGGCGAAGTTATCGGTGACCAAGAAATGACCGACACGACCACCGGCCTGATTGCCGATAGCTTGCGCCTGAGCACCTACCGCGCGCGCGATCAGAATGGCCGTTTCAGCGTCTTTATGGGGAGCCATGCGCACCCAACGCTTGTCACTGTCCATGTCTGTGTCTTCGAGCAGAACAAAGCGCAGGACATCGCGAAACCACGTAATGGCGCGGTCGTAGTCATCGGTCAGAAAGGCAACGAGGGCGAGCCTATTTGGCATTCTTACTTTCGAGAGCAGCGGCAATTCGCTCTTGGGCATTTGTCTGTCGGATCGAAAGTTCTATCAGCTCTTGCTGCCCCTTGTGAATCTCATCCGTCTTCGCGACATGCTTTTCCAAATAATTTCGATAAGCATTCTGCTGGTATCTGGTCAGCAAAAACATCGCACCTATTATGGCGCCACCAAACAGAAAAAGGGTCAGCGGTTGGCTCATTCGCTTACCTCGCCGTTATCCTCATCTTCCGAACTTTCCACGATCCGTGCGACCGAGACGACTTCTTCGCCCTTGCCGGTGTTGAACACCTTTACGCCGCCAGCGCTGCGTGACCGGAAGCTGATCCCCTCAACCGGGCAGCGGATCGATTGGCCTTTTGATGTGGCAAGCATGATCTGATCTTCCAGTTCAACCGGGAAGCAAGCCACGATGTCGCCGCCCTTCATGGCACCAACACCCTGACCGCCGCGCCCACTGACACGATAGTCATGGCTGGATGTCAGATTGCCGATCCCTGGCTTGTTGATCGTGACAAGCAGATCGTTGGCCTCGAGCATTTCTTGATAGCGGTCTTCGGGCAGATCGCCAGAAATTTCCTCACCGCTCTCATCGTCCGACGCATCATTGCCCAGTTCAGAACGGAACCGTTTAATAAAGGCGGTGCGTTCGTCCGGGGTGGCTTCGAAATGGCGGATAACCGAAGCCGATACAACCTCGTCCCCGGCATTGACCAGTTTGATCCCCCGCACACCGGTGGATGCGCGCGAGTTGAACACACGGGCGTCGGTGACGGGGAAGCGGATGGCGCGGCCGGATTTGGTGACCAGCATCACATCATCATTCTCGTCGCAGATGCGCGCATTGATCAGGCGAGTACCCTCGTCATCACCCTCGAACTTCATCGCAATTTTACCGTTGCGCATAACATTGGTGAAATCGGACAAGCGGTTGCGGCGCACAGAGCCTTTGGACGTCGCAAAGATGATCTGAAGATCGTCCCAGTCTTTTTCGTCCCGATCAACCGGCAAAATGGCCGCGATCGAAACACCGGTCGGGATTGGCAGAATGTTAACCAGCGGTTTGCCCTTGGCCGTGCGTCCGCCTTGCGGCAGCAGCCAAGTCTTCAACTTGTAGGCCATTCCGTCATCGGTGAAGAACAAAAGCTGGGTGTGCGTATTGGCCACAAACAGCGTGGTAATCGCGTCTTCGTCCTTGGTTTGCATGCCGGAGAGACCTTTGCCGCCACGCTTTTGTGCCCGGAAATCGGCAAGCGGCGTACGCTTGGCCCAGCCGGAGGCGGTGATCGTGACAACCATGTCCTCACGCTCGATCAGGTCTTCATCGTCCATGTCGCCGGACCAGTCGACGATCTCGGTGCGACGCGGCACGGCGAATGCCTCTCTTACTTCACGCAGTTCGTCCGAAATAATCGACATAATCCGTTCGCGTGAACGAAGAATATCCAAGTAATCTCTGATCTTTGCGGCAAGTTCTTGAAGTTCGTCAGTGACTTCCTTCACACCCATGGCCGTCAGGCGTTGCAGGCGGAGTTCTAGGATCGCGCGGGCCTGCGTTTCAGACAGGTTATAGGTGCCATCCTCGTTCATCTTATGGGTCGGATCGTCGATCAATTTGATGTATTCAGCGATGTCATGGGCGGGCCAACGACGTTCCATCAACTTGGCGCGCGCATCCGCCGGATCGGCTGATCCGCGGATGGTGGCGACCACTTCGTCGACATTTGTCACGGCGACGGCCAGACCACACAAAACATGGCTGCGTTCACGGGCTTTGCGCAGTTCATAGGCGGTTCGGCGAGTGACAACCTCTTCGCGGAAGGTGATGAAATACTTCAGAAAATCGCGCAACGTCAGTTGCTCGGGCCGCCCACCGTTCAGGGCCAGCATGTTGCACCCGAACGAGGTTTGCATCGGGGTATAGCGGAACAACTGGTTCAGAACGACCTCGGCGGTGGCATCACGTTTCAGTTCGACGACGACACGGACACCGATCCGGTCGCTTTCATCCTGCACAGCCGAAATACCCTCGATCTTCTTTTCGCGCACAAGATCCGCGATCTTTTCGATCATCGTGGCCTTGTTCACCTGGTAGGGGATCTCGTCCAGCACGATAGCATAGCGGTCTTTACGAATTTCCTCGATCCGCGTTTTGGCGCGCATGATGACGCTGCCACGTCCTTCAAGATAGGCTTTGCGCGCGCCAGACCGGCCCAACATGATCCCCCCGGTGGGAAAATCGGGACCGGGGACGTATTCCATCAGGTCTTCCGAACTGAGGTCAGGGTTTTCAATCAACGCAAGTGTGGCATCCACAACTTCGCCCAGATTATGCGGCGGAATGTTCGTCGCCATCCCCACCGCGATGCCGCCAGCGCCGTTGACCAGCATGTTGGGAAAACGGGCGGGCAGGACGGTCGGTTCAAGGTCTTTGCCGTCATAATTGTCCTGGAAATTGACGGTGTCTTTTTCAATATCTGCCAGCAGGGACGCTGCGGGCTTGTCCATCCGCACTTCGGTGTATCGCATGGCGGCAGCGTTATCGCCGTCCATCGACCCGAAGTTACCCTGACCATCCAGAAGCGGCAGAGACATGGAAAACGGCTGCGCCATACGCACCAGCGCGTCATAGATCGCGCTGTCGCCATGCGGGTGATATTTACCCATCGTGTCGCCAACCGGACGCGCCGACTTGCGATACGGTTTGTCATGTGTGTTGCCCGTGCCATACATGGCATAGAGGATGCGCCGGTGAACCGGTTTCAAGCCATCCCTGAGGTCGGGGATTGCCCGGCTGACGATCACGCTCATCGCATAATCGAGATAGGAGGCTTTCATCTCCTCTTCGATAGAGATTTGAGGGCCATCATAAACGGGCCGTTCAGGCGGCATTTCGCCTTCGTTCTCAGGTACTTCTGGGGTGTCTGTCACGTTGTCCGCCGTTTTGGTGCGTTTCACACTATATCTAGTTCCGAACTCTATATCATTGGCGGGTTGGCAGGGGCAACCAAAAGGACCGGATTTGCCCCCGAAACCGGCGGAAATTCACGGCTTTTCTTCAGCCTTCCCCCCTTGGCAATCCGCGCCAAGTGAACGAATATCGCGCCAAAGCCTATGGGAGAGCCAAATGTCCAAACCCCGCAGCATCTTTGAAGAGGTCGGCGACAAATCCAGCGTGCAGCAAGACGGTCCAAAAACCGGTGCGATTGAGCGCGGATCGGGTGGCGGTGCGGCCCGCGGTGCTGTCCGCGTCTGGCTTTTGCTGTTGTTTGCTTTGGTGGCCGCGATGGTGGTTGTGGGCGGCCTGACCCGTTTGACGGATTCAGGCCTGTCGATCACCGAATGGGCGCCGTTCACCGGGGCGATGCCGCCAATGAACGACGCCGATTGGGCGGTGGAGTTCGAGAAATATCAGCAAATCCCCGAATTTAAGCTGCAAAACAGCGGGATGGACCTTGCCGCCTTCAAATCGATCTATTGGTGGGAATGGGGTCATCGTCAGCTTGGCCGGTTCATCGGGCTGGTCTGGGCCATCGGGTTCTTCGGCTTTTTGGCCGCGCGCAAGATCCCCAACGGCTGGACGGGGCGCTTGCTTCTGTTAGGCGCACTTGGAGGTTTGCAAGGGGCAATCGGCTGGTGGATGGTGTCTTCCGGCCTGTCGGGCGAGCGCGTCGATGTCGCGTCCTATCGCCTTGCGGTTCATCTTGGTCTGGCCTTTGTCATACTGGGCCTGATCGCATGGTATATCCTGTTGCTGGGACGAAAAGAGGCCAGCCTGATGGCCGCGCGCCGCAACCGTGAGGCAAAGCTTTTTGGTATGGGCACCGGCCTGATGCATCTGGCGTTGTTGCAAATCCTTTTGGGCGCGTTGGTTGCCGGCATCGACGCGGGGCGGTCCTTTGTTGACTGGCCGTGGATGGCGGGACAGATTTTCCCGCCCGAGGCCTTTGACCTGTCCCCGGTCTGGCGCAACTTTTTTGAGAATGCGGGCCTTGTGCAATTCATGCACCGGATGACCGGCTATCTGCTGGTTGTGTTCGCGATTGTCGTCTGGCGGGTGTCGCGCCGGTCGGGCAACCAGATGGTGCGTGCGGGGTTCACATTTGCAACCCTGATGGTCATGGGGCAAGCCGTTCTAGGCATCGTCACTGTCCTTCATGCCTCGCCATTGCATGTGGCGATTACCCACCAAGTCGGCGCTATTCTGGTGTGGGTGCTGATCTTGAACGCCCGCTTCTTGGCAGGTTATCCCACCGAACAATCCATCCGAACCTGAGGCTGATAATATGACCGCATTCGACAACCTGATGGTGTTTCAACGTGACACCCAAGCGCTGACTGAAGTTGCAGGGCGCCTTGGTTGGGATCAGGAAACCGTGATGCCAGATGGGGCAGGGCCACAGAGGGCCGAGGAAATGGCGGCCATTGAAAAAGTGCTTCATGCCCGTCGGATCGATCCAAAAGTGGCCGATTGGCTGGATGCCATTGAAACGGATGCGCTTGACGTTGCCGCCGCCGCCCAGATCCGTGAAATACGCCGGGCACAGGAACGTGCTCAGAAAGTGCCCGTGGAGCTTTCTACCGCCATTGCCCGCGCGACGTCGGCTGCGCAACGAAAATGGGCAGACGCCCGCGCCGCGGACGATTTCGTGGCGTTCAGACCGGTGCTGGAAGAAATCGTGGCGCTGCGCCGCGAAGAAGCCGCCGCCCTTGCCGGGGGTGGTGACCTCTATGATGCGCTGCTGGACGATTACGAACCCGGCGCGTCCGGCACTGAAATTCAGGCGATGTTTGACGCGATGCGGCCACGGCTGGTCAGGTTGCGCGATGCGGCACTTGGGGCATCGCACCAACCCGAAAAGGTAATTGGCACCTATCCCGCAAAGAGGCAGATGCGGCTTGCCCGAAAACTTGCACAAAAATTTGGTTATGACCTGAACAATGGCCGGATCGACAAAGCCCTGCATCCCTTCAGCTCTGGTTCCGGTCTGGATGTGCGGATCACCACACGGACCAATCCCGAAGACCCGTTTAACTGCTTTTACTCTACCATCCACGAAGTCGGGCACGCCTGTTATGAGCAAAACGTCGATCGCGATTACCTGCTGACACCAATTGGGCGCGGCGCCTCGATGGGGGTGCACGAAAGTCAGTCGCGTATCTACGAAAACCAGTTCGGCCGCTCGCGCGCCTTTACAGGGTGGCTTTTCGGCCAGATGGAGCAACGGTTCGGTTATGCGCCAGCCAGCAATCCAGACGCCTTTTATGGCACCGTCAATCGGCTGGAAAAGGGCTATATCCGTACCGAAGCGGATGAAGTTCAGTATAATCTGCACGTCATGTTGCGGTTCGATCTGGAGCGCCGCCTGATATCGGGCCATTTGGACGTTGCGGATCTGGAAGAGGCCTGGAATGCCCGGTTTGCTGCGGATTTTGGCTATGACGTTGATCGCGCCTCACATGGGGTGCTGCAAGATGTGCATTGGGCCGTTGGTCTGTTTGGCTATTTCCCGACATATAGCCTTGGGAATGTCTATGCAGGCTGCCTGCACCAGGCTTTGCGTGCTGATTTGCCCAAGCTGGATTCTAAGCTAGCACAAGGCAACGCAACCTATGCGACCGCGTGGCTCAGCGAAAAAGTTCAACGCCACGGCGCGCTTTATGCACCCAAAGAGGTGATCGAGAAAGCAACAGGCCAAACGGTGTCCGTCGAACCGCTGCTTTCGTATATTGAGGCAAAGTTTGGCGAGATTTATCGGTTGTAGGGCGTCAGGTTCGGCGATTTGAAGCGCCATCCAATCTCGGGTCGATGATTTAGCTATCACCGAACGAACCGCCGATTGAATGCGGTGCAGACCGGGCGGTCATGCCGGGAAAATCTTCTGCGAAACGCCCTTCGCGTTTATGCGGTGCGGGCGCGACGCGCTTGCTTCGCAGATATCTTGTGGCCGTTCGACAACCAAGTTTGAGTTTCTTCAGTAATGCCATGGGTCAAAACTGTTCTGGAAAGACCGACATCAGCATCTGGACACCGTATTCACTGTCACAGGCACCTGCCGCGATCATGTCGCCTATGATCTTGCGCCGCTCGACGCCATCAAATTGGTCGGTGTCGTCGACGTTTTCTGTGTCTTTTTGAAAGGTCCAGTTGAGAAACGAAAATGGCGAAAGGGACAGGGTGGTCATCTTTTTAACTCCATCATGTTGTCGGAAATAATTTACGCCGCACGATGGTTCTTCTGGTATCCGTCGCGGCGCTGTGCTGATATGCAAAAATGCAGAACCGGTTCAGGGATTGGGGAGATGTGCGGGTATTCCTCGCGGTGATGCGCGAGGGGTCCACTCTTGCGGCCTCTCGGAATTTGGGGGTCAACCAAACCACCGTGGCGCGACGCATCGACGTTCTTGAACACGACCTCGACGTGACGCTGTTCGTCAGAACCACGCGAGGGGCAGAGCCGACGGACATTGCAACCACCTTGTTGCCCTATGCCGAAGCTCTGGAACAAGCCGCCCATACCTTAGAGGCTGAAGCCGAGGCCGAGAAAGGCAGAGCCAGCGCACCAATCCGTATTACCGCCTTTGAAGACGAGATGTTTGGCAATATCGGGGCCGTGGTCTCCGAATTTGTTGAAAATAATCCCGGTGTCAGCTTTGAATTCGTATTCTCGGAACGAAATCTGGATCTGATGAAAGGCGAGGCGGATGTTGCCTTGCGCATGACACCGGCGATTTCAGACGACAGGCTGATTGCTCGAAAAGTCGGGCAAACGCAGTGGACCTATTATGCCTCGCACGCCTATGCCGCCAGCCATACACTGCCTGCGCAATTCAGCGACGACATGGAAGATCACCGCGTTCATCTTCTGAACCATTTTCAAAGCAAGCGACGCAACCTTGTGCGGTGCACGACATCCAACGACATGATGATGGCGATCCAGACCGGACAGGGAAACGGCCCATTTCCAGTGACGGTTGGGGATGCAAACGCCAACCTTGTCCGCTGTTTCGATCCGCCACCCGGATCGGACCTACCGGTCTGGTTGATCGTTTCTCCGTCTGCCTATCAACGGCCCGAAATCCGCCGCTTCACTGCCTTTGCCGCACCCCGGATTGCACGCAACCTCAAGAACCCAAGCTAGAGTCACTGGAACTGTTCGGCGACCTCGGCATAAAACCCTTCAAAACCGCGTCCATTTGTCATTCTTTCAGCATCCGACATTCTGGTCTCATAGCGCACACTCGACCAACCTGTGCCTTGTGCCATATGCTGTTCACGCAAAGGAGCATGCTATGGCAAAGGTTACCGGCATTGGAGGGGTTTTTATCAAATCCACGGGGAAAGGGTCCGCATTGGCCGAATGGTATCAAACCCACCTCGGGATTACGCTCGAAGATTTCGGTGGCGCGGTTTTGAACTGGCAAGACGACAAGGCCAATGACGGTGGATTGACGGTTTGGACCACGACCGACCACAACAGCGATTGGTTTGCGCCAAGTACCTCCAGTTTCATGATCAATTACCGCGTCGATGATCTGGACGGGCTGCTCACGCAGTTGAGAGACGCTGACATTCAGGTTGTCGCCGGCCCCGAACGCCATGAAAACGGCGCTTTCGCATGGATCATGGACCCGGAAGGCAACAAAATTGAGTTGTGGGAGCCGTGCTTGTGGAATGATGCGCGGGTGAAGCCCGACGACACTTAAGGCTTTTGCGTTTCCTCGGCGTGTTTTTTCAACAGCTGTATCAGCATGTCACGCCCGCGCGCCTCGGCCCGTCGAATACGAACAGCGGTCATGAACGCTTCTTCCAGCGTGGTCGAAGACGCGCCGATGGTCTTCTTGACTTCGTCCACCAGATATTCATTTCCGGTCGCCTCGACGGCTTTCAGAACCTCTTTGGCCAGCCCATCTGAAACTTGTTCAAGAAGATCCATCTGCGCCTCGCTTACCGGGTCGTTTCGGTCAGGCGGCGGCGAACATATTCGTCCACATGCGTGATCATCGTGTCCATATGATCATCTTCAAAGAAGTGACCCGAACGCTCAATCTCGGTATGGGTGACGGTGATGCCCTTTTGCTCATGCAGTTTGTTGACCAGCGCATGGGTATCAGCGGGTGGCGCCACGCGGTCGGCGGTGCCGTTGATGATCAGGCCAGAACTGGGGCAGGGCGCCAGAAAGCTGAAATCATACATGTTGGCGGGCGGACTGACCGAGATGAAGCCGGTGATTTCCGGGCGGCGCATCAGCAGTTGCATCCCGATCCAAGCCCCGAACGAGAAGCCGGCGACCCAGCAATGCTTGGCGTTCTGGTTCATCGACTGCAGGTAATCCAGCGCCGAGGCCGCATCGGACAATTCGCCGACGCCCTGATCATACTCACCCTGGCTACGCCCCACGCCGCGGAAATTGAACCGCAGGACGTTGAAGCCCATGTTATGGAACGCATAATGCAGGTTATAGACGACCTTGTTGTTCATCGTGCCGCCAAACTGCGGGTGCGGATGAAGAATAATGGCGATGGGG
Organism: Aliiroseovarius sp. M344; assembly: GCF_025140835.1. Classification (NCBI taxonomy): domain Bacteria; kingdom Pseudomonadati; phylum Pseudomonadota; class Alphaproteobacteria; order Rhodobacterales; family Paracoccaceae; genus Aliiroseovarius; species Aliiroseovarius sp. M344. The sequence continues at coordinate 1,661,533 of NZ_CP081153.1, forward strand.
GCGTCTTTTTCCTTTTGGGCGTGGTAACGGCCTTCAAGACGGCCCTCTGGGCCGGGGAAAATCACTTCGGGCATTCGGTCTCGGCCTCTTCTTTTCGTCAGGTCCCGCGTCGCTCTGCCGCTTGCAGCTTTCTTGACGCGTCCGGACCCGCACCATAATACGGGGGTGGCGAATTGGCAGGCTTTGGGCCCGCCTGTGCCAGTCCTAAGTGACCTAGTGGTCGTAGTCCAAAAGGTCAATGTTTTTAAGGGGAGGTTACGCCATGAAGCTGTCTACGAAGGGACGTTATGCGATGGTGGCGCTGGCCGATCTTGCGTTGCAGGACAATGACGCCTTGCTGTCGCTGACGGACCTGGCCAAGCGGCAAGATATTTCGCTGCCTTATCTAGAGCAATTGTTCGTCAAACTCCGCCGCGCCGGGCTGGTCGACAGCGTTCGTGGACCTGGGGGTGGCTATAAACTGGCGCGCCCGGCTTCGGAAATACGTGTGTCCGAGGTTCTTGAGGCCGTCGACGAAACAGTTTCGGCGATGCACAAAGGGGCAGGCGCGTCGGGCGCAAGCTCGGGGTCCAAAGCGCAATCGATGACCAACCGTTTGTGGGAAGGGCTGTCGGCACATGTCTATGTGTTCTTGCACCAAACCCGCTTGTCCGACGTGGTCAAGAACGAGCTGACACCTTGCCCGGCGGTGCCAACGCTGTTTTCGGTAGTGGACGAGGAATGAGCAACTTTGTCGGTTTCACTGAGGCCTGTCTTATTAATGAGGCTAGTCCTATTAAGATGACACGAGGCGGAGCAAAGCTGTGACGCGCGTGTATCTGGATTGGAACGCCACAACGCCTTTGCGGGCCGAGGCCAAGGACGCGATGGTTGACGCGATGGATGTGGTTGGAAACCCTTCCTCGGTCCACGCGGAAGGGCGGGCGGCCAAAGGTCTGATAGAACGCGCGCGCAAGGATCTGGCCGTGGCGCTGGGGGCTGAAGGCGCGGATATTATTTTCACATCATCCGCCACCGAAGCGGCGGCCTTGGCCTTGGCGGGCAAAGGGATTTCTTGCGCAGGCATTGAGCATGACGCCGTGCGGTCCTGGTGTGACGAGAGCTTACCAGTTGGCAAAAACGGCGCTGTAGGCGTCACCGATCCGGCCAAGTCGGCGCTTCAACTGGCGAATTCGGAAACTGGCGTCATCCAGAGCCTGCCGGATGGCGTGTTTCTCACCGATGCCACGCAAGCTTTCGGCAAAATCCCCTTTGCGTTCAACTGGTGTGGCGCGCAGATGGCGATCGTGTCGGCCCATAAGCTGGGCGGTCCGAAAGGGATCGGCGCGCTTGTTGTCAAACGTGGCACAGAGATCGAAGCGCGCATCAAGGGTGGCGGGCAAGAAATGGGGCGCCGATCAGGCACGGAAAATGTCGTAGGTATTGCCGGATTTGCCGCCGCAGCCCGCGCGGCGCAGGCGGATCTTGAAGCCGGGGCGGGTGCGCGAGTTGAGAAACTTAGAAAGATTCTAGAAAACACCATTGCGGAATCGTCAAATAAGACTATTTTTGTCGGGAAAGACGCGAACAGGCTTCCCAACACCTCTTGCTTCGTCACTCCGGGCTGGAAGGGCGAGACACAGGTGATGGTGATGGACCTGGCTGGATTTGCGGTTTCCGCAGGCTCGGCTTGTTCATCCGGGAAGGTAAAAACCAGTGCTGCTTTGGTGGCGATGGGCTTTGACCGGGACCAGGCGGGATGCGCATTGCGTGTCTCGCTTGGTGCTGCCACGAGTGAGAATGAGGTGCGTGCCTTCGCAAAGGCATGGGCCAGTGAATACGAGAAATTTCAGGCGCGCGCCTATTAAGGCTTGTGGCTTGGATGAAAGGACAACATGGCCGGTGTGGATGAGCTGAACGTCAAAGAAGGCGTGGAAGAGGAAACCGTCGAGGCGGTGAAATCGCTGGCCGGACAGTACAAGTATGGCTGGGAAACTGACATTGAGATGGAATACGCCCCCAAAGGCGTAAATCCCGATATCGTTCGTCTGATCTCGTCAAAAAATGAAGAACCCGAATGGATGACCGAATGGCGTCTTGAGGCGTTCGCGCGCTGGGAAAAGATGGTGGAGCCCAGCTGGGCCTTGCTGAACTATCCCGAAATCGACTTTCAGGACCAGTATTACTATGCGCGTCCGAAATCGATGGAGACCAAGCCGAAGTCACTTGAAGAAGTAGATCCTAAGCTGTTGGCAACATACGAAAAGCTTGGCATTCCCCTGAAAGAACAAATGATCCTTGCCGGTGTCGAAGGCGCCGAGGATATTCCGGCGGAAGGCCGCAAAGTGGCAGTCGACGCGGTGTTTGACAGCGTATCCGTGGGCACGACATTTCAGGCAGAACTGAAAAAGGCTGGCGTGATTTTCTGCTCGATTTCAGAAGCGATCCGCGAGCATCCGGAATTGGTCAAGAAATACCTCGGCTCGGTGGTTCCGGTGTCGGATAACTATTACGCGACGCTGAACTCGGCCGTGTTTTCGGATGGATCGTTTGTTTACATCCCGCCAAACACACGCTGCCCGATGGAATTGTCGACCTATTTCCGCATCAACGCCGAAAATACCGGCCAGTTTGAACGCACGTTGATCATCGCCGACAAAGGGTCTTACGTCAGCTATCTGGAAGGCTGCACGGCACCAAAGCGCGACACAGCACAGCTTCATGCCGCCGTGGTCGAGATCATCATCGAAGAAGACGCCGAGGTGAAATACTCGACCGTTCAAAACTGGTATCCCGGTGACGAGGACGGCAGGGGTGGTATCTATAACTTCGTGACCAAACGCGCCGATTGTCGGGGCGACCGGTCCAAAGTGATGTGGACGCAGGTGGAAACCGGCTCGGCTGTGACGTGGAAATACCCGTCCTGCATCCTGCGGGGCAATGAAAGCCAGGGCGAGTTTTACTCAATCGCGATCACCAACAACCACCAGCAGGCCGACACCGGCACTAAGATGGTTCATCTGGGCCGCGATACCAAATCTCGGATCGTGTCCAAGGGGATTTCGGCCGGATTGGCGCAGAACACCTATCGTGGTCTGGTGTCGATGCACCCGAAGGCCAAGAATTCACGCAATTATACCCAGTGCGACAGTCTGCTGATTGGCGACAAATGCGGGGCGCACACGGTGCCGTATATTGAGGTGAAGAACAATTCCTCGCGGGTCGAGCACGAGGCGACGACCTCGAAGGTGGATGAGGAACAGATGTTCTATTGTCGCCAGCGGGGCATGGACGAAGAAGCGGCCGTGGCCCTGATCGTTAACGGCTTCGCCAAGGAGGTTCTACAAGCCCTGCCGATGGAATTTGCCATGGAAGCCCAACAACTTGTGGCGATTTCGCTGGAGGGAAGCGTTGGCTAGCCAACGCTCCGATTGATCCGAGGATTGACCATGGAACAGAACAACAAAGGTCAGGCATTTTGGGCCAGCGTTGAATCCGCGCTGCCTTTTGTATTGCCAGCCATCGGTGGCGGGGCGGCTGTGGTTTACATCAACACCCACAAGATGGACCAGTTGAACCCGATGATCTGGATTCCGGTCGGTATCTTTCTGGGCTGGGCCGCATCGCGCGGCGTTATGAAACTGTTGGATCTGTGGCGCTGAGAGCTGCGCGCGGAAATGGAGCGGACGATATGATCATCACCACAACCCCCTCCGTCGAGGGCCATCCGATTGCAAAATACCACGGCATTGTCACCGGCGAGGCCATTCTGGGCGCGAACATCTTTCGCGATATCTTTGCACAGGTGCGCGACATCGTGGGCGGGCGCTCGGGTGCTTATGAAGAAGAACTGGGCAAGGCGCGTCGCACAGCGCTGGCCGAGATGGAAGAACATGCGGTGTCTCTGGGTGCCAATGCGGTCGTGGGCGTGGACCTCGACTATGAAGTGATCAACAATATGCTGATGGTGTCGGCCTCGGGCACGGCTGTCACTGTTTCGTAAGGATGTAAAAATGCTGAATATCAATAACCTACACGTCAAACTTGAAGAAGAAGATAAGCGCATTCTGAAGGGCGTCGACCTTGAAGTGCCCGCCGGGTCTGTACACGCGATCATGGGCCCCAATGGCTCGGGCAAGTCAACGCTGTCCTATGTTCTGTCTGGTCGGGATGGTTACGACGTGACTGAAGGCAGTGCCACGCTGGACGGCAAGGACCTTTTGGACATGGACCCGGAAGACCGCGCCGCCGCGGGTCTTTTTCTGGCCTTCCAGTACCCGGTCGAAATTCCTGGCGTCGGGAACATGACGTTTCTGCGCACCGCCGTGAACGCGCAGCGCAAAGCGCGCGGGGAAGATGAAATGTCAGCCGCAGATTTCCTGAAATTCATCCGCGCCAAGGCCAAAGAGCTCAAAATCGACGCCGACATGCTGAAACGGCCCGTCAATGTGGGCTTTTCGGGCGGTGAGAAGAAACGCAACGAGATCCTGCAAATGGCGATGCTGGAACCCAAGATGTGCATTCTGGACGAAACGGATTCCGGTCTGGATGTGGATGCGATGAAACTGGTGTCGGAAGGTGTGAATGCGCTGCGCGATGCAGGCCGTTCTTTCCTTGTGATCACGCATTATCAACGTCTGCTTGATCATATCAAACCGGATGTCGTTCACATTATGGCCGACGGCCGGATCGTGAAATCCGGCGGGCCGGAACTGGCGTTGGAAGTTGAAAACAACGGGTATGCGGACATTCTGGCCGAGATGGAGGTCGACGCATGAACACCGCCGCCAAGCAAGCGCCTGCGCTGATCAGCGCCGATGCGCGCCCCGTGTCCAGCGCGTGGGCTGCAGATGCCCGCGCGGATGCAGCGACCCGGTTCGCTGATATGGGCTTGCCGACACGTCGCAACGAATACTGGAAATGGACGCGACCAGACAGCCTGATCGCGGCCAAACCTTCCGATGCGGAAGTATTTGATTACGGCGGCGAACCCCCTGTCTTCCACGCAATTGATCGGCTGAAGATCGTTTTTGTCGATGGGGTGTTTGACGCCGCCGCCTCGGACGATCTGTCGGGCGAGGGGCTCGAGATTGAGCGCCTGGCTGATGCCGCAGCCAAAGACATCCATTGGGCCAAGGACATCTATGGTGTGCTCGAAGCGCGCGGGCAGTCGCCCGTCGCCCGCCCACTGGCTGCCTACAATACCGCAATGGCGACGGATGGCGTCGTTATCCGCGTGACCGGCCGTGTAAGCCGCCCAGTCAGCCTGTTCTACCGCCATGAAAGCACCAGCTCAGACGCGATCCTGCATCACGTGATCCGTGTCGAAGAAGGCGCAAAGCTGACCCTTCTTGAGAATGGCGCGGCGGCGGCGCGGTTCTCAAAAGTGGCTGAGGTCGACGTGGCAGATAATGCAGAATTTCATCACGTGCGTGCGCAAGGGCGCGACCATCAACGGCAGGCTATCACCCATTTGTTTGCCCGTCTGGGCGCGCAGTCGGTGTTCAAAAGCTTCACAATGACCGTCAATGGCAAATTGACCCGCAACGAATGTGTGCTGGAACTTCTGGGCGATGATGCCATTGCCCATGTGGCAGGTGCGGCCTTGGGCGACGGCGCGGATGGTGAGTTTCACCACGACGATACGGTTTTTGTAACCCACGATGCCGTGGCCTGCGAAAGCCGTCAGGTTTTCAAAAAAGTGCTGAAAAACGGCGCAAAAGGCGTGTTTCAGGGCAAAATTCTGGTAAAGCAGGGCGCACAGAAGACCGATGGCTATCAGAAGTCGCAATCGTTGTTGCTGGATGATGATGCCAGTTTCCAAGCCAAACCTGAGCTTGAGATTTATGCCGATGACGTGATCTGTTCGCACGGATCGACCTCGGGGGCGATCGATGAAGAGGCGCTGTTCTATTTGCGTTCGCGCGGTGTGCCTGCTCATATCGCAACCGATCTTCTGGTGCTGGCGTTTCTTGCCGACGCCATTGAAGAGATCGAGGATGAGGCGATCGCAGCAGAGATCACCGACCGACTGGATGCGTGGCTTGCCCGCCATCGTGGCTAATCAAGGACGCGCGCAATGTCTGTGATCGACGATGTTATTCGAAGCTACCGTGCCCCGCGCGCGGTGTTTCGACGTCGGCTTGATCTGGGCACCCGCGAAGACAAGGCCTTGGCGGTTCTGATGGGCGGCTGCCTTTTGGTGTTTGCAGCCCAACTGCCACGACTGGCACGTGTCGCACATGAGACCGGCGACGACTTGAACATGTTGATGGGCGCAACCATGTTGGGCTGGATTTTCATCATGCCGCTGGCCTTCTATCTGTTCGGTACGCTCAGCCATATCCTAATGCGCCTGATTGGTGGGCAGGGCACCGCGTTTGGCGCGCGGTTCGCGCTGTTCTGGGCCCTTTTATGCGCCACACCCTTGTGGCTTCTATGGGGGCTGGTTGCCGGCTTTATCGGCGAAGGCGTGCAAATGACATTGACCGGCGCGCTTGCGCTGTTGGCTTTCTTGTTATTCTGGTCCATCAACCTGCGTGAAGCAGAACGCAGGGTGGAGGGATGATACATGCGGTTTGAGCCCGGTTATCTTTTCGGAATGGCCCTACAAACAGTGCCGGAGCCGCGCAAAGTGGCGCGCGACCTGTTTGATCTGAACCTGCCGCGAGAGGTCCTCTGGACAGCATTGATGCTGGTTGTCGTCCTGAATGCCGGTCTTGGTGTGATCGCCGGGATGATGTTCCCGCTAGACCCCAGACAAATGGGCACAGTTCTGGCCAGCCCGGTCCTTCTGGGCATGGTCGAGGCCGCTTTCATGTTCGGTTTATCGTGGGCGATCTATCTGATTGGTCGGATGTTTGGCGGGCAGGGCAGCTTGTCGGACGCCATCATCACCGTCGTGTGGATGGAAGCAATTTTCCTTGCCTTACAAGCGCTGACACTGATCCTTACATTCTTCGCGCCCAGTCTTGCGGCGATCACGATGGTTGCTTCGGTGTTTCTGTTCTTCTGGATATTGAGCCATTTTGTCACCGAAAGCCATGGCTTCAATTCGGCGGGGCTGGTCTTCACGGCGATCCTGGGCTTCATGATCATCGCCGTTTTTGCCCTGTCTTTCATCTTGATCTTGCTTGGCGTTGAGCCCGTGCAAATAACACCCCCTAACTGATCGGAGCTTGCGCCATGTTCGACGTTGAAAAAGTCCGCGCTGATTTTCCGATTCTGTCCCGGCAGGTGAACGGTCAGCCTTTGACCTATCTGGACAATGGGGCATCTGCGCAAAAGCCGCAGGTGGTGATCGACGTCATGACCCGCGGGTATGCCGAGGAATATTCCAACGTCCACCGTGGTCTTCATTACCTGTCGAACCTGTCCACCGAAAGATACGAGGCGGTGCGCAATACGGTGGCCCGTTTCCTGAATGCGGGGTCAGAAAGCGAAATCATTTTCAATTCCGGCACCACAGAAGGGATCAACCTTGTCTCTTATAGTTGGGCCGCTCCGCGGCTGAAGGCGGGCGACGAAATCATCCTGTCCACGATGGAGCATCACGCCAACATCGTGCCGTGGCATTTCCTGCGTGAGCGGCAAGGCGTTGTTCTGAAATGGGTGGATCCCGAGGCAGACGGATCTCTTGATGCGCAGAAAGTGCTCGACGCGATTACCGACCGCACGAAGCTGGTTGCCGTCACCCAGTGCTCAAATGTTTTTGGCACTGTTGTGGACGTAAAAACGATTTGCGCTGGCGCCCGCGCCAAGGGTGTTCCGGTTCTGGTGGATGGGTCGCAGGGTGCCGTCCATATGCCAGTCGACGTTCAGGATATCGGTTGTGATTTCTACGCGATTACCGGTCACAAGCTCTATGGTCCGACGGGGTCCGGCGCGATCTACATTCGCGCGGACCGTCAGGCTGAGATGCAGCCGTTTTTCGGCGGCGGCGATATGATCAACGAGGTGTCAAAGGACAATGTAACCTACGCAGCGCCACCGTTGAAGTTTGAAGCCGGGACACCCGGCATCGTGCAAACCATAGGGTTTGGGGCCGCGCTTGAATACTTGATGGATCTGGGAATGGACAATGTTGCCGCCCATGAAGCCGCGCTCGCCGCCTATGCGTCAGACCGGTTCGCTGGGCTGAATTGGGTGAACATACAAGGGACCGCACCAGGCAAAGCCGCCATCTTCTCGCTGACGATGGAGGGGGCAGCCCACGCCCACGATATCTCGACCATCCTTGATAAAAAGGGGATCGCGGTGCGGGCAGGGCATCATTGCGCAAAGCCATTGATGGAGCATCTGGGTGTTTCCGCCACCGCGCGCGCGTCGTTCGGTCTTTACAACACTAAAGAGGAAGTCGATCGGTTGATCGAAGGGTTGGAACTGTGCCACCGGTTGCTTGCCTAAGCGGCGGCAAGATCAGTTCCGGCTCATCCGTCCGGCTTAATCAGCCCCAGTCCACGTAAGTAGATCCCGATCCCGCTTTCCAGCAATTCCTCGGGCGGGAAGGGGCTTTTTTGTCCCGGACTGCCACGGCCAAACAGCTCAACAACCCCATGGCTCATCGCCCAGATATGCGCGCTGACCATCCGTGAGGGCGGGCGTTTGTTTTCTGGTATGTTCTCGGCGAGTTTTTCAGCAGCTTTTTCCAACACGCCCATCGCGCGCCCGGCCACGCGGGCAAGGTCAGGGGAATGATTGATCGAAATCCCGCTTTCAAACATCGAGATATAATGACCGGGATATTTCCGCGCGAAGGCCAGATAGGCGCGACCCGTCGCCTCGAAACTCGCCAAAGCTGACGGCTGGCCCTTGTCATAGGCAAATTCCATGAGGTCGGCAAATATCTCGTAGCCCTGCCGCGACGCTTCCGCGATCAAGTCCTCGCGGCCTGCAAAATGGCGATAGACCGCAGCAGGGGTCACGCCAGCCTGTTTGGCCGCTTCGGACAAGGTAAAGCCGGTCGGCCCTTTCGCTTCGATCAACTCAAGGGCGGCGTCAACCAAAGCCTGCCGCAGGTTGCCGTGATGATATCCGCGTTTAGCCATCCCAGATCTCTGGACCACCACAAATACTGCCGTCCGGCGCATGCGCAATATTCCCATCTTTCCCGGCATATTCAACGCCTTGCAGGACGGCACGTATGGCCGCAAGACGGGCGCGTTTTTTGTCGTCAGACCGCACAACTGTCCAGGGGGCACGTTTGCGGTGGGTGCGTTCGAACGTTTCGACGATCGCGTTCGAGTAAGCATCCCAGCGCTGTAAGCCTTCAACATCAATCCAGCTTAGCTTCCACTGCTTCAGGGGGTCCTTTTCCCGTGAAAGAAAGCGGCGCAGTTGTTCTGCACGACCGACATTCAGCCAAAGCTTTACAAAATGAATGCCCTCGTCGACCAACATGTCTTCAAATTCGGGCAATTGTCTGAAAAAGGCTTCGCGCTGGTGATCCTCGCAAAAGCCAAAGACCTTTTCGACGACACCGCGATTGTACCAACTGCGGTCAAACAGCACGATTTCCCCAGCCGATGGCAATTCACGCACATAGCGCTGGAAGTACCATTCCCCAGCCTCACGATCAGAGGGCTTGGACAGCGCCACAACCCGCGCCACACGCGGGTTCAGGTTTTCGCGCATCCGCTTGATTGTGCCCCCTTTGCCCGCGGCGTCACGCCCTTCAAACACAACGACAACCCGTTTTCCCGTGGCCTTCACGTCGGCCTGAAGTTTTACCAACTCAAGCTGAAGGGCCTCGATCTCGGCCTCATAGGTGTCCTTGTCCATCGGCGCGTCATAAGGGTACGTTTCGGACAAAATGTCCTTCTTTTTGGCCCCTTTGATCGCCTTTCGTACCGCGTCCGGAGCGGTCTCTTTAAAGAAATTCGAAATCGCACCATCGAACGGCAAAGACATACGCAAACTCCTGATTTCACGCTATTATGAGGCGTTCACCCGCGGTTGGCAATTGCAACGCGACCTTAGTCCGACCGGTTGCGACGGTCCTCGCGACTTTCGCCAATTTTCTCGATGTCAAATGGCGTGGTCAGATACATCTCGTTGATCCAGTTGGCATAAAGCAGGTGGGCATGACTGCGCCAGCGGTTTTCAGGCCGATTGGCGGGATCGTTGCCGGGATAATAGTTGATCGGCACATTGATCGGCACGCCCTTGGCAACGTCGCGGTCATATTCCCCCTTCAACGTGCTGGTATCATATTCGAAATGGTTGAAGATATAGAGCGCGCGATGGGCGGTATCCTCGACAAGGCAGGGGCCGACCTCGTCGGATGCCAGAAGAGTGGTCAGCCCGGAGGTTGCATCAATCTCGTCTTGGCGCATCTCGGTCCAGCGGCTAACGGGAACGACACAAGTATCAGAAAACCCTCGCAAATATGGGGATGCGGGGTCCATGTTCTTTTGCGGATAGCACCCAAAGGCCTTGGCGTCCAAGATGTGTTTTTTCACATGATGGAAATGGTAAATCATGGCCATGCCACCCCAGCACACGCCAAATGTCGAATGCACATTGGTTTGAGTCCAGTCGAAGATCTTGCTGATCTCGTCCCAATAAGTGACGTCTTCGAACGGCATATGCTCAATGGGCGCACCGGTAATGATCAACCCATCGAATTTCTGGTCGCGAACCTCGTCCCAAGGTTGGTAGAACGCGCCGATATGTGCCTGGCTTGTGGTCTTTGATGTATGTTCGGAAGGGCGGATCAGCGTTAATTCGATCTGCAGCGGATGGGCACCGATCAGTCGCGCGAATTGTGTTTCCGTCTCGATCTTTTTGGGCATCAGGTTCAAAAGCGCGATCCGCATCGGACGAATGTCCTGCTTTGCGGCCTGATCTTCGGACATGACCATCACACCTTCTTCCGACAGCACATTCGCAGCGGGCAGGGATGAAGGGATCTTTATCGGCATAGCAGATGTCCTTGGAAATCAGAGTGAATTAGGTAGATGGGGGCAGATCAGGGCGCGTCAATGGCGGCGCCGATCATTCGATCAAAATCCGCGGGGCTTTTGATCGCAGCGACCTCATGCGCACAGAGAGACACACCATAGCGTGCCATGTGCTCATAAAGCGGTTGGCGGTGGGCCAAGGCCTGCGCATAGGTCCAGCGAATGAATTCATCTGGATTAACTTCGTCTTCTTTCACTTTGAATTCGGACAGATAATCGCTCCAAATGCGCGATAGGAATTCGGGTTGGTATGCCATGGGTTTAGGAGCGCGGTCGAAACGCTCAATCAGGCGTTGGGTGTGCGCATCGTCACCCTTGAGCCAAACAAGAAGGCAGTGCCGGCTCAACTCTGCGATCAGCGGGTCGTTTTCGCCCAGGGCCGCGTCGATCCATTCACAAATGGAACCACCACTGTCGCAAATGAAGTGCGGATAGCCATAAATATTTTCGGCACGTTCGATGAACTGCCCCGAATCCATCAGCGCGGATATTTCGGCGGTTTTGAATTGATCCTGTCGTCTGCGGTATTCAGTGATGGGAACACCGCCCTTCGCGGGATCGCCGGGCTTGCCAAGATAAGTCGCAACGGGGGTCAGGTTGTCGAAGCTGATCTTCGACGTGATGCGGATCGAATCTGACAAAAGCAGCTCGCGCAGGAACGGCACCTTCATCGCTTCGGCTTTGAAATTATCCGCGATATGTTCGCCCATATAGCGGGTGCCGATCCGGTAATCGATCGAGTAGTGGAACCAATCGCCCTGTTCACGCAACATGTTCGACAGGTATGTCTTGCCCAAACCCGACATGCCAAAAAAAAGCACCCGCTTATGCGGTGCGTTCAGCCAATCGGAAGCGTTTTGGTACAGCATCTTGTTACCCATCGTTTTTCACCTTGGTAAGGGGCAGGGGCGAGCGGGTCAAATGCTTCGCGGCACGATCAACGACAGTGTGGGAAATGTAAAACGCCCCGCGCGATAAGCACGGGGCGTTTCCTGCAAAACTTGTGGCGAAGCCGCTTAGAAACGCAGGCCCATTTTTACGCCAACAGCCACAGCGCTGCCACCGTCGTAGACAACAGACAGCGGCCCTGAGGTCACCGTTTTGGTGTCAAATTTGGTGTACTGAACGCCTGCAGAGACATCGATATTGCCCTGAGTGTATTTCGCGCCGACCGAAACTGACTTCGATGCGCCGGCTGGTGCAAGGAAGGTGGAACCGGTGTCCGACCCGCCTTCGTAACCGAATGCCAGCGAAACCGACCAGTTTTCGTTCAGACGTCGACCAATACCAAGTTCGTACGAGGTGATGTCTTCGACAAAGTTCACCCAGTTCGCAGCGCCGAATGCCGGACCGGTTGTGTCAAGCGAGATACCGTCCCATTTGGCGTGGCGAACCGAACCAAAGACCAACGTATTCTCGGCAATACCCGTTTGGAAATCCAAGTTGAAGGCTTCCGGCATTTTGACCGATCCTGTCACAGCTTCCACACCAAACGGTGTGGCGCGAATACCCGTCAACGTGTGATCAACCGACGTGAAATAAGTCAGTGCGACGCGCAGGGCGATTTCGGGTCGCTCGTAGGCGACGCCGACAAGGCCACCCCATTCGTTACCGCTGTTGGCGGCCAACGCGCCTAGGCTTGAAATGATGTTGCCTGATACTTTCTGGGCGCGCGCACCGGCATGCACCGAGAAACCATTGCCCATTTCATAACGCAAAATACCGGTCATCGCCGAGCTTGACACCTCAGCCATGCCGGGTGCAAGGGGGGCGTCGATATATTCAATGCTGGCACCGTAGGGACGGTCCCAAATCAGGGCGAGGCTGATGTTGTCATTCAGCTGGGCTTTGTACCCCAATGAAAACATCGAGAAATCGACAGCCGATTGGCTGATTGGGAAAACGCCAAGCGCTGAACCTTCGATATTGGGGCTAACATTGGCGTATGAAAACGACAGATAGTTGCCTTCTTCAAAAAGGATCGAGATGTCCTGATCAGACCTGTCGATCCCCGCCTGCGCGGTGGTTGCTGCAGCGGTTAAAAGCGCAGCTGTTGTGAGTGTAAGTTTGTTCATCGTTCCTCCCGTGAACCACTAACTGTCCGAAATGCATGGTTACATTAAGCCAAGGCTATTTGTCGCACTTGATATTGGTCAATCGTTACCTTGGGTCAGATATCACAGCGCTGTTTATAACCGGTTAAACGATGTGGAAAGGACACGCTTTTGAGTGGAAAAGCTCACGCGAGGGCAACTTAACGCAAAGCGATAATTCATTCTCATATCGGCTTTGACGCTGTCTCTGCGCGGATATTGACCAGGTTCGCCGCGATGATCAGGCCGGCACCCATGACCAAAGCCCAACCAACGGGTTCGTCATAGAACATGGCTCCGATCAGCGCGATCAATGGCAGGCGCGTGAAGTCGATGGGGATCACGACCGAGGCGGGGGCAAGGGAGAGCGCTGTGGTCAGACAGGCATGGGCCAGCAAACCGGCACAGCCGATCAGCACCAGCCATGGCGCCGTTGTCCAGTTGGGCAGTGCAACGTCACCATCATACCCTGCCGTTATCAAACCTAGAACGATCTGAGTCGCGGTGAGCCAGATCAGAATGGCCAGTGTCGTTTCGGTCCGGGTCAGTTTGCGTGTGAACATGGCGGTAAACGCAAAACAGATCGCGGACAGCGCAGCTGCAACAATCCCGCGGGACAGACCCGTTCCCGATCCGGGTTGTGCAATGATCAAGATACCCACAAAGCCCACCACGGCACAGACCGCACGTGTCGCGGTCAGACGTTCGCCCAGCACCATTGGGGCCAACGCCGCGACCCAGAGCGGCGAGGTGAATTCCAAAGCGAAGACCTGCGCAAGTGGGATCACGGTCAGTGCGAAGAACCACAGGTTTTGCCCCGCGAAATGCGCAATGTTGCGCACCAGATGCAGGCGCGCGTTGGCTGTGCGAATGTCACCTTGGCGACCGCGCACCAAAAGAACTGTCAGAACAATCACAAAGCCCACACAAGATCGGTAGAGCATCAGCTCGAACGTATCGAGGTCATGGCTGACCGCACGCCCCGCGATGGCCATTGCAGAGAACGAGGCAATCGCGCCGGTCATCCATATTGCGGCCCGCAGTGTCGGTGTCACGCGGGACCCTCTTCAATGGTGTAATGGCGCGTAATACCATTTGTGACGTCGGCCCAAGGGCTGGACTGCGTGCGGGCTTGGTGAGCGTCAAAAGCCGCTTGGTCGACAAACAGTTCGGCGACGTGAAACCGTCCGGTTACATCTGGATCGGGTGTCACTTGAAACGAAAGGCAGCCCGGCTCTTGTCGGGTCAACGCGATGTGCTCTGCCAAGGCGGAACCGATCGCCTCAAGCCGATCTTCTGGAACGTCGATATAACCTGTCAGGCGGATTTTAGACATAGTGGCACAGTAGCAGAGGTATTTGGATTAGAAAGGAAAATTCCTCAGGCGGGATAGGGCTGGGTGCGACGAATAAAAAGGATGTTTTCATACGGCGTTTCGCGATCAAACCTCAGTTTGCTTGCATCCTTGTCCAAGGCATGAACCGTATAGTGAGCGTGCATCTCATCCAGAACTTGATGAAGCATCTCACGCGTTTTGGGGCTCGCATCAATTCGGTATTCCATCAAGACAGGCGCGGTGTTGCGCGACAGGAAATCACGCCCACTGCGCAAAACATCCAACTCAGCCCCTTCGACATCGATTTTGATCAAGCCGAGTCTGTCTGAATACGGCGCGGTCCTGATGTATTGATCCAGCGTCTTGCACGGCGTCAGCTCATACCGCTGTTCCCCGATCGAGGCGGACCAGTCATCCAGCAGCGAATTGGCGCCACGATTGCCGTCGCTCAGGTGCAACTTCAAAAACCCACCTTTGCCCGGATCAGAACTGAGGGCGATGACATCGACATGGGCCTTCACATTGTTCAGGGTGATGTTTTTCAGAAGCTGCGCGGCCGTCTCTTTGGACGCCTCAATCGCCGCCAGCTCACAGCCAAGTTCGCGGCAGATCGGTATGCTGGCCGTCCCGATATTGGCCCCTATATCCAGAATGACGTCGCTGCTGGTCAGACCGATCTTCTTGGCCATCCTGTAAACGGTCATCTCAAAGGGCTCATGACGCACAAAACTTTGGAAGCCGATGTGATCGTTGACATCGACAAGCAATCGGGTGCCACGCCAGGTCAGGTGCGCAAATTTTGGGCGATGGTGGAACGGTCTGACTTTTCTTATGTAATTCGGGTCAAAAAACCGCGTGGCACATCGAACCACAGGGATGTGACGGCCATTTTGCAGCACGAGAAGAATGGGCACATACCGTAAACGAGATGTGAAGAGGGTGATGATCTTCACGAAAAGAAGTTTCATTGCACTGGATCCCGCGACGGCCATGGTCACCAGGCAGTAGACATCCTTTAGGTGATAATGACAAGCGCGTCACACCTTTAAGTGGTGTCTCGCTATGTCAGTGCAGGTAATGAAGGTGAGCAGACACGCGCGGTGCGGTCACTCCCACTCAATCGTGCCCGGCGGTTTCGAGGTGACATCATAAGTGACGCGATTGATACCCTTGACCTCGTTGATGATCCGCGTCGCTGTTTCACCCAAAAACTCATGACTGAACGGATAGTAGTCAGCTGTCATCCCATCCACGCTGGTCACCGCTCGCAGCGCACAGGCGTAATCATAAGTGCGCCCGTCACCCATCACGCCGACAGTGCGCACGGGCAGAATGGCCACGAAGGCCTGCCAGATCTCGTCATAGAGCCCGTGTTTGCGAATCTGGTCGATATAGACCGCGTCCGCTTCGCGCAGGATATCGAGCTTTGCGCGCGTAATCTCTCCGGGGCAGCGGATGGCAAGACCCGGTCCGGGGAAGGGGTGGCGGCCGATAAAGCTTTGCGGCAGACCAAGTTCACGACCCAAGGCGCGCACTTCGTCTTTGAACAACTCGCGCAGAGGCTCGACCAGCTTTAGCCCCATCTTCTCAGGCAGACCGCCCACATTATGATGCGACTTGATCGTCACCGATGGACCGCCGGAAAAGCTTACGCTTTCGATTACGTCTGGGTAAAGCGTGCCTTGGGCCAAAAATTCGGCACCTTCAATCTGGTCGGCATGTTTTTGAAATACATCAATAAACAGCTTTCCGATGATCTTGCGTTTGGTTTCCGGATCAGACTGGCCATCCAACTCGCCCAGAAACAATTCCTGTTCGTCCGCATGGATCAACTGCATGTTATAATGGTCGCGGAACATGGTCACGACCTCTTCCGCTTCGCCTTTGCGCAGCAAGCCGTGATCCACAAACACGCAGGTCAACTGGTCGCCGATGGCTTCGTGAATCAGCACCGCCGCGACCGAGCTGTCGACGCCGCCAGACAAACCACAGATGACCTTTTTGTCGCCGACTTGTTCGCGAATGACACGAATGGCCTCGTCGCGATAGGCATTCATCGTCCAATCACCTTTGAACCCGGCCAACTTCACGAAGTTTTCGTAAAGCTTTGCGCCTTTTGGCGTGTGGTGAACTTCCGGGTGGAACTGCACCGCATAGAAGTGGCGTGATGGGTCGGCGGTGATCGCGAAGGGCGCGTTGGGCGAGGTTCCGTAAACCTGAAAACCCGGTGCAATTTCAGAGACATGGTCGCCATGGCTCATCCAAACCTGCTCGACGCCGTGTTCAAACCACCCGTCCAGAAGAGCAAGCTTGGTCTCGGGCGTGACATAGGCGCGTCCGAACTCGGCGGTGCCGTGGCCGCTTTCCACTTTACCACCCAGCTGCGTCATCATGGTTTGCTGACCATAGCAGATGCCCAGAATCGGCACGCCATAGTCGAAAATTTCTTGCGGCGCCCGCGGGCTGCCTTCGCGGGTGACGCTGTCAGGACCGCCGGACAGAATGATGGCTTTCGGGGCCATATCGCGCACGAAATCCATCGTGACGTTCTGATAGGGGTGAATTTCGCAATAAACGTTCAGCTCGCGCAGGCGGCGCGCGATAAGCTGCGTCACTTGGCTGCCGAAGTCGATGATAAGAAGGCGGTCGTGGCTCTGATCTGTCATGGCAACCGATTAGGGCAGGGACCGAGGCAAAGCAAGTCCTGCCCGCTGTTCTGTGCCCTCTGCCGGACTTTTTTTCAGCTTTTCGAGCCCGATGTCGCTTTTGCCCCATGAAGGACGCTTGCGAGCGGATTTGGACCCAAGCGCGGGATAACTTCGGTATTAACAGAACTTTGGAGGATTTCCATGACCGAGGCACCAACCCGTCGTGGCCGCGGGGGCGGCGGCGCTGCTCGTCGCGCTGAACGTACCGCCGTTCGCATCGAATGTGCAAAATTCATCACGCGCAACATTCCAAATCTCGAAATCCTCAATGAAGAGGCGATGGAGATCATCGAATACAACGCCGAAACGGTGCTTGAGGAAGTTGGTGTCAACTTCGTCGAAAATCCCGCCGCGCTTGAGCGTTGGAAGGATGCCGGGGCTGATGTCGACGGTGTGCGTGTGCGCATCCCGCGCGGTTTGGCCCGCGAATTGTGCAAAACAGCGCCCAGCAGCTTTACACAACATGCCCGCAATCCCGAACGGAACGTCGAGATTGGCGGGAACAATATGGTGCTCGCGCCTGTTTATGGCCCGCCCTTCGTTCGTGATGGCAAAAACGGTCGTCGCTATGCAACGATGGACGACTTCCGCAAATTCGTGAAGCTCACCTATATGTCCAAATGGCTGCACCATTCAGGCGGAACCATTTGCGAGCCGACTGATGTCGCGGTGAACAAGCGCCATCTGGATATGCTGCTGGCTCATATGACCCTGTCGGACAAGCCCTATATGGGGTCGGTCACGGCGCCGGAACGCGCGCAAGACAGCATTGAGATGTCCAACATCCTGTTCGGCAAAGACTTCGTTCAGCAAAATACCGTCATGACCTCGCTGATCAACATCAACTCGCCCATGCAGTATGATGACGTGATGATGGGCGCGATGGAAGTGTTTGCGGCCAATAACCAAGCCTCGATCATCTCGCCGTTTATTGTTGGCGGAGCGATGGCACCGGTGTCGGTGGCAGGCACGCTGACACAAGTGTTGGCCGAGGTTCTGGCCGGCGTCGCCTATAGTCAGTTGGTCCGCAAAGGTGCCCCCGTCATTGCTGGCACCTTTGTTTCGTCGATCGACATGAACTCTGGCGCGCCCACTTTCGGAACACCCGAAGCCGCGCACATCACCTATGGTGCAGGCCAGTTGTTCCGCCGACTTGGGCTGCCTTACCGGTCGGCCGGGTCGTTCAACGGATCGAAACTGCCCGACGCACAGGCCGCTTATGAAAGTGCCAACAGCCTGAATATGGGCCTGCTGTCTGGTGTAAACTTCATGCTGCACGCAGCAGGTTGGCTGGAAGGTGGTCTGGTCGCAAGCTTTGAGAAGTTCGTGATGGATGCCGACCAGCTTGGCACGTTGCACCATCTGGCCCAGGGCGTCGCGATTGACGAAAATGCCCAGGCCATGGACGCGATTCGCGAAGTTGGACCGGGCGGTCACTATCTTGGCTGCGCGCACACACAGGCAAACTTCAAATCCGCATTCTGGCGGTCGGAATTGCTGGACTACAAACCTTTTGAAACCTGGGAAGAAGAAGGCGCGCGGGACACTGAAGCATTGGCGACGGCGCGCGTGGCCAAGTTGTTGTCAGATTACCAACAGCCCGGCATGGATCCCGGTATCGCGGAAGGCTTGCGCGATTATGTGGAAAGCAAAAAAGCGTCGATGCCGGATGCGTTTGGCTGAGGGCGGCGGATCGCAGTGGCAGTGTAAAAACTGTTCCCTGTCCGTTCGACACGGTTAACAACTGGGTAAGGGGGCTTAACAGCCCCCTTAACTTTTTACGATTGAGACGCCGTTCATTGGACCTCGCGCGGACCTTGGGGCAGCAGACGCATTTCAGACATCAAGGCAATCAGAACCTCGACATGATGCGCGATGGAGTATGAGGCATCGCCGGTTTTCCGCGTATCCTCCAATCGCGCTTCTTCCTGCAATAGGCCGTCAACGGCGTTTTCCGGACTGGGCGTATTGGCCGTTTTCATGAGCTTTTTGAGGTCTCTATCGCGATTATAGTCAACCAATCCGAAACGCGCTGCGCGCACCAAAATACGAGGGCGGCGAAGCATTTTAAAGCAAGTGAAGGCGTCAGTCATGGGGATCCCTTTCAGTGATTCCCCGTGATCATTACGCAACCATAGCGGGTGTTGCGTCGGCCCATTTGCACCGTTCGTGGCCTTTAACAAATCTTACCGCTTTGGCAACAATCCTTACAGCAGGCGATAGGGGTTAACGAACCGCTAACCAATCAAATGATAGGTCTAACCGGCTAAAATTCAACCTGCGGTTGCGCGGTGGGATATCGCGAAACGCACGGAATGCCAATTGGAAGGGGCTTGAATGCAAAACGCGACGCCATCTGGGATCGAACACAACACAGTACTACGCTGGCTGCCAGACGAAGTTCACCTATATCTTAAACATACCGAAAAAGGCGCTTCGATCCGTGCGCTTGCGCGCGATATGGGCGTGCATGCGTCAACCGTGATGCGGCAGGTTCGCAAAACGGAGGCGCGCCGAGACGATCCTTTGGTTGATGCACTGCTAACACGGCTTGGGGAAGGCCTGCGGGGCGGGCAAGCCGACCTCGAAACAACCGAGGCAACACAAGACACCACCGATGATGATCCGGTGTCCCCACATCTGCTCAGGCTCATGCGTGCCATGATTAAGGCGAAAGCGGTGATGGTTGTCAGTCAGGGCGTGGATACCGCCGTCGTTTTGGCCGCACGCGAGGACGGTGACCCCATCGCTTTGGCAAAAGGCCCGACCGAGGTGGTCGAGGTTATGGCGCTAAGAGGCTGGATCGAAGGCACGACGCACGGGCGGGTTTGCCGATATTATATGACCGCGGACGGTCGTGTGGCCCTGAACCGGATGTTGGCGCAGATGGAAAGCCGCGCAACTGGGTCAGCGGACGACCGGAAGGGGTTTTCTGGCATCCAGATGGGTGCAGGCTTTACTGTCTCAGGCAAAACAACCCGGAGATCGAAACGGCCGATCGGTGCCGACAGCCCGGTGCGTGTCCTTGGGCGTGCCAAAGGACGCCAACAACCCTATCTTGCGCCCGAACTTGTCACCGCAGCGGAACGCCTGCACCGTGACTTTGCTTTGGGGCAGTTTGAGCTGTCAGGCACGGCGACATGGGACCGGGTGCAGGCCGTGATCCGGTCGACAGCCCCTTCAGGCAATCCTTCAGATCGAAAAATTGATGCCCGGCAGCGGTTTTCAGTGGCAATTGATGCTTTGGGACCAGAGCTTGCGCAGATAGCCATGGCTGTGTGTTGCCACGAAAGGGGGATGGAACGGATCGAGGCGGATATGTCGATGCCAGCCCGATCTGGAAAGTACATGTTGCGTGTCGCACTTAGCTATCTGGCGCGCCATTACAGCAAAGTGACGGGTGACGATCACGACCTGATCTATTGATGTGCGTCAGGCTGCGGATTGGCCAGAAAGACAGATAGCTCTTCGGGCGTCACAATTCGAAAGTCCAAGCCGGGATAAAGATGTCTTAACTCGCGTTTGATGATGGCGGGGTTCGGCAAGGTTTCTGTGCGGATCAGATAGGTGCCTTGAAAGTCACAGATGTGCAAATGTTGTCCAATTTCAATGCAGTCCATCTGTGAACAGAACAACGCCGACAGGACCGTTCGAATTGATCGCTGTTCAAAATCGTCGCGCGTCATTTTGGTAAAGGTGTCGCAAGGCAAGTGTAAGATGCGGTAGGCGTCCGAGGAAAGAGATTCAACGAATTCTTCGCCTCCCAATGCCAATAGCACTGGATTTTCGACGCGGCGGCTTGTCATCAACCCGGTTCCCGTATCTGAGGATACATATTCCTCATTTTTCCACTCGATAGGTCGGGGACCAATGCGCCCCGCCAATCTGCTTGTCTTCGAAAACACACATATAAGGCGATTACTCGGTTTGCAATTCCCCCTTGGCGCGGATTGTTGCATTTTTGTTGTTTGACGCACCGTTATTATCGGGCCATCTCATGGCGCAACGGAAATGCTGCTCAGGCGGGGACGTGATGTCGCTTAATGAAGTTTTACAGGCCGTGCCTCTGCCGGCTTTGATGATCAGTCCTGATCAACGTGTCACGCACCAGAATGACGCGGCTTTGGATTTTTTTGGTTCAAACCTGGTTGGCCGTCACGTCGCCACCGCCATTCGCCAACCCGCGCTGCTTGAGACTGTCGAAGCGGTGTTGGCCGGCGCTCCGATAACCAGCGTTCGGTATCTGATGTCGAAACTCGGTCGTGAATTGACCTTCGATGTCCATGTTGCACCGGTTCCGTCAGAGACAAGCGTAATTCTGACCTTTCTGGATGTGTCACCGCATGAAGAGGCGGGACAGATGCGGTCGGATTTCGTGGCGAATGTTAGCCATGAATTACGCACGCCATTGACCGCGTTGTCGGGGTTTATCGAAACTCTTCGGGGGCCAGCGCGCGATGATCCCGAGGCTCGAGCCCGGTTCTTGGACATCATGGACGGCGAAGCAAACCGCATGAACCGGCTTGTAAGCGATCTGCTGTCGCTCAGCCGTGTTGAAGACATGGAAAGATTGCGGCCTACGGATGTGATCGAATTGGATCAGGTTATCCAGACCGTCATCACCGCGCTTAGTCCCGCGGCCAAAGATCGCCGAGTCCAGGTCAAGACTGAGTTTACTTCGGATGGCCCGACCACAGTTGCGGGCGACCGGGATCAACTGGCCCAAGTGTTCACCAACCTGATAGAGAACGCGATCAAATATGGGCGTAAGGGCGGGTCAGTTTTGGTGACCCTCCGCCGATTGGACATGGTGTCCGCCTTCAAGGGGCCGGGACTGCAGATCACCGTGCAGGACAACGGCGACGGCATTGATCCAAAACACTTAGGACGATTGACCGAGCGGTTTTACCGCGTGGATGACCACCGGTCGCGTGCTTTGGGCGGCACCGGGCTGGGGCTTGCGATTGTGAAACACATCATTAATCGCCACCGAGGGCGGTTGCGAATAGAAAGCACGCTGGGCGAAGGCAGTTCTTTCTTCGTCACACTGCCTCAGACAACAACGTCTTGACGCCCGCGCCACAGACGAGACCGTCCTTTTTGAAAAGTTTCGGCGTTGGACGCCTGTTTGTCACACTACTTTTACAAAACTTACACAAAAGCTTTGATCAACACGCCTAGGACAGGCGCATGTCGTCCAAGGGGACGATTTAATTCAAACAGGAGAAATCCATGTCCTTTGTGAAACTGACCGCCTCGACGCTCGCGCTTGCTGCAGTGTCTGCCACCGCTGCACACGCCCGCGACCAAGTACAGATCGCTGGTTCGTCGACCGTATTGCCCTATGCCTCAATCGTTGCGGAAGCGTTTGGAGAAAACTTTGACTTTCCGACACCGGTTGTGGAATCGGGTGGGTCGTCGGCCGGTCTGAAGCGGTTCTGCCAGGGTGTTGGCGAAGAACATACTGACATCGCGAATGCCTCGCGGGCGATCCGTGAGAAAGAAGTGAAGGCCTGTGCTGAAAACGGTGTGACAGACATTATCGAAGTCCGCATCGGGTATGACGGCATCGTGTTTGCCTCGCAGATCGACGGTCCTGACTACACGACCTTCACCCAAACAGATATCTTCAATGCGCTGGCTCCTAAAGTCATGGTTGACGGCGCACTGGTTGATAACCCCTACAAACAGTGGGCGGACTTCAACCCCGATCTGCCTGCCGAAGACATTCTGGCGTTCATCCCCGGCACCAAGCACGGTACCCGCGAAGTGTTCGAAGAAAAAGTCGTTGCAGCAGGCTGTGAAGCGACCGGCGCCATGGAAGCCATGATTGCTGGCGGTATGTCGGAAGACGACGCCGAAGACGCCTGCCTGGCAGTTATGTCCGACGGTCGTGCCGTCGACATCGACGGTGACTACACCGAAACTCTGGCGTCGATCGATGCAAACGCAAATGCTATCGGCGTTTTCGGTCTGGCCTTCTATGAAAACAACACCGACAAGCTGAAAGTCGCCACGATGGCAGGTGTCGCGCCGTCGACTGAAACCATCTCGACTGGTGAATACCCGGTGTCGCGCCCGCTGTTCTTCTATGTGAAGAAAGCTCATATCGGCGTGATCCCCGGCCTGAAGGAATATGCCGAGTTCTTCATCTCGGACGAGATCGCAGGCCCCGACGGTCCGCTGGCCGAATACGGTCTGGTTGCTGATCCGGAGCTTGAGGCCACACAGGCAGCAGTTTCGGCCGAAGACGCCATGATGAACTAAGACAATGTTGGCGCGGGGCATGGGTCCCGCGCCAATCTTCTGCCTTTCCCGGATCGGGCCAATGATCTGCACCGCCTCAGCTGCACGGGCTCTGATATGTCTGCTTTCTGGCTTCTCATCACCTTTCTAACGATTGCCGCCGTCGGCTTTGCCCTTGGCAGACACCGAGCCTTGGCCTCGGTTAATGGTGAACGGCGTCGACTTCATTCCTTGCCCAACTACTATGGCTCAAACGTCGCGATGATGGCTTTCGTCCCGGCGGTTTTTGTGCTGGCCGTTTGGGTGGTCGTTCAGCCGCTTGTCATCAATTCATCGGTATCAAAACATATCCCTTCCGGGCTTTATGAAACCGGTGGCGAGCTGAACCTTATCATGAGCGATGTGCGCCGCGTGGCCGATGGATTGGATCTAGCCGTCAAGGACGGAATGCTAAGTGCGGATGAAGCGTCCACGTTCAACAATGAAGCGAAAGACCTACGCGCCTTGCTCGGCAAGGTTGGTGTCGCGCTGGGGTCAGAGGTCCACCCGTCGGTTTTGTCGGCCGCGCAGGTGATGCGGGGGCAGGTTGCGACTGGTAATCTTTACAGGATGATCGTGCTTCTGGTGATCGCAGCAGCGGGGTTCTTTGTTGCCTTCCGTATGACTACGGGCGAACTTCGGGCGCGCAACATCGTTGAACGGGGTATTCGTGGCTTGTTGATCGCTGCAGCCTCTGTTGCGATTCTAACCACCGTTGGGATCGTCCTGTCTCTGATCTTCAACACGCTGGAGTTTTTCCGCCTTTATCCGGCCAAGGACTTCTTCACACTGCTTGAATGGGCGCCCAGCTTCTCGGGTCGCGGCGGCGCATCAAGCCTTGGCCTTTTGCCGCTTCTTTGGGGTACGCTTTACATCTCGCTCGTCGCGCTTCTGGTTGCAGTTCCGATCGGTCTGTTCGCGGCGATCTATCTGTCTGAATATGCGGGGCCGAAAGTGCGCAGCATTGCCAAGCCACTGCTCGAGGTGCTGGCCGGTATTCCCACGATTGTTTACGGTCTGTTTGCGCTTTTAACCATCGGCCCCATGCTTTTGACGGTTTTTGGCGATGAAGGGTTTGGATGGATGCAGGGGCAGCGCTCGGTTATGACGGCTGGTCTTGTGATGGGTATCATGCTGATCCCGTTCGTCAGTTCTTTGTCCGATGACATCATCAATGCGGTGCCACAAGCCATGCGTGACGGCTCGTACGGCCTGGGCGCGACCCAGTCCGAAACCATCCGCCAAGTGGTGTTGCCCGCAGCCCTGCCAGGTATCGTCGGGGCCATTTTGTTGGCCACCAGCCGTGCTCTTGGTGAAACCATGATCGTGGTGATGGGGGCAGGGGCCGCGGCCCGCCTGGACCTGAACCCGTTCGAGGCGATGACCACCGTCACCGCCAAGATCGTCAGCCAGCTGACCGGCGACAGCGATTTTGCCAGCCCCGAGGCGCTGGTGGCCTTCGCGCTTGGCATGACGCTGTTCATCCTAACCCTCGGCTTGAATGTCCTTGCGCTTTACATCGTGCGCAAATACCGGGAGCAATACGAATGACCGACGCATCTTTTTCGGACGGCGCACCAAATGACGCCCCGCGCGCCAAATCGTCGCTTCTGGCTCAAGACACGCGCACCAAGAAGCGCAACGCCGCCGAGGCGCGCTTTCGTGCCTATGGCATCTTGGCTATCGCGGTCGGCCTTGTGTTTCTTGCCGTGTTGGTCAGTTCGATCATCCATAAAGGTGTGGGCGCCTTCCAGCAGACCTTCATTACCTTGAATGTCGAACTTCAGGAGGCGAAACTGGACAAGTCCGGCAAGCGCGACATCGAAACGATCAAGAAGGTCACAACCTTTGGTTACAATCCGTTGATCGAGGCCGCGCTCGCGCAGGCTATTGCCGAAACCGGGATCGAGAACCCGTTCACCAAGGGCAAGGATCTGCGCAAGATGGTCAGTTCGGGCGCTGCTGCGGACATTCGTGACCAGGTCATCGCTAACCCCGATCTGATCGGAGAAACGGTGACCTTCAAATTGCTCGCCTCGTCCCGTGTCGATGGTTATCTGAAAGGTCGCGTGACCCGTGAAAGCCTTGCGCGTGACAAGAACCTGACGCCGGCACACCTTGATATCATTGACGCTTTAAAACAGGCTGATGTGGTGACGAAGACCTTTAACATGGATTTCATCACTGGCGCAGACGCGTCGGAAAGCCGTCCGGAACAGGCCGGGATTGGTGTTTCTATGCTGGGCAGTTTCTATATGATGCTGGTGGTGTTGATCTGTGCTTTGCCGATCGGTGTGGCAGCTTCGATCTATCTTGAGGAATTTGCGCCGCAAAACGGCTTCACCGATCTGATCGAGGTGAATATCTCGAACCTTGCTGCTGTTCCGTCCATCGTGTTCGGCATCCTTGGTCTGGCCGTCTTCATCCAGTTCGCGCACCTGCCCCAATCCGCGCCGCTGGTTGGCGGGCTGGTCCTGACCCTGATGACCTTGCCGACAATCATTATTTCGACACGTGCCTCGTTGAAATCCGTACCCCCATCGATCCGTGAAGCTGCACTTGGGGTGGGGGCTTCGAAAATGCAAACTGTGTTCCACCACGTGCTGCCACTGGCCATGCCGGGCATCCTGACAGGGACGATCATCGGTCTGGCTCAGGCCCTGGGTGAAACCGCGCCGTTGCTGTTGATCGGCATGGTGGGCTATGTGGCGTCGAATTATCCAGGCGGGATCGTCGACGGTTTCATGTCGCCAAACTCTGCCATGCCCGCCCAGATCTACGAATGGGCCAAACGCGCCGATCCCGCTTACTATGAACGGGCGTGGGGTGGCATCATTATCCTGCTTCTCTTCCTGATGAGCATGAATATCATCGCAATCATTCTGCGCCGCCGGTTCGAGCGCCGCTGGTAAGAAAGACGAAACACATGAACGACATGGCGAAGATTGAAAGGACCGTAGCGATGCAGGACATCAAGATCACGGCAAAAGGTGTGCAGGTCTATTATGGTGACACACACGCCATCAAAGATGTCTCGGTCGACATTCAGGACAACACGGTCACCGCATTCATCGGCCCGTCCGGTTGCGGCAAATCCACCTTCCTGCGCTGTCTGAACCGGATGAATGACACCATCGACATCTGCCGTGTCGAAGGGGATATTCGTCTGGACGGTGAAGACATTTATGACAAGCGCGTCGATCCGGTGCAGTTGCGCGCCAAAGTGGGAATGGTGTTTCAGAAGCCCAACCCGTTTCCCAAATCGATTTATGACAATATCGCTTATGGGCCGCGAATTCACGGCTTGGCCAGAAACAAGGCCGACCTAGACGATATCGTCGAAAAATCCCTGCGCCGCGGCGCCATCTGGGACGAGGTGAAAGACCGTCTTCAAGCCCCCGGAACCGGCCTGTCCGGTGGTCAACAGCAGCGCCTATGCATCGCGCGCGCCATTGCAACGGAACCAGAGGTTTTGTTGATGGACGAACCGTGCTCGGCCCTGGATCCGATCGCCACGGCGCAGGTTGAGGAACTGATTGACGAGCTGCGCGAAAACTTTTCGGTTGTGATCGTGACCCATTCGATGCAACAGGCCGCGCGGGTCAGTCAGAAAACCGCGTTTTTCCATCTCGGCGACCTTGTGGAATTTGGTGACACAGACAAGATATTCACCAACCCGGAAGACAAGCGCACCGAAAGCTATATAACCGGCCGGATCGGCTGACGACTGACCGCCCAGAGGGGCAGGGGAGAGACCCATGACGGACCAACATATCGCATCTGCCTTTGACCGTGACCTGGAAGAAATTCAGGCCCATCTGATGAAGATGGGTGGCATGGTTGAAGATGCCATCCGCGACAGTGCAAAATCGCTCAAGCGGCGTGATGAAGAGCTGGCTGAGGCCGTGCGCAAGAGCGACAAAAAAATCGACGCGCTGGACATGCAAATCAACGAAGAATGCGCACGCCTTCTGGCGCTGCGTCAACCGATTGCGTCCGACCTGCGCACGGTTCTGACTGTTATGAAAGTTGCGGGCAATCTTGAACGGATAGGAGACTATTCCAAGAACATGGCCAAGCGGACCTCTGTTTTGGTGCATATGCAACCCATCGACGGTGCATCCGGGGCCATCAAACGCATGGCGGGCGAGGTGCAGCACATGTTGTCCGATGCGCTGGATGCCTATATCCGCCGCGATGTCGCCGTGGCGATGGATGTGCGCCAGCGCGATCTGGAAATTGACCAGATGTATAACGCGCTGTTTCGCGAATTTCTGACCTTCATGATGGAAGACCCGCGCAACATCACGCCCTGCATGCATCTGCATTTCATCGCCAAGAATATCGAGCGCATGGGGGATCACGTGACGTCGATTGCCGAGCAGGTTATTTATCTGGTCACAGGTGAAGTTCCGGACGAGGCGCGGCCAAAAGGCAATGCGCCCAATTACGACACATTGACAGCCGCCGGGATTGAGGATGCGAC
This sequence comes from Aliiroseovarius sp. M344, assembly GCF_025140835.1. Lineage (NCBI taxonomy): Bacteria > Pseudomonadati > Pseudomonadota > Alphaproteobacteria > Rhodobacterales > Paracoccaceae > Aliiroseovarius > Aliiroseovarius sp. M344. Next base: position 1,689,381 of record NZ_CP081153.1, read on the forward strand.
ATGACGGCGGATAAACCCTGCGTTCTTTTGGTCGAGGATGAGCCCGCTCAACGCGAGGTTCTGCGCTATAATCTGGGCGCGGAAGGGTATGACGTAACCATGGCCGAAAATGGTGATGATGCGTTGATCTTGATGGAAGAGGTCATGCCCGACCTTGTGTTGCTGGACTGGATGCTGCCTGGTGTTTCCGGCATCGAGATTTGCCGCCGTTTGAAGACCCGCAAAAAGACCAAAAATATTCCGGTGATCATGCTGTCTGCCAAGTCAGAAGAGGTCGACCGCGTGCGCGGATTGGAAACCGGTGCAGATGACTATGTGGTCAAACCGTTTTCTGTTGGCGAACTGATGGCCCGTATCCGCACCCAATTGCGCCGCACACGCCCCGCCGCTATTGGCCAGCAACTGGAATTTGAAGACATCATGCTGGATGGCGAAAGCCACAGGGTGACGCGGTCGGGGTCCGATGTGAAACTGGGCCCGACAGAATTCCGTCTGCTGGCAACGCTGATGGAAAAACCGGGCCGGGTCTGGAGCCGCGAACAATTGCTGGATCGGGTTTGGGGGCGCGACGTTTACGTCGATACGCGGACCGTCGACGTTCACGTCGGCCGGTTGCGCAAAGCGCTGTGCCGCCAGGGTGGTAGCGACCCACTACGGACGGTACGTGGCACCGGCTACGCGCTGGGGTAGGGCGGTCGGATCGGGCAAGGGATCGTCCTAAACCAGAAGCCAGGTCAAATATCCGATATAGCACATGACCATTATGGCGCCTTCACGACGCCCAACGCGCCAACCAGTTCGCGCAAAAAGGACCAACAGCGCGGTTGCCGCGCACATTATCCAAATATCGAACTGAATAATCTCGGGCGGGATCTGCATCGGCTGCACCAATGTTGTGATGCCAAGAATGCCAAGGATATTGAAAATATTGCTGCCCAGCACATTGCCAAGCGCCACATCACCTTGACCCTTCCGGACGGCAATCACGGATGTCACAAGCTCTGGCATTGACGTTCCGATGGCGACGATGGTCAGGCCAATGACCGCCTCAGATATCCCTGCAACCTGTGCCAACGTGACAGCGCCAGATACAAGGAACTTCGCGCCCAAAATGGTGACTAAAAGGCCGATTGCCGCGATCCCCAGATCGATACCAAGCGCATGACCGCGGACCGCAACAAGATCCGCTTCTGCTTCGTATACCGCACTTTCGGGGCTATCATCCAAACGGCGCTCGGTGATCAGCGTGTATGACAGATATAAGGCGAGCGCTAAGACAAAGGACAAACCCGCAAGCCTGCCAATGTCACCGATGAGCACCGCACCAAGGCATAGGGCGCTTGCCAGAACCATCACCAATCCGTCGCGTTTGAATGCTGCAGGATCAACAGCAATGGGCACAAGAAACGCCGCAATTCCAAGGATTAAAAGGATATTTCCGATGTTGCTGCCGATGATGTTGCCAACAGCTATCCCGGACGAGCCGTTTAGCGCTGCTTCAAGGCTCGTCACCAGTTCTGGTGATGATGTCCCAAAGCCAACGAGGGTCAACCCGATCACCATCGGGGGAAGGCCAAACCTTTGCGCCATAGCGACCGCACCACGAACCAGCATGTCACCACCGACAACCAGCGCCACAAGTCCAAGGAGGACAAATATCAAAGCACTCACGTCTTTTCTTTCTCAATGACAGGATCTGCGTGTTCGCATATATGATCGGGCTGCAGGTATACAACTGCGCCAAAGAATCCACTGGCTTCATTCCGCTTGCAAGCGCGCGCATACGGGTAAGGCTTCATTCGTGTATCAAACTTGGTCATTGGTCTGCTCGGCGCAATGACCTTAGATATTTATCAGCCAATGGGACCAATAGGTCACGCAGGTTCCCGCTCTGGCCTTAAGCGTATAATCAGTATTATGTTAATAGTGAAACTGACGGTATTGTATAGCTACATCAATTTAAGGCCGCAGAGCATTGTCTTTATGCGTTTATTTTTCATGCACGGCTGAACGGTTACTGCAATACTGATGAAATACGTAAGGTTTGCGCGCACTTAAGCCCGATTGATCCTGTTATCCCAAAACATCACCTGACTTTTCCTAAGCCAGTTTTTGGTCGAAAACCTGTTCTTCCTCGACAATTCATGTATTTGCCCTCAGAAAGTACGCTCGGGAGAAGGAAATTAACGATGATCTCATTGCTCGTCATAAATGGACCGAACCTAAATATGTTGGGGATACGCCAACCCGAGGTATATGGCCGCGACACCCTGCCTGGTATTGAAACGCTTTGTCGTGAACATGCGCAAACGCGTAATGTCGGGTGTGAGGTTTTTCAAAGCAACCATGAAGGCGCTTTGATAGATCAGATCCACGCGGCGCGCGGCAGCCATCACGGGATCATTTTGAACGCGGGCGCATACACACACACGTCTATTGCAATCATGGATGCTGTGGCGTCTGCCAGCGTTCCGACGATTGAGGTTCACCTGTCCAACATTCACGCGCGCGAGTCTTTCCGCCACACAAGCTATCTGTCCAAGGTGGCAGTTGGTCAAATTTGCGGGTTTGGCGCACATGGATATGTTCTGGCCATCGACGCACTGATTGCGCATCTCGCAGAGGCTGAGACCGCCTGAATGGATCGCATGCTCGAATACCTGTCTGATATCTGTCACAGCCGGTCTATTCCGGACTTGTGGGACAGGCATTGCCACGCCATGCTGGATTTCGGCTTTGACCGAATTGTCTATGGCTTGAGCCATTTCATGACGCCGAACTCAATCGGGCCGCGCGAAGATACCCTGTTCCTGTATTCTCACCCATCACAATACATGCGGCTTTTGTATGGTGACGACGAACTTTACCGCCATTCACCGATGATTGAATGGGCCGCGGACAATGGTGGCGCGTGCAGTTGGGCTTGGGTGCAAGACAACATTGGCAAGGTCAGCGAAATGGGCCAGCAGGTTTTGGACATAAATCGCAAGATGGACGTGACTGCCGGTTACACGATTTCCTTTCTCGAAACATCAAAACGTGAGCGCGGGCTGATGGCGTTGACGGCCAAGAAAGGCATGTCGCAGGATGATGTTGACGAAATCTGGGCGCGGGACGGGAAAAGGATCGAGACGATGAACCATATCGCGCATCTGAAAATCATGTCCCTGCCCCAACATACTGACCGGGCAAAGCTGTCAGCGCGTCAACGCGAAGTATTGGAATGGGTTGGTAGCGGTAAGACCAATCAGGATATCGCGACGATCATGGGTGTGACGTCAGCCACCGTCGAGAAGCACCTGCGAATCGCTCGGGCCAAACTGGGGGTCGACACCACTGCACAGGCCATTTTGAAGATTTCTTATCTGAATCAGATTCATTCTCCCGTAAGTTGATTGGAGCAAAAAATCTGATCTTATTGGCAGAAATTTTGTATCATTGTCGACCAATTGCGAACAAAAAATCAAGAAATAGTGACTTTACGGTAGGGAAACCCTGCCTTCCATTTGCCATCATTTTAGGGCAATATAATGTTGTTCCGTGAGTGGTGGCTTTGAAGCCGTTGGAACTTGAAGGGGTGGACGTACTGTGATTTCAGACAACGTCTCATTCTTCCGGGAAACCGGGAGCTGGTGTTGATGGATTATTCTTCCCAGAGACACCAGCAACCTACTTTTCTGGAAATCTAAACAGAAGCGCACATGTCCCGTGTGATTTCTTTGCGGCGTCAACCTTCCCGTTGGCGCCGCTTTAATGTCTGGTGACCGGAGGATGCCCGGCACACGTAAAACCAAACGTTTGAAGACAGGATTTTTACGGTTGGTCCCGGCACGAAAAAAGGGCCGGTCTCCCGGCCCTTCACTATTATTCTGCATTTAAACGTGGTTAGCCTTGAACGGCGGCTGCAACTTCGGCTGCGAAGTCCGAGGCTTCCTTTTCGATACCTTCACCGACTTCCATGCGAACGTAACCCACGATTTCGGCACCGGCTTCTTTGGCGGCGGCTTCAACCGTCAGGTCAGGGTTGATCACAAAGTCCTGCCCCAGCAGGGTTACTTCGGCCAGGAATTTCTTCATACGGCCTTTGATCATGTTCTCGATGATGTTCTCGGGCTTGCCGCTTTCGCGGGCTTGCTCGGTCAGGATGGTGCGTTCTTTTTCGACAACCGACGGATCCAGAACCGCTTCGTTCAGCGCCTGCGGATTGGCAGCAGCGATGTGCATTGCAACTTGGCGGCCGAAATCTTCAGAACCACCGTTCATCGCAACAAGAACACCGATTTTGCCCATGCCCTCCGCCGCTGCGTTGTGAACATAGGTCACTACGGTTTCACCTTCGACTGATGCCATGCGACGCAGCGACATGTTCTCGCCGATGGTGGCGATCTTGTTGGTGATCGTGTCGGCAACAGATTTGCCGCCCAGATCTGCTGCGTTCAAACCATCCACATCAGCGACGTTCAAAGCGGCCGACGCAATGGCCGAAACCATGTCTTGGAACTCTTTGTTTTTCGCAACGAAGTCAGTTTCAGAGTTCACTTCAACCGCGACGCCTTTACCACCGGCAACGGCAACGGCCACAAGACCTTCGGCAGCCGTGCGCCCAGCTTTCTTGGCGGCTTTCGCCAGACCTTTGGTGCGCAGCCAATCGACGGCGGCTTCCATGTCGCCAGCGGTTTCAACCAGCGCTTTTTTCGCGTCCATCATGCCAACGCCGGTGGATTCGCGAAGTTCTTTGACGAGTGCAGCAGTGACTGCCATATCTCAGCTCCTTGGTATCTCGGGGATGCTTGCGGCGCGGTGATGCACCGACCCCAGTCTCAATTCAGTGACAAAACGCGAGGCAGGTCACCCTGCCCCGCATAGAGCGCGGTCGTTACTCGGCCGGAGCCGCTTCTTCGGTGACTTCCGCAACGGCTTCTTCAACCGGAGCTTCTTCCATCGCGCCAAGATCAACGCCAGCAGCGCCCAGCTGAGCGGACATGCCGTCCAGAGCCGAACGAGACACGAGGTCACAGTACAGCGCAATTGCGCGGGCCGCGTCGTCGTTGCCCGGAATGATGTAATCCACACCTTCAGGCGGGCAGTTGGTGTCTACCACGGCCACAACCGGGATACCCAGCTTGTTGGCTTCGGCGATCGCCAGCGCTTCTTTTTTCACGTCGATAACGAACAGAAGATCAGGTACGCCACCCATTTCACGGATGCCGCCCAGCGACGCTTGCAATTTCTCTTGCTCACGCTCCATGCCAAGACGCTCTTTCTTGGTCAGGCCTTCGGCGCCATTCGCAAGTTTCTCGTCAAATTCTTTCAGGCGTTGGATCGATTTGGAGACGGTCTGCCAGTTGGTCAGCGTGCCACCCAGCCAACGGTGGTTCATGTAATACTGTGCCGACTTCTCAGCGGCTTCAGCGATTGCACCCGCAGCTTGACGCTTGGTGCCGACGAACAGCACGCGGCCGCCCTTGGCAACGGTTTCGCGCACAGCGTTCAGGGCTGCGTCGAGCATCGGCAGGGTTTGTGTCAGGTCGAGGATGTGGATCCCGTTACGCTCACCATAGATGAACGGGCCCATACGGGGGTTCCAACGTTGGGTCTGGTGACCAAAGTGTACGCCAGCTTCTAGCAATTGACGCAGCGAAAAATCAGGCAGTGCCATGTTCTTTTCCTTTCCGGTTTCTACCTTGACGGGGCCAAACGAGCAGGTCATGTCCTTGAAAAGATGCCGCTTTCACGATCTCTTCCTCTGGTCACTCCCTGGCTCAACCGGCGGACCTTTGGGGATTTCTCCCCCATCGGCCCAACCCCGCCTGTGGATTGATTTGGGGCGTATAGCCGCCTGCCCCTGTGCTGACAAGCCCAAAATATACAGTTTAGCCCATATTTTATGGGCGTTCGGCTTTTGCCACGCCGTTGATGTTGTCGCCGCGCATCCGCTCTTGTGTCGCATCTCAATCCCCGGCAAAGAAAGAACATGACTGACACATATGACATACTTTGCATCGGGTCCGTTCTTTGGGACGTCATCGGGCGCACACAACATCCCATGCGCGTGGGGTCAGATGAACCAGGCCGGATCACGCGCTTGCCCGGCGGTGTTGCCATGAACATTGCGATGACAGTGCAGCGGTTCGATCTGCGACCCGCTCTGTTAACCGCCATTGGGCGCGACGCCGAAGGTGAAGAACTGATGGCAGAATGCGGCGCACGCGGGATGGTCACGAGTTTCGTGCACCGCCCTTCCGGCCTGCCAACGGATGTTTATATGGCGATCGAGGGGCCTCAGGGATTGGTCGCCGCGCTGGCAGATGCGCACTCGCTTGAAGCTGTAGGCGACGCCATCCTGACCCCGTTGGAAGATGGCAGGCTTGGCTCTGCGGAAGCGCCGTTTTCTGGGGTGATTGCGCTAGATGGCAACCTGACATTGCCGCTTCTGGCAGACATCGCCAAGCGGCCCAGCTTCGCTGCAGCAGATTTGCGGGTTGCCCCGGCAAGCCCCGGCAAGGCGCGGCGCCTTTTGCCGTTGATGTCGCATCCCGGCGCGACGCTTTATGTGAACCGGGAAGAAGCTGGATACCTTGCCAACAACAGCTTCGACAACGCGCTGGAGGCTGCCGAAGGGTTGCTTTTGGCAGGGGCAAACCGCGTGCTGGTCACTGATGGCGGAAGCTTTGCCGCCGACGGCAGCAAGGCGGGTGGCATCATTCAGACACCTTGCCCGGCGGTGCGTGTGCGCCGGATTACGGGCGCAGGCGACACGTTCATGGCCGCACATATCGCCGCAGAAATTGCCGGCAAAAGCCCAATCGATGCTTTGGCCGATGCGCAGAAGACAGCCGCGCATTATGTATCGGGAGAAGACGACACATGACCCTGCCCCTTCACTTTTCACCCGAAGTTTCTGATGCGCGCACCCTTGGTCTTCCCATTGTCGCTTTGGAAAGCACGATCATAACCCACGGCATGCCATGGCCACAAAATGTTGAAACCGCGCGCGAGGTCGAACAGGTGATCCGGGATGGCGGCGCGGTTCCTGCGACCATTGCGGTTTTGGCCGGACGCTTGCATATCGGTCTGACCGACGCTGAGCTTGAAACATTGGGTCAGGCGAAAGACGTTGCGAAGCTGTCGCGCGCGGATTTGGCAGTATGTATCGCCTCGGGTGGAACCGGGGCTACTACAGTGGCCGCCACGATGATCGCGGCGCATTTGGCAGGCATCCGCGTTTTCGCCACCGGCGGGATTGGCGGCGTGCACCGCGGGGCAGATAGCAGTTTCGACATCTCCGCAGACCTGCATGAACTGGCCAAAACCCCAGTCACAGTCGTTGGTGCAGGGGCGAAGGCCATACTGGACCTGCCCAAAACGCTCGAAGTTCTTGAAACCTTGGGAGTGCCCGTGATCGCCTATGGTCAGAAAGGCTTTCCTGCCTTCTGGTCGCGCAGCTCAGGGCTTCCTGCGCCTCTGTCGATGAACGATCCGGCTGAGATCGCAAAAGCAATGCAGTTGCGGTCAGAAATGGGTTTGGAGGGCGGCCAGTTTGTCGCCAATCCAATACCTGAGAAGGACGAAATTCCCTCCGCCGTGATCAATCCGGTGATCGAGGCAGCGCTGGCGGCGGCGGCCGAAGATGGGATCGCCGCTAAGGCGGTGACGCCCTATCTGCTTGATCGCATTTATCATGAAACCGACGGGGCATCACTGGTCGCAAATATAGCACTCGTCAAAAACAATGCGCGCCTCGCAGCGCGCATTGCTGGGGAGATGTCCGCCAGTTGATGGAGTGGCAACGGCGGCTCAGACTTACGCTCCCATTGCGATTTTGGCATCCAGCTCGACCGGCTCCGGGTCCCTGAGCACATAGCCCCGGCCCCAGACGGTTTCGATGTGATTGTCACCGCCGGTAGCCGTAGACAATTTCTTGCGCAGTTTGCAGATGAACACATCAATGATTTTCAGCTCGGGCTCATCCATGCCGCCATAGAGATGGTTCAGGAACATCTCTTTCGTCAGCGTCGTACCTTTCCGCAACGACAACAATTCAAGCATCTGATATTCTTTGCCAGTCAGGTGAACTGTGCGGCCATCGACATCCACAGTTTTCGCGTCAAGGTTGACTGCAATTGGCCCGGTTTTGATGACCGATTGCGAATGCCCTTTCGAGCGTCGGATAATCGCATGAATTCGTGCAATCAGTTCTTCCCGATGGAACGGCTTGGTCATGTAATCGTCGGCACCAAACCCAAATCCCTTGATCTTGTTTTCGGTGTCATCGGCCCCAGACAGGATCAGGATCGGCGTTTCGACGCGCGACATCCTAAGCTGGCGCAATACCTCGTGCCCATTCATGTCAGGCAAATTCAGGTCAAGAAGGATCAGATCATAGTCATACAACTTGGCCAGATCGATCCCTTCTTCCCCCAAATCGGTGGCATAGACATTCAAATTAGCATGGGTCAGCATCAGTTCGATGCTGCGTGATGTTGTCGGGTCGTCTTCCACCAAAAGGATACGCATATTTCGGGTTCTCCGCTAAAAATTCCTAACGATTGCAAGCAGCATCTCGTGAAATGGTTAATCACCGGTTACCCCTACAGAACTTTTAGCGAAAACAATCTAGGGTTGTCTATACCTTTGTAAGGCTGTGGCCTTTAAAGCGGCCTCCCCATGGTCGGTCACCGCCCTGAGCCACTCTTCCAGCTCCTCGGATGACAAGGCATAAAGCTCTTGCGCGTCTTTCTCGGAAATCAAACCGGATCGCACGGCACGCACGACCGCAGCTTTGCGGCTGGCAACCCAACGCCGCGTGGTTTTTGGTGGCAAATCCGCGCGTGTCATTATCGACCCGTCCGGCAGGGTCACCGCGCGTGGCCCTTCAACTTTTTTCAAATACATATCCAGCCCTCGCTTTCTGTCTGGTGCGATTTTCGGCCGTTACACTTAAAGAGAGGTGAAGCTGCCCCTTGTTGTTCATTCGAATTTTCATATATTCCGTATCTCTTCTGGAAAGGATTTGGTCATGACCACGACCGTAGCGACCCAAGACGCGCCCGTGTTGAATTCACTGGGCTTTGCGAAAGCACCCGGTGATACCCGCGTGGTGGTCGCGATGTCGGGGGGTGTGGACAGTTCGGTGGTGGCCGCGATGTTGGCCGATGAAGGATATGATGTCATCGGCGTGACATTGCAGCTATATGACCACGGTGCGGCCTTGGCCAAGAAAGGAGCGTGCTGCGCTGGTATCGACATTCATGACGCCCGCCATGTTGCTGAAAGTATGGGGTTTCCACACTACGTCCTCGATTATGAAAACATCTTTCAGGACGCGGTGATCGAGGAATTTGCCGACAGTTATCTGGGTGGTGCAACCCCCGTCCCCTGCATCCGGTGCAATGAGCGGGTGAAATTCAAAGACCTGTTGGAAACCGCACGCGACTTGGGTGCGGATTGCATGGCAACCGGGCATTACATTCAAAGGGCCGATGGCGCCGCCGGGCCAGAGCTTCACAGCGCCGCTGACCCCACCCGCGACCAAAGCTATTTCCTGTTCTCAACCACGCCAGAACAGTTAAATTATCTGCGTTTTCCGCTTGGGCACCTGAAAACCAAGGACGAAACACGCGCTTTGGCTCGCAATTACGGGCTTGAAGTGGCGGACAAACCCGACAGTCAGGACATTTGCTTCGTGCCAGACGGCAATTACGCAGGCGTCATCGAAAAGCTTCGCCCCGGTGCAGCCGAACCCGGCGATATTGTCGACGCCAATGGGCAGGTTCTGGGCCGCCATACGGGCGTAATCAATTATACGATTGGCCAACGCCGTGGGCTTGGCATCGGTGGATTGTCTGATCCGCTTTACGTGGTCAAACTTGATGTGGACAAAAAGCAGGTCGTGGTCGGCCCGAAAGAAATGCTGGCCACCCGAACCGTTCCTGTCCGCGAGATCAATTGGCTGGGGGATGAGCCGTTCATGTCGCGCAAAGAGTGGCATATGGGTGTGCGCATTCGATCGACCCGCCCACCCCGTGAGGCGATCATCCGCCCGATCTCGGACACCGAGGCAGAGGTCGAACTTCTGACCGCAGAAGAAGGCGTTAGTCCCGGTCAGGCCTGTGTTTTCTACGAAACAGACGGTCCGCGTATCTTTGGTGGCGGCTGGATTTGGCGCGGCGCGTAACCCGCTAAGCCGCGTCGATTACCTTCAGCACAGCCAGTGCTGCGCGAAGGCCCGGTGCATCGCCCCCTTTGCCCAACCGCGCCATGGTGGTCTCCATCGCATCAGATTGTGCGGATGGGTCGGCCAGCGTGGCAAGCAGCGCCGGTGCGATCTTGTCGGGGGTGCACTCTGCGCCAAGGAATTCGGGCACCACGCGGGTTTCAGATACAAGGTTCACTAAGGTGACAGTGTCAACTTTCAACAGCCGTCCGATCAGAATGCGGCTGAGCCAGTTCATATCATAGGCAATGACCATCGGCGTCGAGGAGGCCGCGAGCTCTAACGACACCGTGCCCGATGCGGCCAGTGCCACATCCGCCGCCCGAAACGCCGCGCGCTTCAGGTCAGGTTGATCCGCCGGGATCAGGATCGGTTGCACCGGCCACGTCGCAGTCAACTCGCGCACCAACGCGTCCACCCCTTGCGCCACGGGCAGCACAACTTGCATATTCGGATGCTCACGCTTCACCCGGCCCAGCGTTTCACCAAACCGGTCCGCAAGTCGGGTCACCTCGCCTTTGCGCGAACCGGGCAAGGCCAGCACCAATGGACCGTCGCCGATCTGGCGTTGATCGCGAAAGGCTTGCGCTTCCGCCTCGGTCGCGATGGGTTCGGCAACAACGGGATGCCCGACAAAATCGCATCCCATACCGGCGGCTTCCATATAGGGAGGCTCGAATGGCAAAAGCGCCAGCACGTGGTCGATCCATTGCGCCATCTTTGCAGCCCGCTTTGGGCGCCACGCCCAGACCGAGGGCGCGACATAATGCACCGTCGGGATATCGTGGCCGAAGGTCAAACCCTCGACCTCTTCCGTTTTGACGATCTTTGCAACACGCAGACAGAAATCCGGGCTGTCGATGGTGATCAACACATCGGGGTTGGCGTCCACCACGGCTTCAGCCGTTTCGCGAATACGACGTTTCAGGTGGAAATACTTCGGAGCAACCTCGGCAATGCCCATGATTGACAACTCGGACATGGGAAAACGGGATTGCAGCCCTTGCGCCTGCATTTCGGTGCCGCCGATGCCCAGAAATTCCACCTCATCAACCAGGGTCTTTAGCCCGGCCATCAAGGCAGCGCCCAAACGATCTCCCGACGGTTCGCCCGCGATCAAAAAGACCTTCATTTCGGTGCACCGCGCACATCCAGAAACAAGTCATGTTCGCGCACCAATTGCTGAACCTGATCTTGGTCCAAGATTATCACACCGCCCGCAGGAATGACGATACCGCCCAACCCTGCCTTCGCGACAGCCTCGACGGTTGAGGGGCCGATGGTCGGAATGTCCATCCGTTCGTCCTGCCGGGGTTTGGGGCGTTTCACGAAAACCCCGCGCGCACCCTGTTTCAGGTGCTCGGGCGTGTCTGCCACGAACCGAAGCAGCGCATCGGTGCCCTGAATGGTTTCGATCCCAAGGCATTGCCCGCCCGCGACAACCGCGCCCTGCGCCAGGTCTTCGGCGACCAGCGTGTCCAGAATGGACCAAGCCCGGTTGGCATCCGTTTTGTCCTGTGTGCTTGGTGTGCGCCCAATGGTGGTTGCCTCAAGGCTCAGCCCCTGCGCCACATCTGTCGCGGCAACGACCTCAAACCCCTGTTCTTCGAACACTTCGGCCACCAGCCGCAGCAACGCGTCGTCGCCCTTGCCAAGCACGGCTTTGACCCGCGGGAACAAGCCCAACGTGACACGATCCATACGCAGAGGGTTCAACTTTGGTCGGTCAACTTTACCAGCAAAGACCACGCGCCCGATCCCTGCCCTGCGCATTGCCTTGAACAAAACGCCCAACTTTTCATAGCTGGCCTCGACGAGGTCATGATCATCTGGGGCGTCAACCTCGACCCCCTTGATGGTAACGAAAAGCGCGTCCGGATTGCTGGCCGCGATCCGATGCGGCAAGTCCCCGGTTCCGGCAATAATGGCAAGGCGATCTGTCATTGCGGCTCGCTTATTTGGGGGTCAAAAATCCGCGGTCACTGTCGCCGGTCACGAAAGCCACAAGTTCGCGGACATATTCACTGTCGGCCCCATCCCCCAAACCGATGGCGCGATCACGAAACGATCCTTCGCCAGTTTTCAGGGTCTGAAACGCTGCCCGCAATGCCGAAATATCAGCCCGCGCAACACCGCGTCGTTTCAGGCCAACAAGGTTGAGGCCATCCAGCTCTCCGCGCGGGCCTTGCACCAGACCATGCGGCACAACATCTGCGGTTACCATTGATAATGCGCCGATGATGGCACCGCGCCCGATACGGATCCACTGATGCAGCCCCGACAAACCGCCGACGATCACATCGTCTTCGATGACCACATGCCCGGCCACGGCGACATTATTGACGAGGATTACGTTATTCCCGATCTGGGCGTCGTGGGCGACATGGCAGCCGGCCATGAAAAGCCCGTCATCACCGATGCGGGTGACATAACCTCCGCCCGCCGTGCCGGTGTTCATCGTGACATGTTCGCGAATACGGTTCCGTTTGCCGATCACCAGTTTGGTATCTTCGCCGGCAAATTTCAGGTCTTGCGGAATCTCGCCAATCACCGAAAACGGGAATATCACCGTTTGGTCGCCAATCTCGGTATCACCCGTGATGACGACATGCGATTTTACTTCGACCCCGGCACCCAGCCTGACCTGCGCACCAATAGTGCAAAACGGTCCAACCCGGCAATCCGGACCGATTAAAGCTCCGGCTTCAACGATTGCGCTGGAATGGACCTGAGCCGTGGGATCTACACCCGCATGGGCAGCCATCGGTCAGCCTTTCCCGCCGGTCACGTCGATCATCGCCATGAACGTCGCCTCGCAAGCCAGTTCATCGCCGACCATGGCACGGCCGTCAAACTTCCACACCTTCGCGCCTCCGCGAATGGTGGTGACATGCAATTCAAGCACATCGCCCGGAACGACTTTGCGACGGAACTTGGCACTGTCGATGCCCATGAAATACACCACAGCGCCCGACCCAACGAGGCCAAGCGACAGGGACACCATCACCGCCGAGGTCTGCGCCATCGCTTCAATGATTGTCACGCCCGGCATGATCGGCAGGCCAGGAAAGTGGCCCTGAAAATGCGGTTCGTTCATGGTCACCATCTTGATGCCCTTGGCAAACTCGTTGGCGCGAATATCTTCAACCCTGTCCACCAGCAGGAACGGATAACGGTGGGGAATACATTGTTGGATCAGTTGGATATCTGCGGTGCCGGGCACATCTGACATATGTTTACGTCCTTTATAGTCCTACGCCCTCTTTGGAGCTTTCCTGTAACTGACTATCAGTCTGGTTCGGACGAAACAATTGCTATCAGTTATCAGGCAATGCGCTGCCCGGCGCCGGATCGCCCAGCGGCAAAGCTGGCGTTTCAGGGGCGGGTTCCGGGGCTGTCGACGCGTCTCCCTCAGGGGTTGAAGGCGTGCTATCGGGCAGGTTACGCCCATCGCCCAACACTTCGTCAATGCGTTCAACAGCCAACTTGGTAATATCGATGTTCTGGGTGGTCAACAGAATGGCGCGGCGATCCAGAATCACAACGGCGCCCAATTCGCGCACCAGTTGTCCAAGAATTGGGCCGATCCGTTCAAAAAACGCAGCCTGTTCACGTTCCAGCGTGCGCACGAACTCCTGTTCGCGCGCTGTGCCTTCCGATCGTAAGGCTTGCACTTTTGCATCGAAAGCTTTTGCGACTTCGCGAAAAGCTTCCGGCGTCATACTCTCGCGCCGCTCTGTCAGCTCACGCTCTTCCTTGACCAGCGCCTCCTCTACTTTGCGGGTTTCGCTGGCGAGCCGAACACGCTCCGTTTCGACGGTTTCCACGACACGACGACCATATTGAGTGTCCGAAAAAAGGCTTTGACGGTCGATGGTGACGATTTGTGAGACCGCGCCACCCAACTGTTGCGCCGTGGCAGGCACGGCAAAGGACACAAGTGCCAAATAAGCCGCAAGACCGACAGGATGCAGCATCCGAACAGCACGATGCCACAACCCTCGAATTGAGAATTGCAGCATCATTGCTGTTGAGCGATCAGAATTGAGCCGAGATTGTGAACTCGAAGTTGTTTTCTTTGTCATAATCTTCCTTGGCCAACACATGCGAGAAGTTAAAACGCAGCGGGCCGATTGGTGTCGCCCAGAAGATCGAAGCGCCGACAGCCGACCGCAAATGGGCACTGTCGTCAATAGCGCCGCCCAACGTGTTGTCCAGCCCCCACAGGGTACCTGCGTCCAGGAACAGACCACCGGTAATGCCATACTCTTCTGGCAAGCCAATCGGGAACTGAGCCTCAAGCCGCGCCGCCGCAAACCTGTTGCCGCCGAGCGTGTCTTGGTTGATCGCCGTCAGATCACGTGGGCCGATACCATTGGTGGCAAAACCACGCAATTTGGATGGGCCAAGACGGAAGCGGTCCGTGACACGCGAGGTGCCACCGTCCAGACCTTGGATTATCCCACCCTCGACCGTGGCGGTCAAAGTCACCTGATCATTCCAGACCTTGGTCTGCGCCTGTGCCAATGCACTGGCCCGGGCATATTGATAGTCAGCGCCAATGCCGCCGATGTCACCGTCAAACTGCAACAGGAAACCCCGGTTCGGGTCCAAACCGGTGCGCCGTGTATCATAGCTCAGCGTAAACCCAGCACCCCCACCGATTTGACGGCCACGTGCACTTTCATCTTTCAGAACCTGCGAGCTTCCGGCGTCTACACCGGTGATTTCACCCCCATCGCCAAAGACACGCAGGCCAAGCCGCGAATATTCGCTGATCGGGAACGAAATTGACGGCCGCAAAGCGATCGAACGCGTGTTGTAGAAAGACGAGGCAAACGAAGTTTCCTGATAGTAAGCTTCTAGACCCAGCTCCAGATCGCGATCCAGAAAGTTAGGTTCTGCAAATTTGAATGAGAAGCTCGAAGAATCTTCACCGCTTTGATAGCTGAGGCTGATGAACTGGCCGCGCCCCAAGAAATTGCGTTCTTTGAACGCAACGTTCAGGCCAAACCCGTTCTCAAGGCTGTAAACACCCCCAAAGCTCAGTGAACCTGTCGGGGCCTCTTCGACATCAACATCGATGATAACCTGATCTGGTGCCGAGCCTTCGCGGGCCTCAATATTCGAATTGGAGAAATAGCCGAGCGCCCGAACACGTTCCGCCGCCTCGCGAATTTCACGCGGGTTGAAAGGATCGCCTTCCACCACGCGGAATTGGTTGCGAACTACCCGGTCAAGCGTCGTGGCGTTGCCTTCAATGTCGATACGCTCAACAATAATACGAGGGCCGCGCACCAGAACTAGGTCGATATCAAGGGTTCGCGCGCGATCATTGCGCGTCACGCGTGGTTCGACCCGGACAAAATCCTGACCGTTGCGAATGGCCAACCGCTCCATGCGGGCAATCGCGTTTTCCATAAGAGCCGGGCTGTAAACCACGCCAGAGCGCAACTTGTGCACAGCTTGGTATTCATTGGCATCTACACCGTTCACCTCGGATGATGTGGTGATGTTGCCAAACCGGAATTGCTGCCCTTCCTGCACCTTGAACGTGATGAAGAAGGCATCGCGTTCGCGCGAAAACTCGCTGGTGACGCCCGTGGTTTTAAAATCCACATAACCGCGGGACTGATAGAAATCCTGCAATACTTGCTTGTCGAACTCGATCCGTTCGGGCGCATATGTGTCGGCGCGGATCAGGGCCCGCAGAATACCGGCCTGCTTTGTCTCAAGAACGCGCCGCAAACGGCTATCCGAGAACATGCGGTTGCCGACGAATGACAGGCGTTCAACTTCAACATTTTTTCCTTCGACGACCTCAAAGACAAGATCGACACGATTGTTGGAGCGGCGAATGATTTTTGGAGTGACCTGCGCGGCCAACCGGCCTTGCGCCTGATACAGCTCGGTGATCGTCTGAACATCCTGCTCTGCGCGGGCGGGGTTGTAGACTTGGCGCGGCTGAGATTTCAGAAGCGGTGTAAAGACGTCGTCTTTGACTTTCCGGTTGCCTTCCACGGACACCACATTGATCGTCGGGTATTCGCGGACCTTGACCACCAAGGTGTTGCCGCGCGGTAAAATCTGCACGTCTTCAAAAAGCCCAGAGCCGACAAGACGTTGATACCCGTCATTCAGTGCAGCGGCCGAGACCACCTCGCCTTGGGCGATTCCCAAATAGGACAAGATGGTTGCCGCTTCGATCCGTTGCGTGCCTTCAATTTCGATCCTTTGGAACGAGTAAGCCTGCGCAACTGCAACTTGCGGTGCAGAGACCGTAACCCCAGAAATTACTAGAAAAATTGCCAGTCCGCCGCCAGTCAAAAGACCCTTTGCGCCACGTGCTGCTGTCATGAAATGGTTGCTGCTCAACCCCTTATCAAATGTCATCGTATGTTCTTTCCCCAGACATCCCAGTGCCAATGTGGATAAGGGGTTGGGACGGTCTTGTCAAAGCGCGAAACCAGACTTTCGAAGGGGGGCGAAGGGCTGCCAATTCTCCGAGCATCGTTGTTGGCTTGTTGATTGGGTGTTTCACCGCCGCGCCTGATCGTTGGATGCGCCGCCAAGTCACGAAAAACCCGCGCACAGCGGGGCTGTCGCGGGGTAAAAACGTCTGACCCCGAAGGGTCTGCACGCGCTTGCGTTTGCGTTTGCTTACATCACCGAGTGCAGTGCGGCGCTCAAACCAAGCGCGGCCAAAATTGCGCCAGCATACAAAAACCGATCCCAGCTCAGATCCACCAGAACTGCCAGCCCATGTGTTTCGCGGTCCATCCGGTCCATTTGCATGTCTCCAACAACGAGTCACTTCGTGTGACGTGCGAAAAAGTTATTGGACGATTGCGGCGCGACCGTTTCCAAAATAAGGCAAAATTGTGGCGCATCCGCCTGGCCCTGAACCTTATGGACAGAACAGATCGTTTGTCAGGCCGAACACCATCAGTGCCACGACCAGCGACAACCCAATCGCCAGCAGCACGTTAAGCACTTTTTCCGATGGTGGTTTCCCCGTCACCGCTTCATAGGCGAAAAACACCAGGTGCCCGCCGTCCAGAACAGGTATGGGAAACAGGTTGATCAGACCAATGGCGGTCGAAAGCATCGCGATAAAGCTGATAAAGCTGGTCGCCCCAAGCGATGCTGCCTGCCCAGACACCTGGGCGATGCCCAACGGGCCCGACAGATTACAGCTTGAGATCGCACCGGTTATCATGTGCCAAAGCCCCGACAGGCTGGAGTTGATGATATACATCACCCGCTCGCCACCCGAACCAATGCTTTCCCAAAGCCCCGGCGTGCGTGTTGCCGGCTCAAATACCATCCCCGAGGTGATACCGATCAGCCACCGTGTCTCGAACCCACCATCAGCGCTGGGAAGGTCCTGCCGGCGCGGGGTCAAGGTCACCTCCATCGGGGTGCCATCGCGCAGGATGCCAAGCGTCATCGCCGCACCGTCACCGTTCAACACCACTTCGCGCAGCGTATTGAAGGTCGGGACCGGCGTGCCGTCAACCGTGGCGATAAAGTCCCCCACCTTAAGTCCCGCATCAATCGCGGCGGATTTCGGGGTAACCGACCCAACAAGGGCGGGAAACGGATGGGTCGCTGTCACGTCGACAACCTGCCCGTCGCGGCGCACCTGATAGCCAACCTGCGCAGTATCGGGCAGTTTCTCGACTATAGTATAAAACTCGGCCAGCGCTGGCATGTCATATCCGGCAATCGACAGGATCTCGTCGCCCTCGCGCAGCCCCTCCTCCATCCCCGGCACATTCAGGGGTTTGGCGACAGACAAGGGGTCACGTGCGATACCCGTTGCCAATGCCAGCCCGGCAAATATCAATACAGACAGCACAAAATTGAATATTGGTCCGGCTGCTACTGTCGCGGTCCGCGCCCATAGCGGTGCGCCATGCATGGTATGACGGCGTTCTTCGGCGCTCATCACGGCCATCGCGTCCTCATCCGCGCTGCCTGACGCAACATTGGCGTCTCCATGGAATTTGACATAACCGCCAACCGGAAACGCCGCGATCTGCCAACTGGTGCCATGCCTGTCTTTGCGGGCGAACAGCACCGGTCCCATCCCGATTGAGAACACATCCGCTTTGATCCCGGACCACCGCCCCACGATGTAATGACCATATTCATGCACCGCGACAATCACGGTCAGGGCCGCCAGAAATGCCAGTATCGTAAAGGCGAGGTTGCCAAAATCGGGAAGCAGCCCGGTTAGTTCCATGGGGTGTCTCTCCTGCTCGTTTTTTCTTATGCCCGCTCAGGGGCGGGTGTTGATGACGTCTTGCGCGGTGATGCGTCCCATTTGGTCGGCCGCGCACACATTATCAAGGGTCATTGCGCCATGCGCCAAGGACACATCCGCGTCAAGTCGCGTCAGCACCTCTTCCACGATGGCGGCCATATCCATAAAGCCAAGCTGACCGGCGATGAACGCATCCAGTGCGGCTTCTTTTGCGGCATTGAAAATAGCGCCCGAAAGTCCGCCCGCCGCCATCACGTCGCGCGCGAGACGCAGGGCGGGATACCGCACCTCGTCCGGCGCACGAAATTCAAGCGTTGCAATCTTGGCCAGATCCAACCGGTCAACGGGCAACGAACGGCGCTCGGGCCAGTTAAGCGCATAGCCAATGGCGTGACGCATATCGGGCGCGCCCAAATGTGCCATCAGCGCGCCATCGTTGAACCCCACCAATGCGTGCACCAGACTTTGTGGGTGCACGACCACTTCAATCTGATCTGGTTTTAGTTCGAAAAACTCTTTTGTTTCGATGACTTCGAGCGCCTTGTTAAACATAGAGGCGCTGTCGATCGTAATCCGTTGCCCCATATCCCAATTGGGATGTGCGCTGGCCTCGGCCAATGTTGCGCCCGCGAGCGCTTCAAGCGGCCAATCGCGAAACGCACCGCCCGACGCGGTAATGATCACCCGTTCAACCGTCGCAAGGTCTTCGCCCACAAGCCCTTGAAAAACGGCCGAATGCTCGCTGTCTACGGGCAGGATACGTGCATGATGCGCCTGCGCAGTGGCCATAATCAACGGACCCGCGGTCACAAGGCTTTCTTTGTTGGCCAATGCCAGCGTGGCGCGGGCCTCCAACGCGCGCAGTCCGGGCAACAGCCCCGCCGCCCCGACAATCGCGGACATGACCCAATCGGCTGGACGGGTGGCGGCTTCTTCAATTGCAGAGGCTCCACCGGCCGCCGCAATGCCCGTTCCCGCCAGCGCGTCGCGCAAGGCAGGCAGGTTTTCTTCATGGGCCGTGACCGCAACATCCGCCTTCAGACGGATCGCAACTTGTGCCAACCGGGCCACGTTATGCCCGCCAGTCAGCGCGACAACATCATATGCGTCCGGGTCACGGGCAATCAAATCGATGGTCGATTGCCCGATCGACCCCGTCGCCCCAAAAATCGAGACCCGTCGCTGCGATGAAACTGCCATGCGTGCTGTCCTGTTATCCCGCCGAACCAAAAAGCGATGCCGCACCGATCAGCAACATCAACACGGCCGCGGCGCCAATCATGGCATCAAAGCGATCCAGCACACCGCCATGGCCGGGAATAAGGTTCGAGCTGTCCTTCACATTCACCGCCCGCTTGATCGCACTTTCCACAATATCGCCCATTTGCCCGGCAAATGCGATCAATGGTGCAAACAACGCCTCGGCAGGAGTGAAAACACCCTGAGCGGCAGCCAGCAAACCGATCACCAGCGCGCCGACCCAGCCCGCGATCGTTCCGGACCACGTTTTCTTTGGGCTCACACGCGGCCAAAACTTCGGCCCGCCCACGGTGCGCCCAACAAAGTAACCCGCAACATCTGACATGATGATGATCATCAGAAACCAAATCAAAATTGGGCCCGGCCCCATCGCAATGAAACCCAACCCCGCCAGCATGATCAAAGCGCCATACCCGAGGAACAGTACCCGGTGCTTTTTGATCAACGCGGCACCGAGGAGAGGTGGGATTAGCAGCAGCAATGCTTTTGAACTGATCAGACGGGCACCCGGATCAGCCTCATCAAAGCCAAAACCGGCAATGAAAATGACTAGTGTCGCGATCACGCCAAGGAAAACAAAGACGCCGGGTTTGGCAGGTATCAACAGTCGTGCAAGCTCTCCGATACACAGGCCAATCACGACGGCAATCAACGCTAAAAAGATCGGATTTCCCAAAAGCACAGCGATTACCGCCACCGCCGCCATGGCAATGGCGGACAGCACACGGGGTGCAAGATCTGACCAGTTCGAAGAAGGATTACCGCTTTTCATGAAGGGTTTATGGCACTCACGCGCCCTGCCCTCAAGCAGTTGATCACGCAGGGTTGGGGCTTAAATGCGGCGTGGCGTAAATGTCGCGCCGCTGGCTGGGCGCAGGCGGCTTATTCCGCAGCTGTTTCAACCGCGCCAAAACGGCGTTCGCGCCCGGCGAAACGATCCACCACATTGGCAAAGATCTCGGCTGAGAAGTCTGGCCACAGCGTATCGATAAATTCATACTCAGCGTAAGCTGATTGCCACAGCAGAAAGTTTGAAATTCGCGCCTCACCCGAGGTTCGAATCACAAGATCTGGATCAGGTAAAACACAGGTATCCAAATAACTTGTCAGCGTTTGTTCATCGACGCTATCGGCATCAAGGCGGCCGGCTGCCACATCCTGCGCCATTTGGCGTGTCGCGCGCGCTACCTCGTCTCGACCGCCATAATTCAGGGCGATGGTCAGGTGAACCCGATCATTGTCCTCGGTCAAAGTTTCAAGCTCGTGCATCAGGGCGATCAGCTTCTTGTCCAACCGGTCGCGGTCGCCAATGAAACGCACCCGTACGCCCTCGTTGAACAGGGCACGGGCTTCTTTATGGATGTATCGCCGAAACAAGCTCATCAGACCCGCAACTTCGGTCTGGGTCCGCTTCCAGTTCTCGGTGGAAAAGGCGAAAATCGTTAGATATTTCACGCCAAGGTCAGGACAGGCTTCGACAATTTCGCGGACGCGTTTGGCACCGGCATGATGGCCAAAAAGCCGAGGTTTCCCACGACTTGTTGCCCAGCGGCCATTGCCATCCATAATGATGGCAACATGATCTGGCGACTTTTGCACCTTCTCTGCTTTGTCCGCGGCTTTTCTGCCCATCGACATGCCCAATTCTTTTTGAGATTACAAATCGCCCCGTTTAGGGGTCAAACCTGCATGATCTCTTCTTGTTTTACCTCAAGCGCCTTATCGACATTACCAACAAACTTGTCTGTCAGGCCCTGCACTTCATCATGCCAGAATTTGTGATCATCTTCACTCATTCCATCATTTTTTGCCTTTTTCAGCTGTTCCATGCCATCGCGGCGCACGTTTCTGACGGAAACGCGGGCGTGTTCGGCATATTGCGCGGCAACACGGCTCAGCTCGCGGCGGCGTTCTTCGTTCAACTCAGGGATCGGCAGCATAATAATGGTGCCGTTGAGTTGCGGGTTGATGCCCAAGCCGCTTTCACGGATCGCCTTTTCAACCGCGTTCACCATGCCTTTGTCCCAGACATTGATGGTCACCATCCGGGGCTCAGGCACGTTCACCGTGCCGACCTGATTGATCGGGGTGCGCTGCCCATAGGCCTCTACCATGATCGGTTCCAGCATTGACGCAGATGCGCGACCGGTACGCAATGATGCAAATTCGGTCCGCAAAGAAGTGATCGCGCCTTCCATCCGGCGTTCCAGATCACCCATATCCAGTTCAAATTCTTCGTTTGCCATCTTGTGGCTTCCCCTTGTCTTCTTCTCGGTTGTAAAACCGAGCGCCTTTGGCCCGGTATAACGCCACCACCTATATAATGTATAGGTCCGGTTCCCCGGACGGTGCGCCGTGTTTCAGTGTTGGGCGAAATATCGCCCCAAAATTTAGGCCCGCCTAATTTCCAACGCGGGTATAAGTGCCTTTGCCGGACAGAATGCCCTGGAAACCGCCAGGTTCGTCCAATGAAAATACGATAATCGGAAGATTATTGTCACGTGCCAGTGCAATGGCAGAGGCGTCCATGACCCCCAACCTGTTGGCCAGAACGTCATCATAAGACACTTGGTCATAGCGCACAGCTTCCGGGTTCTTCACCGGATCCATATCATAGACTCCGTCGACCTTAGTTCCCTTGAAGATCGCCTCGCAAGCCATTTCATTTGCACGCAAAGTCGCCGCCGTGTCCGTCGTGAAATAGGGGTTCCCGGTGCCCGCAGCAAAGATGCAAACGCGGCCTTTTTCAAGGTGGCGCACCGCGCGACGGCGGATGTAGGGTTCGCAGACCTGATCCATTGGAATGGCAGAGATGACGCGGGTATAGACCCCCAGCCCTTCAAGTGCCGATTGCATGGCGAGCGCGTTCATGACGGTGGCAAGCATCCCCATATAGTCTGCCGTGGTGCGCTCCATCCCTTGGGCCGAGCCCTGCAAGCCCCGGAAAATGTTACCGCCGCCGATCACCATGCAGATCTCGACACCCATGTCGTGCACGGATTTGACCTCTTGCGCGATGCGTTCGACTGTCGGGGGATTAAGGCCAAAGCCCTGATCGCCCATCAGCGCCTCTCCGGAAATCTTCAACATGACACGTTTATAGGTAGGTTGCGGGAGGTCGGTGTCGCTTTGCGCCGTGCCTTCGCCCGTAACCCCTGAGGCCTGATCACTCATCGGTTGCCACTCTCTGGTTGTCGTGATTGTGTTGGCGCGCAAGATGACTGATCAAAGCACATTATTCAATGCGCGATCCCCGATGCGCGACAAAAAAGAAGCAACTTTTCCGCAACGTGCACGAGGAACCAATGGCAAATAGTGGTCAAGACCTTCTGGACATTGCCGGTGGCGTCCCTGCCAAGACGCCGGTTTTGATTGCCGGTCCAACCGCATCGGGCAAATCCGCCTTGGCGCTGGCCATCGCCGAAGCGTCTGGCGGTGTGATCGTGAATGCTGATGCGCTGCAGGTCTTTGAGAACTGGAGTATTCTGACCGCCCGCCCTTCGAAAGCCGAAGAAGCCCGCGCGCCGCACCGCCTTTATGGTCATATTCCGGGTGATCAGGATTATTCCGTCGGCCATTGGCTGCGCGATGTGGCCCCTATTCTGCAAGGCGATCTCCGACCGATCATTGTCGGCGGCACAGGCTTGAACCTATCTGCATTAACCGAAGGGTTGGCGGATATTCCCGCAACGCCTGCCCAAGTGCGCGCAGAGGGCGAGGCGTTACTGGCCGAAGGCGGCCTGCCCGCCCTTCTCGCAGACCTTGACCCCAATACTTTGGACCGGATCGATCAGCAAAACCCAGCCAGGGTGGCGCGGGCCTGGGAAGTGCAGCGCAGCACGGGGCGGGGTCTGGCCAGTTGGCAAGCTGACACCCCGCCGCCGCTTTTGCCACTGCCTGATGCGTGCGCATTTGTGTTGGATCCCGACCGCGACTGGCTGCGCGACCGCATCGCACGCCGCTTTGATCTGATGCTGGACCAAGGGGCGTTGGAGGAAGCGCGGGCCAATCTTGCACATTGGAACCCAAAGGATCCAAGCTCCAAGGCCATCGGCGCGCCAGAGATGATCGCGCATCTCAAAGGCGACCTGACACTGGATGAAGCCCGAGACCGTGCCATCATCGCCTCGCAGCAATATGCAAAACGACAACGGACATGGTTTCGCAAACGTATGCGCAGCTGGCAGGTGATTCCCTTGCCCTGACCACCGAAGCGCTCGGGATACTGGCCGAATGGCGGCATTTCCGCATCAATCCGCCGAGAATCTCACATTTGTCGCCAGAAAACCTGTGAACAAGCTGTGGATAACTCGCCTTCTCAAAAAACCGTGGGACAGGTCAGGTTTTTTAGGCTACCCATAGTCTTTAACTGACTTTTGCCCGTTTTTACGACCTGACTTAGAACAAATGACCAAAACCGCTGCTTTTTCGTCACCCTTTCGCGTTCTGCCGCTTGCCCGTCTTGGCAGCGGCGGTCGCTGGCGTACGGAAGCCATGCGATCCTATGGCGCGCCGGTTTTGTTGTGGTTCACCCGCGGGCAAGGCCGGATCACGGTCAACGGCGTGACCGCTGGCTATGGCCCACATAATTGCGTGTACCTGCCCGCCGGCACAATGCACGGCTTCGAGATGTCCAGCCAGGTAAACGGCACCATCGTCGTCTTCCCGCAAGGATGCGAAGAAGAGCTTGCTCTGCCCGATGATGCCATTCATTTACGTTTGCGCGAAGCCGACAAACAGATGGTTCTGAACGGGCTGGTCGATGATCTGCAACGCGAAATGGAAAAGAATTCTGACACCGCAAACCGCGCGATGATGTGCCATGCGGGTCTGTTGTCGGTGTGGCTGGAGCGTCAACTGGCCAATACAACGGTCGAGCGTTTGGCCATCAATGCGACAGGTCGGTTGGTGAATGCTTTTACCGCTTTGGTCGAACAAGACTTTCATACAGACAAAACTGTGCGCGACTATGCGTCTGAATTGGGTGTGACACCGACACATCTAAGCCGTGTTTGCAACAAGACCTGTGGGCGTCCGGCCTCGGCAATCCTGCAAGACCGCATCCATTACGAAGCGCGCCGCCTGCTGACAGAAACCCATATTCCGATCAAGGACATCGCCGCTTCGCTGGGCTTTGCATCGGCGGCCTATTTTACCCGTGCTTTCCAAAAGCAAACCGGTGTAACCCCCTCTGCTTTTCGCAAAAACGGCTAATCGCAGCTAGAAAATCCCAACCTGCTGGTGAGTAGTGTCGCGATCGCGGCCATTCATGTGGATTGGTATTGTAGTCTTGGTATATTCTTCGTTGTGACCCAAGCCGACGTCCTGCCCCTATCCCATTCACAATAAACTGTTTTTCTGGATCACGGTCGTGCTCCTAATTTTCGTTGCGTTTGCAACGGTTTTCTGTTACTTAACAAGTGAAACTGGAGGATCAATATGAAAATCGAACAGATACACCACGTCGCCTATCGCTGTAAGGACGCCAAAGAAACCGTTGAATGGTATGGTAAAATGCTGAACATGGACTTTGTTCTGGCGATTGCCGAAGACCATGTGCCGTCCACCCATGAACCTGATCCTTACATGCACGTTTTTCTGGACGCCGGAAAAGGCAACGTCTTGGCGTTCTTTGAATTGCCCACCAAGCCTGATATGGGTCGCGACCCGAATACGCCGATCTGGGTCCAGCACATCGCTTTCAAAGTGAAAGATCGGGCAGAACTAATAGAATTCAAAGAGCATCTTGAAAAAGAAGGTGTCGAAGTTCTGGGCGTCACCGACCATTCGATTTTCCACTCGATCTATTTCTTCGACCCCAATGGCCACCGCGTTGAACTGGCCTGCCCGGACCCAGAAGAAGAAGCGATGCTGGCTCGTATGGACGAGGTCAAATGGGACATGCTGAACGAATGGTCGCAAACCAAGCGCGCGCCCAAACATGCAGAATGGCTGCACAAGAAAGAACTGACCGGGGTAGAATAAGACCGACCACCACTCTAATCTGGGCGCACCCCTAACAAGGATGCGTCCAGATGACTTCGGAGCGTTTCGCCCCCCTTCCGCCCCCGCCCTACTACGCCGTGATTTTCACAAATCAGCTGGCTGATCCCGCTCCGGGGTACGAGGCGATGGCAGATAAAATCTTTGACCTTGCCCAAAAACAGCCCGGATATCTGGGGGCAGAAACCACCCGCGACGGCACCGGGTTGGGGATCACCGTGTCCTATTGGGCTGATGAAGCATCCATTAAGGCGTGGAAATCCGTGTCGGACCACATGATCGCACAGAAATACGGGATCGAGCGCTGGTATGCGCGCTATACCCTTCGTGTCGCAAAAGTTGAACGAGCCTATGACGGGCCTGAGGGTCGCGCTGTTTGACGTGTAATCACGCGCCGATCAACCAACCACCTGATCTTGTTTAACTGCCCAGAATGGCGCGCACATAGCCGCGCGTTTCCTTGTAAGGTGGCACACCGGAATACTTCTGCACTGCTTCCGGGCCTGCATTGTAAGCCGCCAAGGCCAAGCGCCAAGACCGGA
This sequence comes from Aliiroseovarius sp. M344, assembly GCF_025140835.1. Classification (NCBI taxonomy): domain Bacteria; kingdom Pseudomonadati; phylum Pseudomonadota; class Alphaproteobacteria; order Rhodobacterales; family Paracoccaceae; genus Aliiroseovarius; species Aliiroseovarius sp. M344. Next base: position 1,715,671 of record NZ_CP081153.1, read on the forward strand.
ACCGGTCATATTGCTGGCGCAGATACCGCGCGCCACCTTCCAGATTTTGCGCAGGATCGCGTGGGTTTACACCAAGCTTTCTGGCGGTGAACGGCATAAGCTGCGCCAGACCAATAGCTCCTGCATGGCTAATCGCACGTGGGTTCCAACCGCTTTCCTGTTGCACAAGGCGCAAGAACAGGTCTTGCGGAATGCCGTGGCGCCGCGCTGCAGACTTGGCGAGTTCCAGATACTGCCCTTTGTATTTTCCTCTGAACGAGGGGATGCCATAGGTCGGCTCTGCGTCCTTGTTCGGCGTCAGCCGGGTGCTGGCGGCATATTGCGTCGCGGCCCGGGTATCCAACACGCGCGTTTGCGCGGCGAAATTGGCCCGGCCACCCGAGCTTGAAAAAAGATTGTCCGCAAAAGCAGCGCCACCAATTGGCACAAGGCTTGTTGCAAGGCCTAAAATCCAGCCGAACGTGATCGAAAACATCTTACGCGACATGCCTGTCCCCCGAAAACCCTCGGGCGCAATATACGCAAGTTCGCCTTTTTGGGAAAGAGGGTGCGGTCATTTGAGGCCACGCGTGGATGACTGCCCTGAAAAACAGCGCCTTTGCGGCTGTCTGGTCACCCGGATCTGGCTGGTTTTCCGTGTTCATCTGCCCCGCCACATGGTGTAACCATGGGGTCGAAATACAGAATCGAAAGGACGACGGATGGCGGGTTCGCTCAATAAGGTCATGCTCATCGGCAATCTGGGCGCTGACCCGGAAGTGCGCACATTCCAGAATGGTGGGAAGGTGTGCAACCTGCGCATCGCAACGTCGGAAACCTGGAAAGACAAGCAAACGGGCGAGCGGCGCGAAAAAACCGATTGGCATTCGGTTGCGATTTTCCAAGAAGGTCTGGTGCGCATCTGCGAGCAATATTTGCGCAAAGGGTCCAAGGTTTTCATCGAAGGCAAGCTTCAAACCCGCAAATGGCAGGACCAGTCCGGCCAAGATCGCTATTCGACCGAGGTCGTGCTGCAAGGTTTCGACGGCACGCTGACCATGCTTGACGGGCGCGGCGAAGGCGGCAACCAAGGTGGCGGCGGTAGTCAAAGCGGCTATGGCGGCGGCAACCAAGGTGGCTATGGCGGCGGAGATTCCGGCCCAGCCCCAGCAGGTGGCGGCGGATTTGACGACGAAATCCCGTTCTGATCCCATCGAAACTTTTGGAATTCAGCCGCCCTTTGGGGCGGCTGTTTTCGTTAACGCTCCGCCAAGGCGTCATCCAGCACCGACCGCACAACGGTCATATCTACGTCATCAGCCACGAAAGCGTCACCGATGGCGCGGGCCAGAATGAACCTCAACTTGCCTTGCTCGACCTTCTTGTCCTGCCCCATCAGCGTGATCAACCCATCCGTGTCGGGCAGATCGCCGTCAATATCAGACAGGTCCTTCTTCATCCCCATCGCAGACAGGTGCTGGCGGAAACGCGAAGGGCTTTCCTGACTGATCAACCCCAAACGGGCCGAAGTCTCAAACGCCAGCGCGCACCCAATGGCGACGCCTTCGCCATGGAGCAGCCGGTCGGAATAGCCCGTGGCGGCTTCTAATGCGTGGCCGAATGTATGCCCGAGGTTCAACAGCGCCCGGTCCCCCTGCTCGGTCTCGTCCCGCACCACGATGTCAGCCTTCATCTGGACCGAACGGCGCACGGCCTCTTGGCGCAGGGCCATGTCACCAGCAGCCAGAGCGGGTCCGTTGACCTCCAACCATTCGAAGAACGCCCCGTCGCCCAGACCACCGTATTTGACGACTTCACCATAGCCAGCCAGAAAATCACGCGGCGCGAGCGTGCCCAACACGTCGATATCGGCCAATACCAGTGACGGTTGGTGAAAAGCGCCGATCAGGTTCTTGCCCTGCGGCGCATTAATCCCAGTCTTGCCCCCGACCGAGCTGTCAACCTGCGCCAGAAGCGAGGTTGGTACTTGGACGAACCGAACACCACGGCGCAGTACGGCGGCGGCAAAGCCCACCAAATCGCCAATCACGCCCCCGCCAAAAGCGATGACGACGTCGTTTCGCTCCACCCGTTCTTCCAGCAACCATTCAACAGTGCGCATCAGGTGCGGCCAGCTTTTCGTCGCCTCGCCGGGGGGCAGGATCAAATGGTCTGAGGCAACGCCCGCAGCCAGCAATCCCGCCTGCAATGTCGCCAGATGCAACCCGGCAACCGTGTCTTCGGTCACGATCCAGACTTTAGGACGGTTGAGCAGCGGCGCGATCTCGGCCCCTGCCCGACCCAGAAGCCCGGCTTCAATTCGCACATCATAGGCACGGTCGCCAAGCGGTACATGAACTGTGGTCATCTCAGGTCTCCGTCACGACGTCAGGGCGGGTCAAAAGCACACGCACAACCGCATCAGCCATATCCGCAATCGAGAAATCCCGTTGCGCCTCTACCGACAAGTCCGCCTGTTCATAGAACGGCAAGCGGGCGTTATAGATTTCGGTCAGCGTCGCCTTTGGATCAGGGGTGCGCAGCAGGGGACGTGTATCTTTGTGCCTGACCCGCGCCCATAACAGTTCAAGATCCGCCTTCAACCACACGGCCACACCACGATCAGCGATCATTTTCCGATTGCGTGGCGACAGAAAGGCGCCGCCGCCGGTGGACAGAACGGCACGTTTGGTATCCAGCAATCGACCGATCACTTCTGTTTCGCGGTCGCGAAAGAAGGCCTCACCGTCGCGTGCAAAAATTTCGGCGATCGACATATTGGCAGCGCGCACAATCTCTTCATCGCTGTCGAGAAACGGCACATGAAGCCGGCTGGCCACAGCCTGCCCGACAGCGGTTTTACCCGCACCCATCATGCCCACCATGACGATGGATTTCTTAACCTTGAATGCCAAAGCGGCGTCCACTTGCCCAAAATATGATTTCTTTCCTGAATGGCGTGATCTTACAGGAAATGCCATATATAAAATCAGACAAAACACCACTTGAGGCAGATAATGGGTGGAATGACATGCTGATCCGCTTGATCAAGCTTATATTTTTCTTGGCAATCATTGGCTTGATTGGCCTGACCGGGTTTGCGTTTTTCGGTGACATGTCACCGCGAACCGCGCCGCAAAGCAGTACTGTGACGTTAAATGGTGGCTCGTAAGCCTTGGCACGACCAGAACAGAGGCGCCGCCTGTCTGGGCGGTTTGCTGTTTTGCGTGGTGGTTGGCACAGCGTCTGATGCGCTGGCGCAGGGTGCCGGGCCAATGTCGGCCATCGACTGGCTGTCTGACAGCATCGCATTGCCGCCGCCATCGTCTGAAAGCGCGATCTTGCCGCCTGCGTTGGATGAACCGGCGACAAGCACTGGGGCATCGGTCGCCGAAGTCACAATGACACTGTTAGAGACGCCGGTTTTGGATGCGGTTGGCTTGCTGCCGCATATCGTAACCGGGCTGCCACGCGATCTGTGGGGCATGTCGCGTCCGGATGATCTGGCGCGGCGCATGTCGGCGCTGGAGTTGGAGCTGCAACCCGCGATGCAAAACCTCCTGTTGCGCCTTATGCTGGCCGAACTTGACCCCCCGAAAGGGGCCAGCGCGGGTGAGGATCGTCTGTTTCTGGCGCGCGTTGACCGGTTGCTGTCCCTTGGCGCTTTGGATCAGGCCGAGGCGCTGTTGGCGCGCGCAGGTTCGGTTAACCCACGCGTGTTCCGCAGGGCGTTTGATACCGCGCTACTTCTGGGCAACGAAGACCAGCAATGCACGACTTTGCGCGCCACGCCGGACCTGAGCCCGACCTTCACAGCGCGCGTCTTTTGCTTAGCACGCAGTGGCGATTGGGATGCGGCGGTTTTGACATTAGAGACCGGTCGCGCGCTTGGATATATCAGCGATGAAGACGATGCCCTTCTGGCGCGTTTCCTTGACCCTGAATTGTTCGAAGACGAACCCGAGCTCCAGCGCCCCGATCACCCCTCGCCCCTGACATTTCGTATGTTCGAGGCCATCGGGCTTCATATCGACACCTCCTCCCTGCCTCTGGCCTTCGCGCAATCAGATTTGCGCGCCAATATCGGCTGGAAAGCACGGGCGCAGGCTGGCGAACGTCTGGCCCGCGTCGGTGCCGTCACCGAAAACCAGCTTTTGGGTCTCTACTCCGAACGCAAACCGGCGGCGTCGGGCGGCATCTGGGACCGGATGACGGCAGTAAACGCTGTTGAACGCGCGCTTGGCGCAGCAGATGACGATCAGCTTGCTCGCGCAATAGAAGACCTGTGGCCCCATCTGGAAGAAAGCAGCCTTGAGGTCCCATTTGCGCAAATATTTGGGCCAGACATTGCCGCCCGCAATCTGCCCGGCGCTGCCGGCGACATCGCGTTGCGGTTGGGACTGCTGTCCAACCAGTATGAGGCTGTCGCAGCAACCGCCAACGTAAATTCCGGGGATCGTCTGGCCCCCATTTTGCTTGGTATCGCGCGCGGTCAGACTGAAGATGTGTTGCCCATCGACGACCGCACCCGTGCAGTTCTTGAAGGGTTCTCGGCCACCGAACTGCCCGTCCGGCTGCGCTCGCTTGTCGAACAGGACCGGCTGGGCGAAGCAATCCTGCGCGCCATCGCGCTTTTCACCAGCGGCAGCCTTGGCGATCTGGACGAACTGACAGATGCGATTGCCTTCTTCCGCCAGATCGGACTGGAGCAAGTGGCCCGTCAGGCCGCAATTGAGTTTCTGATCCTGGAGCGGCGGGGATGAACGCCGATCACGCCCGCTGGATATCGACCTTTTTGGAGGCACAAGCGGCCGAACTGGACGCATCAGAGAACACGTTGCTGGCCTATGGTCGTGACCTGAAAGGGTTTGCCGAATTTTCGGCGGACAAAGGCGTTACCTTTGCCGACATATCCCGCGCAGATATCGAAAGCTTCATGATCGATTGCGAAACCATGGGATTGGCACAGTCGACCCGCGCCCGCCGATTGTCCGCGATCAAACAACTGTATCGGTTTGCCTATGAAGAAGGCTGGCGCACGGACAATCCCGCACTGAAGATCAAAGGGCCAGGCCGGTCAAAGTCATTGCCCAAAATCCTAAGCGAAGATCAGGTTGAAGCATTGCTGACAACATCGCGCAACCACGGCCGTAGTGACGCCGACAAGCTGCGCAACACGTGCCTGATGGAACTGCTTTACGCCACTGGGATGCGGGTCAGCGAGTTGGTCACGTTGCCGGTCGCAGCCGCGCGCGGTGATCCTCATATGCTGCTGGTGAAAGGCAAAGGCGGAAAGGAACGGATGGTGCCCCTGTCTGGCCCGGCCCGCGACGCTCTGGTGACCTGGCTTGCTGCCCGCGACGCTGACGAAGACGCCGCACGGGTGAACAAAGGCACCAAGCCGTCGCCCTTTTTGTTTCCATCTGTTGGACAAAGTGGCCATTTGACCCGGCACCGTTTCTACGGGCTGATCAAAGAGATTGCCGTGGCAGCTGGAGTGTCGCCCGCTGCAGTCACCCCCCACCGCCTACGCCATGCCTTCGCAACCCATCTGCTGGCACATGGCGCTGATCTACGTTCGATCCAGACGCTTCTGGGCCACGCCGATATTTCGACCACCGAGATTTACACCCATGTGTTGGAAGAGCGCCTGAAAGACCTTGTGCTGACCCATCATCCACTGGCGGATCGCGACTAACGGCTATGCGTTATTGCGCTATACATTTCGTCTCAGGCAGGCTATTGCCCCCTATCTTGATGCATCCCCACAGGCACCCAACGTAATAAGGCGTTTGGCCTGACGAATACCGACCCGCTGGGTCAGTGCATGGGTATGCCTGCCCGTCGAAACAACAGAATTGATCGCCCGTGAAACAGCTTATCTCTGACGCGCTTGCCGAGCGCGGATATGAAACCTTGACCCAGGTGCAAACCGCCGTCTCCACACCCGAACTTGAGGGTGCGGACCTTTTGGTGTCGGCCCAGACCGGATCCGGAAAGACGGTGGGGTTCGGCCTTGCCATCGCCCCCGTTTTGCTGGGCGACGACGACCAGTTTGGCCCCGCCCAAAGCCCGCTTGGTCTGGTCATTGCCCCCACGCGCGAACTTGCCCTGCAGGTCAAACGAGAGCTGAACTGGCTGTTTGCAAAAACCGGCGCTGTCCTGGCGTCCTGCGTGGGCGGCATGGACATGCGCGACGAACGGCGGGCTTTGGCGCGCGGTGCCCACATCGTTGTCGCCACCCCGGGCCGCCTGCGTGATCACGTCATGCGTGGCTCGATTGACTTGTCTGCGTTGCGCAGCGTGGTTCTGGACGAAGCGGACGAGATGCTGGATCTGGGCTTCCGTGAAGATCTGGAGTTCATTCTGGATGAAACGCCCGCAGACCGCCAAACGCTTCTGTTCTCGGCCACAGTCCCGAAAAGCATCGCTTCGCTTGCCGCGCGCTATCAGAAAAACGCCGAACGCGTGACCACAGTGGCTGAAAAAAGCCAGCACAGCGATATTGAATACCGCGCAATGTCGGTGGCCCCACGCGATGGCGAAAACGCGATCATCAACGTGCTTCGGTATTATGAAGCGCCAAATGCGCTGATCTTCTGCAACACACGCGCGATGGTCAGTCGGTTGGCAACACGTTTGTCGAACCGTGGCTTTTCGGTTGTATCGCTGTCCGGCGAGCTGACACAAAATGAACGCACCAACGCGTTACAATCCATGCGTGACGGACGCGCGCGGATCTGCGTGGCGACAGATGTTGCCGCACGCGGGATCGACCTGCCGAAGCTGGACCTCGTGATCCATGCCGAGTTGCCGAACAACCACGAGACATTGCTGCACCGGTCTGGCCGGACGGGCCGTGCGGGGCGCAAAGGGGTCAGCACCCTGATTGTACCGCCATCGTCACGCAACAAGGCCGAACGTCTTTTGCGGTTCGCCAAGCTGACCGCTGTTTGGGCCCCCGCCCCCTCGGCGGAAGAGGTTCAGGCCGAAGATCAGAAACGCATTCTGGCCGACGAAGTCTGGACCCAAGAGCCCACCGCAAACGAAGCGGCAATGGCCAAAGAGCTGGTCGAGAAATTCACCCCCGCCCAGTTGGCAACAGCATACCTTCAGCTTTATCACACCGCACACACCGCCCCGGAAGAGCTGTCAGCGGCAAACGCCAAGCCCGAAAAGCGCGAACCTTTTGGCGCGAGTGTCTGGTTCACCTTGGCCAAAGGGCGCGATCAAGGCGCCGATCCGCGCCACCTTCTGCCGATGCTGTGCAAAGCCGGCAACATCACACGCGCTGATATTGGCGCGATCCGGTTGCAGGACGACAAGTCGTTTTTTGAGGTGAAAGCCGCGAAAGTCGACGGCTTCCTGCAAGCCATCGGGTCCGGCATGTCGATCGAGAAATTCGCAGTCGAGCGGCTTGAGACAGCCCCCGATCTGGCCAACACCGGCAGACCGGCACAACGTGGAAAACCCCGCAACAGCGACAGGCCGGACAAACGTCCCCGTCATGGCGACGATACACGTGACCGCAAACCCCATCGCAAGGGCACCGCCAAAAGCGCTTCACCCGGCGAGCGCAAGCCAAACCCAAAGCACAAATGGAAAGACGACACGGACAGCGATCGCCCGGTAAAAGCCTATTCCAAACAGAAGGACGACGACCGACAGCCGCGCAAGGGGCCAAAGCCTGCGGGCACCAAGCCGAAGAGCAAACGTGCGGACGACAGCGGACCAAAAGGACCGCCGCCCCCAAAGGGCAAACCATCGAGCAAGAAAAACCGGGCACGTGCCGCGGCCAAGGCCATTGCAAAAGCCAAGGGCGGCGATTCCGCGCCGAAACGCCGTTAGTGCAACATGGGCGAAGGCGCGCGGGTGGAAACGCTCTGCATTGCGCGCCTGACCACCTTGCGCGTAGTCTCGCAACAGACACCCCCGGAAGGAAAGAGCCCCGATGAGCCTTCTTGCGACCATTCTGATCCTGCTGATCGCAGCCCTGCATGCCTATATCCTGTGGTTTGAGATGTTCGCGTGGGAAACGCGGGGTCCAAAGATCTTCCGACAGTTTTCAGCGGACATGTTTCCCAAAACCAAAGTCATGGCGGCCAACCAGGGGCTTTATAACGGGTTTCTCGCGGCGGGCCTGCTATGGTCGCGCCTGATCAGCGATCCGATCTGGGCGCAGAATACCGCGCTGTTCTTTCTGGCCTGTGTGCTGATTGCCGGGGTCTATGGCGCGGCGACAGCCTCGAAACGCATTTTGTACGTACAGGCCCTGCCCGCCGCGATTGCGATACTGGTTGTTCTTCTGAGCTGATCAGGTTTGCAGGCCATAAAGCTGATCTGCGCGTTTTTCAAACGCGGCCACGATGCGATGCATCGCTTCGTTGAATACCAAACCAATCACGCCCTGCAAGATCGCGCTCTTAAATTCGAAATCGACAAAAAACTCGACCTCGCACCCGCTGTCATGCGGATGAAAAATCCAATGTGACTTCAGATATTTAAAGGGTCCATCCAGATATTCCGTGTCGATCCGCCGAGACGCCTCGTCCAGCATCACACGGCTGGCGAAACGTTCGCGAAACACTTTGAAACTGATCACAAGGTCGGCGTCCATCAACTGCCGCCCATCTGGCTGCGGCGTCACCCGCCGCACGCGGGCTGCGGAATTCCAAGGCAAAAACTCGGGGTATCGGCTTACATCCGCCACCAGATCATACATCTGTTCTGCCGAATATGGCAGGACCCGTTTTTCCCCATGTGTCGGCATGACGACGTTTTTCCTTCTCACTTGCCTGCACATGTCCTAGGAATACGACCGGAAATCAAGGGGGAAGACATGGCACAGCGTCCATATGTCATCGACACAATGATCACGGCCAAGCAGATCGCGGCCCGTGTTGAAGAGCTGTCACAGGAAATTCACGACGAGTTCAAAGGCACTGACAAGCTGGTGGTCGTCGGGCTGTTACGCGGATCGTTCGTGTTCATTGCCGATGTCGTGCGCGAGTTGGACCTGCCGGTCGAAGTCGATTTCCTTGAGGCTTCCTCTTACGGAGATTCCACTGAAAGCAGCCGGGAAGTTCGTATTCTCAAAGACTTACGTGGTGAAATTGGTGGGCGAGATGTGCTGGTTGTGGAAGATATTGTCGACACGGGCTTTACCCTGAAACACGTGGTTGGACTTTTGAAAGCCAAAAGTCCGCGCAAGTTGAAGACCATCGCCTTGCTCGACAAGCCGTCGCGTCGCGAGGTGGACATCCGCGCCGACTGGATCGGTTTCGAAATTCCGGACGAGTTTGTTGTGGGTTACGGCATTGATTTCGCACAGCGCGACCGCAACTTGCCCCATATTGGCAAAGTGCGTTTTTTGGACGAGGCATAAGCGATGGACCAAAGATGGCTCTTCCGCGCGGCAAAATGGGCGCGTAACCCGCCCTCAGCCAAACGGGTGAAACTGGTATTTGCGGTGGTCGCGATCTGCCTGGTGCTGGTGGCGATCGAAAAACTGTTCGGCATGCCGGAATGGATGCAGATCGAACGCCTACGCTTCAGACCTTAACCCTTTTCTGATCAAACCCTTGCAAGCTGTTCTTCACGTGCCGTCCTTAGCCGGGCGAAATCATCGCCAGCGTGATAGGACGACCGCGTCAACGGGGTTGATGACACCATCAGGAACCCTTTGCCGTAAGCTGCGGTTTCATAATCCTTGAACTCATCGGGGTGCACGAACCGTTCCACCGCATGGTGTTTCGGCGTGGGCTGCAAGTATTGGCCGATGGTCAGAAAGTCGATGTCGGCGGCACGCATGTCATCCATGACCTGCAAAACGCCCTGACGATCTTCGCCCAACCCGACCATGATGCCCGATTTGGTGAACATCGACGGGTCCATCTCTTTCACCCGCTGTAACAGACGCAGCGAATGGAAATACCGCGCACCCGGACGCACCTGAGGATACAGGCCGGGGACAGTTTCAAGGTTGTGATTGAACACGTCAGGACGCGCCTCAACCACCGTTTCAAGAACGCTTGCATCGCATTTCAGGAAATCCGGCGTCAGGATTTCAATGGTTGTATCGGGCGCTTGATGGCGAATGGCGCGAATGGTCTGGGCAAAATGATCCGCCCCACCGTCCTTCAGGTCGTCCCGGTCGACAGAGGTGATCACGACATGGTTCAGGCCCAGCTTTTTGACCGCATGGGCGACGCGACCCGGTTCGAACGCATCCAGATCGTCCGGACGACCTGTGGCAACGTTACAAAAGGTGCAGCCGCGCGTACAAATCTCGCCCATGATCATCATGGTGGCGTGGCCCTGGCTCCAGCATTCGCCGGCATTGGGGCACGCGGCCTCTTCGCACACGGTTGAAAGGTTGTGCTCGCGCATGATCCTGTGCGTTTCGGCATAGCCCTTCCCGCCGGGCGCTTTCACACGGATCCAGCTGGGTTTCTTCGGCTGGGCATTGTCCGGGCGATGCGCCTTTTCAGGATGGCGGCTTTCCGGGATTTTCAGATCACGCATGGCAATTCCTCCGCGCCAAAATCGGTTCACCGACATATAGCGACATCCAGAAAGCAAGTCACCTTGAAAGCCGAAAGGCTGTTATGAGCCTGACGCATAGGTTGACGTTAGGGTAGCGGCGTGATGCGCCGAATTGCTGCAACTGCAAAAACGCCGTTGAGGCCAAATTGGAATCGTTCTAACACGGTGGCCGATCTGGCCGCACGATTCCCCGTGCGACTGAAAACAAAGGATTTTTTTCATGCAAACAGGCGTGCGCATTCCCAAAATCACCTTCCACACCCGTGTCCGTGACGACAGCATCGAAGGCCCCAACCCGTTCCGTTGGCAGGACATGACATCCGACGATTATTTCAAAGGCAAGCGTGTGGTTTTGTTCTCGCTTCCGGGCGCGTTTACCCCGACCTGCTCGACCTATCAACTGCCCGGGTTTGAGAACGGTGCCGCCGAGTTCCGCGCAGAAGGCATCGACGAGATTTACTGCATGTCGGTCAATGACAGCTTCGTCATGAACGCATGGGCTCGCAACCAAGAGCTGGAAAACGTCAAAGTGATCCCCGATGGATCGGGCGCGTTCACCCGCCTGATGGGTATGCTGGTCGACAAAGACAACCTAGGCTTCGGTGCACGCAGCTGGCGTTATGCCGCTGTCATCAATGATGGCGTCGTTGAAGCGTGGTTCGAAGAGCCGGGCCGTGAAGACAACCACGGCGAAGACCCGTACGGCGAAAGCGCGCCCGAGACCGTTATGGCGTGGCTGAAAGAAGCGGCTGAAAAAGTCGCTTAAGACATTTCCACGCAACCAATAGAAAGGGCCGCTGGTTTTAGCGGCCTTTTTTTCTGATCATATCAACGCTGTCCGTAATTTATGCCTCACACGCCCCAGAGAAGGCGTCGCAAACTTCAGATCTCCCGTGCGATCTGGTCATAGCCGAATTCTACGGTCTCAATAACAAGCTCATTTTTCATGGCGTCGAATGCGCCAAGATTCCATTTGATTGGAAATGCTCTCTTGGCCAACCAGCGTGCAACGAGGGTGCCTTCTGCATCCAGAAGACTGATGGTCAAGTCCTTGGCCTCGATCTGCAGGGCGAGGTTTCCTTCGATACTGGACCGACACCAATTGACCATAGCGCCGTTTTTGCCAGTCTGCGCGCGCTTAAACTTCAGATTCGGTTTTATTGCTTGTTTTGGCAGATGGTGGACAAACCGGTTTTCACCGCCTCCAGGTTGCGATTCCGCCATTTGTCCGCTGTCCAATCCGGACACTTCTTGAAATGCCAATTCGGCAAACTTCGCATCCTCGCTCGCAAACGACACCAAGAAGCTAAATGCGGTGGGGTTGGGTAAGTCTGCCATGGGTATTGAGTTCCCTCGTCGTTCTCTGAGACCCAAAACCGACCTCACTAATGAGGACCCGGCCCGAAAACTGGGTTTGATTATGGGATGCCGCGACGAGGTTGCAAGTATCGTTGCTAACCCGCAGTCACCTTCAACCCGGTCAAAAACCGCGCCGCATTCTGCTGATAATGCACGGCAGATGCATAAAGCCCCTTGATCGTCGCTGCGTCCAGCTCCCGCACCACTTTGCCCGGCGCGCCCAGCACCATCGAGCCGTCGGGGATCACCTTGCCTTCCGTCACCAGCGCCCCCGCCCCGATCAGGCAGTTCTTCCCGATCTTGGCACCGTTTAAGACGGTCGCCCCCATACCTATCAGACTGCCATCGCCCACAGTACAGCCATGCAGCATGGCCTTGTGGCCAACTGTTACGTTTTCGCCAATCGTCAGCGGAAAGCCCAGATCAGTGTGAAGCACGCTGTTCTCCTGAACATTCGTACCCGCTCTTATATCGATCAGCTCGTTGTCACCGCGGATCGTACAGCCAAACCAGACCGACGCCTTCGCCCCAATCCGCACGCGTCCTATGACATTCGCATCTGGTGCAACAAACACATCATCGCCAATGTCAGGGCTTACCCCGTCCAACTCATAGATCATTCCCGGCCCTCTTCAAATTCAGCCTGCAACTTGCGGACATGGTTCAACAATCCCGGTTGCTGATTGCGCCGTTGACGGGTGGCCTCAACGATCGTGATCAGCCGGTTCGCTGTTTCCTCCAGATCATCATTGATCAGAACATAATCGTAGCTGCCCCAATGACTGATTTCGTCCCAGCTTTTCTGCATCCGTTTGGCAATCGTGTCGGCGTCGTCCTGTCCTCGGCCCTCAAGACGCGCACGCAATTCTTTGATGGACGGCGGCAGGATGAAGATCGACAGAGAATGCGACGCGAGCGAGGAATTACGGATCTGCACTTCGCCTTGCCAATCCACGTCAAACAGAACGTCCCGACCGGTTTCAATCGCCTTGCGCACGGGTTCCGACGGTGAGCCATAGAAATTGCCGAAAACATGGGCGTGCTCCAGCATCTCGCCCTGAATGACCATGTCCTTGAACTTGGACTCGTCGACAAAATGGTAATGTTGTCCGTCAACTTCGCCATCACGCGGGGCGCGGGTGGTGGCGGACACCGAGAAACTCAGCGTTGGATCCCAGTCCATGAGCCGCCGCGCCAGCGTCGACTTGCCGGCCCCCGAGGGCGATGACAGGATGATAAGAAGTCCGCGTCGCTGATTGTCCGGGGCGCTCATGTCATTACTCCACGTTCTGAACCTGTTCGCGCATCTGATCGATGACGTGCTTCAGGTCAAGCCCAATGGCAGTCAGTTCTTTGAATTGTGCCTTGGAACACAAGGTGTTGGCCTCGCGATTGAACTCTTGCATCAGGAAATCCAACTTACGACCTACGGGCTGGTCCGAGGTCAGATGTTGTTTCGCAGCCTCGATATGAGCCTTCAACCGGTCGATTTCTTCGCGCACATCGGTTTTCACGGCAATCATGGCAAGTTCTTGCGCAACCCGGTCCGGGTCCGCGCCGTCGGTGTTGTCCATCACCCGCGACAGGGCATTTTGCAGGCCGTTGATCTGAGCATCCTGCCGCGCGTCCGCCAAAGCATCAGCGGCCGTGACCAGCCGCGACAACTCGTCAATCTGTTGTGACAGAATCCCAGCCAACGCGGCACCTTCATGGGCGCGAGAGGATTGGAATTGATCGACCAAAGGCTGCACCTGATCCATCAGAGCCGCCAACAGTGGGGCCGTGTCCTCTTCCGACATCACACGTTGCTCCAACACGCCACGCATGCTTGCAATATCAGTGGGTTGCACCGCTGCGACCCGCAAACCACGGGCTTCAGCTTCTGCAGAAATCGCAGCCAATTGGCCAAGCGCCGTCGCCAGCCCGTCGGGGTTGATGGACATCAGTCCCACGTCTTCGCGCCGGGCGATTTTAAGGCTGACAGTAACATTGCCACGCGCCACCGATGCCTTCAGGGCTTTGCGAAGCGCGTCCTCTAACCCATCCAGCCAGTCCGGCACTCGAATCTTGATGTCTAATCCGCGCGCATTGACCGATCGCAGGTCCCAAGACCAGCTGTATCCGGCTTCTTCTGTCGATGCGCTGGCAAAGCCTGTCATGGAATGTGGCATGTAGAATTAACCATTTGCTAAGTTTTTATGCCAATTTCGTAAGGAATGTGACATATTAAGAAATCACTAAGGAATAACTTACTTATCGTTAACAAACGGTCACAATTTGAACAAGCTCGCTGGTTACATCCTAATTTATTAAAATCGTTTCAAAGTCTGGGACGCGAAAATGAAAATTGAGTATCTAAAAGATGGAAATGTTGTCGCTCTGGCCTCTGCCCGGCGCGACCGGAAATTTCCTGCCATCGCGCAGATTGAAGCCTATTGGCACGGGGTGCGGAACGGTCGATTGATGCCAACCCGCAGCGATGTTGATCCCCGCGGTATCGGCGAAAACCTGGCATTTGCTTTCATACTGGAACGTATCGCTCCGGGCCACGCGCGTATTCGACTGGCTGGCCAGCATGTCAGCGACATCCTATCGATGGAAGTGCGCGGTATGCCAATCAGTGCATTTTTTACACCGCAAGCCCGCAATGAAGTGCAGGAAGCACTGGAGAGCGCATTTGAAATGCCCGCAGAGGTCAGCCTGACCCTGCGCAGTGAGGCTGGTATGTTCCAAAAACATCTGGATGCACAGATGCTTTTGCTTCCGCTGAAAGATACTGAAGGCCGCGTGACACGGATGTTGGGCGCGCTTCAGGTCGACGGCAAATTGGCCCGCGGACCGCAACGGTTTGACGTAAGTCATCTTGAAGTTCGTCCGTTGACCGTCGACCAAACCGCAGCGCAGATCACCCGTGAAGCCGAACGTCGGCAGGAACGGGACATGAAGCGGCCGGGGTACTGGGATATGCGCGGTGCACCTGCCCGCGCGGCTGATGATGCCGATACGCGCGTGACCCGCGTTGATATCCGCCCCTCTTCCGCAACGCAAAACAGAAAGTCCGAAGGGCATATCATGAGCCCGTCTGGCCCAAGCGGCATTCCCGTGCCCGGCATGGCCGAATTGGCGGCAAGCTTTCATGGCACGCCAGAGCCAATGCGCGTCAACTCACCCAACCGACGCAGCGGTCACCTGAGGCTTGTGCCGCAGGATTGAAGTGTACTTGGCGGCAAACCTCACCACACAGGACAGATAACAAAAAACCCCGGCTTCATTGGCCGGGGTTTTCTGTTATCGACTAACGTCTGTGTGATCAGCTGGCTTTGGCTGCCGCTGCATCGTCGCTGCGCATCGAGGAAAGTTCCTCGGCCACCAAAAAGGCCAGTTCCAGCGATTGGCTGGCATTCAGGCGCGGATCGCAGGCTGTATGATAGCGATCAGACAGATCCTCGTCGGTGACAGCCCGCACACCGCCGGTGCATTCGGTCACATCGGCACCGGTCATCTCGAAATGCACACCACCGGGGATCGTGCCTTCCGATTTGTGAACGCCAAAGAACTCCTGAACTTCTTTCAGCACCGCGTCAAATGGACGTGTTTTATAGCCTGTGGCCGACTTGATCGTGTTGCCGTGCATCGGATCACAAGACCAAACAACATTCGCGCCTTCTTCTTTGACTGCCTGAATAAGACGCGGCAGATGTTCGGCAACTTTACCAGCGCCAAAGCGGGCAATCAGGGTCAGACGGCCCGCGTCATTGTTCGGGTTCAGTTTGTTCATCAGAACCTTCAGGTCTTCCGCAGTGGTCGTTGGACCACATTTGAGACCAATCGGGTTCACGACACCTCGACAGAATTCGACATGCGCACCGTCGGGCTGACGGGTACGGTCGCCAATCCAGAGCATATGGCCAGAACCGGCAACGGTTTTACCCGTGGTCGAATCAAGACGGGTCAAAGCCTCTTCGTATTCCAGCAGCAAACCTTCATGCGACGTGTAAAAATCCACCGTTTGCAGCGTGTGTGCCCGGTCACTGTCCACCCCAGCAGCGCGCATGAAGTCAAGCGTGTCCTGAATACGTTCAGCCATTTCGCGGTACTTCTCGGCCTCGTCGGATTCGGTGAACCCAAGGGTCCAGCTGTGCACCTTGTGTACATCGGCCAGACCACCTGTTGAAAATGCGCGCAACAGGTTCAGCGTCGCGGCCGCCTGTGTATAGGCCTGCAACATCTTTTGCGGGTCCGGGATGCGCGAGGCTTCGGTGAAATCAAGCTCATTGATGATGTCGCCGCGGTAGCTGGGCAGCTCTACCCCGCCTACGGTCTCTGTCGGCGCCGAGCGCGGTTTGGCAAATTGACCCGCCATGCGGCCAACTTTGATCACCGGCACTTTCGCACCGAAGGTCAGCACCATCGCCATCTGCAGCATCACTTTGAACGTGTCGCGAATACCGTCAGCCGAAAAATCCGAGAAACTTTCCGCGCAATCGCCACCCTGCAACAAAAAGGCCTCGCCGCGTGAGGCGCGCCCAAGCAGAGTCCTCAGGCGCATCGCTTCTCCGGCAAAGACCAGCGGGGGATACTTTGCAAGCTGTGCCTCGACCTCAGCCAGCTTGGCTGCATCGGTGTAGTCAGGCATCTGCACCCGAGGCTTTTTGCGCCAGGTCGACTTGTCCCAATCCGTCATGTCTTTGCTCCGTCAATCATAATGTCCCGCAGGTGCGGGTTTGGGGCCTTCCTTCTAGCGCGGTCAGCGCTAACGTGCAAATACAGTTATGTGACTGCTCTTTGGCGGGTTACAATCCAAAAGTGTCGGTCCTGAAACTATTGGTAAAACGGATAACCGTTTCGCCCTTGTCGCCGCCACACAAACCTGCTGTGGTCGCCGACAACCACAATGATACACCGCCCGGATGAGGTGACTCGGATGACAGAACAATCAAAAACGACTAACGCAGCGCCTCGCCGCTTCGTTTTTGTTCTGGTCGAAGGGTTTACGCTGCTCAGCTTCGCAGGAGCCGTTGACGCATTACGCATTGCCAACCGGGCGACGGGGCGCCGACTGTATGACTGGACCATAATGGGCGAAGGTGGCCAGACAGCTACCTCCTCTGCCGGACCATCCTTCAAGCTGGACGGCGACTTAGGCGAACTGCGGCGCGACGATACCGTTATTATCTGCTCAGGCGTCGACGTTCAGACCCATTGTTCACAGAAACTGTTGAACTGGCTCAGGCGCGAAGCGCGGCGCGGCGTGCAGGTGGCGGGGCTGTGCACGGCTGCACATGTCATTGCCAAAGCCGGGCTGTTAAATGACAAACGGGCCACCATCCACTGGGAAAATCATGACAGCTTTTCCGAGGCTTTTGACGAGGTGGAACTGACCAAGCGCATTTTCGTTATTGACGGTAACATCATGACGGCTGCGGGTGGAACATCGTCGATCGACCTGATGCTGAAACTCATCGCAGACGATCATGGCGAGGACGTCGCAAACATCGTCGCCGATCAGCAGATATACACTTCAATCAGAACCGACCGCGACACACAGCGCCTGTCTGTACCAACCCGAATTGGCGTGCGCCATCCAAAGCTTAGCGACGTGATCCAGAAGATGGAGGCCAATATCGAAGAACCGATTTCGCCGTCTATCCTTGCCTCTGATGTCGGGATGTCCACACGGCAGCTGGAACGGCTGTTCCGGCGCTATCTGAACAGGTCGCCCAAACGGTATTACATGGAACTGCGTCTGCAAAAAGCGCGCAACCTGCTGATGCAGACCGATATGAGCGTGATCAACGTGGCGCTGGCCTGCGGTTTTTCCAGCCCATCGCATTTTT
Organism: Aliiroseovarius sp. M344; assembly: GCF_025140835.1. NCBI lineage: Bacteria > Pseudomonadati > Pseudomonadota > Alphaproteobacteria > Rhodobacterales > Paracoccaceae > Aliiroseovarius > Aliiroseovarius sp. M344. The sequence goes on from NZ_CP081153.1 coordinate 1,733,391, forward strand.
CAAAATGCTATCGGTCGCATTATGATACCACGCCATATCGCGAGCGTGGCAGCCATGCAGGCAAATCCGAAGTATGATCACGACCGAGCGCTTGCGGTTGAGGCCAGCTGAACCCGGTGATTTGGCAGACCTACACGCAGTGTTCGCGCACCCAGCCGCAATGCGGTATTGGAGCCACGAAACGCACGAGACCATCGCCCAGACGCAAGCAACGCTTGACGGTATGATGGAGTCCTTTGACCAGACCGGTCTTGAGCTGGTGATCCAAAGGGACGGTACTGTCGTTGGCAAAGCCGGGCTGTGGCGGATGGCTGAGATCGGATATATTCTGCACCCCGACCACTGGGGGCAGGGCCTGGCGCGCGAAGCACTGCTTGAGATCATCGCTGCAGCCTGGCGCACCCATCCCGAACTGGCCCAGATCACGGCCGAGATTGATCCTCGCAATCAAGCCTCGATCAGATTGCTCACCCATCTGGGCTTTGCGCTAACCCATTCAGACAGCCGAACCCTACACGTCTATGGCGAATGGTGCGACAGCGACTTCTATGCCTTGCCCCGGCCTGCGCATTCTCGGTGATTTTCCGCGCGCTTTTTGGTGGTTAACGCAGCTTCTCGCTTTTCTTTTCCACAAGGCTTGCCTAGGCTCCGCTGCAGAAATTTCCAATTGGGAGAACAAAAAATGAAAAAACTTCTTATGGCAACTGCGGCCACAGCACTCGTAGGCAGCGCGGCTTATGCAGATAGCATCAAAATTGGCACTATTCTGGGCTATACCGGTCCGATTGAAAGCCTGACACCGCATATGGCGGGTGGTGCCGAGCTGGCGATGGAAGAGGTTTCGGCCTCGGGTTTGTTGCTGGGCGGCATGACCGTGGAAAGCATTCGTGCTGATTCGACCTGTGTAGACAGCGCGGCGGCCACGGCTGCAGCCGAGAAACTGATCACCGGCGACGGCGTCAAAGGCCTGATGGGTCCAGATTGCTCGGGCGTGACGGGTGCGGTTCTGGCCAATGTTGCGCTGCCCAACGGTATCGTCATGATCTCCCCCTCGGCGACCTCTCCGGGCCTGTCGACTGCCGAAGATAACGGCCTGTTCTTCCGCACCGCGCCGTCAGATGCCCGCCAGTCAGACATCATGGCGCAAATCCTGCGTGAAAACGGCACCGAGTCGGTTGCTGTGACCTATACCAACAACGACTATGGCAAAGGCATGGCCGACGCGTTCAAAGCGGCGTTTGAAGCTGCTGGCGGCACCGTGACCATCGTTGCAGCCCACGAAGACGGCAAAGCGGACTACACCGCAGAGGTTGGCGCACTGGCTTCCGCCGGCGGCGACGTGCTGGTTGTTGCGGGTTATGTTGACCAAGGCGGTGCCGGCATCGTGCGCGGCGCTCTGGATACCGGCGCGTTTGACACCTTCCACTTCCCTGACGGCATGATCGGTTCGAACCTCGAAGCCAACTTCGGCAGCGAGATTGACGGATCGTCCGGTCAGGTTCCCGGAACCGACAGCGAAGGCGCTGCAACTTTTGCCGAGATGGTTGGCGACAAGTTCGACGTAACTTCACCCTATACCGGTGAAAGCTATGACGCCGCTGCCCTTCTGATGCTGGCGATGCAGGCTGCTGGTTCGGCTGAACCAAGCGATTATGCCTCGAAAGTCGAGATGGTTGCCAATGCTCCCGGCGAGCAAATCTTCCCGGGTGAGCTGGCCAAAGGTCTGCAAATCCTCGCGGATGGTGGCGACATCGACTATGTCGGCGCGACAGCTGTGGAGTTCGTGAACGGTGGCGAAGCCGCTGGGTCTTACCGCCAGATCAAGATCGAAGACGGCAAGATGATGACGGTTCAATACCGCTGATCAACGCCTGACAAATTGAGGAGCAGCCCGGATTTTTCCGGGCTGTTTCCGTAAGTTATGCAGCCAACTTAAGGTTGCGGGAGGGGGCAAATATGATCGTCATTGAAGACGTTCACAAGCATTTCGGCGGCTTTCATGCTGTGGATGGCGCGACAATGCGGATCGAGGAACGCTCGATCACCGGATTGATCGGCCCCAACGGCGCGGGCAAGACGACCTTGTTCAACGTGATTGCTGGGGTGTTACAGCCGACATCAGGCCGTATCACGATGGCGGGCGAAGACATCACGGGCCTGCCTCCACATGAACTGTTTCACAAAGGTTTGCTTCGCACCTTTCAGATTGCCCATGAGTTTGGGTCGATGACCTGCCGCGAGAACCTGATGATGGTGCCCGGCGGTCAAACGGGCGAGAACCTGTGGGACACGTGGTTTGGGCGCAAACGCATCGCGGATCAAGAACGCGCCCTGCGCGCCAAGGCAGATGAAGTCCTTGAATTCCTGACGATTTCCCACATCGCGGACCTGCGGGCGGGCGAAATCTCGGGCGGTCAGAAAAAGCTTCTGGAGCTTGGTCGCACCATGATGGTTGACGCCAAGATTGTGTTTCTGGACGAGGTTGGCGCCGGTGTGAACCGCACGTTGCTTTATACAATCGCCGACGCCATCAAACGCCTGAACGAAGAGCGCGGCTATACATTTGTCGTGATCGAACACGATATGGATTTCATCGAACGGCTCTGCGATCCCGTGATTTGTATGGCGGAAGGCAAAGTGCTTGCCGAAGGCACGCTGGCCGAGATCAAAGCCAACGAACAGGTGATCGAGGCTTATCTGGGCACCGGCCTGAAAAACAAAGAGATGGTGGGCGCATGAGCCAGAACCCCTATCAGGACGTGCGCGGCAACAAGGATGCCTCGATCGTCAATCCAAAAGGTCAGGGTACATTAATCCCGGCCACCGGCACCGCCCACCAGATGCACACCGGCGATGCGTTTCTGATCGGCGATAGCATGACAGGTGGGTATGGCAAGAGCGGCCCCGACATCCTGCATGACTGTACGATCGCGGTCGGCAAAGGCGAGATCGCAGTGATCGTCGGCCCAAATGGCGCGGGCAAATCGACGGGTATGAAAGCCATGTTCGGAATGCTGAACCTGCGACAGGGCTCGGTCCGGCTGGATGGTGAGGACATCACCGACCTCAGCCCACAAGCGCGGGTCCGCAAGGGTATGGGGTTCGTGCCGCAAAACCAAAACATCTTCACCTCGATGACGGTGCGCGAAAACCTTGAGATGGGCGCGTTTATCCGTGAAGACGATATTTCGGAAACGATGGCGCAAGTCTTTGAATTATTTCCGATCTTGCATGACAAACGCAACCAGGCGGCGGGCGAATTGTCCGGCGGACAGCGGCAACAGGTGGCCGTCGGCCGCGCGCTTATGACCAAACCCAAAGTGTTGATGCTGGACGAACCGACCGCGGGCGTCAGCCCCATCGTGATGGACGAGCTTTTTGACCGGATCATCGAGGTCGCACGCACCGGTATTTCGATCCTGATGGTCGAACAAAATGCCCGCCAAGCGCTTGAAATCGCAGACAAAGGCTATGTGCTGGTGCAGGGGGCCAACGCGCATACCGGCACAGGCAAAGAGCTTCTGGCAGACCCCGAAGTGCGCAAATCGTTTTTGGGGGGCTGAGCATGTATCGTTTCGCAATATCCGCCGCTTTCGCCAGCCTGATCGCCCTGCCCGTCTTCGCACAGGATTGCACGTTTACCACCGAATGTTTTGAGGCCGAGCCGTGCCAAGACACAAGCTTTTCGTTAAGCGCGCAGCTTGGCGAGGCGAAACTGGTCACTGATTTTGGCGACCTTACCGTCGTCGGCGTAAAGTCCGAAGCGCCGCTGACCACAGTATTTGCCACCGGCGAAGGCGCTGAATACCTGCTGTCGCGTACCGCAAACGCCGCGCGCTTCACAGCCCATTCCAACGACGGACCCACGTCGATCACCTATATCGGCACCTGTGAGGGAGAGTTCTGATGGATTTTCTGAACGCCATCGTGGCACTTTCCAATTTCGTCCTGATCCCGGCAATGGCTTATGGCAGCCAATTGGCGCTGGGCGCGCTGGGCGTCACCTTGATTTATGGCATCCTTAGGTTCTCAAACTTCGCACATGGCGACAGCATGGCCTTTGGGGCGATGGTCACGATCCTCATCACATGGTGGTTTCAGTCCATGGGCATATCGATCCAACCCCTGCCCACCGCACTCTTGGCCCTGCCTTTCGGGATTGGCGTGACCGCGTTGATGCTGCTTGCCACCGACCGGTTGGTCTACCGGTTCTATCGCCAGGTCAAAGCCAAACCGATCATTTTTGTCATGGCCTCAATGGGTGTGATGTTCATCATGAACGGCATTGTACGCTTCATTATCGGCCCCGATGATCAACGCTTCGACGATGGCGCACGTTTCATTATCAACGCCCGAGACTTCAAAGAATGGTCAGGTCTGGACGAAGGCCTTGCGTTCAAAACCAGCCAGGGGCTGACCATTGTGACCGCGGTCATCGTTGTGGCCGTCTTGTTCTGGTTCCTCAACAAAACCCGCACCGGAAAATCCATGCGCGCCTTTTCCGACAACGAGGATTTGGCCCTTCTGTCCGGGATCAATCCCGAACGGGTCGTCATGATCACATGGATCATCGTCGCAGGTCTGATCACCATCGCGGGTGTTTTGTATGGGTTGGACAAAAGCTTCAAACCTTTCACCTATTTCCAGCTTCTTCTGCCGATCTTCGCTTCGGCCATTGTTGGTGGATTGGGCAACCCACTTGGTGCAATTGCAGGCGGCTTCGTCATCGCCTTTTCAGAAGTGACCGTCACTTATGCGTGGAAAAAGGTCGCGACCTATGTGCTGCCGGAAAGTCTGGAGCCGTCCGGCCTCGTCCAGCTTTTGTCCACTGACTATAAATTTGCGGTTAGCTTCGTCATTCTGATCGTCGTTTTGCTGTTCAAACCCACGGGTCTTTTCAAGGGGCAATCGGTATGAGCCAGTCCATTCGCACGCCGCTGCTATTCGCGCTGGTCGCGCTTCTGTTCATCCTGCAAGGGTCAACCGATTGGTGGATTTTCGCAGGCAGCTGGAACGCATCGCTGACCATCCTGAACATGGCGCTGATCTCAGCCATCATGGCCCTGGGGGTTAACCTGCAATGGGGCTACGCGGGTCTGTTCAACGTCGGCATCATGGGCTTCGTGGCGCTGGGCGGTCTGGCAACCGTGCTTGTGGCAATGCCCCACACCCCCGGCACATGGAGTGCGGGCGGCCTGAACATCCTTGCCGGGCTTATCCTTGGCGCCGGTACCATCATGCTGGTCGTGTGGCAGAACAAGCGAATGGCCCCGGGCCTTGCGCGCAGTCTGACCATGCTGGCGACCCTGATTTTGGGATTTGTCATCTTTCGCTGGGTCTTTGACGCGGGCGTCATCGGCGTCGAGGCGGTGAACCCGGCGCAAACAGGTTATCTGGGGGGCCTGAACCCCGGTGGGCCAGACAATTACCGCGCCCATGGCTATATGACGTTGTTAGCCTGGCCGGTTGGCGGGCTGCTGGCCGCTGGGGCTGCGTGGATCGTCGGAAAAACGGCGCTTGGCCTTCGGTCTGATTATCTGGCCATTGCCACGCTTGGCATCGCCGAGATCATTCTGGCAGTTCTCAAGAACGAGGATTGGATGGCGCGCGGCGTGAAAAACGTAATCGGCCTGCCCCGCCCGGTGCCATATGAAATCGACCTGCAGCAAAGCGCCGATTTCGTGGCCAAAGCAGATGCCTGGGGTGTGGATACTACCACCGCGTCGACCATCGCTGTGAAGCTGTCCTATTCGGCCCTGTTCACCGTGGTGCTGATCGTGCTGATCATTTTGGCGCAGCTGTCGCTCAATTCGCCTTGGGGCCGCATGATGCGGGCCATTCGCGACAACGAGGTCGCCGCGCAGGCGATGGGCAAGGATGTCACCCGCCGACACCTGCAAATCTTTGTGCTCGGTTCGGCGCTTTGCGGTCTGGCGGGGGCGATGATGACGACGCTCGATGGGCAGCTGACGCCGGGCACCTACCAACCGCTGCGGTATACGTTCCTGATCTGGGTGATGGTGATCGTTGGCGGGTCCGGCAACAATCTGGGCTCGGTACTGGGCGCGTTCCTGATCTGGTTCTTATGGATTCAGGTCGAGCCGATTGGCTATTGGTTCATGTCGCTGGTCACTTCTGGAATGGCGGACGGGTCCGCGCTGAAAACGCACCTGCTGGATTCAGCGGCACACATGCGCCTGTTCTCGATGGGGGTCATCCTGCTTTTGGTCCTGCGCTTTAGCCCAAGGGGCCTCATTCCCGAGAAATAAGGCCAGCCATGCACCCTGCCCCAACCCTTGCTGTGCTTATCATGGCCGCAGGTCGATCACTGCGGATGGGGCAGGACAAGCTCTTGCTGTGTGATCAAAACGGCCAGACTTTGCTAGAAGATCGGATAATAGCCGCAACACACAACGGATACCGGGTTTTCGTGGCTTTGCCACCCGACACGCCGGATAGGTTGCGTATCGTTCAGAATGGACATGCCACACCATTGATCTGCCCGAACGCAGCTCAGGGTCTGGGCCACAGCTTGTCTCAGGCCGTGGCACAACTGCCACCTGGTCTTGATAGTGTCTTGATCATGCTGGCAGATATGCCAGCCCTTTCTGCCAACGATCTGGAACAAGTCTGCGCCGCATTCGATCCCGGGCGCATTGTGCGCGGGGCAACACCGGACCGGGTGCCCGGCCACCCGGTGCTTATCCCAGCGCAATATCTTGATCGGTTAACACGGCTCATCGGCGATAGCGGCGCACAAAACGCCTTAAAAGACTTGCCACTAAAATTGGTGCCCTTGCCGGAAAAGAACGCAATTTGGGATGTGGATACACCCGACGACTGGCAGGCATGGTCGAAAGATCATTAGGCGTCAGCGACGTTCAGACCGCTGATCCTAGCCAAAAAGCACCGCAGCTTCGCGTTCGTCCAAAATCGGGCGGGTCTGAATATAGGATGCGAGCCCTTGACGGCTGGAAAGCTTGGGCAGAAGCGTCATGATTTCCTGCGCAGTATCCGGTTCTACGGCCCTGATCTGGTCCATATCAGGCCACAGGCTTTCAACCCAATCATCACCAGTCTGAACAAGTTCATAGGTATCGAACAGCAAATGAACAAAAGTCGGGTTCACGCTGGGATCCGGTACAAAAAAGCCCGCCTTTACCAGATGTTTTGCAGGACACAGCACTTCGTCCACCCCGAAAAGGAGTGCGATTTTAGGATCCGAAACCAAGACCAAATGCTCGCCTGTCAGCAGCGTGGTGCTTTCGTTTCCATCAGCTGTGTAACGACGCATCGGCAATCCGATGTCGTCTTGAGGGCGCGAAGTTCCAACCCAGCGAAGTGTGGAAAAACCACCGCTAAGAACTTTTACTTGGTCCCCAATCTGCAAGTCGCGGGCCGCAACCGATCCGCGAAGCGTTTCGATACGTGTATTGGCTGACACCCCAGAAGACGTGATGCCATTGCGGGAATGCCGTCCGCGCATTGGATCATGCTGTGGTGAAGTTGTCGAACACCCCGTCCAATGGATCGGAATGGATTCCTGTACTCGGATGTCACGCAAGCTCAACTGAAAAACCCCTAAAAACTAACCGAAACACTCACCCCGGTAATCGTTTTCTAATACAAGTTTGTGCCCAAATTATGAAGGAAAGGTTTGAAAATACGTGCATTTTCTATTTTTCCGAGAATTTGGGCGGGTGTCTGCCATATTGCTGTCGCTTTTTTCCTGGTTTGGAAGACCGATTGGGCATTTGTGGAAGGCGTTACGCATCACTTCGCTTTCGTGATTCTCAGCTCCCCCTTCGCGCCCACAAAACGGAGGTCGCTGGCTCTACAGATCGTTTAGCGCCATCAGCAGGTCATCCAGCAACTCTGTTGTCGGCTCACACCCGACAGACAGGCGCACAAACCCATCCGCAACGTCATCCCCCCACCGCGCACGGCGTTCGGCAGAGCTGTGAACACCGCCGAAGGATGTGGCAGGTCTGAGCAAGCGGCAGGACGAGATAAACCGCTCTGCCGAGTCCTTGTCTGCAAGGGTCAGGCCAAGCAGGAACCCGAAGGCGGACATCTGCTGTTTGGCCAGATTATGTGACGGGTCGCCCGGCAGGCCGGGATACCGGATGGCACTGATGGTCGGATGATCGGCCAACGCCTGCGCCAGCGCCTCTGCGGTCTGGCACATCCTCTCAAACCGCACCTCCAAGGTTTCGAGGCCGCGATGCAGAAGCCATGCCGCATGGGGCGCGGGGATCGCCCCTGACACTTTGCGCCACTCTAAAACTGCCTCACGGATCGCGGGGTCACGCGTTGCCACATGGCCCATCAAAACATCTGAATGCCCACCCGGCGCTTTGGTGTCCGAGGCAACAACGACATCTGCCTCAAGGTCCAGCGGTCGTTGGCCGAACGGTGTCATCGTGGTGTTGTCCACAATCGTCCGCCCGCCCTGCCCGCGCACGGCCTGCGCGATTGCTGAGATATCACACAGATCAAGGCCGGGGTTGGATGGGCTTTCCATGAACACCACGTCAATTTCACCAAACCCACCATCCGCAAAGGCGCGGGTCGGTCTTTCGATGATATTTATGCCAAGCTGCGACAGGAACCGGGCCGACAAAAGTCGGGTGACGTAATAGCCGTCGGATGGGATCAGCAGCGTCTGTCCGGCCTTCAACGTTGCAAACAAGGCCGCCGAGATCGCGGCCATGCCTGAGGGAAAAGCAACACAAGGCGCATCCTCAAGCACCGACAAGCTGTGCTCCAGCGCTTCCCAAGTCGGGTTGTCGACCCGCCCGTATGCCGCCGCACCGTCAGGGTCGCCTGGCAAGTGAAACATTGAACTTGAAACAAGCGGCAAGGCCACCGGATCGCCCTTCGACAGGGCCTGCCCGCGCAGGTGCAACAGATCAGCCGCAATTCTTTGAGCGTGTTTGTCCATACCGTCCAGCCCCCGCGCCACATCGCGCAAAGATGCGCCATATGACGACAGTTCTATCTAAAATCGGAGTGGTGCCCAAGGAGAGACTCGAACTCTCACGCCCGTGAAGGCGGGGGATTTTGAATCCCCTGCGTCTACCATTCCGCCACTTGGGCACTGCGATGGGATTACCCAAGCGCCGGGGCAAGGTCAACGAGGTTTTTGCCCTGCCCGATGTGATTTTTCACGATCTAGAACATGACCCCGACCAGCCACAACGTGATGCCCGGAAAGGCCACCAGAACCACAACGCGGATCAGGTCGGACAACACAAACGGAGCCACCCCGCGATAGGTTGCCGACATCGGAATGTCGCGCGCCATCGAGTTGATGATGAACAGGTTCATGCCAACGGGTGGCGTGATCAACCCGACCTCAACCACGATCAGGGCAAGTATGCCGAACCAGATCCCCGCTTCCTCTGGGGTCAGGCCAAAGTCGAGCACCTCGATGATCGGATAGAAAATTGGAATGGTCAGCAGGATCATCGAAAGGCTGTCCATCACGCAGCCGAAGATCAAATAGGCCACCAGCATGAGCGTCAGCACAACCAGCGGAGAATAGCCCTGCGATGTCACCCATTCGGCCAGCATTTGCGGGGCTTGGGTAAAGGCAAGGAACGAGTTGAAAATCTGGGCGCCCAGCACGATGAAAAAGATCATCGCAGTTGATTGCGCGGTCGACAGGATACTGTCCAGAAAACCCTTCCACGTCAGCCCACCCGTCAGGACACCATAAAGCCCGGTTGCCACAGCCCCCACCGCCGCACCTTCGGTCGGTGTGAACAGCGCTTGCACGCCCGTCTTTGTCCAGTTCCAATCACCAGCAATCCCGCCCATGACGAGGCCGAAAATGACCACCACGGGCCAAATAGACAGAAGTGTTTTGAACCGGTGACTATAGGGCACGCGGTCGGCTGTTGTTGCGCTGTCAGGGTTGATGCGCACCATGATCGCCACGGTCAGCATATAGCCCAAGGCGGCCAGAATACCGGGCACGAGGGCCGCAATAAACATCTTCACGATGTTCTGTTCGGTCAGGATCGCATAGATCACCAGAATAACAGAAGGCGGGATCAGGATGCCCAGAGTGCCGCCTGCCGCCAGAACGCCAGTCGACAGCGCATCGGAATAGCCACGTTTGCGCATCTCGGGCAAGGCCACCTGCCCCATTGTCGAGGCGGTCGCCAGCGATGATCCGCAAACCGCGCCGAAGCCCGCACAGGCCCCGACAGCTGCCATGGCCACGCCGCCCTTGCGATGTCCCAACCAGTCGCTCGCCGCTTCAAACAACGCGCCGGACATACCGGACTTGGTGGCAAACTGCCCCATCAGAAGAAACAGCGGCACGATCGACAGCGAATAGCTGGAAAAGGTATCATAAGACAAAGACTTAAGTTGGCTAAGGGTTACCGACGGATGCCCCATCAGGTACCAGATACCGAAAAATCCTGTCAGCCCCATCGCAAGCCCGATGGGCAGACGCAGGAAGATTGCCAACAGCATCAGCGCAAAGGCGACAATTGCAAGTTCGATCCCGGTCATACCCGTTGCTCCTTACCGTCAAGCACCCAGTTGAAAGACCGCCAGACGGAGTAAGCGGCAACGATCAGGAAAAAGGCAGCACCGATCAGGCAAAGCCCAAACGGGATCCACAACGGAATTTCCAATTCATAGGTGCTTTCGGCAAAGAAGGGTTTCGACCCCATGCCAAATATGCTGCGTACGGCGTCCGAGCCGAAAGGGAATTTCTCGCCAAACCCAAGCCACAACCGCCAGAGGATGATAAAAGCAGCACCTGTCAGGAACAGGTCACCGATCAGGCCAAGGATCGCCTGCGTCCGGTCCGACAGTTTGGAAATGAAAATATCGACTGTCACATGTCCACGTTTCAGCTGACACCATGGCATAAAGGCAAACACCGCCACGGCGCAGCCCATTTCGACGATCTCGTAGTCACCTTTTACGGGGCTCAAACCAAAACCCGAAAACGTCCGGCCGATGATCGAAACAACGGTGGTCAGGGCGATTGCGACCAAAATAGCGCCCCCGGAATAGGCCATCCAGCGACTGGCAAATTCCATGATGCGGCCCACACGGACCTGTGCTGATTTCGCAATAGCCACGATGTTCCCCCAGTTTCTTCAGGCAGCGCCCCGCGTGCAACGTTGACGGTAACATTTTACTGAAACGCGGCGCACAAAAAACTCCGGGCAACATGGTCGCCCGGAGCTGTAACTGTCTTGGATCAGTTGTCAGCGTATTTGGCGATAAGTTCTTTGGCCAATGCAACCATACCTTCACCATCAAGACCCTTAGACGTCATGTCCGCAGCCCAAGCTTCGACCTGCTTGTCCCCGATCGCCCGGATCTCCGCAACCAAGGCTGGGTCCAGTTCGTGAATCTTATTGTCCGTGGCGGCCACAATCTCGCGACCGATCACGTCACCGGTGTCAAAAGACGCACCGGCCCAACCCGAGGTTTCCAGTCCGGAGTTCGCGTCGATCACAGCTTTCAGATCATCGGGCAACTTGGCATAGCTGTCCTTGTTCATCGCCCAGATGAAGAACGTGTTATAGAGCGAACGATCACCGGGAATTTCAGTATGGCTGTCGACAAGCTCGTGCACCTTAAGCGGCGGAACGATTTCCCATGGAATCACCCCACCATCAACAACACCTTTTGACAGGCTTTCAGGGAACGTCGGCAACGGCATGCCAACCGGAGTTGCACCCAGAGTTTCAAACAGAGTGTTTGCCTGACGCGACGGACCGCGCAGCTTCAAACTCTGGAAATCCTCAAGCGCCATAACCGGCTCACCCTTCTTGTGGATGATGCCCGGACCATGAACGTGAGTTGCCAGCAATTTGACGTCGCCCATGCGCTCCATCAGGTATTTTTCCGAAAATTCCCAGGCGGCTTTTGACGATGCTTCAGCATTACGGCCGGTCATAAAGGGCAATTCAAAAGCTTCGGCTTCCGGGAAACGGCCCGGTGTATAGGCTGGCAATGCCCAGCCACAATCGATCACGCCGTCGCGGATCTGGTCATAAAGCGCTTGCGGCGCCCCACCCAGTTGCATGGCTGGATAAAGCTCGACCTTAATCCGACCACCGGAATCTTTCTCAACCTTCTCGGCCCAAGGGGTCATGAAGTAAAGCGGCGTAGACCCTTTCGTTGGTAGGAAATGCTGGCACCGAAGGGTGACTTCCTGCGCGAAGCTGGCACCTGCGGTGATGCCCAAAGCTACGGCGCCCATAAACGCGGTTTTCATGGTAAATTTCATTTCGCTTCCTCCCAGCGCGAATATTGCCTGATCTGACACAAAACAGCTCCTCTGCCCCATGCGTAGACAATTAAAAACAGGGTAGAGCGCCTCACGCAAGTTTTTTCGACCATGCGGTCAGCTTTGTTTTATCCTGTCGCGGAAATATTCGTATCCAAAATTCGTTGCAAGCGCAACAAGCTTAATAACTTAACTAGTTTTCCAATACTTAACCTATCAATTAAAGAATTTTGCCGCTGTTGAAACCTCGTGTCGGTTCAAAATACGAACCGACAACGAGAGAATCAGTTTCGCCGAAACACAACTGCACGGAACAACGCATTACAGGTCGCTGCCCGCCTGACGGTTAAAGCTGTTGGGCCGAGAACGTGTCGCAACTGCGCATGTCCCCGCTTTCATAGCCGCGGACGAACCAGCTTTGTCGTTGTTCTGAGGTTCCGTGAGTAAAAGTATGCGGCATAGGCACGCGACCGGAACTACGTTGCAGTGTGTCGTCACCGATTTGACGGGCCGCATTCATCGCCTCTGCGATGTCGCCGCGTTCCAACGTTCCAAAGCGGGCTTGCACTTCGCGGGCCCAAATACCGGAATAGCAATCCGCCTGAAGCTCGATCCGGACCGAGATCATATTGCTTTCCGCTTCGCTAACCTGAGCCCGGATGGAATTGGCCTGCCCCAATATGCCCAACTCATTCTGGACATGGTGCGCCACTTCATGTGCCACAACATAGGCCGCCGCAAAATCACCCTTTGCGCCAAGTTGGCGCGACAATGTCGTGAAAAAGGCTGTGTCCAGATACACCTTGTTGTCGCCCGGGCAGTAAAACGGTCCCGTCGCGCCGGATGCGCCGCCACAAGGGCTTTGCGTCACGCCTTTGTAAAGAACAAGGGTTGTTGGCGTATAGGTTTCGCCGACCTGGGTGCGGAACACCTCGCTCCACACTTCCTCAGTATCCGCCAGCGTGACCGACACGAACTCACCGGCCTGCTTGTCGGCTTCGGTGATTTCGGCTGTCCCGCCGCCGCCAATGGCGCCGCCCCCTTGCAGGAATGGCGACACATCGACCCCAAGGAAATATCCAATGGCCAAGACGGCCAGCAGGCCAAGCCCGCCCACCTGCGCTGCACCGCCCATGCGCCGACGGTCTTCAATATTCCGGCTTCCACGCCGTCCTTGCCATTTCATCCAAACTGATCCTTTTACACCGCCAACCAATGGTTAGCACAACATTTGCTTCACAACGAGTTTACCTGCACAGCTGCCTGCATCAAGACATGATAACCCGCCTGTCACTTGACGTCATGCACCGAGCATGGTTCGTGAGGGCAAAACAAGAGGCACACAGATGATCAGGCGTCTTTACGATTGGACTATGGGATTGGCGAATACCCGCCACGCGCTTTGGGCGCTGGCCGTTGTGGCCTTTCTGGAAAGCTCCGTGTTCCCGATCCCGCCGGACGTCTTGATGATCCCGATGATTATCGCGCGCCCGTCACGCGCTTTTGTGATCGCAACTGTCGCATTGGTGGCATCGGTCATTGGCGGCGCGTTTGGCTATTTCATCGGCTGGGGGTTGTTTGAAAGCGTGGGCCAGCCCGTGTTGGAGTTCTACGGCAAGACCGGAGAGTTCGGCCATTTCGCCGAGACCTATAACCAATGGGGCGCATGGGCGGTGCTGATCGCGGGCGTCACCCCCTTCCCTTACAAGGTCATAACCATCCTGTCGGGGTCCACGGGGTTGAACTTTGGGGTCTTCATGGTGGCCAGCGTGATCGCGCGTGGTCTCAGGTTCTTCGTGGTCGCCGCCCTGTTGTGGAAGTTTGGCGCGCCCATCCGCGACTTCATCGAACGTCGCCTTGGCCTGATGTTCATCCTGTTTGTCGTCATCCTTGGCGGCGGCTTCTATCTGGTGAAATACCTATGAGATTTCTCGACCGTTTTTCGACCCTACAACTGATCGCCATCGCGGCGGCGTCGTCTGCTTTAATCCTTGCAGGCGCATTTGGCTTTCAGGCGCTGGGCTACGCGCCGTGTAAACTATGCCTGTGGCAACGCTGGCCACATGCAGCGGCCATCGTTATCGGCGGCGCGGCTGTGGCGTCGGGGCAAAAAGCACTGGCGTGGTTCGGCGCTATAGCTGCGGCGACAACCTCAGCGCTGGGCTTTTTCCATTCCGGGGTTGAGCGCAAATTGTGGGATGGACCAAGCTCGTGCAGCGGCGGCAGTGTGGCCGACCTGTCAGTCGACGATCTGTTGTCGCAAATCAACCAAGCGCCGCTGATCCGTTGCGATGAAATCCCGTGGGAAATCATGGGGATCACCATGGCCAACCTGAACGCGGTCGGGTCACTGGCGCTGGCAGTCCTTTGGGTTGTGGCGGCGACCCGAAAAGCCTGATCAGTCCTGTTTGCCGCGCAGAAGCTGGCGCAAAATGCCGTGGAAAATCTGCACATCTGCGCGCGACATTGGCATCCGGCTCCACATATTGCGCAGCGCGGTCTTCATGACGGGCACTTTGGTTGGCGGATAGAAGAATCCCGCCTCATCCAACCGCGCCTCGTAATGCTCCGCCAGCTTCTCGATCTCGATGGCCTGCGCGCGTTCCGATCCCGCCCATTCCATAACGTCATGCGCCACATCGGTGGTCTGGCGGCGCCATTCATAAGCTGTCAGCAAAACGCATTGCGCAAGGTTGAGGGATGCAAAACCCGGGTTCACCGGCACCGAGATGATCGCGTTGGCGCGCGCCACTTCGTCATTCTCAAGCCCGGTCCGTTCCGGGCCAAACAGGATTGCAACCTTCTTTCCGGCCGCTTGTAACGCACGCGCCTCGGCCATCGCGCCTTCCGGGCTCAGGATCGGTTTTGCCAGATCGCGCGACCGAGCTGTCGTGGCATAGACATAGTCACAATCGCCCACGCCTTCGGCCAGAGTATCGTACACACCCGCCGCATCCAGAACCCGACCGGCACCGGACGCCATCGCAACCGCCGATTGGTTCGGCCAGCCATCGCGGGGGGCGATAATGCGCATTCGCTCCAGCCCGAAATTCAGCATCGCCCGCGCCGCCGCGCCGATGTTTTCCCCCATCTGCGGGCGCACCAGCACGATCTCTGGCTGCGGTCCAAGTTTGTCCGATATGTGATCCGCCACGGCCGACCCTTCCTTTTGGTTGCGCGCGTGATACGCTGAGTGCCCAAGCAGAGCAAGCAAGAGGGTTATCATGGCATTTGACGAAGGGCTTTACGAATTGCTGAAAGATGATCTTGCAGACGTTCACGGACTTGCCGAGAAAAAGATGTTTGGCGGCATTGCCTTCATGCTGAATGGAAACATGCTGTGTGGCGTGCACAAGGATGGCGCAATGTATCGTGTCGGCAAAGACAACGAGCCTGCGGCACTGGCGGTGCCCGGCGCAGCTCCGATGGCCTTCACCGGGCGGCGCATGGGAGGTTTCATTGATGCCGGACCAGAGACGATGGCCGACGATGCGGCGCGTGGCGACCTGCTGCGATTGGCGCTGGAGTTTGTGGCCGCCCTGCCCCCGAAATAGCGCGCAAACCCTTGTAAGACTTGCAAAGGCGCAAAAGCCGTCTATGAAGCTGCAAACACCGGATAAAGAGGACCGTGCGTGATGGCCGAGACCGAAATCGAACTCCCCCAGCTCTATCTGGTGACCCCTCCCGAATTTGAACTGTCACAGTTTCCGGCCCAGCTTGCCCGCGTGTTGGATGCCCATGAAACCGCCTGCTTGCGTTTGTCATTGGCCACAACAGACGAAGATCGCATCATGCGCGCCGCAGACGCTTGCCGCGAGGTTGCTCATGCGCGCGACGTCCCGATTGTGATCGCTGAACATGCGTTGATGGTCGAACGCCTTGGGCTGGATGGCGTGCATCTTGGCGACGGTGCACGGCGCGTGCGCAAAACCCGTGATGAACTCGGCGCGGAAGCTATCATTGGTGCCTTTTGCGGTGCTTCGCGCCATGACGGGATGAATGCCGGTGAAGCCGGCGCCGATTATGTGAGTTTTGGGCCGGCAGGCGCGACCGGCCTAGGCGACGGCACTTATGCCGAGGCCGATCTGTTCGACTGGTGGTCGCAAATGATCGAGGTGCCAGTCGTCGCCGAAGGCGCCCTGACCGAAGACACGATCCGCACATTGACGCCGTTCACAGATTTCTTTGCCATCGGGGAAGAGATTTGGCGCAGTGATGATCCTTCGGCGAAGCTGGGTCGTTTGCTGGGCGCGATGACGACCTAACTGGCCTCGACGTTCAGGTCGCCCAAGCCGTCGCGCACCGCGGTTTCGCAATAGGCCGCCAGGTCTTTGCGGCTGGCAAAGTCTGACACTTTAACCGGCCTGTGATAGATCAGCTCGACTCGACCCTGCTTGCGCGCTGCCAAGGTCTGGGCCAAGTGCGGCGCGAAATCCATATCGCCCCACCAGCCGTAAAAACGAGGATCTTCTGTGGTCGGCGCGATATAACGCACGGTTACCGGTTGAACCCACATGAAATCACGCAATTCTTTTGTGAAGAATGCCGCAAAAAGCGTTGACTTAAAAGGTAAAACGCGGCGCGAATCGCTGGATGTGCCTTCCGGGAAGAAAAGCAGCTTATGACCCGCCGTCAGACGCTCGCGAAAGACCTCGATCTGTTGCGCCGCCTCGCGCCGATCACGATTGATGAACACCGTTCCCGTCGCCCGCGCCAACCAGCCGATCCCCGGCCAACGGGCAACCTCGGATTTCGACACAAAATATACCCGTTTTTTTGCGTTGAGCGTAAAAATATCCAACCACCCTGCGTGATTGGCCACCACCGCACCCTTTTCACGCATCGGTTGCCCAATCGCTTTGAACGGGATGCCAAGAATCACAAACGCCATCCGACAGACGAATTGGGTGATATGCGGTGTAACGGGACGTTGGATGCCAAAAAACGGGCGCTCAATCAGCCTGACGACCAACAGCACCACAAGCCCACCAAACACCAACACCGCCAAGGGAAGCCCTCGCGCAACGATCCTAAGCCAATCCGCACCGGACGGGTGAAAGGAATGCGGCTCTGGCTCGCCATGCCACAAGGCCGTCATGCGGGCGCCCGTCCGGTATAGATCGCCTTGTGCTTTGCGCTCATCTGCTTGGTGTCCATAATCAGGCACACATCCGTTGTGTTGAAATCATGATCAACATAAGCCCCTTCGCCCACAAAACCACCCAACCTGAGATAGGCTTTGATCAGCGCCGGCACCGCGCGCATCGCGGCAAGCCGGTCGATCTGATCCTCTTGCATCAGGTTCATGGATTGAAAGTGGTCCGGCTGGGCGCGCACGCGCAACGGGTCCGGCGCCAAATGGCGATGATGAAGCAAAGACAGCGGGCCTTTGAGGGATTCAATATCCGTCCCGTGGAAGGACGCAACGCCAAAGAGCACTTCGATGTCATGGCGCGCCACATACTCTGCCAGCCCATTCCATAAAACCAACATCGCGCCACCGCCGCGATAGTCCGGGTGCAAACAGGAGCGTCCCAGCTCCAAAAGCTTGCGGCCAGAGGTTTTCAGACGGCTCAGGTCATACTCGTCCTCGGAATAGAACCGGTTCAAAGCGCCCGGCGCGTCCGACAAGCGATCGCCCCGCAACAGCCGATAAACGCCAACAGCGGGTGTGCCCAATCGGGCCCGGTCAAACAGGATCAGGTGGTCAAAATATGGATCAAAAGCGTCACGCTCCAGACGCGCATCGTCATCCACCATGTCGCCACGGCCACCAAGCTCTTCCACGAAAACCTCGTACCGCAGGCGCTGTGCCGCGATCAGGTCGGCCTCGTCTTGGGCCAGGCGAAGGACAAAATCGGGCTTGGGCATCGTCTTTAACGTTTTGCTAACCTTGTTGGGGTTCTATGGCGGCCAGGCAGGGTTTGCAACCAGAGCAAACTCCCGTTATGGTTGTTATATGAGTTTATCACTCCCCTTGACCGCTTGCAGGAGGATCAAAGACAGGTATGAGATCAATCCGCTCCGACACGATCACCTGCTTTCCAGCATGTTCGAAATTCACGGTCACCTTGCCGCCAATATTGGACTGCACCTGTCCCAGCCCCCAATCGGGTTGCTGCGGGTGACGCACCAGCATGCCCGGTTCTAGCAACGCTCCTAAACTCATTCCGTCTCCCTTCCCCCCGCAATCAACGCCAAGGCACGCCTCATGACAAAGCAAGACCGCGACCTGACTGCCCTGATCGGATCCCGCATCTGCCACGACCTTATCAGCCCTTTGGGGGCCATCGGCAATGGGGTCGAGCTGTTGCAGCTGTCTGGCTTGCCAGACAGTCCGGAAATGGCACTGATCGCGGAAAGCGTCACCAACGCGAACCTGCGTATCCGGTTTTTTCGGGTGGCGTTTGGCGCGGCGCATGATGGACAGCTGATCGCCGAGGGCGAAATCAGATCAATTCTGGCACCCGGCGTGGATGGTCGGAAGATCGACATTGGTTGGCAACCGGTTGAGGATCAGCCGCGCACCGCCGTCAAACTCGCCTTTCTGCTGCTGCAATGTTTCGAAAGCGCGATGCCCTGGGGCGGACACATTCAGGTCACCCGCGACGAAACCCACTGGCAGATCCGGGGCGAGGCTGAGAAGCTGAAAGTCGACCCCGACCTCTGGGGCCTTTTGTCGGAACCACAACCGGGTATAGATGTGCCACCGGCACAGGTTCATTTCGCGCTCATTGCGCCCGAGCTTGGCAGGCAAGGCCGTGCAGCAGCCGTAACGATCGCAGATCATTCGATCAGCGTCGAATTCTAAACCCGATCAGGCCCGCGTTGTTCCGTCGCCCACGACCAAATACTTGAACGATGTCAGTTGTGCCGCGCCAACCGGGCCGCGCGCGTGCATTTTGCCGGTGGCGATGCCGATCTCGGCCCCCATGCCAAACTCGCCCCCATCCGCAAACTGGGTCGAGGCATTGCGCATCAGGATCGCACTGTCGAGCCGGGTAAAGAACCGCGTCGCTGTGTCATCGTTTTCGGTCAGGATCGCATCGGTATGGGACGAGGAATAGCGGTTGATATGGTCAATCGCCCCATCCACATCCTCGACGACTTTGGCCGCGATGATGCTGTCCAGAAACTCTTTTCCCCAGTCGTCCTCGGTGGCGGCGATGGTGCCGGTCAGCCCCGCGCCCGCATGAACCTCGACACCTGCCGCCATCAGGTCGTTCAGAACCTTTTGGCCTAGTCCGGTGGCATCCTTGTGGATCAGCAGACACTCCGCCGCGCCGCAAATTCCTGTGCGCCGTGTCTTGGCATTCATCACCACCCGGGCTGTTTTGTCTGGGTCGGCGTCCTTGTCGATATAGATATGCACGATGCCTTCCAGATGGGCAAAAACCGGCACCCGCGCCTCGCGCTGAACCAGTCCCACCAAGCCCTTGCCGCCACGCGGCACGATCACGTCGACATAATCCGTCATGGTCAGCATTTCGCTGACCGCCGCCCGATCGCGTGTTGGCACACGTTGGATTGCCGCCTCGGGCAAACCGACCGCGCGCAGGCCATCCTGCAAGCAAGCGTGGATCAGTCCGGCGGAATGAAAACTTTCCGAGCCGCCGCGCAGGATCACTGCGTTACCCGCTTTCAGACACAGCGCGCCCGCATCCGCAGTCACGTTGGGGCGGCTTTCGTAGATAACACCGATGACGCCCAGAGGCGTGCGTACGCGTTTGATATTCAGGCCCGACGGCTGGTTCCAATCCGCAAGCACTTCACCCACCGGATCCGCCTGCCCCGCCACCGCACGCAACCCGTCGCACATGGCTTTGATACGGCTTTCGTCCAACATCAGGCGATCCATCATGGCAGGTGACAACCCCTTGTCGCGCCCAAAAGCCATGTCTTTTTCGTTGGCGGCGATGATCTCTGCCCGCCGCGCCCAACAGGCATCAGCGGCAGCCAGCAAGGCTTTTTCTTTGGCCTCAGATGGTGCGAAGGCAAGGACTTTGGCAGCGTCACGCGCTTGGATGCCGATTTGGGTCATCATGGCCTTGATATCGTCGCTCATCTTCTTGTCTCCGGTCGTTGGGTCGTCGTCTTTGTCGCGCCTACAGCGCCATGTCGTCGCGGTGGATCAAGGCTGCACGGCCCGGATACCCCAATATCGCTTCAATCTCGTCGGATCGTTTGCCCTGAATGGCGCGGGCTTCAGCAGCTGAATACCGGCTAAGCCCCGCGCCAAGATGACTGCCATCGGTGCCATGTATCTCGACCGGGTCGCCACGTTGAAAGCTGCCCCGCACCTCTGCCAGCCCGGCCGGCAGCAGCGACTTTCCTGACTTCAGCGCGGCCACCGCGCCGGCATCGACCACCACCGCGCCGCGGGGTTTCATCGAAGAAATCCAATGCTTGCGCGCCGCTTTCGGATCAGTGCGGGCGGTGAACAAGGTCGCCGCTGCCCCGCCAGCCAGAGCCGTCAATGGCGCCATGCGTGACCCCAGGGTGATAGTCATATCGCACCCTGCCCCAGTGGCCGTTTTCGCGGCCATCACTTTGGTTTTCATACCGCCTTTGGACAATCCGGTGCCCGCGTCGCCCGCCATGGCCTCGATCTCGGGTGTGATGGCGTCGATCACGTCATAGCGCGTGGCCGAAGGGTCGTCTTTCGGGTTGCCGGAATAAAACCCATCCACATCGGACAACAGCACAAGGTGATCCGCGCCTACCGTCACCGCCACCTGAGCGGCCAGCCGGTCGTTGTCGCCAAAGCGGATTTCATCGGTCGCGACGGTATCGTTTTCGTTCACGATAGGCACGACGCCCAATGACAGCAGTGTTTCCAAAGTTGCACGGGTGTTCAGATAACGGCGGCGATCCGCGCTGTCTTCCAGCGTCACAAGCACCTGCGCCGTGGTCGCGCCCAACGGGGCCAAAGCTTCCTCGTATGCCCGCGCCAACCGGATCTGTCCGACGGCAGCCGCGGCTTGCGACTGCTCAAGCGACAGCGTACCCGCTGGCAGGCGCAGCACACCGCGCCCCAACGCGATGGACCCGGACGACACCAGCACCACATCTGCCCCGCGCGCCTTCAGCAACGCCACATCGTCGGCCAGAGACAAGAGCCAATCGGACTTCAACGCCCCGGTTGCGGCATCGACCAGAAGGGCCGAGCCAATCTTGATGACGATGCGGTGGGCGTCGTTCAGGGCCGCCACGTCTCTTCCTCCACTTCGGGTTTCTGGCGAATGCGGTCTTCTGAGATCTCTTTGCGCAGCGCACGCAGAACCTCGGTGGTGCCTTGCTGGGCCACGCCGGACATCAGCATGACGGGACCGGCAACCGCCTCAAGCGCCGTGCGTTTTTCGGCCTGTTCCTCTTCATCCAGCGCGTCGATCTTGTTCAGAACAGTGACCCGCGGCTTGCCGCCCAGAATGTCGCCATAGGCCTCGATCTCGGTGATGATCGTCTGCCAGTCCGCGACAACATCTTCGACTGTTCCATCCACAAGATGCAACAGCACCGAACAGCGCTCGACGTGGCCCAGGAACAGATCGCCCAGTCCCCGCCCCTCGCTGGCGCCTTCGATCAGGCCGGGGATGTCAGCCACGACAAATTCGGCATTGTCCACGCCAACAACGCCCAGATTGGGGTGCAGTGTGGTGAACGGATAATCCGCAATCTTCGGCCGCGCGTTCGAGGTGGCGGCAAGGAAGGTCGATTTGCCCGCATTGGGCAATCCCAGCAAGCCCACATCAGCGATCAGCTTCAGGCGCAGCCAGATGGTGCGTTCAACACCCTCCTGTCCCGGATTGGCGCGGCGCGGCGCGCGGTTGGTCGAACTGGTGAAGTGCAGGTTGCCGAAACCGCCATTCCCACCTTTGGCCAAAATGAACCGTTGGCCCACTTCGGTCATGTCCGCGATGACGGTTTCTTCGTCCTCGTCCAATATCTCGGTCCCGACCGGCACGCGCAAAACGATGTCGTCCCCATCTGGCCCAGTACGTTGTTTACCCATGCCGGGGCGGCCGTTACCTGCAAAGAAGTGCTGCTGATAGCGGAAATCGATCAACGTGTTCAGCCCATCGACCACCTCGACGATGACGTCACCGCCGCGACCACCATCGCCGCCATCAGGGCCACCATATTCGATGAATTTCTCGCGCCGAAACGACACACAGCCCCCGCCGCCGGAACCCGAGCGGATATAGACCTTCGCAAGATCGAGGAATTTCATGGGGCAGTCGCCTTTTCTGGTTTCGATACTGGCGATAGAGGGAAATGGGCCGAGGCTCAAGAGTTGAAGGCGCGAGGGCACGCGATCTTGGTCAGATTCTGCGCGGTCGAGGCAGACGATAGCACCGCATTGGAAACGTGCCACCCCGGGCTTTGCAGGCCCCCATGGCGGGCGCAGTTTCGCTGAACCCAAGTTTTTCCAGCACCCGAACCGAGGCGGGGTTGTCATCATAGGCGCACGCGCCAATCACGCCCCAATCATACCGCGCCCAACAGTGGTCGATCAAAGCGCGCGCCATTTCGGTCGCGTACCCGTTGCCCCAATGTTCAGCTGCGAACATATAGCCAAGCTCTGGCCCATCTTCGTAATGTGATCCAATGCCCATCATCCCGACCATCTTGCTTTGGTGAAACACCGGGCCAACCATACCAAGTTCAGGGTCAAAGGGTTTGCAACGTTCGGTCGTATGCGCAATCTCGGCAGGCCACGGCCAACTTGCGGTCCATTTCACGACCTCATAATCCGACACGATACGATGGTAGTCATCCACATCTGATGGCTGCGCACGCCGCATCATCAACCGGTCAGTGACCAGACGGGTCATCATTGTGCACCCTCCCAATCTGCACGGTTCAAGTCGACCTTAACCAATTTAACATCAATACCTTGCGAGACACAGTAAACACTTTCAATTTTGCCGGTCGTGCGAAATCCAAGCTTGTGCAGCACCGTCTGCGAGGCCGCATTCCCTTCGAAATATCCTGAGCTGATCTGATCGATAGGGTGGTTGCGGAAGGCCCAGTTGATCAGACCACCCGCAGCTTCCGTCATCACCCCACGCCCGTGATGCGGGCGGCCGAGCCAGTAGCCCAGCGTCGGATCCAGCCCGACCACACCCAACACTTGGCCGTCTTCTTCAATGGCAAGTCCACCCAAGACCGACGTGTCTGCAAGATGGGCCAGAAACCCCGTGTAATCGGAAAACCTATAGGGGTGCGGAACGACCGTCAGCCAGCGCGCAACTTCGTAGTCATCGAGCAGTCGCACAACGTCATGACCGTCCGCAGACGTCAGTGGACGGAGCGTAAAACGCTCTGTTTTGATTTCGATTTTACACGACATGCCAATCCCTTACATCATCTTCCTGATGTAAGTCCACGTTGGAACATTGGCATTGCGCGCCACCGAATGGCTTTCCGCATCACCAATATACTCAAAACCGGCATGGGTCAGGACACGAGCCGAGGCGGCGTTGTCTTGAAACACTTCGGCAAAGATGGTGGTGTTTTCTTGCGGGTTGGCCGCGACCAAAGCCTGCACGGCCTCAGACGCGATGCCCGAGTTCCAAAACCCCGGCGCGACCCAATAGCCAAGCTGCGACTGTCCACGGTCCAGACGGCTCAGGCTGATGACGCCCAGAACTTCGCGCCCTTCCGCATGAGCCGCATCCATCACCCAGACATCTTCATCGCGCCCATCCTGCAATGCGCGGTCCACAAAGGCCTCGGCCACGCCAGGCGGCAGCGGATGTGGGATTGAACGCGTGCCAGAGGCAACACGTTCGTCGGCGGTATAGATGGAAAGCATCCCAACATCCGAACGTCGGACGGGGCGAAGAACAAAACGCTCTGCCTCGATAACAGGTTGGCGCGAGATCTCTACATGCTTCATGGCCTTCCCTCCTCTGAAAAGCGCAGGATGCACCGGCAAAGTAAGCCTTTACCCGGACATAGACTAGGAAATGGCACGGAATAAGACGAAAATGTGATTTCCCGGTGAACACCAGATAGGTACTTGAATCGAAAAGAAAAGGGGCCAGCTTTGCAGCCGGCCCCTGGTTAATCACAACCTTGTTAGGTTCGGCTTACTCAGCGGCCTCCGCCACTGGGAGAACCGAAATAAAGGTGCGGCCTTTCAGGCCCTTATGGAATTGGACGTGACCTTCGACGGTCGCGAAGATCGTATGATCCTTGCCCATACCCACATTGGCGCCCGGCCACATTTTGGTCCCGCGCTGACGCACGATAATGTTACCGGGGATCACGACCTGTCCGCCGAATTTCTTGACGCCAAGGCGACGACCGGCTGAGTCGCGGCCGTTACGGGATGAACCGCCTGCTTTTTTATGTGCCATGCTATCTCTCCTTAGCTCAGATTAGGCCAGTGTCTTGGCCTGCTCAACCCACTCGGGCTTAACTTTGACGGCTTCGAAGCTGTCAACGTCAACGGCCGCAAGTTGGGCGAAGGTGGTGATGCCAGCGTCGGCCAGCTTCTTGGCGGCGGCGGGGCCGACACCGGTGATTGCTGTCAGATCGTCTGCAGCCGCGGCCGCGGGGGCTTCAGCCTTAGCAGCTTTCTTCGGCGCAGCTTTTTTCGCAGCGGCTTTCTTGGCCGGAGCAGCGGCAACGCCACCCGGAACCGAACCTGCACCGATTGCAGCTTTCACGCCCGACTTGTCGGCACCCTTTTCCAGGATGTCGGTCACGCGGAGCAGCGTCAGTTGCTGACGGTGACCCTTGGTACGCTTCGAGCTGTGCTTACGGCGACGCTTCACGAAGTGAATGACTTTCTCGCCTTTGATCTGGTCGATGACCTCGGCCTGCACGCCAGCACCGGAAACGGTGGGGGTGCCGACGGTTGCACCAACCATCAGAATCTCATTGAACTGGACTGTTTCGCCCGCATCAGCAGCCAGCTTTTCAACGCGAAGCACGTCTCCAGCCTGGACTTTATACTGCTTGCCGCCGGTTTTCATAACCGCAAACATTTGATCTTCCTTCATATTCCGCGTCCTGTGGCCCCGACATTGCCGGTGTTTGACGAAGGGATGATCCCCTCACTTGCCTCGAACGGCGCGCCCCGATGGGCAAAGTTAAACGCTCCCACACGGGATATTCCCGGTAGGAGTGGCGGCTTATCGGGTGAAATAGCCTGCAAGTCAAGCCAGTTTCCGTGGAAAATCGGACCCTGACCGCGGGTGCAACGCCCCTTGCAGGCTTTGCCCCGACATATTAGGCCAAGACGGGAAATGTCCAGCGCGCGGCCAAGCGCCTGCACCTCGTTATACACACCGCAAGGAGCCTGCGATGCTGCCGCTCAATTCCAACCAGATCCCAGCCATGTTCAACCGCGCGTTGGGTCTGGCCCGCGCTGGAAAGTCCCGTGAGGCTTTGGACCTGTTAAGCCAGCTGTCAAAAATGGCCCCAAAACGCGCCGAAATCCCGTTTCATATGGCGCAAATTCACCTGCAGGCTGGGCGTCCGAAAGATGCAAGCCAACTTCTGGCGCACGCCGCCAAACTTGCACCCTCCGAAGTGAAGGTCTGGCAGGCCTATGCCGCAGCGATTGCGGCTTATGGCGACGACGGTGCACGAAAAGACGCAAAGGCGCAGCTAAAAGCTGCCAAATTGGGCCAGCGAGATCGCAAAGCCATCGCAAAGGCCATGGACGCGACCCTTTCCAGCACTGCGCGTGTTTCAAGCAAAGTATCGGCCGACGAGATCAACGCGCTGGTCGCACGCGTGAATGCAGGCCAGATGGCAGAGGCCGAAGCACAAGCGCGCCAATTGATCGCGACACGCGGCAAAAGCGAGATCTTGTCGACCATTCACGGTGCAGCCCTTGCCAGTCTGGGCCGCACCGATGAGGCCGAGGCCGCATTTCGAACCGCACTCAAGATCGACGCCGACTATGGCGAAGCTGCTGCGCAATTGGGGCAGTTGTTGCTGGCAACCGGGCGCCGCCACGAGGCAAAAGACATCCTTCTGCATGCGCGCCGCCTGATCCCGCACAATCCGATTGTCTTGGGAAATCTGGGCAAACTTTTTCACGAACTGGGCGCACCGCGCGACGCCTTGGACTGTCTGGATCTGCTTTTGAAACAGGATCCCGACAACCGGCTGGCACTTTTGACCCGCGCACAAGCCCATGTCACCCTGGAAAATGCCGCACAGGCCATCGCCGATCTGGATCATCTGGAGCGACTGACGCCGGCGACAGGCGATACGCTCGCGCTTGGGGCGGTCGCGCATAAATTGGCGGGCGACGCCGACAGAGCCCGTGACCTGATCGACACGGCCTTAGCGGCAGAACCAAAAAGTTTGCGCGTCGTGACCATCGCCGCCAATATCTTGCAGCAAGAAGGGGCAATGGACGCCGCCGACACCGTCTTGCGGGCGGCGCTGGCGCGGGGCGTGCGCTCTGGCACGGTTTACCGGATGATCGCACAGGGAAAGAAGCTCGCACCAGATGACCCCTTGATCGATGAGATGGAGGACCTGTGGGCACGCGACGACCTGCCAGAAGATGGCCGCATGGATCTTGGCTACGCGCTTTTGAAAGTGATGGAGGATGCTGGCGAATTTGAGAAAGCCTGGCTGTTCCTGGCGAAAGCAAACCAGATCATGGCCAAACTGCACCCGCATGACAGGTCGAAAACCCAGCGCGACTTCGACCGTCTGGCCGCGTTTCTCAAGGATTTCGATGCGACGCGGATCGGTACGGTCGGGTATCAAAACAACCAAACCATATTCATCACCGGCCTCCCCCGATCGGGCACGACATTGGTGGAACAAATCCTTGCCAGCCATTCGACCGTAACCGGCGGCGACGAGCTGGGCATACTGCACCCGCTGGCTTTTGAGGCGGTGGCGCAGACTGACCGCGCCGGGGGCACGATCGCCGATATGACCCCTGATCAGCTGGAAGCGATTGGGCGCGACTATCAGGCGGCCATCGACATTCGGGTTCCAGGCGCAGAGCGGATCACGGACAAGACGATCTCGACCTATCAGATCGCGCCTTTGGCGTGGCTCGCGCTTCCCAATGCCAAGATCGTCGCCCTGCGCCGCGACCCACGCGACAATCTGTGGTCCATGTTCAAGAACCGGTTTGTCACCGGGTTGCACCTTTATTCCTACACCCAAGCCGATCTTGTCGACACATACCGGCTGTACACCGAATACCTGAGCCTGTGGCGGGACATGGCTCCTGACCGCCTTTATGAAATTGAGTACGAAGCGCTTGTAGCAAACCCGGAACAGGAAGTGCGCAAGCTGCTGGAGTTCTGCGGGCTGGACTGGGAAGATGCCTGCCTTGATTTCCATAAAACCGATCGAGATGTGAAAACCCTGTCGCTGGCGCAGGTGCGCCAGCCACTGTACAATTCCTCGATTGGGAAATGGCGGAGATATGAGCCGCAATTGGCCGAGATGGTTGAAGGTCTGAAAGGACTGGACGGCGTTCCCGACGACTAAGGGCGCGCGCCCTGCCCGGCTATTTCCGCGCCCGACTAAAGGTCTTGCTGCGCCCCAAACTCGCCCACCGCGCGCCCAAGGTCGGCGGACAGCCGGATGTAAACCTTGTCGAGCGCTTCGAACATGGCGTGGTTCAGCGCGTGACCAGCCTCGGTTTCAGAAAACGCGACATAAGCATCCAACACGTCTTGTGATACCGGGTCATAGGCCGTCGTCAGGAAGGCAAACAGCCATTCGGATGTATCGCGCCGGATTTCGACCTCCTGCGACCAGACCTCGAACAGGATTTCTTGTTCTGTCAGCTTCTCGCCATCGACGGGATGCGCATCCGTCAAAGCGCGCAAGAACGCATAGTTCGAGTTGAGCGCGCCCATGACATTGCGTTCAATCAGGTCGTTCACTTCAACAAACTGCAAAATGGAGTCTTCATGTTGCGTCAGGGCGCGTCCGCTTAACCAAGTGCTGCGCGCGCGGTCTTCAACATCACTGTCCAGAAACGCCCGACGCGCGGTGATTTCAAGGTCAACGACGGTCTGCATGTCCTCAGATTTATAAAAGTCGCACAACGCATTCAAATACGAGACATCCAGCGCCTCCTCCATCGCGTGCTCGGCTTCTATCTGCAGGCGGTCGGGGTCATAGATGGCCTGTACGCGCCTTTGCCACGGATCGCCGCCGGGATGGCCCAACAGATCAACGTCAGCGTCCAGCGCCATGCTGGCCCCCTCCTCGCGCATGATATCAAGAAGATCATTCAGACGCAGCAGCGACCATAGTTCATCATAAGCTTGAGCCTCAGATTGCGCTGTCGGTGTCGCATCGTTGCTCGCGGCAGAGGTCGCCGTCGAAAATGGGAGCACGGCCAGCGCCGAGAGCACCGCAACGGCGCAAAGGGTATGCCGCGCCCGGCGTTTCATCACAACTCTTGCTCGGGCTGCAGGTCTGCCAGACGGCTGGCCAGTGTTTCATACCGTTCCGCCATGATCTGATATTGAACCGCATTCAAAATCTCATAGACCTGCCCCATTTTCGGGTCCTGAAGCGCGGCAAGATAATCAATCAGCGCTTCATCTGTCAGATCGCGATACGCATAGGCATTGGCCACAAGGCTGTTTACCTCAATGTTTTTGCGCATCTCGCCTGCTTGTTCCATCAACATCAGGCGCAGGTCTTCCTCGGAAATGTCAAAATCGCTCACGCCCGCCGCGACAGCCCCCATAAGATAGCGGACCTGAATTTCCACGATGGATTTGATCGCCGTTTCGGTTGACCCGATAGCTTTGCCCATTTCGCGAAACAATTCGATCCGAATACTGTTTTGTTCCAGCAACTCGCCGGTCAGCCGTTCGCCTTCGGCATATTTTTTTGTGTCATCAGCCATATGGCTTTCATTTTCGACCTCAACCAATCGTTGACCCAATGCACTGCCATAGAAACCCGCGCCGTGATCCAGCAGGTCATCGGGCATCACCGCTGCAATCATCTCAACCGCCTCAGCGATCATCTCGTCGGGGTTAAACACCTCTTCCGCTAGTTGAACCCACTGGCGGCCAAACATGTCGGGATCTTCCCCGGTCATGGCTGGCCCGGCCATGGCCCCTTGCTGGATCGAAGCGATTGCCACATCAAAGCCCGTGACCTCAAGGAACTCGCGAATGTCTTGTTCTTCCGCGGCCTGCGCCACTGACAGTGTCCCCAGTATCATAAGAACAAAGGCAAAGACTGGTGCCAATATGTTGAGTTTCATTGGATTCACGGCCCTTTCGGCTGGTCGGTTTTGCCGCAGAGTAGCCGCGCGTGCGTCAAGTGCCAAGGTCTGCCCGTTCACGAAACCGCTGGTCGGCGGTGATTTGTACAAAAAATGGCTTGCACATGCAGCGTGGGCGATTTATCCCCCGCAAGACCCCCGCGGAGAGGTGCCGGAGTGGTCGAACGGGGCGGTCTCGAAAACCGTTGTGGGTGCAAGCCTACCCAGGGTTCGAATCCCTGTCTCTCCGCCATTTGCTTTTGTTTTATTGGCAATTATTGGGTTTTGTATTCCAACCAATAATCTACTCACGAAAAATTAGGCCTTCAGTTGTTTGACTGGTCGTCCGCACTGGACCTAAGGCATACAAGATCAGCTGTGGAACATTTGGCTAGCATGAGGCGGGATGGAACCGAGATCACAAGAACTCATTCATTTCCCCTTAATTAGTATTACAACATTTAGGCCCAGATTCGAGCATGATCATCGCAGTTGTTCATTCGAAAGCCAGCACGCTTGCGGCGAGGACTAAAAATCGATGCCGATCATAACGAAGGTCAGGATTGAGCCAAAAACTGCCATCCAGTCATCACGGTAGTCACGGCCCGACTGACTAACATTGGAACTGCTCGCTGCATATTAAGGCTTTGAACGATCTCAAAGCAGAGACATGGCTTTTTCAGCCCACCCTTTCGCGGCTTCCGCTGTGCCCCAAAAGCGGGCGCATAAGGATTGGGGTCAGATACATGGGAAACTGGTAGCAACCCAAAAACAAAAGGAAATCGTCGGTTTGTGTCGCAGACGATGCGACAAGGAAAAGCGCAACATTGCGGTTTCCGGCCGCCAGAGCCATGGGCGCTGCGTTGTGCTTGATTCCTGACCGGCGCAGTCCCGCATATGCTAAAGCCTGTAGGCCAAGGTTGGCAGCCATGGCGACAAAAAGCCATTTAACCAGCGTCCAAGGGGCGCTCGACAAGGCAGGTGCCACAGCGCTCATTAAGCCAACCACGATTACGGCCAGGGCAAGCGACGTCAGCCCGTCAAGCGCTTGAATTTCAAGCTCACGCATTTCGGGCCGAAATATCGCGCGCAGCAGGAAGGCCAATGTGATAATTGCGCAGATCGAAAGCCCAAGGCGCAAAGCGGCGTAAACTGCTTCCGATAGGTCTCCAAGCGCTGGTGAGAACCAAAAGATGGGTATGATTGTAAGCGGCAGGATCAGTGTGCCAAGGATGAGTAACCGAAAGGCTGGCTCGGGCGCTTGGCCAAGCAGTACCGCCATATTTGGATTAGCGGTTAAAGACGGTGCGGCAAGCATGAGTGTCAATGCGATGGCAACGGGACTATGTGCGAGGCCAAAGACTGCAAACAAGGCAATGCAAAGCAACGGCAAAACCAGTTGGTAGACGAGCACAACCCCAAGCGTGTTGCGGGTTCGGCTGAGCCCATCCAGCGCGGAAGGCAGTCCAACACGAAATGCCGTGAGAAAGAGCAAAAGCAGCACCAATTCGCTTAGCCATGGGCGCAGTGCCGAAGCAACGCCGGGCAAGACAAGCCCAGCGACAAGCCCCAATACCAGAACAAAGCGCCCATAGCGCGCAATGAACCCAAGCGTTTGAAGCATCCGCGTTTAGCCACCCGGACCTTGGCGGATATTGTCAGGCAGCCATGTGGCCAGTTCAGGCCAGATCACCAGGATAACCACCATAAGCAGCATAAGGCCCACCATCGGGATCGCTGTCTTGGCGATGTACCCGATATCGTGTCGGGTCATTCCTTGTAGCACGAATAGGTTAAAGCCGATGGGCGGTGTGACCTGTGCGGTTTCGATGACCACCACAAGGAAGATCCCAAACCAGATCACATCAATGCCAGCGGCACGGATCATCGGTTCGACAATCGCCATTGTTAAAACAACGGACGATAGCCCATCCATGAACATCCCAAGTATCAGGTAGAACACGGTCAACACGGCGATAAGCGCTACAGGCGAAAGGTTGTAGCTTTCGATCAGCTCTGCAAGCGCACGCGGCAGGCCCGTGAAGCCCATCGAAAGCGACAAAAAGGCAGCCCCCATCAGGATAAAGGCGATCATGGCCGAGGTTTTCGTTGCCCCCATCAAGCTGTCTTGGAACGTCTTCCAATCGAGAGAACCTTGCATAGCGGAGAGCGCAAGCGCTCCCAGAACGCCAACAGCAGCAGCCTCGGTGGCGGTGGCATAGCCAAGATACATCGAGCCAATGACCACGAATACAAGACCGAAGAGCGGCAGCAGAAAGCGGCTTTCGGCAAGGCGTTGGCCAAAGGGCATCGGGGGTTCTGGCGCGGGTCGCTGCTCGTTGTAAATAAAGTGCCATGCCATGATGTAGAGCATGAAAAGCCCTGCCAAGACGAGGCCGGGAAAGACACCCGCCATGAACAGCTTGGTGATGCTTTCATTGATCGTGACGCCGTAGACGATCAGTGTAAGCGACGGTGGGATCATCAGCCCAAGCGTCGCAGCACCCGCCAATGTGCCGATGATCATATACTCTGGGTAACCGCGTTTACGCAGCTCGGGGATCGACATTTTACCGACCATATTCAGCGTCGCAGCAGAGGAACCGGAAACCGCCGCGAAGATCGTGCAGCCCGCGATATTGGTGTGCAACAAGCCCCCGGGCAAAAAGCGCATCCAGGGTGCAAGGCCGCGGAACATATCTTGGGATAACCGCGTTCGATACAAGATCTCGCCCATCCAGATAAAGAGCGGTAAGGCCGTGAGGGTCCAGCTTGAGGCGCCTGTCCAAATGGTCGTTATCATCGCATCGCCGGCGGGGCGCGTCGTAAACAGCTCCATCCCGACCCAAGCCACGCCCATAAGCGCAAGCCCGATCCAGACGGATCCGCCCAGAAGGGTGAAGAGCACGAACAGAAATATCGCTGTGGCGTATAATTCGCTCATTCCAGAACCTCCCCGTGAATTTGGCTTTCCCGAAGCGCGAGCAGCCGTATGAGGTAATCCCAAATTGCGACGGCTAAAAGCACCGTACCAATCGACATTGGCAATTGTGGCAGCCACACCGGTGTGTATACCCATTCAGAGCCAGTATTGGCCCACATCTCTGCCCATTTGGCGGGAGAGTTGGAGAACATGGACACGAAAGTCAGCAACCATTCCGGGACGAAATCCTGTCCTTGCGTGCGGTCGTTGAGCATCTCGGACATGATGTTGGTTTTGATCGCGTAGCGGGCAAAATAGGTGGCGGTTATGGCCGCGATGAACATCGCCCCAGCATCAAGCCAGAACTTGGTGTGCCGATTGAGATTGAGCAAAACGGACACGCGGATGTGGCCACCTTGCGTCAGCGTATAAGCCAACGCAAAAAAGGATGTCGCAGCCATGGCATAGCCGGCATATTCGGTCGATCCTGGAAACGTGAGGTTGGACCAGCGGGCAATCATCTGTCCGATAATCAAAAGCAGGATTAGCACCATAAAGCATGCGGCCAGTGCGCCGGCAGCCCTGTAGATTTTATCGAGAAACCTCCAGACAGGCGACAAAAACGCAGCTGCTTTTGGCCCCTTCCAGAGACAAAAGAGCGCCAGAAGCGCTGGAAACACAAAGAGCCAGACCCATAAGGGCAGCCCCAAAAATGGTTGCCAATCTCGCATCGAATATCCCCTGAAATGGTGTGGC
Source organism: Aliiroseovarius sp. M344 (assembly GCF_025140835.1). Lineage (NCBI taxonomy): Bacteria > Pseudomonadati > Pseudomonadota > Alphaproteobacteria > Rhodobacterales > Paracoccaceae > Aliiroseovarius > Aliiroseovarius sp. M344. The sequence continues at coordinate 1,766,571 of NZ_CP081153.1, forward strand.
AGCGGCCTCAGTCTGAACGAGGCCGCTACCTTAAAGCTTAGTTGGCGTTGTATGCATCAAGGATAGCTTGGCCATCCTCGCCCACCTCTGCCAGCCAGTCGGCCGTCATTTTCGCGCCGATGGCCTCAAGTTCCGCAAGGAACTCGGCACCCGCGTCGTCAACTTTCATACCGTTGGCTTCCAGCTGTTCGAAATACCAGTTGGCAAGCTCTGACGACTTGGTCGCGCATGCAGCGCCTGTCTCGTCGGCAGCCTTCTGAACGTTGGCTTGCATGTCCGCGTTAAGCCCTTCCCAGACGCCTTTGTTGACCATCACGTAGTTGCGCGGCAGCCATGCGTTCACTTTGTAATAGTGCGTGAGGGTTTCCCATACTTTGCGGTCATAGCCTGTCGATCCTGACGAGATGAACGATTCTGCGACGCCCGTGGCCAATGCTTGACTAAGCTCCGCGGCCTCGACTTGAACGGGGATCATTCCAAGTTCTTCAGCAAAGGTCGCCGTTGCGGTGTTGTAAGAGCGGAACTTTACCCCTTGAGTGTCTTTCGACGAGTTGACTTCTTTCTTGAAATAGAAGCCTTGCCCCGGCCATGGGCATGTGTAGAGCACGACAAGGTTCTGATCTGATAGCTGCGCATTTACCTTGTCTTTGGCCGCCGCCCAGAGCTTGTCATTCTGTTCATAGGTTGTGGCGATAAATGGCAGGTTGTCCCAACCTAAAAGAGGGGCTTCGTTGGCGTGGGCTGACATGAAGCGCTCGCCAATTGGCGCCTGACCAGTTTGGACCGCGCGTTTGATTTCGCCGCCTTTGAACAGCGAGCCACCGGGGTGAACCGTGATATCAATCTCGCCGTCGGTATATTCGCGCACCTTATCTGCAAATACGACACCCATTTCGGAATGGAAGTTGGTCGCTGCATACGCCATGGGCATGTCCCATTGCTCAGCCATTGCTGCTGTGCCCGCCATCGATAGCGCCACGGTCATGGCAGCGGTGCTTATTGTTTTGCTTAGTGGTTTCATCATTCTCTCCCTGAGATATTGTTGTTGGTCTTGGTTATTTGCCCACCGCAAAGCGCATTGGCTCGAAGGGGCGAATATCGTTATTGGTGTGGTTTCCAGCAATCATATCAGCAACCAGACGACCCGTTTTGGGTCCACCTGTCAGGCCAATATGGTGATGGCCAAACGCTGTGAAAACGCCGGTCTCGCGAAGCTCACCGATAAGGGGCAAGCTATCAGATGGCGCAGGACGATAGCCAAGCCATTCTTCATCGCTTCCGTATGTGAGGTCGGGAAACATCGCTTGCGCTTTTCGGCGCAGAAGCTTCAGTGGGGCTTTTGAAAGCGTCTCGCTTAGCCCCCCAAACTCGACCACACCTGCGCAGCGCACACCTTGGTCCATTGCTGTGGTGACGAACTTCCCGGCAGTCAGCATCATCGGATTGTTGGGCTTGAGGTTCGGGTTTTTGAACATGATGTGATAGCCACGTTCAGCTTCAAGCGGGACGTTCAGGCCCAGTTTCTGCATCAGTGGTTTGGACCAAACTCCCGATGAAACTACCGCCTTGTCACAGTGGATACGACCCACGTTGGTATCCACGGCACTTACTTGACCGCCGGCAAGTTCAAAGTCTTTGACTTCAGCCTGAACAAACTTTCCACCCATCTCTTTAAGCAGTTCGACAAGATCTCCTACGTACGAGCCGGGATTCAGAATGAAGCCATGGTTCTTAAGCACTGCCAAAAGCTTCGTCTTCGGACCTAAGATCGGTTCTGCTTCCTGAACCGCGTTGCCTTCAATGAAACTTGGTTCAAACCCAGCTTCACGGCGCAGTTGCCAAGCGAACGCATCAGCTTCAAAGGCGCTGCGGTCAGGGTATGCAAAACTGTAGTCGCTTTCTTGTACCCATTTCGCGGCTCTGGTGCCCGTCGTCAAAGCCTGATGCTGCTCAAGGCTGTCGCCAACAATCGTCGCCAACCCTTGGCTAATGCGGCGTGTGTCGCTCTCATTTGCATTTGACATATATTTGATCAGCCACGGCACAAGTTTGGGCACATAGCCCCAACGCAGAAAGAGAGGAAAGTTCGGATCGGCCAAATACGCCGGGCTTTTCTTTAGCAACCCCGGACCTGTCACTGGCACGATCGAGCAGCTCGCCAGAATCCCTCCATTTCCGTAAGACGCGCCCATGCCCGGCTGGCCCCTATCAAGAAGCGTGACCTCATACCCCGCGCGGCGCAGCCAAATGGCAGAAGAGGCGCCGACAATCCCAGCGCCGATGACAATAATATGCTCTGAAGGCATCAAGCAGCTTTCTCTCAAGGTTAAAATTCAGTCTGGCAGCCGCGAGGTATCATTTCCAATACTAATTTCTGGCAATCATATAACTACAAGTGATACATACTCGTATGCGACTTCGGTTCCGACAACTTCAGGCGTTCCATGCCATCATCGAGACCGGCACCGTCACAGGTGCTGCCGACTCCTTGGGGATTTCTCAGCCGGGGATATCAAACTTGCTGGCCCAACTAGAGCGTCAAACTGGGTTAACGCTTTTTGAGCGCTTGCACGGCCGGCTTGTTCCGACACCAGAAGCAGAGCTGATGCACCGAGAAATCGACACGGTGGTACGCGGGCTTGACCACGTCACACAGACCGTAGTTGATCTGCAAAACAAACAAGCAGGGCAACTTCAGATCGCCTCGCAGCACTCTATGTCATTCGGTTTCGTACCAAAACTCATCGCTGAGTTTGCAAAAACCAGACCAGACATGAATATTTCGTTCCAGTCGCAGTACAGTTCAAAAATTCAGGAGTGGGTCTTATCGGGTCTTTTCGAGATTGGCATTTGCGAGATGCCGATGCTTTATGACACGCTGCAATACTATCCGCTGCATGTGGAAACGCGCATTGCGTTGCACAAGGACAATCCGCTTCAGCAACACGATCTGCTTACACCGGAACTTCTGAAAAATGAGCCGTTGCTTGTGATGGGACCTGATCATATCACTCAGCGGCGGTTTCGCGAGGCGTTTGAGAAATCCAACGTCCCGATGAAATCACGGGTGCACTCACATTTGTTCAAAAACCTCTTGGCCTTCGTAAAGGAAGGTATGGGGGTTGCGCTGCTTGATCGTTTTGGGTTGGAATTTGACTATGATGACCGCTTTATCTCCCGTCGTTTTGAACCACCTATAATGATGGACATGGCCGTGATCACTTCGGCAACACGCCCGCTTTCACAGCTTGGTAAAGAGTTTCTGGCGCTGCTATTGGCCGAGCTGCAGCCATACAACGTCGACGGCAAACCCATCGAGCGCGCGAAATAGGAGAACATATGGAACCCGCCCCCGTTGGAATCCTGATGCTAGAGACCAAATTTCCGCGCCCTCTTGGCGACATTGGTCACAGACACACGTGGGATTTTCCCGTCCATATGCGCGCGGTTGGTGGGGCCAGTGCGCAAAAAGTTGTTCACGAAGACCCGCGCGCCCTTCTGGACGCCTTTGTTAAAGTCGGACGCGAGTTGGTTGCCGACGGTTGCATGGGGCTGACAACGTCCTGCGGATTTCTATCGCTCATGCAAGATGAGCTGAAAGACACCCTGGGTGTTCCTTTTGCCAGTTCCTCCTTGATGCAGATACCGATGATAGAAGCGATGCTGCCGACCAATCAAGAAGTCGGTATTCTAACCATTTCAAAAGAAAGCTTGAGGACCGAGCATTTGCATGCCGCAGGTGCCCGATGCAACGTACCTATAGAAGGGTTGCCGCGTGACGGTGCCTTTGCGACTGCAATTTTTGACGACTTAACTGACCTAGATTTTGCTGCCTGCCAGTCTGAAATGAATGCAATAGCGCAGAGGCTCGTTTCAAGGCACAAGTCCGTGGGTGCAATCGTGCTCGAATGCACCAACATGGCGCCATATGCTGCCGACATTGCAATGATCACGGGGCGCCCGGTCTATTCGATTGTCAGCTTTCTAAACTGGTTTCAGGCGGGCTTGGCTCCCATGCGTTACTAGATATTTTGCATAAGTATGGAGCGCAGAATTCTAAGCTCGCTGAGACTGAGAAATATTCTCTTTTGCGATCTAAATGGTCTTCCAATTCAATCCAAAACTCGTCTGGCGTGCGGTACTGAAAGGTAGAGCAGTCAAATTTCCCCCGTCGCTGAGCACGGAACTGAGCCGAAGGATCATCAACGCATGACGAATGGGTTTGCCATCGGTGCGCCAGAGGTGTTGATCCATGTGGTTTTGGTGCGGGTATAGTCGTGGATCGCCTCGATGCCGGCCTCGCGCCCGTAGCCCGACTGGTTGTAGCCGCCGAAGGGCGCAATCGGAGAGACCGCGCGATAGGTGTTGATCCAGCAGATACCTGCCTTGAGCCGCGACGAGACGCGGTGCGCGCGCGCTACGTTCTGTGTGAAGACACCCGATCCAAGCCCGAATTGGGACGCATTGGCCAGTGCAATCGCCTCGTCTTCAGTATCAAACGGCAACAGCGACATTACCGGGCCGAACATTTCGGTCGTCAAGGTCGACGTCTCAGGATCGGCACACTCCACCAGCGTTGGCGCCATAAAGTTGCCGGGCCCGTCCACGCGTTTGCCGCCAAAGCGAATACGCGCGCCAGCTGCCGTGGACGCTGCCAGAGTTGCCTCGATCTTTTCAACCTGCGCTTTGGTGCAAAGCGGGCCAATATGCGTGGCGTTGTCCAGCGGGTCGCCGATCACGACCCCGGCCATTTTCTCTTCGATCTTGGCGGCAAGGGCGTCAAGGATCGACCGATGAACAAGGCCGCGCGAGCCAGCGACGCAACTTTGACCCGACGCACCGAAATTGCCCGCAATCAGCCCGTTGGCCGCGCCATCAAGGTCGGCATCCTCAAACACCAGAATGGGGGATTTGCCGCCCAGTTCCAGCGTTGTCACCGCGAAATTTTCGGCCGAGTTGCGCACGACGTGGCGGGCGGTTTCCGGCCCCCCGGTGAAGGCGATCCTGTCGATATCGGGGTGGCGAGTCAGCGGGATCGCGCAGTTTTCTGCGTCCCCCGTGATGACTGAGACAACACCGCGTGGAAAGCCAGCTTCTTCGATCAGCCGCGCAAATTCCAGCATCGGGGCGGGCGCGACTTCAGACGCTTTGATCACGACGCTACAACCCGCAGCCAACGCAGGGCCAAGCTTGGTTGCGGTCAGAAACATCTGCGCATTCCAAGGCACAATTGCCGCGACCACGCCGATCGGCTCGCGGCGGGTAAAGACGTGCATGTCAGGCTTGTCGATGGGCAGCACAGCACCTTCGATCTTGTCGGCCAGCCCTGCGTAATAGCGGTAGTAATCCCCCACATAGGCCGACTGGCTTGTTGTCTCGGCCAAAAGCTTGCCACTGTCCGTGGTCTCGACCTCGCCAATGCGCTGCGCGTCCCGCTCGATCAGCTCGGCCAAACGGTAAAGCAACTTGCCGCGTTGCGTTTGCGTCATGTCACGCCATTCAGGATCATCAAGCACGCGACGTGCGGCCGTGATAGCGCGGTTAACATCTTCGGGTGCAGCACAGGCAAAGGAGGTCCAGTCTTGCCCTGTTGCAGGGTTTTGCGACGCCATGACTTGCCGCGCCGCGCCTTCCACCCATTCACCGTCGATGAAGAGCTGATAATGTGGTTTCTGTTCCATGGTGCCCCTCACTGAAAAGCTGGCATGACGTCATTGACGAAACGTTCAAGCGACGCCCGTTTGCGTTCAAAACTCATCCCGCTGTCGATCCAGAACGAAAACTCATCATACCCCAAATCCTCGTAGCGTTTGATCCGTTCGATAACGTTCTGAGCGGTGCCGATCGTCAAATCGCGGCCCAGGTTTTCCGGCGCCATCAGCGCGTTCGCGGCAAACTCCTCGTCGCTCAGCGGCGCAAGGCGGCCTTGGCTGATCGGACGCTTGTTCTGAAACCATGCACCGAAATTGCAGTAAAAGCGCGAAAGCTCTTGCGTGGCGCGCGTCACATCTGCCTCGTCAGAGCCGACATAAGTATGATGCAATAGCATGATCTTGGGGCGGGGTCCGGCATAGCTTTCGCAGGCGCTGTTGAACCTTTGCATCAGCGTTTCGATCTCGTCCATACCCTGCCAAAGCGGCGTGACCTGTATGTTGAAACCGTTATGCACGCCAAATTCGTGGCTGTTGGGGTCGCGTGCGGCGATCCAGATGGGCGGCCCGCCCTGTTGCACCGGTTTGGGGGCCGTCGTTGTGGCGGGAAAGCTGAAAAATTCACCTTCATGCGCACAGTCCCCTTCCCAAAGTTCGGGAAGAAGCGGCGTTATCTCTCGCATGCGTTGGCCAGCTTCCCATGCGTCCATGCCGGGCATCAGGCGCTCATACTCGTATGTATATGCGCCACGCGCGATCCCAAGCTCGATCCGTCCGCCTGTCAGCAGATCGGCCGCCGCGGCTTCACCTGCCAATTTGATCGGATGCCAAAAAGGCGCGATCACAGTGCCTGTGCCAAGCCGCAGGTTCTTGGTCTGGCCCGCAATATGCACCAGCTCCAGAAACGGATTAGGAGAAATTGTGAAGTCCATCCCGTGATGCTCGCCGGTCCAAACGGCCCGCATCCCCGCCTCGTCAGCGATTTTGCACAGCGCCATGAACTCTTCGTGCAGGGTCTCATGGGTTTGTTCGGGGCTCATACGGTCCATATGCGCGAAGAGCGAAAACTCCATCTCTCAAACTCCTTTTTTCAGGATGTGAACATCGCCGCTCTGCGTGTCCCCCACATAAAGCGCAAAACTCTGCGTGCGGGCCTCGCGGGCATAGCGCGCCATCATCTCGGCGATGGCTGGGGTGGTGAAGGGCAGCGAAGGAAGGTCGCTGACGGGGACCGCATGGACATTTGCCGCTTGAACAGGCACCCGCCCGCTTGCCAGAAAATAGGCGTAATGGGTGCCGCTGCGCCTGTCGTCAAAGACGGAATAAGCTGGCCCGATCTCGGCCTCGATCCCCAGCCCACCCAGCGCATCCCCCAAAGCGTTACGCAGACCAGTTCTGTCCGGTGCCGCAATCTGCGGAGGGCGAAAGCCACCCTCGGTCTTCTCCAGCAGAACCTGATCACCGACCTCAACAATTGCGCCGCAAATTGCTGTTCCACCGGTGCTTTCAAGCGCAGACCTTTCAAGTCCGAGACTGAAATACTGGCCACTGGCATAGCCCAGCCCCTGCCCTTCGGCATGGGTGACCCCCAGAACCTCTCCGATCAGGATAGAATGATCCCCGGCGGGCATCACTTGCCGGGTTGCACAGCTGAACTGGGCCAAGGCCCCGTCAATCAGTGGCAGGCCGTGTTGATCGCGCTGGTGGGCGACCCGCGCGAAGCGATCACCTTTGAAGCTGGCGAAGGTGTTGGACACCTCTTCCTGTCCCTCGGCCAGGATGTTCACCGCAAAGTGGCTGCACGCCGTGAAGGCTGCGTATGACGACAGGAATTTGCCCGGGCAGACCAGAAGAAGCGGCGGGTCGAGCGACACTGAGGAAAAGGAGTTCGCCGTGAAGCCGAAAAGCTGCCCGTCCGTGTCGCAAGTGGTGACAACTGTCACCCCTGTCATGAAACTGCCAAACGCATCGCGAAGCGCGCGCGGATCAAGCCCGGTCATGCCCAAACCTCCTGCGCAAAATCCAAAAGCGCCGCGTTCACAGGGCGCGCGTGCGTCATCGGCATCATATGTGCCGCACCGTCGACGATGATGGCCCGCCCCTTTGGGGCAAGTGCTGCCATGGTGCGCGACATCTCTGGGGTCGAATTGGGCTCCAAAGCACCGGTCATGAAAAGCGCCGGGCAGGCAAGCGCGTCAAGTGCATCCCGGCGCGGGCCGTTGTCATCGGCGAAGGCCGAATACGCCGTCTTGTACGCCTCAGGATCAACTGCGGTAAGCCAGTCGCGGCACGCGTCCCGTTCCGGGGACCCCGCCGCGCCGAACCAGCGTTCCAACGTCTGCGTCGGGTCGGCCAACGTGACGCCGTCAAGGCTGGCGGCACGGGATTTTACAGCCTGCACAGCCTCGGCGTTGCGCTCAAAAATAGCATTGAGGCCCGCCACACCGCGCAGCTTTTGAGGATGCCGGCTGGCCATGTCCAGCGCGATCATCGCCCCCATCGAATGGCCGACGACCAGTGCAGGTTCCTCCAGCCCCGCAGCGATCAGATTGGTGTAATCTGCCACGGAAAACTGCCCGGCGGGCATCGCGCTTTTGCCGTGCCCGGGCAGGTCAACAGCGACCGCGCGATAGGTTGGTGCCAGTGCCTCGATCTGTCGGCGCCACGCCTCGCTTTGAAGCCCGACGCCGTGGATCAACAATACCAGCCGACCGGACCCCTTACTTATGGAAGAAAGAGCGCCGAAGTCAGACCGCGGCAGGGTTGTCCACGTCATGGCCCAGATCCTTCAGGTCTTGATACCGGTCACCAATGCGGTGATGCGGACGGCCTCCGGTTGCGGCCCCCAGAACAACGACAATCTCGTCGTCGCGCGGGGCATCGGGGATCGAAAACTGAATGGTCAGATAATGCGAGCGGCGGCCTGCATCGTTCTTGTCCATCAGCGGCACCATGATCGGGGCGTTCGCAGGGCCGCGGGTGTTGGTAAAGGCCAAATAGGACTTCGCGCCAACCGCTTCCCGGTAATGGTTGCCAAAACGCAGCGTATGAATAAGCCCTGAGGCGTGTTCCACCTCGCCGTTCAGCCCCACGACGGCCGCTTTGCCGTAGGCCTCAATCGCGTCGCCGCTTCCCGCAAGCGCAATCATCCGCTCGGTCATCATTGCGCCCAGCACCGGGCCATAAGCCTGAATCTCGGGCTTCAGGTCTTCCACGAAGCGCCCAGCCCAAGGATTGCGGACAACAGCGGCGACGGCGAACATGCGCCATGGTTCAGCCGCAGGGCGGAAACCCTCGATCAGAACCTCTTCGTCATAAGTCACGATTTTCCGTATTTCAGGCTGCATCATTCTCTCCCATTCGTCGCCGTATGACTGTCTGTCACACGGATCTTTTTGACAAATGAATGAATTATGGCCTTAGGTATTAGAAAGACTAATGGGTAACTTGGCCAATGAGCAAATCGCTACCTCCCCTCACGTGGTTCCGCGCTTTCGAAGCTGCCGCGCGGCATCTGAGTTTTACCGCTGCGGCGGAAGAAATCGGCATGACGCAATCGGCCGTCAGCCAACAGGTGAAAGCGCTGGAAACGCGGTTGCGTGTGGCCCTGTTTACGCGCCACGCACGCGGCCTGTCGCTGACAGATGGCGGGCGTCGTCTGTTGCCTCAGGTGGGTGCGGCATTGGATAAACTGACGGCAGCTACCGAGATCTTCGATTCCGGAACCGTAGAGAATCAACTGACCGTGGCGGCGTCGGTCAGCATCGCCCAATGGGTGATCGCACCGCATCTGAGGGGATTCACCGTGGCCCACCCGACGACACATCTGAGGTTCCTCAGTGCGATCTGGCCCGATGATTTCGTCAGCGCAAGGGCGGATGTCGAAATCCGCTTCGGATCAAAAAAGCAAGTCGGTCGAAACGCCGAACTGCTGACGCCCAATCGTCTGATCGCGTTGAAATCCCCCGCCCTTAAGGGTGAATTCGAAGATCTGCCGCTGATCGAAGCTGTCGGGACATCGGGTGGCTGGCGCGGTTGGGGGAACGCAATCGGCGGGACACCAAAACCCACGCTCTTCGCAGATTCCTACGGTATGGCGCTTCATATGGCGTCACACGGCCATGGGGTTGCGCTGGTCAGTGAGCTGCTCGTGCGCCATGCGATTTCGACGGGCCAACTCGAATACGCCCATCCCGCCTCGGTTGAGGCGCAAGAAGGCTATTACCTGTCGATCAAAGAAGGCAATGAAACGGCTTCACGCTTCCGGTCGTGGCTGCTGGACCACTTGGCGACCTGAAGAACCCGCATATTTTGACCGGTGTCAAAGCGCATCCCACGTAATCATGCCACGTTTCACGTCTTCGGCTTGGACAAAGCAGTTTGTCTGGTCTAATACGTATTCAAATTGTTGTATGTGAATTTGGATGTTCACTTGGGGGATCTTTTACCATGACCGGACGGTTGATTTTCGGATTGCTGCTTGCCCTTGCTCCTGTCTTTGCCTCCGCCGAGGACGATTGGACCGCGCGCAAGCTTGAACTGACGGATTGGAAAGCCGTTTTTGGGCGCATTGAAGCGCGCGACCAGATCCCCGCCCGGTCACGCTTGGGCGGGACATTGGTCGACGTTCAGGTTGTTGAAGGCTCTCGTGTGGCCGCTGGCCAGTTGATTGCGCAAGTCGTCGACGAAAAGCTTGCACTTCAGCTCAGCGCGGTTGACGCCGCGCTACAGTCACTCAATTCCCAGCTCAAGAACGCCATGGCAGAGCTGGCGCGCGGCGAAAACCTTCTTGAACGGGGTGCGACGACCGTACAACGTCTGGACGCCTTGCGCACCGAAGTCGATGTGATCAACGGTCGGATCGGCGCAACTGAAGCCGAGCGGAATGTGCTTGAGCAACGAGAGGCGGAAGGCGCGGTGCTTGCCCCGAATGAAGGCACTGTGCTTTCGGTTCCGGTAACCGCCGGATCGGTCGTGCTGCCCGGAGAGGTGATCGCCGAAATCGGCGGGGGTGGGTTTTTCCTGCGCCTCGCAGTGCCTGAGCGCCACGCGACACGGCTTAAGGAAGGTGATGCAATCCGGATTGAAGGGCCGGATGGCGAACAGGAGGGCAAGCTTGCCAAGATCTATCCGCAGATCGAAAATGGGCGGGTCATCGCGGATGTCGAGGTTGCGGGGCTGGTGACCGACTTTGTCGATGCGCGCGTGCTTGTGCGTCTGCCCGTCGCCACCTCCAAGGCGATCGTCGTCCCATCGAAAGCCGTGTCAACGCGGATGGGGCTCGATTTCGTCACCATTGCCCGAGCCGATGGCACACCCGTTTCCCGCACAGTCGTTCTGGGCGCGACGCACGAGGTGGCCGGGGAAACCGTGATCGAGGTTCTTTCTGGTCTGACCGGTGATGAAAAGCTGGTGGCTGGCCATGAGTGAACCATCGCAAGTGGGGCCGCTTGGCATAGCCGGTCGCCTCACTCAATCCTTCATCCACTCGGCACTAACGCCCCTGATCATTCTTGCAGCCTTGGCGGTCGGGCTGGTTGCGCTCGTCAGTTTGCCGCGCGAGGAAGAGCCACAAATCTCTGTCCCGCTGGTCGATATTCATATTCGCGCGCCGGGCCTTCGCGCCGAGGATGCCGTCAAGCTTGTGACCGAGCCAATGGAATCCATCGTTCAAGGTATCAACGATGTCGATCACGTCTATTCGCAAACCTCGGACGATTACGCGATGGTCACGGCGCGGTTTCTTGTCGGAACATCTGCGGATGCTGCAATCTTGCGGGTCCACGAAAAGGTGCGTGCGAACCTTGACCGCGTTCCGGTCGGAATTGAACCGCCCCTGATCGTTGGGCGGGGCATTGATGATGTGGCCATCGTCGCGCTGACATTGTCACCGAAGGGCACCGATAGCGGGCTGACCTCCAACGACCTGACCCGGATCGCCCGGGAGCTTCAGGTCGAGCTGGCCAAAATCGAAAATGTTGGCCTGACCTATCTGGTCGGAGAGGCACCGGAGGCGATCCGCATCGCACCGGACCCAGAACGGCTGGCGTTATATGGTGTTACGCTTCAACAACTTGCGGGCAAGGTCGAAGGCGCCAACCGCACCTTCTCAACGGGGCTGGTGCGCGATGGTGGCGAACAGATCGCACTGGTCGCCGGGAAAACTCTGGAAGCGCCCGCAGATGTCGCCAATCTGCTTTTGACGACACGCGACAACCGCCCGGTGTATGTACGTGACGTGGCCGACGTGCATTTCGTGTCCGACACATCTGACCGGATCGTGGCCAACGTAACCCGAACCGAGGATGGCGAGATTGTCCGCGTTCCGGCCGTCACACTGGCCGTTGCCAAGCGGGCCGGTGCCAATGCGGTCGTTGTGGCAGAAGAAATCCTGCACCGGACACATATGCTGGAAGATGAGCTTATCCCCGAGACGGTTCAGGTCGATATCACCCGCGATTATGGCGAGACGGCCGACGAAAAGGCCAATGAATTGTTGTTCCACCTTGGCCTTGCGACCGTTTCCATCGTTGCGCTTGTACTGATTTCTATCGGCTGGCGAGAAGCTGTTGTCGTGGCAGTGGTAATCCCGGTCACCATCCTTCTGACGCTGTTTGCCGCTTGGATCATGGGGTACACGTTAAACCGTGTGTCCCTGTTTGCGTTGATCTTTTCCATCGGTATTTTGGTCGATGACGCGATCGTTGTCATCGAGAATATCGCGCGCCATTGGGCGATGCCCGATAAGGACAGCCGAACCAACAAAGCCATCCGCGCGGTGGCCGAAGTCGGCAACCCGACGATCGTCGCCACCCTGACCGTCGTGGCCGCCCTGCTTCCCATGCTGTTCGTGTCAGGGCTAATGGGTCCTTACATGAGCCCGATCCCGGCCAATGCCTCTGCCGCCATGATCTTTTCGTTCTTCGTGGCAGTGATTATCACGCCTTGGCTGATGATGAAAATCTCTGGCCGTGCGCCTGCCCATGATCACGGGGGCGAAGGGCACCATGGCGGCAATCTGGGCCGCGCCTATGCCGCAGTGGCGCGACCGTTGCTCCGCACGAAATCGGGAAGTTTGCTGTTCCTTATCCTGGCCGCTGTGCTATCCTTCGGCTCGCTTGCAGCGCTCTATACCCGCGATGTGACGGTGAAACTCTTGCCCTTCGATAACAAATCCGAGCTTTCAGTCGTCATTGACCTGCCCGAAGGCGCGTCCGTCGAGGCGACCGACGCCGTCGCTCAGGACGTGGCGCGTGCGGTGCTGGCATTGCCCGAGGTGCTGTCGGTTCAGACCCATGCCGGTGACGCGGCGCCCTTCAATTTCAACGGCCTTGTGCGTCACTATTACCTGCGGGCGCGGCCCGAGATGGGCGACGTTCAGATCAATCTTGATCATAAGGCGCATCGGCAGCGGACCAGTCACGACATCGCGCTGGACATCCGCGAGCGGATCGCAAAAATTGATATCCCCCAAGGCACCAGCCTGAAAACGGTCGAACCACCACCCGGACCGCCAGTGATCGCAACCCTGTTGGCAGAAGTCTATGGCCCGGACGGCGATACCCGCCGGGAAGCGGCCACCAAGATCCGTGAAGCCTTTGAAAGCGTGCCCTTCATTGTCGACGTGGATGACAGTTTCGGTGCACAACCAAGACGCCTCAGGGCCACGATCTCGACCAATCAGCTCGAGTTTTTTGGAGTGCAGGAACAGGACGTCTTCACCACGCTTCAAATCCTGAACGCGGGCACCACCGTTGGCTATTCACACCGTGGCGCGGGCCGGTATCCGATACCGATCACTGTAGAACGCGACAAAGCCGACCGGGTGGTGGACGAACGTTTCCTGTCCACGCCGATCCCGGCAAATGTCCTTCCCGGCGCTCGCGGCGTCGTTGAATTGGGCGATGTCGTTCAGATCAGGGAAGAACGCGCGTCGTTCCCGATTTTCCGCCACAATGGCCGCGCCGCCGAAATGGTCATGGCAGAACTTGCCGGCGACTTTGAAGCGCCGCTATACGGCATGCTTGCAGTAGCGGACGCGTTGGATGCGATGGAATGGGAAGACGGCACAAAACCAGTGGTGCGCATGAACGGACAGCCCGAGGACGAAACTGCCGTCACCCTGCTTTGGGACGGCGAATGGGAGGTCACATGGATCACATTCCGCGACATGGGCGCGGCCTTCGCCATCGCGCTGCTTGGCATTTATATCCTGGTTGTCGCGCAATTTGGCTCGTTCAAGCTACCGCTGGTCATCCTGACGCCGATCCCCCTGACCTTCTTGGGAATCGTCTTGGGCCACTGGCTGTTCAAAGCGCCGTTTTCAGCACCGTCGATGATCGGGTTCATTGCCCTTGCGGGGATTATTGTCCGCAACTCGATCCTTCTTGTTGATTTCATCCGGCATTCTGACCCGTCCAAAGACAAGGTCGAAACCTTGATCGAGGCTGGCGCCATCCGCTTCAAGCCGATCCTACTGACTGCGGTGGCCGCGATGATTGGTGCCGCCGTGATCTTGACCGATCCAATCTTTCAGGGGCTCGCGCTCTCGCTGCTTTTTGGCTTGCTGAGTTCGACATTGCTGACGGTTCTGGTCATCCCCGCGATCTATCGGGTGTTCCGCACGTGACGTGACGGCGGGTGCGCTGTCCAACAAGCCATCGGGAAAGTAATTGGCGACTTCGCACCTGCCTTGGGTCACGTCGCTTATAAACTTGAGGTTGTTTGAAACCGTGGAATGCCCTAAATTGGGGACAACGGATGACTTCGATCCAAACCCTATGGAAGACCAGAAAACAAAACCCGACGGTGAAAAAAAGCCTGAGGAAAAATCGTTTTGGAAAACCTTTCCAGGCGTCCTGACAGGCATCGCAGCCGTTGTGACGGCCGTTGCGACATTGCTTGCAGCCGCCGATAAGGCTGGCTTGTTCTCAAGCGACCCCACGCCCCCTTCGGAACAGAAAAGCTCGGATGGCGACGGTGTCACCACAACCGGCGACAACAGCCCGGTCGTTCAAGATACGGGCGGCGATGTGACAATAACGGTCGACGAATGATCAGGGCTATGGTGCCCATATTGGCGCTATGCGCCCTGCCCTATGCAGCCGCTGCTCAGGAAGTGACCACTTACGGCAATTGCAGCCCCGTCATTCAGAACGTCGGCGGCGATGTGACGGTCATTTGTTACAAGGACAAGGATCAGAAGCCGAAATTCCGCGTCGTTTATTATCGGCTGGGCGGGATCGGCCAAAGTTTTCTGATTAATGGCAAACTTTCCCCGGATTGGGAAAAATACCTGGGTGGCCAGCAAGCCATCGTCAACAATGGCATCCACCAGGAAATCCGCAAAATCACGGACAAATACGGCCAGCAGATCGGCGGCAGTCAACTGTTTGGCAAGGTTGGCTTTGAAGGCGGCGATTTTGGTATGAGCCTTGCGGATTATGCCCAGAAGGTTGACGCGGGGATTAAGGTTTTTGAGGGCGACGCGGGGACCTTTCCGGACCTGAACGCCGCCGATGGCTGGAAGGTTTTCGGCCCCGGCCAACTATTTGTACCTGATCTGGACGCCGCAGCCTCGCTTTTCCAGAAGTATCAGATACCTGCGGGCTATCAGGCCTATTGGGGTGGCGCATTTACCGCGGCGAGCTGGGTCGAACCCGGCGCAAAGATGACCGCGCCAACGCTGTGGCGGTCCCTCACCCTTGCTGATCTCGACAGCTACGAGGCGCGATATGATGCCTATCTGGGGCGCGCGCTCGACGTCTCAGACGACGCGCGAAACGCGAGCGAGCTTGCGCAACGGGCCGAGCGCGGCTTGTTTGCCAATGCGGGCGCGGGGTACTACTCCGGCGTCAAAATCCAGCATCATACGCTTGACGCGCTGCGCTATCTCGCCCGCAATGGGTTGCCCGAACATTACGCCTTGGTCACGGGCGAACCCGGCGTGCACTATGGCTGGTCCTTCACCGCCAACACGCGCAGCGCGGACCTGTTGGTGGCCGTGCTGGAAAATGTCGGCGACACGGCAATGGATGTCGGCGCGTTCAGCATTGCGGAAACCAACGAAATGACATTGCGGCAGCATGATGAGACGCAGGCCTTGCTTGCCGCCGCGCGGACCGTCGATAAGCGGCTTTGGCCACCCGGCATATTGGCTCCCGGCGAGAAACTGGTCATCCCGGTTCGCATTGAAATGCCCCTGCTGCCAGAGTTTTTTGATTGGGTTGTTTCGGGCTATCGCGAAAACTACAAAACAGGCGAGGCGATCCGCGAAGAAGCCATCGCTTATGCCAAAAAGCCCATTGTTTTCGTGCATCCTTACGACACCCAAAACGCCCTTTTCGCCCTGACGGCGTCAGAAATGCCCAAAGGCCGCATCCCGAAACTGGTCGAGCGCTTCGAATACGGCCCCGCATGGTCCATCCAAGCGGTCGAGGTGGATGGCACCACCTATGATTTCCGGCAACATGACCCCAACAACTTTATCCTTTTCGCAGGTGGTGGGATTGGCAGTTGCCCCTATATCTATACCCACCGTCAGGACGGCGACATCTGGATCGAAGAAAACCACTTCCTGCTTGGCGCAACATCGCCGGACAAGAAACGCACGGATATGTTGGAGTTGAGCCATTTCGAAGGCCGTTTGGAAATCCGCGAAAAGGAACACGAATTGGCGCATCTGGATCAGATCACCCTGATCCTGCGCGACGAATTAGGCGAAGAAACTGCCTATCCGGCGGTTTCGCCGACAGAACTGGCAAAGACCGATGGACAGAATCTGGTGCTTGGCTACGGCGAACGGGCCGAGGTGCAATTCGACCTGCCCGACGGGGTGTGGGAAGGCAAGACGGCGCTTATTTCGGCGACCGGATACTACGTCCCCCTCTCTGACCCCTCGCTGTTTGCCAGCCGCAAGTGACGCGGCCGCTTGATCAGAACGGCGCTTCCAGATCGCTCAGCCGGACATAGACGGTTTTCAGCTCTGAATAATGTTCAATGGCCGCTTTCGAGTTTTCACGCCCAACGCCCGAGGATTTTGAGCCCCCAAACGGGGCTTCGACCGGGGCGTCGTTATAGGTGTTGATATAGCAGGTCCCAGCCTCGAACCCGGCCACAACACGGTGCGCGCGGGTCAGATCGTTGGTAAACACGCCGGCGGCCAGCCCAAATTCGGTGTCATTGGCGCGGGCCATGACCTCGTCCTCGGTCTCAAAATCCAGTACGGACATGACCGGTCCGAAAATCTCTTCGCGCGCAATGGTCATGTCGTCGGTGACATCCGCGAACACAGTGGGTTTCAGGAAGAACCCCTCGCCTTTGATCCGGTCACCACCATAGACAAGCCGCGCGCCTTCCTCTTTGCCCTTCGCAATATAGTTCAGGACGATGTTCATCTGACCTTCGCTGACCATCGGGCCAAAACTGGTGGCCGGATCAAGCGGATCTCCGATCACAGCGTCATCCAGCCGTTCAGCCAAACGCTTCAAAAACTTCTCTTTGATGCCTTTCTGGACAAACACCCGCGTCCCGTTGGAACAGACCTGCCCCGAGGAATAGAAGTTGCCAAGGATCGCGCCGGACACGGCGTTTTCCACATTTGCATCGTCAAAGACGATCATCGGGGATTTACCCCCCAGTTCCATCGTGACGTGCTTCATTTCGGCCGCCGCCGCCGCATAGACCTTCTTGCCGGTGGGCACCGACCCGGTCAGCGAGACCTTGGCGACGCGCGGATCGGTCACAAGGGCCGCGCCGACCTCGCCATAGCCTTGCACGACGTTGAACACACCGGCAGGTGCACCCGCTTCCATCAGGATTTCCGCCACTTTCAACGCCGACAGCGGCGTCGTCTCGGACGGTTTGAACACCGATGTATTGCCACAGGCCAGCGCTGGCGCGGCTTTCCAGCACGCGATCTGGGTGGGATAATTCCACGCCCCAATGCCGACGCAAACGCCAAGAGCCTCGCGGCGCGTATAGACGAAATCGCCATTGCCCAGCTGGATGTGCTCGCCGGTCAGACTGCCAGCCAGGCCACCGAAATACTCCAGCGCATCGGCACCCGACGTTGCATCTGCCACGCTGGTTTCCTGATACGGCTTCCCGGTGTCGAGCGTTTCCAGCACCGACAGATCATGATTGCGCTCGCGCATGATATCGGCGGCCCGGCGCAGGATGCGGCCCCGCTCGGTGCCGGTCATTGCGGCCCAACTGGCCTGCGCTGACTTGGCTGCCGCAAGGGCCTTATCGACAATCGCCGGGGTCGCTGAATGAAGCTTGGCGATAACCTCGCCTGTGGCCGGAAAGATCACGTCAATTGGGGTGCCTGCGGTGTCTTCGACATAGGCCCCGCCGATGAAATGGCTTGCTTTGGGTTGCGCTTTCATATCAATGCCTCGCTGCGACGCGCGACGCCCCGACTTGGCGGGTGCGAACTGCGCGTGTGAGTGTTCGTTTGGCTAAGTCTTGCAGGTTCGCCGCCGAAGGACCATCCAAAAGGCGACAGGCTGTGGGTGTCAATCGACGCCCTGACCCGCGGTCAATCAGCCCTTGAACCCGGTGGCAACCACGAATTTCTCGGAACTGTCCGACCGGCTGGAGGGCGGCTTCACATTCACGACTTTCTGGAACCGCTGCTTCAGCAGCTTCTGCAGCTCGCCTTCAGCGCCACCCGCCAGCACCTTGGCAACGAATGTGCCACCCTCTTCCAGCACGTCGAAGGCGAAATAAGCCGCCGCCTCGCATAGCGAGATGATCCGCAAATGGTCGGTCTGCTTATGGCCGGAACTGGACGCCGCCATGTCGGACATCACCACGTCCGCTTTGCCGCCCAAAAGCTCTTTCACCTTCACATCTGCATCGTCTTCCATGAAATCGAGCTGATGAAACTCGGCACCGGCCAGCGGTTCAACCTCTTGCAGGTCAATGCCCAGAAACGTGCCAACTTTCTTGCCGCTCTTTTCGCCCAGCGAATTGATCCGCGGCACGGCGACTTGCGCCCAGCCACCCGGCGCACAACCAAGTTCGACAACCCGCGCACCGTTCACCAGAAAGCGATACTTGTCATCCAGATCCATGATCTTGAAGGCAGCCCGACCCCGAAAACCTTCGGCCTTGGCGCGCGCCACGTAAGGGTCGTTCAATTGCCGTTGCAACCACCGGGTCGAGCTGTTGGTCCTGCCGCGGGCGGTTTTGACCTTTACGGTCAAATCCCGTTGGCCGCGGCCCGAGCTTTTTCGCACTCGTCCGCCCTTCTTGCCACCTGTTTCTGTCATCAGAATGGTCCGCCTTCCAAAACCCCGTCCGCCGACATCTGCGAATAGAGTATCCCTTCGCGCAATCCGCGATCTGCCACGCTCAGCCGATCCGTCGGCCAGACGCGCAATAACGCCTGAAGGATCGCAGCGCCAGACATGATCAGCGATTGCCGGTCGCGGCCAATATGGGAATTCATGCGCCGCCCTTGCGGGCCAAGCGCCAGATAGCCCTGGATCACGCGCTCGATCTGATCCGAGGTCATGCGAAGACCATCCACCTTTGTGCGGTCATAACGGCGCAAACCCAGATGGGTTGCCGCCACGGTCGTCACCGTGCCCGAGGTGCCAATGATCTGGAACCCTTCGCGCGGCGGTTCATGGTGGAACGGGCTAAACCCAGCCAATTGTTCTTCGAAATGCACCGACATCAGCGCGTAACGACCAGAATCGTCCTCGACGTCATCAAACATCTCGCGCAGGGTTGCGACGCCCAGTGGCACGGAAATCCAATCGACCACGCTGGCGGCCGGAAACTCGCTGACCCCGCCAACAAATCCACGTCCCATCCGCATGATGGATCGCGGCCGTTCCAGCGGCGGCACTTTGGAAAGATCAATCCAAACCAGTTCGGTCGATCCACCGCCGATATCGACAACCAGCAGCTGCTCGGTCTTGGTAGACACCAACGGCGCACAGGATACAACGGCCAGCCGCGCTTCTTCTTCTGGCTTGATGATCTCAAGATCCAAGCCAGTTTCACGCCGAATATAGGCCATAAAGCTTTTGCCGTTCGACGCCCGTCGACAAGCTTCGGTCGCGACAAGGCGCATCCGTTGCACATCGTGCTTGATCAGCTTTTTGCGACAAATCCGCAGCGCCTGCACGGTGCGTGACATTGACGAACGGCTTAACCGGCCCGAAGCCTCAAGCCCCTTGCCCAGTTGAACCGATTTCGAAAAACTGTCCACAACGTGGAACTGGCTTCCCTTCGGTTGGGCAACCAGCATACGACAGCTGTTTGTGCCGAGATCCAAAGCCGCATACAGGCTGGCCGGATCTACGGTTGACGGCGCGGGGGTATCGACCGCTATTGGGAACGCGCCCGCACCATTGGGACGCTTGGGCGCCATGATACACGCCCTCCATTTCAAGTTGGTTTTAAGATAGGGATACGCGCCCTGTCTGACAATCCCTTCGCTGCAAGTAGGCGACACAATTCGTCGACACACATAATCATCTTGAGAAGTTTTCAGCTTCCACCCCATGGCCTGCAAACCTCCTTTCACGTATCCCTCTATTGCCAATCTTAATCCTGCGCGTCGCTTGTGATGCGCGTGGTGTCGAAAAACGACGTGGAGCACGGACCGCCCGCGCGTAGAAAAAGCGAAGCGGAGGAGGAAGAATCGCATGCCGGACGTGACCATCGTTTACTGGAGGGACATTCCCGCCCAGATCATCGTCGGCAAAGGGCGTCGTGGGTCAAAAGCCCCCCTGCCTGAGCGGTTCGAACAGGCCATTGACCGGGCCGCCATGAAAATCGGCGCTGAAGACAGCGACGCGTATCTGGCGGAATGGCGCAAGGCAGCCCCCTATGCCGTGGACGGAGACCCGCAAGAGATTGCTGTGGCGGAGGCCGCAAAGATCGACGCGGAATATGACAAAGAGCGTCTGATTGCTCTGATTGGCAACGACGGATGGGCTTGAGCCCGTCTCGCATACTGGAGGCCGCAATGGCTCTGTTGAACTTCCGCAAGAAGCCGACCGAAGGTCAGGCAATGCCCGCGTCCCCGGCGCTTCAGGCCTTTCTGAAAGGCTATTCAATCGAGGTGATGCCCCGCACCGCCGAGAAAGTCGAAGATTTCCGCGACCTGCTGCCCGAAGGCACACGCGTTTATATTGCCCATATTGAAGGCACGCCAATCGACGAAATGGTCGCCACAGCCAAGCGTATCAATTCCGAAGGCTTTGAGGTTATGCCGCATTTCCCTGCGCGCATCATCAAAGACGAGGCGACGCTGGCCGATTGGATCGCGCGCTATCAAGGCGAAGCCAATGTAAAGCAGGCGCTGTTGCTGGCCGGCGGCGTGGCCGAGCCACATGGTGCCTTCGACAGCTCGATGCAGCTTTTGGAAACAGGTCTGTTTGACAAGGCCGGGTTCACCCAGCTGAACGTTGCAGGCCACCCGGAAGGCAACAAGGACATCGACCCTGATGGATCTGCGAAGAACGTCATGGAAGCCGTTCTTTGGAAACAGAAATTCTCGGAACGCACTGACGCCAAAATGGCGCTGGCCACACAGTTCGCTTTTGAAGCCAAGCCCATCATCAAATGGGCCGACGGCTTGAAAGAGGCCGGCGTTGATCTGCCGATCCATATCGGTATCGCGGGTCCCGCCAAACTGCAAACGCTGATCAAGTTCGCCATCGCCTGTGGCGTCGGCCCATCGCTGAAAGTGCTGCAAAAGCGCGCAATGGATGTCACCAAGCTGTTGCTGCCCTATGAGCCGATCGATGTCCTGAACGAACTGGCCAACCACAAGGCGGCCAATCCCGACTTCAACATATCTCAGGTGCACTTCTTCCCGCTGGGCGGGATCAAGACCAATGCCAACTGGGCCATCGAAAATGGCGGCGAAAACACCGCCCCAGTCAATCTGACCAAAGGATAAAGAATGACCCGTACTATCGTTGAATCGCAATCGAAAACTTCCATTATCGGTTTTGACCAGCCCTTCTGCGTCATCGGCGAACGGATCAACCCCACGGGTCGTAAAGTCCTGAATGCTGAACTGGAAGCAGGCGATTTCAGCCGGGTACAAAGCGATGCTCTGGCACAGGTTGCAGCTGGGGCCACGGTGCTGGACATCAACTCGGGTGCGGTGTTCTCAAACAAGATGGCCGAAGACCCCCGTTATGCAGACAACAATTTCGTCGAACCGGACCTGATGCGCCAACTGGTCGAAACCGTTCAGGCCGTCACCGATTGCCCTCTGTGCATCGACAGCTCGGTTCCCGGCGCGCTTGAGGCTGGTTTGAAGGCTGCAAATGGTCGCCCCCTGCTGAACTCGGTTACGGGCGAGGAAGAGCGACTGGAACTGGTTCTGCCGTTGGTCAAGAAATACAACGTGCCGGTGGTGGCGATCTCGAACGATGACACGGGGATTTCCGAAGACCCTGACGTGCGCTTTGCGGTTGCCAAGAAAATCGTCGAACGCGCCGCAGATTTTGGCATCCCGGCGCATGATATCGTAGTTGACCCGCTTGTTATGCCTGTGGGCGCGATGGGCACGGCTGGCCTGCAGGTCTTCGCCCTTGTGCGCCGTCTGCGTGAAGAACTTGGAGTGAACACGACCTGTGGCGCGTCCAACATCTCGTTCGGTCTGCCCAACCGCCATGGCATCAACAACGCGTTTTTGCCAATGGCAATGGGCGCGGGCATGACCTCGGCGATCATGAACCCGGTCGCCCTGCCTGTCGGTCCGACAAAACTGGCCGAGAAGCGCGCCGAGGTTGAAGCCAAGGGCATCGTTATCCCCGCCGATATGGATGACGAGACCTTCTGCCAGCTGTTCGGCCTCGGATCGACCCTGTCCAAAGCCGGGAAGGAAATGGAGGCCATCCGCGCCGCCAACTTCCTGACCAACAATGATGATGGTGGCGCTGAATGGATCAAGTTCAACTCGGTCCGTGCAGGGGCTGCCGGTGCGGCCGGTGGTCGTCGCGGCGGGCGTCGCGCCCGGGCCTGACCTCCTGAAAAAACACGACCTCAATCAAACAAAGGGGCCCGCGAACTGCGGGCCCTTTGGCGTCTATGATCTGCTAGATGGCAGTTTGGTAAGTATTGATCTGGCTCAAGGCCCGGCGTGTCCATCGACGCTAACTGACGCTTGCGTAAACAGGAAAGGACTGGCCGATGAGTGCCCCCCTTGAAGATATCACCATCCTCGATCTGACCCATGTCCTGGCAGGTCCCTATTGCTCGATGATCCTGTCAGATCTAGGGGCCAAGGTGATCAAGGTTGAACAACCCGGCACCGGCGACGACACCCGTCATTTCCCACCGTTTCGGGATGGCCACAGCGCCTATTTCGCCACGATCAATCGCAACAAGCAGTCGATTGCCTTGAACCTGAAAGACGACGCCGACCGCGCGATCTTCGAGCGTCTTCTGGCTCAAGTTGATGTTGTCATGGAGAATTTCCGCCCCGGCGTGATGGAGCGGTTGGGCTATGGGTGGGAAACGCTCAGCAAGAGATACCCCCACCTGATCTATGGCGCGGTTTCCGGTTTTGGACACACTGGCCCTGACGCTCAGCTGCCTGCCTATGACATGGTCGCGCAAGCCCGCGGCGGCGTGATGTCGATCACCGGCGAGAAAAACCGCGAACCGGTGCGGGTCGGCGCGTCGGTCGGCGATATCGTCGCGGGCATGTTTCTGGGTCATGGGCTGCTGGCGGCGCTGTATCAACGCCAGAAAACCGGCAAGGGCGAAAAGATCGACGTGGCCATGCTGGACAGCCAGTTGGCCATTCTGGAACACGCGGTCGCGATAACCAGCGAAACCGGCATACCGCCCGGCCCGTCCGGCGCGCGTCACCCCTCGATCGCGCCATTCGAAGCGTTTCACACAGCCGATGGGCTATTGGTCATCGCTTGCGGGAATGACGCCTTGTTCGCGAAGTTCTGCGAGGTGATCGGCAAACCGAAATGGGCGACGTGGACCGAGTTTGCAAACAATCTGTCGCGCTGTGAAAACGTCATGCTGCTGCGGCGCAAGATCGAAACCAAGACATTGGCGCAGCCGCGCGCCCATTGGATCGAGCTGTTCACGGCCGCCGGCATTCCCTGCGCCGCCATACAGAACGTGGCCGAAGCGATGCAGGACCCGCAAATCCTTGCCCGCAACATGGTCGTCGACCTGCCCGCGCCCGACGGACAAAAGCCCTTCAAAGCGGCAGGCAATCCAATAAAAATGTCCGGTCTACCCGATATGCCCACGAATGGCCCGGCGCCGCTGCTGGATGGGGACCGGGCGGACATTCTGTCCTGGCTGGACCAACAAGAGCAGCGATAACATGAGGTGATCACCCAATCGGTCCGGTAAGGTCCGATTATTACGTCGGTTTTCCGCCAACCCCGCGAAAAAGGACGTTTCTTGCCCGAACATGACGCAGGCAGGCATTGCACCTGCTGGTGCCTTCCGTAGATTGTTCAAAAATCATCAGGGAAGACGCGCGCATGTCACAAGATCCGTTGGTCGTATTCACCCCATCTGGCAAACGGGGGCGCTTTGCTGTCGGCACGCCCATTCTGACCGCAGCACGGCAATTGGGTGTTGACCTGGACAGTGTCTGCGGGGGGCGTGGCATTTGCTCGAAATGTCAGATCACCCCAAGCTTTGGTGAGTTCCCAAAACACGGCGTAACGGTGACCGAAGACGCGCTTTCGGTCTGGAACTCGGTCGAACAACGCTATGATGACATACGCGGTCTGCCAAAGGGGCGCAGGCTTGGCTGTCAGGCAACCGTGCAAGGCGATGTTGTCATCGACGTGCCCCCCGAAAGCCAGGTCCACAAACAAGTGGTGCGCAAACGGGCCGAGGCGCGCGACATCACACTCGACCCACTGGTGAAGCTGTTTTACGTCGCGGTCGAAGAGCCCGACATGCACGAACCTTCAGGCGATCTGGAACGGTTGGTCAATGCCCTGAAAGAACAATGGGAGCTTGAGGACGTAAAAGCCGACCTTCACATCCTGCAGACGCTGCAACCCATTCTGCGCAAGGGCGAATGGTCGGTGACCGTGGCCGTGCATCTGGGTGATGACGAAAACCCACCGCGCATCATGCATCTGTGGCCCGGCTATTTCGAAGGTGCAGTTTACGGCATGGCGATTGATCTTG
The DNA here is from genome assembly GCF_025140835.1 of Aliiroseovarius sp. M344. NCBI lineage: Bacteria > Pseudomonadati > Pseudomonadota > Alphaproteobacteria > Rhodobacterales > Paracoccaceae > Aliiroseovarius > Aliiroseovarius sp. M344. Next base: position 1,791,383 of record NZ_CP081153.1, read on the forward strand.
GGTCGACCACCATTGCCGCGCATCTCTGCGATCTGTCGACCGGCGAGGTTGTCGCCTCGTCCGGGCTGATGAACCCGCAAATCCGGTTTGGTGAAGACCTGATGAGCCGCGTCAGCTATTCGATGATGAACCCTTCGGGCGCACAGGAAATGACCGATGCGGTCCGTGAGGGGCTGAATGCCTTGTTCACCCAGATCGCATCAGAAGCCGAGATTGACAAATCTCTGATCATGGATGTGGTCGTAGTGTGCAACCCGGTGATGCACCATCTGCTGCTTGGCATTGATCCGTTCGAGCTGGGCCAGGCACCCTTTGCGCTGGCCACGTCAAACGCGCTTCGGCTGCGGGCTGACGATCTTGACTTGTCGGTGCATCACTCGGCCCGGGTTTATCTTCTGCCCTGCATCGCGGGCCATGTCGGGGCGGACGCTGCGGCGGTTGCCCTGTCCGAAGCGCCCGACAAATCCGAAGATCTCGTGCTGGTCGTCGATGTTGGCACCAATGCGGAAATTCTGCTAGGCGACAAGACGGGCGTGTTAGCCTGCTCTTCACCCACCGGCCCGGCTTTCGAAGGCGCGCAGATTAGCGCCGGACAGCGTGCCGCCCCCGGCGCGATCGAGCGGGTCGAGATTGACCCGGTCACCAAAGAACCCCGCTTTAAAGTGATCGGTTCGGACCTGTGGTCCACCGACGATGGGTTTGATGCCGCCATTGCCACAACCGGCGTTACCGGCATTTGCGGATCGGGCATCATCGAGGTGATTGCCGAAATGCGCATGGCTGGGCTTGTCGATGCTGGCGGTTTGATCGGCTCGCCCGAGCAGACCGGGACAGACCGGTGTTTTGCAGATGGGCGCACCTTTTCCTATCGCCTGTGGGACGGTGACGAAGATCAGGGGCCGATTGCAGTCACAAATGGCGACATCCGCGCGATCCAGATGGCAAAGGCGGCGCTGTATTCCGGCGCGCGCCTGTTGATGGACAAACGCAACGTCGATCACGTTGACCGTGTGGTTCTGGCGGGCGCGTTTGGGGCACATATTTCAGCCAAGCACGCGATGGTGCTGGGGATGATCCCGGATTGCCCGTTGGAAAAGGTAACGTCTGCTGGCAACGCCGCTGGAACGGGCGCGCGCATCGCCCTTCTGAACCGCGCCGCGCGGGCCGAAATCGAAGAAACCGTGCGCAACATCCTGAAAATCGAGACTGCGGTCGAGCCACGCTTTCAAGAGCATTTCGTCAATGCTTCTGCGATGCCGAATTCGGTCGAACCCTTCACCCTCCTGCGCAGCATCGTGGCGCTTCCCGAGCCCAGCTTCAACACTGGCGGTGGCGACGGCGAAGACGGTGGGCGACGCCGCAGACGGCGGCGTGGGTGATGCTAAACGCCTGCGCTGGCCAACCACTTGACGCTTCATCGAGGGTGACATAACCAAAGCGCATTGCGGGTGTAGCTCAATGGTAGAGCAGCAGCTTCCCAAGCTGACGACGAGGGTTCGATTCCCTTCACCCGCTCCAGTTTCCAGATTTGCCGGATGCCGACCCCAGCGCAGCTGGCGCAACGCCAAGGTGCCCTGATGTCCGATCCGTTTGCCCATATTCCACTGGTCACCCCGTTGAATGCCACACAGCTGCAAAGTCTCGGCGTGCCGGACGGCTGGGCCTATGGGATGGCCGACCGGGTTCGGTTTCACGAGTTGGATGCGCTGAACCATGTCAACAACGTCGCCTATTTCCGATGGTTTGAGTCGGTCCGCATCCCCTATTTCGCCCATGTCCATGTGACCAACTATGAAGACAGTGATCCGCAGGTCGTGCTGGCCAGTAATTATGCGCGCTATTTCAAGCCGTTACATCTGGGCGACAATTACGTGATCGCCACCCGTACAAAGAGCTTTCGCAACAGCTCGTTCGTGTTGGAATACGGCACATACATGAATGGCGCGTTGATGTGCGCCGCAGATTGCCTGGTTGTGACGTTGGAACAGGACGGCGTGACCAAGCGACCCTTGCGCGCCGAAACAGTTGAGGCGTTCCTGTCAGAAGGCGCTGAAGGCCCGGCCTGATCCCTAGCCCAACAGGGCCTTGCGCAGCATGTTCAGCGCAACCAGCGTTAAAAACACCGCAAAAACCCGTTTCAACGGTTTGGGGTCCATTGCATGGGCCAGTTTCACGCCGTAGGGCGTCGTGATCATGGTCATGGCAACAACCAAGGCGAAGGCAGGCAGATTGACAGCGCCAATCGTGTAAGGCGGGCGCGCAGCCTCTGCGATGGGCAGAAGCAGAAACCCCAGAACTGAGGGCACCGCGATCAACACGCCAAAGCCAGCAGCCGTCGCCACCGCGTTGTGGATCGGGCGACCGTGCAGCGTCATCAACGGCACGCCGAAACTGCCGCCGCCGATCCCCATGAGCACCGACAGAAACCCGAGCGCCGGAGACAGGATCGCACGCCGCACCCCGGCGGGCATCGCCTCTGCCAATCGCCAATTGGCACGGCCCAGTCCCAAATAGGCGCCAATCACCAAGCCCAGCACACCAAATATCGCTTGAAGCACGGTTGACCGCAGGCCCGATGCGACAAGCACACCGATGATCGCGCCGACGGCAATGCCCGGCGCCCAGGCTTTAAGAATACCCCACTCGACCGCGCCCTTGCGGTTATGGGCCAAGACCGAGCGGATCGAAGTCACGATGATCGTTGCAAGCGATGTGGCCAGACAGATTTGCATCAATTGGTCAGACCCATAGCCAAGCGCGGTGAACGCATAGAAAAAGGCGGGCACCAACACGATGCCTCCGCCGACACCCAGAAGGCCCGCCAGCACACCCGCAAACGCGCCGATCACCAGCAAAAGTGCGGCCATCGGCAGAAGAAGTGAAAGCTCGGGCATAAGGGACCTCAGTGCGCGGGAACGTGTTCGGGCACATGTGACAGCGCCTCGGCCACCAGTGCAACCCCTGCGCCGTCCCGTGACGCGCCTTCTGACAGAATGCGACGCCATTTGCGCGCACCGGGACGGCCAGTGAATGTCCCCAGCATGTGGCGTGTGATCGAATGGAGGCGCACGCCCTTGGCCAGTTGGGCTTCGATATAAGGATACATCGCTTCAACAACGTCATGCGCCGTGCGCGACGGGTCGGTCGCGCCGAAAATCGCCTGATCCGCCCCCAAAAGTACGCGCGCCGGGTCGTGATAGGCCGCCCGCCCAATCATCACGCCGTCCATCGTGGTCAGGTGGCTCCGCGCCTCGTCAAGGGACGTGATGCCACCGTTTATTGACAGATGAAGCTGTGGAAACGCGGCTTTCATACGGTGGACCAGCGGGTAATCCAAAGGGGGAATGTCCCGGTTCTCTTTCGGGCTGAGCCCCTGTAGCCACGCCTTTCTGGCATGAATGGTAAACCGCGACACACCCGCAGCTGCGACAGTCTCAAGGAAGTAAGGCAGCACGTCATCCGGGCTTTGGTCGTCGACGCCAATGCGGCATTTCACCGTGACTTCAATATCTTGCGCGGCATCTTTCATGGCCGACATACACGCCGCTACCAGCGGCGCATCCCGCATCAACACGGCCCCGAACGTGCCCGATTGCACCCGGTCGGACGGACAACCGACATTCAGGTTCACCTCGTCATACCCGCGCGCGACACAGATTTTGGTCGCCTCAGCCAGTTCTTTCGGGTCTGAGCCGCCCAGTTGAACGGCAATCGGGTGTTCTTCTGTGTTGAAGTCCAGAAGATGCATGGCCCCGCCCCGCACCAGCGCTGGCGCTGTCACCATCTCAGTATAAAGCAGAGCCTGACGCGTCATCAGACGGTGGAAAAACCGGCAATGGCGGTCGGACCAATCCATCATCGGCGCCACACTCAAACGCGCAGCCCGCTGAACATCGGAAAACCCTGATTTTTCTTGGTTTTTTCGATCGACCATTTTTCACGTTTTCCTCGTTTCGGCCCCGTTCAGCCCCGTTTTTGGATGCGGTGCTACAGGATGTAGCACCGAAACCGCCGTGTAGCACTTTTTCGAGGCCGGTTTCCACCTCCTCACTGTTCTTGGGCAATCAGACAACGGCCCGACCGTCGATTTGGCCCAGTTCCCCCCGATCGCCTCCGATTTAGGACTCAAACTTACACAAACCTGCTTCTGAAAAAAACAATCGAACCGATGTCCCGGCCATGAAAAACCCGCGACTGAAAGGAACTCTCATGGGAACTGTTACCGAGCGCTTTAAGAAAAACGGCAAGCCAAGCTATACAGCGCAATTACGCAAGAAAAAAAAAGGCAAGGTCATCCTCAATTTGGTGGAGACATTCCCGTCCCAAAGAGCCGCCGAAAACTGGCTCAAGAACCAGGAAAGAGCACTCAAAAAGCCCGGAGCGCTCGATCGAGCGGTCAATGCAAAGAGACGAAAGGATGTGTCGGCATGTGTCCAAGACTACATCGACTCCTCTCCTGACGGTTTCGGATCGTCAAAATCCCAAATGCTCAGCTATTTTCAGCGTCTTCCTTTCGGTGAAGCTGAAATGGAAACTTTGGCAGCAGAAGATTTTGTTCGCCTCGCGACGGACCTCCTGAATGGTGTTCAGGCGCGACCTACCGATCCCGAGCTGGACACCCCTGAACACTACAGCTTCAAACCCCGAAAGCCGCAAACTGTGAATGGTTACCTGGTAACTCTCGGGGCTGTTATCAGGTTTGGAGGGCCAATTGCCGGTGTTGAAATGCCCTTGGCTGAATATGAACAAGCAATGCGCACCTTAAGGCACCAGAAAATCGTGACAAAATCGGCAAAAAGGGACCGTCGCCCCTCGCTCACAGAGCTCAACAAACTGATGGATCACTTCGCGAAACGATATCAGGAAAACCCTCGTTGCGTGCCAATGCATAAGATTGTTCCTGCGGCGATCTTTAAGGTGCACCGCCGTGGTTCGATCCTGTCCCAGCTGTGGGATGATTACGACGGCGAGTATGGTGAACTCACAGTGCGCAATCTGAAGCACCCCCGAAAAACAGAAGGTAACGACAAGGTTCTTACTATCAGACAAGAAGCAATGGCGATCATCGATTCCATGCCCCGCATCGATGAGCGCATTTTCCCTTACCATGAGGATACAATCACTCGGCTATTTACCGAAGCCTGCAAACTACTCGGAATCGAAAACCTAAGGTTTCATGACCTGCGCCACGAAGGGATTTCTCGGCTATTCGAGATCGGACTGAAAATACATGAAGTTGCTGAAGTATCCGGGCATGAAGATTGGGGCAGCATCAAGAGATACACTCATATCAAAGAGCGCGGGGATAAATATGAAGGCTGGAAATGGTGGCCAATTGTAACTTCCCCGTTGCCCATGAAATAGGCTCATGAGCAGGCTATCTTTTTACGATAGCCTGCTGTTTCACATCATAAGCGAACTTGTGAAGTTCGCCATTGAGCAAAAGTTTGGCAGCTTGGCTCACATGCTCTGGGAGCACATAGAACCACTCTTTTGGGTGCACCTTCTTACCGAACCGGTCCAGAATGAAGAGTTCTGACGGTCTGGCTCTTTCAAAGAACTTATGAAGAAGGTGCTCCACTTTTTCGCGTGGGAGGTTTTCCAGATCAAAGGTGGCAACGACCTCCACTGGGGCCAAGAGAAACGTAGGATCATTCCGCGCATCTGCAACGCGCCTTCGAACGTCTTGGCTGGTGACCCCAATTTTGTGTAGGATTTTGCTTTGATTCTTGATTGCGGGATCCTCAGACAAAGACCGGGCGACGTAGATCGTGCCCGAAACACCCACACGGTCGGCTTCCCATTCTGCATCCAGCGGCCCGAGGCCAACTTTTTCGATAAACCTTGAGGCTTTGTCATCGTTCAACGACTTGCGGAAAGAGGACATGAGTGGGTCGCTTTCCGTGCCATTTGAGAAAATGACACGTAAGCGATGATCTCGAGATCCACCGCGTGCTGTCATCTCCGATTTCTCTGCGATCATCGCCAGCAAACCATTACGAATGAAGAAATCGCCTTCAACTGGCTCAATCACTGCCCATTTCTTCACGGGTCTCGCCTTTCGCTCACCCGATTCCAAAGCAACCTGAACCTCTTCGAACTTACCGGCATATCTGTCGAAATCTGTGCACGGAACGAATTCCGCGCGATGATCGGGCAAGTGGCGCTCGGCAGACGGCGTTACATGGCGAAGCGTCACCGCATCTTCATCCAAATCCAACGCATCATCATCAAAAATGTCATCAAGACTGTCTGGAATTTGCCCTTCGTGAGGGTCTTCCCGCCAATTAGATTGCGGAACATCCTTCGCCACAAGCAATCCCAAGTGATCAGAGGCCAACATCTCATCCGTTGGGTTCTGCTTTAGCTTCTCCCAAATTGTGCCGAGACGCATTTCCTCATGGTCAGCGGCGTCTGGGTTGGGCAAATGGCCTGTTTTCTCAAAGAAATTGTTCACCTCGCCCACTACGGCCAAACCCCGATCAGTATTCTGCGCACAAGCCGCGCGGGGCTTTACCTCAAGCAATCCAAATTCATCCGACTCAGAAAAGATGTCATCAAGCGTGGGGCGTGGCATTACAGCGTTCCCTCACGCATGCGTTTGGCCTTCTGGGCTTTTAGCCATGATAGCGCTTCAGCCATTCGTTTTTCGAGTGCATCAGGCGAGTTGGGGTTGGGCTCACGCCCCTCGGATACCCGAAACGCTTTTATGCGTGGCCAAAGCGTTCGCGCCTCGTCCTCGGACATATCCACGCGCATGGCGACCATAGCGGACTGCACATGAGCCAGAAGCTTTGAGTCCAGCGACTTAGAGGCAACTTCAAACCGCTCCTGAAACGCGTTCACGCTGTCAATCAGCTCCACATCGATATCGCGCACATTGATGAACTTCTTGACCATTTGAAGAAGGGTATTTGGCGCGCTGGCAAGCTCATCCTCCTCGCTGTCCGCGGACGTCTCCGACTTACCTTCAAAAGCAGCCCCGGCCTCAGCCATGCCTTTTTGCTGTTCATCTTGGGCCAAGGTTAGAATGTTCATATGCGCCGCCAGATGCTGACGAACGCTCTCGGCCTCTTCGTCCTCAAGCGTCTCGTATCGTTTCTCGATGATGTCAGTCAAAATCATCTGGGTTGCCACTTCAGGCGCTGTCTCAGGTGACAAAACGCGCTTGTCCATCGCCTGACAGGCCGCAGCCATCAGGTCATGCATATCTTGTTCACAAATGTCCTTGGAACGTTCTGTGGGCGGCTCTACGAGCCCCTTGATGCCGATCATGACATTCCCCTGCCCGTCCACGGCCACAGGCTCCCGAATGTCACCGTCTTCGCGCCGGTAGAACTTGAAGTTAGGTGCCAGCACCTGCTCCATCAGCAGCGATCCTGAAATCGCCTTGAGCATGTCATTCACTGCATCTGTGACCACGCCGGTTTCAACACCCGGCTCTGCCACAAGGTTGGTGAAGATCGCACGTGGCTTGCCTGGGGCGTCGCGGGTGGCGCGGCCAATGATCTGAACGATCTCTGTCAGGGATGAACGATAACCGATGGTCAGCGCATGTTCGCACCAAACCCAGTCAAACCCCTCTTTGGCCATCCCGAGCGCGATGATGATATCGACTTTGGCACGGTCTGCCTCATCATCCCGTTTGCCGTCAGGCCCTTTTACCTCACGCGACAGCGCCGATTTGACGATATCCCGCCCCGGCCCATCATCGACCAGATCTGCTATTTTGAGCAGCCGTCCATCAGCCGTCTCAACTAGATCGAAGCCCGTCGACTCTTCGCGCCCTTTATGGGTGCCGATCAGATCCATGATCTTGCCGACTTCGTTGAACTTGTCGTCAAATGCCTCCGATGATCCACGATGCGGGATATGGATGATCGTCTTTTGAGAAACATCCAGAACGTCCGCCAAGCCGTTGACGTAATTACCTTTATAGAACTGATAGTTCACACCTAACGCCTTGAGGTGCTCATAGCCCTCCAGCTGCTCATAATAGCTGTAGGTGATCGTGGTGAACTTGGCCTCATCCTCAGGCCTCAGCACAGGGTCAGCGTCGCCACGGAAATAGCTGCCGGTCATCGCCATCAAATGACACTTCTCGCGCGTTACCAGGGCGCGCAGGATCACGCCCAAACGGTTGTTGTCAGACGCGGACACATGGTGGAATTCATCAATCGCGATGAAGCAGTCATCAAACGCCTCTGGCCCCTGCGCCTCGACCACTTTTTCATAGGCAAAGCGGAACGTCGCATGGGTGCAGACCAGAACTTCGGCATCCGAACCCATGAACTCCACAAAGGCCTTCACCTTTTGGTCTGACGCATCATCGCCCGTCAGACAGAGGTTCCATTTGTCTTCGACCTCCCAATCGGCCTCAAACCCATAGCTGGTCAGATCCGTAGAACGGAACGACCCGCCGATTGAGGTTTCGGGCACGCAAACGATCACCTTCTCGCGCGCTTGGTGGCGCAGCTTGTCCAGCGCGATGAACATCAGCGCCCGGCTTTTCCCCGCTGCAGGTGGAGCCTTTAGCAGCAGAAATTGCGCCGCCCGCGCCGCATAAGCCCGCGCCTGCATTTCGCGCATGCCCATGGGGTTGGTCGCTGATTTCTTGTGACCGTATTGGACGTTCAACATCTGAGCCATCTATTTGCCCTTCTTGCCGCGCTTGGATTTCGCAGCATCTTTTTCAATCTTTTTAATCTTGGCAGCGTAGAGCTTGAATAAATGCTCCAGCCGTTCTGTATCGTTGCGAAACGGCCGCCCGATATACATGGTTTCCAGCAGCTCATCATTCTCCCGATGCACCGCGCGCAGATCGTCAGGCATTTTGTCGGGGTCATACAGCTCGGCAATGGTGGCCGGGTAATGGCTGTAACGCGTCTTGAGGATCTTGCGGGCCGAGGCATTGAGCGCCTCAAGCTGATCGTCCGAGAATTTCGGCACCGGGAAAGTGTTCCAGCCAAGCGTGTTGGAGTAGCGGAAATCAGTCTTCAACTTGCCACAGACGGTCGCGATCCAGATGAGGTGAACACGGGAAGCAATTAGAGAAATGCACCAATCTGGGGCGTCGTAAAGGACCATGTTCAAGTTCGAAGCGATGACTCCCTCGCCTACACGCTCGACAGGCAGGTAATAGCGGCGCTCCGAAGTGGCGCTGGGGACAAGGATCGAGTGGTTTTTCGCCGAATAGTGCTCACGAAATTGGTGAGGCCTTTCGGCAAGTGCTTTGCCAGCAGCATCTTTCATTTCCAAACGCGCTTGGCGGGTTTCGTCAATGCGATCTCTTACCTTTGGAAGCGACAGAGCGTCCTGAAGATCATCGTCATCAATCCACAGACAGAATCGCTCGATGCCTTTGGTGACCTCCTGGGCTCCCATGAAGCGTCGGATAAATCTCTCTGCCTTTGGCTCATCTTTCAGAAGCTCGTTCTTCTGTTCAGGATTGAACAACAGCTTTCCGGCGTCATACGGCATGTTCCCGAAAGCCATATGAGGCAGGTCATACAAGCTTTTACCAACGCCCCGAACCCACACGTCAGGGTAGTTTACAAGGTAAGCGTTGATATGTGGAACTACTCCCTCGTAATCGGCTTCAAACAGACGCTTGGAAGCATTCGACTTGTTGCGCATCCCTACAATGGCACAGATCACTGCAGCATTTTTTGCTGCACTGTTCCTCCATTTAAAGGACCTGTGTGCGAAGGATATCTCGAGATCATCTGATAGAACTGTGGGCCATAGCATCGGCACAGAGGCGCCTTGGCAGAGCGAATTAGTAGACACCAAAGCTGCCGCAGACTTTCTGCCACGAATGTAGTTTCCTGCCTTGAATGTCCACCCTGCGACAAAGTCCAATGCCTTATATGTCTTCAGGTTTCCATAGAAGACGTAGTCACGATCAGCCTTCTGTTCTTTGGTTTGCTTTGCTTTCCCCAAAAACGGCGGATTGCCCGCAATAAACACCTCTTCCCCCTCACTGGGTGGCGGGCAGACCTCTTCCCAGTCCACTCTTAGGGCGTTGTCACAAACGATATGAGCGCTTTCACGTAGCGGCAGACTGGCGGGGCCTTGGCCGAACACCTCGCGGAACACCGCGTTGGCCTGATACTCGGCGATAAACAGCGCCAGCTTGGCGGTCTCGGCGGCGAAATCCGTGATCTCGATCCCGTGGAAATGGGCGATTTGAATGGCTGAAAACATCTCTTTCGTGCCCTCGCCTGTCAGCTCCTCCAACCGTTCCAAAATCCGCATCTCGCGTTCGCGAAGCTGGCGGTAGGACACGACCAGAAAGTTGCCAGACCCACAGGCCGGATCAAACACCCGGATCCCTTCAAGCCGTGTCAGCACACGTTTCAGCGCGGCGGGTTTATCCCATGCTTTCTCGATATCCGTGTCCAGATCATCCAGAAACAGCGGCCCGATCACCTTCATAATGTTAGGCACCGAGGTATAGTGCATCCCCAGTTCAGAGCGCTGTTTCGGGTCGGCGACCGACTGGATCATCGAGCCAAAGATGTCAGGGTTGATTTCACGCCAGTCCAGATCGCAGGCATCGCGCAGATAGCGATAGGATGGCACATCAAACTTGGGCGCATCAATCGCCCCGGCAAAGAGGCCCCCATTGACGTATTCCAGATCCCCTGCCCAGCCCGGCAGATCGCTACGCTGGCTTTTGGGGCGGTTCATCGCGGTGAACGCGGCGATGATCACCTCGCGCGCTTCCTCGCCCTTGTTGCCCGAGTGGCTGAACAGGATTTGGCTGAACTGATTGTCAGGGAAGATACCGACATCCTCGGCAAACATGCAGAAAATCAGCCGCATCATCAGCTGGTTCATCTCGTGACGACGTTCATCACTTGCCCAGTCAGGATTGGCTTTGGCCAGCGCGTCATAGAGCCGGGCCAGTTTGCCGGTCGCTTTGACATCGACGGGGTTTTCCTGCACCGCGTCATAACGCTCCTTGCCCGCAGCCGGCAGGAAGAACCCAAAGTTGTCGCCGATCTCATCAAAGCGGCAATGCAGGGCCTCCCCGCTCACCCGCTGTTGGGCAGCAACCATATCGCCATCCGTGGCGATCAGGACAGCGGGTTTGGCGGTGGTGGTTTTCTTAGAGTTCCGAAGGGCCTCAAGCGTGACATCAACCATGCCGTCCAGTGCTGGTGCATAGTGGAACTTCTTGTTGACTAGAACGCCGCTGGGCTGATCCGACTTGTTGGTCGTTCCGTTTCGCAGCTTGGCGATGGCGGCTTGGGCCACGTCGGTTGCCTCGGCAAAGGCAAATGGGAATTCCAGTGGGTCGAATGGCTCAGACGCGATCTTCTCAAGGGCTTCAAAAATCTCGGTCGGGTTCATTAAAGGATCCTGTGAATTTTAAAAACAATGAGCGCCAAACAAAACCCTCTAAAAGATTTGTATTGGCAGCTTGCTGGCCATGCAACCTATTGATGTGCTCTGCGCCCCTGTTTTTCCAACAAATTCGGGCATCTACGCATCGAAAACGCCCCGCCGAACAAGCACGCCCAAAGGCAACAGGCAAACTTTTTTCAACCGCAACATCTTGACGAGCGCGCCGAAAATTCCATCTAAGGCGTTAGCCTTCTTAACTCCCTTAAGAGTTTAGTGAATCCAGAGCGTTCGTCATGACGTTCTGGCATTCACCTAAACTCGAAGGGAGTAGTTACATCCCTTGAGAGCAAGGGGTGTAACCCAAGGGCGTCGATTTCCTTCCTCAAAATCGGAGCCCATCATGATGGCACTTGTGCCGGACGCGCAGCGTTCGATCACCGTTGGTGACGTTGTCACCTTTCAATTTCCTTACAAAAAAAGTGCAACCTTGAAGAACAGACCTTGCTTTGTTCTGCATGAAGATCACGAAACAGATGAAGTCGTGATTGCCTACGGGACAAGCAGCTTTGATCCCAGAGACGTTAATACCCATGAAATGACGGCTTCCTGCCCAGAGATGCTTTCTGAATTCAACCTAAAAAAGCCAACTCGTTTCATCTTCAAACGCAGGATCCGCGTTCGGAAAGACGATCCGCGGTTCTGCATCAAGCCATGCGCCGGAACGTCTCGGATTGGTGGGCTCCCCGCCTATGCCTCTCCGTTTATTAGCAAGTGCTACAAAGAGCTTCCGTTTCGCGAAAAAAGTGAGGAGCGTCTGGGGATTCACCCAGCCAAGCCGAAAGCCCCAACGAGCATCCTGAAAACCTGTCGGCTATTTGGAGGCCGAAGAGGTAGACCGAAGGCAGTTCAAGCGGCCTAAGAGTGTCACTCCTCTTCCTCATATTAAAAAGCAGCACCCGCCAGAATTTGTGGGCGTTGCCTCACTTCGTTTCCAGGAAATATACTGACATGACAGAAACAAGAGCAATTCGTCACCGCAATCTCATAGCCACAGGTGTCTATCTGGCTGCTTCCATGCGGGTAAGCGCCCAGAAACGAGGCATCCCACGACTTGAAGATTTCCTTTTCGGCTTAGTTACTGGCGCGGAAATGATTGCCAGCACACTTGAGGGGCCTGCTAATTTAGCTGACACCTTCATGTGTGAGCAAGTCCACCTTCAAGGTATTCTCTCGTCTCGCTCGTTTCATAAGGTTCGCAGCGAGATTGGAGAACATCAAATTAGTGAAGCCATCGGTGACACCGAAACGCAACGCAACGACGTTGCTGCTTCGGTTTTCCTCATCGTTCCCGAAGTCGCAAACGACATCGGCGCTGAACTCGATGAAATCCTGCGAATTCTGGTGATTGCCATCATGGCCACCGCTACCATTCACTTTTCAAGTTTCGGCATGGAAACGGCTCAAGAAATGACTCTGGACCTTCTGCTCGAGGAAAGAAAAAAACATAAAGGAACTCCAGCGCACAATGTATGACGAACAATGCAACTTATACCAAATGCGACCCAACCTTCCTATATGTTGAAAACTTCGCCACATCGACCGCAACATCTATTGAAACACAACTGCGACGCTCTTATCTTAGGTGGGCTTTCCCAGACTGGTCTGCGGGCTCCTTGTGAGCGCCGTGACGATCGGAACGGGCGGGTCGGCGAACGGTGCTGAACCGTGGGTCGTCCTACAGGGTGCCGAGGCCGTATCGCATATGAATGGCGGCCAAGGTCCTGGTGAGCAAACGGCAAGCCTTGCCTCTCACATGGCCATAGCCTTTCATTTCGAGATCGAGATGAAACTTCGGGTGGTCAGTAGGGTTTCTTTTGGGCTTCGCCGGGATCCTGCGCGCGATTTTCGCTTGCAATCCGCCCGAAAAAGGTAAGCTACCTAATGAAGGAGGACTGCGCGATGAAGATTGACGCAACCAAAAACACGCCCGCGTTCTACGCTGGCGTCTGAGCGCCACGGCCACATGTCGTGGTGCGTTCATCCTGACCACTCTGGTCTGCGGGCTCCTTGTGAGCGCCGTGACGATCGGAACGGGCGGGTCGGCGAACGGTGCTGAACCGTGGGTCGTCCTACAGGGTGCCGAGGCCGTATCGCATATGAATGGCGGCCAAGGTCCTGGTGAGCAAACGGCAGTTCGAGAGGTAAGGCGTGGCATTCCGAAGCCGCCTACCAGAGAGAGAGTTTTATGGGGCGTCTATTTGAAGAAGCCACCAAGCAGCGTGCGCTTTTCAAAGCTTGGCAAAAAATCAAATCAAATGGTCGGCGTTCATCGGCCGATGAGACCCGCGAAGCGATAGAAGAGTTCGACAGGAATTCCCTGCGCAACATCAGGCAGATTCAAAAACAACTACGGTCTGGGAAGTTTAATTTCGATCTCCAGCAAGGCGTGACAATCAAGAAGTCGAGCGGTGGCAAGAGGGGCATCGTCATGGCTTCAGTCCGCAATCGTATTGTCGAAAGGGCATTGCTCGATACCCTTCAAAGCAAGTCAGATTTTGTGAAATCTGTGAATACGCTGCCAACAAGCGTTGGGGGAGTTCCTAATCGCAGCGTTCCACATGGTCTGCAGCTGATTGACCGTGCCTTTGACGAAAGCAAAATCCACTTCGTGCGATCGGATATTTCTGGCTTCTTTGACGGAATTCCCAGAAAAAAGGTATTGGACGCCATCTCAAACGATGTATCTGATCCAGAATTTCTTACGCTCCTGGATCAGGCATCAACTGTTGTCTTGGGCAACGAAACCAAGCTTGGCGAAGATCGAAAAATCTTTCCAACCGACAGTGAAGGCGTTGCACAAGGTTCGCCTCTCTCTCCACTGTTTGGAAATATCCTGCTCTATGAGTTCGACAAACTACTCAACGGGCGAGGAGTGATATGCGTTCGCTTCATTGATGACTTTGTCGTCATGTCGGACTCGGAAAAGAGATGCCGCGGTGCATTCAAGTCAGCGCGGAAGTTTCTAAAGAACAACGGCCTCGAGTGCCATGATCCCTATTCGGGAAATTCTTCACCCGACAAAGCTCAATTCGGCAACGCCCATGGTGGTGGTTTCTCCTTTTTGGGGTTCGACTGTGCCCCAGGGCTTTTTCAGCCGAACAAGAAAGCCCGTCGTAGCCTCATTGAAAAGATAGACAGCCGGATCAAAGCAGGAAAAGCAGCGATCGGGCACGTTCGCAAAACGCAGAACAGCTTCTCTGCTAGAAGCAGATATGTGCAAACACTAACAGTTATTGACAGTGTCGTCCGTGGTTGGGGGGAAGCCTTTGCCTATGGCAATGCTCGGCAGACCATACGTGACTTAGACAAAAAAATAGATGATCAACTGGCCGAATTTCGATCTTGGTATGCTTTGCAAAGCAAACACATGAACCAACGTGATCGACGCCGGACTGGCGGCGTCGGCCTTCTTGAAGACATCAAGCCAAAGCTCCTTCACGAAGCACCATTCACTCTCGACCCGCCCAGGAGTTTTCGGAAATCGAATTCGACAATCCTAATTTCGACCGATGGTTCTACAGGAGGCAAGGCAAACAAAGAAACAGGGCTATCCCCTGTCGGTGCTTGGGCTTTCGTATTCCATGAAACCGGAGCGGAGAAATCAGGCTCAGAATTTGGCACGACGAACAATCGAATGGAACTTCGAGCTGTCATCGAGGCCATAAAGTGTATTCCTGATGGTAGTTCGGCAGTCATACGGAGTGACAGCAAATACGTGTGCAATGCAGTCAGAAATTGCCACGTGATTTCCAGCAACCACGACCTTTGGCAGGACTACAAGGAGGCGAGCAAAGGGCTCAAATTTCGACTTGAATGGGTAAAAGGTCATGCCGGCGATCCATTCAACGAAGCGGTCGATAAACTCGCACGTAAAACAGCAGAAGCGGCCCGTAAATCAAATTCTGCCGTATAGGAGTTCGAAAAGACATCCGGCAT
This sequence comes from Aliiroseovarius sp. M344, assembly GCF_025140835.1. Lineage (NCBI taxonomy): Bacteria > Pseudomonadati > Pseudomonadota > Alphaproteobacteria > Rhodobacterales > Paracoccaceae > Aliiroseovarius > Aliiroseovarius sp. M344. The sequence continues at coordinate 1,806,731 of NZ_CP081153.1, forward strand.
CATGGCTACCAACGCCTATTCTCGTGCGGTCGTTTTCATTGATACACCATCTTTCTCGTCATCTTCCGCAGGCAGTCCAAGAAACCTGCGGTCAGCCTCGCGAGTAATGTGAACGGCCACTTTTTCCATAGAGCTCAGCTTCTGTGGTTCCTCGAGTTCTTCGAAATAGGCCAGCACAGCAGCTCCATATATAATCTTCCTTCGGGTATCATCTCTGCGCTTGAGCTTCTGCGCTTGAGACTGAAGACTCCTTAGCCGCTTTCGCGCGTGTTCAATTTTTAATTCCATGTCATTCATTTCGTTCTCCCTATTGATGCTGGTCGAACAGGAAATATTGCCTGTGGTCAGAGTTCGCTCCGACAGAAAATAGCAAGTTCCACTTGGCCGCTGGTCGAGCAGCCCTCGCACTCCTTGAAAAGGTGATGCGCGCAGTTACGCAAACTGAAGTTTGCCTGCGCGCCTGGCCGGCGGGGCTGAGGAGCGGAAGTCGGGTTCGGGCCCGACATCCCATTCATGATACATCCTGCAAGCCGCCTCGAAGTTGTCATTCATTCCCGCGCCGATGGCCGAAGCGCGGTCAAATCTGCCGCTTACACTGCGCGCGCGTCCTACCGTGACGAGCGGCTGGGGAAGAGATTCCGCTCGAGCAAGACCGGTGGGCTATTGTCTCACGAGCTCATCAATTGGACCGGCAACGCCGCATCGCTCTGGAACCTCGCCGAAGTGGCCGAGACTCGTGGCAATGCCCGGGTCATCAGGGAACTACGTCCTTCGCTGCCGGCTGAGCTACCGCTTGCCGATCAGGTCAGACTTGTTCGAGGATTTGGCCTCTGGCTTCGTGATGAATACGGCGTTGCGGTCCAGGCTGACGTCCATGCGCCGAGGTTTCTGGATCGGAAGATGGAAGCGTTTCACAAGGCCGGCAAATTCGCCACGGATCAGCCAGATTATCCCGCATCGCTTTTCGACCCAGTGCTAACCAACCTTAATTTCCACGCCCACATTCTGGTGACGACGCGCGAGGTGTGTCCGCAGACCGGCACCTTCGGAGCAAAGACCAGGATACTGGATGACAGGAAAACGGGGCCGAAAGAAATCCTGAGGATCAGGCAGGAGTGGGAAAAACGCACCAACGCAGCGCTAAAGCGCATCGGGTCATCCGCACGTGTCGATCTGCGCTCCTACGAGACCATGGCGAAAGCGGGAGACGCTCCGGAGGGATTGGTTGCCCAGGACCATCTGGGTCCACGCCGGGCTGAACGATCACGGCGCCTTGAAGAAAAAGGCGTAGATACCAGCAGCGCTGGAAAGCGACGTGCCGAGACGAGGACGCATAACGAATCTGTCTGGGCGTCTTGGCTCAGTCTGAGGGCGCTGGAGCGTGAGAAAGGCCGTTTGACCGCAGAAGTGCTCGCACTGGAGTGGGAAGCGGCCCGCAAGGACAAAGCCGATGCTGAAAAGCACCGGCTTCGAAAGGTTCAATCTGTGGATGAGGCTAAGACCGCGCTGTCAGAGGCAACGCAATTCGACAGCCTCAAGACGGGGTCTGCCCTTGCGTCGGCTCTGGTGTGGGCTTTGAGCGAAGAGGTCGACCCGCCTTGCGAGGCGCCAGAGTTCTCTTCACCGGTCGATTTGGAGACCTATGAGCCGCCCCCTGGGCGCCCTTTGCCCGAGCCGGTTTTGTCGCCGCAGATTTGTCGAGTTCGCCGTCGAGGCCCTCGCTCTCGCTGATCTCGGCCGCCGCAGACAGATCATCGAGGCATTGCGTCAGATCAGTGATCTGCGTGTTCAGCTTCTTGACCGTGTTCGCATGCTCGGACTCGAGCATGGCAAAATCACGCTCGCGCAGTGCCAGATGTCGGATGTTCTGGTCAGTGAGCCGTGAAATCTCGCCGCGCAGCATCGACACCATGCTTTGCTCCAGTGCCGATACGGCGGTTTGGATCAGCGCCTGGGTGCTGTCTGGCAGCGGAAATTCGGCAAGTTGTTCTTCTTCGCGGCTTGCCATGTGCTCCTCCCACAGGTCGCGAACCCGCGAGAATTTGCCCTTGCTGCCAAGCGCTTTGAACAGATCGGTGGCCGAGATCTCCCGGCCAAGCTGCGCCGTCAGACTGGTGCCTTTTGCGATGATATCTCCGTCAGAATGAATGGGTGTGCGCATCGTTGTTACTCCTTGTTTTGCGATTGCAGGAGAGACGTGGGTTCAATGGCAAAAGCCAAAAAACAAACTTCCGAAGTTTTTTGCGCGCCAAAAGAAAAGGTTGGAATGTCACTTTGTTGGTAAGTTGGTTGGCAAGTCCGAAGGTCGGAAGTTTGTAGGAAAGTAAGTCGGTAAGTTTTTCAGGTTGGTAAGTCCAGGCGACTTGTATCGACGCATGACGCGGCATCCTTTTGCACCGCGACTAGGGCCAATATTCAAATCATCCAGTTTTTTCGTGATGGTGGTCCGGGAACCATTTCCCTGGGATGAAACACACCAGTCCCTGCGAATTCGCCCCGACCGCCCAGATTTTCGATCTAACTGCCGAGGAGTATTTCCACCTTTTGCATCCGGAAGGGTCACGCGGGAAGGCCGCCGTTCTTTGCAAGCTTGGGCCTGACGATGTGGAAACCCATACCTATGAGGCAGCGCCCTTGATCGCGCAAATGCCGCACTTCGTCGACCGGATCAGTTTCCTGACACTGAACCGCTTTTGGTATGGGCGGAAGCTGAAGTCGCTGGCATCGCTTAACGCGCTTTATGTCGATCTCGACTATTTCCATGCGCCACAATGGCGTGGAAAGCCGCCCGCCGAAGTTCAGAGTGCATTCACCGCCCATCTGCTGATCTCGGGAATGCCGCAGCCGTCGGTGTTCCTACAGACGGGGCGCGGGCTTGCTGCGATCTGGCTGATCGAGCCGATCCCGGTCTCGGCGCTCCCGCGCTGGCAGGGCGCAATGGGCGCGCTGATCGACGTCGCGGCCGCGTTCGGGGCAGACAAGGCGTGCAAGGATGCGGCTCGCGTCTTCCGCATTCCGGGCACACTCAACGAAAAGTCGCAAAAGGAGGTTCGAGTCAGCGGCGGCACCGCAGAACGCCACCGTTTCGACGATCTGGCGGATCAGATCTACAGGGCCGCCGGCAGGCCCACCCGCGCCGAATTGCAGGAGCGAAGGACGCGCAAATCGAAGAAACGCCGCGCAAACGCCGCGATGCCACGGGGGCTGACACAGACGGAGCGGTTCAGGTTAATCCGCGATGATCTGGCGGCATTTCGTGATGCGCACGGCGGTTTGATCCCGACGGGTCTGCGGAACACCTGGCTGCACTTCCATGCGACCTGCCTCACCCATTTGCCCGAGGTCATGGATCTGGAAGCAGAGATCTTGAGGGCCGCGCAGGGCGCGACACCGGGGCTGGAGCGGATCGAAGTGAATGCAATTGTCAGGCAGGCCATCCAGAAGGCAAAGCTTTTCACCAACGCGTCTTTGTGGGCTGACGGCCGCTATCACTATAAGGGCGCAACGATGGCCGAGCGTCTGGGCATCACGTCGGACCTCGCGCGCAACCTCGGCCTCAAGCAGGTGATCCCCGAAGAGGAAAGACGGCGCCGTAAGGCGGAGGCTGAAAGGCAGCGCCGCGCAGCAAATGGCGCCAAGTCCCGGGACGCCTATCTGGAGGCGAATAGCGCCTCGCGCAAGAAGCCCTGGGCCGCACTCGGGATCGGTCGGACCAAGTATTACGAGCTGAAACGCGTAGGAATGCTGCCCGAACCTCTGGCGGCGTGATCGCGGACAGGTCCGTGCCCGCTTCAGGGGCAAAGCCCGCCCGCCCGGCTCCAGCCTGGGGGCAGAAATGTCTCCAACAGCGGTGAACAGCCACCCGCAGCCTCACCGGCCCACCTCCGGACAAGCCCGCAGCCACAGCACCGCCATAGACCTGTCCGCCGGAGAGCAAAGCCATGCGCGAAGAAGGGATGAAAACCGCCGAGACGCTTGCCGTTTCGATCACGCCCCTCTTGGTGAGGGCGCGACCGGAAACGCAAGCCCCTCGGGAACCGAATAAAGTTGGTTCCATTGTGTGAGTGAAGTGATCCCGGGTCGGAGGTGAGTGGCCGGCTCGGGAAACGCTGCCCCCCTGTCTGGCATCATTTCCGCCGCCAGAACGCACCCGCTGGCAGCAACTCCCACTGCCCGCGTCTTGAGAGGCCACATGACGCGGTCTCACCTCCGGAGGACTTTTTATGGACGAAAAGACGGAACGCGAACTCCACGATCGGACGCTCAATACAATCACCCACGGTCGCCTGCTGGCACAAGAATGGCACACAGCGGGTTTGGTTCCGCGGGGCAGCACAAAACAGCTGACGTTAGATCTGCTACAAAAGCTGACCGACCGCTGCGGACTGCAGGACATCGATGATGATCGCATCGAACTGCTCGGTGAACAGATCCGCCGGTTTACCAACGAATATCGTGAGGGCCTCGGTGATCGTGCAATGGCTACAGATATCGAGACGGAGCACATCTACGATACTAAAGTCATCGACCTGATCAATCTCGCGTGGCGTTGGCGGCAATTCCGCGCGGCTCAGCGTGCGCTCGAAGACAAGGTCGCGGCGATACGGCAAACTGATAGACTGCTGGCAGGCATATGACCCCTGCCCCCAAGTTTTGAGATCACCTCGTTTTATGGGTTCTCGAACTTTAAAAATATTTCTTCCGCGTTTTTGCAAATGAGCCATTTTCTCAAAACTGTCGCCACAAGGTGCCAGTTTTCGCAACAACAATAACCGTGTTCCGCGCGGTCGCATTCGAGGAAAACTAAATGAACACAGCAATCATGATGATGGCCATGTATAACGCCCGCCCGATTATCCCTTCCGAAGCGGTTGCCGCCGACTGGTTTAGCCTATCTGTCGGTAAATTCCATGAAAAGATCCGCAAAGGGGATATTCCTCTCCCGCTGGTAACCATGGAAGACAGCCAGAAGTGCGCAAAGGGTGTTCACCTGACTGACCTTGCGGATTACATCGACACGCGCCGTGCTGCCGCCGAGAAAGATATGAAGTTGATTGGGGGCTAAGACGCACATGACCACACTGATGTTGCTGTTGGCTCGCCATGATGGGCAGGAAGAGATCCCGTTTCGGATTGTAGCCAGAGATTACTTTGGCCTTGAACCGGAGGCGCTTGATCGAAAAATAAAGAAGGGGACGATTCCACTCGACCTCCCAGCCACGCGGTTGAAAACAATTCGATCTTGCGGAGTTCCCCTGACTTGCCTTGCGCGTTATATCCAGCGTCGACGCGATGATGCAAAGGTCACACTTGAGGAATATGTCACCGACACTGCACTTCGGAACACCGCTCATTGATAGATCTCTACCCAAAGAGATCGGCTGGGGCTGATCGCTCATCTCTGTTCGCGGAAAGCGGGGGCATCAACGCCCCCGCTCCTGATAGTCTACTTACCTTTGCCGCCACCGGCTTGACCATTCGACCGTCCACCACCAGATGGATTTCCTGTCGTGCTTGGCCATCCGCCACCGTTTCCTTGACCTTTACCCATTGTTACTCTCCTTGATTAGATTGTTTCGTGTAGTGATTATTTGCCCTGCAGTGTTCAGCATGCTTAGGCACCGGCTAACTTTGTGTCCGGATATGCGTCCTCTGGCTCACTCGCTCCGTCAATTTCATAGACAAGCCTGAACCCGATCCGCCAATCCTTGTATGCACCCGTAGACTTTGGTGACATCCGATCCCGTGTCGCGGAAACTCTATCTCCCCACTTTGGCGAAACACTGGCACCGCCATTTGCAACGGGGTCTTGCCCATCCATAAGATGAAGAGGCACCATATTCATCGCCCCAAAATGACGAGAGTTAATCACTGCACCCTCTGGCAACAGCCATTCCCCAAAGTCGATGGCTCTAAGAAAGCTGATGCCGTCTTTTGTTTTTTCCCAAGGCAAGTCTGCTTCGGCGCAATTGTAACCTGTGCCAAAAAATCCATGAATCAAACTGCGCGCACCTTTTTCAACAATTCGATCTGCATCCCTGTAGTGGGTATCCATCGAACCCACATTAAGTGCTGAGCGAAATTCGTGACATATTTCAAGCCACTCCTCTTCGGTAGGAAGTCGAACCGGCAGTTTTCTCTTTTTGCTAACGGAAGCCGCGTAGGCGCAAGCGTCATACCAAGTGACAGATGCCGGCGCTGTGGCCACATCCCCCTCCACGTTGCATTGCTCCCAATCATCTTGATCCGGTGCCGTAGGGCGATACGCTGCATAGAGTTCATTTTCGATCGTCATAAACTCGCGGAACCGAGAAATCGAAATCGGATCTGACACCGCCAGATACCTGTCGCCAACCCTCACTTTTTTGAATCCTTCGGCCAATGGCGCCTTCTTGAATGGCGCCGAATAGCGGCTATTGTTTTGCAGATAGGCGCGCAGAATCTCGTCTTCTCCTGGATAGTTTCTTGTGCACCCGCCCAGTTCATAAAATGCAGATTCGGCGGCGTGCTGGTCCTGCTCCCTCCAACCATCGTATTCGAAGTAAAGCCAACGCTTGAAATGGTAACTGTCATCCGACTTTGGAACATCAGCATTTTTCAGAAAAGGGCTGTGGATGTTGTGATTGAAGCTTTTCGGTCTAAATCGTGGAAAAACAAAATCAAATCCACCCTGCCCGTCTCGTAAAAATACGAGTTTCTCGTTGAAAGGAATGAGGTCGACCCACCCTTGCTCCAAATTGGAAATGAGTGCTGAAAGAATTCTGCCTCCACCTAGACTCTCCTCCTGCTCCGAGACGACGTCCTCTGATGCCATTGAGCTTGGAAAATACAATTGGGATACAAACTCGTTCGAGTTAGGATCAGCTTCGTCTCGAAACGACAACAGTTGATCACCGAGCAAATTGTTGAGTTCCATACACTTTGAAAAAGCGAGGCTGTGGCCACCACTTCGAATGACCCATTGGTTAGGCGGATCTTGCCGAACACGGTCAATTTCGTCCTCGTGACAGAGTGTTGCGCGGGTGTAAGGGTTCACAACTTTGAAGCCCGACATTCCCATGGCCACTCCAAGCAGGTCGGCCCACTCGACCCCTGCTCCCGTAAAAATGCGCGATGGACGCTCATGTGCTGATTGAAACCAACGGTCTGAAATCTGTTTCAACCCAATGCGAATGGGTCGATCTAAAATCTCGGGTTCAAAAAGGCCTGGGTTGACGAGGCTATGACGCGCCATGAACTCTTCGATGTCTCGTTCATAGTTTTTCTTGTAGCCCGCAAACCCACCTTTGAAGCCCAATTCTTTGCAAATGCAGTTCAGCGTGCTGTTGTATTTGATGTCCTCCCGATCGCGCCCCAAACGGCGGGCTGATCCGCGGATGTGGTCGGGTTTGATACCTGTCAGTTCCGCGATATGGAATTCAACGAACGGAAGGTATTTGGATGAAAGGTTGGATGATGACTTGGTCATAGATGCTTCTCCACTGTTCGGTGGAATAGCAGAACGTTATGGGCGCAGCATTCGCTGAGATCTCTTTGTCACCTGCACCGAACTTCGCAGATGCCACCGGCCGATCAAGCCGTCCCAATCCAATTATGTTGGCAAGTCTTCAATGTCAACCTATGCGGGCGCAAAAACCATCCAGCACTTGAAGTCCGCCAATTGCCTATGCAAACTCCAAGCGAACGCGTGCTACAACTTCTCTACAGGGTGTCATGAACATAGCGATGCTACAACCAATGCTACAAATTTCGATGACACCCCCTAAACCCCAACAAAACAAGGCATTTCAGATTGCATCGCCCCGTCCATCAGAGTCCTGATATGTCAGGGATACATCTCCTCGAACAATATGGTGTCGTTTCGGTCAACCGCAAAATCGATTGATTAGAGCAGTTCGTCACGTCATGGTGGAAACACACAGCATTTAAGTTAATTCATCCATTGGTGTTCATATGCGCCTTGAACTTCTGATTGACGGCACCTCCGTGCTTCGACGGATGGCAAAGAGCGGCATGGGTGATCCGCTTCCTTTGGTAAACGGCGAGACTGCAAATGCCGCACTTCGGGATTGGTCTGAGCGTTACAGCCGTGCTGTTCAGTTTCGCACTGACGAAGCTTTACTCGAGATTGGCCGAGAGATGTTCGCTTGGCTTGATCAGGGCGGCGTGTTGGCGGACTGGATGCTTACCGATCCGCGTGAGCTTGTCATTCAGACATCTTCGCAAGATTCTGCAGACCTGACCGATGCGCTTCTGGCAGCACCTTGGGAGTTGCTGGCCGATCAGAATGGCTTTCTGGCATTGGACATGCGCCTTTTTTCAGTTGTCCGACAAGCACATGGCGCTGTTGAGCCTCAGATGCCGGACCATAAAGACATCGCTCTGCTCTTCATGGCGGCCTCACCGCGCGGCCAGAATTCACTCGACCACGAGGGCGAGGAAGCCATGATATTGCAAGCCACCCGCCCAAAGCTCGGGCAGGCTGCGCCAGTGCACCTTCAAGTCGAAGAAAGCGGTTCTTTGGAATTCCTCGCTGAAGCCGCGCGACTCGAGGGTCCCTTCGAAGCGCTGCATCTCAGCTGCCATGGCAACATCCTATCGCAGGAGAACGCTTCACCTCAGCCGGTGATTTTCCTTGAGACCGATGAAGGTGAAGCAGATCCGGTCACGGTCGACCGCCTAAAGACCAAACTCGGCCAGATGCCACCACTGCTATTTCTCTCGGCTTGTCGCACGGCCGAGCGCGGCGAAGGTCGTGGGCGTCCCCTCCCCGAGGGATTTCGCCGTGATGTAATCAGCGACAGCACAGTCAGGCGGGACACAGATTCACCCGATAGCGAGGCGAGTCCTGACCTTGCCGATCCCTTCGCCCGACAGATCTCAGGGTTCACGGCAAATGTCTTGGGCTGGGACGGCTCAGTCTATGACAGCGAAGCCGCCCTCTTTGCCGAGACCTTCTATCAGGAGGTTTCGAAAGGTGACACAGCCCCCATAGCTGCCGCGAAGGCCCGTCGCACGTTACTGCGTGAACGATCTCCAGAAAATGCAATGATCGGCGCCCACTGGCACCTTGCGCGGGTTTATCTCGGGCCAGGTGGAGGCGGTCCGATTTGCGATCCTCGTGCTGCAGCCGCGCGACCTGCCCGCCCAGATACAGAGCAGGCTTTTCTTGGCGGGGACCGGCGAGTTCCGGTCGCAAGCCGGGACAGGTTTGTTGGCCGTCGGCGCGAGATCCAGCGCATCATTGCCGCCTTCCGGAGCGGCACGAAGGGCGTGGTGATCCATGGCATGGGCAACCTCGGCAAGTCGAGCCTGGCTGCACGTGTTGCCAGCAGAACGACGGGTTATCGGGTGGCAGTCGTCTATGGCATCTGCACGGCCCGCACGATTTTTGAGGCGTTGCGCAAGGTGCTCAACGAGATCGCCGACGATCTCGAGGACTATTCCGAAGCCCGAACAATCCGCGAAGAACTCGTGCTCTGGGAAGAAGAGATTGCCCAAAACCCAACCGTGATCAGCGACATCTTTCGTCGCCTGCTGCGCGGACACCTGAACACCCATCCGGTCCTGCTTGTGCTCGACGATTTCGAACAGTCACTGCTGCCACCCTCTACGGATACCGCTGAGATCACTCCGCGTCCGGACTGCCGAGACGCAGTTCTGTCTTTACTCCAAGCGGTATCAGAAGCGCAGAGTGCGTCGAGGCTCCTAGTCACCTCACGGTTCGACTTCGTGGCCAAAGACGCCGGTGCATGCAGACTCGACGAGATCTTGCTGCGCGTTCCTCTGGTGCCGATGGAGGGACGGGAACGCGCAAAGCAGGTCCGCGCCAAGGCGACGGCAGAAGACAAAGTCGAACTTCTGTCGCATCGCGCGGCACTGATCAATGAAGCGCTCGAGGTCTCGGCCGGCAGCCCCGGCTTGCAGGACGTGCTAACTGGCACGATCCTGAACGACGAAGAAGCCGCGGCACAGCGGGCCATCGAGCAAATACGGAACTTCCAGCAAAGCGGTGAGACGCCACCACCAGGAACCGATCTCGGGGATTTCTTCGCCCGCATGACATTCGAAGTTTACGCCGACGCGCTCACTGGAACGCAGCGACGCGCACTTGGCGCCGCTGCGATCTTTTCCGAAGATGTGCCGATCCCACGACCTGCCCTGCTGACCGCGATTGGCACAAGCGGCATTGCGGAGCCCGAGGCGGCACTCGATCGGTTGCTGGCGCTCGGTCTTGTTGATGATTGGGGAGCGATATCCCCTTGGACGGATACACTAGACCTACCGCATCACGCGGTTAATCCACTTGCGCGTTCGCTGGAGGAGACACTAACCGAGGGAGATGTGTCCCAGATCAGCACCCCAGTGTTGGCGGACCTAAGCGCGGCTTGGAGAGATGACGAGGGAGATTTCCCACTGGACCCGCGCGGGCTCGAGGCAGCGCGCCTGGGTCTCGAAGCTTCCGATCCGGACCCGGAGATCTTGGAGGCTGCAGCGGCGGCGGCGTTAAAATTCCTCCTCGACATTCGAGAAGACGCTGCCGCTGCGCTAACGCTTGGTATGGCCGCACTGGAACGTCTGGAGCAAATGGGCCACATCCCCGGACCAATATTGCCCGGCAAATTGGTAGTTGCGGCAAACAGACTTGGCGAAGTTGAAATCGAGGAGAAACTCATCGAGGACACACTACAGCGCGGTGACCTCGCTCCGCTGGACCGGGGTCAATTCCTTGCTATGCGTGGCGCACGGGAGGATACCCGAGGCAGCACTATTCAAGCCATGAACACCTACGAAGAAGCCGTCGGTCTGCTGAGAAAAATCGGCGCTGATCATTCGGTCGCTGTCACCCGCGAGAAGTTTGCCGATATCCTGCAGAATCTGGGCAACCTCGACATGGCCCGCCGCATCTACGAGAAGGAAGCACTTCCGGTATTTGAAGCTCTCAGCGACAGGCGTCAAATAGCCATCACCCGCAGAAAGATTGCCTATATCGTGCAGAAACAGGGCGACCTCGACGAGGCCCGCCGCATCTACGAGCGGGAAGCACTTCCGGTCTTTGAGGCCCTCGGCGACAGGCATGAAATCGCCACCACATACGAACAGATCGCTTTTGTCCTGCGGCAACAGGGCGACCTCGACGAGGCCCGCCGCATCTACGAGCGGGAAGCACTTCCGGTCTTTGAGGCCCTCGGCGACAGGCACCTTATCGCCCGCACGCGTGGACACATCGCCGATATCCTGTGCGCGCAGGGCGAATTCACTGAGGCTCGTCGCATCTACGAGCAAGAAACACTTCCGGTCTTTGAGGCCCTCGGCATCAGACTCGAATCTGCCAACACACACGTAAAGATCGCCGATATCCTGCTGGAACAGGGCGACCTCGACGGGGCACGCCGCATCTTCGAGAAGGAAGCACTTCCGGTCTTTGAGGCCCTCGACGAAAGTCAAAAAATTGCCATCACACACGGAAACATCGCCTATATCATGCATGAACAGGGCGACCTCGACGAGGCCCGCCGCATCTACGAGAAAGAAGCACTTCCGATTTTCGAGGCCATAGGCAACAGCCTCAACGTCGCCCACACACACGGACATATCGCCTATATCCTGTGGCAACAGGGCGACCTCGGCGAGGCCCGCAGAATCTACGAGCAGGAGGTGCTCCCGGTCTTTAATGACCTCGACGACAGGCGCGCCATAGTCGTTACCCACGGACAGATCGCCGATATCCTACAGGAACAGGGCGACCTCGACGGGGCCCGCAGAATCTACGAGCAGGAGGTGCTCCCGGTCTTTAATGACCTCGACGACAGGCGCGCCATAGTCGTTACCCACGGACAGATCGCCGATATCCTACAGGAACAGGGCGACCTCGACGGGGCGCTGGACCTGCATCTATCCCGCCTTCCGGACGCAGAACACATGCAGGACATCTCCATAATCGCGGCTATCCATTACAATTGCGCCCATATCAGGTTGCTACGAGGCGATCTCAAACGTGGCGAATTGCCCGTAATAACAAACGAATTGAGAAGATCCTTTGCCATCACCCAAGAACTCAGCAACTCAGACGGAGTGGGACAGGTTGGCGCCCTGCTGGCTCAAGTGTTGGCCTTTGATGACCTTACCGTCGAAGCTCTGGAGGTATTGGACCAGGCTGAACAGGCATACGATTCGCTCGGCAGCCGGTCCGGAATAGATCATTGCCAAACTGTAAGGGACATGATCACTGAGAAGGATGACCAAACATGAAGATTCAGCTGACCGGTGCCGACCTTGCATCTGCGCGTTCACAGATCGAACGCATGTTTGCTAGCCTGGGGGCCGTTCCATTAGAAGAACAAGTCTCACCGAATGCTCAAAGCCAGCGGATTGATCCCTTTACCGTTGCGGTCGGACTAAGCAGCATCATCCTGACGTTGCCATCGACGATCGACGCAATCACGAACCTCATGGACCGTGCAAAGCGTGACACGGCCAAAACTGAAGTTGATGAGCTGAAGCGTGTTCTGGTGGAAGTCAAGGTAGGATGCATTTTGACTACCGATACCGGCCGCACCCTCATTCTCCCAAAAGCTGCCACAGACGATGTCGTTGACGCAATCCTCGAAGAGCTCATCTCAAAACACACCGACTAATCTGACTATGTTGCTACATCCCGTGCTACAATTCGCAGTGATACGCTCAAACCCCAACAAAACAAGGCATTTCAGATTGCATCGCCCCGTCCATCAGAGTCCTGATATGTCAGGGATACATCTCCTCGAACAATATGGTGTCGTTTCGGTCAACCGCAAAATCGATTGATTAGAGCAGTTCGTCACGTCATGGTGGAAACACACAGCATTTAAGTTAATTCATCCATTGGTGTTCATATGCGCCTTGAACTTCTGATTGACGGCACCTCCGTGCTTCGACGGATGGCAAAGAGCGGCATGGGTGATCCGCTTCCTTTGGTAAACGGCGAGACTGCAAATGCCGCACTTCGGGATTGGTCTGAGCGTTACAGCCGTGCTGTTCAGTTTCGCACTGACGAAGCTTTACTCGAGATTGGCCGAGAGATGTTCGCTTGGCTTGATCAGGGCGGCGTGTTGGCGGACTGGATGCTTACCGATCCGCGTGAGCTTGTCATTCAGACATCTTCGCAAGATTCTGCAGACCTGACCGATGCGCTTCTGGCAGCACCTTGGGAGTTGCTGGCCGATCAGAATGGCTTTCTGGCATTGGACATGCGCCTTTTTTCAGTTGTCCGACAAGCACATGGCGCTGTTGAGCCTCAGATGCCGGACCATAAAGACATCGCTCTGCTCTTCATGGCGGCCTCACCGCGCGGCCAGAATTCACTCGACCACGAGGGCGAGGAAGCCATGATATTGCAAGCCACCCGCCCAAAGCTCGGGCAGGCTGCGCCAGTGCACCTTCAAGTCGAAGAAAGCGGTTCTTTGGAATTCCTCGCTGAAGCCGCGCGACTCGAGGGTCCCTTCGAAGCGCTGCATCTCAGCTGCCATGGCAACATCCTATCGCAGGAGAACGCTTCACCTCAGCCGGTGATTTTCCTTGAGACCGATGAAGGTGAAGCAGATCCGGTCACGGTCGACCGCCTAAAGACCAAACTCGGCCAGATGCCACCACTGCTATTTCTCTCGGCTTGTCGCACGGCCGAGCGCGGCGAAGGTCGTGGGCGTCCCCTCCCCGAGGGATTTCGCCGTGATGTAATCAGCGACAGCACAGTCAGGCGGGACACAGATTCACCCGATAGCGAGGCGAGTCCTGACCTTGCCGATCCCTTCGCCCGACAGATCTCAGGGTTCACGGCAAATGTCTTGGGCTGGGACGGCTCAGTCTATGACAGCGAAGCCGCCCTCTTTGCCGAGACCTTCTATCAGGAGGTTTCGAAAGGTGACACAGCCCCCATAGCTGCCGCGAAGGCCCGTCGCACGTTACTGCGTGAACGATCTCCAGAAAATGCAATGATCGGCGCCCACTGGCACCTTGCGCGGGTTTATCTCGGGCCAGGTGGAGGCGGTCCGATTTGCGATCCTCGTGCTGCAGCCGCGCGACCTGCCCGCCCAGATACAGAGCAGGCTTTTCTTGGCGGGGACCGGCGAGTTCCGGTCGCAAGCCGGGACAGGTTTGTTGGCCGTCGGCGCGAGATCCAGCGCATCATTGCCGCCTTCCGGAGCGGCACGAAGGGCGTGGTGATCCATGGCATGGGCAACCTCGGCAAGTCGAGCCTGGCTGCACGTGTTGCCAGCAGAACGACGGGTTATCGGGTGGCAGTCGTCTATGGCATCTGCACGGCCCGCACGATTTTTGAGGCGTTGCGCAAGGTGCTCAACGAGATCGCCGACGATCTCGAGGACTATTCCGAAGCCCGAACAATCCGCGAAGAACTCGTGCTCTGGGAAGAAGAGATTGCCCAAAACCCAACCGTGATCAGCGACATCTTTCGTCGCCTGCTGCGCGGACACCTGAACACCCATCCGGTCCTGCTTGTGCTCGACGATTTCGAACAGTCACTGCTGCCACCCTCTACGGATACCGCTGAGATCACTCCGCGTCCGGACTGCCGAGACGCAGTTCTGTCTTTACTCCAAGCGGTATCAGAAGCGCAGAGTGCGTCGAGGCTCCTAGTCACCTCACGGTTCGACTTCGTGGCCAAAGACGCCGGTGCATGCAGACTCGACGAGATCTTGCTGCGCGTTCCTCTGGTGCCGATGGAGGGACGGGAACGCGCAAAGCAGGTCCGCGCCAAGGCGACGGCAGAAGACAAAGTCGAACTTCTGTCGCATCGCGCGGCACTGATCAATGAAGCGCTCGAGGTCTCGGCCGGCAGCCCCGGCTTGCAGGACGTGCTAACTGGCACGATCCTGAACGACGAAGAAGCCGCGGCACAGCGGGCCATCGAGCAAATACGGAACTTCCAGCAAAGCGGTGAGACGCCACCACCAGGAACCGATCTCGGGGATTTCTTCGCCCGCATGACATTCGAAGTTTACGCCGACGCGCTCACTGGAACGCAGCGACGCGCACTTGGCGCCGCTGCGATCTTTTCCGAAGATGTGCCGATCCCACGACCTGCCCTGCTGACCGCGATTGGCACAAGCGGCATTGCGGAGCCCGAGGCGGCACTCGATCGGTTGCTGGCGCTCGGTCTTGTTGATGATTGGGGAGCGATATCCCCTTGGACGGATACACTAGACCTACCGCATCACGCGGTTAATCCACTTGCGCGTTCGCTGGAGGAGACACTAACCGAGGGAGATGTGTCCCAGATCAGCACCCCAGTGTTGGCGGACCTAAGCGCGGCTTGGAGAGATGACGAGGGAGATTTCCCACTGGACCCGCGCGGGCTCGAGGCAGCGCGCCTGGGTCTCGAAGCTTCCGATCCGGACCCGGAGATCTTGGAGGCTGCAGCGGCGGCGGCCATGGCATTTCTTTTCAATATTCGAGAAGATGCCGGCGCCGCGCTTAAACTTGGTATGGCCGCACTGGAACGTCTGGAGCAAATGGGCCACATCCCCGGACCAATATTGCCCGGCAAATTGGTAGTTGCGGCACACGCACTTGGCGAGGTCGAGATCGAGGAGAGAATCATCGAGGCAACACTGCGGCGGGATGATCTCACCCCGTTCGACCGGGGTCAATTCCTGGCGCTGCGCGGCAATCGGCAGAATATCCAAGGCAACATTGGTCAGGCGATAAGCAGCTACGAAGAAGCCATTGGTCTACTGCAAGAAAGCGGCGACAAACGCGATGTCGCCATTGTCCGCGGAGATTTAGCCTATATCTTAGCGATGCGGGGCGACAGTGACGAAGCCCTACGTATCCTCGAGGAAGAAGAACTCCCGGCATTCGAAGCCCTCGGCGACACGCGCTCCATCGCTATCACCCAGGGAAAGATCGCCGATATCTTACGGACACGGGGCGAGTTCGACGAGGCTCGCCGCATCTGCGAGCAGGAAACACTCCCGCTTTACGAGGCCCTCGGTGACCGCTATTTCGTCGCCAGAACCTGCGGGCGGATCGCCCTTATCCTGCAGGGACAAGGCAACTTCGATGAGGCCCGCCGTATCCGCGAGGAGGAAGAACTCCCGATTTTGGAGGCCCTCGGCGAAAAGCGCCAAATCGCCAAGACCCACGGGCAGATCGCCAGTATCCTGCAGGATCAAGGCGAGTTCGCTGAGGCCCGCCGCATCCACGAGCAGGAAGAACTCCCGATTTACGAGGCCCTTGGCGACAGGCGCGCCATCGCCATCGCCCGCGGAAGGATCGCTGATATCTTGTGGCAACAGGGCGACCTCGCCGAAGCCCGCCGCATCTTCGAGCAGGAACAACTTCCGATTTTGGAGGCCCTTGGCGACAAGCGCGAATTCGTCATCGCCCAAGGAAAGATCGCCGATATCCTGCAGGAACAGGGCGACCTCGACGGGGCGCTGGATCTACATCTGTCCCGCCTTCCGGAAGCAGAACACATGCAAGACAGTCACATGATCGCGTATATCCGTTACCACTGCGCCAAGATTAGGTTGCTGCGTGACGATCTCGAACCTGGTGACTTGCAGGTGATCGTAGACGAATTGACCGATTCGTTTATCATCAGCCACAAACTCGACGACCAACTTTTTACGGGAATTAGTGGGGAATTACTGGCCCAGGTATTGGCCCTGGGCGGCCAAACAGTCGATGCTTTGGGGGTATTGGACCTGGCTGAACAGGCATACGATGAGTTCGGCGACCAGTCCGATATTTATCATTGCCAAGCTCTAAGGGCAGAAATCTTAAAAACTGCTGAGAGGGATGACCAAACATGAAGATTCAGCTGACCGGTGCCGACATTGCATCTGCGCGTTCACAGACTGAACACATGTTTGCAAGCCTGGGGGCCGTTCCATTAGAAGAACAAGTCTCACCGAATGCTCAAAGCCAGCGGATTGATCCCTTTACCGTTGCGGTCGGACTAAGCAGCATCATCCTGACGTTGCCATCGACGATCGACGCAATCACGAACTTCATGGACCGTGCAAAGCGTGACAAGGCCAAAACTGAAGTCGATGCGCTGAAGCGTGTTCTGGTGGAAGTCAAGGTAGGATGCATTTTGACTACCGATACCGGCCGCACCCTCATTCTCCCAAAAGCTGCCACAGACGATGTCGTTGACGCAATCCTCGAAGAGCTCATCTCAAAACACACCGACTGATTGGAACCTGGTGCTACAAACAGTGCTACTCAAACCAACCACAACGCTTATGCCCTGTAAAACAAGGGGATTTAGAATGCGTGGCCCCCATCCATCATGGGGGCGACCGACAAGCGGGCTGCTTTGCGTATTTCAGTGTGCGTCAACATCGCGCGCTTCATAAGCCAACAATGCGACAGACGCTAGCGGCTTGACCCCCTGTGCCTGCATCAATGCTGGGATATTACCGCGGTGCCATTCGGATCGCGCCGTCCAGCCGGATCACTTCGCCGTTTAGCATGCTGTTTTCAACGATGTGGCGCACCATGGCAGCATATTCCGCGGGGTCGCCCAAACGTGACGGGAACGGAACCTGTGCGCCGAGGCTGTCTTGCACCTCTTGCGGGAGGCCTGCGACCATCGGCGTTTTGAAAATGCCCGGTGCGATGGTCATAACACGGATGCCGTCACGCATCAGGTCGCGCGCCATGGGCAGGGTCATGCCCACCACGCCCCCTTTTGACGCGGCATAGGCCAGTTGCCCGATTTGGCCGTCAAACGCAGCGATTGAGGCGGTGTTGATGATCACCCCGCGTTCACCGTCTGCCGTGACTGGGTCCATTGATGCCATGCCTGCCGCCGCCTGGCTGGCACAGTTAAACGTTCCGATCAGGTTCACGCTGATGGTCTTGGCGAAAATCGCAGGATCGTGCGGTTCGCCCTTCGACTGGGTTTTTGATGCGGGCGCAATGCCCGCGCAATTCACCATCACACGTTCTTGCCCAAGTGCTGTGCGCAATGCCTTGAACCCTTCAGCAACCGATGCGGGGTCAGAGACATCCACCTTGGCAAACGCGCCACCGATTTTTGCGGCCATCGCTTGGCCTGCGTCTTCGTTCAGGTCAAATATGCCCACTTTTGCGCCCGCATTGGCCAACGCTTCGGCCACAGCGCCGCCAAGTCCGGACGCCCCGCCAGTGACGGTGACAACGGTGTTTTCAGTGATCTGCATGGGGGACCCTCCGTGAACTGATTGTCAGGCCCTAGCAAGAATTGCACAAGCGTTCAATAAATCCCGGCGCGCGCCCCAAAGTTACGCAGCGTCGCCCTGCCCGTTACAGACGGGAACCGCCCCATCCACTGGCCCAAGTGCCTGCATGGCCGCAAATTGGGTCAGGTAGACGCAGCCCGACAGTTTTGACACGAAATCGGTCCGCATCAGGCGATCCATCACCGGGCCTTTGACCTCGGACAAGCTCAGAGTGATCCCGGCATCATCCAACTGGCGGTTCAGTTCTTCCAGCGTTTCCAGCGCGGACAGGTCAATCTCATTCACGGCCGAGCACATCAGCACGACATGTTTGAGCCCCCCTTTTGCAACGCGGGCCAGCAGATAATCCTCAATGAACCGCGCATTGGCGAAATAGAGGTTCTCATCCAGCCGCAGCGTTACAAGTTCCGGATGGGTCAACACCGCATGGCGGTTGATGTTGCGGAAATGCTGGGTGCCGGGGATCAACCCAACCTCGGCAATATGGGGCCGCGAGGTTTTGTACAGATACAGTACGATCGACAGCACAACGCCCGCTGACACACCGATTTCGACCCCGAAGCTGAGCGTCAGCAGAATGGTCGCCAGAACGGCGGTGAAATCAGCGCGGTGATAGGCCCAGGTGGCTTTCAGGATGTGGAAATCAACAAGGCTCAGCACGGCCACGATGATGGTGGCCGCCAACGTGGCCGTCGGCAGGAAGAACAGCAGTGGCGTTAAAAACAACGCCGCTGCGGCAATGCCGATGGCAGTAAAGGCGCCGGCTGCCGGTGTTTCTGCGCCAGCGTCAAAATTGACGACAGACCGCGCAAAGCCCCCGGTGACCGGATAGCCACCCGACATGGCCGCTGCGATGTTCGACGCACCCAGCCCGACAAGTTCCTGATCCGGCACGATGCGCTGACGCTTCTTGGCTGCCAGCGTTTGCGCGACAGAGATACTTTCGACAAACCCGATGATGGAAATCAGTAAGGCTGAGCCAAACAGGCTGGTCCAAAGGTCCGCATCGAAGCTGGGAAAAGTCAGCGGCGGCAGGCCTTGCGGCACATCGCCAACGATAGCGACACCTTTGGATTGCAGATCAAATCCCCAGCTGAGCAGTGTCGTGACCGCAACAGCCCCCACCGGTCCGGCTTTCGCCAGAACTTCCGCCAGGCGCGGGCCAAGGCCGAAGGAAAGCAGCAAGGGTTTCAATCCCTTACGCACCCAGAACAGAAACGCGACAGTGGCGACGCCGATGGCGAGGGTGATCAGATTTGTCTGCGACACATGCGCAAACAGCGATCCGAGCAGATCAAAAAGGGAATGCCCATGCGCGTCGATCCCAAGGATGTGTTTCAGCTGACTTGTGGCGATCAGAAGCCCGGACGCCGTGATAAAACCTGCAATCACCGGGTGGCTCAGGAAATTTGCCAGGAACCCTAGACGGAACATGCCCATGACCAGAAGGATCAGCCCCGACAGAAATGCCAGCGTGATCGCCGCCGCTGCGTATTCCGCCGGATTGTCCAAGCCAAGATTGCCCACAGCCGCCGCAGTCATCAAACTGACCACCGCAACCGGCCCCACAGCCAAGGCACGCGAGGTGCCGAAGATCGCATAGGCGACCAAAGGCAGGATCGAGGCGTAAAGCCCCATCTCGGCGGGCAGGCCCGCCAGCAGCGCATAGGCCAGCGATTGCGGGATCAACATGATCGTCACAATCACCGCCGCCACCAGATCCGAGGTCAGCGCCGTGTTGTCATAGCGCGATCCCCAGTCGAGAATTGGCAAATAGCGTCTAAGGGCAGCGCCGGACGCCACCGATCTTAGCTCGGGTTTCATGAGAGGTTTCCTAAATTATTCCAGAGGGTTGCCCCATCTAGTTTAAGCGTTGGCCTGCGCGGTCATCCAAAGGATTTCGCAGCGTGTGCCCGATCGACAATAGGCGAAAACGGGTCCGGGCGCGGAATCGACCACATGTCGAAATTCGTCCATCACTGCAAAGGCGTCTTCGCGGTTTGACATCGGCAAGAACGACGTGGTCAACCCAGCTGCCTGCGCCGCCGCGCTGATCTCGGCCCAGTTAGGCTGACCGGGTTCTTCCCCATCAGGGCGGTTGCACATCACCACAGTGAAGCCCGCCGCCTTAATCGCCGGAATATCATCCACGGTAATCTGTGGCGAGACCGTCACCCGGTCATCCAGTTTTCTCATTTGCATCAGTCTGCCTTTCCAAGCATCAATTCAAAGCGTGTTCACGGGCACTTTGAGGAACGTTTTACCGTCTTTGTCCGCAGGCGGCATGTCGCCCGCGCGCATATTAACCTGCAGCGACGGAATGATCAGCCGCGGCATGTCCAGCTGAGCGTCGCGTTCGGTGCGGAATTTCACGAATTCGTCTTTGGACTTGCCACCGCCCACATGAATGTTGTGCTCTTTCTCGTCCGCCACCGAGGTTTCCCACTGAATATCGCGTCCGTTCGGGCCGTAGTCGTGGCACATGAACAGCCGTGTCTCATCAGGCAGTGCCAACACCTTCTGGATCGAGTCATACAGCTCTCCTGCGTCCCCACCGGGGAAATCAGCGCGCGCAGATCCGCCATCCGGCATGAACAGCGTGTCGCCCACAAATCCAGCATTACCAATCACATGCACCATACAGGCGGGCGTGTGGCCCGGCGTGTGCATCACAAATGCCTCCATCGCGCCGATCTTGTAGGTGTCACCATCCTCAAACAGTCGGTCAAACTGGCTGCCGTCACGCTGGAATTCGGTGCCTTCGTTGAAGACTTTGCCGAACACCTCTTGCACGACGGTGATCTGGCTTCCAATGCCGATCTTGCCGCCCAGCTCTTGCTGGATATAAGGCGCAGCCGACAGGTGATCCGCGTGGACATGGGTTTCGATCAACCATTCCAGCTCAAGCCCCTCGGCTTTGATATAGGCGATGATCTCATCCGCATGATCATGGGTGATCCGGCCCGCGGCGTAATCAATGTCCATTACGCTGTCGATCACGGCACAGGCGTTCGATGCGGGATCTTTCACCACATATGAAATGGTATTCGAGTCTTCCTCAAAAAAGGCTTTCACCTCGGGTTTGAGGGCGGTGTTGACGGGATAGTCTTTCATGACGTGTCCTTTCCAGTCTGCGCGGGCGCGGTCAGCATGCCCAATGGTTAGTTTGCTTGCGCGAGGTCATTGCGACGCGCAGCGTTTGCAATCATCCAGCGGGCCAACAACATGCCCGCAATCAAAGCTGCGGTGAAAATCAGGACCGATGGGTTTCCGGTTGAAATGACGGGCAAAGAGGCGCCCGGGCAAAATCCTGCAAGTCCCCAGCCAATGCCAAAGGTGAACGAGCCCAAAACCAGTTTGCGATCAATCAGCCGGGTGCCCGGCAGCTTAAAGCTTTCGGCAAAGGCCGGTTTTTCTCGTTTCAGCACAAGCGCATAGCCCGGTGCCGCTACCAAAAGGGCAGCGCCCATAACGAAGGCAAGGCTTGGATCCCAAGATCCGAAGACGTCAAAAAAGTTCAGCACCTTGGCAGGGTTTGCCATGCCAGAGATTGAGATCCCAAGGCCAAAAACCAGGCCCGCCAAATATGTCAGGAAAAGTTTCATCTGTTGTTCTCCTCACAAACCAAAGACGTGGCGGGTCAGATAGACCATGATCGCCGTGCCAGCCATAAAGGTCAGGGTTGCCACGATCGAGCGCGGTGAAAACCGGGCCATGCCGCAAACCCCATGTCCTGACGTGCAGCCGGACCCATAGGTCACACCGACCCCAACGATCAATCCACCCACGACCATCGACAGCGTCGACACAGGCACCTGAATTTCAGGAAAACCACCGGTCAGTGAAAGATAAATGAGTGGTCCCGTCAGCATGCCCGCCAAGATCGCGGCCCGCCACGACCAATCGGTCGAGCTGCTGGGCTGCAAAAAGCCCGCAAGGATACCCGTCGCGCCAAACACGTTGCCGCGCAGCCACATCAGGAACACAGAGGCCAAGCCAATCAGTGCGCCGCCGAGGGCGGATGCCAGAGGTGTAAATTCGGTTTCGATCATGTCTTGCCTCACCAAGTTTTCGTTCGCATTGCTAAATTAGTGTGGGTCACGCGCTGCTACAAGACTTACATTCATTTTTTTGAATGTTTTTTGTTTGGCCGTAACGTCACGAAAAACCCCGCCTGCCATTCGGGCACGCGGGGTATGATTTTACAAGGGTGTCTGCATCGCCTAGTCCGCGACAGCCTCTTTCACAATCTCGTCCAGAAGGGCCTGAACCTTTTGCATGTCTCCGTCAGGATATTTGCGATACCCGACGCGGACATCGCCCTCGGTGTCGGTCACAAAAATACCGTAGGGGCAGAAGGCGATATTCATCGGGTCGGCCTCCATCACCTCGCGGCTGGTTTGCGCCGAGCAGAACAGGAAAATGTCTGCGCCATCAAAGATCGTCACATCCGAGCCCACATCGGCCTTCGTGCGCTCCATCATGTCGCCGGTGTGGCTGACATAGTCGATGACCAGCCCTTTGCCGACAATGGCAGATTCGACCGCGAAGGTCGCGTCATCGAAGGCACCATCAAAAGCATAAGTGATGGCCTGATCAGTTTCCTGCATGCCGTGGCCATCAGCAAAGGCGGGTGCTGCTAACAGGGTGGCGCTGGCAAGCGCCACAGAAAGTGTCTTGCGCATGTCTATTCCTCCAAAAATGAGGGCCGTTCGCGCAAAGCCCCAGACATATGACGGGGTCCGAGAAACCGGACCCCGCTATCACGTTTATCATATTCGACCTGCCGAATATTTACAACTAAATCAGCCAAACATGTCGGAGGTTATTCCGGCATACCAGCCGATGCTTTCCTCGTAAGTAGCCTTACGCAATTCGGCATCCTCGCCGGTCTGGCTGATAAACCCGTCCACCTTGGCGATCTTTTCGTCGGTGGCCTCATAACTCGCGCCCACTTTCACGCCATCATCACTGTCAATCAGCGACCAGCAGGTGTTGGTGAACTTTGCCGGAAACAGCTTCGACCCGGTCAGCGCAGAGCGCACCGCCATTGCCGCGACTTTGGCCTGACTGTTGGCGGCAAAACCAGATTTCGGCATGTCGCCCTGATGACTTGCATCGCCCAGAACATGGATGTTTTCGTCCATGCGGCTTTGCATCGTGTGCGGGTTTACCGGCGCCCAGTTGCCGTCCGTGATGCCTGCTAACTCACAAATACGCCCCGCCTTCATCGCCGGAATAACGTTGCACACATCAACTTTGGTTTCTTCGCCATCAATGGTCAGAGTCATCGCGTCGGGATTGACCGACACGTTGTCGCCCCCAAAATCAGGGCCAATCCAGTCGATCATCCCATCGTAATGACGCCCCCAGCCTTCCTGAAACAGCGCCATTTTCGAGAACTTGTCTTTAGGGTCGGCAATGATGATCTTGGCCGTCGGGTTCTTCGCTTTCAGAATATGCGCCACCATCGAAATCCGCTCATATGGCCCCGGCGGGCAGCGGAACGGGTTTGGTGGGGCAACCATAGCGAAGGTGCCACCTTCCGGCATCGCCTCGATCTGCGCTTTCAGCAATTCGGACTGCGACCCGGCCTTATAGGCGTGAGGCATGGCGTTCTGGTGGGAAATATCCCAGCCTTCGACCGCGCCGTCGACGAAATCAATGCCAGGTGACAGGATCAAGCGGTCATAAGACAATGTCCCCCCCCCAGCCAAAGTGACCGTGCGCGCGTCGCGGTCGATACTCACCGCCCAGTCATGCACGACGTTCACACCATATTCAGATGCCAGCGTGCCGTAACTGTGCGAGATCGAGCTGAGGTCACGGAACCCCGCCATATAAAGGTTCGAGAAGAAGCAAGTGTAGTAGCTGCGCGTCGGTTCGACCAACGTCACGTCGATCTCGCCCTTGCTATCTTTGGCGATATAACGTGCAGCGGTTGCGCCACCCGCCCCGCCCCCAATCACAACAACCTTGGGTTTGCCATGGTTTGACGCATGCGCCATTGGTGCAGACAGGGTCGCGGCAGCCGCGCCGGCCGCAGCTCCGCCCATGAAAAGACGTCTGTTCAGTTTCATACAATTTCCTCCCGGTTTGGTGCGATAACCGCGCGCACCGTTCGCGCTTGGCAGACCCGTCCGGGGCCGCCCGCTTATGGCCCGGCCGCCTCGAAATAGGCGGCAAGGGCGGCAATCTCGTCATTTGACAGGCGACCCGCCATCATTTGCATCACGGGATGCGGGCGAAACTTGTCTTTGTAGGCATGCATTGCGACCACGAAATCCTCAGCCGGCCAACCGACAATGGCCGGGATGCCGTCATAGTCGCCATCAAGCTGGTGACAGGTCGAACATTCCGACGACAGGTATTCGCCATATTCCGGGTCGCCCTGAATGGCGAGGATCGCGGCATCGACCGCGTGATCCGTTCCCGACGCGGTTGGCGCAGCTTCGGGGATATTGCCCGGATCATCCGAGTACCGGCGCAAAAATGCCAGCAAATCAGCGCGTTGCCCGGCGTCTTTCAACCCCTTATAGGCCATTCGGGTGTCAGATGCGAAAGCTTTTGGGTTTTCGACATAGCGGTCAAGCAGATCGAAATCCCAGACCAACCCGTCCTTGCCCATGCGGGTCAGACCTTTGGAGTAGTTAAAGCCGTCGACCCCTGCCGCACGTCGCCCAAAAACAAAGTTCAGATGTGGACCGACCCTGCTCTTTGCACCTTTTCCGACCGAATGGCAGCTTGAGCATTCGTCGAACACCGCCTCACCCTTCTCGGCATCTCCGATTTCATTGGAAAACGCCGGCGAAGCGGCGAGGAGCACGACTGTGAGGGCAAGCTTGAAGTGTCGAATCCGTCTCATGGCAAAAGGCTAACGCGTTAACTTAACCCACTCAATAATTTTCATATCAGAATGATTGCATTTAGAGTGCAACTATCACCAAACATCCGGCGTTTCGCCTTTTTCATCCATCTGCTGGAACACATCCTGAAGATAGCGTTGGAAAACCTGTTTCTGATAAACATCCGAGGTGACGTATTCCAATGATTTCAGGAAGTGAAAGGGTTTGAAATAGCCGGGCATGCGGAACGCCTCAGCTGCCCGAGCCGTACTGGTATCTGGAGCATCCGCGGGAAAAATCACCACAGTCGGAGTGAAATTCACCCCCCATTTGACCGCAAGATCACGTTCTTCCATGGCCTCACCGTCGAAATCAACCACCTCGCGCGCGCCGAACAGGTTCAGTTGCACCACCATGAAGTTTTCGGTCAGGTGATTTACAATTTGCTCGCGCGCAAAGTTAACCTCGTGCAGCTCACGGCAATAGGGGCAGCCTTGCTGCTCGATCAGGATCAAAAGGTCTTTGCCCTCGCCGCCCGCTTCCGCCAGATCATCGGCCATTTCAAGAAAGCTGTCGGTAAACCACGGTTGCTTGTGTAGACCGTCATCCCCTAGCTCAGCCGCCGTCGCATGTGTCGTGAAGGTGAAGCAGATAACACTAAGAAATACAGAAAGAAAACGCATTGAAACCTCCCATGATCTCGTCGCGGTCGGGAGCGGTCTGGCCCCTGAATCCACATCAACTCATTTGGTGAAATCTTATCACAACTTGCCCCGCCCACCAAATATCCCGAACAAAAAAGGGCGCCGTTGGAAACCAACAGCGCCCAGGTCGGGGTATGAACAAGTTTACTGGCTGTGGGATTTCAGAAATTCGAGGATCGCCTCGATATCTGCGTCCTTTTTCAGCCCGGCGAAGGTCATCTTGTTGCCCTTCAGGTATTTGCGCGGGTTGGCCAGATAGCCCGAAAGCGTTTCTGTGTCCCAGGCCAACCCGCCTTCACCGGCCGCCATCATCGGCTTGGAGTATTTGAAGCCGTCAACAGTGCCAGCGGTTCGACCCCAGACGCCATTCAGCATGGGTCCAACGCCGTTTTTCGCGCCGTCGCCAATCTTGTGGCAGGCTTTGCATTTCTTGAACACTTTCTCGCCCGCTGCGGCGAGGTCTGCATCGAAGGCAGCGGCAACAGGTGCGGCTGCTTCCGCGGCAGGTGCTGCGGCGTCTTCTGTCGGGGCTTCGGGGGCCGGAGCGGCCGTTATCACTTCATCCGCCTCGGCGCCCGCGTTTGGATCGCCCTTGAAGACCACGTTGCGCGTGATTTCAACCGGACCTGTTTTGCAATCGCTCATGCAGCGGTTGGTGAACACGCCGTATTCAGTTTCAGCACGATCGTCGACAATGAACCCGTTTGCATTCGGCATTTCGACGTCCAAGAATGTCTCTTTGGACAACTCAAAGTCTTCATCAACCAGATCGTTCGAATACAGAATATAGGCCACAATCGCATAGACATCATCGTTGGACAGCGTCTGCGCCCCGCCAAATGGCATCGAGCGCCGCACATAGTCGAACGTGGTCGACAGATAGGGCCAATAAGACCCTACAGTTTTCAACGGGTCGGTATGGTCAAGCGTATCCGCGCCACCAGCGAGCTTCGGCCAATTGCCGACACCTTCGGCAAAATCGCCGTGGCATGAGGCACAGTTATCGGCAAAAACCTCTTCGCCGGTCAGCACGTCTCCCGCGCCCTCTGGCAAGTTTGAGCCGTCAGGGAAAACATCCAGATCCCAGGCCGCAACCTCATCCGCCGTGGCCGCGCGACCCAGACCCAGCTTTTCAGCCATCGCGGGGGCGGCTGTCAGGGTGGCGATGGCTGTTGCCATCAGAAATTTAGGAAACTTCGACATTGTTCGCCTCCCCACTCGCATTGACATGCCATGTCTGAATGCCGTTGTTGTGATAGATTGAGTTCAGGCCACGCACCTCGCGCAACTGCGTTTTGGTGGGCTGGACATAGCCCGTGTCGTCCGTCGCGCGCGCTTGCAGGAACATTTCGGACCCATCCCAGTCGATATCCAGATAGAAGCGGCTCAGCGCCATCTTCTTACCGGGTTCCGCCAGACGCGCCTCTTGCCACGTGACACCGCCATCCAGCGACACATCGACAGCCGCGATGGCCCCATTCCCAGACCATGCCAGCCCGGTGATAACCAGCGGGCCTTTTCCGTGAGTGATGGGCATTTGTGGGCTGGGGCTGGTGATGATCGACTTGGCATCCATCGTCCAAGTCCACTTGCGCGATGTACCATCGGCCAGTGTATCGGTGTATTTCGATGTCTCTTCGCGGCTTTCCACAGGCGCGTCCATCACCTCGATGCGGCGCAGCCATTTGACCCACATGTTGCCTTCCCATCCGGGCACAACCAGACGGACCGGATAACCATGCTCCATCCGAAGCGCTTCACCATTTGCTTTGAACGCGACCACGCAGTCGTCCAGCGCTTTTTCCATTGGGATGGACCGCCCGTTTGACGAAGCATCGGCCCCTTCAACATAGACCCACTTGTCCGCAAGATCGCCCGCGGCGTCCAGACCAGCCTCTTCCAGCAGGGTGCGCAGGGTTACGCCGGTATATTCCATATTGTGGATCATGCCGTGGGTGTATTGCGCGCCGTTCAGTTGAGCGCCCGCCCATTCCATGCCGGTGTTGGCCGCGCATTCCAGGAAAAAGGTCTGCTGAACACGCGGGAAACGCTCAAGGTCTTCGTAAGAAAACACGAGCGGCGTATCGACCAGCCCGTTGATCATCAGGCGATAATCTTCTTTTTTCAGCGTGATCGCACCCGAGTGATGGCGTTCAAACGCACAGCCCTGCGGGGTGATCGTCCCATCCAGCGCATGGATCGGCGTAAAGTTGATCGAACTGATCGTGTCCGCTGTCAGCCATTCCACAGTGCGACGGACCACGTCGTCTTCAAATTCAATCGGCAGACCGTATGGCGTCGCATCCACGCCGTCGCCCAGACCGGTGGCCCAATCCTGAACCTCGGTGATCAACGGATCGCCTTCCGCACGCGCTGCACCTGCCGCGCCAAGCGCAGCCCCGGTGGCGGCGGCCCCTTTCAGGAACGCGCGGCGGGATGCGCCTGTTTTTGTAGAGCTGTCACTCATTTGGCATCTCTCCTCTAGTATCTCAACATTCGCCTATGTGCATAGATAGGCTTGAAAAAATGGCCCGGAGCCGCAGGACTCCGGGCCGAAACGTGTCAGATTCCCGTCACTGTGACCGACGTGTTCGGATCCAGTTTGATGGTGCCCTGCTTCTTGATGTGGCTTTCGACAACGTCCCAGATTTGCGGGCCTTCGGTGCCTTCGTTCACGGATGCCCAACCGGCGACCACATAGGTCTTGGCCGGATCGATTGCCTCGCCTGTTTTCAACAATGTCATCTCGGTGATCCGGTCGCCCTGCGGCTTGGTCACGTCGATGCGATAGCCCATGCCACCGATGCGCACCATATCTCCGCCCTGCTGGTAATAGGGATCGGGATTGAACAGGTTGTCGGCCACATCCTCAAGGATGGTGTGGATGAACTCGCCGGTCATCTCGGACCGATAGGCCTTGCCATAGGACATCGAGGTCACGTTCCAGATGTCTTCGCGCGTGATCTCCTGCCCCGGCAGGATCGACGGCCCCCAACGCACACCCGGTGACATGGCGATGTCAGCCTCGCGTTCGTTGATCAGCGCGTCGCAGATCAGATCATCCCACGACCCATTGAAATTGCCGCGACGATAAAGAAGCGTGTCGGTGGTGCCGATTACCTCTTCCAGTTCGGCCTTATAAGGCGCGCGTTGTTCGTCAATCAGCTGCGTAATGGTCGCATCTGGCGTGATCACGTCCGCAAAGATCGGAATCAGCTTGTGGCGTATGCCCATCATTTTGCCATCGCGCACATCCAGATCGACGCGGCTGACAAACTTGGAGTTGGACCCTGAGGCAATGATGAACGTCTGTTCCACCTGCACCGGTTCAGGCAGCGCATCATGGGTGTGACCCGACAAGATAACGTCGATGCCGGTGACTTTGCTGGCCATCTTCTTGTCCACGTCAAAGCCGTTATGGCTGAGCACCACAACCAGTTCAGCGCCGGCGGCGCGCACTTCGTCCACCATCGCTTGCATGTTTTCGTCGCGAATACCAAACGAGTATTCCGGGAACATCCAACCGGGGTTGGCAATCGGCATATAGGGGAACGCTTGGCCGATCACCGCGACCTTTACACCACCGCGTTCGAAGAACTTGTATGGTTTGAACAATTCGGCAGGCTCGTCCCACTCTGCGTCAAAGATGTTCTGACCCAAGGCGGCAAAGGGCAATCCCTCGACAATCTCATTCACCCGCTCTGATCCCAGCGTGAATTCCCAGTGGAAAGTCATTGCGTCGGGCTTCAGCGCGTTCATCACATTGACCACGTCCTGTCCTTGCGTGTGGTGGCAAGTGTAGGATCCGTGCCATGTGTCGCCGCCATCCAGAAGCAGCGCATCGGGACGTTCTGCCCGAATGGCATTCACAACGGTGGCCACGCGGTCCATCCCGCCAACCCGGCCATAAGTCTGTGCCAAGGCGGAGAAATCGTTATAGGTCAAGGCATAAGCCGATGGCGACCCATCTTCGATCCCGTAAGCTTTGCGGAAATCGGCACCGGTGACATGTGGCATTTGCCCCTTGGCAGCACCAACACCCAGATTGATCTCGGGCTCGCGGAAAAAAATCGGTTTCAGTTGCGCATGAATGTCCGTGATATGAATCAGGCTCACATTCCCGAACGTGTCAAACTTCAGAAGATCGTCTTGTGTCAACGCCTGCTGTGCGGCCAGTCGCGCCCAGTTGCCGAAGCCCGAAGCGCCATACAAAGCCGACGCTGCCATCGAGACCTGAAGAAAATCACGGCGAGAGATCATGAGAGGTTTCCCTTTTCCATCAAAGCCCCAACGCGCGGTATTCATGCGGAGGTTTGAATGTGTTCACATAAAGAAACCCCGCCCGGCTGGAACCGAACGGGGCGATTGATTTAGTTGCGGACCGACGGACCTTCGACCGACAGACCGTTTCCGCGTGAGGCGACATAAAGCTCAAGCGCCACAAACTCGGGAGAGCCGGGGTTGAACGTCGCAGCACGGGTGTCACGAATACAGCCTTTGAACCGCGAATGAGAGCCGTTCAACTTGGTGTTTTTCAGACGATAGGTTGGAAACCCGTTGATCTGGCCTTGGCTCAGGTGATCGGCGCGGATCATGTTGCCATAGTTGGCCTCATGACAATTGGCGCAGCTCAGCTCAAGCTGACCATAGCGGGTATAGTAGATCTCTTTACCCTGCTCCCACGTGGACTGCGCCGGGCCGTCAATGGCAACGTTGACAGGCATGCCGCGCGACACGGATGCCAAAAGCGCCTCAACGTCGATCGCGTCGCTTTTGTCATATCCCCAAGCTTCTGCACCCATACGGTTTTCGCGGCAGTCGTTCATCTGCATTTGCAGAGTGCGAACTTCGCCCGCTTCTTCGTTCCACTTCGGATATACTGCCTTAACGCCTGCCATTTCCTCGGCTTCGCCGTGACAATCCGCACAGGATTTACCTTCGGTTCCATCTGCGGTCGCCCAAATCTCCGCACCGTTCTCGACACCCAACATTCCCGGGTTGTCGAAATCATCCATCTGCATGGTCTGGGTCTGGTCAGAGCGGAAACGCCAGCCTGACATGACTTCGTCCAGCGCATCAGACAGATGCGCCGGTGCGGCCGTCTTGGTGACGATTTGGATATCACCATTGACGATAAGTTCGGCGTTTTCATCGGCTGTGGCAACCGCCGCCCCGGTGAACGAGGCAGCGACCAAAGCTGTAATGCCGTAAAGTTTCTTCATTATATTTATTCCTCCCTTACGCCGCGCTTAGCCGACCGCGATCGGCTTCGACTCTTCATAAACAGAGCCATCGTCGTCATACCAAGTGAATTTGAATTCGCCCGCTTCATCAACTTTGGCGTCAAATTCAAGATATGGATTGGTCGAGATTGCGGGCTCCAGCGTGACGTCAATCACCATTTTGCCGTTCAACTCGCAAGTGAAGCGGTTGATGATCGAACGCGGGATCAAATTGCCGTCGCCGTCTTTACGCTGGCCTGATTCCATCTTGTGGCTGATCAGGGTCTTCAATGTCACCACCTCACCGGCACTTGCCGATTTCGGGACTTTCACGCGGGGTTTTACACCGTCTGCCATGTCTTCAAGCTCCTCTAATTAGCCGCCGCAGCCGCCGATGGTGACTTTTACCGTCGACGACGCTTTCACAAAGCTGCCATCGGCCATTTTCGCAATGGCAATCACGTCCTGCGTGCCTGCCAGTCGCATCCGGGTCGAGGCTGCCTGACTGCCAGCCGCTTCGCCGAAGTTGAATTGCGCCACGCCAGGTGTCGGGTTGCCCGCTGCAAGCAGCAGGATTGAAACCGCGCCAGGCGCGTCGACAGAAACGGGAACAGTGTTGCCGTTTTCTGCAATTTCAGGGGCTGTTAGCGTGATCCCGCCTTCGCCCGCATCTGCCCCACCAGTAAAGGCGGCAATCGCGTCGTCCGCAGCAGCGGCCGCACGCATTGGCAACATGGCGACGGCGGTTGCGCCGAGACCGAGTGCCAGAGCTTCACGTCGTGTGAATTTCATCTGTGTCTCCTATAGAAAGGTTTTGCCGACCCGACCGCTTATTTCAGCGTCATCAGATAGGCGACAACATCTTCGATCTGCTGCGCTGACAGCAGGGGTTCAACATCGCCCTCGTGTGCTTTGCCGGTATAGGCGTTGCCCAGACGCGTGAAACCGTCGGTCTTGTAGAAAGACGGCATCATCGATTCCTCGAACGTCATCTTGGCGTTGGCCACGATACCGCGCAGTTCCGCTTCGCTCCAACGGTCACCAGCACCATCCAGCAGCGGGCCGACTTCACCATGAAACGGCGCTTTGGCCAGATCAGTAACTTCGTGACAGGCAATGCAATTGCCCTGTGATTTCGTCGATACAATTTTGGCGCCTTCCATCGGGTCACCAGCGACACCTGTCAAAGACTGGGCAACCGCCCCTTCTTCAAACAAAACATCTGCAGGCGACACCGTTTCGGCGTTTGCCATTCCAAGCCCAGCAAGCAGGGCGACAAGCGTGATCGTTGTCCGCTTCATGATACCTCCCATAACCGTTGTGTGCACAACTGTGTGCCAAACTAACATGCGAAGTAAATTCCGCAACATCAAATTCTAATTTTTGAATTTTTCGCAGGTGCAGCGAAACAGATTGGCCAAACACCTGCCCTCGAATACCGCCTAATCACCTGTTATTTTTATGATAAATTGGATTCTTAGCCAAGATTACTGAACCACGGCATCCAATCCAGCATGAATTGCCCAATCGCATTCACGCTATTTGTAGCGATCAAAATCGCAAAGACGATCAACATCACGCCCATGGTCCGCTCGACCCAGGGAAGGTATTTTCGGTTGCGCCCGGCCCAGGCCAGAAACGGTCGCGCAAACAGGGCCGCAATCACGAATGGGGTGGTCATCGCCAAGCCATAGACCGCCAGCAAAAGCGCACCGCGCGACAGATCCCCCATGCCGGAGGCGATCATGAGAATCGACGCCAAGGCCGGCCCGACGCAAGGTGTCCAGCCAAACCCAAACGCGAGCCCCATCAGATAGGCCCCCATGATTGTGCTGGGCGCGGCCTTACTTTCCAGCCGCGCCTCACGATACAGGAAGGGTATTTTCACAATGCCAAGGAAATGCAGCCCGAAGGCCAGCAGAATCGCCGCCCCTAGATAACTGAGTGTCTCTTTGTACCGCGCGAAGGCAGACCCCAACGCCGTTGCCCCAAGGCCGAGCAGAATGAAAATTGTCGTCACACCAAACGCAAAAGCGACCGCCGACACCACAAGGCGGCGCTGTGCCCCTTGGCTGATCCGCCCCTCGCCCGTCAGTTCGTTCATCGAGATACCGGCCATATAGCACAGGTAGAAAGGGACCATCGGCAGGATGCAGGGCGTGAAGAAAGACAGGAGGCCCGCGAGCGCAGCGCCTGCAAAAGAGATGTCGAGCATCGGCGTTCCTTGAAATCAGTACATATTCAAATTAAGTGTTCTATGGAAACTAGGTCAACCATTTACCCTGTCGGAATACATCATGTCGCTATTGCGTGCCGTCTTGGCAGCTTTCTTTCTGGGGTTATTCGCAACCACTGCGTCCGCTGCCGAATTGGTGATGGTCGAAGAGCCGGGCTGCCCATGGTGCGCCAAGTGGGAGCGCGAACTGGGTGCGATCTATCCGAAGACACCGGAGGGCCAGTTTGCGCCGCTGCGCAAAGTGCAGCTGCATGAACTTCGTCGCAACAGCGATCCGGCTGAACTGGGTTTTGCATTGGACCGACCTGTGACCTTCACGCCGACATTCCTGTTGATCGAAAACGGGATCGAGGTCGCCCGCCTGCAAGGCTATCCGGGCGAAGATTTCTTCTGGGGCTTGCTTGAGCAAATGTTGACAGAAAAGACAAACTATCTGGCCCCAACAACACCCGACACCAGCACTCTGCCAGCAGCGGAACAGGTTACCAACTGATCACCTGTTGCCCTATATGCTCAACTGCGATTGGTATATCGGCTGTTCCTGCGTCAAGATTGCAATAAACACGATGCGTCTATAAGACTTGCAGATAGCGGTATCAAAGAAAAGGAACCGACCATGGCATTGCCTGTCATCCGCGAGGATATGACGAGCGACGAGCTCGACAAGATGATGACCAGCGCCTGTGACGCCTCGACCCTTCTGAAGGCGATCAGCCACGAAGGGCGATTGATGATCCTGTGCCATCTGGTCACCGGCGAGAAATCCGTGACCGAGCTGGAAAATCTTTTGCACGCCCGTCAGGCGGCTGTTTCACAACAGCTTGCGCGCCTGCGTCTGGAGGGGCTGGTGACGCCGCGCCGTGAAGGCAAGACTATCTTTTATTCTTTGACCGATGAACGCCCTCGGCGGATACTCGAAGTGATCTACGAGTTGTTTTGTTCTGTGGGCGAGCCTGCGGACATCCAAAAAGCAGCCGAATAGACTACTTTACCCAGTGCCGCCACGCAGACGCTTGCGCATCGCACAGCGACCGCCGGGACTAGACCACAGCGATATTGGACACGAACCGCATCGCTCGTGCCTTTCGGTGTCGCGCCAAGAGACAGGAGCATTCACCCATGTTCGACTGGATCAGTGACGCAAATCTAACGGCTTTGATCGGGCTTGTTGGCGGCGTGCTTCTGGGGTTGTCCGCGCGGCTTGGCCGGTTTTGCACCTTAGGCGCAATCGAAGACGCCCTTTATGCGGGTTCATCCCTGCGGCTGCGCATGTGGGGCATTGCCATCGGCGTCGCTATGATCGGCACCCATTTGTTGATCGGTGCCGGGATGCTGCCGACAGAAGAGGCGATATATCTCCGTCTGGGCTGGAACCCTTTAGCATCGATCGTTGGTGGACTGCTGTTTGGCTATGGCATGGCCTTGTCGGGAAATTGCGGGTTTGGCGCGTTGGCGCGACTTGGCGGCGGCGACCTGCGCGCCTTCGTGATCGTCGTCGTTATGGGTCTTGCAGCTTATGTCGCGATTTCGGGTCCGCTTGCGCAACTGCGTATCTTGGCCTTCCCGGAAACGCCCGCCGACCCAACCGCCCTGCCCTCAATCTCGGTAAAACTGGCGGACATGCTGGGCCTGACAGCGCCCACCATTGGGATTTTAATCGGCGTGATCCTGACCCTTGCCATGTTCTCAAGCAAAGAGATGCGCCAAGCCCCAACCGAGGTATTCTGGGCCACCATCGCCGGGTTTGCGGTGGTGATCGGCTGGGGTGGCACGGCATGGGTCTTCGCCAACGGGTTCTCGGCAATCCCCGTGGAAAGCCACACCTATTCTGCGCCATTGGGCGACACGATGATTTACCTCATGACCTCATCCGGCTCGGCGCTGAATTTCGGTGTGGGCAGCGTGGCCGGCGTGTTGGCCGGGGCCTTTATTGGCAGCCTGTTCAAGGGCCACTTTCGCTGGGAAGCCTGCGAGGACCCGCGCGAGCTGAAGCGCCAGATGGGCGGCGCTGCAATCATGGGGCTGGGGGCTGTGATTGCCTTTGGCTGTTCGATCGGGCAAGGCCTTTCAGCTTTCGCAATCCTGTATTACGGCGCACCGGTCACCTTCCTTGCGATCATCGCCGGCGCGGCATTTGGCCTGCGACAGCTGATTTCGGGCTTCGCGGTCGCTGAATGACCCCCGGGCAATAGGAAAATCGCCAAGACAACTTTTCTCACCTGCATTCGCTCTTTTCACTTTCCGGTCTGCAAGTTAGGGTCCGCCCCTGAAACGACCCGGTTGTCTGCAATCGGCGATAAAGGATGACAGGAAACCGCAGGGTCATGACCGATTTCACGCCAAGCCCGGATCACGCAGGCGCATTCCGCGCAGCCCTTGGGCTGTTCACCACCGGCGTGACGCTTGTCACCACCAAGACGCCGCGCGGGCCATTGGCAATGACCGTGAACAGCTTCACCTCAGTCTCATTAGATCCGCCTCTGATTTTATGGTGCCCGGCCAAAGTGTCCGCCCGCCACGACGCCTTCGTCGAAGCCGAACATTTCGCCGT
Organism: Aliiroseovarius sp. M344; assembly: GCF_025140835.1. NCBI lineage: Bacteria > Pseudomonadati > Pseudomonadota > Alphaproteobacteria > Rhodobacterales > Paracoccaceae > Aliiroseovarius > Aliiroseovarius sp. M344. Next base: position 1,842,519 of record NZ_CP081153.1, read on the forward strand.
CCATCTGCTGTGTGATGATCAGGTCGAGGTCGCCCGAAATTTTGCCCGCCAAGGCGAAGATTTTTCCGAACTGAGCTGTCGTGAGGATTTCCATGGCGTACCGGTCATCGATCCGTGTCTTGCGCGCTTTGACTGCACGACCGAAAAGGTGGTCGATGGCGGCGATCATTCAATCGTTATCGGTCGGGTGCAACGGGTGGCCGCCAATGACGGCAAGCCATTGACCTTTCATGCCGGTCAGTTTGGCGGTTTCGACGGGTCGAATTAGTTCGCAACTCCACCCTTCGCGCGCCCAACGGGGTCAGGGTGTCATGATCTGCGCGCGCTCATAGCTTGTCGTCGCTTCGGCACCGTCATCAAACACAAGCCGAACAGTCACCATCTCAATCGAATTCAGGCCGAACTCCAGATAAGGAAGTTTGTCCACGACCTTTATCGCATTGGGTTGCGCTTCATCCTCGTAGCAGGGTTCGGCGTCATACTGCTGTTCCGCTTCGCCATTGAGCGAATAGTGGATCTGAGCCAGACCGCAGCGCCACGCCAGCAAATGCGTGAAGTACAGAAGGTCTTTGCCATCATATTCGCGGACCGCGACCCAACTTCCTTTTGTCGCATCCAGAATGGGGCGCACTTCGTCGGCTGTCGTGAAATTTTGCGCCAGTGCGGGCGGCGTCAAACTCATCATCAAGACAGTAGCAATCGCTGTTCTATACATCCTCAGCTCCTTCAAGCCAAACTCGATAAACCAAACTTTACAATAGGCTGGGTCGATCTGTGGACAAGATACACCAAACCCCGCAAAGGTCTAGCGGTTGAAACGCTTTCAGACTCGACCGCTTCCTGACTATACTGATCAAAATAAGAAGAGCAGGCAAACCACTGATGGCCAAAACCGGACGGAAAACGGCGAAGTCGCGCCCCGATTTCAACATCCTTATTGTCGCACAAGCCGGCAGATTGTCTTACGAGGCACTCTTATTCGCGGCCACTCTGCGCCAGTCGGATCCAGATTTCGGCGGCCGGTTGATCATCGCGGAACCCCAACCCTCGGACCGCTGGCCGAACGATCCCCGCATCAAGCCGCATATTCGCGAGGCCCTGGAAGCGTTAGGTGCCGAGATTGTATCGTTTGAAAACCGCCATTTCGGTCACGACTACCCCAATGGCAACAAAATCGAAGCGTTGCTAGCCATGCCGGAAGGTGAGCCGTTTGTGTTCTTCGATACCGACACGGTGATCACCGGAAAACTGTCCGAGGTTGCGTTTGACTTTGATCGACCTTCCGCCTCGATGAAACGTGAAGGGACATGGCCCAAGGTGGAACTCTATGGTCCGGGCTACGGCGAGACCTGGAAATCCCTTTATGACAAATTTGGCCTCGACTACGACGCGTCGCTGGATCTGAGCCATCCTGACGAATACTGGCAACGCTATATGTATTTCAACGCAGGCTGGTTTTTTGGCACCTGTCCCCGCACGTTTGGCCAAAGGTTTCTGGATTACGCTCTGGCGATCCGCGACGACCGGCCGGACACGCTGGTCTGTCAGGAGCTGTTTCCGTGGCTCGACCAGATCGCATTGCCGCTTGTGATTTCAAGCTTTGGCGGGGGGCGTCCGGGCACAGAGTTGGACGGGCTGGATGGCGACGTGACCTGTCATTGGCGCATCCTGCCGCTGGCTTATGCCCGCGAAGACGACAGTGTTATCGACACCATCGAAACCGCCGCAGCCCCCAACAAAATAAAGAAAGTCCTGAAAGAATATGATCCGATGAAGCGGATGATTTTTCAGGGGCGTGGCCAGAAGGTTCGCGCGCTGTTTGACCGCGACGCCCTGCCCCGACGCGAGCAAAAGATCCGCAACCAGATCAAGCGTGAAGGGTTCTGGATGCGGTGATGCGGCATCGCGCGCGCAAAAGAAAAAGGCGCATCGTTTCCGATGCGCCTTCTAAGATCGAAGTAAGCTTCGACCTTAAAGGTTGTAAAACCTTACGCCAGAGCGATGTTCGACGCGCTTTCACGGCCGTCACGGCCGGGCTCGATGTCGAAAGTCACTTTCTGGTCGTCTGCAAGGCCGGTCAGACCAGCACGCTCAACAGCAGAGATGTGTACAAACACGTCTTTGCCGCCGCTTTCGGGTGCAATGAAGCCAAAGCCTTTAGTTGCGTTAAACCATTTGACGGTTCCAGTAGCCATCGTATTTCTCCTAGTTAGTCTGCCCACGTTATGCGGCAGGTCGGCAAAGTCAGTACAAGATCGAGAGACTGAGCCTTTAGGAGCAGTGTAGTCGATAGTGGTAACGTCGCAGGCGTTACATGGGGCTCATTCGTTAGAAATACAAGGGTTTTTCTTGCAAGGCACTTTTTCGGTGGAAATCAGCGTATCTTGAGAGGCGGCGTCGCCGCGATTTTGCCCAAACTAGCCCGCAAACACCTGCGCCAGATCCCTAAACCCTTTAAATTCGATCGGATTGCCGGACGGATCGTGAAAAAACATCGTCCATTGTTCACCGGGTTTACCTTCAAACCGAACCGTGGGCGGAATGATCCACGCGGTGCCATGTGCCTCAAGCCGGTCGGCCAGCGCGCGCCAGTCATCAAAGCCAAGCACTACACCAAAATGCGGCATCGCCACCATATGCGCCCCGACTTTTCCGGTGCGCGCTGTTTCAAACGGCTGGCCAAGATGCAGGCTTAACTGATGACCGAAGAAGTTGAAATCCACCCATGAGTTTGTTGATCTCCCCTCCGCACACCCCAACAAATCGCCATAGAAAGCACGCGCGGCGTCCAAATCGGTCACGTTGATGGCAAGATGAAATGGGGTCAGCATAGCGTGCTCCGGAACAAGGTTCTGAAAACTTTATCAGAGGGCGGAAAAAAGACCAGCAGACTGGCCCGGATCAAACGTAGTTCCAATCTCCGCACGCCTATCACACCCGCAATGCAACTCCCGTTGATGCGCTGCGCCCTTTCGCCTAGCCTGCGCGCAACAAAAACGAGGGAGACAACCATGTCCGACGACCGCCAACTGGGCTTTGACACGCTGCAAATCCATGCAGGGACCGAGCCTGACCCGGCCACCGGCGCCCGTCAGGTGCCGATTTACCAAACCACGGCTTACGTGTTCAAAGATGCCGAGCACGCCGCGCGGCTCTTCAATCTGGAAGAAGTGGGCTTTATTTATTCGCGCCTGACCAATCCGACTGTGGCCGCGCTGCAAAACCGCATCGCCGCGCTTGAAGGTGGCGCAGGTGCTGTTTGCTGTTCTTCGGGTCACGCGGCCCAGATCATGGCACTGTTCCCGCTGATGGGTCCGGGCAAGAATGTCGTCGCCTCGACCCGGCTCTATGGCGGTTCAATCACCCAACTGAGCCTGACCATCAAACGTTTTGGCTGGGAAACCAAGTTCGTTGATTTCGATGACGAGGCCGCCGTGGCCGCTGCCATCGACGACAACACCCGTGCCGTGTTCTGCGAATCCATCGCAAACCCCGGTGGCTATATCACTGACATTCCAGCGATTGCTGCGATTTCTGACAAAGCGGGCGTGCCGCTGATCGTCGACAACACCTCGGCCACGCCTTACTTGTGCAACCCGATCTCTCTTGGTGCCACCTTGGTTGTGCATTCAACCACCAAATACCTGACCGGCAATGGCACGGTTATGGGTGGCTGTGTGGTCGATTCCGGTAAGTTCGACTGGATGGCATCCGACAAATTCCCGTCGCTCAGCCAACCCGAGCCTGCCTATCACGGTCTGACCTTCGGTGCAGCGCTTGGCCCAATGGCGTTCACCTTCCATGGGATCGCAATTGGCCTGCGCGATCTGGGCATGACCATGAACCCGCAAGCCGCGCATTATACGCTTATGGGCATCGAAACCCTGTCGCTGCGGATGGAAAAACACGTCGCCAACGCCGAAAAAGTTGCCAATTGGCTTGAGGCCGACCCGCGTGTCGATGCGGTGACCTATGCCGGCCTGGACAGCTCGCCCTATAAATCGCGCATGGCGACTGTTTGCCCGAAAGGCGCCGGAGCCCTGTTCACCGTCGCGGTCAAAGGCGGCTATGACGCTTGTGTCAAGCTGGTGGATAGTCTGGAGCTGTTCAGCCACGTTGCGAACCTTGGTGACACGCGCTCGCTGATCATCCACTCGGCTTCAACCACCCACCGGCAATTGTCGGAAGAGCAGCAGATCGCAGCCGGTGCCGCCCCCAACGTGGTCCGGATTTCAATCGGAACCGAGGATGCCGCGGACATCATCGCCGATCTGGATCAGGCACTGGCAAAAGCGACCGCCTGACCGTGATCACTGCCAAAAAAAGAAAGGCCGCCATTTAGGCGGCCTTTTTATTGTTTTGAAGGACTTGAAGGCTACTCTTCACCCAATTCAAACACCATGGTCACACTCGATCCTATCTCAAGCTCGCCTGCCGCGACGGGCATGTCCGACTGAACGGCCTCCATCGCCATGCGACCATAGGCAGGCGCAGGCACGTTGCCGCCGCCTTCTTGGATCGAAACGATCGACCCCAGCGTCACCCCGGCGGCCTCGGCCAGCACATTTGCCCGTGCCATCGCGTCCTTCACCGCATTGGCACGCGCCTCATCTTCGGCAGGCTGGCGATCTTGCAGGTCAAACTGCAATCCATTCAATTGGTTAGCGCCATCAGCTGTGACCGCCGACATGATCGGACCAAGCTGGCTGAGGTCGCGCACACGCACCGTAACCATCGTGCTGGCAATAAACCCTGTCAGCTTTGCTGGACCCTCTGAATTGCGGTTATAGTCATACTGCGGCGACAGGTTCACCTGAGAGCTTTGCATGTCGCGCGGCTCGATCCCCACCTCGGCAAGGCGAGCAAAAATAGACTGTGCAATACTTGCCACCTCATCAAGCGCAGCCCCGGCCTCGACCGCGTCTTTTGTCACGCCAAGGCTGATCCGAGCCATATCCGGTTCCACCTGAGATATGCCATGCCCCGTGACCGACAGTCGCGCATCCATATCACCATCCGCCAAAACGGGGGATGAAAGCGCCATCAGAAATCCAAAAATCGCAATCGTTTTCCGCATGTTAGTCTCCTGTTTTGGACACTCTGCGCCGATCTTTGCCGGACACAAGGTCGTATCCCATCGCCCCTTTTCATGAGCGAAATCCTGCTGTAGTTTCAAAGAGGTGCGTCCAGCCAGTGGGCTGTATTCGTATGCTTTAGGGGGCCCGGAATTTTCCCGGGAGGGGTCATTACAGGACGACAGACGGCATGAAGCCCAATTTTGCGCTTGATCTTAGCCATGACGGCATCGGTCTTGTCCACCGTGGTAAGGGTGGATGGGCACTGGTGGGCGAAGTGTCTTTGGATCATCCAGACCTTGCAAGCGGGCTTGACCTGTTGCGCCGAAAGGCCGCTGATCTCGAAAGCGGCGGGTTTTCGTGCAAGCTGATCATCCCCGGCTCTCAACTGCTTTTCACCAGCGTTACGGCACCCGGCCCAGATGACGTGACCCGCGAGGCGCGGATTCGTGAAGGGCTTGAGGGGCTGACGCCTTACAACGTCGAAGATCTGGTCTTTGACTGGCGTGCCGACCCCGTGGAAGACGGCATGGTTCATGTGGCCGTGGTCGCGCGTGAGACACTGGAAGAAGCCGAAGCCTTCGCCAACGATCATAACCTGAACCCGATCAGCTTTGTGGCGCGCCCTTCGGGCAGCTTCTCTGGCGAAGCGTTCTTTGGCCCGGTCCAAAGCAACGCCGTGACCGCCGGGGCAACCGTTTTACGTGACGACGCATCCGTTCCCGACATGCTGGGTACGATTTCCCAAGGGAAGCCATCAAGACCTGACCCTGCCGATGACGACACACCGGTGAGCCCGCCGCAGAAAGGTGCCACAGACACGCGCGCCCTGCCCGAGCTTGCACCGTTTCCACCAACCCCAGACACACCAGCGGCGCCACATGCGACCAAAGCGGCTTCGGACATGCCAGCGACGCAGCAGGATGTGCCGGCTGCTTTGACGACGCCAAAGCCAACGCCTATCGAATTGTCGTCGCCTGCGGAAGAACCAGCGCCTGCGCTGAAGCCAGAACCGGCGCCAGCCACACAACCCTCGCCAACGCCAGTCGCGGACAGATCGGCGACCGGCACTGACGATGACAAAACGGCGACGGCACCAGCCACAGCCGAAGACGAAAAAATTTCCGGGATTGTGCCGCCGCCGCCTGCTTTGGTCTCAGAGCCCCCGTCCGCACCTGCGGCACCAACCTTCTCGTCCCGCCGCGTTGACGATCCGACCGCTACGCCCGCTGACGACGACCCAGATCCCGTTGAAATCGACATCAAGCCGCGCCTGTCATTCGGCGTTGATCGCGAAGCTGCGGATGGAAAAGCCCCCACCGCGCCGCCACCCGAAGCACCCAAAGCCGCTGAAAAGTCCGCGCCACCAGAACCCGTGCACGTACCCGTCACTGCGCCGATCGCTTTCGGTGGTGAACCTGCGCCCAAAACCGCTGGCCCCGAGGTAAAACCCAGCGCCCCACCCAGAGATAGAAAAAGTAACGAAAAACTATCGGTTGCGGCCCGAAAAGGCGCAGCCGGGCTGGCCTCTGCCGCCGATGCCGCGGGCAAACTCGGGCGCAAGGCCGCAAAGAAAATCGAAGAGCGCCGTCGCGAAAAGGCAGATCAACCCAGCGAGGCCCGGACGAAAGTCAAGATCCCGATACTTCGCAAACGGCCGGCCGCAGGCGAGCATGACGCAGCGGACACGGCCATTGCCCCACCGCCAAAACTGACCAAAGGGGATCGGCCGCACAGATCGCCCAAAACACCGTCGCCACGCGCCCGAGAGGCCGAAACGATGACTGTTTTCGGGGCCCGTCGTCCGCAACAGATTGGCGGCAAACCGAAATATCTCGGCTTATTCCTTGTACTAGGACTGCTGCTTCTGATGGCGGTTGTCGCAATCTGGTCATTGTTTTTTCTGACCGACAGCACTGCGTGGCTGTTTCCTCAGCGCGAAGACCAGTTCGAAGCTGCCATTTCTGCCGATCCCGAAGAAGTTGCGGACGAAAGCGAACTGGATACCCTCGATGCGGACCTTGCGGATATGGCGGACACCGCGCCACAGCTGAACAATGCCGGCGATCCTATGACCCCCGAAGCCGCACAGGCCCGCTATGCGGCCACCGGCATCTGGCAGCGCGCGCCCGAACCGTTGAGCGACCCTCAGACCAATGATCTCGACGACCTTTATATCGCCTCTATCGACCCGACGACCGGCGCGCAGGACGCGGTCGCCCTGCCAAAGCCAGACCTTACTCTCAGCGCCGCCAACGGGCTCAATACCGCTGCGCCACCGCCGCTTGGCACGACGTTTGCGCTGGACAGCAATGGACTGGTCGTGGCCACGCCAGAAGGCGCACTGACCCCGGATGGCGTTCTGGTCATCGCTGGCAAGCCGACTGTGGTGCCAGCCCCGCGCCCTGGCAGTGAAATCCCAGAGGTGGTGGAACAAGACACCGTCGACGCCGCACCGACCCTGCCCCAAATTCGCCCGCGCGCGCGCCCAGAAGGTCTGATCGAGGGCAATGAACGGCTACAGCTTGGCGGGCGAACCCGAACCGAGCTTGCTGGACTACGCCCCCGCGTGCGCCCGACCACACCGCGCGCCGCTGCACAGGCCGCAGCCATCGTTGCTGCATTGGATGCCGCCGCTGAGGACAACGATGTGGCAGGGAACCCGTCAACAGCGGCCATTATCGACCCAACCAAACTGGCGATTGCATCCTCGATCGAGCCGCGCCACCGCCCATCCGGTTTCAACAAGATTGTCGCTCGGACCAATGAAGCACGTGCCGATGCATCCGATGGGTCAGTTGCGGTCGCCGCGGCCTCTCCACAGCAAAGTGTAACGCCCAGCATCCCAACCCGCGCTTCGGTTGCAAAACAGGCCACCATCAAAAACGCGATCAACCTGCGCAAGGTCAGCCTGATTGGGATCTACGGCTCGGCTTCGTCGCGCCGCGCGCTGGTTCGCCTGTCTTCGGGGCGGTATGTGAAAGTCGGCGCGGGCAGCCGGTTGGATGGTGGCAAAGTGCTGTCGATCTCGGCATCGGCACTGGTCTACAAGAAGGGTTCGCGCACCATCACTTTAGAAGTTCTTCCGTTCAGCTAAGAAAAAGAAAACGCCCGGCAGTTTGACCGCCGGGCGCATCGTTTTCTGTTAGTCAGGTCGTTGCGGGCAGCAACAAGTCAGGCGACGTCGCCCAACTCTCCTTTTTCAATCTGCTCGCGTTCGATGCTTTCAAACAAGGCTTTGAAATTGCCTTCACCGAAGCCATCATCACCTTTGCGCTGAATAAACTCGAAGAAGATCGGCCCAATCACGGTTTTTGAGAAGATTTGCAGCAGGATGCGTGTTTCGCCACCTCCGACAACACCCTCTCCGTCGATCAGAATGCCGTGCTTCATCATCTCGTCTTTGGGTTCTTCGTGGCCGGTCACCCGGTCGTAGGACTGATCGTAATACGTCTCATTCGGGCCGGGCATAAACTTCAACCCACGGCGCGCAATCTCGTCGACCGAGCCATAAATGTCCTCGGTGCCGACGGCGATATGCTGAATGCCTTCGCCTTTGTATTTCTCAAGATAGGCGACGATCTGGCCTTTCTCGCCACGATCCTCATTGATCGGGATGCGGATTTTACCGCAAGCCGAGGTCAACGCACGGCTAAACAGCCCACTATGCTTGCCCTGGATATCAAAGAAGCGGATTTCTTCGAAGTTGAACAGATCGCCATAGAACCTGAACCACACATCCATGTTGCCCTTGAACACGTTATGCGTCAGGTGATCGAGATAGTAGAACCCAACCCCTTTCGGGTGCGCGTTTGAAATCCAGTCAAATTCGTCATTATAGGCGCTGGTATCGAAATACTGGTCGATGAAATAGATCAGCGACCCGCCAATGCCGTAGATCGCCGGAACGTCCATGGCTTTCCCGTCGCCCTCGTATGGCTTGGCTCCCATCTTCACCGCATGATCAAACGCATGCTGCGCGTCGACCACGCGCCAGCCCATAGAGGGCGCGCAGGGGCCGTGTTCGGCGATGAAGTCCGCCGCGTGGCTGCCGGGTTGGATGTTGATCAGATAGCTCACATCGCCTTGCTGCCAAAGCTCGATTGTCCGGGACTTGTGGTTGGCGGTGTGTTCAAATCCCATCTTGGCAAACAGGTCGCGCAGCTCTTGCGGTTCCGGATGGGCAAATTCGACAAACTCAAACCCGTCCGTACCGGCGGGGTTCTTTTCGCTGATTTCAGCGCGCGGGGCATCATGTGGAAACGGACCCATGTGGCTCACTCCTGTTTGTTCACGTGTTAGGAAACGAGTATCCTGCATTTCGATTGAAAAAACTGCGCATTGATTGCATAGTTAACCGAAGATTTCGCGCGCTTTGCGCATGAAGCATAGTTTTCTGCGGGATATACGCATATGGACGAGATAGATCGGAATCTGCTTAAAGCGTTGCAACAGAACGCACAGATGACTGCGCAGGAATTGAGCGAGACACTGAACCTGTCGGCCAGTCAGGCGGGACGCAGACGACAACGGCTTGAGGATCAGGGCTATATTCACGCCTATGCCGCGCGGCTGGACCCAGCGCGCATTGGACTGCACGTGCAAGCGTTCATGCAGGTGCAGATGGAAAGCCAGTCGCCGGAGTCCGCACGTTCTTTTCTGCGGCTGGTCAAGTTGCGCAGCGAAATCACGTCGGTTTGGACCCTGACGGGCAATTCAGATTACCTGATGCGCGTTTATTGCAGCGACCTTGGCGCGCTTAACGTTCTGATTCACGAGGTTTTGCTGCCGCATCCGTCAGTCGCGCGGGTGCAAAGCCAGATCGTTCTGGATCAGGTCAAACAGGATGCGCCGCTGCCGACCGACCACGGGTGACCTGAACAGGAAAAACGGCTCGGCTTACGCGTCCGACACGCCCGCCTCGGCAAAGGTGGCCATACCGGAATGGCACGCCACCGCGCCTTGTAAAATGCCGATGGCCAGCGCCGCCCCCGAGCCTTCCCCCAAACGCATTCCCAGCGACAGAAGCGGCTGCATCCCCAATGCCTCCAAAACACGTTCGTGACCAGCTTCGGCCGAGTTGTGGCCCGCAACAGCGTGGTCCAATGCGCTCGGTGACATCGCTTGAAGACACGCGGCAGCGGCAGAACAAATAAACCCATCAATAATGACCGGGATGCCCTCAACACGGGCCCGCGCAATCGCGCCACCCATCCCGGCCAGCTCGCGCCCGCCTAGACAGCGCAGCGCCTCGGCTCCATTGCCCTTGGCTGAGGGGTTCCTGGCCAGACCTTCGGCCACCACGCGCGCTTTCAGGGCAACACCCGCATCATCCACGCCGGTGCCGCGCCCAACCCAATCTGCCGCATCGCCGCCAAACAGCGCGTGTGCGATGGCGGCGGCTGAGGTCGTGTTGCCGATGCCCATCTCGCCCGTGACCAGCAGGTCAGTTTCCGGGTCCACAGCGTTCCAGCCCGCCCGCAGCGCGTCGATCACCTCGTCCTCGCTCATCGCCGGGCCTTGGGTGAAATCGGCGGTTGGCGTGTCCAATGACAAAGCGTGCACGTCCATCTTGGCCCCGAAGGTCTTGGACAGTTGGTTGATCGCCGCGCCCCCATGCTGAAAGTTCATCACCATCTGTTCTGTGACTTCTGCGGGAAAAGCCGAAACGCCCTGCGCAGTAACGCCGTGATTGCCTGCAAAAATAATGACCTGCGGCGCGCTGATTGTCGGGCGTCCTGTCCCGCGCCAACTGCCATACCAGATCGCCAGATCTTCAAGCCGTCCCAGTGCGCCGGGGGGTTTGGTCAGCTGGCCATTGCGATCCTCAGCGGCGGCACGGGCCTCCGCATCGGGTCCGCGCGCATCCGCAAGCAAAGCTGCGAACGTGGCAAGCGTGGTAAATGGCGTCGTGGTCATGGCGTCGTTCCCGATTGATTCCCGTTGCCACCCTCTTTACCCATGGCCTTGGGACACAACCAGACCGCAAAAGACTAAATATGACCAAAGACGACACTCAGGCCACCGACAGCATTGCCTTGGCGACGGTCACGGATATTCCTGCCGCCCTTGGATTGCTGACCCGGCTGCCGATCCGGTTGGATGCCGATCAGGCGCAGCGTCGCGGTGCGCGATCCGCCTGGGCGTGGCCTTTGGTCGGTCTGATTCCCGCGGGTTTGAGCGCCATCTTCGGCTTTGTTGCGCTTCGCCTTGGCGTCCCCACCCTTGGCGCAGCCGGGCTCGCGCTGGTGGCGCAGGTGATGATCACCGGCGCGATGCACGAGGACGGCTTGGCCGACACCGCAGATGGGCTGTGGGGTGGGATGACCCCGGCGCGTCGGCTGGAGATCATGAAAGACAGCCACATCGGCGCTTTTGGGGTGATCGCGCTGGTGCTGTCCTTGCTGCTACGCGCCGCACTGCTCGCCGCGATCCTGCCCGGCGACGGCGCGTTTTGGGCGCTGTTGGTGACCGGCGTGATCAGCCGCGCGCCGATGGTTGCGTTGATGTCTGTCATGCAAAACGCGCGCCAAGCCGGGTTATCACAATCGGTTGGACGCGTTCCGTCCCAGACCGCGTGGTTGGCACTGGCGAGTGCGGGGGCGATTGCTTTGATCCTGACGCCCTATGCGGTTCTCGCTCTGCTTCTGTGGACCGGTCTGGCCGTGGTGATCCTTGCAGGGCTGGCACAATCCAAGATCGGCGGCCAAACCGGCGACATTCTAGGCGCAAGCCAGCAAGTGGCCGAAATCGCCGCGCTGGCGGTCTTTGCGGCTTTGCTGACTTAAGCCAAAAGAAAACCGCCGCCCAGATGATCCGAACGGCGGTATAATCTTTTAAATGTTAGGTTTAGGCAGCAGCCGGCGCCCGCGATTGCAGCACGTCACCGATTTTCTTCTGTGCGGCCAGTTCATCACCGCCACCAACAGCCGCGACTTCGCGTGTCAGACGCTCCAACGCAGCTTCATAAAGCTGACGTTCCGAATAGCTTTGCTCGCGTTGATCGTCGGTCCGGTGCAGGTCGCGCACAACCTCTGCAATCGCAATCAGGTCACCAGAGTTGATCTTTTGCTCATACTCCTGTGCACGGCGCGACCACATGGCGCGTTTGACCCGCGCCTTGCCCTTCATGGTTTTCATCGCATCGGCCACCTCGTCAGCGCTGGCCAGATTGCGCATGCCCACTTCGGTCGCCTTGTGGGTTGGAACCCGCAGGGTCATTTTGTCTTTTTCGAACGCAATAACGAAAAGCTCCAGCGATATTCCGGCGACTTCCTGTTCCTCGATCGAGACGATTTTGCCGACCCCATGGGCGGGATAGACGACAAACTCATTCGGGCGGAAATCCAGCTTTTTCTTGGTCATACGACGCATCCTTCGCGTAACTGTTAATTTTGTTTGTTAGGGCTATGCCTACTGACCGACCGACAAAAAACCCGCAGGGCACGCTAATACCCGTCGGTTGACTGTCATCTTTTGGATCATTTCACCAATTTTCGGTGTTGCTCGCCCCAACAAATTCACGGACATCATAGCACAAAAAACGACCACACGAAAGCGCGGCGACGCGGTGGTCAGGATTTCTGTTTTTATTTCTAACGCTTAACGGACTGACTGCCGGTCAAATACGGTGAAAAAGACAGGCTTTTTGATCCGTATTCGAATCACTGTTCTGCAGGCGCTTCCGAGAAGTATTTTTGCATTTTTCCCTCTTCCCCATCACGCTCCTCCGCGTCGGGCATCGGGTCTTTCCGCTCGATGATCACCGGCCAAAGTTCGGAATACTTGCGATTGAACTCAACCCAACTTTCGGTTCCCGGCTCGGTATCTGCACGGATCGCATCCGCGGGGCATTCTGGTTCGCATACGCCACAGTCGATGCATTCATCCGGGTGAATCACCAGCATATTCTCGCCTTCGTAGAAGCAGTCTACGGGGCATACCTCGACGCAGTCGGTGTATTTACAGGCAATACAATTGTCTAAGACAACATAGGTCATGTTGGCACCTCACTTTGGCTCACCGCCCCCAATATTGCAGGCAGAGCGATCAATCAAGGCATCCCCTGCGCGAAAGCAGTAAGCTGCGGCGATCTTTCTTCGTCGGGCGACCTTTGCGGTCATGTTTTGAGGCGGGCGCCACAGAATCAGGAACGGATTTCTCACCCACATCCGGTGGATCAAGGTCGTCGTAAAGCATTTGTGCTTCTGACGCCGGACCCCGCCGAGTCGACAGCTGCATAATTCGGACAACCCGCACCGCGCGCCCTTGCGGGAAGGTCAGCACGTCCCCGGCCCCGATACCGAAAGATGGTTTCGACACCTTGTCGCTGTTCACCCGCAAATGACCTGCCGCGATCAGCTTGGTCGCCAATCCGCGTGTCTTGAAGAACCGCGCGTGCCAGAGCCACTTGTCAGCGCGCATTTTCTGATCGTGCGGGCCATTCAAAGGGGCGGCATTACTGCCGCCCGTTTTGTCGGTCTTAGCCAATCAGCTCTTGTCCTTCAGAGCCAACAAGGCGGCGAAAGGGTTGTCGGGATCAATAGCTTTTTCCTTGCGCGGGCCCGACTGATAGCTTTTGGGCTTGTTGTCGCGCGGCCCTTTGCGCGGACCACCACGGCCTGGCTTGCCGCCTTGTTTGCCACCGGGTTTGCCACCTTGCTTGCCACGAGGGCGGTCGCCCTGAGTGCGCTCACCGCGCGGTTTACCGCCTCGCGCCCGCGCGAAACCGCCCCATGTGAAGGTGTAAAACACCTCCATCTCGGGGGCCTCTGTGCCTTCGGCGTCAGGTGCGGATGCGGGGGCTGTGGCGTCTGTGGGAACCTCGGTGGGTGCTTCAGTTGGTGCCTCAGTCGGGGCTTCCACCGGTGCCTCGACAGGAGGTTCGGCTGGCGTTTCTACCGGCGCTTCAACGGGGATTTCTGCCGGGGCCTCAACGGGGGCCTCAACAGGTGTCTCTGCGGGCGGATCGCCAGCCGCCTTGGTGTCCGCGACAGCCTCTGCAGGGGCTTTCACCTTCGCCCGCTCGGCCTTTTCAGCTTTGTATCCAAGGCCTTGCATCAAATCGGCAAACTGCTCAAGCGTCATGCCGGTGATCGACAGCATGTCGGCCTTGGCCTCAAAGCCGCCGCGACTGTCTTCGGTGCGTAACTGGTCGGCCAGACGCTCCAACATATCGATACGGATCGCTCGCGCACCGGCAGGGCGATAACCTGCCAGCAGATAAGCGGTCGGATCAATCCCGTCGATCGCAGGGATGGTCACCAAACCGGGGGGTGGCGATTCCGGGAATTCCGACAGGCCTTTAAACAAGCTGTCCAGCACCAGACGCAGACGCGTCGGCGCAGGCTTCAACAGCAAAGGCATGAAGATCGTGAACTGACCAAAGCGGACACCATGTTTGCGCAACGCGGCGCGGGCGTCCTGATCCAGCTCTTTGACCTCTTGTGCCACCTGGTCCCGTTGCAGGATCCCCAGTGCCTCGATCATGCGGAAGCCAAATCCACGGGCCAACCCGGTCAGGGTTTCGTCTTTTTCGATGGTGGTCAGCGGTTCGAACAATGCCTGAACTTTACGGTCGATGAAATGCTGCAAACGGCGCGCAACTTTCTCGGCCACGTCGTCGCCCGCCTCTTCGTCGACAAACGCTTGCACGCGCGGCTTCAGAAGTTCATCGCCCTTGGTCAGCTTGCCGATCGCAAGCTCGCCCCACATCAGGCCACCCTGTTCGGTGAAATCAAGCTCGGTATCGGGCGCGTTATAGAACCGGTCGGCGCGCAGATGAAACTCGGGCGCGAGCGCCTTCATGCTGGCCGCACGAAGGGTCTTGGCCTCTTCCGGGCTTTGGGCCGTGTCCTGACTGAACTGGAACCCCTCCAGTCGGCCAACAAACTGGCCTTCAACCATCACTTCACCTTTGTCATTCACGTCAGCCACGAGGCTCTCCTTCTGCTTCAACCGCCGCAACAAAACCGAGGTACGGCGATCTACAAATCTTTTGGTCAATGCGCTGTGCAACGCATCCGACAGGCGATCTTCTACAGCACGAGTCTCTCCGCGCCAATGGGCAACATCGTCCAACCAGTCGCGACGCTGCGCCACATATGTCCAAGTACGAATGTAAGCCAAGCGTTTGGAAAGCGTGTCGATATCGCCCTCGGTTCGGTCAATCCGCTTCACCTGACGGGCGAACCAGTCTTCACGGACCCGCCCGTGCTGGTGGATGTCACAAAACAGGCTGGTGACCAGTCCGGCGTGCTCTGCATGGCTGATGCCGCGAAAATCGGGCAGCCGACAGGTGTCCCACAAAAGACCGACCGACCGCCCATCGGTGGCGCGCGCCGTGACTTCGGCATCCTGTGCCAGCAACTTCAGAGCCACCACATCATCCGCGTCCCGCGCCCGCGTCAGCCAACTGTTGGTGGTCGGCAGCTCGAGTGAGCGGATAAGTGCCGGCACAGTGCCAAAGGCCAGATCACCGTTTCGCCAGCACAGTTTGCGGATCGGCGTGAAGGAATGCGAGGTGATCGCATCCGCCATTTCATCTGACAGGGGCGCAGCTTCGCCCGTCACCCCGAACGAGCCATGTTTCATATAACGGCCCGCCCGCCCGGCAATCTGCGCCAGTTCGTTGGGTGCCAGTTGCCGCATCCGGTTTCCGTCAAACTTCGACAGCGCCGAAAAGGCCACATGGTCGATGTCGAGGTTCAACCCCAAGCCGATAGCATCGGTGGCGATCAGGTAGTCCACTTCGCCGTTTTGATACATCTCGACCTGCGCATTGCGCGTGCGTGGACTGAGCGCGCCCATCACCACGGCCACCCCGCCCTTTTGGCGGCGCATCAGTTCGGCAATGGCATAAAGGTTGTCGACCGAAAAGCCGACAATGGCAGACCGCCCCGGCATCCGGCTGAGCTTTTTCGACCCGGCATGGACCAGTTCCGAGAACCGCTCGCGATACAGGAACTGCACCTCTGGCACCAAGCCCGCGATGGCGCTGCGCATGGTGTCTGACCCCAAAAACAGCGTTTCCTGAGTGCCGCGCATGTGCAGCAATCGGTCGGTGAACACATGGCCGCGTTCAGGGTCGGCGCACAGCTGGATTTCATCGATGGCAACGAACTCACAGCCCAGACCCAACGGCATCGCTTCGACAGTGGCGACCCAGTATTGTGCGCGTTCAGGTACGATGCGTTCTTCGCCAGTGACCAGAGCCACCGCGTTCGGGCCGCGCAATGCCACCAGCTTGTCATAGACCTCGCGTGCCAAAAGGCGCAGCGGCAAGCCAATGACGCCCGTGCGATAGCCCAGCATCCGATCCAAAGCATAGTGGGTTTTGCCGGTGTTGGTCGGGCCAAGCACGGCAGTGATCCGCGGGCCACCCCGCGCGCTGTCCGAGACCATGTTCTGCCCTTCCGTCCGTGTCCGGCAGGCACGCCAGCGCACCCTACCCGGTCAGATATCCCGCCCTTCGGCAGTTTCAAGCCGTTGGACGGCTTCTTTTACGCGGGGATTTCGGGGATGTATAGAAAGCGAATGACGATAAGCGTCCAGCGCCCCTTTGCGGTCGCCCAGGTCTTCCAGAATGATGCCCAGACCGGACAAGGCGCCGAAATGGCGCGGTTCCAATGTCAGCACGCGGGCGATGTCATTCACCGACAAGCCAAACCGCCCTGACAAAAAGAACGCCGTCGCGCGCGCGTTCCACCCTTCGGCAAACTCGGGGGCGTGATCTGTTAATGCGGTCAGGTGTTCGATTGCCGCTTCAAAGTCGCCCGCCTCCATGGCGCTGCGCCCGCGCTCCAGCAAAAGATCGAACGTGTCCGATCCGGACCGCGACCAGAGGTCCCAGATTTCATTCTCTAGCGCTTGCCAATTGCTATCATCCGCTTGGGCCAGCATGTCAAACAATTGATCCAGATCGTCTGCTATTGGGGTTTGCGCCGCGCCTTGCGGTGTGTCCCCGGCTGTTGGATTGACGTCAGACCATGATGCAACGGGCATGGAAAAGACCATGACCACAACCGAGGCGAGGATAAGAAGCAAGCGCGACATACCTTATGCTACGCCCAAGATCGTAGCGAAACCAAACACAAACCCGTGCATCCGGCAAAATTTCGCGCCCTGTTAGCGTTCCGGTGCGTCACTTTCGCGAAAAGCGATTTACGCGCGCGTCAGCACTGCGTTAGCATCGTTTTGATAATGACGCCCACACCGGGCAACAAACGGAGGATAGCACGTGAGTGACGTGATCAACGCGGCAGTGACCGCTCTGAATGAAAAAATCGAAGGTGGCTTCGACGGCGGCACGGCCAAATTTGTGCTGAACGGTGAAGGCGCGATCATGGTCGATGGTGACGGCGCGCGCGCGGGCGATGAAGAGGCTGACGTGACGCTGACCGCTGATGCCGATGTGTTTCAGGATATGCTTTCAGGCGCGGTAAACCCGACCACGGCCTTTATGACCGGCAAACTGTCAGTTGACGGTAATATGGGTCTGGCGATGCAACTGGGCGCGGCACTGGGTTAACCCGGATCCGCGAGCAAAAACATGTCAGACGCACCCCTGTTTCACCATATTGCAAAAGGTCCGCCCGGTGGGCGGGCGTTTTGGCGCGTGGCGTCAGATGGTGTGCGGGTGCGTTTGGCCCATTGGCCGCGGCACGAGACGTCGCCCAATCGCGGCACCGTCTTGTTGCTTCCCGGCCGCACCGAATATATCGAAAAATACGGCCTAACAGCGGCTGAATTGGCCGAGCGCGGCTTTGACACGCTGGCGATCGACTGGCGGGGTCAGGGGCTGGCCGACCGCCCGGATGAAGACCGCGTGCTGGGCCATATTGACCATTTCGACGAATACCAGCTTGATCTGGCGGAAATGATGGCTTTAGCCGGCGCGCTTGACCTGCCCCGGCCCTACACGATGTTGGCCCACTCGATGGGCGGCTGTATCGGCCTGCGTGGCTTGCACAATGGGCTGGATGTCGTTGGCGCGTGTTTCTCGGCGCCCATGTGGGGGATCGTGATGTCGCGGGCCATTCGCCCCATTGCATGGGGCCTTTCATGGGCGTTGCACCAATCCCCATGGAAAATGACCCTGTCCCCCGGCACAGTCCGTCAGACCTATGTTCTGGCCGAAGGGTTTGCAGACAATATGCTGACCACCGACCCCGAGATGTGGGCGATGATGCAGGATCAGGCAAAGGCGCATCCCGAACTGACACTGGGCGGGCCGACGGTCGGCTGGCTGTTCGCCGCATTGGCCGAGATGCATGAACTGGCGGGCTTGGACATCCCCAAAGTGCCCTGCATCACGTGGCTGGGGACCAACGAACGGATCGTGGAAACGGCGCCGATCCATGCGATGATGGCGCGCTGGCCGGATGGCCAACTTCAGATCGCGGAAGGGTGCGAACATGAGGTCCTTATGGAACCGCCAACCGTCCGCGATCAGGTCTATGCCTCGATCGAACACCTTTCGATGGGGCGAAGAAAGACCTCAGCGGCCTGAGCCAGCAATTTGTGATTGACCCAGCGCCCGCGCCGCACAATGCCCGCGTTACTTAGGTCAGTGTCCGGTTTTTCTTCATCGCGTGTAGATGCGCCACCAAGGCACGGGTCGAGCCGTCAAGCGCAGAGGCATCTGTCTTTCCAGACACAACCGGCTCTAATGCCACGGCCAGTTCTTTGCCAAGCTCGACGCCCCACTGATCAAACGAGTTGATGCCAAGGATCACGCCTTCAACAAACACCCGATGTTCATAAAGCGCGATGATCTGGCCCAGCACCTCAGGCGTCAGTTTGGGATAAACCAATGTGGTCGAAGGGCGGTTTCCAGGGAACACGCGGTGAGCGGCTTGCCGCTCCAATTCATCCCCTTCAAAATCTTTGGCGGCCATCATCTGGCGCGCCACATCAAGCGACCGGCCTTGCATCAGCGCTTGCGACTGGGCCAGACAATTGGCGATCAAAAGCTGATGCTGATGATCCAGTTTCGGCTCGTGACCTGCTGCCCCCACCATGAATTCGCAAGGTATGATGTCCGTGCCCTGATGGATCAGCTGATAGAACGCGTGCTGGCCATTGGTGCCGGGCTCACCCCAGACCACAGGTCCCGAGACGTCCCCAAGCGGCGTCCCGTCCAACGCAACACGCTTGCCGTTACTTTCCATCTCCAACTGCTGAAGATAGGCGGGCAAACGTGCAAGCCGTTGTTCATACGGCAATACTGCACGGGTCGGATAGCCGCAAATTTGGCGATGCCAGATCCCGACAAGGGCCAGCATCAGCGGCATGTTATCGCGGCCCTTGGCTTGGCAGAAATGGTCGTCCATGGCGCGGGCACCGGCCAACATCTGATCAAACCGATCCGGGCCAATGGCGATCATCAACGACAACCCGATGGGTCCCCACATTGAATAGCGGCCACCAACCCAGTCTTCAAAGCCGAACACCCGTTCGCCAGCGATGCCCCATTTGGCGGTGTTCTCTGTATTAGAGGACAAAGCAGCGAAGTGGTGCCCAACAGCCCCTTGCCCAACCTCGCGCGCCAACCAGTCGCGGGCGGTGGCGGCGTTGGTCATGGTCTCAATGGTTGTGAAGGTTTTCGAGGCGACGATCACCAGTGTTTCGGCCGGGTTCAGCCCCTCGAGAACATCCGCGATCTGCGCACCATCAACGTTTGAAACAAAATGCACCCGTGGCCCGTCATGATAGGGCGACAGCGCAAGCGTCGCCATCGCTGGCCCAAGGTCTGACCCGCCAATACCGATATTCACCACGTCTCGGAACCGGCCGCCCCCCGGCGCGCGGATCTGACCCGAGCGCAACCGCGACGCGAAATTACGCATCCGCGCCAACGTCTCGTGGACGTCAGGGATCACGTCTGCGCCATCAACCTCGATCCGGGTGTCGCCCCCGGCTCTGAGCGCAACATGCAAAACAGCGCGATCCTCGGTAAGATTGATTTTCTTGCCCGAAAACATATCCTTGCGGCGGTCGGCGACCTGCGCCTTGTCGGCGAGGGTCATCAAATGGTCGACGCCCTCGTCATCCAATGCGGTTTTTGACCAGTCCAACATCAGACCCAACGCTTCGGTCGAGAACGCTTCGGCGCGGTTTTCATCTGAAAAAAGATCTGCAATGCGACGCGCCTCATTTGCCGCGCGATAGGCTTTCAAATCACTAAAATCCATTGTCGTCCTCAAATGAAGCAGGGCCGGTTTACGCCGCCCAATGCACGGTCATATCTGACAACACGGCTTTGACAGGCGCATCAAACGCGTCGTCTGCGTCGATCGCAGCAGCAAGCGCTGCGCGTTTCCGCTCCCCCATAATCAACAAATGTTTCGACATGGCCCCGTTTAAGACCGGCGCTGTCAATGTGATGCGCGGCTCATCCGCCCCCGGCGCCCGCATGGGCAGCAAGGCAGGTGCATGCGCGGACAAGCCATCAGCCAAGCGATCAGCCCCCGGAAAAAGGCTTGCTGTGTGCATGTCTTCGCCCATGCCCAACAACACAACAGACAGCGGCGTCGCGGCCTGCACCGCTCGCGAAAGCACCTCTAGACTATCCTCTGGCGCATCTGTGCCACCATAAAGCGGGATCAGTCGCGCAGCCCCGGCTTTGTCGACCAGCAACCGCTTTTTAAGGAGGGCGGTGTTCGATCGCGGGTTATCCTCAGGCACCCACCGTTCATCCGTCAGCATCACGTCAATACGTGCCCAGTCCAGATCAACGGCGGACAGCGCATCAAAAACCGGCCCCGGCGAGGTGCCACCCGGCACGGCCAAAGACGCCCGCTCTTCATGATCCAGCATCGCAGACAGCTCCGACGCAATCTTGTCGGCCAGATCCAACATCATCATATCTCGATCGGCATATTCGACCAGTTTCATCCGCGGATCTCCCTCCAGCGTCGACCGTCTTTGTGCAGCAGCATAAGCGCCTCTTCCGGTCCCGTCGAGAACGGGTCGTACCGCTTGGGCTTGTCGCCTCGATTTTCCCAGCCTTCAATGATCGGATCGGTCCAGGCCCAGGCCGCTTCCACCTCGTCGCCGCGCATGAACAGCGTCTGGTTGCCCCGGATCACATCCATGATCAACCGTTCATAAGCGTCGGGGGCATCAGCAGCTTCCTCCCCCAGCGCATCGGCAAATGTCATGTCCAAAGGCACATCAATCAGGCGCATACCGCCAAGGCCCGGCTCTTTGATTGTAACCTTCAGGTCCATGCCTTCATTCGGTTGCAGGCGGATCGACAATTCGTTGGCAGACTGGCCCGTGTCTTCGTCGAAGATGGAATGTGGCGGCTCTTTGAAGCGCACGACAATCTCGGACATACGCCCGCGCATCCGCTTGCCTGTGCGCAAATAAAACGGCGTGCCGTTCCAGCGCCAGTTCGAGATGTGAAGCTTCATCGCCACAAAGCTTTCCGTGTTGCTGGCGTTCGTTTCCGCGTCTTCAAGATAAGACGCGACATCGTCATTGCCGCGATACTGCCCGCGCACGATGTCCTCCGAGGCCACGGGGTCCAATGCGCGAATGATCTTTAGCTTTTCGTCGCGAACCGCATTCGGTTCGAATTTCGACGGTGGTTCCATCGCGGTCAGACACAAGAGCTGCATCAGGTGGTTCTGCACCATGTCGCGCATCGCGCCCGACTTGTCATAGTAACTGCCTCGCCCTTCGACACCGACGGTTTCAGCCACCGTGATCTGGATATGATCAACATATTGCGCGTTCCAAAGTGGTTCGAACAGCATGTTCCCGAACCTGAGCGCCATAAGGTTCTGCACAGTCTCTTTGCCCAGATAGTGATCGATCCGGTAGATCTGATTCTCGGCGAAATGCTTGGCCAAGGCGTCGTTCAATACACGTGCCGTCGCCTGATCATGGCCAAATGGCTTTTCGACAACGATCCGCGCCGAAGGGCCTGCAATCCCGTGAGTGTGCAAACGCTCTGCAATGGGGCCAAACAGGCTTGGTCCGACAGAGAAATAAAAGGCTTGCACAAGATCCTGACGCACAACGGCTTTCAGGTCTGACCACCCCTGTTCGCCCATCGCATCCAACTGAACAAACTGCAGGCGCTCAAGAAAGGCTTTCACCACCTTCGGATCGCATTTCTTTTTCGATACAAACTCACGCACGGCGGATTCGACAAAAACGCGATAACCGTCTGTGTCCATGTCGCCGCGGGCCGCCCCGATAATCCGCGCATTGTCAGGCATCTGACCGTCCAGATGGCGTCGATACAGGCCAGGCAAGATCTTCCGGCGGGCAAGATCACCAGTGCCCCCAAAAATCACCAGATCAAAAGGGTCGACAGGAATGACGCGCGAAACCATGAGTTACTCCAGTTGCTGTTAGCGCTAACGGGTATTGTCACGGCTTCTAACCCCAGACGCAGTCAAAGTCTAGCATTCATCGGCCTGACCACAAGCAAAAGTGGGGCCGTGCAGGAACTAGCCCGTCATCACGCACAGAAGCTCGAACATAATCGACGCACCAAGATAGGCGGTCCCGCCCGACACATCAAACGGCGGCGAGACTTCGACCAGATCAGCGCCAACAATATTCAACCCCTTCAGCGCGCGCACGACCTCGACCGCCTCAAACGAGTTTGGACCACCGATTTCTGGCGTACCGGTGCCCGGTGCAAAAGCAGGGTCCACAAAGTCGATGTCATAACTGACATAAGTGTCGCCGGTTCCGGCAATCTCACGCGCCTCGGACATCACATCTGCAACGCCGCGCTGGTGAAATTCTTCGATCGGGATGACGCGGATGCCAACGCTTTCGGCAAAATCCCGGTCCTCGTTGTCGTAAGCCGTGCCCCGAATGCCGATCATCACCACGCGCAAGGGATCAAGAAGCCCCTCCTCTACCGCGCGGCGGAACGGGGTGCCGTGGGTAAACATCGTACCGTCAAAATAGGAATGGTAAAGGTCCGTGTGACTGTCAAAATGCACCATTCCCAAAGGCCCGTCTTTCGCCAAAGCGCGCAGAATCGGCAGCGTGCACAGGTGATCTCCACCCCCGGTCAAAGGGCGAATGCCTGCGGCTTTCACCCGTTCATAAAACCGCTCCATCCGCTGCAAACTGTCCATCAGATCAGCAGGGTTTGGCGCCACGTCGCCAAGATCAGCGCAGTTTGCAGCCTCAAACGGCCTGATCCCTGTGGCACCATTCTGGGCGCGGATCATGGTGGACATGTCGCGCAACTGGCGCGGTCCATGGCGTGGCCCGGGTCGATTGGTGGTGCCGCCGTCCCACGGCGCGCCAATCAGGCCGATTTCGACCTCGGAAAAGCGGGGATGATCGAAATCCACATGCGGCAGGCGCATGAAGGTTGCCACGCCGGCAAAGCGTGGCAAATCAAAGCCAGAAATAGGTGTAAAGAACGGGTCAGACATGGCGAAGCTCCCTTTTCATAAGGGTCACGCTATCGCCTGATTGGCCGCAGGTCACGCGTCCAATTCTGCATCCCAGTACAGGAAGTCCATCCAGCTGTCGTGCAAATGCCCCGGCGGGAATTTTCGGCCGACATTGCGCAGCTCTGACGCGGCCGGTTGGCGTGGCGGTCTGCGCAAGTTCAGCCCCGAATGCCGCAATGGTTTCGAGCCCTTTTGCAGATTGCACCTTTGGCACGCGGCCACCACGTTTTCCCAACTGGTCACCCCACCTGCAGCCCGCGGCACCACGTGGTCAAAGGTCAGATCGCCTTTCGCGCCACAATACTGGCAGCAAAACTCATCCCTCAGAAAAAGGTTAAAGCGGGTGAACGCGACTCGGTTTTGCGGTTTCACATAGTCTTTCAGGACCACAACAGACGGGATCCTGAGTTGGAGAGACGGGCTGCGCACCACCTCGTCATACTCGGCCAAAATGTTAACCCGGTCCAGCACGGCCGCTTTCACCGCCTCCTGCCACGGCCACAGTGACAGAGGGTAGTAAGACAACGGCCTGTAATCAGCATTGAGCACAAGAGCCGCGTGGTTCTTCACACCGCCCCCTTCGCGCACAAAATCTGTCCTGAAATCTCCGTCCATCACGCGTCAAACCTCACCCGTAAAAGCCACCTGTCGGCGCATCGGGCGGGACACCCGCCCCATGCTCTTGGGTCGACTATATATAGGTGAGCCGACCTGACAAGCCCCATGATCTGGGGCGCCACAGCGGCTAACACGCCCCCATTCCAGGGATGTGACAGCGATGGTGACGGGGGGGATTACTTTGGTTGGTCAGACGGCATGATCCCCAGCTTGTCCTGAATAAAGCTCAGCGCAACAGACAACCCGTCCATTCCGATGCCGTGACCGGTGCCCTTCATGATGAAGCCGTAGGTTTCGAACCCTGCGGCCTGCAGGATTTCACCGCTTTCCGAGAAATGGCCGGGTGGCACCATGTCGTCCTGATCGCCATGGACCAAAAGCACTGGCGGCTTTGACTTTACATGATCGGCGTATTGGTCGGGTTCCAGCATCCGCCCGGAGAACGCGACCAGGCCCGCGATCGGTTCGTCCCGGCGCGGCAGAACCCGCAGCGCCATCATCGTGCCTTGCGAAAACCCAAAAACGATGAGTTGTTCGTGGGTTATCCCCTCATCCTCAAGTACTTGATCCAGAAATGCATCAATGTCTTGCGCAGACTGGTTCGCACCGTTCATGCTGTCTTCTTCGGACGAACCGTCAAGCCATGGGATTGGAAACCACTGGAAGCCAAACGGGTTGCCCGCACATTTCTCGGGCGCATCCGGCGCGATGAATGTGGTGTCGGGAAGGTGTTCGGACAGGGGATCAGACAGACCCAGCAGATCCGCGCCATCCGCGCCATAGCCGTGCAAAAACACGACGACCGATTTGGTCTCGCCCGAGGCGGCCTCGCGGCGTTTCACATCCAGTATTCGGTTCATTAACGGATCCCTTCGCGTTGCTTTTGCACACGGTAATAGGCCCAGAGCAACCGGGCTGCAACGCCCCGCCACGGCGACCACTGCGCCGCGATGGTTCGCATAGTTTTGTCCGTGGGCCGCTCTGGCAGGTCAAACAACAGCTTTGCGGCTTCTTGCAGGGCCAGATCGCCTGCTGGAAAGATGTCAGCACGGGCCAGCGCAAACAGCGCATAGATTTCAGCCGTCCAGAGGCCAATGCCCGGCACAGCGGTCAGGGTCGCAATCACGTCATCTGACGGCGCTGTGCGCAGCGCGTGGTAATCCAGCCCTGCTGCGGCCAATGCATGGGCATAGCGAATCTTGGGTCGTGACAGCCCCAAGGCCGCCAGATCCTCGTGACTAGCTTGTGCAACGTTTTCCGGCACCCCCATCCCGGCGGCTTCAACCCGCGCCCAAATCGCGGCAGCCGACGCGGTCGACACCTGCTGGCCAACGATGGCAAACATCAATGCCCCGAACCCATCCGCGCGCAGCCTAAGCGGGATGTCGTCGATTTGATCCAATACTGTCTGAAACTTCGGTTCCCTTACGCAAAGCCACGCCGCACCTTCATGCAAGCAGTCCGGCCCGCGGATCAGGCGTTCTGCGTGGTGAGCCACGACAGCGCCTCCTGTGCGGTTTCCACGTGCTCACAATCCAACCGCGCAGGCCGGTCCAGCAAGGCAACAGGCAGCCCCAGCGCGCGGGCTGCGTCAAGCTTTGCGCGAGTCGGGCCACCTGAATTCTTTGCCACAACCCATTCTACTGCATAGGTTTTCAGAAGTCTCATTTCGTAAGCCAGTACAAAGGGCGGCTGACCAATGATCCAGCTTCCCTCATAAGGGAAAGGTTCGTCCGTGCGATCCACGCGCCGGCAAAACAGCGTTCTGCCTTTCGCAAAATCGGCCCATCTGTCGATGGATTGCGCGCCCGTGGCCAGAAACACCCGCGCGCCTTTGGGAACCAGGTTTGCAACCGCTTTCTCGGTTGCAACATTGTGCCAGCGATCACCATCCTGCGATTGCCACGCTGGTCGCAGCAGGCGGAGATATGGCACATTCAACCTTTGTGCAATGGTCAGGCTTCGGTTGGATATTTGCGTTGCAAATGGGTGCGTTGCGTCAATCACAGCATCATATCTGCCATCGCGCATAAAGAGTTCTTGCGCATCTTCGCCGCCAAAGCCACCCCGACGGGTCTGGATCGGATACGATCTTGGCGCATCCGTGACACCCGCCAAAGACGCAAGAGCGTCCATGCCATCGGCCGCCAGCAGGTCTGCCAGCGCCCGCGCTTCTTGCGTGCCCGCCAATAAAAGTGTTTTCACGACGCCCGCGCGATCACCGCGCCTTTTCGGTCGATCATGACGACATCTAAGGAAACATCGGCGTCCCGCAACATTTTTGCGGCCTCGTCCCGGGCTTTGTCCGCGACAAGTTTGGCCATGGCATTCCCATGTTTTTCATATGCTTGCAGGGCTGTATTCATAGATTTCACGTCGGGATCCTCTAACCAATCGGCGAGTGTTTCAAAGTTCACCTGACTGCGACCAGAGTGTAGATCACGCGCACCTTGGGCCAGTTTGGTCAGTTTCCCAATCCCACCGCCAATGGTTGCGTGCTCTACCGGATGGCGAGCCAGATACTTCAACAATCCCCCAACAAAATCCCCCATATCAAGCATTGCACCATCCGGTAGGCCATAAAGCGCCTGCACCGCACGTTCAGACGTGGCCCCAGTACAGCCCGCCACATGGGTCAGTCCCTCGGCGCGGGCCACGTCAATGCCACGATGGATCGAGGCGATCCACGCGGCGCAGGAAAACGGTCGTACGATCCCGGTGGTGCCAAGGATCGAAAGCCCGCCTTTGATACCAAGGCGGGGATTCCATGTCTTTTCAGCCAGTTCCGCACCATTCCTAACTGAAATGGTGACATCCAAATTGGTGTTTTTTCCGAACGCATCCGCCGCTTCGTGAACAACCCATTTCATCATCTGGCGCGGCACGGGGTTGATCGCTGGTTCCCCCGGCGGGATCG
Source organism: Aliiroseovarius sp. M344 (assembly GCF_025140835.1). Taxonomy (NCBI): domain Bacteria; kingdom Pseudomonadati; phylum Pseudomonadota; class Alphaproteobacteria; order Rhodobacterales; family Paracoccaceae; genus Aliiroseovarius; species Aliiroseovarius sp. M344. The sequence goes on from NZ_CP081153.1 coordinate 1,869,566, forward strand.
GCAGGCCGGGCTTGGTGACAATCCCCACCCCATCTCCGGCCAGAAAGCGGATGCCCTGTCCGGGCAGGCCAACCGACACCCGCGCCCGGATCAAAGCGCCGTGGGTCACATCCGGATCATCGCCCGCGTCCTTTACGATCGCGGCCTCTGCCCAGCTTTGACCTGTCGCGGAATCGGCCACCAAAAAAGTCGGCGTTTCACCCTTTGGCAAGGTGATGGTCACATCCTTTGGTACGCCCGCGCCCCACAGCCCGTCCAGCGCGGCTTTCACGGCGGCGGTCGCACAGGCGCCTGTGGTCCAGCCACGACGCAGTTTGGGGGGCAAATCACTGTTCATCGCGCCGACTATAGGCCGCGCCGAACGCGCCGCCAATCCACCGATTGAGGTCGCATCGGCGCTTTTCGTCGCCCGCGCCCCGGTGCATAAGAGGCGCATGAACGACTCGCAGACATATACCGCCCCAAAGCTGCCGGGCTCAAACTGGCCACAAATGCTGCCGGGCTGGGTTTGGCTGGTTGGTGCTGGCCCCGGTGATCCGGGCCTGTTGACCATCCACGCGGTCAACGCGCTGTCACAAGCCGACGTGATCGTGCATGACGCGCTGGTCGCACCGGAAATCCTGTCCTGGGCGCGGCCTGAGACCGAAGTGATATATGCTGGCAAGCGCGGCGGCAAACCGTCCGCCAAGCAGCGCGACATCTCGTTGCAACTTGTCGATCTGGCCCGCGCCGGCAAGAAAGTCCTGCGCCTGAAAGGCGGTGACCCGTTTGTTTTCGGGCGCGGCGGTGAAGAGGGCCAGGCACTAGTGCAACACGGCGTGCCGATCCGCATCATTCCCGGCATTTCGGCCGGAATCGGCGGCCTGGCTTATGCGGGCATCCCGGTAACCCACCGCGACGTCAATCAATCGGTGACCTTTGTGACCGGACACGATCAGTCAGGTGACACCCCCGGCTCGCTGGATTGGGCTGCGATCGCGCGCGGCTCGCAAGTGATCGTGATTTATATGGGCATGAAGCATCTGGATCGCATTCGATCCGCCCTGATGGACGCAGGTCGCCCTAAGGATGAGCCCGTCGCTGTCACCTCAAACGCGACAACACCGAACCAAAGGGTGTTGGAAACCACTCTTGGCACCTGTGTCGAGGATGCCGACCGCAACGGCATTGAAGCCCCGGCCATTATTTGTGTCGGACGTGCTGTCTTGATGCGTCAGGCGTTGGACTGGCAGGCGCTGGCCGCCGGAATGCAGCCGCGCGACACCGATCCGCTTGGCCGGGGTCGCCCTGCCGAGGATCGTTGATGTCAATCTTGGCGCGGAAAGGCCTTATCCTGTCTGCGCCTTCGTCGGGCAGCGGCAAAACCACGCTGACATTGGGTCTGCTGCGCGCACTGTCCCGCAGGGGTGTTGATGTCAGCGGTGCGAAGTCCGGCCCCGATTATATTGATCCACGATTTCACGCTGCCGCCTGTGGGCGGGAGTGTCCCAATCTGGACGCTTGGGCGATGGACCCCGCGCGGATCGGGGGCCTTGCAAGTTATGGCGCAGAGCTTCTGTTGATCGAAGGGGCGATGGGATTGTTCGACGGGGCGCCACCGGCTGGCCGCGGCGCGACGGCAGATCTTGCCCGCCTGCTGAACATGCCGGTCGTGATGGTCATCGACTGCGCGCGGCTGGCTCATTCTGTCGCCCCTTTGGTCGCAGGTTTTGCCGGACATGACCCCGATGTGCGCGTGGCTGGTGTGATCCTGAATAACGTCGGCAGCCCGCGCCACGAAACCATGCTGCGAGCCGCTTTGGCAAGCGGCCGTATCCCCGTTCTGGGGGCCGTGCACCGCCAGTCGGGGATGGAGCATCCTTCCCGGCATCTGGGTTTGGTGCAGGCAGGCGAACACCCGGATTTGCAGGCCTATCTTGACCACGTGGCCGACGCGGTTGACGCCGCGATTGACCTTGAAGCGCTGGTCGCTCTGGCACAACCAATCACGTCCACCGACACGGCAGCGCCGCGCCTCAGCGCGCCCGGCAAACGGATCGCCATTGCGTCGGACCGCGCCTTTGCCTTCGCCTATCCGCATATGCTGGCCGATTGGACGGCGCAGGGGGCGGACATCTTGCCCTTCTCACCCTTGGCAGATCAGGCACCAAACAGTCGGGCCGATTTCATCTTCCTGCCGGGCGGCTATCCCGAGCTGCACGCAGAGACACTCGCCGCTGCGCAGTCCTTCAAAGCCGGAATGCGCGCCGCGACCTGTCTGATCTATGGTGAATGCGGGGGCTATATGACCCTTGGGCAGGCGATCACTGACAAGGACGGCCAGCGCCACGAGATGTTGGGATTGCTGGATCTGGAAACCAGCTTCGCCAGCCGCAAGCTGCATCTGGGTTACCGGTCCCTGCACACCACACAAGGCCCCTTCCCCGGCGCATGGACCGCGCATGAGTTTCATTACGCAACTACACTGCATGCCAGTGGTACCCCGCTGTTTGACGCAACAGATGCTGAGGGAAACGCCCTGCAAGCCATGGGGTTGGTGAACGGCCACGTTTCTGGCAGCTTCGCCCATCTTATCGACCGCGCATAACAGGCAGCGGTCAATTGCCGCGTCGGTCAGGAGTTTTCCGTCTGGTCAAATCTTCTGCCTACAGATACGCATACGCGCATGAGTGATGCGACCCTGACCACAACCGACCACAGCCGCGCCAAACGCAATGTGACCATCCTCGTGCTGGCGCAAGCCATTCTGGGTGCGCAGATGCCGATGATCTTCACGATGGCGGGTCTGGCAGGCCAATCGCTCGCCTCCAACCCGTGCTGGGCGACCCTGCCGATTTCGCTGATGGTTGGTGGTTCGATGGTTTTTGCCAATCCGGTAAGCTGGGTGATGCAAACCTATGGGCGCCGTGTCGGCTTCTGGCTGGGCACGCTGGGTGGAACCATCGGCGCTGCGATCAGCGCTTATGCCCTGACGCAGGCCGATTTCACCATTTTCTTGTTGGGATCATTCCTGATGGGGCTTTACCAATCCTCGCAAGGGTTCTTTCGCTTTGCGGCGGCCGACACCGCTTCAGCCGAGTTCCGCCCCAAGGCCATTTCTTACGTGATGGCCGGAGGGTTGGCATCAGCGGTCATAGGCCCGCAACTCTTCAACGTTACAAATGATGCGATGGTTGTGCCATTTCTTGGCGCTTATCTGACCATTATTGCAATCAACCTACTGGGCTCGTTCCTGTTTTTGGGACTGGACATCCCCAAGCCGCCCAAACCGCATGTCGATGACCCCAAGGGCCGCACAAGACGCGAGCTTTTGCGCGATCCCGTTATTGCCGTGGCAATCATCTGCGGGATGGTGTCCTACGCGCTGATGAACCTGGTCATGACCTCGACCCCGCTGGCGGTGGTTGGCTGTGGATTTGAAACTGATATGGCGGGCAATGTCGTGACCGCTCACGTGCTGGCGATGTTCGTCCCCAGCTTTTTCACCGGGCACTTGATCGCCCGGTTCGGCACCCGCAAAGTGATCGCCACTGGCCTTGCGATCCTAGGTCTGGCCGGCATTGTTGCCTTGCAAGGCGTCGAGCTTGAGAACTTCTTCATCGCCCTGATCCTTCTGGGCATCGGCTGGAACTTCGGTTTCATCGGCGCGACCACCATGCTGTCGGGCGCCCACGCCCCGGAAGAGCGTGGCCGGGTGCAGGGCATGAATGACATGATCGTGTTTGGCTGCGTCACCATAGCCTCGCTGGCCTCGGGCGGGTTGATGAACTGCTCAGGCGGCAGCGCCGTCGAAGGCTGGAGCGCCGTGAACCTCGCCATGGTGCCATTCTTGGCGCTGGCTGGCGCGTCACTGATCTGGCTGATGATGCGGCCGCACGATGATTTGGTGTGATGTCCGTGGTTGACACACGGGCCTGAGACCGCAGAAATAATGACAAAACCGCAACGGAAGCGCCGCTGAACGCCGACATGGCTTGAGGAAACCTTCGGCAATCCCTCAACACGAACGCGCTGAGGGTCCTACCTGCATCAATATTGACGTGCGCCTTCTTCCGAGGCCACCCTAGGCACCAATGCCCGCACAAGGCTGGTCATTTCCAGCGTGCCCACCGCGGCACCATCACGTGTCACCACATACGCATGTGACGTGTCGCCGCCGGATTTTGCGATCATACTTTCCAATGTATCGTCGATATCGACCTCGCCATGAGCATCCGCAGGAACGGAATCGCCCACAAGCGGCGTCATGATCGACCGCACGCGCAGCACTCGCGCGCGATTGATGTCGCTGACGAAATCCTCAATGTAAGGATCATTTGGGTTCAGAAGAATGTGCTGAGGCTCGCCTTGCTGAACGACATAGCCGTCTTTCAAAATGACCAGATGGTCTGCAAGCTTCAATGCCTCGTCCAGATCGTGGGTGATAAAGACGATGGTCTTGTGCAGCTCTTTTTGCAGCTCCAGAAGCAGGTCCTGCATATCGGTGCGAATAAGTGGGTCAAGCGCCGAGAAGGCTTCGTCCATCAGCATGATGGGAGAGTTCGATGTGAGCGCACGCGCGATACCGACGCGCTGCTGCATGCCACCCGAAAGCTGGTGCGGAAAGTGGTCGCCAAACCCGTGCAACCCCACGCGGTCGAGCCATTTGTCAGCTTCAACAAGGTATTCGCTTTTGGGCACACCGCGCACCGCCAATGTCGTGCCGGCGTTCTCGGCCACCGTTCGATGCGGCAATAGAGCGAATTTCTGGAACACCATCGACATGACTTGCCGGCGCAAATTGCGCAGCTGCTCTTCGTCATATGACAGCACGTCCTCGCCGTCGACTTCGACCTGCCCGGCTGTCGGCTCAATCAAACGGTTCAGGTGTCGGATCAGAGTGGATTTTCCAGATCCCGATAGGCCCATGATGACGGTGATCTCACCTTCGCGCATGTCCACATTGATATCTTTCAGCCCCAACACATGGCCGTACTCTTTCAACAAGTCCGCCTTGGTGGTGCCATCATAGACATGTTGAAGCGCACTTTGGGGGTCGTGGCCGAAGATCTTATAGAGGTTGCGGATCGAGACTTTGATATTCTTGGTCATTTCTTCTCTCCCGCTCAATGTTTTTGCGCGGCATTGACACGGTCAAGCGCAGCTTTGGTGACGCGGTCAAGGATGATCGCCAGCAAGACAATGCCCAAACCGGACACCAGCCCCACACCCAATTCAAGGTTGCGGATACCGCGCAGGACCAACACGCCCAGCCCCGGTGCAGACACCAGCGAGGCGATAACAACCATCGCAAGGCTCATCATAATTGTCTGGTTCACCCCCGCCATGATGTTGGGAAGCGCCAGCGGGATTTGCACGTTGAACAGCTTTTGCCTGTCCGTCATGCCGAAGCTGTCTGCGGCCTCGATCACTTCTTTGTCCACCAGACGGATGCCCAGATCAGTCAGGCGGATGACCGGCACGATGGCGTAGAGAATAATGGCGATGCCATAGAGCTTTGGCTCCGTAACAGAGAACAAGAAGATCAGCGGAATCAGATAGACAAAGGAAGGGAGCGTCTGGAGCATATCCAGCACCGGGATTGTCATCCTCTGAAGCCGGTCGTTGCGTGACATCGCAATGCCAATCGGCACTCCTATGAGCACACATAAGAAAGCACAGACAAAGATAATTGCGAGCGTCTGCATCGCATGGTCGTAGTGATCGACGAAGGCCAGAAACATCAAGCAGGCTAAGACAAAGCCCACCAATTTGACCGACTTGGAAGCGTAATAAACAATCAGCCCAAGGATCGGCATCATGATCCACCACGGCGTGGCTTCGAAGGTCGCAAGGGCAAAATCCAACATCCAGCTCAGCGGTTGCGTGACCGGATCAAGGATGAAGCGCAATGCATCCTTGGCTGCCAGAAATCCATTCTCAACACCTTTTGTGACATCGCGCGATTGCGCAAATGAACCGCAGGCTTTGTTCAATTCGTCCAGCGACGGAAAAGGGACGTCCAGAACGGAGCCTTTTTCCTCGACACCCGCCTGGGCCAGCAAATCCGCCATTGAAGCAGGTGCGCCGCTGGAACCTCCGCTGTTACACCAATCGCGCAGGCCAAGCCCGTCAAACAGAAAATCGTAGGTCGCCATGATACACTGCCCCTTCCGCCGTGTATGACACGAGGCTAGCCCGTATCATGGAAAATAATGATCACTTTTGAATGTCGCCGGACCAATCACGCGGTCCGACGACACCAAGGGATCGCAGTGTTACTTGATCAACGCTGCCAGCTTTTCGCGTGCAGCGTCATTGATCCAACCCGACCAAATGTCCGAGTTGTTGGTGATGAAGTAAACAGCTGCCTCTTCTGTCGAAGCACCATTTTCGTCGGCCCACGCCAGAACGCTGTTCAACACGTTAATGTCGAAGCTGACGTTTGACATCAGCGCGTCGATGTCGGGTTCACGTTCAGCCAAAGCCGACGTCGCAACAGTCAAGACCGGTGCTGGCGGGAAATCGGATACGCCAGGTGCGTCATTGTCCGCTTGTGCGTTCGCTTTGTGGACAGCTTCGTCGATCGGACCGATTTCAATCTGGGTCATTGGGTATTTGCCAAGAACAGCGGTGGGCGCCCAGTAATAGCCGAACCACGGTTGTTTATCGTCATAGGCAGCCGCAATCGAGGTTGCCAGCGTTTCGCCCGACCCGTGATCAAAGATTTCCATCTTATCACGCAGCCCCAGGGCGGTAATGATGTTGTCGTTCACAATACGACACCCCCAACCAACCGGGCAGTTGTTGAAGCGACCACCGACAAGGTCAGGATTTGCCATGATGTCTTGGACAGTCTTTAGCTCAGGATGAGCTTCTGCCAAGTATGATGGGATCCACCAACCTTCTACGCCACCGGGATCGAACACGGGGGTAAGCTCTTTGACTTTGCCTTCTTCCTTCAGCTTCGCATAGGCTTCGCCGGTCGAGTTCAGCCAGAGCTCGGTCACGATGTCAGGCTCTTGGTTTTCTGACAAAGATGCGACGGCGGTCACGGTTGCAGATGGCACCAGCTCAACTGTGCACCCATAGCCTTGCTCCATAAGGAACTTGGACACGTGGGTAATAATCTGGGATGACGGCCAGTTCATCTCGGTGATCGATACTTCTCCGCAATCAGCATAGGCTGCCGAGCCAGTTGACATTACGGCAACCGCCGCCATGCCTTTTACATTTTTCAGAAACTTCATACTTTTTCCTCCCGTTTACGGTCTGTTTAACGCCCAGTTTTCTTGTTTTCGGTGCTTTCGAGCGCTTTGATGCGTTCCAAAGCTAGATAGCTACCAAGCTTCGATCAATTAGAAATAACTTCATTTAACTTCAGAATTATTGAAGCTTTGATGTTCAAGCCAACTGATTGACCTGGTGCCATTGTTGGTTTCCCCCTTTTTGTTAAGTGATGATTGGCAACTCAAGCGCCGCGCGCTCGGTCAGCAGAGTTGCACCGTTCGCGCTGACGACGATGTTTTCTTCATGGACCATCATGTGCCCGTCACCGTATGACAGCGAAGGCTCGATGGTCAGAACCATGTTTTCTTCAAGGACGGTTCTATCAAATGCGGCATGCGAGGGTTGCTCGGTCAATTGCATACCCAGCCCGTGCCCAAGCCGCCCGATATCTCCGCCCGAACTGTCCATTTCTGAAATCACCGCCGACATCGCCTGAAACAAATCACGACATGTGTTGCCGGGCTTTGCGGATTCGATCCCCGCCTGCGTGGCGCGCCACAACACATCATAAGCCCGCCTGGCATCCTCGCTGGCGTGGCTTATGGCCCAATTGCGATCAAAGTCGCAGAAATACCCATCCCACGTGCAGCCCGTGTCCAGCATCAAGACGTCGCCTGCCCGCAACGGGCGCCGCGAAGGTGGCGAGATCACGTCGGCATAGCCCCCTTGATCGGCGGCCCCTACGAGATAAGGCGCATCATCGGCCCCGCCCCGGATCGCGGCACAGCGGAATTCCCGGAACACGTCTTCCAAGGGCATGCCAGAATGAATGAACTCGGGCACTTTTGCAAAAGTCGCTGACCCAATCCCGCAGATATGTCCCAGTTTTTCGATCTCGGCGGGGGATTTGACCATGCGCAGACCTTGCACCAGCGCTGTTACATCTACGATGTCCAAACCCGGCAGCGCGGACACCAACTGTTCCCAATCACCCAAAGGCATCCGCAAATGCGTCTCATGGCCTTTCATCACCCCGATCTTCGCGCGCTCTTTCGACATGGGGGCAAGAAGGTCTTTCAGCAAGCTAATACCGTCATCCAGCGGTGCTGGCGCGCTCCACGTGCGAATATCCTCGACCCAGCTGCGTCGCATCAGTTCGGCGCCGATTTCGGGGATCACAGCGATGGGTTTGCCGCTGGCGGGAACGTAAACGAACCATGGCCGCGTCGGGCTTTGCCAGAAGAGTGTATGAAAGCCGGTGAAATATCGTAAGTCCTGTTCGCTCATAAGAAGCAAACCCGCCAAATCCGACGCCGCCATCAACGCTTGCGCCTTGGCGGTGCGTTCGCTGAACTCTTTGTCCGGAAATCCCCGTTCGGGTGATGTTGTGGGATCTGGCATGTCGGTCCTGTTCCTTAAATCTGGCCTTGGTTTTGTCTGGTCACGATGGCATGGGCTGAAAATTCAGCCATTTCCCCACGCCAGACCTGGCGGCCAAAACAAAACGGTGCCCCTGTTTCGTCGCGGATCACCTGCTCCAGTTCGATCACCGCATGGCTTGCGGCGATATTTAATAGTTGAGCTTCGCGGGCATAGATGCCGCGCATACGGATCACGATGTCGCCGGTGTTTGCCGAGGTGCCGTAACTCTTCTCAAGAATCTGTGTCGTGGATTGCCGAAGGTCATGTTGTAGAAAGTCGGGGAAACGGCTCGCGATCAGATATTCGGTTTCGATGAAGATCGGATGTCCGCCAGTATGAAAGAGACGTGTGTATTCAACAACTGCACTACCGTCAGGCTGCTCCAGAAGGGACGCAAGCCGTTTGTCGGCGGTGGTTTCGACGGCTTCGACAACTTCGATCTTCAAGTCAACGTCGTTTGTCTGGGCGTTGGTCACGAAGCTGACCATGTTACTGACATTATAGTTAAGCCGCTTGGGCGATACAAAACGACCGCGCCTGTCCGCGTTGTAAACCAGACCCTCGGTTTCCAATGCTTCCAGGGCCCGCCGCCCGGTCATCCGGCTGACGTTGTATTGTTCCGACAGGCTGCGTTCTGAGGGCAGGATATCGTGCTCTTTCAACGCACCTTTGGCGATCCGATTTCGAATGTCATCGGCAATCTGTAGAAAACGAGGGCGTGGCGATGGCTCGCTTTGTCTGGCTTGTTTGCTTTGTTTGTCTAGCAAATTTCAAGTCCTCGAATCACGATCTGGCTGTCAGCGTAGTTGGTATATACCAGTTTGATCAAGAGGTTCCTTTTGTGTTGACAGGTCCCGACCCTTTCTCGTTAACTTAGCAGAATAAAAACTGGTATATACCAGTTAGCGAGAGGAAAGTGCCATGGGCTTGCTGACGCAAGAACAAACAGATTCTTTCTGGCGTGATGGTGTGCTGATCGTCGAGAATGCAGTCAGCCCGGAACAGCTTGCTGACCTGAGGGCGGAGTTCACCTGTTGGGTGGAAGAAAGCCGCAAGCACGAAAGCGATTACGGCGAAACTCTTGACGGGCGGCCCCGCTTCGATTTGCAACCCGGCCATAGCGCCGACACCCCCGGCTTGCGGCGTGTGCAGTCACCCGAAGAGGTGTCGGATGTTTTCGCGCGCACAATGCGTAATGCGGCCACTGTCGATTTCTGCGCCGAACTGATCGGTCCGGGCATCCGGTTTCACCATGGCAAGGTAAACTCCAAACTGCCCGGAACGGCGACGCAGGTGAAATGGCATCAGGATTTCCCGTTCGAGCCGATGACCAATGACGACATGATCACCGCCTTGTTGTTCATCGACGACGTAACGCTGGAAAACGGTCCGCTGGAAGTCCTCCCCGGCACCCACAAAGGCCCAATCCATTCGCACTGGCATGACGGCGTGTTTACCGGCGCAGTGGATGACGAAATAATCGACGCACAGCGCGACAAGATCGTGAAGTGCACCGGCAAGGCAGGATCGGTATGCCTGATGCACGCGAACCTGTTGCACGGATCAGCGCCAAATTTGTCCGACAAACCCCGCACGCTTTACATCGCCACATACTATGCAGAGGATGCAATCGAACTCAGCCCATACCATTTACCCAGTACGCTAACACATGAGTTGGTGCGCGGTGAAGCAAGCGGGCGCGTGCGCTGCACTCCTTATGAGATGGAATTGCCTGCAGTGCCAAAGGCTACGTCCTTCTTTGCGCAACAAGAAGGGGCAGACATGGGCTGAGGCCCTGTTTGTCGAAGCCCGAAACAATGCTTGAAAACGATCACGTCGAAACGCTTGATTTCACCACCGACGAAGGCCTCGGCGGGCGCGCGCGCCTTGGTCTGATCGTGTTGCAAACCGACCAGACCATCGAGCATGAGTTCTCCACCATCTTCGATCAAGACAGCGACGTGGCGCTTTACAAAGCGCGCATTCCCAATGCGATGGATGTCTCGCCCGCCACGCTGCGCCAGATGGCGCTGGACTTGCCGCGCACTGCAGCCTTGTTGCCCCCAAGCTTTGATTTCGACGTGATCGGCTATGCCTGCACGTCAGGAGCAACGATGATAGGCGAGGATCAGGTGGACGCCCTTATTCGCGAGGTTCACCCGGAGGCCAAAACCACCAACCCAATCACCGCGGTAAAAACCGCTCTTGGGACATTGGGGTTAGAGCGCATCGCGCTGGTCACACCCTACCCAGTCGATGTTACTTTGGAAATGCAGGACAACCTGCGGCGCGCCGGGTTTCAGACCAATGCGGTGGCCTCGTTCAATCAATCCGACGATTTCACAGTGGCGCGGATCACCACTGACAGCATTCTGAATGCTGTTCTGCGCATCGGCGCGCGCGATAATGTCGATGGCGTCTTTGTGTCCTGCACCAGTCTGCGCGCCCTGCAAGTGATCGCCAAGGCGGAAGCCGCACTCGGCAAGCCCGTTATCTCCTCTAATCAAGCCCTTGCATGGCACATGATGCGGCTCGCCGGAGTGTCTGACATTCCCTCAAACGCTGGGCGCCTTTTCAGCACCAACATTTCATAGAACAGGACCAATTCATGGCCAAAACTCTTCCCTCCCACGCGCAGGTCGTGATCATCGGTGGCGGCATTCACGGCTGTTCGGTGGCGTACCACCTTGCAAAGGCAGGATGGAAAGACGTGATCCTGCTTGAGCGCAAAACACTGACCAGCGGCACAACTTGGCACGCGGCAGGCTTGGTTGGACAGCTTCAGGGAAGCCATTCGACCACCGCCTTTGCCAGCTATGGCGTTGAGCTTTTGCAGGAAATCGAGGCCGAAACCGGTCAGAACCCGGGCTTCCGCCAATCCGGGTCGATTTCGATCGCGGTGAACGATGAACGACTGGCCGAGTTGAAACGCAAAGCGGACTTCGCATCGCTGTTTGGTGTCGAAGCGCATTACATGGAAACAGCCGAGATCGCCGAGCGCTGGCCCCTGATGAACGCCGAGGGCGTTTTGGGTGGCATCCATATGCCATCGGACGGGTCGGCCAACCCAATCGACTTAACCCAAGCGCTCGCCAAAGGAGCGCGTATGCACGGCGCCAGTATTCGCGAAAACATCAAGGTTAAAGAGGTGTTGACGGCAGGTGGCAAAGTCAGCGGGGTGCGTACCGATCAGGGCACGATCACTGCCGATGTCGTGGTCAATTGCGGTGGCATGTGGGCGCGTGAACTGGGCCGCCAGAACGGCGTGGGTGTGCCGCTTCATGCCTGCGAGCACTATTACCTCGTGACCGAACCTATCCCCGATCTGCCGTCTGATCTGCCGGTGCTGCGGTCTTACTGTGATGGCACCTATTGGAAGGAAGACGCCGGCAAACTGCTTTTTGGTTTCGCGCATTTCCACGCCAAAGCTTGGGCAAAGGATGGCATACCCGACAGCTTTGAGTTCGACAGCCTGCCCTTCGTCGAAGACGATGTGATGGAGGTGCTGGAACTTAGCATGAACCGGGTGCCGATCCTGCAGGAAACCGGCATTCGCACATTCTTTAACGGGCCGGAAAGCTATTCGCACGATGGACGCTTTACGCTTGGCGAAGCGCCGGACCTGAAGGGTTACTATGTGCTCGCCGGGGTCAATTCGACCGGCATTCAATCCGGCCCCGGCGCGGGCAAAGCGCTGGCCGATTGGATCATGGCTGGCCACCCGCCGATGGACCTTGCCGAGATGGACCCCGCCCGCATCGAAGACTGGCAGGCGCGCGATCCCTACCTGCAGGAACGCTGCCCCGAAACGCTGGTGCTGACTTACGCGATGCACTGGCCGGGACGGCAGCGAGAGGCCGCGCGCAACCTACGCCGCACACCGTTTTATCACCCGATGAAGGCTCGGGGCGCCGTCTATACCGAGGCACAGGGCTGGGAGCGTCCCGGCTGGTTCGCCCCGGATGGCGTTGAGCCGAAATACGACTATTCCTTCCACCGCCCCAGCTGGTTTAAATACGCGCAAGCAGAACAAAAAGCCGCCCGTGAAGGCGTGGCGATGATCGACTACTCGATGCTTGGGAAACTTATGGTCGAGGGCCGTGATGCAGAGAGTTTCCTGCAACGGGTATGTACAAATGACATGGCCATGCCCGTCGGACGCGTGGCCTATTCACTGATGCTCAACAAACGTGGTGGCATTGAAAGCGATGTCACGGTTGCGCGTCACAGCGAATACAGCTTTATGGTGATGAGCTCGATCTCGCACACCCGCCGCGACCGCGATCATCTGCAACGTCACATTGCCGCCGATGAAGATGTCCGCCTGCGCGATGCCACAACCGCCCATGCGGTGCTTTCTGTTGCCGGACCAATGGCGCGAGATCTGCTGTCGACGCTGAGCGACGCGAACTTCGACGACGACGCCTTTCCGTTTAACAGTATGCAGCATTTCCACATTGGACATGCCCCCGTCTTCGCCCAGCGTCTGTCCTATACGGGCGAATTAGGTTGGGAGGTTTTCATCACCCCTGATTTTGCTGAACATGTCTTCGAAGTTCTCAGTTCAGCAGGCGAGACATTCGGCCTGCGGCTGGTCGGCGGAGAAGCGCTAAACGCGCTCAGGATCGAAAAAGGATTCCTGCATTGGGGGCACGACATGTCCTATACAGAGGCCCCGCATCAGGTCGGGTTGGGGTTCATCTGCAAGCCAGACAAACCGATACCATTTATTGGACGCGATGCCTTTCTCAGCCGAAAGGCGGCTGGTAAAGGTCCGTTCCTTTGTCATATTAAGCTACAGGAATCCGACCCGCTTCTGCATCATAACGAGCCCGTGTTGAAAGATGGAGAAGTCGTGGGATATGTAGCCAGCGGTGCCTTCGCCTATGCGCAAAATGCCTCTGTCGGCACCTGTTTCATCACCTCAAACGACAAGAACTCGATCCCGAACGGCGATTATGCAGTGGTTGTCGAAGGCCAAACGATACCAGCTACTCTTGGCCTGAAGGCTTTCTCGACACCACAGACCTCGGGATAGCTGTGCCCCACTGCAATAACCCGCACTTGACCTTGCACGGTCTTAAATTTGGGAAAACTCAGAGGCGAGAAGGCTTCAAATGACGGTTAAATCCAGCCCGCCACACGACATTAGTCATCTTGCTGCCGTTTTGAAATCTCTGTCGCATGGTGGCGACCGCAAGTCTTGTGACACCCGATCGAAAAACAGGGAGTAGCCTTTGTTGGCAGGCCACTATCGGCCATCGACATACGGTTTTTTGCCAACACATCTTGCAGCATCTTTGCGCTGATTTTCGGCTTAAATCGGATGCCAGCAAAATAGGTATTTCGCCACATCACCTGCCCCGTCGCCTTGTGACCACAGAAATAGAGATCGACCCGAAGTCCAACCGTATGCTCCGGTGCCACTTCAACCTTCATTCCGCTTCTGTTGACATCCAAAATTTGGGTGACGGAACAGTTGTCGCCATAGGTGACCAGCAGTGGCGTTCGGCACAGCAAGCGCGCCTCCCTGCCCTTAAGGCTCCAGCGAATAACGAGCATAGTAAGCGCAACCATTGCGATTACTGCGACTGCTGACGCGGTCATTTTGGCAGGCGTGGCGTTAAGTATAGTCGACGTCGCAACACGTCCGAGATGCCTTGCCGGAACTATAGGTTTTGCACCCTCGCCAGACGAAACCTGGCTGCTTTGGCGGCACCCGAAAATCGGTTCGAGGCGCTGTAAAGTCAGGTCTAACTGCGGCAAGTATTGTTCAAGATCGCGAATAACATTTTCAGGATCACCCTGCGCGCGTCGGGTCTCCTGTCCCAGCAAGGTAATCGCCGACTGCAATTCGCCAATTACCCGCCCTTGTTTGTCGTTAGCATTGGTCTTTGCTACTCGTTTCAATTGCGAAGACAGTGATGACAATTGGGCCGCTATTGCAGATGGATCACCCGCGATACCGGCCGCGCCCAGCTGTTGCTGTGTCAATCGGAGATTGGTGATGGCATGACAGACTTGTGCGTCGCCGGCGACGGCACAGCTTCCAATGACCGAGAGCACAAATGCCATCAGAAATACTTGGATGTTATTGGTGGTCGAAATGCGATTGGCCATTACAAACGGAAGCCTGACAGAAGTCCGTTTCTAATTTGCTAACTCGCGCAGTGACGAAAAGGCTTAGCCCAACCGCCCCTTACGACCACCACGTCGTTTCGGGGTCGCCGCTTCCTCCAGTGCCAACCGCATCACCTGCGTCATCGGATGCTCTGGGGCGTCCGTACCATAATGGTCCAACAGTGCTGTAATACGCTCGCCCTGCGCCATCGCATGGTCGTCGAACAACGCCCAATCCAAAAAAATGGATCGGCATTCCTCGATCCGGATCCCGTCGATTTGATAGCTTTCACGGATCAGCCCACGCGGGTCGATGGCTTTGATGAGATCAGTCATAACATCTCCTCGGCACCCGCCGCCGTGCCGGTACTAACCGGGTGGCGACGCCAGCACCTCGTCTATGGCAAGGGCGGCGGCCCGCGCCTTATTCTCTAAATCCTCAACCAGTGCCGCCTCACTTTCGGCACCGGTTTCACGCAAGAGCAAGTCCTGCCCGCCGCGTCCCAGCGCGTCAAGGTCCAACGGACCATCCGACAACAGCTTCGAGGCCGCTTGCAGACGCCACATCAGATCATGACTGTCCGACATGGCGCGCCCCTGTGCGTCAGAAAACCACCCCGAAGCGACACCTTGCGCGATTTGGGACGCGGGGTCGCGCGCTGTGTCATGCGACAAAAGCGCGGCGGCCTGAGCGACCAGTTCCACATCCTGTAGATGGCCAACCCCCAGTTTTGCGTCCAGTGCACCGCCGCCGGTTTTGGCCTCGGCAATTCGGTTGCGCATGTCGATCACATCGGCCACCACCTTTGCGGGGTCGCGATCGAAGGCCATCACCTCGGCGCGCGCGGCCTCATAGGCGGCGGCCACGCTGTCCGGGCCGGTAACGACGCGGGCCCGGGTCAGGGCCAGATGTTCCCAGGTCCAGGCTTCGTCCTTTTGATAGGCGCGGAAGCTGTCGATCGACGTGGCCACCGGGCCCTGCCGTCCCGAGGGGCGCAGGCGCATATCAACCTCGTATAGCCGCCCTTCCGCCATCGGGGCTGACAGCGCCGTCAGGAAAGCTTGCGTCAGGCGGGCATAATATGTGCGGGTCGCCAATGGGCGGCGGCCGTCCGACATGTCTTCGCCTTCAGGGTCATAGATCATGATCAGATCAAGGTCCGAGGTTGCGGTCAGGCTGCGCGCGCCCAGCGACCCCATGCCAATAATCGCAGCCCCTGCGCCGGGCGGATTGCCATGTTTCACCGCAAAATTATCAACCACCACGGGCCAGATTGCGCGGATCACGGCATCGGCCAGATCAGTATATTGGGTCCCGGCTTCACGCGTCGGGATCAGGCCGCGCAACAGGTGCACGCCGATACGGAAGTGCCATTCTTTCATCCAGCGCCGCGTGCCATCCAGCCGTGCCTCGTAATCCGGCAAGGTCTCTAATCGGGCAACGAGCTGTGCGAACAGCGCTTCCGCGCCGGGCCAGTCTTCAAAAAATCCGCCGCCAATGACGGCGTCCAGCACCTGTGCATTGTGACCCAGATAAGCGGCCAGCGCGGGGGCTGTGGCGGCGATGTCGACGATCAGATCCACCAGTGTAGGGTTCGCTTCGAACAGCGAAAACAATTGTACCCCGGCAGGCAGGCGCGACAGGAACCCATCGAATTGGATCAGCGCGTCATGCGGGCGTGGGGCATCCGCCAGACGGGCCAGCAGGTCCGGTTTCAGCCGGTTGAAAATCTCAACCGCGCGGGCAGACCTCAGGCAGGGATAGGTTTCCCAGCGACGCACAATTTCGGCCTCTGCCTGGTCCAGTTCGCGCGTGTCGGCCGCAGTCCCGTCTGGCGCAAAGAAGCCCTCGGTGACCGAGTGCACCTCGGCCAAGGCGTCGTGGATGCGCGATTTCAGGGCACCTGTGTCCCCTTCCCCCATCATCCGCGCCAGCCGATCAAATCCGCCCTCGGTCGACGGCAGCTTGTGTGTCTGCGTGTCCCGCATCATCTGAACGCGGTGTTCAACTTCGCGGTGGAACCGATAGTGACCCGTTAGGATTTGCGCCACGTCATCAGGGATCCAGCCCTTGCTGGCCAAAGCTGCAAGCCCGTCGACCGTGCCACGCTGGCGCAGGCCCTCATCCCGTCCTCCGGCAATGATCTGCCGTGTTTGGGTGAAAAACTCGATTTCGCGAATGCCGCCGCGCCCAAGTTTCATGTCATGGCTGTCGAGCGTGATATCACCATGCAGCCCTTTGTGTTCACGAATGCGCAGGCGCATGTCATGGGCATCTTGAATGGCCGCAAAATCCAGATGTTTGCGCCAGATAAACGGTCTGAGCCGGGTCAGATAGGCATTGCCCGCCGCGATGTCGCCGCCACATGGGCGGGCTTTGATGTGGGCCGCGCGTTCCCATGTTCGTCCAAGGCCTTCATAATACCGCTCGGCCGCCTCCATCGAGACGCAGACAGGCGTCACTGCCGGATCGGGGCGCAGCCGCAGATCGGTGCGGAACACATACCCATCCGCCGTCAGCTCGGACAGCATTGCGCTCATCTTGCGGGTGGCGCGGATGTGGCTGGCGCGCGCCTCGTGGAAGTCATCACCTTCAAATTTGCTGTCATCAAACAACATGATCAGATCGATATCCGAGCTGTAATTCAGTTCATGCGCGCCCATCTTGCCCATCGCCAGCGCCACCATGCCGCCCGAATTCACGATGTCATCTTCGGTCATCCCGGGCAGCTTGCCGCGCCGGATTTCCTGCCCGACCTGAAATTGCATGGCCGTGTTGGTCGCTCGGTCCGCCAGATCAGTCAATGCACCCGTGACCTGTTCCAGACAATACACCCCAGCCAGATCAGCAAGCCCGGCCAGCAAGGCCACGCGCTGTTTGGCGATACGCAAACTTGCACGTAAGGCGCTGTCGCTGGCTTCGGTCGCCACAATCTCGGCCAGAGCGGCCGCGATCGCATCCTCGGGGGCACCAGCCAACGCGGTGCGTAGCCAGTCGGCCTGTTTCTCCATCAACCCCTTCAGATAAGGCGCGCACCCTGCGGTCCCTGCCAACACCTCGCGCAGGTCCGGCGATAGATCCGCGAACAGCGCCTCAATCTCGGCCGCCGGTTCGGCTTCGAAGGCAATGGGACAACGGGTGATGCGGTTGGTAAAGGAGGTGTGACTCATGCCTGCAAATTGCGCATTGGGCGGGGGCGGGTCAACTGGCGACTGCGATCTGCGGCAATTGTGCCGGTTGGCCCTTGCCCACGGCATGTCATTGGTTAACGTGCCCCCAATCCGAACTGAAAAGGACCAAGACATGTCGAAAAGCCTGAAGCGCGTACAGACTGCCCTGATCGACCTTGGACTTAAGACCGAGATTCACGAGATGGCGGACGGCACCCGCACCGCCGCCGATGCGGCCCAAGCTGTGGGGTGCGAGATTGATCAGATCGCCAAATCGATCATCTTTCGGGGCCTACGCAGTGGGCATGTGGTTCTGTTTTTGACGGCGGGCGGTCATCAGGTTGATGCGGACAAGGCTTCGGCGCTGGCGGACGAGCCGTTGGGCAAGGCGGACGCCAAGCTGATCCGGGACGAGACCGGCTTTGCGATTGGTGGTGTTTCGCCGGTGGGACTATTGCAACCGGTGCGGGCCTTTTATGATCCGCGCCTGCTGGCTTTTGATAAAGTTTGGGCGGCAGCAGGCACACCGCGCCATGTGTTTGCGGCCCCACCCAACGAGCTCATTCAAGCCTGCGGCGCGCAGCTCGGCGACTTCGTCACCCGCTGACCAGCATCCAAAGACGTCGTCTGCGGGTATGAGGGATATTCGTCACTTGCATATGCAAGTTATGCTTGCCCATCTTGCAAATGCAACTATCATGCGCTGAAACACTTGGTTCAGGAGACCATCATGACCCGATATCACCCTACCCTCGTTGCCCTGCACTGGATCCTTGCCATAATGATCATCGTCGCCTTGGTCATGGGGGGGCAGGTCTTGGCCGCCTTACCCAATGACAGCCCCGATAAAATGTTCAGCCTGCGCGCGCACATGTCTATCGGACTGATCATTGGCATCTTGATGGTGGCACGGTTGGTAACACGCGTGAAAACCCAACATCCACCGAAAGCGGATACAGGTAACGCCCTGCTGAACATGGGCGGGCAAGTCGCGCACTGGGCACTATACGCCTTCGTCCTTCTTATGGTCGCCAGTGGCATCGGCATTTCGGTCACTGCGGGACTGCCCGGCATTGTTTTCGGTGGATCAGGCGCTCCGTTGCCTGAAACATTCAACGATCTGGCACCCCGAGCGGCGCATGGCATCATCTCAAAGCTGCTGGCTTTGACGATACTGGCCCATATTGCGGGTTGGCTATACCACCAATTCGTCCTGAAAGATGGCCTGATCAGCCGCATGTGGTTTGGCAACCGGACCTGATCCGGACCCACACACGCCAGAAAGAGCCGCCTTTAGGGGCGGCTTTTTTGTTTGATATCAATGCTTTAAAAAAATAATGTAAAAAACTTTCACATTAAGACTTGATGCGGAGCCGGAAATACCCACATCTTAATCATGTGAAAGGCATTCACATTCAACACCAACCAACGGAGACCTACCATGAACACCGCCGCACAAACCGACTTCCCTGCCGCAACGCGCGGCTGGTTTTCGCGAAGCGAAGCATGGCTGGACGAGCGCGGCAAAGGCGCTTGGGTCGCGGCCATGGTCATCAGCTTCATCTTTTTCTGGCCCGTTGGGCTGGCCCTTCTCGCCTATATGATCTGGAGCAAACGCATGTTTTCGAAATCTTGCAGCCACCGCCGGTCAACCGAAACCACCGCATGGAAAGACGCACGCTACGCCCGTCGCCATGGGTTCTCGACCTCAGGCAACACAGCGTTTGACGCCTATAAAGCAGAGACACTGCGCCGCCTGATGAGCGAACAGGAAGCCTTTGAAGCCTTCCTTGAGCGCCTGCGCGCCGCCAAAGACAAGTCCGAGTTCGACCAGTTCATGGACGAACGCGTCAGTGCCGCCCAATCGGCCCGCGACGAGGCATATGATGAAGACTACGATCAAGACGACGTAGACGACATCGAAGTGCTGGACGAACCGGCCCGCGACAAAAAGAAGAAAAAGTCGTAAACCAGTCGCTGACACCTTTGCGGGTGTCAGCCCTGCCCCACCCGGCCCGTTTTTTGGGCCGGGCATTGCGCTGAACACCACAAGAAAACAGGACCCAAAATGTCTGACTTCCCCCACGCGTTCCAAGGCGACACACACGGCCGCGGCCCCTATTGGGGCTTGCCTGATCCCGTGACGCAAGCCGAGTTCTATCAGGACGTGACATTCAAACGACTGCTGGCTTGGTTGATCGATGTGATTTTGATTGTTGCCCTGTGCCTGCTGATCAGCCTGTTGACCTTTGGTATCGGCTTCTTTCTTTGGGGTCTCATCTATCTGGCCGTCAGCTTTACCTATCGGGTCACCACACTGACCAGCCAGTCTGCCACCCTTGGTATGCGTCTGACCGCGATTGAGCTGCGCAACCACCGTGGTGAAAAGTTCGACCGCACGACTGCTGCACTGCACACACTGGGTTTTTTCGTGTCGATGTCGACAGTGGCTGTCCAGATGATCTCTATCGTCATGATGTTCACCACGCCGCGCGGACAAGGTCTGGTTGACATGATGTTGGGAACAGCCGCCGTGAACCGCACCGCTGGCCGCTGACCCTGAGTCAGATGCAGAAATGGCGCCACAGAGCACCATATTTACCTTACTTCTATCAGGGACTTGCCCGCTCTGGCAGTCCACGCTAACTTTCTAAGACCAACACAACTTCGAAAGTGTCATGCGCCATACTTTACCGCTTGCACCACAGTTCTACGTAACCGCGCCGCAGGAGTGTCCCTACCTGGATGGCCGGATGGAACGAAAGTTGTTTACGGCCTTGCAGGGCGAACACGCCAGCACGCTGAATGACACCCTGTCCAAACAAGGGTTCCGTCGGTCGCAAAACGTTCTTTACCGCCCCTCTTGCGCAGATTGTTCAGCCTGTTTGTCAGCGCGCATTCGCGTGGCTGACTTTGTGCCAAGCAAAGGCCAACGCCGTGCCGTCAAACGCAACAATGATCTGGAACGGCGCGCGCGTGCACCGTGGGCCAGTGAAGATCAATATGACCTGTTCCGCAGATATCTGGACAGCCGCCACGCGGATGGCGGCATGGCCGATATGGATGTGTTCGAATTTGCCGCGATGATCGAGGAGACCCCGATCAAAAGCCGGGTCATCGAGTATTCGGAACGGGGCGCGGACCAAGATCCCGGTGACGAACCCACGGGTCCGTTGCGTGCCGTTTGCCTGACTGACGTTTTGGATGATGGTCTGTCGATGGTCTATTCCTTCTATGATCCCGATCGCAGAAAGACCTCGCTTGGCACTCATATGATCCTGGATCACATCCAGATCGCCCGTGAGGCCGGGCTTCCTTATGTCTATCTGGGCTATTGGGTGCCCGGCAGTCCGAAAATGAACTACAAATCCACATTCTCGGCATTGGAAATCTATCGTGGGGGGGAATGGTCCCCACTGCACGGGGACGAGGATTATGCGTCGGAATTACACCCCCTGTCGACCGATCCGATTGCCGAGCAGGTTGCCAGCATCACACTGCCGGACACTGTTCGGCCGGTCAGTAGCTAAGGCCCAGAGCACAGCTTTTCCCGTTCCTAGCACCCACTTCGCCATTCTGCCAATCACCGCGCAATCTGGCCGCCGATTTTCGATAATTGCGCCAAAACACCCACAAGCAGGCCGAAAATTTCAAAATTTTCGTGGCTGCGACACTTTATTCACCCATTTCGCGGTTGACGCCCCTCCGCCCCACTCATAATGTCGCGCCCACGTAAGCATGAAGCCCCGCAAGAAGCGCGGGCAGGCACGACAAAGGAAATGTTGCAATGGGCAGCGTCCTCGTACTTGTAAGGAAATGGCGCATGGGCCGGTAACGGAACCATATTGGATCCCCATGCGCCCCCGAAAATCGGGGGCTTTTTTGTGAATAACGCACGTGGAACGGAGAGAGTGATGACACGTCAGATGACCGGAGCGAAAATGGTGGTACAGGCCCTGAAGGATCAGGGTGTCGACACAGTATTCGGCTATCCGGGGGGCGCTGTCCTACCGATTTATGACGAGATCTTTCAGCAAAATGACATCCGTCACATTCTGGTGCGTCATGAACAAGGTGCTGTGCATGCGGCCGAAGGCTATGCGCGCTCGACTGGCAAGCCCGGCGTCGTTCTGGTGACGTCCGGCCCCGGCGCCACCAACGCGGTGACCGGCCTGACCGATGCGCTGCTGGATTCGATCCCGATTGTTGTGCTGACCGGACAGGTGCCAACCTTCATGATCGGCACAGACGGATTTCAGGAAGCCGACACGGTTGGCATCACCCGCCCCTGCACCAAACATAACTGGCTGGTGAAAGAGACCGACAAACTGTCGGAAGTAATTCATCAGGCGTTTCACGTTTCGACCGCCGGTCGTCCTGGACCCACTCTGGTCGACATCCCGAAAGACGTGCAGTTCGCTACGGGCACCTACACCCCGCCCGCGAAAGCGGACACCAGCCACTATACGCCGCAAGTCCGCGGCGACATCGACGCGATCACCGAATTGGTGGCCGCGATTGAAACCGCCAAACGGCCGATTTTTTATACCGGCGGCGGCGTGATCAACTCAGGGCCCGAGGCGTGCCAATTGCTGCGCGAACTTGTCGACGCGTCTGGCATCCCGATCACCTCGACCCTGATGGGATTGGGAGCCTATCCGGCCACTGGCGAACACTGGCTGGGGATGTTGGGCATGCACGGGCTTTATGAAGCCAACATGGCGATGCATGATTGCGACCTGATGATCTGCGTCGGCGCGCGGTTTGACGACCGGATCACCGGACGTATGGATGCGTTCAGTCCCGGCTCGAAAAAGGCGCATATCGATATTGATCCAAGTTCGATCAACAAGGTCATCCATGTCGAGATCCCGATCATCGGCGATGTCGGCCATGTGCTTGAAGACATGCTGAAAATCTGGAAAGCCCGCGGGCGTAAAACCAACGCCGACGCGCTGTCCAAATGGACCGCTCAAATCAGCGAATGGAAAGGGCGTGATTGCCTTGCCTATACCGGCAACGACAAGGTGATCCAGCCACAATACGCGATGGAACGGCTTGAAGCGCTGACCAAGGACAAGGACCGCTATGTTGCGACAGAAGTGGGTCAGCACCAGATGTGGGCCGCCCAGTTTATGGGGTTCGATGCACCGAACCGTTGGCTGACGTCGGGTGGGTTGGGCACGATGGGCTATGGCCTGCCCGCCTCGCTTGGTGCGCAGATCGCACACCCGGATGCGTTGGTGATCAACGTCGCAGGTGACGCAAGCTGGCTGATGAACATGCAGGAAATGGGCACGGCTGTTCAGTTCCGCGCGCCGATCAAGCAATTCATCCTGAACAACGAACGTCTGGGTATGGTGCGCCAGTGGCAAGAGCTGCTGCACGGCGAGCGGTATTCACAAAGCTGGTCGGAAAGCCTGCCGGACTTCGTGAAACTGGCCGAGGCCTTTGGGTGTAAGGGGCGGCAAGTTTCCGACCCCGCAGAACTGGACGACGCCATTCAGGAAATGCTGGATTTCGACGGTCCGTTCATTCTGGACGTGCTGGTTGAAAAACACGCCAACTGCTTCCCGATGATCCCATCGGGCGAGCCGCACAACAAAATGCTTTTGGGCGAAGCCGAGACGCAAGGCGTCATTGGTTCCTCAGGCGCGACGCTGGTTTAAGGAGGGTCTGAATATGTCTGCACTTAAGATCAAAAAAGGCTCGTCACGCAAATCGGCCTATGACCTGCGGGACCCAAATTCGGACGTGATCGAGCGTCATACGCTGGCGATCATCGTCGACAACGAAGCGGGCGTGCTGGCGCGCGTGATCGGCCTTTTTGCGGGCCGTGGATATAACATCGAAAGCCTGACCGTGGCCGAGGTGGACCACCTGGGCCACCTGTCACGGATCACCATCGTTACCACCGGAACGCCTGCCGTGATCGAACAGATCAAAGCCCAGCTTGGCCGGATCGTTCCGGTTCATGATGTCCACGACCTGACCGTCGAGGGGCCCGCCGTGGAGCGTGAATTGGCGCTGTTCAAAGTCGAAGGATCTGGCGACAAACGGGTCGAGGCGCTGCGCCTCGCGGATATTTTCCGGGCCAATGTGGTCGATTCGACGCTGGACAGCTTCGTCTTCGAAATAACTGGAACAACAGAGAAAATCTCGGCTTTCTCTGAACTTATGCGCCCGTTGGGCCTGATCGAAGTTGCGCGCACCGGTGTTGCAGCATTGTCGCGCGGTGAAAAAGGTTAGCACTCTTCAAGCCACCTTGGTTTAAGCCCGCCATGGTTCCATGGTGGGCGTGCTTTCTGATTGGCAAATAGCTGCTGGCATCAGCGAACACTCACGCCCGACGCCCAGCCTGTTAATCAGGCCACAACGCGCAACGCCGTCCGTGCATTTGAGGCGTCATAGCTTTCCAGAATTTTTGCCGGGTCCGTACCGCTCATGACGACGGCCACCGAAGCAATCCGACGCACTGTGCGAAACCCATTCGTCTCGTCATACTCGAACCAAATCTGAGAACCCCGCGCGAGATCGTCGACACCATCTGGTCGCATGACATCCGGCCCGATGAACGCCAACGGTCCCTGATCTTCGCACCAGATCAAGCCAACGCTCTTCTCGGCGTTGTACCATAGGATTATTCCCAACATAGCCTTCTCCACTTCTAGTAGATATTTTATCCACCGGATGCGGCAGGAACAGGGCAAACTTCCGCCTATGTAAAAAAAAGTGCTACTTGGCAGGTCTTCGACGCTCACTTTCGATCCAATCGCCTCCGGACATCGCTATTGGTGCCGTAAAGTAAACTTCGGTTTGCTGCGCAGCAGAATCAGTTAGCGGTAGAGGGCGTGTTGTGGTCCTTTCCATTCGACCCTCCGCAAAAAGAATGGGGCGCCAAATGGCACCCCAGTTTCGCTGATAAGGCTCGTGATTGTTACTACCCGAGATGTTGTTGCCTGCGGCCTTATCCGCGTCAGGGGACGAGCGCACCCGCCCCGTGTTGAAATGGGCGGGCGCCCAGACGCCCTGCCCTGTTTTTCGCCGGATGCCGCCCCTTGGGAAAAGCCCGCATCCGGCAGAAAATCTTAGCTACAGCCGGTGGTCGACCCACAGGTGTTGCACTTCATGCAGGTGCCGTTGCGCACCAGCGTGTAGTTTCCGCATTCGCCACAAGGATCGCCCTCGTAACCTTGCATCTTGGCTTTGGTCCGCGCGTCGATCTTGTTGATCGTCCCGGTCGAGATTGCCGTCTCGCTGACAAAGGTTTCAGTCACCGTTTCTGTGGTGCTTGCGGTTTCCGGGACCAACGTGTTCAACGCGCCCACCGGATCAGTGCCAGTCAGCACCGCTGTCGCGTCCATGTTCGCGCCGCCCTGTAGTACCATCAGCTCTTGCGGCATCCGTTTGCGAAGATAGCCGGTCGAGCTGATTTGTTTCAGCACTTCCAATGACTTGGTGGCGGCGGTCTCGGTCATTTCCTGAACGTTCGACACCCCTTCTTCTTCGCCACGGCCCAGATCATCGAAGCTAGCGCCTTCGGGCTTCACATGTGCCAGATCGGTGCGGTCCAGATAAGACACGGCCAGTTCGCGGAAAATATAGTCAAGGATCGACGTCGCATTCTTGATCGAATCGTTGCCCTGAACCATGCCGGCCGGTTCAAACTTGGTGAAGGTGAACGCGTCCACAAACTCTTCCAGCGGCACACCGTATTGCAGGCCAACGGACACAGCGATTGCGAAGTTGTTCATCATCGCCCGGAAGCCGGCGCCTTCCTTGTGCATATCGATGAAAATCTCGCCCAGATTGCCGTCTTCGTATTCGCCGGTGCGCAGGTAAACCTTGTGCCCGCCAACGATGGCTTTCTGGGTATAGCCTTTGCGGCGTTCCGGCAGCTTTTCGCGGCCACGCGCAACTTCCTTGATGACGATCTTTTCAATGATCTTCTCGGCCAGTGTTACTGCTTTGTCATGGGTCGAACCCGATGCGAGGATCTCTTCGGCCTCTTCATCATCTTCAACCAGAGCTGCCGCCAGCGGTTGGCTCAACTTCGAGCCATCGCGGTACAGCGCGTTGGCTTTGATCCCCAGCGACCAGCTGAGTTCATAGGCCTTCTGGCAATCCTCAATCGTGGCATCATTCGCCATGTTGATGGTTTTCGAAATCGCGCCCGAGATGAAGCTTTGCGCGGCGGCCATCATATAGATATGGCTGTCAACATTCAAGAAACGCTTGCCTTTTTTGCCGCACGGGTTGGCGCAATCAAAGACATTGTAATGCTCTTCCTTCAGATGCGGCGCCGCCTCAAGGGTCATCGTGCCGCAGACGTGGTCGTTGGCAGCTTCAATGTCCTTGCGGGTGAACCCCAGATGGCTCAGCAGGCTGAAATCGGGGTCGGTCAGCTTCTTGGCCGGAATGCCCAGAACGTTGGTGCAGAACTCCTCGCCCAGCGTCCACTGGTTGAAGACGAACCGGATATCGAAGGCTGACGGCAGGGCGGCTTCGATCTTGTCGATCTCATTCTGCCCAAACCCATGGCCAATCAGCGTCGTGTGGTTGATGCCCGGCGCGTTGCCAAGGGTTCCGTGCCCCACAGCATAGCTGATGATCTCTTCAATCTCGGACGAGGCATAGCCCAGTTTCTCAAGCGCAGCTGGCACCGAGCGGTTGATGATCTTGAAATAGCCGCCGCCTGCGAGTTTTTTGAACTTCACCAGTGCGAAGTCAGGTTCGATGCCGGTCGTGTCGCAATCCATCACCAGACCAATGGTGCCGGTCGGCGCGATCACCGAGACCTGCGCGTTGCGATAGCCGTGCTTTTCCCCCAGCGCCAGTGCTTCGTCCCATGCGCCCATGGCCAGATCGATCAGATTGGCATCGGGGCAGTTGGCGTGATCCAGCGCCAGCGGCTTGATCGCAAGATCTTCATAGCCCTCGGTCGCGCCGTAAGCTGCGGTGCGGTGGTTGCGGATGACACGCAACATATGGTCTTTGTTGCGCTCAAACCCTTCGAACGCGCCCAGCTCACCCGCCATTTCGGCAGATGTGGCATATGATACGCCTGACAGGATCGCGGTCAACGCGCCACACATCGCCCGGCCTTCTTTGCTGTCATAGCCAAAGCCCATGTTCATCAGCAGACCGCCAATGTTGGCATAGCCCAGACCCAATGTGCGGAACACGAAGCTGCGCTCGGCGATTTCCTTGGATGGGAATTGCGCCATCATCACAGAGATTTCCAGCGTGATCGTCCAAAGGCGCGTGGCGTGCATATAGTCTTCGGCCTGGAACACACCGTCTTCGAGGAAGGTCAGCAGGTTCATCGACGCAAGGTTACAAGCCGTGTCGTCAAGGAACATGTATTCCGAGCACGGGTTGGAACCACGGATCTGGCCGTCTTCCGGGCAGGTGTGCCACGCGTTGACTGTATCATGATATTGGATGCCCGGGTCGGCACAGGCCCAAGCGGCGTGACCGATCTGGTCCCACAGGTCGCGCGCTTTGATGGTCTTGGCGACCGAGCCGTCAGTACGGCGGATCAGCTCCCAATCAGCGTCCGCTTCCACGGCTTTCAGATACGCATCCGTTACACGCACTGAGTTGTTCGAGTTCTGGCCCGACACCGTGGCATAAGCTTCTGAATCCCAGTCCGTATCATAGGTCGGGAACTCGATCGAGCCATAGCCCTGCTTTGCATAATCCAACACGCGCTTCACGTATACTTCGGGAATTGCGACTTTTTTGGCCGCACGAATTGCACTTTTCAAACCTTCGTTGACCTTTGGGTCAAACGCATCGTCCTCGGCTCCATCCCACGCACGGATCGCCGCAAAGATGTGGTTCAGATGCTCTTCGTGCATCTTCGACCCGGCCACGAGCGAGGCAACTTTCTGCTCTTCCTTGACCTTCCAGTTGATGTATTCCTCAATGTCCGGGTGGTCGCTGTCGACGATCACCATCTTCGCCGCGCGACGCGTGGTGCCGCCCGATTTGATCGCTCCGGCTGCGCGGTCGCCGATCTTCAAAAAGCCCATCAGGCCCGAGGATTTACCACCGCCCGACAGCGGCTCGTTCGCGGCGCGCAGGGACGAGAAGTTGGTGCCGGTGCCTGAGCCATATTTGAACAGGCGAGCCTCGCGCACCCACAGGTCCATGATGCCGCCATCGCCCACCAGATCGTCGCCGATCGACTGGATGAAACAGGCGTGTGGTTGCGGATGCTCATAGCTGGACTTCGATTTGGTCAGCTTGCGGGTTTTGTGATCGACGTAATAGTGACCTTGGGCCGGACCATCGATGCCGTAGGCCCAGTGCAGGCCAGTGTTGAACCACTGCGGCGAGTTCGGTGCGGCGCGCTGGCTGGCCAACATGTGCCGCATTTCGTCGAAATAGGCCTGCGCGTCGGCTTCGGTGGTAAAGTAACCACCCTTCCATCCCCAATATGTCCATGCACCTGCCAGACGATCAAACACTTGCTTGGCCGACACCTCGCCACCGAAGCGTTCCTCTTTTGGCAGATCCGCCAACGCTTTATCATCGGGCACCGAACGCCACAGGAATTCTGGTACGCCTTTTTCCTTTACGCGCTTCAGGGCCGCAGGCACGCCGGCTTTGCGGAAGTATTTCTGCGCGATGACGTCGGACGCGACTTGGCTCCAATCAGATGGGACTTCGCAATTGTCCAGTTTGAACACAACGGTGCCATCCGGGTTGCGGATTTCGGAAGATGTCGTGATGAAATCCAGCTCGGAATAGGCGTCTGCTCCAGCTGTGGTAAATTTGCGTTCAATTTTCATGGTGCCCCGTTTGTCCTTCGTGCGCTGCGGTGGTGCACGTCTTGGCGCGCCTTCACCCTTCTAAAATTTGCGCTGATCACGAAGGACGAAAACAAGGCATGAGTTCCTTGGCCGGGAGAATGGCATAACACCAGCCCCGGATGAGGGCGACCCGTTAGGTCTTGTCATATTTGTTTCACTGTCCCGCTCTAACCTGCCGCCACTATATGTTGTGGCTTGATGACCAGCGCCCACAACTTGGCGTAGCGACCCCTATCAGGTCAACAAAAACTTATGACATATCCACAACTCTTTTTCGTTGACCTCAAAAGGTGATTGGGCGTGCCGGTGTTAACAATTTGATTCCCGCAAACAGACCACCTGTGGGCGCTTTCAGAATTTTTTAGGAAACCAGCAGACTTACACCTTGAAGGACAAGCATCACCTCAATTCGCGGCCACGGAACACAAGTTCCTTGTGCGGCCGGGCAAGTGTTGCAACAACGCAAACAGGCGACATTCTGTCTAAAAAGCATGTGAACGGCGATCTGCCCCAAAAAAAGGTGCGGATCTGGTGTTTCTCGCCCATTGTTGCGGCAGCGGAAACAGTTTTTGTCAGCTTTCAGCAGAAAAAAGGAATCAGCGCTGGGTGAAGTGCCGGGTGGGCCAGCGGGGCGAAAAGAAAGCGCCACGCGAGGACCACATGCCAATCGCTCACGGTTGGCCAATCAAAAGAAGAAGTGGTCGGGACGGCAAGATTCGAACTTGCGACCTACGGTACCCAAAACCGTCGCGCTACCAGGCTGCGCTACGCCCCGAACGCCCTCTCCTTAACGGGGGTTCCGGGCGATGAAAAGAGCAAATTCGCGGCATCGGCAAACTACCTGCTGTTCGCTGGGTTACTCTGGCCCTGCGCACGGCCAGACGGCGATGCTCTGGTCCAAAGACGGGTGGCGCAAAACGCTGCCCTCCGCGATGCCGAAACGTGCCGCAACACCGCCGTTCACTTCAAGAACAGCAAGGATGTCCGCGCCGCCGTCAATTGGCGACAAGTCAAGCGGGACGGCATTCTGGTGTATCCGCGCCACTGTTCCATCTGCCGACAAAAACAACATATCCAAGGGAATCAGCGTGTTTTTCATCCAGAAGCTGACCTGTTGCGGCGTTTCATACAGAAACAGCATCCCGTGTGTGATGGCCATGCTTTCGCGATGCATCAAACCGCGGGCCCGTTCAAGCGGATCATCCGCAAGTTCGACCGTAAACCGCGCCTGCCCCCAATCGCCGCGCAGGTCGGCACGGTCAGGCGCGCAGTCCTCAGCCCATGCCATGCCGGAAAACAAAAGAGCGCCCGCTGTGGACGCCCCAATTGTTGGCAGGATTCGCATTTGGCCCGCCATTTTAGTGCTCAGAGTCGACAGCAGTGTCCCACGAGGTCACGCTGACGGCCATACACCCGCGCTTGCCCGCCGCAGACCGCAGGCCGATCGCTTCACCCGGCTGCAAATCAGCCAGACCTGAACGGCGCAGAACTTCAACATGAATGAACACATCTTCGGAACGGCCAAACACATTGGCAAACCCAAAGCCCTTGGCTTTATCAAACCACTTCACCCGCGCAGGTTCCAATGGGCCGACACTGTCAGGATCGACGAGGCCATCGGCAAATTCTTCAAGCTGGTGTTCGCCATCCCCTTCGGGCGGTTCAATCGACAGCACGCTGACAGCCTGACGACCGCGTTCGGTCGACTGCACAGTAATCTCGATCATAGATCCGTCCGCAACGGAGCTTTGGCCAAAGTTACGCAAAACGTTGGCGTGAAGCAGAATATCTGCCCCGCCCTCATCTGCGATCACGAAACCAAACCCCTTGCTTGGATCAAACCATTTGACTTGGCCGCGCAACACGATTGGTTCATGCGCGTCAGTATCTTGCGCCATAGTCATCCTCAAAATTTCGCATCCCCAAAGTCACTATTGAGGGGTTTGGATTCTGGGTGCAAGCCCTAAACACCTATACTTTTAGGTAGGTACATCACGTGAATCCCTTTTATTTAAGGGTTTAAGCGCACAACAGACCAAGAGGTATTTTTTTCCGATCGGGTCCACCGAAACCGGTCGTGAAGGCGAAATGCACCATCGGCCCAGAACTCGATTTCCGTCGGATGAAGGCGGTATCCTCCCCAAAATGGGGGGCGCAGCGGGTTGGTGCCATGGGTTGCGGTGACCTTTGCCACCTCGGCCAACAAAGTCGCGCGCGAGGCCAGAGGTTGGCTTTGCCGTGATGCCCAGGCCCCCAGCCGACTTTTCAGCGACCGAGAGGTATAATAGGCGTCCGCTGGTGGCCCCTCCTCCCGTTCGATTACACCGCGCACGCGGATTTGCCGGCGCAGGCTTTTCCAGTGCATCACAAAGGCCGCTTTGCCTGCGTGATCCAACTCTTGCGCCTTGGCTGATCCGTAATTGGTGTAAAATACGAACGCGTCGTCCTCGATATCTTTCAAAAGCACCATCCGGGCGTTCGGCAAGCCATCGGCGTCAACGGTCGACAGCGCGATCGCATTGGGATCGTTGGCTTCGGACTTCTCGGCCTCTGCCAGCCAGCTTCGCGCAATTACAAAAGGATCGTCACCCGCAAATATCCCACTTCGTTCCGCCATAAAGGCCCCCTTTTCGTTGCATTCCAATCATATGGCGTGCGCGGTTCCGTGCCAACTCTGTTACAAACACATAGCAGAAGGTTGGCCACAGGCTTGAAGAGACCCGGCCAATCGCCTAAACGGGCATATCGCAGTATCTCGGGACGGGGAACCAGAATGTCGACGGAATTGATGAAGGGCAAACGCGGCCTGATTATGGGGCTAGCCAACGATAAGTCCATTGCATGGGGGATCGCGAAAGCCTGTGCCGACGCCGGGGCTGAACTGGCGTTTTCCTATCAGGGAGAAGCGCTGAAAAAGCGGGTCGATCCGCTGGCCGCTCAACTGGGATCAGACATTATTGTTGAATGTGATGTGTCCGACCAAGGCTCAATCGACACGCTGTTTGGCGAACTTGAAAAGCAATGGGGCAAGTTGGACTTCGTCGTTCATGCCATTGGTTTCTCGGATAAAAACGAACTTCGCGGCCGTTATGTCGACACCAGCCAGGAAAATTTCCGCGTGACCATGGATATCTCGGTCTACAGCTTCACAGCCGTCGCCCGCCGGGCCGCCGCGATGATGCCGGATGGCGGGTCGATGCTGACGCTGACCTATTATGGCGCCGAGCAGGTCATGCCGCATTACAACGTCATGGGCGTGGCCAAGGCCGCGCTTGAGGCGTCCGTCCGTTACATGGCCGAGGATCTGGGCAAGGACGGCATCCGGGTGAACTCGATCTCGGCGGGACCGATCAAGACATTGGCTGCTTCGGGGATCGGTGACTTCCGTTACATTCTGAAATGGAACGAACTGAATTCGCCGCTGCGTCGCAACGTGACCATTCAGGACGTTGGCAATTCGGCCCTGTATTTGCTGTCTGACCTCGGCTCAGGCGTGACCGGCGAAACACATCATGTCGACAGCGGCTATCATGTCGTCGGCATGAAAGCTGTCGACGCGCCTGACATTGACGTGGCCACGGGCCGCAAAGAAGGAACAGCCTGACATGAGCGACCGTCTACCTCACGAAAAGGGCTTCCACATCAGCTGGGACCAGATTCACCGCGACAGCCGGGCTTTGGCCTGGCGGCTTGATGGTCAGGGCCCCAAGGACACCGGATGGCGGGCCGTGGTCGCGATCACGCGGGGCGGATTGGCCCCTGCCATGATTGTCGCGCGCGAGCTGGACATTCGCAAAGTGGACACAGTGTCGGTTAAATCCTACCACCACCAATCACAGGGCGAGGCAGAGTTGCTGAAGGCCCCTGACCCCGAAATGATGGGCGATGGCGAAGGTGTTCTGATCATCGACGATCTGGTCGATACCGGCAAAACGCTGGAACTGGTGCGCAAAATGTACCCCAAGGCCCATTTCGCCACGGTGTATGCCAAACCCAAAGGTCGCCCGCTGGTGGACACGTTCATCACCGAGGTCAGCCAAGATACATGGATCTTCTTCCCATGGGACATGGCGCTGCAATATGTCGAGCCTTATCGCGGCACGGACTAAACACCGCCTGATCTGACGCAAATTCGACAAAGCCCCGCCCTGTTGCGGGGTTTTCTTTTTGTGGGTTAGTGATCAGCCGTTCGACCCCATATGCACCAAACATGAAAAAGCCCGGCTCTTTACTGAAGAACCGGGCCTAAATTGTCGCCTTGGCCGCGCTGTTACTCGGCGGCTTCCGGTGCATCCGGCGCTTTGTTGTCACCCGGTTGATCTGAAGATTGATCGTTGGTCGGCGTGTCCGA
The DNA here is from genome assembly GCF_025140835.1 of Aliiroseovarius sp. M344. Lineage (NCBI taxonomy): Bacteria > Pseudomonadati > Pseudomonadota > Alphaproteobacteria > Rhodobacterales > Paracoccaceae > Aliiroseovarius > Aliiroseovarius sp. M344. The sequence continues at coordinate 1,902,659 of NZ_CP081153.1, forward strand.
CTTCGCCGGCTTGCGCGGCTTGCGCGGGCGCGCGGGCGCTTTCTTTGGCTTGCTTTCGGGGGTTTCCACCAAGCCGCTTTCGGATGCGTCAGCCATCATTTCTGGCTGGGGCGCAACGTCGGGCTGGTCGCCGTCACCTGCAACATCCTGAGAAGATTTGCGCTCTGCACGTGCGTCCCGCTCTTCTTTCTCGCGCTGTTGACGCTCGCGATTTTGCTGTTCGGTCTGTTGACGACGCGCATCCATTTCTTTCTGCGCTTCGCTCAGCAAACGGGTGTAATGTTCAGCGTGCTGTTGAAAATTCTCGCCGGCCACGCGGTCGTTTGACAAAAACGCGTCACGTGCCAGTTGAGTGTATTTGTCGATGATCTGCTGAGGCGTGCCACGCACCTTACCCTCAGGACCCGAGCTGTCATAGACGCGGTTAATGATATTTCCCGGATTGTTCCGGTTACGGTTCGACTTATTGTTACGCGAACGTGATTTGGGCGATCTCATAAGCTTGTTTTTCCAGCTTTAGCTTTGAACGTGCGGAGCAATTGCCGCGCTGTGTTTTCGAACAAGACACCAATCTGTGCCACATCGTCCGAATTGTTGGGCTTACCAGCGGCGGCTGTCGCAAGGACTGCATCACTGCTAAATCCTGATTGTCACGTGGGTCGTCGAAACACAAGACTTATCTGGAAAAAACGTCGGAAACGGGGATTTTTGCCAGAATAACGACGCTTTGTGTGGCCTATCCCCCCGGTTTTCGGGCTGTTCAGATCGCGGTTTCACCGATCGGGCGCCAAATGGCCAACAACAACCCGATCATGACCAGACAGATCTTTCAGAACCTGAATTGAAAGGAAACCAGCCGCATTAAACAGTGCCTTAACCGCATCCCCCTGTGTGGCCCCGATCTCGACCATCAACCGACCACCTGGCGTAAGGCGGCACGGCGCGCCGGAGGCGATCACCCGATAGGCGTCCAGACCGTCGCCACCGGGGGTCAGCGCAAGATGCGGCTCCCACGACTTCACATCCGGGGAAAGCTCTGCCATTTCAGTCGCTGAGATATAGGGCGGGTTTGAGACGATCAGATCGAATAGCGCGTCGCTTTGCATATCTTCAAACCACGACGCTTCGCAAAACCTGACACGGCTCAAGACGTCCAACGCCTGCGCGTTGCGTTTGGCAACCTCCAACGCCGCGCCAGACAGGTCCACTCCAAGCCCCTCGGCCGCAACTTTTTCTGCAAGCAATGTCAAAAGGATACAACCCGACCCTGTTCCAAGATCCAGTACGGTTGAAAAGGGCGCTTCCAACGCAGTGTCCACCAAAAGCTCCGTTTCCGGTCGCGGATCCAATACATCGGGTGTGACGATGAAATCACGCCCATAGAAGGCGCGCGTTCCGGTGATCTGGGCAACCGGCTGGCGGGCGGCGCGGGCGGTGATGGCATTTTCAAATGCGCGCGCCCTGTCGCCGTCAATCTCGTCCGGCAACACCAATGTCAGGTGGCTGCGGTCGATGCCCAGAGCATATGCCAGCAGAACCCGCGCATCGCCCGCCGGATCGTCCACACCTGCCGCCCGCAACGTCTGCGTGGCCGCAAAAAGCAAGGCAGTGCCGGTTGTCATCCGTCCATATCGGCCAGTTGCGCCGCCTGATCTTCGGAAATAAGCGCGTCGATCACTTCGTCCAGATCCCCCGCGATGATCTGGTCGAGCTTATAAAGCGTCAGATTGATCCGGTGATCCGTCATCCGGCCTTGCGGAAAATTATAGGTGCGAATGCGTTCAGACCGGTCGCCAGACCCAACTTGCGCTTTGCGATCAGCAGCACGGGCGTCATCCACCCGTTGGCGTTCAAGATCGAACAGCCGCGTTTTCAGAACCTGCATCGCGATCTCGCGGTTGCGGTGTTGGCTTTTCTCGGAACTCGTCACCATGATGCCCGTCGGCAAGTGGGTGATCCGCACCGCGCTATCGGTGGTGTTCACGTGTTGCCCGCCAGACCCGGACGCCCGCATCGTATCGATGCGAATGTCATTAGCATCAATCTGGATGTCCACATCCTCGGCCTCGGGCAGCACGGCCACCGTCGCCGCAGAGGTGTGAATACGCCCGCCGCTTTCGGTTTCCGGCACGCGCTGCACCCTGTGTACACCACTTTCGTATTTCAGCCGGGCAAACACGCCCTCGCCCTTCACATGTGCCACAACCTCTTTGATCCCGCCAAGTTCGGTCAGGGATTGCTCCATGATCTCAAACTTCCAGCCGCGTGCTTCTGAATACCTTTGGTACATCCGCAACAGGTCGGCGGCGAACAGCGACGCCTCGTCGCCACCGGTGCCGGGACGGATTTCGATCATTGCAGGCCGGGCGTCGGCGGCGTCCTTGGGCAAAAGTACCAGTCGCATCGCCTGTTCGACATCGGGCAAGCGGTCTTTGAGGGTTGGCAACTCTTCCTCAGCCAATTCGCGCATGTCCGGGTCGTCCAGCATCGCCTCGGCATCGGCGATATCGTCCAGCAGACGGCGATAAGCGGCGATTTCTTCCACCACCGGCTTGAGCTCGGCATATTCACGGCCAACTTGCGCGATTTCTTCGCCCGACAGCCCTTGGGCCATGCGGGCTTCCAGAAACTCGAACCGTTCCGTGATCGCTGAGAGTTTTTCCATAGGAACCATTGTGGCGGTGTCTCTTATCACGGGGGTTTGGTCAAGGGGCGCGAATATGCTAGGCTAAGCCATGTTCAGGATAACGCCCATATTCCTTGTCGCGGGCGGGACGTTCGCAGAGCCGGCGCTGGCTGATGTCACGACGCCGGGTGGCAAGGTTATTGATTGTTATTGCACAGATACGTCCGGCAGCCGGGTTGAGTTGGGCGAGAGCATCTGCCTTTTTGTGGGGGGGCGCGCCTTCATGGCGCGATGCGAAATGAGCCTGAACGTGCCGATGTGGCGTGAGACAGGCAAAGGCTGTGTGTCGTCGCAATTACAAAGCCAAACGGAACGGCCTGCCAGTGCGGCCCCTGACGTCCTGCCGCACCTTTAGTCAGAACTCATCTTCCAAATCATTATCAAGGTGTCTGAGTGTATCAAGCCACCCCTCGACGCGTTGTTCATTCGCGCCCATGTCGTTTTTGCCGTACACCAGATGTGCGTGGATATGCAGAGACCCGTCGGCAACCCATGCCACTGTGATGTCTGGAAAGCCGATGCGGCGCGAGCGGGTAACTACCGCGAACAGATCATCTTCCTGATATTTCAGATGGGTGCGCGGTGCTTCCAGCGCGATCCAGGCCAGATGATCCAACGCGCCCTCGGGCAGAATACGCAACGGGATCACGTATTTCACACCGCCTGGCAGCTTATGCGTTCCCGGATCTTGTGGCCCGGGACGCGCAGAAAAACGATCCTCTGGCAACGGCGCAAGGCGCACCCAGCCAAGCGCCAGCACAGCCAAAAATAAAATTCCTAAAAATATAGCAACAGGATAATTCACACACGCCCCCTCACCCTCCGCCCCCCGCGGATCGGGATTAGTCAACTATTGGTAGCGATAGAGGAGCCCGGCAAACCCTGCAAGCCCAATCCTTTAAGGCGATGGAGGTTGATGTTTCCAGCAAGTGAACCTGCGCCGCCTGCAATCTTTCTGATCCCAAGCAGGCGGGCGCCCTGCATGCCAGTAGTTACCGGATTTAACTTCGGCGCGTAAAACCCCATAGATTAAGGATTTCCATTGCAACATGGGCCCCTGCGATGGCCGTGGCCCCGGTGGTGTCAAACGGCGGGGAAACCTCGACCACATCGCCACCGACCAGATTGATCCCCGCCAGATCGCGCAGGATCATTGACACCTGTGCCGAGGTCAGACCGCCCCAAACCGGTGTGCCCGTGCCCGGGGCAAACGCCGGGTCCAACCCGTCGATGTCAAAGGTCAGATAGGTCTTGTGATCACCGAGGATCGATTTGATCTTCTTAACCACCGCATCCGGCCCGGTTTCATGCACCTCGCGCGCGTCGATGATGTTCACGCCCAATGTGTCGTCATTATGGGTGCGAATACCCACTTGAACCGAGCGTGCCGGGTCGATCAACCCCTCTTTCACAGCCTTATAGAACATCGTGCCATGATCCACGCGGGTCATGTCATCGTCTTGCCAAGTGTCCGTATGCGCATCGAATTGAAGAAGGCTCAGTGGCCCGTGTTTCTTCACATGAGCCCGCAGGATCGGGAACGTAATGTAGTGATCGCCGCCCAGGGTCAAACAGGCCGCACCCTGATCCAAAATGCCCGCAATATGGGCTTCAAGCGCGGCTGGAAACTGGTCGATATGGGCATAGTCAAACGCCATGTCGCCATAATCGGCTATGGCAAATTCGCTCATCACATCGAAATCCCAGCCATAGGCCTGATCCGGAGATTGCAGACACGATGCTTCCCGGATGGCGCGTGGGCCAAGGCGAGTGCCGGGGCGGTTGGTGACCGCCTGATCAAACGGAATGCCCGTGACTGCGATGTCGACGCCCGTCAGGTCTTTGGAATAAGTGCGGCGCAGAAAAGACAGAGCGCCACCAAACGTATTTTCAAAGGCCAAACCCTTGAACCCGTCCCGCGTGAACGCGTTATCAACTTGTGTTTTTGCGTCTTCCAAAGCCATGAGTGCCTCCTTCGTTTCTGATCGGTTATCACAGGTTACTCGGCCTGACTAGATAATTTGATCAAATTAAGGGGCGGTGGTCAAATCGGGTTCAGGCGCTCCACCAGACGCGCGAAGAAACTGGCACCATAGGGCGCGGCCTCGTCGTTGAAATCATAGGCGGGGTGATGCACGCCCGCGCCATCCTCGCCCTGCCCCAGAAACAGATAGGCGCCGGGGCGTTCTTCCAACATATAAGCGAAATCTTCGGCCCCCATTTCGCGCCCCTCATTGGCGGCAACCCGATCCGCGCCGCTAATCTCTCTAGCGACGGCGGCTGCCTTTTCGACCGAATCTGGGTCATTCACGGTGGGAGGATAACCCAGTTCATAGTCGATATGGGCGGTGACACCAAAACTGGCCGCCTGCCCTTCGATCACCTCGCGCAGGCGGCGCTGCGCCATCTCGCGCACCTCGGGGGTGAAAGACCGGATGGTTGCGGCGAACCACGCATCCTCGGGGATGATATTGTCGGCCGTGCCCCCGCCAATCATCGTCACCGAGACCACCAGATTGTCCATCGGCGACAGGTTACGGCTGATGATGGATTGCACCGCCTGCACCATGGTCACAACCGCGATAATCGGATCGACCGTGTCCTGTGGGTAAGCGGCATGGCCGCCACGCCCGGTGACCTTGACCTTCAGCGTATCCACAGCGGCCATGATTGGGCCGGGCGTGGTATAGAACTTGCCCACCTCATGCCCTGGCATGTTGTGAAGCGCATAGACCTCGGCAATATCAAAGCGGTCCATCATCCCTTCGTCACACATGTATTTCGCACCACCATCGCTTTCTTCAGCGGGTTGGAAGATCAGCGCCACGCGACCCTTGAAGTTCCGCGTCTCTGCCAGATACCGCGCAGCACCCAGCAACATCGTGGTGTGCCCGTCATGGCCACAGGCATGCATCCGCCCCGGCACCGTCGAGGCATAATCCAGACCTGTCGTTTCCATCATCGGAAGCGCATCCATATCGGCGCGCAGACCAATGGTTGGCCCTTCCCCCTGCCCGTTGATGATCGCCACGACGCCTGAGATGCCAATTTTCTCGTGAACCTCGTCCACCCCGAAGGCACGCAGCTTGTCTACCACATAGGCTGCGGTATCGTGACACTCCAACCCCAGTTCGGGATGGGCATGCAACCAGCGCCGCCAAGTTTTCATGTCTTGGGCAAATTCGCCAATGCGGTTGATGATCGCCATGACTTCCTCCTATCAAGGGTGCAATGAAACAATCCTGATTTGGACCATGACGCAATGAGCAAAACCGAAGATCATTCCCCCTCTGACAGTCTGGTTCACCACCCGCAAGGGGGGATGGATCGGTTGCGCGAGATCATGCGCCGACTTCGCGACCCCCAGAGCGGCTGTCCGTGGGATATCGAGCAGACCTTTACCACCATTGCCCCCTATACGATCGAGGAAGCCTATGAGGTCGCCGATGCGATCGAGCGCGAGGCATGGGGCGAATTGAAGGGCGAGTTGGGCGATCTGCTGTTTCAATCCGTCTTTCATGCCCAGATGGCCGAAGACGCCGGCCTGTTCACTTTTGACGAGGTCGCCGACACCATGTCTGACAAGATGGTCGCCCGCCATCCCCATGTTTTCGGGGACGAAGATCGCGACAAGTCGGCCGAGCAGCAGACCCGCGACTGGGAAGCCATCAAGGCTGCTGAGCGGGCTGAGAAAGCCCAGCAAGGCGTGTTGGACGGCGTGGCCATTGGCCTGCCCGCCCTGCTTCGTGCGGTGAAACTGCAAAAACGCGCCGCGCGTGTAGGTTTCGACTGGCCCGATATTGGCCCGGTGCTGGACAAGATCACCGAAGAGGCCCGCGAACTGGCCGAAGCCCGCGAAACGCTTGGGCCGGACGAGGTGCGCGAAGAATTGGGGGACTTGCTGTTCGTCGTCGCCAATTTGGCCCGCCACCTTGGCGTCGAGCCTGAAGAAGCCCTGCGTCATGCCAATGCGAAATTCGAACGGCGCTTTCAAGGCATCGAAAGACGGCTGGCGGCGGACGGACGCACGCCTGTGGACGCCACGCTTGAAGAAATGGACGCCTATTGGGACGCGGAAAAAGCCGACGAACGCCAGAGCAGAAAATAAATTCTGATTATTTTAATCAGGTATTGACCTGAGCAAAAGACTCGGATTTAAGCGCCTTATCGAAACAAGGAGATTCACGTGATGAACACTGTTCGCACCCTTGCCACGGCCTCGATCATGGCCGCAGCCCTGACCCCCGCCATTGCCAGCGCGGACGAGGTCAATGTTTATTCCTATCGCCAGCCCGAGCTGATCCAGCCGCTGATGGATGCGTTCACTGAAGAAACCGGCATTCCGGTCAATGTTGCCTTCCTGAAAAACGGCGTGATCGAACGCCTTCAGGCCGAAGGCAAACGCAGCCCCGCCGACCTGATCATGACGGTTGACTTCGCCCGTCTGGCAGCCGTGGTCGAAGCTGATCTGACCCAGCCGGTCGAGAACGAGACGCTGACCGCGAACATCCCCGCCGCCTATCGCGATCCGGGCAATGAATGGTTCGGCCTGACCTCACGTGCGCGCATTGTTTACGCGTCGAAAGATCGTGTGGCCGATGGCGAAGTGACCACCTATGAAGATCTGGCTGATCCCAAATGGAAAGGTCGCATCTGCACGCGCTCGGGCACACATGCCTACACTCTTGGACTGGTTGCGGCTCACCTAACCCACAATGGCGAAGAGGCAACCCGCGCCTGGATCGACGGCGTGAAAGCCAACCTGGCCCGCAAGCCACAGGGTAACGACCGCGCTCAGGTCAAGGCGATCTGGGCGGGTGAATGCGATATTTCGATCGGCAACACCTATTACATGGGCAAAATGCTGCAAGATCCGGAGCAAAAGGAATGGGCTGACAGCGTCAACGTCGTCTTCCCGGTTTTCGAAGGCTCTGGCACCCATGTGAACGTGTCGGGCATGGCGCTGACCAAATACGCGCCCAACAAGGAAACAGCCATCAAACTTATGGAATTCCTGTCCTCGCCAAAAGCGCAGCAGATCTATGCCGCCCAGAACTTTGAATACCCGCTTGCACCCGGCGTTGACGCGGATGAGATCGTGAAAAGCTGGGGCAGCTTTACGCCGGATGGCGTGAACCTGATGGATGTCGCAAGCCATCGTGACGACGCCCTGAAACTGATGCAGGAAGCCGATTTCGACGGCTGATCGGAACCACCAGAGCACTGAACAAAGCCCGGCTGTGACGCCGGGCTTTTTTTTGGATCATTCGCCAGCGGCCCGCAACGGCGTCAGCATCTGCGTCAGATAGTGGCCGGTATAGCTTTCCGGAACCGCCGCCACCTGTTCAGGTGTGCCGACCGCCACAATGCGCCCGCCGCCGTCACCGCCTTCAGGGCCGATATCTATCAGGTAATCTGCGGTTTTTACCACGTCCAGATTGTGCTCGATCACCACAACCGTGTTGCCCTGATCGACCAGTTCATGCAGCACCTCCAACAGCTTACGCACGTCTTCGAAATGCAGCCCGGTCGTCGGCTCATCAAGTATGTAAAGCGTGCGACCGGTCGAGCGTTTGGACAATTCCTTCGACAGCTTCACCCGCTGCGCCTCGCCGCCCGACAAGGTCGTCGCCTGCTGGCCCACCTTGATATAGCCCAGCCCCACACGCATCAGCGCATCCATCTTGTCGCGGATCGAAGGCACGGCTTGAAAGAATGTCTGCGCGTCTTCGACAGTCATATCCAGCACGTCGGCAATCGACTTGCCCTTGAACTGCACTTCCAGCGTTTCACGATTATAACGTTTGCCCTTGCAGGTCTCGCAGGTGACGTAAACGTCGGGCAGGAAGTGCATCTCGATCTTGATGACGCCATCGCCCTGACACGCCTCGCAGCGTCCGCCCTTGACGTTGAAGCTGAACCGGCCCGGCTTGTAACCGCGGGTCTTGGCTTCGGGCAGACCCGCAAACCAATCACGGATCGGCGTGAACGCTCCGGTATAGGTCGCGGGATTCGAGCGCGGCGTGCGCCCGATTGGGCGCTGGTCGATGTCGATGACCTTGTCCAGATGCTCCAACCCTTTGATGGTTTCGCAGGGCGCGGGCGTCTGACGCGCGCCATTCAGACGCATCGAGGCGGTCTTGAACAGCGTTTCAATGGTCAGCGTGGATTTCCCCCCACCCGACACGCCGGTCACACACACAAACTGGCCCAGCGGGAAGTCGGCGGTCACATTTTGCAGGTTGTTGCCCGTGGCCTTCACCACTTTGACCTTCTTGCCATTGCCCTTGCGCCGTTGGGCAGGCACAGCGATCTCGCGCGCGCCGGTCAGATACTGTCCGGTTATTGACGCTTTGCAGGCCGCAATATCGTCGGGCGTGCCGTGCGCGATCACCTCGCCCCCATGAACGCCTGCGCCGGGACCAAGGTCGAATACGTAGTCCGCCTCGCGGATCGCTTCTTCGTCATGCTCGACCACGATCACGCTATTGCCTTGATCGCGCAGGTTTTTCAGCGTGGTCAGAAGCCGCCCGTTGTCGCGCTGGTGCAACCCGATCGAGGGTTCGTCCAAAACATAAAGCACGCCGGTCAGGCCCGATCCGATTTGGCTGGCCAGCCGAATGCGCTGACTTTCCCCACCCGACAACGTGCCAGAATTGCGGCTCAGCGTGAGATACTCCAAGCCCACATTGTTCAAAAAGCCCAAGCGTTCACGGATTTCTTTCAGGATCGCACGGGCGATTTCATTCTTTTGGGCAGACAGATGGTTAGGTGCGTCCTCGATCCAGTCCAGCGCCTCGCGGATCGACATCTGAACCACCTGCCCCACATGCAGCCCGCCAATCTTCACCGCCAGCGCTTCGTCGCGCAGGCGATACCCGTGACAGGCGCCACAGGGGCGATTGTTTTGATAGCGTTCGAATTCTTCACGGATCCAGTTCGAATCCGTCTCGCGATAGCGGCGTTCCATGTTGGGAATGACGCCTTCGAACGGTCGCGTCACCTCATAAACGCGCCCGCCTTCGTCGAAGCGAAACTTGATTTCTTCCTCGCCCGAGCCATACAGGAACACCTGCTGCACAGGTGCGGGCAAATCCTTCCACGGCGTGTTCTTGTCAAACTCGTAATGGCGCGCGATGCTTTCGATGGTTTGCAGGAAATAGGGTGACTTTCCCTTGCGCCATGGGGCCAGCGCACCGTCATAGATTTGCAGCGTGGCGTCGGGCACGACGAGGCGTTCATCAAAAAACAGCTCTTTGCCCAACCCGTCGCAAACCGGACACGCCCCGAAGGGCGCGTTGAAGGAAAACAGGCGCGGCTCAATTTCGGGGATCGTAAAGCCCGAGACCGGACAGGCAAAGTTTTCCGAAAAGGTGAAAATCTCGGGCTCACCTTCGGTGGGCGCGGTTTCCAGAAGCGCAATGCCATCGGCCAGATCAAGCGCGGTTCGGAAACTGTCGGCCAGCCGTTGATCCATCCCTTCACGCACCACCACACGGTCCACGACAACGTCGATATTATGGCGGTATTTCTTGTCCAATTTGGGTGGGTTATCAAGCTCGTGAAGCTCTCCGTTCACCTTGATGCGCTGGAATCCCTTCTTCTGAAGGTCTTGAAATTCCTTGCGATATTCGCCTTTCCGGTCACGCACGATGGGGGCCAGAAGATAGGCGCGCGTGCCCTCCTCCATCTTCATCACGCGATCCACCATGTCCTGAACCTGCTGGGCCTCGATGGGCAGCCCGGTGACAGGTGAAAACGGCGTACCGGCGCGGGCAAACAGCAAGCGCAAATAGTCGTAAATCTCGGTCACCGTGCCGACGGTAGACCGAGGGTTCTTTGACGTTGTCTTTTGCTCAATGGAAATCGCAGGCGACAGCCCCGCGATATGATCCACATCGGGCTTTTGCATCATGTCAAGGAATTGCCGCGCATAGGCCGACAGGCTTTCGACATAACGCCGCTGCCCTTCCGCATAGATCGTGTCAAAGGCCAAAGACGACTTACCAGACCCGCTGAGCCCGGTGATCACCACCAGCCGATCGCGGGGAATGTCCACATCGATGGATTTCAGATTGTGTTCGCGCGCGCCGCGGACCTGTATTTCTTTCAGCTCGGCCATTCTGACCCCCAGTTCACAGTTGCTTAACGGTTAGGACAAACCGCGCGGCGGGACAATCGAAAAGTTAGAACATTTGAGGAACATTTACAACTGCTACCCAATTCTCCACCCATCACATTCACTTTTATGAATTTAAATTGCGCCACCCGTTGATCTGTATACGGCGAAACCTATATCTCAGATCAAACCCCAGTCGGGATAGGAGAAACACATGTTTGGAACCATGATGAGCAGGCAAGGATTGGACCCGCGCGAGGCTGTTGCGCGCGCGCAGGCGGGTGAGATCACAGTGATCGACGTGCGTGATCACGGCGAAGTCCAAATGACTGGAAAGGCGAAAGGCGCGGTTGTCGTACCGCTGACCGTCATGCCATTCCAATGCGACCCCAAAGGGCCGGATTTCAACACTGATATCGATCCAACCAAACCCATCGCGCTTTATTGTGCTTCGGGCGCGCGCTCGGCACAGGGTGTGCAACTACTCAAGCGGTTGGGTTATAAAGAGGTCCACAACATTGGCGGCCTGGGTCATTGGTATCAGGCCGGCGGCGAGATCTCTCACTAACCGCCTTCAGAGGCTGCAATCTAAAACGCCGGCGCGAGTCGGCGTTTTTTCTTGTCCGGACGTTCATTCACCTTTCTGGTTGACTGAAAACAAGGCGCGCGTTATTCATCCATATGGTTGAACGAAAGGAAACTGGCCGTCTTAGCACGGTATTGAAGGCCGCGTCTGATCCGACGCGACGTGCCATTCTGACCCTGTTGGCTCAGGAAGGGCCGCTGCGGGTCACAGATATCGCCCGTCATTTCGACATGAGTCTGAACGCGATCTCCAAGCATATCAAAGTGTTGGAAGGTGCGGGTCTTGCGACCCGACGCACCGAATGGCGCGAGCATCTGATCGAAGTGCAGATGGCCCCCCTTTCCAAAATCGATCAATGGTTTGCCGAATTGCGTTCGATCTGGGCGCTGCGGTTGGATGCCCTCGAAGCTGCCCTTAAGGAGGACGACAATGACTGAACTCTCACTGGAAATAACCCGCCACATCCCCTACCCGCCAGAACGCGTCTTCGATGCCTGGCTGGACCCGAAGATGCTGACGAAATTCATGATCCCCGGCGCCGGCGTGACGGTGCCCGAGGCCACCGCCGATGCCAAAGTTGGCGGCCGCTTTCGCATCATAATGCGGGTGCCCAACGCCGGCGATCTGCCACATCAGGGCGAATACAGGGTCATCAACCGGGCCAAGAAGCTGCAATTCACATGGGAATCGCCTGCAAGCACGGCCGAAAACTCGGTTGTCACGCTGGACCTGACGCCCAAGGATGGCGGAACGGATCTGCGGCTGCATCACATCCGGTTTCCATCCGAAGAAAGCCGCGACAACCACAATGGCGGTTGGTCGTCTATTATATCAAAACTGGATGAGGTTCTGACCTAAGAGCGTGTCAGACCGGAGTGCCGTCCACCTACTCAAAGAAAAGGCCGGGCGATTTGCCCGGCCTTTTCTGTGGCTTACATGTGAATGACGCGATCATAAGCGTCCAGCACCGCTTCGTGCATACTTTCCGAGATTGTCGGATGCGGGAAGACGGTGTGCATCAACTCTTCTTCGGTGGTTTCCAGCGTTTTGCCGACCACATAGCCCTGGATCATTTCGGTCACTTCCGGGCCGACCATATGGGCGCCCAGCAACTCGCCTGTCTTGGCATCGAAGATGGTCTTGATCATGCCTTCCGGGTCACCCATGGCGATGGCCTTACCATTGCCGATGAACGGGAAGCGACCAACTTTGATCTCGTGCCCCTGCTCTTTTGCCTTAGCTTCGGACAGCCCGACGCTGGCAACCTGTGGGTGACAGTAAGTGCAACCGGGGATGCTTTCGGGCTTCACCGGATGGGCGTGCAGGCCCGCGATCAGCTCGGCAACCATTACGCCTTCATGGCTGGCTTTGTGAGCAAGCCACGGTGCACCGGCGATATCACCAATAGCATACAAGCCATCAACACCCGTGCGGCAATGCGCGTCGGTGACGACGTGGGTGCGATCAATTTTCACGCCCAGCTTTTCAAGCCCCAGACCTTCGACATTGCCAACGATCCCAACAGCGGAAATCACCGTGTCGAATTCCTGCTTCTCGACCTTGCCGCCGACTTCGATGTGAGCTGTGACCTTGCCCTTCGCCCGGTCGAGCTGTTTGACCATGGCTTTCTCCATGATCTTCATACCCTGCTTGACGAAAGACTTCTTGGCGAAGGCCGAGATCTCTGCATCTTCGACCGGCAACACGCGATCCATCACCTCGACGACCGTTGTGTCTGCGCCCAAAGTATTGAAGAAGCTGGCAAATTCGATGCCGATTGCGCCGGACCCAATGACAAGGAGCTTTTTCGGCATGCGGGGCGGGTTCAGCGCGTGTTTATAGGTCCAGACCAGATCGCCGTCGGCTTCCAGCCCCGGCAACTCACGGGCGCGCGCGCCGGTGGCCAGCACGATGTTCTTCGCCGTCAGCTCCTCGGTCCCTTTGTCGGTTTTGACCGAGACTTTGCCCTTGGCAGGGATCGTGGCCTCGCCCATCACAACATCGACCTTGTTCTTCTTCATCAGGTGGCCGATGCCGCCCGAAAGCTGTCCGGCCACACCGCGCGAACGCTTCACAATCGCTGGCAGATCATAGTCGATTTTGTCTGCGGACAGACCAAACTCTTTGGCCCGATGCATCAGGTGGAACACCTCTGCCGAGCGCAAGAGCGCTTTAGTCGGGATACAACCCCAGTTCAGGCAAATACCGCCCAAATGCTCTCGTTCGACGATGACAACCTTCTGCCCCAGCTGGGCCGCCCTTATGGCCGCCACGTATCCGCCCGGCCCTGCGCCGATCACGATGGTATCATATGCCTTACCCGCCATGGGGGATCCTCCTCATCCAAAAAGTAGTTTGCCATTAAACTATTTTGTTCAACGGATCAATGATCCTACGGAAGACCCGCTATTCGCTCAGCGAAACACTCGCAGGCCTCTCACCAGAATGGGAACACAAATGGAGTGACGGTGCAACTGTGGTACTTACCCGCCCTCGGCCTCGAACTTTTTGCGAAGGGCGGTGTATCCGCCATTCTCAATAAACGCGCGTTCTTCATCGGTGGTATCGCGCCCCAACGCGTCATTGCGATAGGGAAAGCGCCCGAAACGCTCGATGATCGCCCGGTGCACACGGGCGTGTAACGTGTCACCCTGCCCCGGTGTGTCGGCCATCCGCTCTGCCATCAGCGAAATGCACCGATCCTGATCAGCCATCGCTTCGCTGTGCATGAAAGGCATATAGAAGAACTGCCGGTCCGGCAGGGCAATCTGCATGTCCAGGCCGCGCGCGATTGCATGATCGGCACAGGCGTGCGCCGCCGGGTCGGTAGCAAAGGACCGCGCGTCGCCGCGAAACATGTTGCGTGGAAACTGGTCTGTCAGGATCAGAAAGGCCAGCGCCCCGTCCGGGGTATCGCGCCAGTCATCGCGCGAACCGCCCCGTGCAGCCTCCCAGTCTGCCATGAACCGGGTGCGGATGGTGTTGTCCAACGCGTCCGAGCTTTCATACCAGCCCTTCGGCCCGACATCCTTTATCCAGAACGTGGTTATTTCATCTGGTGCTGACATGGTTGCGCCCTCCATTAGCAACACCCTAACGACTAACACCTGCTGTGCAAGGCAGCTTCTAAAGGCTCAGGCTTACTCGTCCAGCTCGGCCTCGTCGGCCCAAACTTCCTGCGCCATGTCTACAGCCACCAGCGACGACGCAGGCGACATGTTCACATAAGCCCCCGTATCCTTGGGCCCCGGGCTGGACCGTCGGGATACGCGCCACAGGCCATAGGCCAGAAAACCAACCAGCAAAAGTGCCATATAGCCAAAGAACCCAAGCGGCCCCATCACGCCCATAACCCAGCCGGTCACGACGGGGCCAGCGATGGCCCCCATTCCATTGATGAAAAGCAGTCCAGCCGAAGCGGCAGGCATATTCTCCGGTTCCAGAAAATCATTCACATAGGCCAACAGCAGCGCATATAGGGGGTTCGTCATGCCACCCAGAAAGAACGAGGCTATCAAAAGCACCTCGTAACGTGTGCCGAACACAACCGGCAAAAGTGCAGCCACTGCGGCGATTGTGGTGATGATCAGGATCAGGGTACGTCGATCCATTCGGTCGGAAATCCAGCCGATCGGGTATTGCAGCACCAATCCACCGATATAAAGCGCGGACACAAAGCCCGAGATTTGCCCAACCGTCAGGCCGATTTGCTGACCGAACACAGCTGCCATTCCGAATTGCGCGGCAAAAACGCCGCCAAGAAGTGCGAAACCCACACAGCCGAGTGGCGAGATATGGAACAGTTCTCGCAAGCTCAGACCTTTTGTGGTCTCGAACGCAGGCGTTGGGTTGACCGACAAAAGAATGGGCGCGAATGCGATGGACACGAGCACCGAAGGTAGGATGAACAGGATAAATCCGCCGGGATCGCCGATCACCACAAGCCCTTGCGCCGCAATGATGCCCACCATCTGCACAAACATATAAAGCGACAGCGCTTTACCGCGATTTTCGTTGTCTGCTGCATTGTTCAGCCAGCTTTCCGCTGTCACGTACACACCCGAGAAACAGAACCCGACGATGACCCGCAGGACCGTCCAGATCCAAGGGTCGGTGAACGTCGGAAACAAAATCAGCACCGCCGAGATGAACGACCCAAGGGCCGCAAAGACCCGCACATGCCCTACGCGGCGGATCATGATGGGCGCCATGCGCGAGCCAAACAGGAACCCAGCGAAATAGCCCGACATAACGACGGACAGCTGGAACGTTGAAAACCCTTCCATGCCACCACGGATGCCCAACAACGTGCCCTGCACACCATTGCCGACCATAAGTAACATCATGCCAAGGAGCAGCGCCCAAGAGCTCGACAAGACCTGTAGCATGGGATTCTCCTGAATGCGTCGGTTATCAGATTAGCAAACCCGCGCGACCGTAAAGCGACAGATCACGACCATTGAAGGTCTGCCACCGCCCCGGCCCGCGTTTGGTCGTGCCTTTAAGGCAGCAACAACGAACTGTCACCATATGAAAAAAATCGATAGCGCCGTTTGATCGCATGAACATAAATCGCGCGCGTCCGATCCGTCCCCATCAAGGCAGAGACCAGCATCATAAGTGTTGATTTCGGCAGGTGAAAATTGGTCATCAAGCCGTCGGTAATCTTGAACTGATAACCGGGGGTGATGAAGATATCCGTCTCTCCCTGCCACGGCGAAATCTTTCCGGGCGCGGTGGCAGCGCTTTCAATCAGCCGGAGCGCGGTTGTGCCCACGGGAATAACGCGCCCACCTGCTGCTTTCGTGGCTTCGATCTCCTGAGCAGCCTCGGCACTGACCCGACCCCATTCGGCATGCATTTTGTGCTGTGTGATGTCGTCGACTTTTACCGGCAGGAACGTCCCTGCCCCGACATGCAGGGTGACATGGGTCAGATCGACCCCCATTGCCGTGATCTGTTCCAAGAGATCGTCGTCAAAATGAAGCGACGCGGTTGGCGCGGCTACGGCCCCGGAATGGCGGGCGAAAACGGTCTGGTAGTCCTCATTGTCGCGCGCATCAGCGTCACGCTTTGCCGCAATATAGGGGGGAAGCGGCATTTTCCCGGCACCTGCAAGGGCGGCATCGAACGCCGCGCCCTCAAGATTGAAGCGGATCACAGCCTGTTCACCATCCCGCCCTACATAGTTCGCCGACAGATCGTCCGAGAATACAATCACGTCCCCTTCCCGCAATTTGCGCAGCGGCTTGGCCATAACGTGCCATTGTCCGGCTTTATCCGGGGACAGAAGCGTGATTTCGATCTTTGAGATGCCTTCGCCCGGCGCTTGACCGGCCCGGGTACGGGTGCCGAAAAGACGACCGGGAATAACCTTGGTGTCGTTCAACACCAACCGGTCACCAGGCCGAAGCCAATTCGTCAGGTCGCTGAAATGCGCGTCTGTGATCTGATCAGCCGCCGCCACCAAAAGACGGCTGGCCGTGCGTGGGCGCGCAGGCCGGGTGGCGATCAGATCGTCAGGCAGGTCAAAATCAAAATCACTGAGTTTCATGGCCGCGCGTGTAGGTCGCTTCCCTGCCCGCGTCAATCGGATTACCCATTACTGCCCTTCCGGCCGCGTAGGTGGGTTGCGGCGGAAAATGTCGCGAAAGAACCCCGGTGTAAACAGCGACAAGGGGTTCACGCCGACTTTTGGGTCGGTCGCTGTGCCTTTTAGTGTATAGTTGAAGCCCACCAGCCCTTCCCCCTTGCGTGCAAAAATACGGCCGGCCGAGTTTACCAGATAGAACGGCGACAGCACCCCCTGCATGTCCATTTGGCCAGACCCAAGGAAATAGTACCCGTCCATCGAGATACCCATGGAATGGCCGGTCGCCGCGCCCTCGTAGATCGTCACCTTTTCCGGATCCAGCCGGAACCGCGCGTCCACATCGGTGAACGGGATGCCCTGCCCCCCCAGTTGCTGCAGCAAGCCGACCACCGAAATGGCAGACAAAAGCTCTGCCATGGCCGGAGCATCATGAACATCGATATTTTTGATTTTCAGTTTGCCGTCGTAAACGCCTTTGCCGCCGCTGGGGGCAAGGATCAACTCCATGTCGCCTTTGCGCGCGGATTTCAGAACCCCAGCCGCACGCAAAACGCCACCTGCATCCTTACTGGTCAACCGAAAGGCAGTGCCCTTTGGCTGCGCGGCCGCAGTGCCCTGAATCTGCGGGCCACCCCCGATGCGCCCGCGGAAAGTACCATTGAGGCCGCCTTTGGCTTGCGTGAAATCCCCTTCGAATCCGGTGACCGAGATGCCTTTCGAGATGATGAGCTTGTCCAGCAGAAGCGAGATGGGCACGGGTTGGTCAGCGCTACCGCTGCGTTGAGCAGACCCAAGTGTCGCTTGGCGCATGTCAACCGTGCCACCCTTCACGGACACCGCGACCGGTTGCCCGGCCCCGCGCCCGGTCAGGGTGACTGGCGCATCCAGCCAACCGCCCAGGGTGACCCGATCAAACTGCGCGGCCACCAGACCGCCGCCTTCGGCCATGATGATGCTACCATTGGCGTCCAACCCTGCGGCGCGCAGAGAAATCTCATCGATCACTGGTGCCTTGCCCAGCTTGCCCTTGAGTTTCAGCGCGCCATTGCTGCTTCGGGCTTTCGACCAGCCCAGTGGGGGGATGCTCAGACCAAGGCCGCTTAACGAGGCCTCCAGTTCCATTCGAGGCGCTTCGCCACGTGCCAAAGAAATCTCATACTTGCCCTTGGCCGCACCCGTTACGCTGCCCTTCGGCAAGCCGATCGAGAATGCATCCAGAAAGGCCTGATCAAGCGTCATTTCACCCGTGACAGTCGACCGACCCGATGACTTTCCTGCCTCAAACGCCTGCTCCCACCGACCCGAGACTGGGACGCCCGACAAACTGCCGTCTCCGCTTATGCTGACGCCCTTGTTCGAGACAGCGAGATCAGCACGAGGCAGTTTCAGAACGCGGCCGGCGACTATTTTTTCGCTGCTGACATCGCTGAGCACACCGGCCAACTCATAATCGATTGCGCTGCGCGGCGTTTTGGGTTGCATTGCGATGTCGATCCGCCCCCCTAAAGTGACGCGCCCTTTTGCCATGTCCGGGCCAATCGCGCCTTCAGGGGCGTCGCGGAACACCCGAAACGGCTTGTCATCAAGCAAGTGCAGAGCAGCCGTCATTGGACCAGAGACAGCCAGATCCACCCAAGCCGGAACCGGCGGGCGTGGCGCAGCTGGGTCCACTGGTGGGCGCGCCATTTCCGGGATCACGAAACTGGTCCCCGACGCGTCAAGCACACCGGCCACAGCATTGTCGCGATCAAGCGGTCGCACGACACCCTGATCAGCGGTCACCACCAGACGCCGCCCGTCAATGCTGAACTGGCCGGCTGCGTTTTCGATGGGCACCATCTCTTTGACCGCATGCACGGTGACGCCATCAAACGCCGCACTAAGGGCTGTGTGGGCTCGCTTGCCCTGCACTTTGCGCCACGCAACCGTCACATCGGTGAATTGACCCTTGGCAACGTTATCGCGGGCCCAGATACGGGTGCGCTGCCCGCCTGTGAGTGGCCAAAATGCCTTGACCTGATCGGGGCTGACATGGTCTGCCGCCGCGTCGACCGCAATTGTCCAACCGGCAGAGCCGATGCCGATCCGGGCCGATCCGGTCGCCAGCGCGCCTTCATGCGTTACAGCAAACTGCCCGATATCAACCCGGAACGGATCAAGGTTCAGCCGAAAATCTGCCGAACCCTGCCCCAGTGTCAGTGGCGCTTCGAATATCTCTGGCGGGCTGATCCGCGCCTGCGTCAGGTTCAGTTGCCCCAAAAGTTCGGTCGGCCAGCCGCCCGACCATCCGCGCAGATAGGAATGACCGTCGGCCTGAATTTCACCCCAGTCTGACTGCAGCGTCATCTGGGTGAAGTTCATCCGCTCACGTTCGGGGTCGTAATCGAGATAGACCTTGCCGCCAGTGAATTTCACGGGTTTCGCCTCGGGATCAGGCGACAGACGGCCCGCGCCGAACTCCAATGTGCCGGCAAGTCCAGACACGACGCCTGTTTCGTCAATCACGGTGCGCAACGCACCCGAGATCGGCGCATCCACCAACCCCAGAAAGGTTAAGAGCGGAGTCTGGGCGGCGATGTCGCGCGCCAAGGCATTCTTGAATGTCGCCGTCAGACGGGCAGATGAATTGCCCTTGGTCGACCGGAACCCCAGCACGGTTTCGGCCAATTCTTCGGTCTGGTTAAAAACATCAAACGACAAAGTCATGTCGACTAATGTCGCGGTCTGGCTGATCTTAAGCGAGCCGTCCGTGACCTGCCACAATCGCCCGGTCCGCGCGTCTTCCAACGTAATCGTCAGGTTCGAAGCCGTAATGCGGTCGGTATTCGACAGGATGCCCGTCATGAAAACTGCGTCAATGCGATCAAGGACCGAGGCCAGATCGCCGCTCGCCCCGATACCTTGTCCAAGGCTCATATCGAATGACCCGTCACGGCTGCGCCGTATGGTGATCTGTGCACCTCTCAGAGACAGGGACGCAGGCTCGACCCGCCCCGAGAAGACCGGCCCCAGCAACAACGCCCCTTCGACCGCATTCAATCGCCCGATCTCAAGCCCGGTTTCGTCACGCACACCCAGATCGACAAGTCGCAATCGGGGCAGCCCCAGTTTGGTGACACCCAGTTCGACTTGCGACAAAGAAAGCTTCACGCGGTTGGTCTGAGCGTTAATTTTTGCTTCGATCCGTTCCGTTGCCCATTTTGGCAGAACAAAAACGTGACCCGTCACCGACATGGACAAAAGCGACAGAAACACCGCCGCCGCCGCAACCATCACGAACGACCAGAAACCAAAATGCCATTTCAACCGTTTCCGGCGGCGCGCACGAAGATCGGGTGGCACGTGGTCGCTGTCCTGCGACGCCTTGCGGCCACGCCAGCGTCTGTGTGCTACAGGCACGACCAGCACCTCAGCACCAATACCCTGTGGGTCGACGAGGGCTGCATCGACATTACCTTCAGCGGTGCCGGACTTCTCGTCCGAAAAGTCATCATCTCGGTCTGGATCGGGCGTCTCTATGTCCGATGCGACAGAATCTTCCCCACTGGACACATCGTCGGCAGTCGCCTCGACAGCGGCTTCGTCTTCTGCGTCATCGCTTTTCTCTGTGTCATCGGAACGATCTTTCGACTGCAACAGCGCAACCTCTGCCTTGGACAGTTCTTTTTTGTCAGACGGCAGATCACCAGCCGTGTCCGAGGGCGCGCCCTCGACATCATCTTGTTGTGCTGGCTTGTCGTCTTCGTCCATACAGATTGCCCAAATGCCGCTTGGCTGCGCTGCCTCGTGCCTTTCATCCCAATGCGAAACGGCATAGAAGGAAAGTCAACAGAACACTAGAGACTCAGCACCAAGAAAGCCAAGACAATGACGGATAACATGCTGAAGACAGGCGATATTGCGCCGGATTTCACCCTGCCGCAAGACGGCGGCGCAGATGTGACATTGTCGCTGCTCGCGCCAGCACCAGTGGTGCTCTATTTCTACCCAAAGGACAGCACCCCCGGATGCACCACAGAAGCGCTGGATTTCTCAGCCCTTTTGCCAGAATTTCAGGCCCTTGGCGCGCATGTCTTCGGTGTCTCAAAAGACAGCCTGAAGCGGCATGAAAACTTTCGCACCAAGCAAGACCTCAGCGTTCCGCTGCTGTCCGATGCTGACAGTGACGTGTGCGAGCGCTATGGCACTTGGGGTGAGAAGATGAACTATGGCCGCACCTATATGGGGATCACCCGCACCACCTTCCTGATTGGTGCCGATGGCAAGATTGCGCGGGTCTGGAACAAGGTGAAGGTCAAAGACCACGCCGACGAGGTGCTTGCCGCCACGCGCGACCTGGCCAAGGCATGAGCCGCGTCGACCAGCCCTTGTCACGACCCTTGGCCGAAATGGCCGACGCGGTGTTGCGCACCGCGGACGGGCGCGCCAAAACGGCGCTGGCGCGAACCTACGCTGCCGAATGGTTTGCTGCACGCGACGCAGGCACAATCGGCAGCCCGCTAACG
Organism: Aliiroseovarius sp. M344; assembly: GCF_025140835.1. Taxonomy (NCBI): domain Bacteria; kingdom Pseudomonadati; phylum Pseudomonadota; class Alphaproteobacteria; order Rhodobacterales; family Paracoccaceae; genus Aliiroseovarius; species Aliiroseovarius sp. M344. The sequence continues at coordinate 1,924,148 of NZ_CP081153.1, forward strand.
GATCGCGAAAAGATCGTCGGCGCGGCCACACCGCCCGATTTCCCGGCCCGGCCCGACAAGCCCGAATTGAAAGACCCGCGTGATGTGCCGCGCCGCCGCCCCGGCAGCCGGGACGGCCAGATCGCGCTGCTTCACGCCGTCGCACATATCGAACTGAACGCGGTGGACCTGCACTGGGACATCATCGCCCGCTTCACAGACACGCCGATGCCGCTTGGGTTTTACGACGATTGGGTGAAAGCCGCAGATGAAGAGGCCAAGCACTTCAACCTTGTCAGCGATTGCCTGGAAGCACTGGAAAGCCACTACGGCGCGCTGCCAGCCCATGCCGGCATGTGGAAAGCAGCTGAAGACACGGCGGATGATCTTCTGGGGCGGTTGGCGGTTGTCCCGATGGTGCTGGAAGCGCGCGGCTTGGACGTGACACCCGGCATGATCAAGGTGTTTCGCAACGCCAAGTTGGAGGACACGGTCGCTGCCCTGGAGGTGATCTATGCCGAAGAGGTCGGCCATGTCGCCTATGGGTCGAAATGGTTCCACTTTCTGTGCGGGCGTCACGAGCTGGACCCGAAAGACACGTTTCACGACCTTGTTCGCACCTATTTTCACGGTGCACTCAAGCCGCCTTTCAACGAAGAAAAGCGTGCCGAGGCCGGATTGCCGCCAGACTTCTATTGGCCGCTGACGGAAAAAACGCCTGCTCAGACGCGCGGAACGCCCAGCTGACATCAGATTTCTGGTGAAATTGATCGGCAATATCTCGCTTGAAACCACGATGATCGTTGAGGAAATTCAAAATTCCTTGCGTGAATGTGTTCGCCACGCTAATCACCACGGGTCTGGATGGGTCGCCACAAGAAGCAAAACTGCCAACAGACAAGGGATCAAAGGGATAAATTCGGGGCTTCAGACTTGCATACTAGCTTGATGAACAAGGTTAATCACCTTCTTGAACGCGTGTTCCCAGAACAACGCCTTTTTCTGCGTTCCGAAGATGGTACACGCTTTGTTCGACTGTCACCGCTGACCCAAGCATTGGGTTGGACCGGTTCAGCCGCGTTTTTTGCATGGTCGATTATTGCGACCGCCGTCCTTTTGATGGATTCCATCGGCTCGGGCAATCTGCGCGATCAAGCGCAGCGCGAGAAGCTGCTGTATGAACAACGTCTGCAATCACTGTCCGAAGAGCGTGATGCACGTGCGTCCGAAGCCGCCGCCGCGCAGGAACGCTTCAACCTGGCACTGGCCGAGATTTCGGATATGCAAAGCGAACTGCTGGCATCTGAAGAAAGCCGCAAGGAATTTGAAACCGGCATCGGCGTTATTCAAGCCACATTGCGCCGCACAATGGGCGAACGCGACAAAGCCAAGGACAGCTTGGAAACCATGCTGGCCGCTGCACAGCAAGACAGTGCCGCTGGTGCAAAGGGCTCAGTCCCTGTTCAGGCAACCGCCACATTGGACTTCCTGACCACAGAACTGACACGCACCGCCGCCGAACGCGACCTTGTTGCGCAGAACGCCGTCGAAGCCGAGCGCTTCGCACAGGACATGCTGTATGAGGCCCGCCTGCGCGATGAGCGCAACGACCAGATTTTCCGCCAGCTTGAGGACGCCGTGACGATCTCGCTGGAGCCGCTGGATAAGATGTTTTCCAAATCCGGCATGTCGGTTGATCACATATTGGATCAGGTACGCCGGGGGTATTCCGGTCAGGGTGGTCCGCTGACCCCGATGATTCTGTCGACCCGCGGCCAGGGCCCCGACCCCGACGCGGAACGCGCCAATAACATCTTGGGCGAACTGGATAAAATGAACCTGTATCGCATCGCGGCACAGAAAATGCCATTTGGTATGCCGGTCAAATCCGGGTTCCGCTTCACGTCGGGCTTTGGCTCGCGTTGGGGCCGGATGCATAATGGCACTGATTTCGCCGCGCCGGTTGGCACACCTGTCTATGCTCCTGCCGACGGCGTCGTGATCAGCGCCTCTTGGAGCTCGGGCTACGGGCGACTGATCAAGATCCGCCACGAATTCGGGATCGAAACGCGCTATGCCCACCTTTCGCGCATGAATGTGCAAAAGGGACAAAGGGTCTCGCGCGGAGAGAGAATTGGTGATATTGGAAACTCCGGGCGTTCAACCGGCCCGCATCTTCACTATGAAGTGCGCATCGGTGGCAAGCCCATCAACCCGATGATCTATATCAAGGCAGCAAAAGATGTTCTCTAAAAGCAGGATCAACGAACCGGGACCCAAAGCCGGTGACAAGGAAACCCAATCCGAGGCAGTGGCTGACAAGCCCGCATCCTCTGCCCCGGCAGTTCCACCCGCGCCATCCTCGGCTGCTCCAAAGGTTAAGCCGCCCGCATCTACTCTGTCGTCAGACATTGTGATCAAGGGTGACATCAAGTCGACCGGTGACATTCTGGTCGAAGGCACCGTCGAGGGCGACATTCGCGCCCACCAACTGACCATTGGCGAAAGCGCCACGGTGCGCGGCGAAGTTGTCGGCGATGATGTCGTCATCAATGGTCGCATCATTGGTCGCCTGCGTGGCCTGAAAGTGCGCCTGACATCATCGGCGCGCGTCGAAGGCGACATCATCCACAAGACCATCGCCATCGAAAGCGGCGCGCATTTTGAAGGCTCGGTGCAACGTCAGGACGATCCGCTTGGGGGCTCCAAGCCGGCGGCACCACAGGCCGCCGCTGCTCCGGTTCCACCAAAGGCCGACAAAAGCTAATTCGTTCCCCATAAGGAACTGAAAAAGGCCGCCCATTGGGCGGCCTTTGTTGTGTTCCGGTTGGTCAGATACGGGCTTTGACCTTTGCGCGGCTATTCCTCGAAACTCATGACCCGGCGATACAGATGCCATGTCGCATGGCCCAATACGGGCAACACGACGAACAATCCCACAAAGAACGGCAGCATCCCAAGCAGCATCAGCAGAGAAATCAGAATGCCCCACCCGATCATCGGCACGAGGTTCTGTAGAACCGACTGGAATGAGTAGATCATCGCAGTAATGAAATCGAGTTCGCGATCCAGCAGCAAAGGCAGGCTGGTGACGGTCAGCGAAAACAGGCAAAATGACAACACGGCCCCGACGCCGGTTCCGACGATCAGCATGGTAATCCCATTGCGGTTCAGCAACGCGTCTTGCCAGTTAGAGGTGATGTTGGTCAACGGCTCCAGCCCCATGAAAATCGCAAAGACCAGATGCGCCACGAAGACCCAGAACATGAAGATCATGATGATCACCATGGCGATGGACGGCATTTGCCGATCTTTCTGGTTCACCACAACGCCCAGCACCTGGGCCCAATCAAGCGGCTCACCGGCTTCCATCCGGCGGCTGACTTCGTACAGGCCGACCGCCAGAAACGGCGCAAGCAGCGGAAAACCAAGCGCGACCGGAATGATCCAGTAGCTTTGCTCCAGCACATCCAATTGCAAATAGATCACGATCCCCATGATCACATAGAAGGCCGCGAAAAAAAGCCCAAAAGCCGGGGCGCGCATGAAGTCCCGAAAGCCGGCTTTCAATGCGGAAATGATATCTTCAAAACCGATGGATTCGATGTTTGGCGGCGCGGACGCCTCCAAGGTTGTCGAGTCTGTCATATGTCCTCCCAGCACGTATTAAATTTTCGCGCGTAAGAAGAGTGTCGCGGTTGCAGTGCAAATCGTCAAGCTTATGAACATGTGAATATGAAGTAAGATTCAGGAAAACAGACGCATCAAACACGCATTTCATGCTACACACCTCGGACCCCTTTACTTCGCGCTTGGGCAATCTTGCGCTATTCTGGGTGCAACCAACACCGATGGAACTAGGAGGTTGCGCTATGACGTGGGAAGAACGGACCAAGGTTGGGGCAACTCTTTTGTCACTTGTTGCCATCGTCGTAGGCGGCTCACAATTCATCCAAAATCAGCGCATTTTGGCTGCCACGCCGTTTCTGCAAAAGAAGCTGGAGTGGTGTGAAAAAGCTGTCACAACAGTGTCTGCTTTAGCCGTGAGCGATTTCCCCAGCCCGGAAGTCGAGCAAAATTTCTGGCAGCTTTACTGGGGGCTGATGGTGCTGATCGAAAATGAGAGCATCGAGAAGGCAATGGTCGAATTTGGAGAAGCACTGGAAGGGTCGCGCCAAATTGAAAGTGGCGCTAAAGACAGCGCCACGCCCGTGATCGGGCTGCGAGGAGCCTCGCTTGGCGTCGCACGTGCTTGCCGAAGGGAACTTGCCGAAGAATGGTCGCCATCTTGGTTGCGGCAGGCCGACACAACAGAGGCGACAAGCCCACAGAATAGCGCGTTCCCGTCATCCCCAAACAGCAAATGAACCCGCCAGAGTTTATTCTTCCGCGTTCGCTTCAGCTCGCGACTTACCAGCCACATCCTGCGCCAGCACTGCCGCCATGAACGCATCCAGATCACCATCCAGCACGCCTTTGGTGTCCGATGTCTCGTGCCCGGTGCGCAGGTCTTTGACCATCTGATAGGGCTGCAGAACGTATGACCGGATCTGGTTGCCCCACCCCGCGTCGCCCTTGTTTTCATGGGCCGCGTTGATGGCTTCGTTCCGTTTATCCAGCTCCATTTGGTATAGTCGCGACTTCAGGGCCTTCATGGCGATATCGCGGTTCTGGTGCTGAGACTTCACCGAACTGGTGGTGACGATCCCGGTCGGGATGTGGGTGATCCGAACGGCCGAATCCGTCGTGTTCACGTGCTGGCCGCCTGCACCCGACGACCTATAGGTGTCGATGCGAATGTCAGACGGGTTCACATCGATCTCGATATTGTCGTCGACCACCGGATAGACCCAGACCGAGCTGAAAGAGGTGTGGCGTTTGGCGGCGCTGTCGAACGGAGAAATCCGAACAAGACGATGCACACCACTTTCCGACTTTAACCAGCCGTAAGCGTTATGGCCGGAAATCTTATAGGCGGCGGATTTGATGCCCGCTTCTTCGCCCGCACTTTCCGATTGCAGTTCGACCTTATAGCCCTGCTTTTCCGCCCAACGAACATACATCCGCGCCAGCATCGACGCCCAGTCGCAGCTTTCCGTGCCACCGGCACCAGAATTGATCTCAAGAAACGTGTCGTTGGCATCGGCTTCCCCGTCCAGCAACGCTTCTAACTCAGCAGCCGCCGCCTTTTTGGCCAGCTTCCCGAGCGAGGCTTCCGCTTCCGCGACAACCTCCGCATCATCTTCCATTTCGCCCATTTCGATCAGGTCGATATTGTCCTGAAGGTCCTGCGCCATCGCTTTGTAATTGTTTACGGAATCCAAAAGGCCCTGACGCTCGCGCATCAGCTTCTGCGCGCGTTCCGGGTCGTTCCAAAGGTCCGGGTCTTCGGTCATCGCGTTGAATTCCTCCAACCGATGTTCTGCCGTGTCCCAACCGATCCGCTGACGCAGCAGCGCCAGAGATTTCTCGATTGCGTCAACGTTGTTCTGAGCCTCTGCCCGCATGGGTGCGTCCCTTGTCCGAAAACCTGCCCCCGCAATATCAACAGGGGCGCGGATGAGCAAGATGATCAGTTGTTGGGCGTTGGCTCACCCTATTTGTTTGCGCCTGCAGATATGTGTGTGATTCTACCTTTGAACATCGATATCCCAACGGTGGCATCGCACCGGTAAAAGAACAGACGCCCTGGCAATTTTCGGGGTCTGCAAAAGGCAATGACTTGATCACGTTCAAATTGCTTTGATGCTGGACCATTCACGGAGTATCCTATGGACTCCCCTGATAGCTCACATCCTGCGCGTTCGAAATAACTGGAGATCTGCTCGCTTGTGCATTGGACGCCTAGAAGCGACTGCCCTAAGCGGTCGCTGGCAATTTGCCAGAAATTTGCGCCGTCATTGTCTAAAAACAGATTCTCAATCGGAGGTGCGTTTATTATCCTTGAGCAGGCATACTTGTCAGTTTCGGCAAGCGCGGCGATGATTGATCCTCCATACAGGCCCGCCGCGCCGATCACGGCCAATATCAGATTCATCAATTCACCTCGAACAAACCTCGTGCTGTTAGCCTAGGACGGGTGATATTGATCAATCAATGGTAGATCAGCGCAATAGATGATTGCCGTGGGTCGCTCACCCCCGCATCGTCACACCGTCATGAAAAATCTGAAGCTTCGATGGGTCCGCGGTCAGCTTGACCGTCTTGTTTTTCAGATCATCATGGATGCCCGGTACCTTGGCGATCAGGTGAGTTTGATTGGCGCTGTCCGCCCCCTCGCCCACCGACATATTTGCAGGCAGGTACAGCAGTGTGACCTCACCCAAGGCTTCGACGATTTCGACCTTGCCGGTGAAGATCGCGTCGCCGTCGGTCTGCACGAAATCCTCGGGCCGTACGCCAAGATTGACGGGCTTGCCCATGTCGGCGTCGGTGGTGGCAACGTCCGCGCGCCCGAGGCCACCTGCATCCAGCGTTACCTCGGTCTGCGAACCCGTGCCGGTGATCTTGCCGGGCAGCAGGTTCATGGCAGGCGAGCCGATGAACTGCGCCACAAATTCGGTGCGGGGACGTTCATAAAGCTCCAGCGGGCTGCCGACCTGCGCGATGCCTTTGTTGGCAAGCACCACGATCCGGTCGGCCAGCGTCATCGCCTCGACCTGATCATGGGTCACATAGATCATCGTGCTGTCCGGCATCGCCTCTTTCAGTTGAGAGATTTCAATGCGCGTGGCCACCCGCAACGCCGCGTCGAGGTTTGAGAGCGGTTCGTCGAACAGATAGACTTTCGGGTCGCGCACAATCGCCCGCCCAATGGCGACACGCTGGCGCTGCCCGCCAGACAGGGCCTTGGGCAGTCGATCCAGATAGGGTTCCAGCTGCAAGGCCTTGGCGGCTTTGTCGACCGCCGCGTTGATCTCGGCCTTGGGTTTCTTCGCGATGTTCAGGGCAAATGCCATGTTGTCGCGCACCGTCATATGCGGATAAAGCGCATAGGACTGGAACACCATCGCGATCCCGCGCTGGCTGGGGGGCACGTCGTTGACGACCTCGCCATCAATTTCCAGCGTGCCGTCTGAAATCCTTTCCAGCCCCGCTATCATCCGCAACAGCGTGGACTTGCCACAGCCTGAGGGGCCAACAAACACGACCAGCTCGCCGGTTTTAATGTCCAGATTGATATCGCCAAGTACGTTGACTTTGCCGTAATCTTTGCCAACTGCGGACAGCTTCAGATCAGCCATTTATTCGTCCCCTTTTGGTGTCATAACAAGCGATTGCCAACCGCCAAGGTCATAGTTGGTTGCGCCTGCGATGGGAGTGTCGGGTTGCGTCACGTCCACCCAAGCCCCATCAGGCAGTAAGAATTGATGGGCACTGGCCCCGATATTGAAGACGCAAAGCAGGTCCTCATCCGCCAGTCGTCGGCGGAAGCTCAAAACGGTACCATCGACGCGAATACCCTCCATCCCCCCATGCGCAAGCGCGGGGTGGGCGCGGCGAAGCGCAATCGCCTGTCGGTAATGCTGAAGCAGGCCATCCGGCTCGGCCTCGGACAGCTCGACCGCGTGGTGAAGATGTTCGGGCGCTACGGGTAGCCACGGTTTCGGTGCTGCTGTGAACCCGCCATTGCCGTTCGAAGCTTCCCACACCATCGGTGTGCGACAGCCATCGCGGCCTTTGAATTCTGGCCAAAACTCGATGCCATAGGGGTCTTGCAGGTCGTCAAAACCCACATCGGCCTCGGTCAGGCCCAGCTCTTCGCCTTGATAGATGCAAGCCGACCCGCGCAAACACATCAGAAGCGTTGCCAGAAGCTTCTGGCCTTCGGGCGGCAAGCTCCAGCGCGTCGCGTGGCGCACCACATCGTGGTTGGAATAAGCCCAGCAGGCCCAGCCATCTTCGGCAACCCGCGCCACATGCGCCATCACCTCTGCCACACGGGCCGCGTCAGGTTGATCGCCGGACAGAAGTTCGAACGCGTAACACATATGGGCCAGATCATCCCCGGCGGTGTATTCGCCCAGTATCTCCAACCCGCGCTGTGCATCACCGACCTCGCCCAGAATGGCGCCGTTGGTCGGTGCCATGACCATGCGCAATTTGCGCAGAAACGCCAAGGTTTCGGGCCGGTTCTTGTCATAGACGTGATCTTGATGGTTATACGGGTTCACCGCAGGCGCGATCGAGGCATTGCGATCCTCGGGCGCAAGCGGCGGATTGTCCCGCAGTTGCGCGTCATGGGTATAGAAGTTGATCGTGTCCAGCCGGAACCCATCCACGCCCCGTTCAAGCCAGAACCGGGCCACATCCAGCAGTGCGTCCTGCACGTCAGGTTCGTGGAAATTCAGGTCCGGCTGCGAGGTCAGGAAGTTGTGCAGATAATACTGGCAGCGCCGCGCATCCCAGGTCCAGGCCGACCCGCCGAAAACCGACAGCCAGTTGTTGGGCGGTGTCCCGTCCGGTTTCGCATCCGCCCAGACATACCAGTTTGCTTTGTCGTTTTCGCGGTCCTTGCGGCTTTCGGAAAACCATGGGTGCTGGTCCGAGCTGTGGCTGAGCACAAGGTCGGTCATCACCTTCAACCCCAACCCGTGCGCCGCCTGCACAAGTGCATCGAAATCTGCGAGCGTGCCGAACATCGGGTCCACATCTCGGTAATCGGAGACGTCATAACCGAAGTCTTTCATAGGCGAGGTGAAGAACGGCGAAACCCAGATTGCGTCCACGCCAAGACTGGCGACATAGTGCAACCGACGCGTGATGCCGCGCAGATCCCCAATACCGTCGCCATTATCGTCCTGAAAACTGCGCGGATAGATCTGATAGATTACTGCGCCACGCCACCAGTCTGCCTGTTTGGCCAGATGCGTCAGCGCGCTGTTTGCGACGGTTGCATTCATTTCTCAGCCTCCTTTGACCGAGCCGGCCAACAGACCGCGCACAAGATAGCGTTGTAGTGAGAAGAACACCGCAATTGGCACAGCGATGGACACAAAGGCCGACGCGGCAAGGATTTCCCAATCCCCCCCACGGGATCCAAGAAGGTCCACGATCCGGCCGGTCATCACGACCTGATCCTCGCCAGTGCCAAGGAACACCTTGGCCACCAGAAGGTCATTCCAGACCCAAAGGAACTGGAAGATCGCGAAAGAGGCCAGCGCGGGAAAGCTAAGCGGCAGGATGATCTTGCGGAAAATCGCGAAGTCGGACGCGCCGTCGACGCGGGCGCTTTCAATGATCTCGCCCGGCAGACCCGCCATGTAATTTCTGAGCAGGAACACCGCCAAGGGCAGACCAAACCCGGTATGCGCGAGCCATATCCCGATATAGCCTTTGCCGATCCCGATATTGTTATGCAGCTTCAGAAGCGGGATAAACGCGACCTGAAGCGGCACGACCAACAGGCCCACAATGCCCGCGATCAAAAGCGCGCGGCCCGGCATCTCCATCCATGCCAGCGCATAGGCTGCAAACGCCGCGACAAGGATTGGGATGATGGTGGCAGGAATCGTGACAGTCAGCGTGTTCAGAAGCGCCTTGCCCATGCCTTCGGCAAACAAGACCTCGCGGTAGTTATCCAGCGTGAAGCTGGGCGGGCTTTCTGCGCGCACGAACAGGCGTTGACCGCGGCTGCCTGACGGTTGCTCGCTATACGTGATCCGGTAATCCCCGTTGGCTTCAACACTGATCTGGTGCCCTTTCGCGTGGGTCGCGATCTCGCCCGGCGCGAAAGCTTCTGGTTCGCGAGAGGTGATACCGAAGGCGGTCACGTCACCCGAACCACTTTCAAAAACACTGCCAGACAGGACCCAGCCGGCACCGTCTGGTGTGGCATTGTCCGGGGCATCAGCGCGCACGATGATGTTTTGTTCCGAAGCAGACATTGCAGTCCACCAGCCCGACGTCGAAATCGCATCACGATCACGAAACGAACTGACCAAAAGGCCAAATGTCGGGATGATCCAAAGAAGGACCAGAAATCCGACCGACAGGTTGACCGCCCATGTCAGGCGGGATTTTGTACCAGCCATTTCCATCAGCGGTTCTCCTTATGTGCGTTCGAGATGTTCCAGATCATGACCGGCGTGACCAGCAACATGATCACCATGACTATCGCAGAGCCGCGACCAAAATCTGGCGAACCGCGGAACATCCAGTCATACATGAGATTGGCCAAAACCTGCGTGCCCCATTGCCCGTTGGTCATGGCAAAGACGATGTCGAAGACCTTCAGGACGGTGACAGTAATGGTCGTCCAGACCACCGCGATCGTCCCCCAGATTTGCGGGATCTTGATCTTGAAAAAGATCTGCATCGGCGTCGCGCCGTCAAGATAGGCTGCTTCAATGGTTTCCTCGCTGATGCCCTTCAGGGCGGCGGACAGGATCACCATCGCAAAGCCGGTCTGGATCCAGATCAGGATGATCATCAGGAAAAGATTGTTCCAGAACGGGACCGTGATCCAAGTTTGAGCGGATCCCCCAAACACTTCGACAATCGCGTTCAGAAGACCGATTTGCTCGCCCTGATTCTCGCCGCGATAGTCATAGATGAACTTCCAGATGACCGAAGCGCCCACAAAGCTAATTGCCATTGGCATGAAAACCAGGCTCTGCGCGATGGATCCCCATTTGATCCGGTCCGTCAATCCGGCGGCGACAAGGCCGAAGAAGGTCGAAGCCGCAGGCACGATCACCAGCCACAGAAGGTTGTTTCCAAGGCTTTCCCGGAACTTCTCGTCTCCGGCAAGCCAGGTGTAATTATCGGCCCCGATAAACGCGCCACGCGTGTCGCGCATGGACAGAAAGAAGGTCGAGAACACTGGGTAGACAAGGTAAAGTCCCAAAACCAGCAGCGCAGGCAGGACGAACAGCCACGGGCGGATCGCATTGGCCTTGTTTATGTTGGCCCCAGCGTTCGGGCCACTGGCCGGAAGCAAGCGATCCAGAAGGATGTTTGAGAAATAGAAATAGGCAACACACCCAAACACGCCCACAACAATTGTCGAAACAGCGAACAGAAGCTGATCCATGACGTCCCCCAATCACCGGTTTTCGGCGTTTTGATATTGGCACAGTCCGGCGGCACATGACCGCCGAACCTGTTGATGTTGTGGGTTTACTTGATCGAGTCCCAGGTCGATTGGATCGACGCGGCCACTTCACCGGCATCCTTGCCGCCGGCATAGTCCACCATACCAGTCCAGAACACGCCGGTCCCGATTGCACCGGGCATCAGGTCAGAGCCGTCAAAGCGGAACGTGTCTGCGTTCAACAGAATATCGTTCATCTTGGCGACGGTCGGATCGGTGTAAACCTCAGTGTTGACACCCTTATGAGGAGTCAGGAAGCCCTTTTGCGCCATCCAAATTTCATGCGCGATCGGGGATTTCAGGAACTCCATAAAGGCTTGCGCCCCTTTTGAATCGCTGGTCACGCCCCAAACGGTGCCTGCCCCAAGGACCGGTTTGCCAAGGTCTTTGTCCGCATAGGCCGGGAAATAGAAGAAATCCGCATCTACGCCCACTTCTGTGCCTTCAGGGAAGAAGGTGGGGATAAAGCTCGCCTGACGGTGCATGTAGCACTGTGGCGGTGAGGCAAACATGCCCTGGGGGCTGTCACGGAAGTCCGTTGTGGCAACCGCGCCCGCACCACCCGAGACATAGGCATCGTTGCGCGCAAAGGCGCCGAATTCCTCAATCGCGGCGACCACTTTGGGGTCGTCGAACGCAAGCTCGTTCTTGGTCCACGCGTCGTAATCTTGCGGCGTATTGATGCGCAGCATCATATCTTCGACCCAGTCGGTTGCAGGCCAGCCCGTCGCACCACCTGATCCCAGACCGATACACCACGGCACGCCGCCATCGGCGACGATCTGATCAGTCAGCGCCTTCAGCTCTTCCATCGACTGCGGCACGTCATAGCCGGCATCTTCGAAATTCTCAGGTACATACCAAACCAGCGACTTCACATCGACTTTGTAGAAAAAGCCGTAAAGCGCATCTGCCCCGTCTTTACCGGCATAGGTCCCAAGATCGACCCAGCTTTGGCCAGCGGCATAGTTGTCACGCACCCAATCGGCCGTTTCGGCTGGCAAGGGCGCTAAAAGCCCCTTGGATGCCAAGTCGGCTGCCAGACCCGGCTGCGGGAAAATCGCGATATTGGGTGGGCTGCCCGCTTCCGTGTCGATGACAATCTGCTGCTCGAAACTGTCAGACCCGGAATATTCCACATCTGCGCCAGTTGCGTCTTCGAAATAATGCACAACGCTTTCGATTAGTTCCTTGTCCGGCCCAAGCCACGGCCCGAGGATCGAAATTTCTTCGCCCGACAGATCCATTGATTTCAGCGCTTCAAAGCTGTCCCAGCTAAACGCCCCCTCGCCCGGCGCGAATTTCAAATGGCCGTCGGCCTGCGCCATACCAACTGTCAGCGCCAGCGCTGCTGCGCTTGCGTAAAATGCGTTCTTCATTGTTTCCTCCCTACGGCCCTCGCGGACCTCCCAGGTTTTGAGATCGGATGACCGACCCCGGCGCCTATGCGCCTGATGACTTCACCAAAGCGGATCGGATGGCAGATTCGCCAAATTCCCCAAAGCGCTTTGAACACCTCAACTTCGCGTAGATTCTACAACCTGTCAACGATCACGTTAGCGCAAACAGCCTTTTTGCCTAATTTCTTTATTTAACAGGAAAAGTATCATTCTCGATTTGACGTTCCGGCTTGCCCTCAGTAACGTTAAGGTCATTCAAACCGCTTTGGAAACCAACCGTCGCCATGACTTTGAAAGAACTCTCGGATTTGTTGGGCCTGTCCCCGACCACCGTCAGCCGCGCGCTGAACGGTTATCCGGAAGTGTCCGAAGCCACGCGCAAGAAGGTGACCGCCGCCGCCCGTGTACATGGCTATGCGCCCAATACCCGCGCCCGGTCGCTGGCCACGGGGCGCGCCATGGCCATTGGCCACGTGATCCCGATCAGTTCCAAACATGAGATGGTGAACCCGGTGTTCGGCGACTTCATTGCGGGCGCAGGCGAGGTCTATTCCCGCAACGGGTATGACATGCTGCTTTCCGTCGTGCCGGACGCTGATGAGGATGAGGCCTATCGCAGTTTTCTGACCAAACAGAACGTGGACGGCATTATTCTGCACGCGCCCACGCTGAACGATCCCCGCATTCCTCTATTGAACACTCTGGGCTTGCCCTATGTGGTACACGGGCGCAGCTCTGAGACCACGGCGTCTTATGCTTGGGTTGACGTCAATAACAAGCGGGCTTTTCAACGGGCGACCGATTTCCTGTTGGATCTTGGCCATCAGCGCATTGCACTGGTAAACGGGCTTGAACATATGGACTTCGCTATTCGTCGTCGCGCGGGTTACGAGGCGGCGCTTAAAGCACGCGGCATCACGCCCGACCCGGACCTGATGTTCTCGGGCGAGATGACCGAAGCGCAAGGGCATGACATTACCCGGACATTGTTGACCCAGCCCGACCCGCCAACCGCCCTTCTGGTCAGCTCGATGATTACCGCCATCGGCGTGCGGCGCGGGATCGAGGAATTGGGCCTGACGATGGGTCGCGACGTCTCGTTGATCACACATGATGATGATCTGAGCTATTTCCGGAACGGGGCAGACATCCCCGTCTATACGGCCACACGATCTTCGGTGCGAGATGCGGGTCGCAAAGCCGCCCAGATGTTGATCGATATCATTCAAAGGCGCGATTCCACGCACGAGATCCTGCTTGAGGCCGACCTGACGCTGGGCTTGTCGACAGGCCCAGTCGCCCGAACCAGGGTCGAGACCGGCTGAGAGAACGGCGCGTATTACGGGCCACAAATTCACGAATACCAGCGCAAAGAGATAGATTACGATGCTGCCACATCGCACTGAATTTCCATATGATTTCCTGTTTGGCGCGGCGACGTCCGCCTATCAGATCGAAGGCCATGCCAATGGCGGTGCCGGGCGCACCCATTGGGATGATTTCGCCGAAACCCCCGGCAACGTAGCTGGTGCCGAAACGGGCGCACGGGCCTGCGATCACCTGACCCGGTGGGCCGAAGATCTGGATCTCGTGCGCGACGCAGGGTTCGATGTCTATCGCTTCTCGACCTCGTGGGCGCGGGTACTGCCCGATGGGCGCGGCACGCCAAACACGGCAGGTCTGGATTTCTATGACCGGCTTGTGGATGGCATGTTGGAGCGCGGCATCAAGCCGGCGGCGACGCTTTACCATTGGGAACTGCCCTCGCCGCTGGCGGATTTGGGGGGCTGGCGCAATCGCGACATTGCGGGTTGGTTTGCCGATTTCACCGAAGTGATCATGGGGCGGATCGGGGATCGCCTGTGGTCGGCTGCCCCGATTAACGAGCCTTGGTGTGTTTCGTGGCTCAGCCATTTCGAAGGCCACCATGCCCCCGGACTGCGCGACATCCGCGCCACCGCGCGCGCGATGCACCATGTTCTGCTCGCGCATGGACGCGCGACCGAAGTGATGCGTGGACTTGGCATGTCGAACCTGGGAGCCGTTTGCAACATGGAGTTCGCAGCCCCCGTCGATGACACGCCCGAGGCCTTGCGCGCCGCCCGTGTGCAAGACGCGATCTATAACCGGTTCTTCATCTCTGGCATCACCAAGGGCGCGTATCCTGACGAGGTGCTGGAAGGGATCGAACCGCATCTGCCCCGTGGTTGGCAGGATGACTTTCCCACCATCACCGCACCGATCGACTGGATCGGCGTGAATTACTACACCCGCAAACTCTATGGCCCCGCCGCCACGGCGCACGATGCGCCCGCCCCTTGGCCCGCAACATCCGAGCACGAAGGCCCCTTGCCGAAAACCGCGATGGGCTGGGAAGTCTACCCGGACGGCCTTTCGCATTTCCTGAAGATGGTGGCGCGCGACTATACAGGCGAGTTGCCAATCTATGTGACCGAAAACGGGATGGCCGGACTTGTAGAACGTGACGCCGCCCCCACACATGACCCAGACCGCACGGCTTTCCTGGCAGAGCATTTGAAGGTCGTCAAAAAGGCCATAGCAGAGGGACTTCCGGTAAAAGGCTACTTTACGTGGTCGCTTCTGGACAATTATGAATGGGCTTTGGGCTATGCGCCGCGCTTTGGGCTGGTCCATGTCGATTTCGAAACGCTGAACCGCACGCCGAAAGCGTCCTATCACGCACTCAGAAAGGCCCTGTCTCGCCCATGACCACATATTCGCTTGTCGCCGATGTTGGCGGCACCAATACCCGTGTCGCTCTGGCCATCGGGACAGACCTTCTGCCGGACAGCATCATCAAGCATCGAAATACCGACTATGATGGCCTGCCACAGTTGCTCGCGGCCTATCTTCAGGGGCAGCACAGCCCCAATTGCAAACGGGCCGCTGTCGCCATTGCGGGACCGGTCAAGGATGGCGCGGGTCGCCTGACCAACCTGAATTGGGAGATCGACAAAACCACGCTGGCCGACGTCTCGGGCGCAAAGCGCGGTGCGGTCTTGAATGACCTGCAAGCGCAGGGCCATGCGTTGGGGCATATTGCCGACACCGATCTGAGCACCCTGAAACTGGGCGAAGACGAGAACCCCAACGCCGCCATGCTGGTCATCGGCGTGGGCACAGGGTTCAACTGCGCGCCGGTGTTTCAGACCGCCAAAGGGCGGTTTGTGCCCCCGTCCGAAGCCGGGCACCTGACCTTCGCCGCACGCGGGGACGAACAATTGGCATTGTCCCAGTTCCTTGAACAGAAATTGGGCCATGTCGCCGTCGAAGACGTCCTGTCAGGGCGCGGGCTTGAACGGTGCTATGCATGGGCGTCAAGCGAAGCTGGCGATGCCAAGACAGCAACAACCGCCGAGGTTTTTGCCGCCGCTGCGGCCGAAGACCCGGTCGCAGTGCGCGCGATTGGAGCCTTTGTCACCGCCTTGGGCAACGTAACCGGTGATCTTGCCCTGACGCTTTTACCTTTTGGCGGCATTTACCTTGTCGGCGGCATGTCCCGTGCCGTCGCCCCATGGTTTGAGCGCTGCGGATTTGATACGGCCCTGACCGACAAGGGGCGGTTTGGCGACTTCCTGAACGCGTTTTCAGTCAGGTTGGTCGAGGATGATTATGCCGCGCTGTCCGGCTGCGCACATTTTCTGGCGCGCTCAGACAATCAGTAGCGAGACCTCACAGGCAAATAGCCGAGATCGGAGACAACGATGACCGGATGGGTCGAATATGGTCTGGCATTCATCGCGTTCTTCCTGACGCATTCCATCCCGGTGCGACCGGCGGTGAAATCGCGTCTGGTTCGGGTGCTCGGCGGGCGAGGTTTTACCATCGCCTATTCGACATTATCCACGGCTGTGCTGGCTTGGGTGATTGTCGCGGCAGGACGCGCGCCATTCGTCGGACTTTGGGATTGGGCGCCGTGGCAAAACCACCTCACATTGACCGTTATGTTTCTGGTTTGCCTGATCGCAGCATTGGCCATCGGTCGCCCCAACCCCCTGTCCTTCGGCGGCGCGAACAACGACCGCTTTGACCCCAGCCACCCCGGCCTGATCGGTTGGATACGTCACCCGTTGCTGGTGGCGCTGTTTCTTTGGGCGTTCGGGCACATGATCCCCAACGGAAACCTCGCGCATGTGATCTTGTTCGTGGTGTTCGGGGGCTTTGCGCTTTTGGGCATGTGGATCATCGACCGGCGGCAAATCCGCCTTCTGGGCGCTGATCAATGGGCCGCACTGACGGACACCCGGCGTGAGATCATTGTGACGCGCGGTGGGCTTTTGCGCGTTGCGATTGGCATCCTTGTCTATGCGCTGCTGCTGACCCTGCACGGCCCTGTCATCGGCGTCGAGCCTCTGCCCTGACCGGCGCTCCACGTGCGATAGCGCGCGGCGTCAGGCCAAATTCCACTCGGAAAGCGCGGCTGAAGGCGCTGGCATCCGAATAACCGGCCCGAACGGCGACCTCAGCAATCGACAGCCCGCCCGCCGCCAACATCCGGCGCGCTGAATTCAGCCGCACACGCCGATAGACTTTCTGCGGTGGCGCGCCGAAATGTGTCTCAAACCGCTGCTCCAGATCGCGTTGCCGACAGGCTGATCGGCGCGCCAGCTCCGGGATCGATAATGGGGCCTCGATATTCGCCTCCATCTCGCGCAGGCAGGCCTCTACCCGGCGATCACCCCGCACCCGCGCCAAAGGGTGAGACATGGTCGCGCTTTCAGACATGAACATCTGGGTCAGCCCAAGCAGCAACGCGGCGCCGTGCTCTTCTCCGATCAACTCGCACGCCAATTCGAACGCAGCCATACCGCCGCTGCAAGACACACGTGGGCCATCACGCACCCATCTGGCACGTTCGACATCCACCGCAGCAAACCGTTCGGCGAACTCATCAAGCAGATCGAAATGGATGGTGGCCCGGTGCCCGTCCAGCAAACCGGCAGACGCCAACAACCAACTGCCGGCATCCACCCCGATCACAACCCGAAACTGTCGTGCAAGAACACGCAGTTTCGCCAAGATCGCCGGCTTTGCATGCGCCAGGTAATCATAGCTTGCCACCACAAAAAGCGCGTCCCCCACCCCGGCGTCGGCCAGTGACGCCGTCGGCATAACGGGCAACCCACTGGAGGTGTGGGCGGCAGCGCCATCCGGCGTGAAGATGCGCCAGTCATAGGCTTGCCGGCCCAGCAGCGTATTGGCGGCGCGCAAAGGCTCCAGCAGGTTCGCCAATGCCAGGTTCGAAAAGCGGTCGAACAACAGAAAGCCGACCTTGCGTGTCCTCGTGCTTGATTTTGACCAATTCTGCATAGTTTTGTCTAAAACTGCACATCACGCTGGTCAATCCCGCACATGATAAACGGGTGAAATTGCGCATCTCAGGGAGGAACCGATGCCCCTTACCATGAACAACGAGGTCTTCATCACCTGTGCGGTTACTGGCTCGGGATCGACGCAGGATCGCTCCCCCCATGTGCCGCGCAGCCCAAAACAGATCGCCGACAGCGCGATTGCTGCTGCCAAAGCGGGAGCAGCCGTTGTGCATTGCCATGTGCGCGACCCGGAAACCGGCACCCCGTCGCGCGACCTGAAATATTACCGCGAAGTGACCGAGCGTATTCGCGACGCCGATGTGGACGTGGTTCTGAACCTGACCGCGGGCATGGGTGGCGACATCACCTTCGGCCCGACCGAAGCGCCCTTCCCGGTGAACGCCGCGGGCACGGATATGGTCGGTGCCGCCGAACGCGTGGCTCATATCGCCGACTGTCTGCCCGAAATCTGTACGCTGGATTGCGGCACGATGAACTTCGCCGAAGCCGATTACGTGATGACCAACACCCCAGGCATGTTGCGCGCCATGGGGCAAATGATGACGGATTTGGGCGTGAAGCCCGAGATCGAAGCCTTTGATACCGGCCACCTTTGGTTCGCCAAGGAACTGGTCAAGGAAGGCGTTCTGGAAGGCCCCGCCCTTGTGCAACTGTGCATGGGTGTGCCGTGGGGCGCGCCGGATGACCTGAACACGTTCATGGCGATGGTTAACAATGTGCCGGACGATTGGACCTTCTCGGCATTCGGATTGGGCCGCAATCAGATGGCCTATGTCGCTGCCGCCATTTTGGCGGGCGGCAACGTGCGCGTGGGGCTGGAGGACAACCTGTGGCTTGGCAAAGGTGAGTTGGCCACCAACGAACAACTTGTGACACGGGCCCGTGGCATTATCGAAGCGATGGGCGCGCGGGTCATCGGCCCGGACGCTGTGCGCAAGAAGCTCGGCCTGACCAAACGAGCCCCTGCATGAACAGTCTTGCGGGCAAACGCGTCCTGATCACGGCAGGTGGCAGCGGCATTGGGGCCTGTTTTGCCCGTCGGTTTCACGCCGAAGGCGCGAAGGTCGCAATCTGCGACATCGATTCAGACGCGCTGACCGCCACGGCAAGCACCCTGCCCAGTGTCATCGCCGTCGCCGCCAATGTGACCCAACCTGATGAAATGCAGGTCCTGTTTGACCGGTTGGACCGCGACTGGGGCGGCGTCGACATGCTCTGCGCTAATGCGGGCACAGGCGGCCCGGCTGGCGCGATCGAGGATTTGTCACTTGATGATTGGCGCGCCTGCATCTCGGCCAACTTAGACGGCGCGTTTCTGGCCTGCGGCTGGGCTGCGCGCCACATGAAGGCACAAGGCAGCGGCAGCATGCTGTTGACCTCCTCCACCGCGGGGCTTTGGGGCTATCCGATGCGTTCGCCCTATGCGACCGCGAAATGGGGCGTGATCGGGCTCATGAAAACGCTGGCGTCTGAACTGGGGCCCTACGGTGTCCGCGTGAATGCGCTTTGCCCCGGTGCGGTCGAAGGGCCACGCATGGAGCGCGTGATCGAGCGGGAGGCAAAGGCGCATGGGCTGGATCCCGAAGAGATGCGCCAGCGCTATGTCAAAGGCATCGCGATGAAAACATGGGTCACGGCGGATGATCTGGCCGACACGGCGCTGTTTCTGGCATCTGATGCCAGTCGCAAAATCTCGGGTCAGGCTTTGGCCGTGGATGGACATACTGAAAGCTTGGTTGGGTAGACGAAAATGACGATGAAAGCAGCAATCATTGGCGGTGGCGTAATCGGCGGCGGATGGGCCGCGCGCTTCCTTCTGAACGGATGGGACGTGGCGGTTTTCGACCCCGACCCCGAGGCCGAGCGCAAGATCAGCGAAGTGCTGGCCAATGCTCGCCGCGCGCTTCCCGGGCTTTACGAAACCGCGCTGCCGCCTGAGGGCAAATTGATCTATCACACTGATCTCGCCGAGGCTGTCGCAGGTGCAAATTGGGTGCAGGAAAGCGTGCCTGAGCAGTTGGAGTTAAAACACAAAGTGTTTGCCGACCTCATGGTGTTTGCACCGGAAAACGCCATCATCGGCTCGTCAACATCGGGCTTCAAGCCTTCGGAACTAAACGAAAAAGGTGCAAACGCTATTGTCGCGCATCCGTTCAATCCGGTCTACCTTCTGCCGCTGATCGAACTGGTCGGCGACGCAGATACTTGCGCGCGCGCAGCCGACATCCTCAGCGGCATCGGCATGTTCCCTTTGAAGGTCCGCAAGGAAATCGACGCCCATATCGCTGACCGTTTCCTTGAAGCCGTTTGGCGCGAAGCGCTGTGGTTGGTCAAAGACGGCATCGCTACCACAGAAGAGATCGACGAGGCCATCCGCATGGGCTTCGGCCTTCGCTGGGCGCAAATGGGCCTGTTTGAAACCTACCGCGTGGCTGGCGGCGAAGCGGGTATGAAACACTTCATGGCCCAGTTTGGCCCCTGCTTGTCATGGCCTTGGACCAAGCTCATGGACGTTCCGGAGTTCACCGACGAGCTGGTGGATTTGATTGCTGGACAATCCGATGCGCAATCCGGCCATATGTCGATCCGAGAGCTGGAACGCCTACGCGACGACAACCTCGTGTCAATGCTGCGCGCGCTGAAAGCACGCGGTGACGGGTCTGGCGCAGGTCGGGTGATCCGCGACCATGAAACCGGTCTCTGGCCTGCCATGACGGATCAGACCCCGATGCGCACCGTCGCGCGTGACGTGCCCATCGACTGGACCGACTATAACGGCCACATGAACGAAGGGCGCTATGGGCAAGTCTTCTCGGACGCCGCCGACCGCATCATGATCCATGTGGGCGCTGACCCAGACTATATCGCTTCGGGACTCAGTTATTTCACGGCCGAAACCAACATCAAATACATTGATGAATGCCACGCGGGAGAAGCGGTTTATGTGGAGACGACCGTCACGCTCGGCGAGGGCAAGAAGCTGCGCCTGTGGCACGAGATGAAACGCACATCGGATGATGGGCTTCTGGCTACCTGCGACCAGTTCCTGCTGCACGTGGACTTAAAAACCCGGAAGTCCTGCCCGCCCCGTGCGAACGTGGAAGCGAAAGTCGAGGCGCTGGCCGCCCTGCATGCCAAAGGAGACGCCTGATGCATTTCGGCCTGTCTGAAGAACAAGAAATGATCGTCTCTACGGTGCGCAGCTTTGTCGAGAACGAGATTCACCCCCACGAAGACATGGTCGAGCGGACCGGGCAAGTTCCCCATGAACTGGGACAGCAGATCAAACAAAAATGCGTCGATCTGGGCTTCTACGCCTGTAACTTCCCAGAAGAAGTTGGCGGTGCAGGCCTGTCCCACCTCGATTTTACACTGGTCGAACGTGAACTGGGGCGCGGCTCCATGGCGCTGACGCATTTCTTCGGACGGCCCCAGAACATCCTGATGGCCTGTGACGCAGATCAACGCGAGCGTTACCTTCTGCCCGCGGTTCGCGGTGAGCGGATGGATGCGCTTGCGATGACCGAACCAGATGCCGGCTCGGACGTACGGGGCATGAAATGTTCGGCGGTGCGTGACGGTGGCGATTGGGTCGTTAACGGCTCAAAACACTTCATCTCTGGCGCGGAACACGCTGACTTCTTTATCGTTTTTGTCGCAACAGGTGTCGATGATACGCCCAAGGGGCCAAAAAAGAGGATCACCTGCTTCCTTGTCGATCGCGGCACACCGGGCTTTGAGGTGCGCGAGGGGTATGCCTCGGTCAGCCACAAAGGCTACAAGAACTACGTGCTCGATTTCGACAACTGTCGCCTGCCCGACGCGCAAGTTCTGGGCGAAGTTGATGGCGGTTTTGCCGTGATGAACGAATGGCTCTATGCCACCCGCCTGACCGTCGCCGCCTTTTGCGTTGGCCGTGCACGGCGCTGTTTTGACATGGCGCTGGACTACGCGGCTGAGCGCAAACAATTTGGCCAGCCCATCGCCAAGTTCCAGGGCGTCAGTTTTCAGGTCGCCGACATGATCACCGAAATCGACGCCGCCGACTGGCTCACCCTTTCTGGCGCGTGGCGGCTGGATCAGGATCTGCCCGCAAACCGCGAGATCGCGTCTGCCAAGCTCTACGCCTCTGAAATGCTCGCCCGCGTCACCGACACGACGCTGCAGATCTTTGGTGGCATGGGTTTGATGAACGACTTTCCGATCGAACGGTTCTGGCGCGATGCCCGTGTTGAACGCATCTGGGATGGTACATCAGAGATTCAACGCCACATCATCAGTCGCGATCTGTTCCGCCCCTTGGGAGCATAGAGACTTCATGCCTTCGGCGAGGATATTTTGGGCCAGAAGAAACGCAGGAGGATCGTCTCGACCCTCCTGCGTGTTGAAACACCTGATCGTGCTTCTTCTGGCGCGGCCATCGGCGTCCCCGCCTGTTCCGCCCCTAAGTTCTGATCGAATTTGGTTAACAAATCGTTGCTTCTTCTGGCCAGAAATATCCCGGGGTGAATTGGCCATCGGCCAAGAGGGGCAGCGCCCCTTTTTTCAGACTCCCATTCTTGGCACCTTGTACCCGGGGGTCTGGTCCCATGCCGCGTGACCTCGCCCGCCTGCTCCAGCCACGATCACTCGCTATCATAGGTGGTGGCGCGTGGTGCACAAACGTGATCGATCAGTGCCGCAAAATCGGCTTTCAGGGGGATATCTGGCCCGTTCATCCCACACGGGGCAATGTGAACGGACTGCCCGCGTTTGCGTCGATTGATACCCTGCCCGACGCGCCAGATGCCTGTTTTATTGGCGTAAACCGTCATACGACACTGGAAGTGGTTGCGGCCCTGTCTGCCCGTGGCGCTGGCGGTGCGATCTGTTTTGCATCCGGTTTTGCCGAAGCAACCGCCGAAAGCGCGGACGGCAGCAGCCTGGAGGCGGCGTTGCTTCGAGCGGCCGCTGATATGCCGATCATTGGTCCAAACTGTTATGGGTTTTTAAACTATCTCGACGGTGCGGCTTTGTGGCCTGACCAACACGGTGGCGTGCCGCGTCAGACCGGCGTCGCGCTGATTACCCAAAGTTCCAATATTGCGATCAATCTGACGATGCAAAAGCGCGGGTTGCCAATCGCTTACGTGGTCACAGCGGGCAATCAGGCGCAGACCGGGTTGGCAGAGATCGGAATTGCCCTTTTGGACGACCCTCGGGTAAGCGCGTTGGGGCTTCATATCGAGGGCATCGGCAACATCCGCGCTCTGGAAGCACTGGCCGCGCGAGCACGGGCGCTAGGAAAGCCGATTGTCGCGTTGAAAGTCGGCAAGTCCGACCACGCGCAAACCGCCACGATCTCTCACACAGCGTCGCTCGCAGGCAGCGACGCAGGGGCACGCGCCTTGCTGTCTCGGCTTGGCATCGGACAAGTTGACTCGCTTCCTGCGCTGCTAGAAAGTCTGAAGCTGCTTCATGTTGCCGGCCCGCTGGCCTCGGACCGGATCGCGTCAATGTCTTGTTCCGGTGGGGAGGCAAGCCTTGTTGCCGATACGGCGCATGGGAAGGGCGTAACACTCCCAGCGCTTGACCCCACGCAGCGGACGTCACTACGTAAGGCGCTTGGCCCGATGGTCGCCCTCGCCAACCCATTGGATTATCATACTTATATCTGGGGCGATCGGCAGGCGATGACCGAGACGTTCACAGCGATGATGTGCGCGGATCTGGGGTTTGGATTTGTCGTTCTGGACTTCCCCCGCCCAGATCGCTGCACCGCCGAAGCCTGGGATCTTGTGATCGACGCGGTTGAAAGCGCCCGTGATACCAGCGGCGTTCCGATGGGGATCCTTGCCTCTCTGCCAGAAACCATGCCGGAAGAGGTCGCGGAGCGCCTTGTTGGAATGGGCATTGTGCCGTTTTCCGGTTTAGATCATGCCCTGGACGCGATCGAAGTGGCTGCTTTGCTCGGCCAGAACCAGCCAGTCCCGGAGCCCCTGTTTCAGGCCGAACCGATCGGCGCAGGCACGCTGAGCGAAGCTGAGGCAAAGGAAGCATTGGCCCACCACGGCGTCCGCATTCCACAAGCGCACCGGGCGCAAACCCCGGCGGAGGCAGCGCGCCGGGCATTGGAAATCGGCTTTCCAGTTGTGCTGAAAGGTGAAGGCATCGCCCATAAAAGCGAGGCTGGGGCGGTCAAACTGAATCTCACCAGTGAGGATGCGGTTCTTAAGGCCGCGCAGACCATGGGTAGCGACAGTTTTCTGGTCGAAGAAATGGTGACAGGCGGCATCGCGGAGTTGCTGATTGGCGTGACCCATGACCCGGCACATGGTTATGTGCTGACGGTCGCTGCAGGCGGCATCCTGACGGAACTCATGAGTGACAGCCAATCGCTATTGGTGCCTGCTCAACGCACAGATATTCATGCAGCCCTGATGCGCCTGAAGATCGCGCCGCTTTTGACGGGGTATCGCGGTGCCCCTGCTTGCAACATGGATGCAGTGCTTGACACCGTGATGGCGGTGCAGGCCCATGTGATGGATGCACCCGCTGCAGAGATCGAAATAAACCCCCTTATCGTCACGCCTGACGGTGCCGTGGCCGCAGATGCCCTGATCCGGATTGGAGATATTTAAATGACTGACAGCCCTATCAAAACCCAGCGTGACGGACATGTATTGGAGGTCACTTTGGATCGCCCGAAGGCGAACGCAATTGATTTGGCCACCAGCCGCATCATGGGCGAGGTGTTTACGGGATTTCGCGACGACCCGGATTTACGGGTGGCGATCATCACTGGCGCTGGTGACAAGTTTTTTTGCCCCGGTTGGGATTTGAAGGCCGCAGCAGAGGGGGACGCCGTCGATGGCGACTACGGACTGGGCGGATTCGGTGGGCTGCAGGAACTGCGCGGGCTGAACAAGCCGGTTATCGCCGCCGTGAACGGCATTTGCTGTGGTGGCGGGTTGGAACTGGCCTTGTCCGCCGACATTATCCTTGCAGCGGATCACGCCAGTTTTGCCTTGCCGGAAATCCGGTCTGGCACTGTCGCCGATGCGGCGTCGGTCAAACTGCCCAAGCGCATCCCCTATCACATCGCGATGGAGATGCTGTTTACTGGGCGTTGGCTTGATGTTGACGAAGCCGCGCGCTGGGGCATGGTGAACCAAGTTCATCCAGCTGCAGATCTGATGTCTGAGGCACGCAAGATGGCGGCTTTGCTCGCTTTTGGTCCGCCTCTGGTCTATGCTGCGATCAAAGAGATCGTGCGCGAAGCTGAGGATATGAAGTTTCAGGACGCGATGAACCGGATCACCAAAAGCCAGTTTGAAACGGTTGAAACGCTCTATCGCTCCGATGACCAGCTGGAAGGAGCGCGCGCGTTTGCCGAAAAACGCGACCCGGTTTGGAAGGGCAAATAGCGGGCGCTTAGAAGACGATGTTCAGCATCACAAGCGATACCACAAGGAAGATCACGGTCATGATCCCCCCGCTTTTGACGAAGTCTTTCACTTTGTATCCCGCGGGACCCATGATCAGCGCATTGACCTGATGGGTCGGGATGATAAAGGAATTTGAGGTCGAGATCGCGACGGTCAGCGCAAACAGCGCCGGATCGCCACCTGCGGCCACCGCGATCGACACGGCCAATGGCACAAGCAGCACGGTCGCCCCCACATTTGACATGACCAACGAAAAGGCGGTCGACAGAATGGCAATGCCGGTCTGCAACGCCCAAAGCGGCCAACCATCCAGAAGCGTCAGGATTTGCTGGGCAATCCACTCGGCCGTGCCCGTGTTCTGCACTGCTTGACCCAAGGGGATCAGGCTGGCTAACAGAAAGACCGTGTTCCAGCCCACCGCCTGATACGCCTCGTCGATCGAGATGACGCGGGCCAGAAGCATACCAACAGCGCCAGTTAGCAGGCACAGCGACAGGCGGATGTCTGTAAACAGGATCATCGAGATCGAAATGGCAAAGAACAGAAGCGCCCAGCCCACTTTATGCGGGCGCAGTTCTTCTTGGGGGAAATCCGAAGTGATGATGACGAAATCACGATTGTCTTTCAGCTGGGTCAGGTTGTCCCAGCGGGTGTGTGCGACCAGCATGTCACCAACCTGAAACTCGACCAAACCAATCGCTGTGGGCTTGTGTTCTTCAGTCTCCACATGGCTCAGGGTTTCTTCGCCCCGGTGAATGGCCAGAAGGGACAGGCCATAGTTCTTCCGCAAAACAAGCTCTCGTGGCGTTTTGCCAATCAGGCTGCTTTCCGGCGGGATGACGATTTCGGCGATGCCTGCGTTGGTCGCGGCGAATTCTTCAACGAAGACTTCAAGCTCGGGGAAGATCGACAACCCGTACTTCTTCGCAAATGCCTCGACCACCGTCTTTTTGCCAATGATGGCCAGCCGACACGGCGCCGCAATTTCAGCGGTCAACACCTGCACCATCGACGTCTTGCCGCGATAGAAGGTTGAGATGATGTAAAGGTTGTTCTCAAGGTTCACATCGGCAAGGATTTGCCCCACAAGCGGGCTGTTCGCGGGCACGTCTATCTCGTAGACATTGGCCCTGATGCCATAGACCCGTTTCAGGTAGGCGGACATGCCCTGCCCGACCGAGGCGCTGCTTGCAGAGCCACCTTCGGGAAGCACCCAGCGCCCCAACAACAAGAAGTACAGAATCCCGCTCAGGATCAGAACGGCCCCGATGGGCGTTACTGCGAACAGACCAAACGCCTCCATTCGCTGAGCATCCGGCAAACTGTTATTTGCCGTGTCGATCAGGTCATTCAGCAAAATCAGCGGTGAAGAGCCAACCATTGTCATCGTGCCGCCCAAGATCGCGCAGAACCCCATCGGCATCGCCAAACGGTTCAGCGGAATACCGGACCGTGTTGATATCCGGCTGATCACGGGCAAAAACAGCGCAGCCGCCCCGACGTTTTGCATGAAGCTTGAAATCACGCCGACCGTGCCCGCCACGATCGGTTGGATGCGGGCTTCGGTTGCGCCGCCGCGTTTCATGATCGTTGCGGCCACCTTGTTCATTAGCCCGGTCTTATCCAATCCGGCGCCAACGATCATCACCGCGATGATCGAAATCACCGCGTTCGAGGCAAACCCGTCAAATAGATGGTTCACCTCGGCCAGATTGGACATGGCGGGGATGTAGCTCAGGATACCAAGAATGACGAGGATCAGGATCGCGGCAAGGTCTATTCGGACAATCTCGGATACGAACAGAAACACAGTGAAGGCCAGCATCGCGCAAACGACACCCATCTCCAGTGAAAAGACAATTGGATCCATCCCGTCCCTCCCAGTCTGGCGAGTTGCGATCTTCGTGTCGCACGCTTCGACCATGGCTCAGCTTAGAGTGAACATCTGTAGGAAATCAATTTTTTAAGAGTTTCCACGCGTTGTGACGTTATCAAAACGCCTCGTGCAGGTGTTTAGCGCGCCGGGATCAGGTCATCGGAATTTTTGGGGCGCGCGGAAGTTTTTACGGCTCGATGCGGTTTTGGTCGGCGCGTCTGGACATTAAAAAGAAAAAGCCCGGCAGCTAGGGGTCAGCTGCCGGGCGCCTCTGATAAGCCAATTGGCTTATTTCGGCATGATGACTGCGTCGATCACGTGGATCACACCGTTCGAGGCCTCGATGTCTGCCTGAACGACGTTTGCACCGTCGATTTTCACGCCGTCAGTGGCATCAACCATGGCCATCGCGCCATTGACGGTGCCGACTTCCATGCTCTTGCCTGCAATGTCAGCCGACATCACTTTGCCTGGCATAACATGGTAGGTCAGGATCGCTGTCAGTTGATCCTTGTTTTCGGGCATCAGAAGGGTTTCGACCGTGCCTTCTGGCAGGGCTGCAAACGCTTCATCTGTCGGCGCGAAAACGGTAAACGGACCTTCGCCTTTCAGCGTGTCAACAAGACCAGCGGCCCCAACTGCGGCCACGAGTGTCGAGAAGCTGCCCGCTTCAACAGCGGTGTCGACGATGTCTTTTGAGTGGTTGTCAGCAAACGCTGGCGTTGCCAAAAGTGCGGCTGTGGTGATCGAAATGAAGGTTCTGCGAAGCATGGTGTATCCTTTTCTGAGTACCAACATGATGTTGTAGTAGGGATACGGGGGCGGTCGAAAAGTGGATCACTTTGGTGGAAAAATATTTTCGAAAACGTGCGAAATCTTGCCGATAAGCCGGTATTGTTTCTGTTTTCTTAAGAAAATTACCCTGCGGCCAGCGCGCCGTCAGGTTCGTTAAGAAGCGTGGCAAGGTCTGTGGTCACCAACAGGTCGTGATCCAACAGGATCAGATCCTCGGCCAAACGCCCGTCCAGACGTCCAATGTCAGGATGCCCAATGCACTCAGCGGGGACCGATGTGGCCATCCGCAGCGCTTCGGTCAACGATGTGCCGGTGCGATCAACCAGCCGCTTCACGCCTTCAGCTTGCGTGACATGCGCCCCCGCCAGACTGCCTTCTGCATTGATCAGGCGGCCGTCTTTCAACGTGATGTCTTGACCGTAAAGGTTAAAATGGGCCGGGCCACCGACGGTCGCCATCGCGTCAGAGACCAAAAACATCCGGTCCGGCACGGGGCGCGCGCGAATGGCCAGCCCGACCATCTCGTCCGCCACGTGATGTCCGTCGCAGATAATGCCGCTATAGCAGGTCGAATTGATCACGGCGCCGACAGCGCCGGGTTCGCGCCCCACCATCGGGGACATGGCGTTGAACAGATGGGTGGCACAGTTCGCGCCCGCCTTGAAGGCTGCAACCATCATCTCTGCCGTGGCATCTGTATGACCTAGCGAAACCACAGCGCCCAGTTTTACCAGTTGTTCAATCTGGTCCAGTGACGCGGCCTCTGGGGCCAGTGTCGTCATGACTGATACACCCGCTTCGCGCAGACGCGCCACGGTGTTCATGGTGCGCGCATCCAGTGGACGCACAAGGTCTGGCGAATGCGTGCCACGTCGCGCCATCGCGATATGTGGCCCTTCGATATGCAGCCCGATAATGCCCCGCTGCCCTTTTGCAGCAATTGCGGCATCAGCGGCGCGGTCGGTCACATCCGGCAGGTCGGTGATCACCGTGGGCAGGACCGCCACGGTGCCAAAACGTCGATGCGCATCCGCAATGGTCTGCATCCCGTCCACCGTCGGGGTCGAGTTCAATTGCACCCCGCCCCCGCCATTGACCTGCAAATCAACAAAACCGGGGGTGAGCAGCCCAGAGACCGCAATGGCATCCTTCGGCGCATCCGCCATGTCGACAACGCGGCCGTCGCTGATCCGCAACGCCTTGCCGGTATACAAATCGCGGCCATCAAACAGGCGGTCGGGGGTGATCCATTGGTCCATCATGCCGCCTCATCAAAGAAATAAGGGTCGAGCGCAAGTTGTATTTGCGCGTCTATTAGTCGCTGCACCTGATCGCCAGACAGCACCTCGGCTCGGGCAAGCACGTCTTCGCTGAACACTTTTTGCAGGTCAGCGTCCGGGATCGGGCGGTGAAACCCGTCCCGCACCGCGGCAACTGCGGCCTGCGCTTTCGGGTTGGGCCAGTAATACCGGATCCGATCTGCGAGCCCAAAATGTCGCTGGTGGCGAAGCGCCACGTCGTCGCCGTGATAATGCCCCTTCCAGTTGGCGGGGTTCGCGGTCATCACCTGTTCCATCACCGCCTGCAGCGCACCGGGTGTGGCGCTGATCTGGTCCAGCGCATAGAGCGCCTGTCGATAGGCGAAGGTCAGCGCGGGTCCGATTTTCTGAAAGGCAAACCCCAGTTCCGCCAGACGCGGGAAAACGGCGGGGTGCTGATAGTCTGTCGAATGCGCCTCAAGGCAGACACCGGGCCAGCCGTCCAGCGCGGTCAGCAGCCCGGGGTCCCGGTCCAGCGGCATTTGTTGCACGTCGGTGGGGCTGAACTCCACACCCGGTTGCACGACCAGACCACCGATCATCAGGGACATATCGCCAAAGCTGTCGCCATGCGCAGCCAGCGTAGCCTTGGCCGCAGCCGGGTCGGTTGGTGGGATATCCTCATCCTCGTCCGCGCGTGCGCCACCCGGCGGCGGCACTTCAGTGCCAACGACAAAAAGCAACCCAGCGGTATCCCCCTCGCAGGCGTCAACACAAACGCGTGCCAGATCAGCGGACCGTGCAGCTGTTTGCCCATCATCCAGTTGCGCAGGCTCACCCGCGCACCCTTCTGAGCAATCCAGATGGATCTTGCGAAACCCGGCTTTGACATAGTCGCGCACCAGCACGCGGGCCTTGTCCATCGCGGCGTCTGCGGGCATTGACCGCCATGCCTGCGGACCAAGGTGATCACCGCCAAAGATAATGCGGTCCCGATCCACGCTGGCCGCATCCGCTATGCCATGGACATAGCCGATGAACCCATCCGGCGTGATACCGGTATAGCCGCCATCCTGGTTGACCTGATTGCTGGTCGCCTCGACCACCAAGGGGCGATCAAGGGTCTGCGCCTGCATCAGAGACGCCCGCAACACATCCGGTTGCGCCGAGCACACAGACGGGATCGCGGCCCGAGCGCCTGCCCGGTTGCGGGCGATGATATGGCGAAGCGTATCATCCATGTTGCGCGCCTTGGGTCTGCCACGCGGCATAGGCCGCGCCGCGCGCACCGCTGCTGTCGCCGCCTTCCGCCAAAACCAGTTTCGCGGATCCAAAATCGCCAATCTGAACCCGCAGCGCAGCGGCAGTCAGGTCTTCAACCACGCCGTCAATCTGGCTAAGACCGCCACCCAGAATGATCAGATTGGGATCAACGGTCATAGTGATCGTGTGCAACAGCTCGGCCGTCATCTCGCACCAGACCGACCAGACCTGCGCCATATCGCCGGTGCGACGGGCCGCAATCTGGGGCGGATCGATATCCTCACCGGTCAGTGCTTTGGCCAGACGGCACATCCCCGGCCCCGCAATATAAGTCTCGACACAGCCCTGCCGACCGCAACCGCAAGTGACGACCGGTAGATCGTATTTGGCAACCAGATGCGCAGGGGCGGCGGTGTGGCCGAACTCGCCCCCGGTCATGGTCGGGCCTTGCAGGATAGAGCCATCCACGGCGATCCCGCCACCAATGCCAGTGCCAAGGATCAGGGCAACAACCGTGCGCTGCCCCTGCCCGACGCCAAAGATCGCCTCGGACAAGGCCATGGCGCGACAATCGTTCACATAGGTGATCGGACGCCCGATCGCAGCCTCGATATCGCGCTGAAACGGTTTGCCGGACGCCGGAAGATTTGCCGTCAGAGCAAGCCCCGTCGCCGGGTTCAGAAGCCCGGCGGCACCGACGCCCACGGGAACGGCCCCGCCTGCTAGGTCATCGGCCCAGCGAATTTGGTCGGCTATGGCTCTAACAAGCGGTTCATATTCGGTCGGCGTCGACACGCGATGGCGATGCGCGACGCTCCAGTCGTCGCCAAACAATTGCACCTCGATCTTGGTGCCGCCAAGGTCAATGCCGGTTGCAATCATGACGCCACCGGATAGAGCTTCACCCCGGACACAACGCGGCTGAGCGTGCCCTGCCCCGAAAACGGATCATCCACATTCAGCCCAAGCGCATTGGCCCATTCAACCCCCGTCACCTGCGCCAGCGCGACGCAAAGCGGCGCGGCCCAAGTGGCGCCAAAAGGCATCGGGACGTCAACATCGCCGCCCGGCCCGACCGAGGTGACACGCGCATTCGGAAACTGCGCCCGAAGCTCGGCCACAAGGTCAGCGTCATAGTTTTTTGTTGGCGCATCAGGACTGGTGAACACCGTGATCGCTGTGCCATCGGTGACGAAAGATTTCGGACCATGGCGAAACCCCAATGTGCTGTCCCAAAGGGCCGGGATCTGGCCGGCGGACAATTCCATCACCTTCAGCGCCGCCTCGCGCGCCGCAAAGGCCAAGGGACCCGCGCCAACATAGACCGCGCGTTCGGGACGCGGCATGCCCCGCAACTGAGGCAACAGAGTTGACATCTGACCCGCCAGAACATCCATCCGCGCAGCCACATCGCACGGCGCATCAAACAGCGCCAACGCGGTCAAAAGCATGGTCGAAAAACTGCTGGTCATCGCAAATCCCGCATCATGCGTGGCGTCCGGCAATACAATTACTTTTTGCGGGCCTTGAGACGGCCGCGTCGCCAAAGCCCCATCCTTGTTGCAGGTAATATGCAACCGCGGCGCGTTGGGCGCCAGCGCATCCAGCGCGTCCAATGTGCCGATGCTTTCGGTGCTGTTGCCGGATCGACCGAAGCTGACCACTAACGGCTTTACACCCGTTAAAAACGACTTTGGCGTTGCCACCAGATCCGTGCTGGGCACCGCACGCACCCCCGGCACACCCGCCGCGATGATGTCACCGATATAGGCCGAGGTGCCCGCCCCGCAAAACCAAACCTCGTCATGGTTCAGACTGCCCAACCAACCCCGCAATCCATCGACGTCCAGTGCTTTGCCCCACGCGGTCCAGATCTCGGGCTGACGGTGGATTTCAGCCCAGGTCGCCCAGTTTTCCAGTGCAGTGCTCATGTTGTCTGTGTCACTTTCGTAAGGGTTTCAGGGGCGTCCGGGTCCAGACCCAGCGCAAGGGCTGTGTTCAGGATAATCGGGTACATCACGCCCAGCAAAACCGCTGCCGCGGCCGCCGGGATCAGGTCAGACACGCCAATATCAGCAGGCGAGATACGATGCACGTCGCACCCGACGCTTTTGAACCGGGCTTCGGCCTGATCAAGACTGTCCTGAATATGATCGGATCCGGTGTCGAGGATCAGCACCATCAACGGGTTGGTCGCCAATTGCAACGGGCCATGCAGCACTTCGGAGGCCGAATAGGCCTCGGCATGCAAGGCACAGCATTCCTTCAACTTCAATGCCACCTCGATCGCCGCACCGTGACCGGTATCGCGTCCGATCACATAGACATTGCGCGCCCGCAACAGGGCCGCTTGCAGCGCTTTGGCGCGCGGATGGGTGGTCGATGTGTCTTTCAACCCGGCCACAGATGCTGCAGTTCTGGCGGCATAATCGGGCACGATACCACCCAGCAGCGCCATGCCAGCGGCGACCGACCCAATAACAGTTTTTGTCGCGGGAACCGCCAGTTCTGGCCCTGCCCCGATGGGCACGGTGATTTCCGACACGGCTTCGACCGCGCTGTCGGGCTGGTTGGTGATCGCAACCACGCTGGCCCCATTGGCGCGCGCACCTTTGGCGGCCCGAACCAGGTCATCACTGGCCCCCGACTGGCTGATTACAAGCGCGCCGAAGCCGTCCATACTGACACCCTTACCCAGCGAAAACACCGAAGGCGGAAGCGACGTCACCGGCACCGACAACTCGCGCATCATTTCATAGGACAGGATGTTGGCCGCCGCGTCCGACGATCCGCGCGCAATGGTGAAGATCACCTTGGCCTTGGCCAAGCCGCCGGCGTCAACTTCTTGCGTGGCGGCGCGGCAAAACACATCCAACGCCTCGGCGCTTTCAGATGCCATCAGATGCCCGTGGGTTTTTGTCTCAATGCTCATGTACGTAGTCCAAAACTGTCAAATTCTTCCCAGGTGCTGCGCAGATCGACCACGCCACCGCTCATCCGTGCCTCGTCCAGCGCCATTGCAGCCAGACCGGCTTCAAGCGCATCGACGACACCGACAGGCAGGCTGTCCGTCTCGCCGCGCAGGAAGGCGACGATATCGGCCACCATCATGTGATCTGCCCCGTAATGCGCCGAGGCATGTTTTTGGTCCATCTTGGTATAGTCGTGATCCGCGATGATGGTCCCGTCGCGCGCCGTCGCTTTCAGATAGCCGCGCACAAAATCGCCCTCGGCCATCCCGAGGGCCCCAAACACGCAAAACCGCCGGTGGTCATCGGGCGCGTTCAGGTTGGTGTGGAACGACATCGACGCCCCGCTTTCATAATTCAGGATCGCCGTCTGGAAATCGATGATATCGCCGTCCGAATTGTAGGGGTCGGGCGCGCTTTCCCAAACGCTGGTCTTACGCTGCGAAATTTCGGTTTCCACATTGGAGGTCGGCGCGAACTCTGGGACAAAAGACTTCTTGCCGCCAAAGCTCGCCACCTGCATGGGCCGTGAGTGGGTTACCATGTTATAGATATCCAGATCGTGGCAGCATTTTTCCAACATGAAGCCACCGGACAACACGCTTTTGCGCCGCCAGTCGCGCATGAAAAACGCACCATGATAGGGTGGGATATGTTCGTTTGCTTCCAGTGATGTGATGGGACCAAGCTGGTCCAGCACGGCGCGCAGATCGACCATGTGTTGCGAATAGCGCAACACCAACCCGACCATCACCTGATCGGTGCCGTATTTGGCCAGAAGGCGCGCCAGCTCGAACGTGTCCGCGCGCGTGGTTACCACCGGTTTTTCGGTGAATATCCGCACGCCCGCTTCCAGCCCCAGCTTGATATGCTCAAGGTGAAAGCAATTGGGCGAGCCGACGAAGAACAAGTCAGGCTTGGTGTCGGCGAGCATTCCCGCGACGTCGTCAAACCGGGGGATATCAGCGCCAATCATGTCCAGATGGGACGGTTGCGGGTCAAAATAACCGACAAACTCGACCTCTGGCATGGTCTCTTTCAGAATGGAAAGGACGTGGCCTGCGCGCAGGCCCACGCCAGCGGTGACAACTTTCATGCAACCATCTCCGGTGCGGCCTGACGGCGCAACACGTCGCCATTGGCATCAAAGACATGGCAGTTTTCCGGGGCCACGCTCAGGGTCAGGTTACGGCCTTCCTCAATTGCTGCGTCACCGGGAAGGGCTGCGCAAAACCGCGTGCCATTTCCAATGGTGCCATAGGTGATCGAGGTGCCGCCCAGACGCTCCAGCACGTTGACCGAGATGTCCAGACCGCTGTCGCCCATATTGACATGTTCCGGGCGAATGCCGACTTCGACCTTGTCGCCTTTGCTGACGGTGGACGAGGCCACTGGCAGCGCCATGCGGTGGCCACCATCCAGTTCAACCATGACACCTTTGCCATCCACATCGGCAACGCTGGCCGGGATCAGGTTCATATTGGGCTGGCCGATGAACGAGGCCACAAATTTTGTGGCGGGGTGGTGGTAGAGTTCCATCGGCGTGCCAAACTGTTCCACCCGACCGCCGTTCAGCACGACGATACGGTCGGCCATGGTCATCGCCTCGACCTGATCGTGGGTAACATAGACCATGGTCGCGTCCAGATCGCGGTGCAACTGGCTCAGCTCGACCCGCATGTCACCGCGCAGGGCGGCGTCGAGGTTCGACAAGGGTTCGTCGAACAGGAATACTTTCGGATTGCGCACAATCGAACGACCTATGGCCACGCGCTGGCGCTGTCCGCCTGACAACTGCCCCGGCTTCAACTGCAACTTATCAGTCAGCTGCAGGATCGCGGCGGCTTTTTGAACCCGGCTGTCCAACTCTGCCGCATCCATCTTCTGAACCCGCAGCGGGAAGGCAATGTTTTCATAAACACTAAGGTGCGGATAGAGCGCATAGGACTGGAACACCATCGAGATACCGCGGTCGACCGGATGGGCATCACTTACATCTTGCCCACCAATGATGATCTGGCCGGACGAGGCCTCCTCCAACCCGGCGATGATGCGCAGAAGGGTGGATTTACCGCAGCCCGACGGGCCTACAAACACAACAAATTCCTTGTCCTCGATCGCAAGACTGATGTCGTGCAGCACTTTGGCGGAACCAAAGGATTTGCTGATCGCATTCAGGTCAAGTGTCGCCATGGTCTGGGCATCCTTATGTTGAAACTTATAGGGCGGTCTGGGCAACGACAGGCGCTGCCCAAACCAGGGAGGATTGGCTTAAAGCGCTTCGTCCAGCTCTTCACCTGCGATGGTCACCAGATTGTCCACGGTGTCATCTTTCAGGATGATGCCTTGAACCATGTTGGTGAACACGGATTGCAGCGACTTGAAGTCTTCGACCAGCGGCTCTGGGCCACCGGTCGAGATTGAGGCCGTAAATGTCGGCCAGATACCGCTTTCGTAATACAGATCCGATTTGCCCAGAGCCGCATAATCAAGAATCGGTGTCAGTCCCCAGCTGCTGTCCAGATCATACTGGCTGTCGCCCGAGGTAATCATTTGCGCCAGCTCATGGGCCAGCTCTTCGTGACCTGTGCCTTTGAACACCACAATGCTGTCGGTGATCAGGATCGTGCCGCTTACGCCCGATGGGCCTGCAGGCACCGGGGCCACCAGTTGGTTGATGTCTTCGTTATGCTGGCCATAGCCCCACGGGCCTTGGATATACATGGCGATCTTGGCGTCGTTGAACAGGTCTTTCAGCTGGTCGCGTTCCCATGCCGTCGGGCCTTCTTGTGCGACGTCCACAAGCTTGCCGTAAAACTCCAGCGTTTCGCGGGTCTGCTGGCTATCCAGCTTGTTTTCGCCCGTCGCTGAGTCGATCACGACGCCGCCGTTCGAATACAGATAGTTCAGGAACTGGTGCATCGTGTTGTCGAAGTCTTTACCGGCAAGGCCAACGCCAGCAGCATCGGTATTGTCGACCACACCTTTGGCCAAGGTATACATCTCGTCCCATGTTTTGGGTGCGACGCATTCCTGACCTGACGCTTCGACGAGGTCACAGTTGATATACAGCGCTTTGGTCGAGAACGCGTGCGGATAGCCCCAAGCCTGCCCTTCGATGGTGACGGTGTTCAGAACACCCGTTTGATAGGGCGTATCGGCCGAGATATTGGCCGGAACGATCAGGTCATTGTTGGCCATCTGGCGCAGGGTGCGCGAGCCCATATATGCGATCGAGGGCGGATCACCCGCCGCGGCCAGCGTCAGCGACTTGTCCTGACATGTGCCCCACGGCACAGCTTCCAGATTGACGGTGACGCCTTCGTGCTTGGCGACAAATTCGTCCACGGTATTTTGATCCGCTTCGCGCACTTCGCCGCCGCACATGATAAAGTGCAGTTCAGCCGTATCAGCCGAGGCGCTCATCGCCGAGCCTGACAGCAGCAGTGCTGCCAATGACAGTTTGGTTACATTCATTTTGGACTCTCCCTTGGTTGGATTATTCCTTGACCGCACCGGCCGTCAGGCCTGCGACAAGGTATTTTTGCAAGAACAGGAAGATGACCATGACGGGCAACACGCCCACCAAGGCAGCGGCCATCATCTCGTTCCAGGTCACCGACTGATAGCCGATGAATTCGTAAAGACCTGCGGGCAGCGGTTGCAGCTCGCGAGTCTGGTTGAAGGTGATTGCGAACAGGAATTGCTGTGCGTAAGCACCGATAAACACGGCCACGCCGACCACGATCAGCCCCGGTGTTGCCAGCGGCAACACCACGCGGCGAAGGGTATAAAGGCGCGAGGCACCATCCACGAACGCGGCTTCCTCAAGCTCACGCGGGATCTTTTCCAGATAAGAGCGCAGCAGCCAGATACCGGTCGGGATCAAAAACGCCACGCCCGGTACGATCATCGCCCAATAGGTATTCAAGAGCCCCATCGTCCGCAAAACACGATAAAGCGGGATCAAAAGCACCGCGCCGGTGAACATGTTGACGCCCAGAAAGATGCCCAGCGACAGGTTTTTGAACGGAAACTCCAACCGGGCATAGGCATAGGCAGCCGGCACAACGAAGATCATCGTCAGCCCCGTCACCATGAACGAGATATAGATCGAGTTGAAAATATAGCGGCCCAAAAGCGGCACCGTGACCCACATCTGGCTGTAGGCGTCGAAGCTGAAGTCGTCCGACCAGAACTGATATGGGCTGCGAAACAGATGCTCCAGCGGGCGCAGCGACGCCATGAACATCTCGAAGAACGGCAACAAGATGAAGGTCAGGAAAACAGCGAGGCACGCATAGATCCCGACGATCTGCAATTTGGTGTAGCGGTCCATCATCTTACTTCGCTCCGTATTTCTTGTTCACCTTGTTCAGGAAGAACAGATAGGCGAGTGAGAACAGGCCAAGCAGCAGCACGATGATCACCGCACGGGCGGAGCCTTCACCGAATTTGTAATTGCCGATGGCGGTTTTATAGGTGTCCACAATCAGGGTGGTTGTCGCGCCGCGCGGGCCACCTTCGGTCAGGATCCAGATGATCTCGAAACTGTTGAAGGTGAAAATGGCGGACAGAAGCGACATCGACACGATCACCGGCATGATTTGCGGGATCGTGATGCGGCGGAACCGATACCAGCGCCCTGCCCCGTCGACCCAAGCGGCTTCGTACAGATCGCGGCTGACACCTTGCATCGCGGCCAGAAAGAACAATGTGACCATCGGCACGCCGACCCAGACATCGGTGGCAATCGCGGAATAGAAGGCCGATTGTTTTTGGGCGAGGAATTCAAACGGCGCATCGGTGATGCCAAGACGCATCAACGTGCCAGACAAGACGCCGAAATACCCGTTGTAAAGCCACAGCCACCCGATACAGCCGATCGCGATCGGGATCACCCAAGGCGGCATGACCAGAACGCGAAACAACGCACGACCCGGCACGGCGGCGTTTAGTAGCGTCGCGCCGATCAGACCCAGCACCAATTTCAGCGCGACGGACAGAAACATCCAATAGAAGGTGCGCACGATGGTTTGATGGAACTTTCGGCTGCCCGCAAGGTCTTCGTAGTTGGCCATGCCGACAAATTTCTCGCCGCCAAGCCCGGCCTCCATAAAGGACAGCCGAATGGTTTCAGCCAGCGGCCAGGCCACGATAACAGCGATGAACATCATCGCCGGTCCTACAAGAAGCCAC
This sequence comes from Aliiroseovarius sp. M344, assembly GCF_025140835.1. Taxonomy (NCBI): domain Bacteria; kingdom Pseudomonadati; phylum Pseudomonadota; class Alphaproteobacteria; order Rhodobacterales; family Paracoccaceae; genus Aliiroseovarius; species Aliiroseovarius sp. M344. The sequence continues at coordinate 1,962,764 of NZ_CP081153.1, forward strand.
GCGAAAAGGCTTTCGGATATGGCTTTGCGGCCATTGGCTTCGACCGCCCGTCCAACTGCTTGCGTCACGTCTGTCACTGATTTTCCCCCACAGATACCCCGAGCGAATCGAGGCGCATACCAATTGATACCAAAACACAGCAACTTTGCCTACCATTATAATACCACTTTGATCGAGACTCTGGTTTCGATTATTATTTTCTTATTTACCAATTGTTTATTTGGTCTAAAAGTTGATCATGACAAAATGGGCATTGCAATTCAGATCACTTTGGTATTACTTTTGAATACCAAATAAATTGGACATGTTATGCCGACGCACCCAAATTGGTTAAACCCTGCCGCGTGGTTTCACCCCGGCCGTGGACCGCGGTACCTGCAATTGCACCGGCATATCCGGTCGGCCATCCAGTCGGGTGACCTCGCTCCGGATGATCAACTGCCCGCCGAGCGTGACTTGGCCGACGCCGCCGAGGTCAGCCGCGTTACCGTGCGCAAAGCCATCGCAGAGCTGGTCAGCGATGGGTTGATCGACCAAAGGCAGGGCGCCGGGTCTTTCGTCCGCGCCGCTGCGCCGAAACTGGAACAATCGCTGTCGTCGCTGGTGTCCTTTACCGAGAACATGCAGGCGCGCGGTATGACCTCGACCAGCGAGATCTTGTCGCTTGGCCTGTATCGCCCCACCAGTGAAGAGATGATGTCGCTGGGTCTGTCATCCAATGATCGGGTTGCCCGGATCGAGCGTCTGCGCAGCGCCAGCGGCACACCGATGGCGCTGGAGCAGTCTTCACTGCCCGGTGATATTCTGCCTCATCCCGAACAGATCGACGTATCGCTTTATGCCCTGCTGCGCAAAACTGGTCAGGCCCCGACCCGGGCCATCCAACGGGTGACCGCGACCAATCTGTCAGCGTCAGATGCCCAGATGTTTCACCTGCCCGAAGGGGCCGCAGTGCTGAAGATCGAGCGGACAGGATACCTGACCACCGGTCGCCCGATCGAGTTTACAAGTGGCCTCTATCGTTCTGATATTTATGATTTTGTATCCGAACTGAGATTGGACTGACATGGACTATAGCTGTCGGCTGGATGGTGCAAAAATGATGTGCTCCATCACTTCGGATCGGGACCTGTCGGCCCCGGTCTTTTGCTTTTCAGGCATGGCTCCGATGACGGCCACTTTGGGCGGCACGCGGCTCGGCGGTATGGGAAGCTTCACCGAAGTTGCGCTGCCAGACCTCATCGCCGGACAACCGCACGAGGTGGTCGTAGAATACACCCATGGCCACAAAGCGGCGAACCGGGCGTGGTTGCCGCAGGGACCTTACCTGCGGACACGGGACGATGTGTTTGCCTTGCCATACCAACCCAAGGGCTGCATTCCGCCCGCCCTGCCCGACCTTGGCCCCTTTGACGGGTTGCCGCTGGTGCCGCAGCCTGTTGCATGGACGCCGAGCGGCGGCACTGTCAACGTGAGCGGCGTACAATGCAGCGACGATGCGTTAGGTGCAGTCGCCGACCTGGCGAAACGGCGGGGGTGGTCCTTCGGCGGGTCATTCCCGGTTACGATCACGTCCGCTGACATGCAAGCGGATGCCTATCGGCTGGAAATCACACCGACCGGCATTCAGATCACAGTGGGCGATTATGGGGGACGGTTTTACGCTGGCATCACCCTGCTGACCCTAATGCAAGCCGGGCCTTTGCCTTGCGGTGTCCTGATCGACGCGCCCCGGTTTAGCTGGCGCGGGCAGCATCTGGACACAGCACGCCACTTTTACCAACCGCAGACCATTCTGGACCTTCTGGACCTGATGGCGCTGTTGAAATTGAACCGCTTTCATTGGCATTTTGCCGATGACGAGGCGTTCCGGCTGCAAATCGACAGCTATCCCGAGCTGTGGCGCAAGACCGAGTTCTGCGGTGAAGGGCATCTTCTGCCTGCCCTGTTCTCCGGCGCGATTGAGGCTGGCGGCAGCTACTCCAAGGATACGGCGCGGGCGATCATTGCACATGCTGCCGCCCTGAATATCGAGGTTCTGCCCGAAATCGAGGCCCCGGCCCATGCCATCGCCATCACGCAAGTGTTTCCCGAAACACGGGATCCGGCCGACAATGGACCTGAGGTCTCGGTCCAAGGGTATCGGGGCAACAGCCTGAACCCTGCCATGTCTAAGACCTGGGACGTGCTGGAGGCCGTGGCCCGCGAAGTCGGCGACCTTTTCCCGTTTGGCCATCTGCATCTGGGATGCGATGAGTTGCCAGAGGACACATGGATGGGATCCCCCAAAGCGCGCGCGCTGATGGCAGAGGAAGGGTTGGAGACAACACAAGACCTGCAAGGCTGGACCATTGCAAAGCTGGCGCAAACCGTCGTGCAGAACGGCCAGCGCCCGGCAGCGTGGGAAGAAGCCGCGCAAGGGTCAAACGGCGGCATCGGCCACAACGCCATTCTGTTCAGTTGGACCGGACAGGGACCCGGTCTGCAGGCCGCCCGCGCGGGCTATGACGTGGTGATGTCGCCCGCACAGCATGTCTATCTGGACATGGCCCATAGCGCCGATCCCGACGATTGGGGGGCCAGCTGGGCCGCCTTCATCTCGCTGGCTGACACGATCAACTGGAACCCGGTGCCGGACCCGGCACTGGCGGACAGGATCATCGGTGTGCAGGGCACATTCTGGTCCGAGTTCACAACAAAAGATGAACAGCTTTGGCCGATGCTAATGCCACGGCTGCTGGGGGTTGCTGTGAAAGCCTGGCAAACGTCGGATATCACCGCAGATGATCTGACCCGCCTTGCGGTCAGCTATCAGGACATCTGGCCGGTTGAAACGCCCGCCTGACCCCTAACTATCGATCCTAAGCTGCGTGTTTGGGTCAAACAAATGCGCGTGTCCGGGCTGAACGGACAGGCGCAACTCGTGACCTTTGTTTTGCGACACATGCACGCCGGGCAAACTGGCCGTGAAATCTGCGTTCGAACCCTCGAGCCTGCCGTGCAGCAAAGTATTGGCACCCAGCGGTTCGGACAAGTGAACCTTCAGGGTCAGTGGACCGTTGTCATCCGGGGTGACATGTTCCGGGCGAATGCCCAGTTTGACAGGTCCATCCTGATGGTTGGACGTTGTGATATCCCCGCCATCGATCCGCACCATGCCGCCCGCCACGTCAGCATCCAGTATATTCATCGCGGGACTGCCGATGAACTGCGCGGCAAATAGCGTGCGCGGCGTTTCATAGACCTCAAGCGGGGTGCCAATCTGTTCGGCCACGCCCCCGTTCATCACAATCATCCGGTCCGCCATGGTCATCGCTTCGACCTGATCATGGGTCACGTAAAGCGCGGTGATGCCGAGTTTGGATTGTAACTCTTTGATTTCCAACCGCATCTGAACACGCAGCTTCGCATCGAGGTTGGACAGCGGCTCGTCAAACAAGAACACCGCCGGTTCGCGCACAATGGCGCGGCCCATGGCAACCCGCTGACGTTGCCCACCAGACAGCTGCTTGGGCCTGCGATCCAACAATGCTTCCAGCTGCAAAAGCTCGGCTGCCTCGTGCACTTTTCGGGCAATCTCGTCCTTCGGAAGACCTGCAATCTTCAGCCCATAGCCCATGTTCTGCGCCACAGACATATGCGGATAAAGCGCGTAATTCTGGAACACCATCGCAATGTCGCGGTCCATCGGCTCTTTGTCGTTGGCACGTTCGCCGCCGATCAGAACCTCACCCGAGGTGACGGTCTCCAACCCAGCGACCATACGCAACAGTGTGGACTTCCCGCAGCCAGACGGGCCGACAATCACAATGAACTCGCCATCAGCGATTTCCGCGCTGATCCCGTGGATCACATCCGTTGGGCCAAAACTTTTCTTGATGTCTTTCAGCGTTACAGTCGCCATGAGTTATTTCTCGCTGTCTACTAAGCCACGGATAAAGAGCTTCTGCATCGACACCACGACGATCACCGGCGGGATCATCGCAAGGATCGAGGTCGCCATGATGACCGGCCAATCTGCCACGTCGTCGCCAGATGGGAACATCTGCTTGATGCCCATCACAATGGTGTTCATTTCCGGGTCTGTGGTGATCAGAAGCGGCCAGAGGTATTGGTTCCAGCCATAGATGAACAGGATCACAAACAGGGCGGCGACATTCGTGCGGCTCATGGGGACCACGATGTCCCAGAAAAACCGCATCGGGCGGGCGCCGTCGACGCGCGCGGCCTCGGCCAGTTCATCGGGGATGGTCAGGAAAAACTGACGAAACAGGAAAGTCGCAGTGGCCGAAGCAATGAGCGGGAAAATCAGCCCGGAATAGCTGTTCAGCATCCCGAACCCTGCCACAACCTCATAGGTCGGCACGATCCGCACCTCGACCGGCAGCATCAACGTCAGGAAGATCAGCCAGAAGAACATGTTACGGCCCGGAAATCGGAAATAGACGATAGCGAAAGCGGACAGAAGCGAGATGACGATCTTGCCCACTGCAATCCCGATGGCCATCACCAGCGAATTGAACAGCATTGTCGCCACAGGGACATTGACGCCCGAAAACAGCGCAGCCTTGTAGTTTTCAAAGAACTGATCGCCGGGCCAAAGCGGCATTGGCGGGCGTACAATTTCGGGTTGGGTGACAGTGGACGCGACAAAAGCGAGCCAGATCGGGAAGAAGATCACCAACACGCCAAGGATCATCAAAACATGGGTCAGCCACAGGCCAGCGCCGCGTTTTTCCACCATGCCATGTATTTCGCGGGCCATCAGTAATGCACCCTTTTCTCAACGAATTTAAACTGAAGCACGGTCAGCAACCCGACCACGATCAACAAGATCACCGATTGCGCCGAGCTCGAGCCCAGATCCTGCCCCACGAAGCCGTCAGAGAACACTTTATAGACCAGGATGGTCGTCGATTGCTGCGGCCCGCCCGAGGTTATGGTGTGGATCACACCAAAGGTTTCAAAGAACGAATAGACCACGTTGACCACCAGCAAAAAGAAGGTGGTGGGCGACAAGAGCGGCAGCACGATGGTGAAGAACCGCCGCCAGAAGCGTGCGCCGTCAATCGCAGCCGCCTCGATCACCGACCGGGGCACGGCTTGCAGGGCGGCGAAGAAAAACAGGAAATTGTAACTGATCCGCCCCCAAGCGGAGGCGACCACGACCAGCCCCATCGCCTCGCCGCCGTTCAACACGTGGTTCCAGTCATAACCGAGCTGGCCAAGATACCACGACACAACGCCGACACGGGTGTTGAACATGAAAAGCCACAGCACGCCTGCGACGGCGGGCGCCACGGCATAAGGCCAGATCAAAAGCGTGCGATAAGCCCCCGAACCTTTGATCAGACGGTCCGCCAGCACGGCCAAAAACAGCGCCGGGATCATCGAGGCCAGTGTGACCAAAAGCGAGAAGACCCCAGTCGTCACAAAGGACGCGCGATAGAATTTATCAGACAGAAGGTATTCGAAGTTGCCCAGCCCGACGAACTGCTTGGACAGACCAAACGGGTCGGGAATGAACAGCGATTGCCAGACCGCCTGCCCGGCAGGATAGAAGAAAAAGACTGCAGAAATAATGACTTGTGGCGCGATCAGGCACAAAGGCAACAACCAGCCACGGAAGGTCACGCGTTTTTCCATCACTTCCCCCGGAACGAAAAAAGGCGGGCCATGACAGCCCGCCTTCTGGTTGGTCTTTACATGTTGGCTTGCTCGAACCGGCGCAGCAGCGCGTCGCCACGCTCTTTCGCGCTGTCCATGGCTTCTTGTGCGGTTTTGTCACCCGACCAGATGCCTTCCAGCTCTTCGTCGATGATGCCGCGGATCTGGTCAAACGACCCCAGACGCAAGCCCTTTGAGTTGGCAGTGGGCGCCTTGGCTGTCATCTGGATTACCGCCACGTCAGTGCCTGGGTTTTCGTCATAGAACCCGGCTTCCTTGGTCGCCTCGCCTGCCGCGATGGTGATCGGCAAGTATCCAGTGTCCTGATGCCATTGCGCCTGAACCGGGGTCGAGGACAGGAAGGCCAGGAATTCGCCTACGCCCTTATATTCCTCGGCCTCGTGACCCTGCAACACCCACAGAGACGCACCACCGATGATGGTGTTTTGCGGGGCGTTGCCCACGCCGTCCCAATACGGCAGCGGACGCACGTCAAAAGCAAACTGCGCTTCGTCCTTGATACCCGCATATCCTGCCGAGCTTTCGGTAAACAACGCACAGTCGCCAGCACGGAAGTTTGCACCGCCTTCGTTGCGGCGGCCGGTATAGATGAATTTGCCGTCCTTAGCCCATTCGCCCATCTTACTCAGGTGCGCCACCTGCGCTTCGCCGTTCAGCGCAAGCTCAGTGTCCAGACCCGCAAACCCGTTGTCTTTCGTGGCAAACGGCACGTCATGATAGGCCGACATGTTCTCCAGATGGATCCAGCTTTGCCAAGCGGTGACCAGCGGGCATTCTTCGCCGCCGGCCTTCAGTTGTTCCAGCACAGCATCCACATTCTGCCATGTCGACAGGTCGGTGTCCGGGTCGACGCCCGCTGCGGTCATCGCATCACGGTTGACCCACAGAACGGGCGTAGAGGAGTTGAACGGCAGTGACAGCATCTGGCCGTCGGTGGTGGTGTAATACCCTTTCACCGACCCGATATAGGCGTCGGGATCAAACTCGGCACCGCTTTCGGCCATCACTTCATAGACAGGTTTGATCGCCCCGCCTGCCGCCATCATGGTCGCCGTTCCGACTTCAAACACCATCAAGACATGCGGCTGCTCATTCGCGCGGAACGCCGCAATCCCGGCGTTCAGCGTTTCGGAATAATTACCTTTGTAGCTGGCCACCACGGTATAGTCGCTTTGGCTGCCGTTGAACTGGTCAACCTGTGCGGCCACAAGCTCGCCCAGACGGCCGGTAAAAGCGTGCCAGAATTGGATTTCGGTTTGCGCATAGGCCCCAATCGGAGACATCGCGGTTGTTGCGGCAGCAATTGCGCCAAGCACGAGCTTTTTCACATTATCCTCCTTGCACCAGCAGCGGTGCGTTTCCCAAGTCAACAACGCGGGCTGATTGGCCCAATTGCGTGTCTTGCAAAAAGGTTACATCCCACCTGACATAATGCAAGAGTATTTACTGTAACGGTTTTATAACATCATATTATGCTGTTAGGGATAACGTGACAAACAAGGGGACTTTGCATGACACACCCGTTGCGGTTGCGCCAGCTAGAGGCGCTTATGGCCGTTACCCATCACGGTTCCATGACACGGGGTGCACAAGAATTGGGCATCAGCCAACCCGCCGTGAGTCGCCTTTTGTCCGACCTGCGCGACGTGCTGGGGTTCAACCTGTTCAACCGGCGCGACGGACGGTTGGTGCCGACACAGGAAATTCGCTTCCTGCTGCCAGACATCCGGCGGGTCTTGGACATGATGCATCAGATTTCCGAGGCCAGCCAGAACATCACCGACAAGAAGGCGGGACATCTTAGAATTGCCTGCCTTCCGGGCTTCGCGACCAGCCACCTGCCCGGCGTGGTCGCGGCCTTCCTGCGCGACCGGCCGGGCGTCAGCATCACGCTGGAACCCGACCGGCCCGAGCGAATTCTGGAATGGATGGTGGGCGAACAGTACGATTTCGGAATCACTGACGGGTTCGAAGGCCACCCTGCCGTCGAAAGCGAACATATCGACATTCGGACTGTCTGCGTCTTTCCAACCGGTCATCACCTGGCATCGCTTGAGGTCATCCGCCCACGTGACCTGGCCGACGAAAACCTTATCCACACCCGCCGCGACAGCTCCTTTTTCCGCGATCTGAATGAAGCGTTTCAAAAAGAGAATACCGGTATAAATTCATTGGTGGAATCGCGTCAATTCACCGCCGCATGTGAAATGGTCTGCAGCGGCATCGGCGCTTCAGTCGTCAGCGCACTGGACGCCGCGAAATATGTTGGCCATGGCCTTGACCACCGGCCATTCGCCCCCACCATTCCACACCGGCTTTCCTTGGTCCGCCCCACGCTGAAGCAACCCTCCATGCTCTCGCTAGAGTTTATGGAGATGTTTGCGGCCAGTCTTGCGCCTTACCGAATAAGCTGACAGTCGGGCGCCCTAGACGCCGACGCCACCCGGTCCAAGCAATGGCCCCTTTTCAAACCTGCTGAGTTACATGTCGCGAATTTTTTCTTCCAGCCAACGGGCGCGTTTTCGCTGTTCTTCGACCAGCTCTAGCTTGCGCTCCAGCCGCTCCCGTTTGGTTTCTTTTGTGGTTTCTTCAAGCTCCGTTTCCAGCAGCTGCGCCTTAGCTTCGAGCTTACGAAGAACTTTCTCCACATGCGCGGGTTTAATCTTCTGAGCTTTGCCCTTTTCGAGCCGACCATAATACTTGTCGAGTTTCTCGATCGCGCTTTCAAGTCCCATGGCACACACTCCTGTTTCGGGGCGGATAATACTGCCCTAATGTAATGGCAATATGACAACTTCTGTGGGTCATCGCGCTTCGTCCCCTTGTTTCTCGCCTATGGCCCCCATGACAATCGAGGCAAGCTCTTCGTCATCAAGCGCCAAAATTCGCTCCACCTCGGCCATGGCGTCCTCGGCTTCGATGTAATAGGTGCGCGCCGCACCAAGCAGGTCCCGCATTGCTTCGTAGGCGTAGTTGGAATCATTCAGAAATGATGTCGCCACCGAGGCATCAAGTTTACGGTTTCGGATCATGGCTTCGATGCGGTTGTTGGTTTCATGCGCATCGCTTTCCACCTGAACCCGTTCCTGATCCAGCCAAAGGCTCGACCGGTCCTCGGGATCTGCCAGATCAAGCTGCCTGATTTCGACAAGGATGCGAACGATCTCGATCCGAAGCTGATTATAAAGTTCCGTAATGGCCCCCTGCGGCCGCTCGGTGTATCGGGTCGCATTGCGCCTGAGGTGCTTGACGGCCTTCACCGCCCTGACAATCCGACCCGCCACATCGCGCAGCGAATAAATATCGTCCATGACATTCTCGGGCACATCCGTTGAACCAATGCGCGTGGCAAACTCGACAATCGCCGAATAAAGCGTCTTGATCCGCGCTTCGTATCGTTCGTCAATGTCGAACTCGAACGGCCTGCGACTGGCCCGAACCGTCGCGGCGATGTCCTTCGTATCAAAGATTTCATGCCGGTGAAGGTTCAACCCGTGCACGATCACTTCTACCGCGTTGTCATACAGGTGTTTGACCTCTTGGCGCATCGCAAACTCAATGGTTTGCGGAAATTCATCCACGGCTTGCGACAGATATTTCGGCTTGCTGAGATCTTCTTCGGGCTGCTTGATCGCCCGTTCCAAAAAGGCGATCAGGCGCTTAAGCAAGGGCAACATAATCACCACGCCCAGCGTGTTGAACACTGTGTGGAACACCGCGAGTTTCAGGGTGAAATCATTGTCCGGAATGCCGATCCCCGCCGAGATGAAGTCGACGGACATCCGGATTGGCCCAATAAACACCAAGGCCACCCCGGCGGTCACGACGTTGAAGATCAGATGCGCCAGTGCCAACCGCTTGCCCTGATAGTTGGCCGTGAACGAGCCAATGATTGCGGTGATCGTCGTGCCGATATTGGCCCCAATGGCCAGCGCCAGGGCGTTCTCATAAGATATTTGTCCCGCCGCAAGCGCGGTGATGATCAGGGTCATCGTGGCGTGACTGGACTGCATGACCACCGTCGCCGCACCGCCGATCAACGTATAGACCACCAGACCCAAAAGCCCTGTCAAAGCAAAACGGGTGAGATCGAACTGGTCCTTGAAGGATTCAAAGCCCTCTTTCATGTGGTGGATGCCAAGGAACAAGAACCCCAGACCAGCAAGCACAAAACCCGCACCGCGCAGATACTTGTTTTTCTGGAACACGAGCACGATGGCTATCGCCAGCATTGGCAAGGCATAGGCCGAGATTTTCACCTTGAGACCAAACCCCGCCACCAGCCATGCGCCGGTGGTCGTGCCGATATTGGCCCCAAAAATGATCCCTACGCCTGCGATAAGCGAGATCAGCCCGGCAGACAGGAAAGAAATGGTGATCACCGACACCAGCGAACTGGATTGCATGATCGTCGTCGACAGGATGCCAAACCCCATGGATTTGGCGACCGAACCGGTTGCTTTTTCCAATGCGACTTCAAGAAAACCACCGCTGAACAGCTTAAAGCCATCTTCGAGCATCAACATGCCAAAGAGAAAAATGGCAACTCCCGCGGCAATTTCCTGAAAATCGCTGCTGGCCCAGAACCCAAAGCTCAGGACCAGCAGGATGACCGGAAGTAAAAATTTCTTCATCAACAAACCGGTAAACTCCTATGGCAGCATCATGCCGCGCAGCACGAAATAGAACATCGCAGCCAAAAGGGCGGACACCGGAACGGTGATGATCCATGCCGACACGATCTTCAGAAGCGAGGAACGATGCACCAATTGGCGTTTCAATGCCTTTTGAAGCATCTTGCGCTCGGCCGCGTCAATAACCGCCTCCGGGCCCATCTTCTTCAACTGGTCCAACATACGCTGTTTGTCTTCAGGTGGCGCGTTCTGGAACGACATCAACACTTGCTCAGCCACGCCGAAGTCCTTTTCGCCTTCGTGCTTGTTAAGCACATCCTCGACCACCTTGCCCAAACGGGTTTCAAGGAACTCTCGCAGGAACCCGACACCAAAGACAGCGCCCAATGCGACGTGGGTCGAACTGATCGGCATGCCCAATTGGCTTGCGATGATGACGGTGATGGCCGCCGCCAGCGCGATGCAGAACGCCCGCGAGCGATCCAGTTCGGTGATCTCGGACCCGACAGTGCGGATCAGTTTCGGCCCAAACAGGGCTAGCCCGACAGAAATACCCAAAGCACCGATCACCATGACCCAAATCGGGATCGCAACCTTGGATGACCCCCCTTGCGTATGGGTCAGCGCGTCGACCACGCCAGCCAGCGGACCGACCGCATTGGCCACATCATTGGCACCATGCGCGAAACTGAGCAGCGCCGCCGAAATGATCAGCGGGATGGTAAACAGCTTGTTCACGCCGTCCCTATTATTTTCAAGTTTTGGCGCGGCTTTGTTGATCATCGGACGAACCAGAACAATCGCAACCAAACCGACGACAAGGCCGATCAAGAGCGCGTTGACAAAATCAATCTTGATCAAAGATTTGATGCCCTTTAGCGCGATATAGGTGGTAAACGCCCACGCCATCACCCCGATCATAAACGGCACGACCTTGCGCGCGGCTTCCACGGGTTCAGTTTTGAAAAAGATTGTCTTTTTCAAAAGATACAAGAACAGCGCGGCAATGATGCCCCCGGTCAGCGGTGAGATTACCCAACTCAGCGCGATCTTCCCCATCGCATCCCAGTTGACGACATCCCAGCCAGCCGCAGCGATCCCTGCGCCCATGACCCCGCCGACGATCGAATGCGTCGTCGATACTGGCGCGCCAAACCACGTGGCCGCGTTCAGCCATAAGGCTGCGCCAATCAACGCCCCCATCATCACCCAGATAAAGACATTCGGATCCGCCACATTGGCCGGATCAATGATGCCTTTCTTCACGGTGGAAACCACATCCCCACCCGCAATGATCGCACCGGCCGCTTCGAAAAAGGCAGCGATAACGATCGCGCCGGTTAACGTGAGTGCAAATGAACCAACCGCCGGGCCTACATTGTTGGCGACGTCATTCGCGCCGATGTTCATCGCCATGTAAGCGCCGATCACAGCGGCTGCGATCAGAAGGTATAATTGGTCCACATGTGCAAACCGCGAGCCCGTGTAGATCATCACGCCGACGATAAACAGGATCGCCGTGCCCAACCGCCCGACCTCCGAGCGACTAAGGTCCGTCGCGTTTTCGATCTTCAGATATTCTTTCACTTTCATAGGTCCCCCCATCCGGTTTTTGCACAGCAAAACCAAACCGCCGACGGTTTCCCATCGGGGGTTATGCTGCATGTGGGGAAATTGGCACGCACTATTGCGGCGGAAACTGAGGTGGATCAACGACAGCAGTTATCTGCGCGCTCTGTTCTATTTTTGTAACGCTCTGTGTGGCGCTAGCCCTTGCCGTTGGGTTCGGCGCTGCGTCTGCGTGTCGCAGTTGGCGTTCATAATATGCACACATTCGTTTCCTTTTATGTTTTCTTGAGTGACGCGCAAAACACAAGGAGAACAAACGAAATGTTTAAAGCAGGTGTATTGAGTGCAGCCATTTTCACTGCATGTCTGGTGGCCCCTCTTGAAGCGGGAACCGCAACGTTGACCGCGGAAGCCGAGGCCGCGGTCATGGAGGCTCTGAACGACGAATACCACGCACAGGCCTTCTATAGCGCCTTGGTCGACAAATACGGGGCCAATACGCCTTTCACCAACATTTTGGCTGCCGAGGAAACGCACGCAGATCGGCTGATCGACCTGCTAACAAAATATGGCGTCGAAGTCCCTGAAAACGGCTATCTGGACGGCACGCTTCCCTTGGCATCTATGCCAGTGACTTTGGATCAGGCTTATGAAGACGGCGTTGCCGCTGAGATCGCCAATATCGCGCTTTACGAGCAGACACTTTTACCAGCCGTCGCAGGCTACAACGATGTGACCCGCGTTTTCACCTCGCTTAAAAACGCATCTGAACGCAATCATCTGCCCACATTTGAAAAATGTAGCAGCGGTGGCTGTCAGACGGCGGCAGCAACCGGCGGCCAAGCTGACAAGCGCAAGTTATCGCAAAGGAAGGCTCTGGGAACGGGCGCTGAGAAAGCCTCTGACACCCGAAATGGCATGCCCAAGGGTCAGGCCAAGCGAGTGGGTCAGGGCAAGCGAACCGGAAAAGCTAAAGGCCGCAGTTAACCTGGCCAAAGCCCGCTGAGGTTGTGCAATGAACGCGCGGCTCCAAGCGACCTGCCTAGCCCCCAAGATTTGGGGGCTGGGTCACATAAAGGTCAGGTAAGTGGCCCCAGCAAAGCGTGTCATTGTGAAAGCGTGAAAGAATACACGCTCAAATTGTGTGAAAATGGCAACAAATTTTCCTTTTTCAACGAATTCCCGTTTCGGTTCACCCCGATTGACCGATATCAAATCATATTATTCGCATGTGAATATGCTGGCCACGACACCCTGCGTATGTGTCAGTTGTTTTTGTTTTCAGGGTGAGGGGAATAATTTTTTTTGAAGAGGCAAAAATGCGCAAAAATTTAACCAGATACGCGACAGTCGCGCCGACTGCACTTTTGGTGATGCTGAACGGACCGCTGAACGCAGGGACGTTTGAGGACATCGCACTACAACAAGTCATCGGTGATGGGTACGTGTATGTCGATGCAGAAGAAGGTGTGGTAGAGCCGGGCTTGCAGGCCATAACCGGCGCGGTGAACGCTGACTATCCGAATACAGACAGCCCGAAAAACATGGAAAACTGTCTGATGGCGAGCAATCCAGACGTCATCTGTACGTCAGAGCGCGGATCGGGCAAGCGCATCAAAACCAGACTGACCGGACAAAACGGCATGGACATGCTTTTGCAAACCCGGCCGAGCAACGGTATCACCGAGTATTTCCTGTACGGCAAAACCTCCAATCTTACCGGTGCACGCATAACGGGGATGGATATCCAATTGGGAACGGGCAGTGGTGCGGACTTTGTTCCGATGGATCCAAGCGATCCAACGATTGCGGCCCTGTTTGACCCCGACTTCAATTCGAAATTCAACCTGCCGGATGGCTTGTTCGGAAATGGCGGCAACGAAGGTGCTGGCACCGGTTTCTTTGACGACACCAAGGCGATCATGACCGCTGTGCTGACAAACCCAACCCTTGCGGTCAGCAACCTGACCAACGCGACCCACAGCCTGTACTTTGGCGATGCACTTCTGGACAACAGCATGGTGCCCGATGGGTATTTCTGGGATGCCGCTGGCACACCGCTTGAATCAGACGAGGCTGTCTTGATTGCGTGGTACCATACCGGTCAAGGAAAGTGGCTTTATGGCACATTGGGTACGGATACACCGGATCCCGGTGTTCTGTCGCAGGACGAAAGGGTGGCCGAGCTTGCCAAAAGCCTTGGCGTAACCGTTGCGCAACTTGGTTATACAAGTGGCGGCGAAATCCCCCCTGCCATTCTGGCAAAGATGGAAGCGGATAGTATTTTCTCGGTCGATGTGATCGAGGATCTCCGCAACTTGAACCTCAACTTCATCATCGATCTTGGTGATGTTGCAGGCAATCAGGTGACGTTGCGCTTGCTGCCAACATTCGCCCCGATCGTGCAACAGGCCAATACGCCTTATCAATTTACCGTCGCCGGACACTTGGATGGCGCTGCAAACGTTCCTTATCTAGATCTCGGGAATGCCGCGACCTATGGCGCTGCGATCAATAGCCTGCTTGCGATGGACGCCGTCCAGCGCGCTGAGCAGCTGGAACGGATCGGCTTTAGCTTCATGCCCGCCTTTTCGAGCCTTGGGTTCGAATTCTCGCGCAGCCAGGTTAGTGCCTTCAACAGTTCGTCTGGCCCGGCCTCCGGCGCTGGTGAGACTGTAAGCTCTCGTGGGGCCCCCAGTAAGTGGCAGATGGGCAGTGACCTGAATGCAATCATGTCGATCTCAGGGACGCGCACGCAATATGCGACTTCTCTGAACAACATTGGCTACGACCTCGATTTTGCCAATGTCAGCGTCGGCGCTGAGAAAACTGTGAACAACGACAGCTCGGTTGGAGTGATGCTGGGGTGGTCCAAGGGTACTGCCGATGCCTTCAACGATCGTGGTTCAGTCGAGGCCACTGGCCTGTCGGTCGCTGCATTCGGGCGCACCACCTTCGGTAAGTCTGGCAATCTGCAAGGCATCATCGGCTACCAAGGTCTGTCGTACGACTCGACACGTAACGTGATGGGGCAAACGGCCACCGGAAGCACCGACGGATCACAATTCTTTGCAGCTGTTCGCGGGGATTACATGATCGAAAAAGGAGCACTTTCCTTTGGCCCGACCATGGCGCTTGAGTATTATGGGCTCAATGTGGATGCCTTCGACGAAACAGGGGCTGGACCATGGAACCTGACCGTGGGCGATCAGTCCAGCGATGTGTTTCTGGCCTCAGTCGGGATGCGGGGCGCATATGATCTGCCCAGCAAGCGTGGCAACACGAAGCTGACAGGCAGTGTCGCTTTCACCAAGGCCTCTGGCGGTGATTATATTGTCGAAAACGGTTTCGTTGGCTTGTCTGGCAACCCAATCCCCGTCGACGGGTTTGATGACAGCTGGGTGGACGTGAGCGTCGGCATCTCGACCGAGCTGGCGCGCTCAAACGGGTCCCAGACCATCCTTCACGGTGGATATTCCGGCTCGTTCAGTGACAATTATGAAAGCCACGGCTTGCAAGTTGGCGTGCAGATGGTGTTCTGAACCAACACCCATCCGAGAATGAAAGCGGCGCCCTATCGGGCGCCGCTCTTCATTCATCACACGCAGGTCGACATCTGGCAGAGGTCATACACGCAGTGTTCAGCAGGCCTGATGTGCTTCGGATCGACAGGCTTTGCACCTCTGAACGAGCCGCCACCAAACAGGCCGCAATGGAGCCTGAACCTCGAAAAGGCTCCCCGTCTCAAGATCCGCCGCCGACTTCGGCAACGGTCAAGGACAAACTCGCCGCGCTGCAATAAGTTGACCATTGAACCGCGGCAACGTGAAGTGATCAACAGTCCGCTCCCCTTGACCCAGTCAGTCGTTCAGCACGGCCATGTTTTCTGCTTCCCAGCCGATCCAAACCGGATCGCTGCCGACCGATTGGCCGGTTTCTGCATCCACATAGGCTTTCAAAAGCGCGTCGCCGGCCTCACCCACCGCGATTTCCATCGCCATGCGTGACCCTAGAAAGGTTCTGCCAACCACACGTCCCTGCACCGCGTTGCCGGATTTCGGACGCTCTGCATGGAAGTCCAGCTTTTCCAAACGCACCGAGGCGGTGATCTGTTGCCCCTCGCCGGGCAAGGTGTCGGGTGCTGTGCCCCTGAGGGTCGTCCCTTCCCAATCCATCACCACTTTGCCGCCTTCTGTGCCTCGCATCCGACCCGAGAGCAAGTTGGTTTCCCCAATGAATTCGGCCACGAAACGGCTGGTGGGGTGGAAATACAATTCTTCCGGTGTGCCATCCTGTTCCACCCGGCCTTGGTTCATCACGACGATCCGGTCAGACATGGTCAGCGCTTCTTCCTGGTCGTGGGTGACGAAGAAGAATGTCTTGTGAGTGCGACGCTGGATTGACTTCAGCTCTTGCTGGACCTGTCCGCGCAGTTTGGCGTCCAACGCCCCTAGCGGTTCGTCCAACAGCAAAAGTGCTGGGTCGGGCGCCAGCGCACGGGCCAACGCAACACGCTGCCGCTGTCCACCGGACAATTGCACCGGATACCGATCGCCGTAGGTATCAAGCTCAAGAAACGACATGATCTCGTCCGAGCGGCGCTTGATCTCTGTCTTGCCCATGCCCTTCAGCTCCAACCCGAACGAGATGTTCTGCGCCACAGTCATGTGCGGGAACAGGGCATAATCCTGAAACACCATATTCACGTGCCGCTTTTCGGGCGGCTGGTTCGTCACATCTTCACCGTCGAGGATCACACGGCCGGTGGTCGGACGTTCGAACCCGCCAAGGATGCGCAGCGTTGTGGACTTGCCGCAGCCCGACGGACCAAGGAAGGTCACAAACTCGCCCTGTGCTATGTCCAAGGTCAGGTTCTCCAGCGCGACGGTCTTGCCGAAATGCTTGGACAGGCCCTCAATTCGGACGAGTGGAGTTTGATCGGTCATGGATTAGCTTTCCTTGTTCATGCGGCGGGTGAAGCGTTCGGCCCATATGCCGATCGCGGCCGTCAGGACCAGCGCAACAGTTGCAATGGCGTTAATCTCCGGGCTCATGCCTGAACGAAGTTTTGCAAAGATCAGCACCGGCAGCGTCGGTTCGTAACCGCCTAGAAAGAACGAGCGCACAAAATCGTCGAACGACAGCAATAGGCAGAAAATCGACGCGCCAAGAACGGCGGGCACCAGATACGGCAAGGTGATCCGAACAAACGTGACCAGCGGGTCAGCGCCAAGGTCGCGAGCGGCTTCAATCTGGCTTCTCGGCAGAGTCGACAGTCGTGCCATCACCACAAGCACCACGAAGGGAACGTTGTGTACCGCGTGGGCCCAAACAATCGCGCCCATACCGGGTTCGATCCCGAGATAGCGCGCGTAGATACGAAAGGCGATGGCCGAGATGATGCCCGGCACCAACGCCGGCAAAACCGTCATCCCGAACACCGCTGCCCGACCGAAGAACTTCCGCCCCTCCAGCAGCACGGCAATCCATGTGCCGACAAGGACCGAGATCAGTGTCGACATAACCGCGATGGCCAGAGAGTACCCGAAGGTCGATAATACCTGAGCGTCTGCAAAAACACCGGTGTACCAATCCAGCGTCCAGGACCGGATCGGGAAGCCGATGAACTTCGAATCCTTGAAGCCCATCATCACCATCAGGAACAACGGCACAAAGACATACAGGACAAATGCCCAATAAATGCAGCTTAGGAAAATGCGGTTGCCGCGGAAAACTTCTTCGCGATCATTCATTTCCGCTCTCCTTTTCGCAGCGCGTTCATCAACTTCTGGAACGTCGCCGTGATGATAAGTGCCGCCATGAACATGATCGTGGCAAAGGCCGCGCCCGTAGGCCATTCGTCACCCGCCACGTGGAAGAAACCCGCGATGGTTTCGGCAAACACCGTGGTCGACGGCCCCCCCAGCAGAACCGGCGTCGCGTAAAACCCGGTTGAGATCAGGAACACCAGCGTGCAACCCGACGAGATGCCTTCGATGGTCAGCGGTAGAGACACGCGGCGAAACCGGGTCCACGCGCCTGCGCCCAGATCGGCCGCAGCCTCGTTCATGCTTTGCGGCAGTTTCTCAAGCGCGGAATATAGTGGAAGCAACATGTAAAGCGCCGTCAGGTAGACGATACCAACCCCCATGGAAAAGCTCGTGTACATAAACGGAATGGGACGGTCGATTAGGCCCAGCCACTTCAAGACCAAATTGACAGCCCCCGTATTGCCCAACAGGATCATGATCGCATAGGTGCGCACGATCTCGCCCACCCAGAATGGGATCAACAGAAGCAGCAGAAACAGCATCTGGTTTTTGCGGCTGACATGACGGGCAAGAAAATAAGCCACCGGATAGGTTATAATCAGAGTGCAGAAAGTAAACACCCCGGCAAACGCCAATGTTCGAAAGAACGGCATCCAGAAAATGCTGTCGCCAAAGAAGCGGGCGTAATTATCCAACGTAAAATGTTGCTCGACCCCTGGCGCGACCGGATAGGCATCCGTCAGCGAAACACGAAACATCTGCAACATCGGACCAAGATGCTGTGTCAGCACCCACAAGATCGGAAAGGCGGCAAGAATAAGGAACTGGCGGCGGGGCGATGCGGTCGCCAAACGCATCAACGTATGATACGGCCCCCATCCCATCAGGCGGCCCCAAAATGTGCGGCCCGAGCTGTCATTCATCATGGCGCGCTCGTCTTGCTGTGCGTCAATGGTCATGCGGATTTCTTTCAAGGGTGAGTGCGCCCCTGCCCCGCAGGTGGCGGGACAGGGACAAGGCTCAGAAGCAAAAGATCAGGCGGCTTTGATCGCCTCGACAGCGGGATCAACAAGGCCATACTTCATATCGTTCGCTTCCGCGCGGAAGAACTGCAGGTTCGCCAGCTGCTCTTCCGGGAACGATGTCGACTTTTTCTCAAGGTCGCTCAGATGCTGCGAGGCATCCTTGTAGGTCGAGATGAAGCCTGACGCCTTCGTCATAGCCGCACCGATCTCGGACGACGCAAGGATGGCATCAAGGAAGGTATAGGCGTTATCCACATTCGGTGCATTATTGGCGATGTTGTAGGTGTAAACAAAGCCATAAGACCCTTCGCGTGGGATGGTCATTGCGAGCGGGAAACCATCATTGATCAAGGCTGCCGCCGGACCGTTCCAGGAATGGCCCAACGCGATATCCTGATTGACCATCATTTGCTGGAACTCGGCGCCACCATCATAGTATTTCCGCACCAGCGGTTTCTTGTCGATCAGGAACTGCTTGGCTTCTTCGACGATCTGGGCGGCCTTCTCGGGGTCGTCCATATACTCAACCATATTGCCGTCATATCCCTTCATCAGCATCACGATCGACATCATGTCCTGAATGATATAGGCAGTCTGGCCGCTGTATTTCTCGCTAAACAGCGTGTCCCAGGTCATCGCTTCTTCTTCGCTCACCAGCTCGGTGTTGTAAGACAGAACTTCCATCCCCGACAGGATCGGCGCGCCCCATTTGTTGTCATTGATCGTCGACCAGTCGCTTTCCGAGAAGGTCGGGTTAATGTTGCCCCAATTGCTAAGACGGCCTGTATCAAGCGGCGCCAGAAGGTCGCTGTCGATGAACTGCAGGAACCGGTGGCCAGCGACGGTCATGATGTCCACGGTCGGGTTTGGTTGCTCGGCCGCCAGCAGATTAAACTGTTTGCCCTGATCATCCACGAGGCGGACATTGACCTTGATGCCGGTTTCGGATTCGAACTGTTCTTTGAACGCTTCTGGTACGAAATCGTTGTAGGTCCAGATATTAACCTCGCCGCCCGACTGGGCTGCGGCCCGTCGCAAATAAAAGGGCGAAGCAAGCGCTGCGCCAGTGGCAGCGGCGGTGCCAAGAAAGCGGCGACGGTTATAAATCAATTTTGACATCTTAAGTCTCCTTGTTGGTTCAGTGGTCTTCTTCTTGGTTAATATCTTGTCACAGGTCAGGCGGTCGCGGGGTGCTGAAGCAGCCCGGTCTTTGCGGCCCGCTTCAAATCATCAAGGCTGAAGCGACCTAGGTCCAGCGCTTTCAAAATTTCGTTTTCTTCCCCGAAGTCTCGTCCATACATGGCTGAGAAGATGCGTATGCCAGCCTCGTGCAGAGGCGCGGGGTGGCCAGTAAGTCGGCCAAGCTCTGCTGTCAGAACCAGCCCATAGGGCACATCTTCGGTCACATACCGGCTGTCCGCTGTGGCAGGCCCAATGCCGCCATTTCCCTGTGCGTGCATCTGCTGGTTCATTTCCGAAATCGAGGCGACCGGCACGTGGAAAGACAGGTGAAAATGTTCGAAAATCGTCTTCACATCCAGCCCTAACGCCCGTGCAATCTCCAGACGCTCCCGATCCAGCTCTTCCAACAGCTTGCCCACTTTGGGCGTCACGTTCTGACCTTGCGACCACGTTTCGCCCTGCTCCATCCGGGTGATGTTACCCAAGGCAATACCCATATGGTTTTGCGGGTTCAGGTTGGACAGCGAGATCGCAAGAAGGCCATCGCGCGGTTGAAACCGGTCGCCGAACAGGGTTTGGCACAGGCTCAAAGCTTCTTCGGACCGTATATCCGGCACAGTGCACAGATCTACCCGGCTGCGCACGGTGTTCACTTTTACCTCGGTGCCCGATTGCCGCCGCCCGGTGCAAATCGTGGTGCCCCAAGCGGTGATCGGAACGATCACGCCACGTGCGGACAGAAGCTGCATCAGATAGACAGCCCCAAGCGAGGCATGGGATGACATAATCACCTGATGGTGCGGCTTGATATGCGGGGCCAAGGCGTCCAGTACGGCCTTATGGCCGTAACCGGGCAGCGCGATGATCAGCACTTCATTGTCCCGCGCCAGCATTGCCGCGCTGTCAGCAATGCGCGGCGCCAGCTTGACCTCGACCGCGCCCACGGCGGTCAGGGCTGCGCCCCCCGCAAGCTCTGACGTGCCTTTGCCCGACGGCGACCACAGCATCGGATCATGGCCTGCCTTGTGCAACAGCGCCGCAGTTGCGAATGCGATGGATCCCGCGCCTGCCAGTCCGACCATTTTGCCCACGTGCTCTCCCATTATCTTGCTACATTAACCTTATCTTCGTCGCGCCTATGTGCCGCCCTCAGACACGCGCACCGGATCACCCAGAACGTGCATCAACCGATTGGCCCAACCAAAAAGCGCAGCCGACAGGATCAGATCCAGCACCTCCGCCTCTGCCAAACCGGCGGCCTTTAGCGCGTCCATATGCTTTGGCGCCGCCTGTGACGGCGTTTCGGACAAGGCCACCGCGAAATCGAAAATCGCCCTGTCGCGTGTACTGAGATCCGCCTTTGCCCCATCGCGAAACAACCTGTCCGTCACCTCGGTCGATTTCTCAAGCTGCGCATGGCGCGCGGCATGAACGGCGGCACAGTAAATGCAATGGTTGACCATCGAGGCCCCAAGCGCGCCCAACTCCCGTTCGGCCCTACTCATCCCACCCTTGTCATACATAATGGCATTAAACAGCGGCGAACGCACCTTCAGGCTTTCCACATCATGCGCCAGCGTCAGAACATATTCCGACACTTTGGTGTTTGACGGGGTGACCTGTAACGCGTCCAACTGCGCCTCGGTCGCTTCGGACAGGTCGACCGGCGTCACCCGCGGCTGCCAATACGGGACATTGCGGGTGAATTTCGTGATCACCTTGGTCATGCAAACGCTCCCTTCATCAACCGCAGCCCAGCAATCACCCGGATCTGATAGGCCAGAAAAGCGTTCAACTCGGCCAGCCTCACGATGTCTGCATCTGCCACACCAACCGCTTGAAGACCCGCGATGTCGGCGGCGGCGACATTGCGCGTGTCGGCGGCAACTTTGTCCATGAACCCCACGACCTCGGCCATACCTTGCGCGGCCCCGTCACTACTTGGGTCAACCAAATCGCCAAACGCGCCAGCGTCTTGCGCATAAAGGTCTGCAAGGTCCGTTTCGCCGTTTTTCTTTGCGATCCGTGCCGCCAGCGCCGCCCGCAATTCATGCGACCACGGGCCTTCATCCTTCGGACGAAGCACGGCCTCTTCTGCAGCCTGGGTCATTTCAAAGATGTTGGCGCGCCCAACGACAGCCGCCCCCAAGTCGCCATCGGGCGAGATGCCCGAAAATCTCATCGCTGTCGTATCAAGCGCCATCAGGCGACCTCCCCCTTCTCACTTTCCGTGATCAGGTCGGTGGGCACCCATTCGCTGCCATCCAGCTCTGGTTTGTCGTAATCCAGCATGGCTTGCCAATGCTCGGAGACATCCTCGACATACAGCTTCGCGGCAATCTCGCGCGCCATCCAGTTTGCCCCGTCCGATATCCCCGGAATATCCCCCGAAACCTTACCCAGACTGGCCGAAGCGCCGTAATTGAAGCAATAAACATTGGAGAGCCACGGCGCGGTGCCCGACACTTTTTCGCGGAAAGTGAAATCGTCATTCAGATAAGGGAACCGCCCCAGATCGCGCGACGGCTCATCCGCGGGCGGCGTGTAGACATCCTGCCAAAGCAGAATATTGGTGGCCGCGTCCCCAAATTCGGTCCGCGACAAGGGGTCAATGGTGAAGCCGGTGCCAAGGATCACGAAATCAGCCTCATAGGCCGTGCCATCGGCAAAGCCCACTTTCACTGCGCCATTCTGCTCGACCGTCGTTTGCACCGCCTTGCCGAAATGGAAATGCGCGTTCGGATGGCGGCTGACCCGGTTGGTCGAGCCATGCGGCGGCGGCGTCTGAGTGGCAAAGGAATACTGCATGAAGCGCCAGCGCCATTCATCTGGCAGACTGGCATAGCCAGCGGTGAACCCGAACGAACCGATCCCCATCATCTTATTGATGGTCGGCATTTCGGTGCGCCGGATCAGGTGGCGCACTTCAGTCGCGCGATGCTCCAGCGCTTCGGCCGCATTATCGACGGCTGACGCCCCCACGCCCACAACGGCCACCCGCTTGTTCTTCAGCGCGGCAAAGTCGATCTCGTCCGCACTATGCGCCCAGAACTTGCGATCCAGACCCTGCACAAAACCGGGAATGTTGGGTTGCCCGGTGCCATCACGACCGGTTGCAAAAACCAGCTTGCGACACAGGATTGATTTTTCCTCGGCACCAGACAGATGTAGGCGGAGCAATTCCCCCTCGGGCTCAACCAAATCGACGGCCACGCCGTTTTCGGTCGGGATGTCCAACACCTGCCGATACCATTGTAGGTATTCCATCCACATCGGACGCGGGATCTTGTCCAGTGCGTCCCAACCCTCGGTGCCAAACTGCGCGCGATACCACGCCTGAAAGCTCAACGCGCCATGACCAAAGGCCGGACCGGTCAACTCCTTGGGCGAACGCAAAGTCTCCATCCGCGCATAGGTCAACCACGGCCCTTCCAACCCCTCAGGGCTGCGATCCAGCACCCGCATGTTGTGAATGCCACCGGTCTTCAAAGCCAGCCACGCCACCATACCGCACATACCGCCGCCGATGATCACAACATCGCTGATCCCGGCACGCGCGGGCACCCAGTCCTTACCCGGCCAGCACAGGAAGCTCATATCTTCACGCAACCGCGTCTCCAAAGCAGGCAGCCCTTGGCCGTCAATCGGGGAAGCAGTATCGTGTGTCATCTCGGTTTTCCTTTAAGTCTTAAACTGGTCCCATCGCGGTTATGCAGGTGGGAAGAAGGCTGATCCTATCTGGTGGTGACTACAAGTATCATGAAGCAAGCGTGTCCTTGGGCAAGGCTTGGGCTTTGAACCGGGCGGTACTGGTATCGACGTTATACTGTGCCGCATAATCTTGAGCGATCCGCGCCAGATCGTCCACCGCCTGAATGACAATATCTGCCTTCTCGTCTGTCATCAGGGCGGAAAAGTTCAGCCGCACCCAGCCGGGTTTCGCCGTTTCTTCACCCAGTTCCAACGCAGCCATGGTGGCATCGGAATCGGCCTTGCCCAGACCCAGCAAACGGTGGCCGTAAGGCCCGGCACAGGCACAACCACCACGCGCCTGCACCCCGGTCAGATCACTGAGCAACCGGGTAAAGAACTGGTGATGTATCTGCGCGCCCTGCCCGTCCCGCACGCGAAAGGAAAAGATCGGCAGCGCGTCAGCTTCGGGATTACCCAAAACCTGAATGCGGTCATTCGCCGCCCAGACCTTCAACGCCCGCGCCCTCAGCGCGGCTTGCCGCCTGTCCAGCCATTCCTGTCCCAGCGCCTCTTTCACCAGCATCGCCAAGGCTGCGCGAATATCGCCCGTCACATTGGGTGTGCCACCCTCCTCCCGTTCCGCAAGGCTGTCGGAATAGACATGCCCCCAAGGCGACACGAAACTGACCGTACCACCGCCGGGAAGGGTCGGCGTGGCACGCCGGGCGATCTCATCTCGGATCACCGCGACGCCGCTGGACCCTGGACCGCCGGGAAATTTGTGGACCGAGAACACGATGGCATCTTTCTGGGCATCGCTGCCCTGTTTCATGTCCATCTCGCAGTAAGGACCAGCGCAGCCGTAATCCCAGATCGCCAGCGCACCATGAGCGCGCAACATCCGCGTCACCGCGTCCACATCGGTCAGAATACCGGTCACGTTGGACGCCGCCGAAAACGTGCCGACAATCCGCGCCGCACCTTTGGCCGCCCACAATGCAAGGGCCAAATCGTTCATGTCGACACCGCCGCCCTGTGCCTCGGCAACCTCAATCACTTCGGCCCCGGTTTCGCGCCACGGCAGGATATTTGAATGATGCTCATACGGACCGGTCAGAACCACCACCCGCTGCCCGTCCAGCACCATTTTGGCGAGATCCAGCAACCCTACGATCCGGTTGATCCCGGCGGTGGAACCGGCACCCGTGAATACCACGCTCATCCCCTGCCCCGCACCGGTCAGGCGGGCAATCTCGCCCCGCGCGGCCTCGCGAAGTTTGGTCATATATTCACCGCAGAACGACGCCTGCGTGTGAGTGTTGGCATAATAGGGCAGCACATGATCGCGAATGAAGTCCTCGACCTGTATAAGCGCCCGCCCGGACGCCACATAGTCGGCATAAATCAGCGGTTTGGGCCCGAACGGCCCGTCGATCTGTACATTCTCACCGATCAGCCCCTTGCGGATCTGATCACGAACGTCTGCACCAGTCAGCGCAGCCTTGAAATTGTCGAGAGCCGTCATTCTATCCTCTGATTTGTCAAACTATTATGACGCAATATTTTCAAATTTCTTCACAGTTCTTTGCCGTTGTATTTTAATTAGTGGGTCATATAATCGGTTTATGACCCCTAAATTCGATCAATTCGATTATCGTATTCTCGAAGAGCTTCAGCGTGACGCCGCACAGTCCCAGCGGGCGCTGGCCGACAAGGTTGGCTTGTCACAAAATGCCTGCTGGCGGCGGCTCAAAGCGTTGGAGGCCAAAGGCGCGATCCGAAATCGCACCGTGGTAATTGACCGTGAAAAACTGGGTGGCGGCTTCGTCGTCTTTTCACTGATCAAGACGCGGCACCATTCGTCCGAATGGCTGCGCCAGTTCCGCAACCATGTGTCAGCCATCCCCGAGGTGATCGACTTTTTCCGCATCGGCGGCGAATACGATTACCTACTGAAAATCGTCGTGAGCAACATGGCCGGGTATGACGATGTCTATAAGCGCCTGATCGGGAATATCGAACTTGAGACCGTCACATCCTATTTCGCCATGGAGGCGATCGAAGAACAGCGCCCCATCCCGCTTAGATAGCGCCCGGCCCTAGCGCCAGTTCAGCACCACTTTACCCGACAGACCAGATTTCATCGCGGCAAACCCTTCCTTGAACTCATCCACGTTCATCCGGTGAGTGATAACCCGGCTGACGTCCAGCCCGTTTTGTAACATGGCAATCATCTTGTACCAGGTCTCGAACATCTCGCGGCCATAGACGCCCTTGATGGTGATCGCCTTGAACACGATGCGCGACCAGTCGACCGGAGACTTGCCGGGTGGAATGCCCAGAAGCGCGATTTTACCGCCCATGATCAGGCTCTCCACCATCTGGTCCAGCGCCTGTTGGCTGCCAGACATTTCCAACCCCACGTCGAACCCCTGCTTCATCCCGAGCTCGCCAATGACATCGCGCAGGTCTTCTTTTGTTACGTCTACGGTGCGGATATTGCGGCAAACATGTTCGGCCAACTTCAAGCGATCCGGGTTGATATCGGTGATCACCACATGGCGCGCACCTGCATGCCGCGCCACTGCCGCCGCCATAATGCCAATCGGCCCGGCACCCGTGATCAACACGTCCTCGCCCAACAAATCAAAGCTCAGCGCCGTGTGCACCGCGTTTCCCAACGGATCAAGGATAGCCCCAATCTCATCCGGAATATCATCAGGCAGAGGCACCACATTGAACGCCGGTAATCGCAGATACTCGGCAAACGCCCCCTGCACATTCACGCCAATACCCCGTGTGCCGGGGTCCAGATGGAACTTGCCCGACCGGCTCTGGCGGCTTTCCGTGCCGACCACGTGCCCTTCACCCGAACAGCGCTGCCCGATCTCAAGCCCGGTGACATTGCGGCCAAGTTCGACAATCTCACCGGCAAATTCGTGACCCGTGATCATTGGAACGGGCACCGTGGCCGCAGCCCAGTCATCCCAGTTCCAGATGTGGATGTCGGTGCCGCAAATGCCAGTGGCGTTCACGCGGATCAGAACCTCGTCGGGTCCAATCTCAGGCACCGGCGCCTGAACCATCCACAGCCCTTCTTCTGGCTTTGATTTCTCCAGCGCCTTCATTGTGTTGGGCAAGGTCATGCGATCACCCCCAGATCACGACCCACTTTTCCGAACGCGGCCAGCGCACGGTCAAGCTGTTGCTTGGTCAACGCGGCATTCATCTGCGTGCGAATGCGCGCCTGTCCATGCGGCACGACTGGAAAGAAAAAGCCCGAGACATAGACGCCTTCGTCAAACAGCCCGGCGGCCATTTTTTGCGCCAAGGGCGCTGCGCCCAGCATCACCGGGATGATCGGCTGCTCACCATCCAACAAGTTGAAGCCCAACTTGCTCAGACCTTCGCGCCAATAGCGTGCGTTCTCAAACAGCTTCGTGCGAAGGTCCGCGCCTTCCTCAACCAATCGGATGGCCTCTAGCCCAGCCGCGACGATAGAGGGCGGGAGCGCGTTCGAGAACAGATAAGGTCGCGCCCGTTGGCGCAACAGGTCAATCACCGGCTGCGGCCCGGCGATATAACCGCCCAACGCGCCGCCAAGCGCTTTGCCCAACGTGCCGGTCAGGATATCCACACCGACGCCGAAGTGATCCGGCGTGCCTGCCCCGTGCGGCCCCATAAACCCGGTCGCGTGGCAGTCATCCACCATCACTACGGCGTCATATTGCTGCGCCAGCCGGGTGATCTCGGGCAGGTTGGCCAGATAGCCATCCATCGAAAAGACACCATCCGTGGCGATCATCACATGCCGCGCCCCGCCGTCGCGCGCCTCTTTCAGCTTCGCCTCAAGATCGCCCATATCGTTGTTGGCGTAGCGAAAGCGCCGCGCCTTACACAACCGGATCCCGTCGATGATCGACGCATGGTTCAGCGCGTCCGAGACGATCGCATCTTCCGGCCCCAGCAGCGGTTCAAACAACCCGCCATTCGCATCGAAGCAGGCCGCAAACAGGATCGAGTCATCCTTCCCCAGAAACGCCGCCAGCTTCTGTTCCAGTTCGCGATGCAAATCCTGCGTGCCGCAGATGAACCGGACTGAGGCCATGCCAAACCCTTTGTCGTCCATCACCTCGCGCGCCGCGCGGATCAGGTCAGGGTGATTGGCCAACCCCAGATAGTTGTTGGCGCAGAGATTGATCACCTCGTGGCCACCAACCGCGATCTCCGCCCCCTGCGGAGAGGTGATCAAACGCTCACGTTTCATCAGGCCGTCGGCCTCGATCCCGGCAAGCGTAGTTTGTAAATCGGCAATGAAACGGTCGGACATAGCGTGCTCCTGCTTTCAGACACCGACAAATACCATATCGGAAAATCATCCGTAACACAGGATAGCAGCCTAGCGGATACATGCTCAAAAATTTTACCCGACTTTGACGCCGACCCCAATGCAATATCACGCTGAATACCAAACGGAGTGTTGCATCGCTTTGGGAGGGTTATTCGCTCGGAAACTCAGGCCTCCATAAGAGAACATGGCTAACCATTCGCAAAGACCGCGCCACAATATGCCGTCCGAAAAGTCAGGTGCAATATGGTAAGTGGCTGGCGGAGCGGAAGGGATTCGAACCCTCGAGACGGTTCCCCGCCTACACACTTTCCAGGCGTGCGCCTTCGACCACTCGGCCACCGCTCCGAGGGCGTTGCTACAGCAAAAACCCAAGCGGGTTCAAGCGGTCATTGTGATTTTCCGCTGGATAACATTGGCGGTGGTAACCCGGCTGACCCAGCATTCATTCGTCAGGCTCATCGCCCTGCAAACGGCGTGCGGCCAACCTTGGCGGTGCTTCGACGCAATTGTGGGAAATACACTGCGTTTTTGAAAGGTTACGGCGAAGCCAAGTGTATATTAAACCGTCGGTTCAGGCGACTTTTCTTCTCGACCTTGCCCAGCAACACTGATCCGATTTCAGACGTGCGCCGGACATGAGTGCCGCCGCAGGGTTGCAGGTCAACCTGTTCGTCTGCCGTCCCAATGCGCACCAGACGCACATGACCCGCGCCTTTTGGGGGCTGCACGGACATGGTTTTGACCAAACCGGGGTTCGCCTCTAACTCGGCATCGGTGATCCACCGCTCAGTGACCTCAAAATCACGGGCGATCAGTGCGTTCAACGCGTCTTCGAGCGATTGTTTATCCTCGGGCGGGTCTTCCATAGCGAAATCAAGGCGCGACTTCTCGGCCCCGATTTGGCCGCCAGTGACAGGCAAGGGAATGATCACAGACAGAAGATGCAGCGCCGTGTGCATTCGCATATGGCGCAGGCGCAGATCCCAGTCGAGGGTCTGTTTCACCTCTGCGCCGATTGGGGGCAGTGTGGCGCCGTCGGCAGGCACAAGCGCGATATCGTCCCCATCAGATTTAAGGGTATTCACAACATCCATTGTCCCGCCATCCCAGGACAGGCGACCGCGGTCGCCCGGCTGGCCGCC
Source organism: Aliiroseovarius sp. M344 (assembly GCF_025140835.1). Classification (NCBI taxonomy): domain Bacteria; kingdom Pseudomonadati; phylum Pseudomonadota; class Alphaproteobacteria; order Rhodobacterales; family Paracoccaceae; genus Aliiroseovarius; species Aliiroseovarius sp. M344. Next base: position 1,991,819 of record NZ_CP081153.1, read on the forward strand.
CCCGGTCGGATAGAAAAGTGCCTGATCTAGAACCACGCCCCGCTCCGCATGGGACACAACTTTGCCCCGTGCGTCGCACAGATAAGCGTTCTGGCGGAACAGTGCTTCAGTCATCTCCGCCGTCCCCTTCTGCGTCAGACCCGTTCATGTCGTCGACTGTCAGCGTTTCGGCGGTCAAACGATTTGACGTCGTTGCTGTGGCCGGAACCTCTGGATCCACGGGCGCGGGCGCTGACCCGGTCAGCGCCTCGGGATTGCGTATCCAGATGTCACGTTGCGCATAAGGAATCTCGATCCCTTCTTCAACGAAACGGCGCGCGATCTCGTGATTAATCTCGCTTCTGACAGCCATCATGTAGTTTACATCGCTCAGGATCGCACGGATCTCAAAATCCAGGCTGTCCGCGCCGAATCCCTGAAACACGACGTTGGGCGGAGGATTGACTGTGACCATTGGATGGTTCTCGGCGATTTCCAACAAGATTGCTTCGACCCGGCGTGTATCTGTGCCATAGGCCACGCCAACGGGAATGATCACCCGCCCGATGGAATTGCCACGGGTGTAGTTTGTCACAACGCCGGACACGAGGTCGCTGTTGGGCAAGATCACATCGCTGCGGTCGAAGGTTTCGATGCGGGTAGAGCGCACAGAAATGTCGCGCACGTATCCCATCTGACCGCCCACCTCGATCCAATCCCCTTCGGAAATCGGACGCTCGATCAACAAGATGATGCCGGACACAAAGTTGGACACAATGGTCTGAAGGCCAAAGCCGATACCGACAGATAAGGCACCGGCGATGATCGCGATGGAACTCAGGTCAATGCCAGCAGACGTGATGGCAATCACCGCCGCAAGAAACAATCCGACATAGCCAACGCCCACCGAAATGGCGTTCTGCCCGCCCTTATCCAGCTTTGTTTTGGGCAGGATAGACGTGCGCAGGGCGGACTGCGTGGTGCGCGTCACGGCATAACCAACACCAAAAATAAGTGCAAATATCAGGAAAGAGCGTGGTGTCACCCGCGCCTCACCCAATGTGAACCCGTCCTGGAAGGTGCCCCAAAGTTCCACCAACTCGGTCGCCCGAACGCCCCAGATCAACGCGAGGACTGGCAGTGAAAGAAGAACTAGGATCGACGTCATAAGCACTGGCAACAGGGCTTGCTCGGCCTCATCTTCGTTCAGCTTGCGCAGGACACCGTAAAGGTTGATCAGGAAAACATGGACCAGCGCGAGAACGGCCATGACGCCTATAGTCATGATGGTTGGAATCAAAATTGACGCAGCCAGCGTCGTATATCCGATCGCGGCCAGAACCGGGGATGCGTAGCCCACCAGCTCGCAGCTTCGTCCGATCAACGCGACAAAGCGTTCACGAAACGTCCTGGTTTCACCATCCGAATGGCTTTGGACATATTTTCGCAGCGTCCGGCCGATCCGGGCAAGAAGGTAGCCACCGGCCAAAATAGCGGGGAATGCAAGGACGGCGAACGTGCCGCTCGAGTATTCCTCGTGCGCCGAAAGATTGACCAGAATTGGCCAAAGTCCCAAAAGCATACCCAAAAAGGCCACGTTTATGCGCGCTTCGGTGCGATGCGTAAGCCGTGACATGTCAAACAGGGGCGTGCTGCTGCCTTCTGCTGTGAACAATCGGGTGCCAAGCCAAAGACTGCCGAACAGGCTGAAGCCAAACCATGGAAGCAGGTCGGCAATCACCTGCCCCCGCAACCCCAGCACACCCGCGAGATTCAGCGCTGTCATCAGCACGAATATCCCGATCATTGGGGCAAGAACCTGACCGATGGACACAAGAAAACCGACCACACCGCGTGCCGATCCATCCCGTTTTTCGCGCACCATGTTGCCAAGCCGCATGATCCACACGCGGCTGCGCGTCAGCAGAAAAACCGCGACCAGCAAGAACAACACCGTCAGCGGCAGGTCATCTCGCAAATCCTGCCGTTGTGCAGAACTGCCCCAGTTTTTACGCACCTCGGCGACCGCTAGGTCCAGTGTGGTTCTGATATCAGTAAAGGCTTTCGGCCAAAGTGCCGGGTTAACGGGGCTGGGCCCCAGTTCCAGCATTTGATCGGTTTGTCGCGATCTCAGCAGGGTGTCGACTTCGCGGATCAGAACCTCAGCGCGGGAATAAGCTTCCTCGGCCTCTTGCACCGGCAGTCGCGCGGCGTTCAGCTTTTCTGTTAATTCGCTGCGCCGTTGCGTCAGAACAGCAGGTTCTGCGCCGGGGTTTTCGGGCTCTGGTCCAAGGGTGGACAACTGCATCTTCAATGTATCGATGCGGACCGAGTTTTCTTTCTGCGCAGCATCAAACAATTCGCGCCACTCGGTCATTTCAGCCCGAAGCTCATCCAATACCGCGTCAGACGCGCGGCCAGCTTCAATGGCGCGCTCGACCCGGGTCGCGGCCTGCTCCCACGCACGATAATCCGGCAACCCGTCTTTCGTGACGGCGTAGACCAGTTCAACCGGATCCTTGGCACTCTCCGTGTCCTGCGCCGCAGCGCCAAATACGGTCAACAAGACCAACAGAGCCGCAATGCTGGCCGTCAGAAAGCGGGTCATTCAACCTCCTCAAACACCTCGGGCAGCATCACCGGGCCACGGTCCAACCATTCCGGCACCGGCAATTCCTTTTCCCGCAGGAAAGTAGGGTTAAACAGTTTGGATTGATACCGCGTGCCATAGTCGCACAAGATCGTCACGATGGTATGGCCCGGTCCCATTTCGTTGGCCATGCGGATAGCACCGGCGACATTGATGCCCGATGACCCGCCAAGGCACAGCCCTTCGTCCTGTAGCAGGTCAAAGACTATCGGCAAGGCCTCCTCATCTGGCACTTGCCACGCCATATCTGGCGTGAAGCCTTCAAGGTTCTTGGTGATCCGCACCTGCCCGATCCCTTCTGCGATCGAGCTGCCCTTCATCGCGATCTCGCCGGTGGTATAATAGCTGTAAAGCCCGGCACCCATCGGATCAGCAATTCCGATTTTCACGCCCTTGGGCTGCAGCGCCATACCGACGCCGGCCAGAGTGCCGCCCGACCCAACCGCGCAGACAAACCCATCGACCTTGCCTCCGGTCTGTTCCCAGATCTCAGGGCCAGTGGTTTCAATATGCGCGACGCGGTTGGCGACGTTGTCGAACTGGTTGGCCCAGATCACACCATTTGATTCGGTCTTGGCCAGTTTCTCGGCCAGACGGCGCGAATAATGCACAAAGTTGTTGGGATTGCGATAAGGGGCGGCTGGCACCTGCACCAATTCGGCGCCGGCCAGACGCAGCATATCCTTTTTTTCCTCAGACTGGGTTTCCGGGATCACGATCACGGTCTTGAACCCCATCGAAGCACCGACCAGCGCCAGACCGATGCCGGTATTCCCCGCCGTGCCTTCCACAATGGTGCCGCCCGGCTTCAATTCACCACGCGCCACTGCATCCTTGATAATATACAGCGCCGCCCGATCCTTGACCGACTGGCCGGGGTTCATGAACTCTGCTTTGCCAAGAATTTCACAACCGGTCAGTTCCGACGCTTTTTTCAGTCGGATCAATGGCGTGTTGCCAACGGTTGCTTCCAGATCCTGCTTGATATCCATCTTCTGCCCCATATGTCGCGGTTTCCCTACAATCTGTAGGGGTTGGCAATGAGGGGTTCAAGGGGCGGTGGTCAGCTTCCCGCACGAAGGGCATCACGGTTCAGCGAGAGCCACAATGCGCACAAGACCAGCGGGCCGCAGGCCACCTCGCCGCTGGCCACCAATTCCATCAACTTTTCAAAGGGGAGGATATGGCTGCGAATGTCTTCTGCCTCGTCTGCGACACCCCCTATCCCGGCCGCGTGATCTGGCAGATCGCACGGCGCAACGAAAGTATAGAAATACTCAGTGCTCGATCCGGGGCTGGGATAGTGATGCGGCAGCGCCAACAGGCCGTCGAGCGTCAGCCCGGCTTCCTCTCGCGCTTCGCGGAGCGCGCAGTCTTGAGGCGTTTCGCCCGCATCAATGCGGCCTGCGATTGCTTCCAGAAGCCAAGGATGGGGATCACCGCGCATATGCGGCCCCATGCGGAACTGCTCGATCAGCATCACCCGATCCCGGACCGGATCATAGGGCAACACGATCACCGCATCGCCACCCACAAAGGCCGCGCGGTTCACCACCTCGCTCATCTCGCCAGAATAACGCCGGAAGGACAGGTCTTGTTCCTCCATCGTGAAGAACCGGGCGTAAGGGCGATGGCTGGCCCGGACATCGATATCCCCTGCCCCGAAACCAGCGCGCAACGTGGTGGGTGTGGTGCTCGCACGAGCGCGAATTCGGCTTGCTGCACGGGTGCGGATCATCGGAAACCGCTGGGCGATAACCTCGGCGGGAAGATCACCAAAACTGGACATAACCTCGCGCGCCGCTTCCAACGTCATCTCGCCCCACTGCGCGACCCAATCCTCCAAAGACCATGGCGCGCCGGGCGACCACACACCGGGTGTTGGAAAATAAACCTTCGCGGCAACAGGATCATCACCATCGTCAGGGCGGACCTGCACGTCTTTCAGCGCATAGTCGAACCCGCCTTCATAGAAATCCAGCCGCGCCGTGGCCGTCTGGGAAAGGTCTTCCACCAAAAGCCCCTGCACAACCGTATCAGGGGCTGTTTCGATGGTTGGAAAAGGCTGATCCTTGACCCAGCTGACCCTGTGCCCCGCCAGCGTGGCAGGTCGCGCGCGATAGCGTTCGCCCGCCAGCACAAGCTCTAGCAACGGTAAATGGCACAGCGTGCCATAGAAAAACATGGTGGTCACACCATCAACCCCATTTACGCGCGGCTCTCGTCGCGCACCAGGACGCAAGCCCGGTCCCCAACAGCACCGCAGCAATCAGCTCGCCGGTGAAATATTTCTGAATGAAATCGACGCTGATCAGAAAAATGTCCTGCAGAGCCTCAATCGGGCCGTCATAGGCTTTACGCAGGCTCTGTTTCAGCATCAACGAAAATGCAAAGACAAACAGGGTGATACCCACTTGCACCAACGCTGCGGTGAACGCATTGGCTCCAACCCCGCCAAGTTGGCGGTCGACCCGCGGCCCAAGAAATTTCCACCCGACAAACAGCCCGACGGCTGCGCAAACCGGCCCAAATTTAGAAAGATCGCGCCCTTCCTCCATCAACGGCTTGATCAGCTCGGCACAGAACCAACCCGTAACAGCCAGAATGGCAGCGGCGACAAGTTTTGCGGCTGTAGGCATTTGATACTCCTGCGCGTTCGGCCTTTTGAGGCTGTTCTCACAGGGGGTTATGGCCATTTTATGGCGCGTTTACCACGAATTATGCGCTGTGGTGTCGGAAACACGGTCTTGATGACAGGCTCACTCGGGATTTTTCAACGTGACCTGCACAACATCGCAATTGCCGGAATGAAATGCCGCCGCGCAAGATGTCAGATAGAAATTCCACATGCGCTTGAACCGATCATCAAACCCAAGCGCGGAAACCTGCGCCCATTTCGCATTAAAGACATCGTGCCAGCGCCTTAGCGTCGCCGAGTAACTTTCCCCAAAAGCGATCTGATTGCGGAATGCCAGGCCGGCTTTTTCCACCTCTGCCTTTAGAGCAGTTTTGGATGGTAACATCCCACCCGGAAAGATGTATTTCTGTATAAAATCAACGCCTTTTCGATAGACGTCAAAGCGCTTTTCGGTGATGGTGATGATCTGCAAAACCGCTTGTGCGCCGGGACGCAAGCATTTGCGGACAGTGTTGAAATAGACCGGCCAGTATTTCTCGCCGACCGCCTCGAACATCTCGATCGACGCGACACCGTCATAAAGCCCGGTCTCATCGCGATAGTCTTGCATCTTGATGGTGACCAGATCAGACAACCCCGCCTTTCGAATGCGTTCTACCGCGAAATCATGCTGTTCCTGACTGATGGTCAGCCCGGTCACACGGATGCCCCGACGTGCCGCGTGTTCGGCAAAGCCGCCCCAGCCACAGCCGATCTCCAGCACATGGTCACCCGGCCCCACGCCCATTTGCGCGATCATCGAGGCGTATTTTTGTTCCTGCGCCTTCTCAAGGCTGTCCTGACCACTGTGAAACAACGCTGACGAATAGGTCATCGAGTCGTCCAGCCACAGGGCGTAGAAATCATTGCCCAAATCATAGTGATGGCTGATGTTCTTTTTCGCCCGGCTTTTGGTGTTGGAATTCATCAGGTGACGCAACCGCTCATAGGCGCGCAGGAAAATCTGGGCGGGAAACCCGTCATAAAGCACGTCATTGTCGTCTTGCAGCAGGTCCAGAAACGCCTGCAGGTCCGGCGTCGACCACCCGCCATCAATATAGGCGTCGCAAAAGCCCAGATCGCCTTCGCGGATCAGGCGGGCAAATACGTCGTTGTCGTGAATTTGCAACTCGGCAACATATCCGGGATGCGCGCCGTCTGCGCGAAACCTGCGCCCGTCCGGCAATAGGAAATCCAGACGGCCGCGGTTCATTTGTTTTGCGGCCGCAAACACATTGCTGAAATAGCGCGGCAGGTCTTGCTGCCCCGCGGTGCTGGTCAGGATCATATTGCCCCCCAAAAGTCGTGACCACTGGAACAAGGCTAAAACGGAGGCACCCAAACTGACAAGATGGTCGCTGTGCAGATGCAAAAAGCCCCGCTGCACCTGCACGGCCGGACTGGTTCAGGTTTTCAACCCACCAAGCGAGTGGACTGAGGACTGATGTGCTCACCTCAGTTGCCTGGACGCTGCGATCAGCAGCGCGGTCAGGCCTGCGCCTGACCCTGCCGCACCGGACAGTTTTCTGGCGATCCAGAAAGCCGCTGGCTTTGATCGGCAAATTTGGATAAGCTTATGGGCGTAATAGTTTGACTATAAATGCTTTACCTAAAGAACTTGCTCAAGAGATCTGATCAATTTTGTGATCTCTTCTTCCGCCGTATAGTGGGTGAAGCTGACCCGCAAGACACCCATCTCCGGATCGACACCCTGTGCTTTCAGCGCTCGCACAGCATAGAAGTCACCACCCCCGGCCATGATGCCAAGCGGCGCAAGCTGTTGGGCAAGCATTTCCCCTTTCGCCTGCGCAGCAATCGCGACCGTCGGCGCGCGGTTTTTCGCCAGTGTTGGTCCCAAAAGCCGAACCGAGTTCTTAGAGGTCAGATAATCCAGCAGCGGTTGCAACAGTCGCGTTTCATGGTCTCGCATCAGGTTATGCGCGCCCACAGCCATCGTCGCCGGATCGCCTGAGATGCCGTGATGGATGGCCAATGCCTCAAAATAATCAGCCATACCGGCCGAGGCGGCGACTTGTGCATGATCAGGTCCCGCCGGTGTAAACCGCTTATACAGCGTTCCCGCATTGAAATAGTGCCCCTGATTGGGCAATGCGTCACCCAGCGCGCGGCGGATCACCATGATCCCCTGATGTGGGCCATAGGTTTTATAGGCGGAAAACAGATAGATATCCGCGCCCAGCGCGCCGACATCCACAAACCCATGCGGTGCATAGCTGACGCCATCGACGCAGGTGAAAGCACCCGCCGCCTTAGCCTTCGCACAAATCACGGCCACATCGTTGACTTCGCCCACCACGTTTGAGCAATGGGGAAAACACACAAGTTTCACCCGTCCGTCGGCAAGCAGCACGTCAAGATTGGCAGGGTCCAGATGCCCGGTTTGCGGGTCAATCTGCCATTCACGCAGCTCGAACCCTTCGTCTACCAGTCGACGCCACGGGCCGGTATTGGCCTCGTGATCCTGATTGGTCACAACAATCGCGTCGCCGGGCGAAAGGTGCTGACGGAAAGCCTGCGCCAGAACATAGGTGTTCTGCGTGGTTGATGGACCAAAGCTCAGCTCGTCGGTTTCCACACCCATCATGGCGGCCAACCGGCGCCGGGCCTCGTCCATTTCTTCGCCGGCCAAACGGGATGCATCATAAGGACCATAGGGCTGCACTTTGCGCTGGGTGTAGTAGCGTGTCAGCCGATCAAACACCGGCTTGCAGGTATACGACCCGCCCGCATTTTCAAAGAACGCCTGCCCTTGCAGGCTCGGTTCGGAAAACGCGGGGAACTGCGCCCGCACCCAATTGATATCCAATTCGGCCATTGTCAGCCTCCTATAACTTTACTTTTTGGGGATGCGCCCAACAGATCAGGTTCTCCCAAGATCTGGCAGGTCTTCCAGCCAGCCTTGCAAGACACCACGCCTGCAGGCAGTCCAGGGGTCTTCCGGGACCTGTTGGAGCTACCTGTCCCGGCCTCGGCAGTCAAGGCCGGCTTGCGGTCGATCGCCAAATCAGACGCGAAACTGACGCGCATCAATGCGTGTTTGCGACCCGTAGTTACCTTCCTTCTGTGAAGCCACTACTGAAAAGAGGAGAAGACAATGGCACAACGTGAATGGCTCCCCAAGATGTGGGGTGACTGGGGTGAAGACAAAGACAGCCCGTTTCACGCCCTTCGTAAGCAAGTGGATACGTTGTTTGACGATTTTGACAGCGGTTTTCCGATCCGCAGTGGTGATTTCACTGTGCGCACGAACGTCAGCGAAACTGACGGCGAAGTCTGTATCACCGCAGAGCTTCCCGGCATCGAGATGAGCGACGTCGACGTCGAGATAGCTGGTGACAAGATCACCATCAGAGGTGAAAAAAAATCCGAAAAGGACGACCAGAGCGAAAAGGATGGCCGGACGTTCCACCGTATCGAAAGAAGCGCCGGGTCGTTTATGCGTACGACACGGCTGCCGTTCGACATAGACCCCGACAAGGTAGCTGCCGGCGTAAAGAATGGCGTCCTGACGGTAACCATTCCCAAACCGGCTGAGGAACAAACGAAAACCCGGAAAATCGAGATTAATGAAGGCTGAAACATGCTGGAAAAAATGAGCTCGGGCCTTCAAAGGCCCGAGACGTATTTATCTCGGTCGACGCGTGGCCAACGTCTCGCCGCCCTCTGAGGGGCGTCCAGACCGTGGCCACGGCTTCATGCGACATGCGGCAAAGGGGCGCTCTCACGCCCCACTAATGTTCTGGATCGTTGGTCCTAGGCATTGACGTCCACGACAACCCGGCCCTTGACCTTTCCCTGCAGAATATTGGCCCCCAGGCCGGGAAGGTCCTCCAGTGTCGCAGGCGTGATCATCGCCTCGAGCTTGTCCATCGGCAGGTCTTTTGCAACGCGCTGCCAAGCTCGCACGCGGTTGTCATAAGGCTGCATGACGCTATCAATGCCCAAAAGGTTCACACCACGCAAAAGGAACGGGATGACGGTTGCAGGCAGACCAGCGCCACCGGCCAATCCGACCGCCGACACGGAAGCTCCGTATTTCATCTGGCCCAACACACGCGCCAGCATGTCACCGCCGACAGCATCCACACAACCGGCCCATGTTTCGGCTTCAAGCGGGCGTTTGGTGGTCTCGTTCAGCTCTTCACGCGGCACAATGGTGGTCGCGCCCAAAGATTTCAGGTAATCCACCTGATTGGGGCGGCCCGTGACAGCGGCGACTTCATAGCCAAGATTGGCCAGAATGGCAGTCGCAACGGACCCAACGCCCCCGGCAGCGCCAGTAACCAAAACAGGCCCCTGACCCGGCTTCAACCCGTGGTCTTCCAGCGCCATGACAGCCAGCATCGCCGTAAACCCTGCTGTGCCGACGGCCATAGCCTGACGTGTTGTCAAACCTTCTGGCAGCGGCACCAGCTTGTCTGCTGAAATACGCGCTTTCTGGGCATAGCCGCCCCAGGTCGCTTCACCCACACGCCAGCCGGTCAGAACGACTTTGTCACCGGGCTTGTAACGATCGTCATCCGACGCCTCGACCGTGCCCGCATAATCAATCCCCGGCACGTGGGGGTAATTGCGTACAAGCCCGCCACCCTTCGCCGACAAGCAGAGACCGTCTTTGTAGTTCACGGTGGAATATTCGACGGCAACGGTCACATTGCCCTCGGGCAGCGTGTCTTCCCCGATCTCTTTGATCTCGGCTGCGGCCAGCCCCTCGTCGTTTTGTTCCATCACCAATGCTTTGAACATCGTCGTCTCCTAAATCCAAAAAGTGTCATAGACGGTCGCGGCCCGCGGTCCGTCGGGTGTCACCACATCCAGCTCAGTGCCCGCAGCCCAATGGGTCATGCGCACCATGCCGATGGCGACACCGGTGTTGAAATCGGGCGAGTTGGCGGCCGAAGTCACCTGCCCCACTTGCCGGTCCCCATCCATCAATGGCCACGCGCGGTCGCAAGGCGGCACGCCGCCCAATATCTCGATGGCGCGCACCTGTTGCACCGGACCTTCCTTGGCCACCCGGAGCAACGCGTCGCGCCCCACACAGCCAATCGCGCTTTCGGTTGAACAGAAGCGCCCCAGTCCCGCCTCGTGTGGGGTGTTTTCGCGGGTCATGTCGTTGCCATAGCTTAGAAGCCCGCCTTCGACCCGCTCGATCCCATTGGGGCAGCCTGCATGTACATCCATGCTTTTGCCTGCCTCCATCAGTGCGTTCCACAGCGGCATGCCGATGTCACTGCCCTCGACATAAATCTCGAACCCGCCCTGCTTGGAATAGCCCGAGCGCGCCACAACCAGACTGCGCCCCTGGAACTCCAGCCGCTTATAGCGGAAGAACCGGATATCGCGCACCGCATCGCCAAAGACAGCGGCCGCCAGATCGTCCGATTTGGGACCCTGAATGGCCAAAGGGGACACGTCGGGCTCATCGACCAGCACATCCAGCCGGAACCCATAGGCCAGCCCTTTGACCCAGAACAGCAGATCACTGTCAGCGATCGAGATCCAGAACCGGTCCTCGGCCAGCTTCACCGCCACAGGGTCGTTCAGCATGCCCCCGGTCTCGTCGACCATGGGGACATAGAAACACTGCCCGTCCTGCATCTTGCTCAAATCCCGCGGGGTCAGCATCTGGATCAGGCGGGCGGCGTCGGGGCCACGCACCTCGACCTGTCGCTCGCAGGCCACGTCCCAGACCTGTACCGCGTCCTTCAGGTGGCGATAGTCTTCTTCCACCGACCGAAAGACGGTCGGCAGCAGCATATGGTTATAAACTGTGTAGCCCTTCACCCCTGCGGCTTCGACACCGGCAGAGAAAGGTGTGCGCCGCAAGCGGCGGGACGGAGAAATCTTGGCCATGGGTCGCGCTCCCGTAGGGTCCACCGGCCGCGTTAGCGACCGGGGCCTTTCCAATCGATTTGGCAGATTTCAGCGGATTTTCCGTCGAAGTCCCATACACGGCCAAAAGCACGCACCTTCGCCACATTGGCCTTGGCAACGGTGATGTCCGGACCCATCCAGTAATTGGTGTTGGTGATCACCTGATCGGCGCCGCCTTTACCGGGGACGGGTTCGATCTCGCCTTTGATCGCTTTGCCAACCATAAGACGACGCTTGTTGCCTTCAGTCTCGAAGGTCACAGGCGCACGTTCGGCACCAAGGAATTCGCTGACCAACATCTTAAACAATCCAGTGGTGCCTTTGGCAGCGCCTGTGAAGATGTGGCACAGCGCTTCAAACGCGGCATCATTAGCGCGCTCGTCGATGTAAGCGGCGGCTTTCCAGTTGCCGCGCCCCATCCGGCCGGGGATTTCCAACAGCAAACCGACATTCAGACCCGACAGGTCCTCGCCGCCATAGTTGCCTTCGTCAATGCGGATGCCCGCCCAGCCCATGCAATAGCCCTCGGTCGGGGGGTGGTCGCCAAGGCTGACTACGCAGGGACAAAAGACCGTGCAGTTACAGTTGAGGATCAATTCCCCTTTGATGGCCCATTCGACCTGACCAATTTCACTTCCGTCCATGTTATCCTCCCTGGACAAGTGCCACGACCCCGCCCGCAATCAGCGCCCAGCCCAGTGGGCGGGTCAGATAGCGGCCAAGCTCCGGCAGTTTTTCAAAAATCATGATGAGTGTGGCGAGCCCCATGAAGGCGAGGTTCATCACCCCACCGACAAAGCCCAAAAGCATCAGCGCCCAGCAACAGCCAAGGCAGATCGCGCCCAAGCGCAGACCAAGGGCTGCGTCGTTCCAACGGGTCTCGCGCCAGTATTGCATGAAGAACGCCATCGGCTGGCGGCACTGGCTCAGGCAGCTGTCTTTGAGGGACGAGAATTGATACGCCCCGGCCCCGATCAACAGCGCACCGGTCAGCCATGGCGAGATGCTTTGCCCCAAAGGCGACAGAAGCCCCGCGCGAAACAGAACCAGTTGCCCGGCGGCGGCGATGGCGGCAAAGCCCAGCCAGATGACCAGATAACCCGCGATCAGTTCCAGAAACCCGCGCCGGGACCCTGCGCCCGAGGCGATCAGATCGTCATAGGTGGCGAAGGTTGGCAGCGCGGTCGGGGCCATCATCGCGGCCGACATCACCGCCCACATGGCAAACAGCCCCAGAAACCCCGCCTTGTCTGGTTCAACCACACAAAGCGAGCGCCAGAAATCTGCCCCGTAGATGCGTGAGAGTTCCAGAGCATTGGGCGGCAGCGCCATCGCGTAAAGCAGAACCCAGCCCACAAGGATCAGGCCAAACAGCGCCAGCCAATGCGGCGCGCTCATGGTTCTTATCCTTGACGAAACGGACATGGTTCCCCCATCTTGCGAGTCGGAATGATAATGTCTGACAATTGACCGAGGGGCAAGTAATTGTCAGACAATTGAGGAGTGACGTAGCGTGAAAACCGATTTGGACGACAATCAGGACCTGTCAAAGCAGATCGCCGAAGCCATTCGCGACGCGATTATTGAGGGTGGCTTGATCGTCGACCAACGCCTGCCATCCGAGGCGGATCTATGCGAGAAATTCGACGTGGGCCGGTCAACCGTGCGCGAGGCGCTGAAGCGCTTGGCCGCCCAGAACCTGATCCGCACCCAACGGGGCGCGTCCGGCGGGGCCTTCGTGAACCGCATGTCCTTTGAAGAAGCCTATGATCAGCAGATTACCACCTCGACCCTGCTTTTGTCGATGAACCAGGTGGATTTTGAGACCGCATGCGAGGCGCGCTATGCGTTGGAACGTGCCTGCGCGCCACTTTCGGCAGAACGGCGGACGGCTGACCATCTGGCCACCATGCGCGCCGAGGTTCACAGACAAAGCCAGCCCGGCCTGACGGACGAAGCCTTTTGCGCCTCGGACGTGGCCTTTCACCGGGCACTGGTCGACGGGGCGGGCAATCCGGTGCTGTCCTACCAACTGGCAGGGGCTGTCGAGGCGATGCAGCCGCTGATGAACATGATCACCTACACGCAAAGGGATCGGGACCGGATCGTAGAGCTTCACACCCGGCTGGCGGATGCCATTGAGGGTCAGGATGGTCCGAAGGCCGAAGCCAGTCTGGGACAATTGGCAGAATATACGGTTGAACTTGGCCGCAGTCGGTTGACCCAATCCAAAACCCGCAGCTAGATTTTCGTCATCGACTGCCTTTTCTGACCGGAAGCGAGTGAACGGAAAGACCCGGCCTGCGCAAAGGCACGCCGGGTCATACAGATTAGTTTCAGGCCACGTCATACATCCAGCAAGCCGGGACCATATCCTGATCGTTGGCTTCATCGGCGTCTTGCGTCACATCCACGACATCAACCACGTCGACTTTTGGGGCATTAGCGTCGCCATCTGCGGTGTCAACGTCCTCATCTGCCTCGCCGTCAAAGTCCCAGTTGCCAAGCTGCTCAATCAACCACTCGATGCCATCCAGCAGATCCTGACTGTCCTCGACATTCTCGACAAAGACGAAAATGTCGCTGTCACCGTCGCCATCGCGATCCGCTTCAAAAAGCCATGAAACATCCCAAGGCTGTTCGGCGTCTTCTGGGCCGGGCGTTTCAGGCTCCGGCTGAGGATCGGGCACCGGTTGGGGATCAGGCTCCGGTTGCGGGTCCGGCTCAGGCTGAGGTTCGGGCTCTGGTTGCGGGTGCGGTTCCGGTTGCGGGTCCGGCTGAGGTTCGGGCTCCGGTTGCGGGACAGGTTCTGAGGTGTCCGCATCCGTAACGCCAAAGTTCTGGGTTACCATCACACCATCAAAGGTGAAGCCACCTTCGGTGAACACCCCTTCTTCGATGCCGATCCCGATATCAGTGAAGTCCGGGTTCAGGATATTCGCGCGATGCCCGGGGCTTTGCATCAGACCTTCGTGCAACTGCACAACGTCATCTGAAATCCCCTCTTCCCCGCGCTCGCTTTGCCAAGCGATATTCTCGGCTGATCCGTAATTGCCTTCGAACGGATAGCTGGCACTGGCCATCCGTTCATGTGGCGACGAACCATTCTGCCCGGTATGGGAAAACTGGTTGGAATCCAACATCCATTTGCTGTGATCCTCGCTGGAATCATTCAACAATCCGTTGAACGTCAGCGCGTTCAATCCGGCGCTGTCGCGTTCCTTGTTAATGAGGTCCAGCATCTGCTGTTCGAATTGATTTGGTAGAGACATGGGGTTCCTCCATTGGTTCCATGTGAGTGGTCCGTTACAAAGACCTCCTCTGTCCCACCGCCTCAACACGTGGCAAATCGCCGCCGAAAAATCGGCTTCCACTCGCCAGAACGCGCGGGTCAACACCGCGACAAATCGCTGAGAAAATTGTTGCTGAGCCTTGGCTGCAAACCGCCATTCAGGGGGTCTGGCCAACGGCGCCGACAATCCGGTGTAGCACAATCAATTGGCGTGGGCCGTGAAGGCATTGCAGCCGCTGATGAACATGACCACCTATACGCAAAGGGAACGGGAGCGGATCGTTGCTATTCATACCGACATCGCAAACGCGATCGAACGGCAAGATTCAGGTGCCGTCAGCACGCACCTGAGCAATTTGGAAGCCGAAACCCAGAAGCTTGCTTAAAACACTTTCGCGGCGCTCCGTTGAATTAGACAGACCGAACTCAGCCGAATGTGCTAAACTGCCACCAATCATTGAAATGGGGGGGAGCGCTATGGGCCTGAAAGTTGTTGGAACTGGTTTTGGGCGAACGGGCACGGATTCTATGCGAGAAGCTTTGAATATTCTGGGCTTTGGCCCAACCCACCACATGTTCGAAGTGATAGACAGTCAGACACAGACCGATTTGTGGCGCGAGGTTGTTAGCGGCGGCGCGCCGGACTGGGACAAGCTGTTTGCTGGATTTTTCGCCTGCGTGGACTGGCCATCGGCTCATTACTGGCGTGAACTTGTTCAACGTTACCCCGACGCCAAAGTGATCCTGACCACGCGCCCCGCTGACGCTTGGTGGCGCAGTATTGATAAGACCATTCTGCAATACACCAACGCCCCAGACAGCCCCGACAACGTCTTTTCGCAAAAACTTGTCGGTGACCAGGTGTTCGGCGGGCGCCCCGTGACACGCGACCGCGCAATCTCGGTTTATGAGGCGCACCAGAAATCCGTGATCCGCGAAGTCGCGAGTGACCGCCTTCTGGTCTATAAAGTCGGCGATGGTTGGAAGCCGTTGTGCCGACATCTGGGTGTTGATGTCCCGGACCAGCCCTTTCCGAACAGGAATGCAAAAGAGGGGTTTCACGACCGCGCAAATGCGCCTCCAACATCCTGACTATTTTTGTGATCTCGCAGAAAAATTACTCTCACGATCAGTTTGCAACTGCGCGTCCGTCACCTTATATATGTAATGTTCCTTCGGGGACTATGGACATAAACGCGCTCGTAATAAGCGGATCGGACCCGGGGGCGGTACCCGGCGTCTCCACCAAACATCCTTCATTTGGGGATCATGGGGACGAAATAGGATCGACGGACGTCTAAAGGGGTTTGCTTTGTTTCGGTGAGTTACCACCGTTATCGGTACATTCAAGCTAGTTGCAAATGACAACAAAGCTCCGGCTATGGCTCTGGCTGCGTAAGCAGTTCGAGTTGCCGATTTAAGTCCTTGCGCTTAGCAGCGTAAGGCGGGGTTCGCAGGCACCTGGCAACAGAAGCCTGCACTTCCATTTCCTTGTCGGCCCTCTTCCCGCTTTTTGAGGCGTTGGTTACGCATCCTTAAGGGTTCACCCCTAAGTTTTGACGAGAGAACCCGCAAACAACGTAATAGGAAGGAACGCCGCGTGTCCCCTTTGGAACTTCTGAAAGAATGGTATGACAGCGTCTGGGTCAAACAGGACCTTGACGCTATTGACCGCTTGTTCACCCCTGACATCGAAGCGCAGGGCATGATTGATTTTGGCGTCGGCCCGGAGGACTTCCGGGTGTTGGCCGAAGCGATGTTGGCACAGGTAGAGGTCAACGAGATCCGGTTCGACCGCGAAGTCGAGTTGGGCGACTGGGTCTGGGTGACGTTCACCGCCCACGCGGTCACGCTGGCAAACCGCGCCCCGGTTCAGGCCACGGGGCAAATCATGGCCCGTATCAATGGCGGCAAGATCGTCGAAGCTTATAATCAAGTCGATTTCCTGACTTTCCTTGAACAACTGGGCTATCTGCCCCCAGACAGTCTTGCCTTGTGTCTGTCCGGCGAAGGGATTGCTGCGTGATCGGCTGCATCGCTTTCACGCGCGCTCTTGACCGCGGCCCCCAGGCTCTGGCACTTATTATGCATGGGGTCAGCGACACCACCCCGTGAGGCTAAGGCTTGAGGTTCGCATCCATCGCCACGCTGATTGAAGGATGCCAAGCCATGCCTGCTTTTTCCGAAATTTTGCCCGCTCAACTGATGCGTCTTATCGGCACGCCTGACGCGCCGATCTTGATCGATGTCTCAATCGACGCAGACTTTGACGCGGACCCGTACCTTATTCCCGGTGCCTGTCGCCAACCTCACACAGATATTCGGGCACTCTTGCCTGACGTGTCTGGCCGATCGGTTGTCACTGTTTGCCAAAAAGGCGGCAAACTCAGCCACGGTGCCGCAGCGCTGCTGCGCAACGAGGGTGTCCATGCCGAGGCGCTGGCCGGCGGCAATTTCGCCTGGCGAGACGCCAAATTTCCTCGTATCCCTGCGGCTTCTCTGCCGGAGCCCGTCGATGGCGCGACGCTTTGGGTGACCCGCCACCGTCCCAAGATTGACCGCATCGCTTGTCCTTGGCTCATTCGCCGATTTGTTGATCCCGCCGCGCGTTTCCTTTTTGTGCCGCCTGCGCAGGTTCTCGATGTGGCAAACCGCTACGGCGCGACGCCATTTGACGTAGAAAAAGCTTTCTGGTCGCATCGCGGCGCGCGCTGCAGTTTTGATACGATGGTCGAGGAATTCGCGCTGACAACCCCGGCACTTACGCGGCTTGCTAAGGTCGTACGGGCCGCCGACACCAATACGCTTGGCGATATCCCCGAAGCCGCGGGGCTTCTGGCCATTTCCGTCGGTCTGTCACGCCAATACAAGGACGACACTGCGCAGCTTGAGGCGGCGCTTCCCTTATATGACGCGTTTTATCGTTGGGCCCGCGACGGTGCGGATGAAACCCATGACTGGCCCGACAATCGAGGCGTTAAATGACCGCGCCCAGTCTTGGCGAATTGACCCGTGTCTTCACCCGCATCGGGCTTTTTTCATTCGGCGGACCAGCCGCCCAAATCGCTGTCATGCACAAGGAATTGGTTGAGGACCGACCGTGGCTGGATGAAAGCCAGTTTCTAAGCGCGCTGTCGTTTTGCATGCTTTTGCCCGGCCCCGAGGCGATGCAACTGTGCACCTATGCTGGATGGCGTCTGCGCGGCGTTCATGGCGGGCTTATCGCCGGGCTTTTGTTCGTTCTGCCGGGGGCTGCGGTTATGCTGGCCTTGGCCTTCGCCTATGCCCTTTGGGGACAGCTTCCGGTGGTCGAGGCGTTGTTTCTGGGGGTGCAAGCCACGGTGGTGATCGTGGTGGCGCAGGCGGTTTTGCGTTTGGCACGGAAGACATTGAATCGCACGGATCATTGGCTGATCGCGCTCGCCTCTTTCATGGCGCTTTATGCTTTTGACGCCCCTTTCCCCTTGGTGATCCTGATCGCCGCTGCCTATGGATTGTTGTTCCATGCTTCTAGAGGCGTTGAAGCACCGCCAGTTTCCGACCACCGAACCAGCCTGCGGCAAACCATTTCACGCGCCGCCGTCTGGCTGGCACTGTGGTTCACACCTATCTTGGTGGCCTATGCTTCCGGCGCTGCGATCCTCACAAAGATCGGCCTGTTTTTCTCAAAACTCGCTGTCGTCAGTTTTGGCGGCGCCTATGCGGTGCTGGCCTATATGGCGCAAGAAGCCGTCACCAACCATGGTTGGCTGACGCCTGAACAGATGCTGGACGGGTTGGGGTTGGCAGAAACCACACCCGGCCCACTGATCCTTGTGACGGAATTCGTCGGCTTTATGGCTGGTTATACGCTGTCCGGCCCGGGTTTGGCGCTGGCGGCCGCTGCGATGACCCTTTGGGCCACGTTCATCCCTTGCTTTCTGTGGATCTTTGTAGCGGCCCCCCATGTCGAATGGCTGACCACCCGCCCGCGCCTGACCTCGGCCCTTGCGGCCATCACGGCAGCCGTGGTGGGGGTCATCGCCAATCTGTCATTGTGGTTCGCGTTGCACGTTTTCTTCGACAAAGTGGCGCGCGCCGACGGCGCCTTCACACCAAGCCTGCCGGTCCTGTCCAGCGTGAATATTGTCGCCGTCGTGCTGGCTGGCGTGGCTGGGTTTTTGCTGTTGCGTCTGCGCGTGTCACTGCCGCTGACCCTGGCTGCTATGGCAACGGTCGGCGCCTGCCTTCCGATGCTCAGCCCTTAACGATCTTGCGCCTTTTTCTTCACCACCGAATCCCCTATTCTGGACCCGACCCCACGAGAAAGTTTGCTCATGTCCGACACCATCGACTATGGAAACCTGATGCACGACGCCATGCGCGACCTGATCCGCAAGGTTCTGATCGACGTCTCGACAGCCGGTTTACCGGGCGAACACCATTTCTTCATCAATTTCGACACACACCACGATGGGGTTGAACTGGCCGACTGGATGCGGGATCGCTTTCCCGAGGATATGACCATCGTGTTGCAGCACTGGTTCGAAAACCTGTCTGTTGATGCAGATGGCTTTGGTGTGACGCTGAACTTCGGTGATTCACCCGAAACGCTTTATGTTCCGTTTGACGCCATAAACACGTTCGTTGACCCCTCAGTCGAGTTTGGACTGAGGTTTGAGGTCGAGGCACCACATCATCCAGACCTTCACTTGGCCAGTGAAAAGGACGCGAAACTCCCTGAAGAGGCCGCACCCGTCGAAGACCCCGAACACAAGGCGACCAAATCAGACCCTGAACCTGAAAAGGTCAGCAAAGCGCATCAGGACGCCGAGGTTGTCAGCCTCGACAGTTTCCGAAAATAATCACGCAAACCGGCCCGGATTTTCGGGTTGTTAGCGTTGCGGCGCGTGGTTGCGGCGCTACCAGCATTGATCTTGGTGTGCAATCGGGTACAACGACCTCGGTTTTTGAAAACAAAGGCGCCAAGATATGACCCAGACCCGCACAGAATCCGACAGCTTTGGCCCACTTGAGGTTCCCACAGACAAATACTGGGGTGCACAAACCCAGCGTTCGCTGATGAACTTCCCGATCGGGTGGGAAAAACAGCCCGTCGCCATCGTGCGCGCCTTGGGCGTTATCAAACAAGCCTGCGCAGAAGCGAACAAGAATTCCGGCGCGATGGACGGTGCCATTGCGGATGCTGTCATCCAAGCGGCCTCGGAAGTGGTCGCCGGCAAATTCGACGATAACTTCCCGCTGGTCGTCTGGCAGACCGGGTCCGGCACCCAGTCAAACATGAACGCCAACGAAGTGATCGCCAACCGCGCGATCGAGATCATGGGCGGCGTGATCGGGTCAAAAGACCCCGTTCACCCCAATGATCACTGCAATATGGGCCAGTCTTCGAACGACACTTTCCCCACCGCAATGCACATCGCCACCGCGATGAGCGTGCGTGACGTTTTGCTGCCCGGCCTTGAAAAGCTTCTGGCTGGTCTTGAAGCCAAGGAAGCAGAATTCAAAGACATCATCAAAATCGGCCGCACCCATACGCAGGATGCGACGCCTCTGACCTTGGGTCAGGAGTTTTCGGGTTACGCCCATATGATCCGTCAGGGCATCGAACGCGTGAAGCTCGCCCTGCCCGGTATTTACGAACTTGCCCAAGGCGGCACGGCTGTCGGCACCGGTCTGAACACCAAGGTCGGTTGGGGTGAAGAAGTTGCCGCCAATATGGCGCGGATCACCGATCTGCCCTTCGTCACCGCCCCCAACAAATTCGAGGCCCTGGCCGCCCATGACGCCATGGTCTTCATGTCCGGCGCTTTGGCCACTGTAGCTGGCAGCTGTTACAAGATCGCCAACGACATTCGCTTCCTCGGCTCCGGCCCGCGTTCGGGTCTGGGCGAGCTGATCTTGCCGGAAAACGAACCGGGATCGTCGATCATGCCGGGCAAAGTGAACCCCACACAGGCCGAAGCACTGACCCAAGTCGCCGCCCACGTCATGGGCAACAATGCGGCGATGACATTTGCTGGCTCGCAAGGTCACTTTGAACTGAACGTCTTTAACCCGATGATGAGCTACAACCTGCTCCAGTCGATCCAGCTTCTGGGCGATGCGACCGACAGCTTCACCGAACGGATGCTGAACGGCATTCAGGCCAATGAACCGCGGATCGATAAGCTGATGAAAGAAAGCCTGATGCTGGTCACCGCTCTGGCCCCAACCATCGGTTACGATAACGCAACCAAGGTGGCCAAGACGGCGCATAAAAATGGCACCACGCTGAAAGAAGAAGCCATCGCATTGGGCTTCGTGGACGCGGAAACGTTCGATAAAGTCGTCCGCCCCGAGCAGATGATCGGTCCCAAGACCTGATGGGCAAACCGGTCAGCCTGTCCAAACACCGCAAGGCGAAAGCGCGCTTGAAGAAACGCGCCCAAGCCGATGAAAATGCTGTGAAGTTTGGACGGACGCTAGCCGAAAAAAAGCACGATACAATGCGGGCCGAGAAATCGGCCCGTGACCTCGACGGCCACAGGCGCGACGGTGATACACCGTCAAATACGCCATGAGCACCCGGCCGGAAAAACACTCCCTGACCTTGCATGGGCACCGCACATCAGTGTCGTTGGAACCTGAGTTCTGGCAAGCTTTTCGCGCCATCGCCAAGGCACGCGGCTTGCCCCTGAATGCGCTGGCCGCTGAGGTCGATGAGGCACGCGGCGTGGACCGGGGATTGGCCTCAGCGATCCGAGTCTTTGTGCTGAACCATTTCAAACAGTCCCCGACTGACTGAACGCACGAACTATCGAGGCATCAGAGACAACCAGATCCCGTCTTTACCACGAACTGTCAGATGCGCGACGGGGTTTGCAGCGCGATCCGCCACCAGTTCAAAGCGGTAACTGCGCACCAGCATCGACAAGATCAATGGCCCCTCGATCATCGCAAAGCCAGCGCCGGGGCAAACCCGCTGCCCGCTGGAAAAGGGGATGTAAGCGTTGCGCAGGCAGGTTTTGCCATTGTCGGACTGGAATCGGGCCGGATCGAAATCATCGGGCTGGTCCCACAGGCGCTCGTGACGATGAAGGTGCCACGGACTTAACACGATCTGGCTGCCTTTGGGCACGTCACGGTCGCGGAAGTGCTCCGGGCACCGCGCCTCGCGAACCATCATCGGCACGGGGGGATACAGACGTAGCGTCTCGCGAAACACATCGCGCGACAGGCGCAGCTTGGACAGGACGGAGAATTCGATTTTCTTTGGGTCGATCTGCGTCTGCGCCTCTTCGGCGACACGGGTCTGCCACTCGGGGTACAGCGCCAGCAGATACAGCGCCCATGCAAGGGCCGATGCGCTGGTTTCATGGCCCGCCAGAAAGAAGATCGCCACCTGATCGACCATCTCATCCGTATCAAACCGGTCACCCGTGTCCGGGTCGGTGGTGGTCATGATCTTGGTGGCAAGGTCATCCGGCGCAACGCCCTGATCAATTTCAGCCATACGCGTGGCTGTCAGATCACGGATCAGCGCCCTTATCTGGCGCGCAGTCTGCTTGGTCTTGCGACCATGAAATCGCGGCATCCAGCGCGGGAGAGGCACCAGCGCGCCAAGGTTCAGCACGGGTTGGGCACGTTGATGTTCGCGAAATTTATCAAAGACTTGCCCAGCAATCTTGTTCTCAATGGGGATTGAGAACAGGGTGCGAAAAATCACATCCGCCGCCGCGTGGCTGGTATGGCTTTCCACTTCGGTCGGGCGACCGTCCGCCAGCGGGCGCAGGCGATCCACGGCCGCCATGGCGGCCTCGCACATGGCTGGGAACACCTCTTTCAATCGTCCCCCTTCGAAAGCGGGGTCAATGATACGTCGCTGACGTTTCCAGACGTCGCCATTGGTGACGAAGACCGAGTTGCCAAGCAGCGGCGCCAATCCCTCGCGGATACGGTCGGATTTTGGGAAATCATCAGGGCGCTGTTTCAGAACCAAATCGACCAAAGAGGGGTCATTGCACATGTAGCTGCGGAAAAACGGGGTGCGAAACTCGGCCATCCAGGCGCGATAAAGCCGCGCGGGTTGGGCCGAAAGGATATCGCGCCGAAAAAGCTTGGCATAGCGCCAAAGCGACACCCGCCCGTCACGCGACGGCGGCTTGGGGGGCATGCGATCTGTCATGGTGCCATATGCGTGTATTTGGACACCGGCGTTTCGATCCGGCTGGCCGACGCGCGGCGGCCTTGATACCTGTCCCGCAGCCTCAGCGGCCCCGCTGTTATTCGGAAATAGTCGTAGTCACCGGGTTGGTCGAAGGCGCAAAGATATTGGAAATGCAGACGGAAAAACCGCCACCGAAGCTCTTTCCAGCGCGCGGGACTAAGGGTTTTGGTGAAAGCTGCTGACAGGATCAGCGGCCAGCGCTGACCAGTTTCGGGGGCCACACCTGTCACCGCCACCGGATCGCACAGCGCAAAGGCGCAGCCATCGCCCGGGGCGGTGACATCGACCCAAGCGATACGTGTCTGGACGCTCAGTTCATGCAGATCGCGGCGCAAGCGGTGCGCGTCAGGCAGGAAACTGACCATTGGGATCACCTGACCAAGGCTTAAGAACGAAAGCGCGGGACCGTCATCAGGCAAGCGCCCGTCGCGCAGAAGATCGGCCAGGATGGAGACCCCCAGATGGGCCCCGGAACTGTGACCCACCACCAAAACCTCGTCCACATCAGACCGCAGAGCCTCGGCGATCAGGTCGGCAAACAGTGCCAGGCGGGCTTCCAGCTCGGGCGCATTGGCCCCCTTTGAGCGCGCGGAATAGGCATAATCGTGCATCAGGTAATAGACGTAGAGTTTGTTGTCGATCTTGCGAAACCACTGCAAAAGCACCGCCACGGTCAAACACAGAACGGCCCAATAGGTGACACTGGTCAACATCTGGCACGCGGCGAACCCTGTCCCCTCGCCGGTCAATGGAACCCGCGACGCAAAGACCGACGCGACATAGCCAAGGATATGACCAAGCAAAAGCGCCAGCACCAGTTGTAAGATCAGCATGCCAACCGGGTAAAGTGCTGCGATCACCGGGCCTTTGCGCAGCCGCATCAACCGCCCGAGCGTCCCGGATGCGATATAGGTCCACGCCGTGCGCGCCATCAGCAGATAGGTTTGCACGATGTTCAGGTTCATGCTGTCGCGCACGATGTCTGACCAGAACAGCACATCAAACTCGGCTTCTGTTTCCGACCCATCCATGCGTCCTGTAACCTGCCAGCCATAGGTGCCGGGGCTTTGCCGACCTATCAGCTTGATCTGGTAACCCGAGATGTCAGCCTGCGCCACACCCTCTTTGCGATAAAGCTCGCGGTATCTGCGCGGGTGAATCGGATCGTAACCGGGAATATAAAACACCCGCCGCCGGCGCACGGTTGAACTCGGTTCTGATGGGGGGGCGGTGCGGTTTTTCATTGGCCCGGTCTGACTGCTACGCTGCGAACTCTAGCCTTATCGCTTGGCAAAATTAAGCCCCAATCTGGGCGCGACAGGGTCAGCCAAGCACGGCCAAAGCCGGGAACGTCTCGAGCAACCAGTATGAGAACCGCGAGAACCCGCCGGTCAGCATCATCAAACCGATGGTCCAGAGAAGTAGCCCCATGATCCGCTCGATCCGCTCCATGTGACGCTTCATGAAGTTCATCATGCCAGTCATTCGGGGGAAGAACGCAGCGACCAGCAGGAAGGGGATGCCAAGTCCCGCCGCATAGATTGCCAAAAGCGTGGTGCCGCGCACAACCGAGCCTTCTGAAGCTGCAAGCGACAAGATCGCGCCCAGTTGCGGGCCAATGCAGGGCGTCCAGCCAAAGGCAAAGGCAAGACCCAGCACATAGGCCCCAAAGGCACTGCCGCCCTGATCGCCCGCATCCAGTCGCGCCTCGCGGTTCAAAAACGGGATCGAGATGACACCCAGAAAATGCGCCCCGAACACCATCACGACGATGCCAGCGAACGTCGCGAAGATCGTCTGGTTTTGCAGGAAAAACGCCCCAAAGGCCGAGGCTGCGAAACCAAGGAACAAAAAGACCGTGGACAGCCCCATGACAAAGAAGAGCGCGGCAAGCGTGGCTTTGCGTGAGGCACTTTTCCCTTCGCTCATTTCGCCCATAGTGACGCCCGACATATATGCCAGATAGGGCGGCACAATCGGCAGCACGCAGGGGCTGAGAAAACTCAGAATTCCCGCGACAAAGGCGATGACCAAAGCCGGAAGAAGGCTCGCGTCGATGAGTTCAAATCCAAACATATCCCCACATAGCGTGGGAAAAGCGCGACGTCACCTGCCGCTTTGTCACAACTGCGCGACAAATTGGTGCAGCTTGGCGCGTGGCGGCAGATAGACAGTCCGGCACCGAAGGCTTATGTGAGGATATGGAATTTGACGACGATCTTGATGCAATCGGACTTTTGTGTCCGTTGCCAGTTCTGAAAGCCCGCAAGCGCTTGAAATCGCTTAAAAGCGGGCAGATCTTACGCTTACAGGCCACCGACCCCGCGGCAGTGATCGACGTGCCGCATTTCTGTGCGGAACAAGGGCACGAGCTTGTGAGCCAGACCGAGAACGGCGCCACGACATATTACTTCATCCGCAAAGGGTGAGACGTAAAAAAGGCCGGGCATGACCCGGCCTTTATCTATTTAACCGTTAGCCGCCAAGCGACCACCAGCCTTTGCGTTTCGGCTTGGGTGGTTCATCCGGCTTAACCTCTGCCGCCGGTGGTGCAGCGGGTTCGGCAGCCGCCATGGCCGGCTTCGGCGTTGGCTCGGCCGCTGGCGCTGCATCAGGCGCAGCGTCCTCGGTCTTTTTCTTCCGAACCGCAGGTGCTCTTTTACGCGGGGCCTTTTTGGGCTTTGCGTCGTCTTCCTTCACCGGCTCGACCGACGCCTCCGCCTCGGCAGCCGCTGCCTTGGGTTTTCTGGCGCGCGGTTTGCGCGCGGGCTTCTCTGCCGGCGTCTCGTCCCCGTCGACCGGTGCCGTCGCGGGGGCTTCGGCCTCCTCTGCCTTTGGCTTGGCCGCGCGTTTGCGCGGCGCACGCTTGGGTTTGGTTTCGGCCTTGGTCTCTTCTGCGGGAGCGTCAGCTTCAACCTCGGGCTCGGCGCCTGTCGCCTCTGCTGACACCTCGTCAGTCTTTTTGGCCCGACGACGTGGCGCGCGTTTGCGCTTTGGTTTCTCTTCGGCATCCTCAGCAGGTTTCTCTGCATCGGTGTCTACTTCTGGTGCACCCTTAGCCTCGACGTTGTCGCCGCCGGTTTCAGCGTCGCCACCGCCATTCTGGTTGTCCTGACGATTGTCATCGCCGTTGGACGGCTTGCGACGCCGCCGCCGACGACGGCGTTTCTTCGGCTTGGTCTCGTCCTCGCCCGAAGCTTCCGAATTGACTTCGGCCTCTTCAACCACCTCGGCGTCGTCGATGTCATCCATCAAAGACGCATCAACCGAAACGACCGGTGCTGTGGCCTCGGGCACAGTACGGGTGGCGGTTTTAAACTTCTCTATCGAGTAATCGGGCGAGATCAGGAACGGATCGGCTTCGATCCGAACGGCCATACCATAGCGCGCTTCGATCTGTGCGATGTGCTCGCGCTTGTTGTTCATCAGGAAGTTCACGATGCCCACAGGGGCTTTGACCAAAACTTCACGCGACCGGCGACGCACGCCTTCTTCTTCCAGCTGACGCAAGATCGACAAAGCAAGGTTGTCGTCCGAGCGGATCAGACCCGTGCCGTGGCAATGGTTACAAGGCTGCGTTGTCGCCTCGATCATGCCGGGGCGCAGACGTTGGCGGGACATTTCCGCCAAACCAAAGCCCGAAATACGGCCCACCTGAATGCGCGCGCGGTCAGTTTTCAGCTTGTCTTTCAGACGCTTCTCAACCGCGTTGTTGTTGCGGCGCTCTTCCATATCGATGAAGTCGATCACGATCAGACCCGCAAGGTCACGCAGGCGCAACTGGCGCGCCACCTCTTCGGCAGCCTCAAGGTTGGTCTTCAGCGCTGTTTCCTCGATCGAACCCTCTTTGGTGGCCCGGCCAGAGTTCACGTCAATCGCGACCAGCGCTTCCGTTACACCGATGACAATGTAACCACCCGACCGCAGTTGCACGGTGGGGCTGAACATACCCGACAGATAGCTTTCCACCTGATAACGGGCGAACAAGGGCATCTGGTCGTGATACAGTTTCACGTTCTTGGCATGGGACGGCATGATCATTTTCATGAAGTCCTTGGCGGTGCGATAACCGGCCTCGCCCTCAACAAACACTTCGTCAATCTCGCGCGAATACAAGTCACGGATCGAACGTTTGATCAAGTTGCCTTCTTCATAGATTTTCGCGGGGGCTGACGAATTCAGCGTCAGCTCGCGGATCTGTTCCCACAGCCGTTGTAGATACTCATAATCGCGCTTGATTTCTGATTTGGTGCGCTTGGCCCCTGCCGTGCGCACGATCAGGCCTGCGCCCTTCGGTACGTCAATTTCGGCGGCAATTTCCTTCAGCTTCTTACGGTCAGGCGCGTTGGTGATTTTACGGCTGATCCCACCGCCACGCGCGGTGTTTGGCATCAAGACGCAATACCGACCTGCCAAAGACAGATAGGTGGTCAGCGCGGCCCCCTTGTTGCCACGTTCTTCTTTCACGACCTGCACCAGAAGGATCTGGCGCACTTTGACCACTTCTTGGATCTTATAGCGTTTGGGGCGCGGCTTGCGGCGCGGGCGAATATCTTCGACCACGTCGTCATCTGCGACGCTTTCGATCTGGTCGTCCTTCTCAGAGGCGTCCAGCGGCGCGTCATCATCGTCTTCATCGTCGCCAGCATCAGCTGCCTGACCGTTGTCAGGTGCATCCGTATCGGCTGCAACCTCCTTGGGTGTGTCTTCTTCGGTGGTATCATCCACGGGTTCTTCAACCGGGGTTTCATCCACCAATTCCATCGGCGACTGACCCTCTAGCGGATCGTGATCACCGTTTTCCAGGTCAATCACATCCATACCCGATGCAGCGTCGACCTCTTTGGTCGCCACTGCGTCATCAGACTTGGTATCTTCTGCCCTAGGGCGAGCACGGGGCCGCGACCGGCGCCGGCGAGTGCGTGGTTTTTCTTCTTCGGCCGCCATGGCTTCGGCATAAGCGCGTTCTTCTTCCAACAGCGCTTCGCGATCCGCAACAGGTATCTGATAATAATCAGGATGGATTTCCGAGAAGGCCAAAAAGCCGTGGCGGTTGCCGCCATAGTCAACAAATGCGGCTTGCAGCGAGGGTTCGACCCGCGTCACTTTTGCCAGATATATATTGCCTGCTAGTTGGCGTTTGTTTTCTGATTCAAAGTCAAATTCCTCGACCTTGTTTCCGTCGACCACAACAACGCGTGTCTCCTCCGCGTGTGTGGCGTCGATAAGCATCTTCTTTGGCATATTTTCTTTCTGCACCCCAATCGGCGCGCCCTTCCAGGCGGAAGCGTGCGGTAATCGGGGTGACTTGTCAGGGCGAAGCGATACGTGGGATGCGGCAACGCGGCAAAGGGCTTGCGCCCTACCGACTGTGCTTGCTCGATCCTCTGACGCATCATCGCGTTTCTTCTCCGGACGCACGCATGGCATCTGACGTCGCCAGAAAGCCCATGAGCGGCCCATTCAGGAGCCCGGCCTGTTGTCAGGCATCGGGCGGATTTTCAGATCAAAGACGAAGCCCTTTTGGGTGCGCCGACCTTCGATCGTCAATTTCGCGCTCCGGCGGCCAACCCTTATCGGGTGCGTTCCGAAGCATTCTCGGTCTGTTCTGTCCCGGTCTGCGGCACTGGCCTGCATTCGGTCGACAAAACAGCGAAACTCTTGTCGGTGGTCAGGCGCCATCGCGCGATCCACCTTGAGATGACCATACGGGGTCCCGGCCCGAAATGACAATGGGCAAAATGCGTCTCAGGGCATATCAATGGTTAACGATCCCCGCAAAAGGTGCCGCAGCCGCAACGCGCGCAGCCCTTGGGCCCTGATCCATCAAAATGTCAAAGCTATAGCGTTTCGAGAAAAACCTGCGACAAAGGTTTTGGCGAAACGCGCGAAACGCTGAAATTTTGAGCGGCGCTTCGAATGATCGCTGTCTCAGGAATAATTCGAAACGCTTTAGTAAAGACCGCCCGATGACAGCGATCCGAAATCCGCTTTTCCGGGCACCACAACCGTTTTACCGGTCGAAGTCTTGACCTTCGCCGTGCCGTCATCGGATTCGCCGCGATCAAACATGGGCAGATTGGCCCCCATCGCAAAACCACCATCAAACATCACGCCAAACAGAGGCTCTTCCCCGTCGCGGAAATATTCGGCCACAACGTGGTCGCCAGACGCATCCGGCGGCAAGCGTGCGCCGGTGAAGCGGTCGATCTTGATGAAATGGCCGCCCGGCGGCACTTTGAATTCACCGCCACCATATTCCTTGATTGCTTCCAGCATGAAGCGTTGGAACACAGGGCCACACATGCCACCACCAGACGTGCCGGGCATGGTGCGCGGGCGGTCATACCCAACATAACAGCCCGCCACGATGTTCGAGGTGAAGCCGACAAACCAGGCGTCGTGTTCATCATTGGTGGTGCCGGTCTTACCCGCGGTGGGCACCGGCAGGTTGACCACGCCACGCGCGGTGCCGCGTTCGACCACGCCGCGCATCATCGACGTCAGCTGGTAGGCAGTGATCGCATTCATGACCCGTTCGCGGTCCGAAACAATCTGGGGCGCCTGCCCGTTGGCAAGCGTCGGGTCGTTACAATCCGCGCATTGGCGGGTGTCATGGCGATAGATGGTCTTGCCCCAGCGGTCCTGGACCCGGTCAACCAACGTCGGCTCAACCCGCTCGCCGCCATTGGCGAACATCGCATAGGCCGCCACCATGCGGAACAGCGTCGTTTCCTCGGCACCCAGCGCGTTGGCGAGAAACTGGTTCATCCGGTCATAGACCCCAAAGCGTTCGGCATAGCCCGCAACCGTGTCCATGCCGATTTCCTGCGCCAGACGCACCGTCATCAGGTTTCGAGATTGCTCGATCCCGGTGCGCAGAGGTGTTGGCCCGTAGAACCGGTTGGAATAGTTCTTAGGTCGCCAGATCTTGCCCCCTGCAACAACCTCGATCGGCGCGTCAATCACAATGGTCGCCGGAGAAAACCCGCTGTCCAGCGCGGCGGCATAGACGAATGGTTTGAAACTTGACCCCGGCTGGCGGGTGGCCTGCGTTGCCCGGTTGAACACCGAGTGTTGATAGCTAAAGCCGCCCTGCATCGCCAGAACACGGCCGGTGTTCACGTCCATCGCCATGAAACCGCCCTGCACTTCCGGCACCTGCCGCAAGGTCCAGCGAATGAAGCTGCCGTCATCATCGCTGGTCATCTGCCGCACGTGGACAACCTCGCCGACTTTCAGCAGATCGCCGGCGACCTGGGCCTTGCGCCCAAGGCTGCCATCTTCCTGAAGACGCCGCGCCCAAGTCACGTCCTTGGCGGGAATCCAGTGGCCATCTTCGTCCTCGTCAACGCCTTCAATGCCGATGCGGGCATCATTGCCGCCAACCTCCAGCACCACGGCGGGCGACCAACCTTCGATGTCACGCGGGAACCGCGCTGCGGCAAGGGCGGCGCGCCATGCACCTTCAGACCCAAGAGCGTCTTGTGGCAGCGTCACACCTGATGGACGCCATACGCCTCGGCTGCGGTCATAGCCTTCAAGTCCGATGCGCAGGCTTTTGGCCGCCACATCCTGCAAGTCAGGATCAACGGTCGCACGCACGGTCATACCGCCGGTAAAGAATTCCTCTTCCCCGAAATCGCGGCTCAGTTGGCGACGAATTTCATCCGAAAAGTAATCGCGCGGCGGCAACGCCTGCCGGAAGGCCGGGAAGTCGCCGTTTTGCACAGACCGCAGCGGTTTGGCCAACTCGGAGTCATAGACCGCCTTGTCCAGATAGCCGTTCTGAAACATTTCGCGCAACACATAGTCGCGTCGCTTCAAAAGCCGCTCTTTGGCGCGCACAGGGTGATAATTACTGGGCGCTTGCGGCATCGAGGCCAGGGTGGCCGCCTCGTGCGGCTCCAACTCGTCCAGCGTTTTGTTGAAATAGGTCTGCGCCGCCGCCGTAACCCCGTAGGAGTTTTGACCCAAGAAAATCTCGTTCAGATACAGGGCCAGAATGTCGTCCTTGGACAGCGAGCTTTCCAACCGCACAGACAAGATCAGTTCCTTGATCTTGCGTTCGGCAGACCGTTCCGAGCTGAGCAAGAAGTTTTTCACCACCTGCTGCGGAATGGTCGACGCCCCACGCAACTTGCCACCGCGCGCCGCTTCGACGGCGGCTGCCGCAATGCCGCGGGGGTCAAATCCGGCATGGGTATAGAAGTTTTTATCCTCGGCCGAGATAAAGGCGTGCTTCACAAGCGCGGGAATCTCATCGGATGGGGCGAACAACCGGCGTTCGCGCGCGAACTCGTCCATCAGCTGCCCCTCGCCGGAATAGACCCGGCTGATGGTCGCGGGCGTATAGTTGGCAAGCTGCTCGTGGCTTGGCAAGTCTCTGGAATACATCCAGAAAATGCCGCCGATCGCCAACGCGGCCATGAAGATGGCCAGCGTAATGCCGGTAAACACGGCACCAAATATGCCTAGAATGAATCTGATCACGCGTGCGCCCTCAAAAAACTGCTTCCTTCCTATAAAGGGCGCGCGGGGCCGGGTCAAAACCCCCAAGCGGGGAAAATCGCGCAAATCGCGCCCATTGCCGCGACGTCCCTGCGCCCCGACCGGGGCGGATTGCAACTGCCCAGCCCCCGTCCTATGTCTTGACCCAGACAACAACCGGAGGTCCGATGCTTACCACCCTTCCCTTCCCCGTCCGTGATGCCAATGCACAAACCGGTGATATCCCGCTTGAAGGGTTGCCCGAATGGGATCTGAGCGACCTTTACACAGCCGAGGACGCGCCTGAACTGACGCGCGATCTTAAGTGGCTTGAGAAAGCCTGCGCCGACTTCGCCGCCACCTATCGGGGCAAGCTTGCAGGTCTGGACGCTGCCGGAATGCTGGGCTGCATTGACGCCTATGAAAAGATTGACCTGATCGGTGGGCGCATCATGTCGTTTGCCGGGCTGCGCTACTATCAAAAGACCACCGATGCAGGTCGTGCGCAGTTTTTCCAGAATTGTCAGGAAAAGATCACCGTATTCACCGCACCGCTGGTGTTCTTCTCGTTGGAAGTGAACCGGATCGACGATGCGGTTCTGGACGGATGGTTTGACGCCAACGACGCGCTGGCCCGCTACAAACCCATCTTCGACCGCCTGCGCGCCATGCGCCCCTATCAATTGTCCGACGAGTTAGAGCAGTTTTTGCACGACAAGTCGTCGGTCGGGGCGTCGGCCTGGAACACCTTGTTTGACGAAACCGTGGCCGGGCTTCTGTTTACCGTAAACGGTGAAGAGCACGGGCTGGAGGCCACCGCAAACCTGCTGACGGACAAGGACCGTGAAACCCGCGAAGCCGCCAGCCACGAGATCGCGCGCGTCTTGGGCGAAAACATCAAGATTTTCTCGCGCGTTCACAACACCTTGGCCAAGGAAAAGGATATCGAGGACACATGGCGCAAGATGCCCACCCCGCAAACCGGGCGGCATTTGTCGAACCATGTGGAACCCGAAGTGGTCGAGGCGTTGCGCAACGCCGTGGTCGCCGCCTATCCGCGCTTGAGTCACCGCTATTACGAGTTGAAACGCAAATGGCTGGGGCTTGACGTGATGCAGGTCTGGGACCGCAACGCGCCGCTACCGATGGAAGATGACAAGCTGGTAGACTGGCCTGCGGCTGAAAAGATTGTCATGGACGCCTATGCGGACTTTGACCCGCGCATGGCCGAGATCGCCGCGCCCTTCTTTTCAAAGGGCTGGATTGATGCGGGCGTCAAACCGGGCAAGGCACCGGGCGCCTTTGCGCACCCCACCGTCACCAACGTGCACCCCTACGTGATGTTGAACTATTTGGGCAAACCGCGTGACGTCATGACACTGGCGCATGAGCTGGGCCACGGTGTGCATCAGGTGCTGGCCGCAGATCAGGGCGAGATGTTGTCGTCCACCCCCCTGACCCTTGCCGAAACCGCCAGCGTGTTTGGTGAAATGCTGACCTTCCGCAAACTTCTGAGCGAGGCCAAAACCACCGCCGAGAAGAAGGTCATGCTGGCCGGTAAGGTCGAAGATATGATCAACACGGTCGTCCGCCAGATCGCGTTTTATGACTTCGAATGCAAACTCCATGATGCACGCGCGGACGGCGAATTGACACCCGACCAGATCAACGACATCTGGATGAGTGTGCAGGGCGAAAGCCTTGGCCCGGCGTTTGAATTTATGGATGGGTATGAAACCTTCTGGTCCTATATCCCGCATTTCGTCCACTCACCCTTTTACGTCTACGCCTATGCGTTTGGAGATGGCCTCGTGAACGCACTTTACGCGGTCTATGAAGAAGGCGATGCAGACTTCCAGGACAAGTATTTCGAGATGCTGAAAGCCGGCGGATCGAAACACCACAAAGAGCTTCTGGCCCCATTTGGCCTTGATGCTTCGGACCCGAAATTCTGGGACAAGGGGCTGGCGATGATTGAAGGCTTCATTGATGAGTTGGAAGCGATGGAAGACTGATTGTCACCCGCATAAGCAGATCAAAACAAGGCGCTGAAGTGACGGCGCCTTGTTGTTTTTTCAGACATGTCTGTCGAACCGATTCACGAACGGCTAGGCCAACGCGGGGCAATCAGCCCACCATCGAAGGCCGCCAAACTTGCGCAGCCCGATCACTGCAAACAACGCAGTCAAAAGAAACACAATGCCAGCGGGCACAGGCACCGGTGCCACCGTGATGATATATGCTCCACTGGCAATTATGCCATCGAAGGCGACTGAATTGAATGCGGCGAAAACGGGTGGCGTGACGTTGTCGATCGCGGTCTCAAACTCCAGCACACAATTGCCGACCGGACATCCCGGTCCAGCGACAGAGTTAGAAAAATAGCCAAACAGGATTCCCGCAGCCGCAATATCATTGTCGATGGGATCATAAAGCGGTGGCATCGCGGCATCGGGCGTATCAAACGTGACACCCCCCAAGATGATTGAGAAGTCAGCCACAGCCCCCCATCGGGGCTGTAAACGTTGCGGTCTGGCCGCCCATAGCGACGTCATAGATAACCGAGGCTGCGTGAGTTGGAGTGGTCAACAGCGACACGGCAAGAATTGCAAACAATTAAACTGGTCGGAAAACAGAAAAAGTTTTTGAGAAAAGGTGTTTCATCGAAGTATCTCCATCTGAAAATACACCTAATGTTAGCATTTTTCTGCAAGTTCCGACAAATCTCGCCGGTGGCTTTGGGGCACGCGCGCCCTTTCTAGTCTGATCTCTGTGGCTTAGGTGATGCGGCCGCGCCGATTGTTTGGCGTGCACCCACAAGTACTCACTTCAACTGGCTATCCTTTGACCCACGCCTGTTGAACCCTTGACGCGACTTGAAGGCCGTA
This sequence comes from Aliiroseovarius sp. M344, assembly GCF_025140835.1. NCBI lineage: Bacteria > Pseudomonadati > Pseudomonadota > Alphaproteobacteria > Rhodobacterales > Paracoccaceae > Aliiroseovarius > Aliiroseovarius sp. M344. The sequence goes on from NZ_CP081153.1 coordinate 2,025,902, forward strand.
TCCCGGTCCTGCATGCAATCGATGCACAATTTGACACCGGGGATCGCCTTGCGTCGGGCTTCGGGGATTTCTTCTTCACATTCGGCACAATGGGTGCGGCTTTCGCCCACGGGCGCTTTGTTGGCCTGCATCCGCTTCAGTTCATCCTGAATCGACGCATCAATTTGTTCCTGAACCGCGCCGTCACGCGCCCATCCTCCTGCCATCGCGACCTCCGTCAACTGATATTCACGGCCACTTCAAAGATGCGGTCGATCATGGCTTGTGTGCCGCGCGAAAATTCCAGCGGGCATGGATAACCTGCGCCCTCTCGTACCGTGCGGCCAAAATTTTCGACCTGCAATATATATTGGTTCTCGCTGGGCCAGGTTTCAACGGTTCGGGTGTTGTTGGGGCGACGCAGCTCAAGTTCGGCCTGACCAAACCGGCCGGGATTGAACGGGGCGGACAGACGGATCTGGCCGGTTTCGCCCTGCAAGATCACCTCTTGCCGCGGCGGCAGACGCATCGACGTCATGGCCGAGAAGGTAAATCGCCCCAGCGACCCCTCCATCTCGCCCACCACCTGCGCCCATGTATCCACACCGTTTTCCGTCTTAATGCGTGCTGCAATATCCGTGGGCTCCGCCCCCGTCGCAAAACGAAGCGAGGAATAGGTATAGACGCCAATATCACGAATGCCGCCGCCACCCATATGAGGCTTGTTGCGTACATTGTTCACGTCAGCCCGGTTGTCATAGGTGAACACAGCTTCGGCATGGTCAACCTTGCCAATAGCCCCGGACTGTATCAACTCGCGCGCGCGCACCCATTGGGGGTGATGGACAATCATATAGGCTTCTGCGATCAGCAGCCCAGTTTGATCACGCAGGGCAATCAGATCGTCAATCTGATCAGCCTTCAGCGCAACCGGCTTTTCCACCAGCACATGCTTGCCGGCTTGGGCGGCTTTGACGGCCCATTCGACATGCAGATGGTTGGGCAATGGAATATAGACTGCATCCACAGTCGGGTCAGACAGCAGGGCATCATAGCTGTCATGAACTTTCAGGTCGGGGCAGAAGCGTTTGAACTCTATTCCCTTTTGCGCCTTCGACGTCGCAAGGGACACAAGCCGGGCATTGCCTGCGGCATGGATGGCCGGGCCCATCATCTTACGCGCAAAGCTCGCGGCCCCCAAGATGCCCCAATTCAACACGTTGCCCATATCCTGCCCCTAGAAATGAAATGACCGACCCAGCGTAGCGCGGGTCGGTCAGGTCGTAAACAACAGCTGCAAAAGTTCAGGCGTCTTCGAGCAGTCCTTTTTCCGAGGCAAGCTCCTGCATGCGTTTTTGCAGCTTCTCAAACGCCCGCACTTCGATCTGGCGAATACGCTCGCGGCTGACATCATAGACACCAGACAGGTCTTCCAGAGTGACCGCCTTATCCTGCAACCGTCGCTGGGTCAGGATGTCCTTTTCACGATCATTCAGCACATCCATCGCTTTTGCCAGAAGCTCGCGGCGCACTTGAAGCTCGTCCTGCTCGGCATAGTCGCCTGCCTGGTCCGCGCTTTCATCCTCAAGCCAATCCTGCCATTGCATCGTGCCTTCGCCATCCGCCGACACGGTCGCATTTAGCGACGCATCCCCGCCCGACAACCGCCGGTTCATCGAGATGACCTCGTCCTCTGTGACATTCAGGTCATTGGCGATGCGGGCCACGTTTTCAGGGCGCAAGTCCCCTTCTTCCAACGCGCCGATACGGGCCTTGGCCTTGCGCAGGTTGAAGAACAGCTTCTTCTGCGCCGAGGTCGTGCCCAGTTTCACCAGCGACCATGACCGCAGGATATATTCCTGGATTGAGGCGCGGATCCACCACATGGCATACGTGGCCAGACGGAAGCCCTTTTCAGGGTCAAACCGTTTCACAGCCTGCATCAAGCCCACATTGGCTTCTGAAATCACTTCAGCCTGCGGCAAACCATAGCCGCGATAGCCCATGGCGATCTTGGCGGCCAGTCGCAGATGCGAGTTTACCATCTGATGGGCCGCATCACGGTCCTGATGGTCCACCCAGCGTTTGGCCAGCATATATTCCTGTTCCGGCTCAAGCATCGGAAACTTACGGATTTCCTGCATATATCGGTTCAAACCGCCTTCTGGCGTCGGGGCCGGTAAGTTTTTATAATTGCTCATCTTGGCAGCCTCTCTCCCACTTGTCCCGTCAATGTTGCGGGGCTTAACATTGAGATAATCCCCCGCCCGACAAATTCAAGTGATCTGTGGTCGAATTTTCTTAAGAAGATATGAACCCACGACCCCGGAATGTGAAGGGGATGTCATGAAACCTCACAGCCTCGTGCAGTAAGTTGCAGGCCGATTACAGAAGTGGCGCCAACATACCGATGCTGTTGATCAAAATGCGGCGCGGCACAGACCAACCCGCCACGGTGTCGCGCTGAACCGGAACGGACATGGATATGAACGCCTCCTGCTTGCCGCGCAAGTCCCCGACCACATTCGCATCCACCAGCATCATACTGTTTTCATAGTTTAAATCGAAACTGCGCTGATCCATGTTGGGCGAACCGACAAGCGCAGCTGAGCCATCAATGCTCAGTATCTTCGCATGCAGCAGCCCCGGCTGAAATTCAAAGATTTCGACGCCGGCATTCAACATGGATCGGTAGAAGCTGCGCGACGCGAACGCGACAATCAGGCTGTCATTGGTGGCAGGCACATTCAGGCGCACATTAACTCCCCGCAAAGCGGCCGCGCAAATCTGCTGGTGCAGCGCTTCAGAGGGCACATAATAGGGGGTCGTAATGATCACCTTGTCCTGCGCCGAAGCCAACAGCATCTGCATCATGTCCGGCACCGCCTGAATGCTCTCGGTTGGCCCGGTTCCCGCCATGACCGCGGGAAACCCGCCATCCTCCATTGCAGGCGTGTGATCTAGGCATTCGGCGATATCGTCACCGCCATGCACCATCCAGTCTGACACGAAAAGACGCTGTGCCTGCCACGCCACCGGCCCCGTCACGCGCAGCATGATATCGACCCAAGGCGCAAACTTCCGCTTCACCAGAAACGCGGCATCCGCGCAGTTTTGGCTGCCCACATAGGTGATAGCGTCGTCGATCACTACGATTTTGCGGTGATTGCGAATATCGAGCCTGCGAAAAAAAGCCGAGATCAGCGGGAAGCGAAAGGCAAAGGCGACGACCGTCTGCACGCCGCCCTTCTTCATTTCCGCCCAAAGCGGATCATAAAGCAGCCTGCGCGATCCCAGACCGTCCACGATCACCCGCGCTTTCACGCCGCGCCCCGCCGCGCGGATCAGCGCTTCGGCCACCTTTGTTCCATTGTTGTCGGCAAGCCAGATATAGAACAGGATATGCACATGCTCGGTCGCGGCATCGATATCGGCGACCAACCAGTCGATACTTTCATTGCTGTCAATGGTGGCGGTCGCATGATTGCCCGACACCGGTTGAAACCCGTTCACCGACCCTGCCCGTGCAAATGCTTGGCGATAGAGCAACGGCAGGTCTGCGCTTGGCAGGCTGCCCCTCGGCAGCTTGGGCAATTCGCGCCGCAAATCTTTGAGTTTCTTATCAGATTTTCGATCCGCGCTGGTGTCTCCGAGGAAGAAATAGGCGATCACGCCCACCAAAGGCAGGGTCATGATCACCACGCTCCACGCCAACCGGGACGCTGGTGAGCGGTGTTCCCGTGTCACCGCGCGGGCAATGGTTGCCAAGTCCACCAAAAACAGCAGGACGGCCCAGATCGCACCCCAGGAGCCCCAGGAAAGATTTGTCATATGCTACATATGCCTCGCTGCGGTCAGGCCGAGGCGCTGCCCGCTCGCAATGTTTCGATCAAGGCCACCATATCTGCGGGCAACGGGGCTTCAAAGCTCAAGTTTTCGCCAGTGACAGGATGTTCAAAGCCCAGCGTTGCGGCGTGCAGGGCTTGACGGGGGAAGGTGCGCGCCGCCTCGACCGCTGCGTCCCCAATAACTTTCGTGTTCAGCTTCCGGCGCCCGCCATAGGTCGGGTCGCCGATCAGACCATGACCTGCATGCGCCATGTGGACGCGAATTTGGTGGGTGCGCCCCGTTTCCAGCCAGCATTCAATCACCGCCGCCTGCGCGGGCGCGCCAAACACCTCGACGGTCCGCGCACGGGTCACGGCGTGGCGTCCCCCCGAAAACAGCACCGCCTGCTTTTGCCGGTCTGTCTTGTGTCGCGCCAACTGCGTGGTGATTTTCAGAATGTTGCCTTTCTCAAAGCTCGTCCCTTTGATGCCACCCAAGCGCGGATCGGCCATGTCGGGCGCTCCATGGGTGACTGCGCAATAATGACGCTGGGCGGTGTGTGACTCAAACTGTTTGGCCAACCCGTGATGGGCCGCATCCGACTTGGCCACCACCAACAGACCCGATGTATCCTTGTCGATCCGATGCACAATACCGGGGCGTTTTTCACCACCCACGCCAGACAACTCGCCGCCAAAATGGTGCAAAAGCGCGTTGACCAGCGTGCCTGTGGGCGTGCCCGGCGCGGGATGAACCACCATGCCCGCAGGTTTGTTCACCACGATCAGATCGGCATCCTCATAAACGATGTCCAACGGGATATTTTCGGGGCCAATATGGCTTTCCTCGGCCTCGGGCACATGGATTTCGAACACATCACCTTCGGTCACTTTGGCCCGTGGATCATCCATGACCTCTCCGCCCCGGGTCACTGCCCCGTCCGCGATCAACCGCGCCAGTCGTGACCGTGACAGGCTTGCTGCCTCTGGCACATCGCGCGCAATCGCCTTATCAAGACGCTTGGGCGGGTTCTCCGCGATGATAACCTCAACGAGGCGGTGCGAGGCTGACATGAACGACACTCCTGAACAGGATCTGGACGCGGCGCTAGAGGCATCTGTGGGCCACGGCACCGTGCGCTATCTGAAAACACTGGTGACGGCCCTCACCCTCACCACGATTGTGGGCCTTGTAGTGCTGGTCGGCGTCGTTGTCATGCGTTTCTCGCAATCCACACCCGATCCGGTGACCGCACCCGCCCTGCCCGACCAGATTACCTTACCGGATGGTCACAAAGCGCTGGCCGTCACTATTGGCCCGGACTGGTATCTTGTCGTCACGGACAAAGAAAGGGTTTTGGTTTTCGACACCGCCAGCGGCGACCTGCTGAACTCCATAGACCTCCTTTCAAGATAAACAGCTGTGCTGCAGCGCGCTGGTGACAGCCAAAGGGATATATGCTTCTTAGTTGGGTACACCCCATCTGAACGGATAGCCGATGATTATTGCGCTTTGGGTTATGGCCGTATGCTCGCTCATTTTTCTGGTCTGGAAGTTTATCAGACCGGGCTGGATGGGGTTTGAGGGCAAAACACTTTGGGATTGGATCAACGTGATCTCTGTTCCGATGATTGTGGGTTTGGCAACTCTGGTGATCAACAACGCACAGAAGGAGCTCGAACAGCGGAGCATGATTGAAACCGCTGTGCAGAACTACATTGACCGCGTTAGCACGCTGGTATTGAGCAGCGAACAAAAACCAGACCTTACCAAAGCCGTCATCAACGCCCAAACGCAAGCTATCCTGAACCTTGTAGAAGGCGAACGTGCGGGCCGGGTTTTGGCATTCCTCAGCGAAATGGACCTGCTAAAGGGCACCGTATCAGAATACGAGGGGATGAACCTCGCGGGCAGCAATCTGAAACGGCTAGACCTGTCGGACATGGATTTTGAGGACAGCGACCTGAGCCATGCCGAACTGGAGGGCACGGATTTTTCAAGAACCGATTTTGAGGGCGTGGCTTTTAACGGCGCCGACATTGATGGCGCTATCTTAATCGGCGCCGACCTGCGTGGTGCGACCGGGCTGACAAAAGGTCAGTTGGAAGGCGCCTGCTATGACGAAACAACACTTCTGCCAGCCAACATTGCCCCGGTGACCGGCATCAGCCGCGGCTGTCGAGAGGACGCCGACCACGATGAGGACGCTGAATAGGACTGATCCACGCTCAGCTAACGCCCGTTAGACCCAAAGCGACTGCAGCGTCTAATCAACTGGATCCAATCCCAAAAGGTGCCGTCTATTCCAAGCAGAGTTTCGCATTGTCAGCCTGCTCGCCTGACAGATATAAGATCGCATAGTTTTCGAGAAATATTTGGGTGAAGGCGCTGTAAGTGACACAAACACCAATGAGTACACCCACCCGAACTTGGCGATTTTTTGGCATTCCACGGTCGGGAAACCACGCGATCATTGAGTGGTTCTTACGAAACCTCGATCCAGACACCACGATTTTTTTGAACAATTGCGACGCGGGCGATCCATTCACGGGGTTTTCATACTGCAATTTTGTTCACGCCGGTTACATGCGCAAACACCGGGCAAACATTCATCGTGACAAGAACCATCACTTCGACCGTTTGCTTGAGAAAAAGCTTACAGCTACTGATCTCGTAATCTCCTATGAAATCATGTCTCCGCAACCCGACGCCAGACAGCTGCTTTGGACATCAAGCGGCATCGAAACCAAACTGGCGGGTGATCTGCTTGTGATAAGAAGCCCGTTGAATCTGGTCGCGTCTTATCTGGCCCGAATTCGGAACGAGATCACTCAAGCCGGGCGGGTTCGCCAATCGATAGACCACTTGCAAGGCTGGCTGCCTGCGACCTACGCGGAATATCTTTCAGCAGCGTCAGACAGCGATACAACCGCGATTTTTTACGACCAGTGGGGCGCGGATCGGGCATACCGAAAAAAAATCTTGGACGCGGTCGGACTGGAGGCCAAGCACTTGGAGCTTGGTGATATGACCTCTGCGGGCGGTGGAAGTTCTTTTGATCGGGACCAGCAAGTCGAAACGATATCGACAGCAAAACGTTGGACCCGCTATGTCGACGATCCAGATTTCTTGCGGTTGGCCAAATCCTTTCTGGAGAGCGACGCGGCGCACCCAATCAAAGAGCGGTTTCCCGACGACTTAGCGGACCTCAAAAATCTTTGAACTGCCCAGTAGTCGCATAAAGGCGATTTAGAACAGTCTCGTACAATGATAGGTTCGGTCGCTTTTACATCCAAAGCGACACAGACAAATGTCAGTTTGGTGCAAGAAAATGATGGGAAAGTTTGGGTGGTACCAGCACCCCGGTTCGAACGGGGGACCTCTTGATCCACAATCAAGCGCTCTAACCAACTGAGCTATGCCGGCACACGAGAAGCATTTACCTTCCACACGCAGTCATTGCAAGAGGTCGCCGCTTGAAAAATTCATGAAAGGCCTCTAACCCCAAGGGGATAGTTTCAGGAGGCCAGATATGGGCATCAACGACGAAAGCGACATCGACGCGAACCTTCAGATCGGACCAACTTCGCTTGGGATGGTGCGGCTTTACGTCGAAGGTGGCGGCGTTGAACTGCCGATGGATTTTGAGCCGGAAGAGGCCGAAGAAATCGCAGAAGAGCTGAGGGCTGCCGCCGCGCAAGCACGTGCCATGACCGATGGGTCCGGCAAGAAACGCTGACGGTCAGCGCTAGATTTCGCTCGGCCCCACCAGTTCGAAACCGGTGATCTCAAATTAATATAACCCTGTGCCGTCGGGCTTTTGGGCGCGGGCAATCAGTTTGCCATCCGCGTTGTGAAACACCGCATGCGCCGTATGCAACGCCCGATAGCACCTATCCCCGTCGGGATAGTAATATTTGATCATCATCGGTCTGCCCCTGACTATCCTTGTCCATCCGTGAAGGCCACAACGCCCGGATCGCGAAACCCCTGCAACCGTCGCGCTGCATGGGTGGCAAATTTTTGCACCATCACCTTGCGGCGCGCCGGTGCCAGCTTGTCTTCCGGCCCCATGCGAATGATCTCAGCGTCATAGCTGTCGGCAATGATCAACCCGGTCTCATCGGGCAAAAGGTCTGTGGGAAAGTCCGCGTCAACGGCCCAGAAATACCGGTCGCACCATTCCAGATAACCTTGCCATTTCTGATCCGAGGTGAAATCGACACGCGACGATTTGCATTCGATCACCCAAACCTCACCTTTGGGGCCAAGAGCCATCACATCGACACGCAATCCACGTGCTGGCACCAGCTCTTCGACGGTGACAAAACCGTGGCTTAACATGTGTCGACACACGCCGCGCGCCAGCAACTGGCCGGGCATCAGGGTTTGGTTTGGCATCTCCATGCGCTCAACATGAACAATTCGTGAACAAAAAGTCAATGGGCGCGCTTTTCGGGGGCCGAGCCACGCCCATCTCTGCTCTTGTAACGCGGTGCGGCACCGCTTATCTGTTCCTTTGGCGGCTTCTGCCCTTCTCGTCCCACGTGGGTACAATTCCAGTGGCCTTAAGCAATTCCGAGGGAGCTGGCTCTGTCCGGACCCTGGTTCGGTTACCCGGCGCCCACCTGTATATACAGGTCCTCGGGAATTCAGACCCCGACGGATGCGTGCGGTTCCGCCACCTTTTCCCTTTTTCTGCGAAAATTGCGCCAAGGCGCGCAAAGACGCCCCGCCTCACGCCCTTTTGTTCGCCGCGCGCGGTCAAATTGGCATAGGCTGAATGGGAAACCGGATTGCGACCTGTCGGAGGATACCATGAGAAAGCTGGCCTTAATTCTGCTTTTCAGTCTGTCGGCCTTTTGGGGCCCTGCCCATGCAGCTGACCCGTTCGATCTTGAGGGATCAGCCGGCGGCATGTTGAGGGCCACCCCCATTGCCAGTTTCAACAGCCCGTGGTCGATGAGCTTTATCAGCGACACGCAGATGTTGGTTGCAACCAAACCGGGTGAATTGTGGCTTGTGACCACCGATGGGGCGACGCGCGCGGTGCTGGGCGTTCCAGCCCCGGTGGTGGGCGGTCAAGGTGGGCTGGGCGACGTGGTGCCGCACCCGGATTTTGCTACAAATGGAATGATTTACCTGTCCTATATTGAAAGCCATGATGGCGCGGACACGCGGGGGGCAGTCGTTGTGCGCGGCACGCTGTCTTTGGGTGATCAACCCGCGCTGTCGAATATCGAACGGGTGTGGAGCCAGTACCCACATCGCAACGGTGCTGGCCATTTCTCGCACCGGATCGCTTTTGGTCCGGAGGGGTCCGCCCAAGCAGGCAAGCTGTTCATCACGTCGGGCGACCGGCAAGAACAAACTCCGGCGCAGCGCTGGGACATGGCGCTTGGCAAGATCATTCGCCTGAATGATGACGGAACGATCCCAGCCGACAACCCGTTTCAGGATCAGGGCGAGCTTGCGAAAAGCTTTTGGACGCTCGGCCATCGCAATTTGCTGGGCATCGCCTTTGATGCTGGCGGGCAGCTCTGGGCCCACGAAATGGGTCCGCGCCACGGGGACGAGCTGAACCTGATCGAGCCCGGCCTGAACTATGGTTGGCCGGTGGTGTCGATGGGCGACAACTACAGCGGCAAAGCCATTCCCGACCACGACACGCGCCCCGAATTTGCGGCCCCTAAAGCGTTCTGGGTGCCCAGCATCGCGCCGTCCGGTCTGGTGATTTATTCTGGCGAAATGTTCCCCGAATGGACGGGCAATGCCTTGATCGGTGGGCTCGTCAGCAAAGCCCTGATCCGGGTGCAGATTGACGGCACAACAGCGCGCGAGGTTGAACGGTTCAGCTGGAACGCCCGCGTGCGCGAAGTGGAACAAGGCCCGGACGGTGCGCTTTGGGTGTTGGAAGACAGGGCGGGAGGTCGATTGTTGCGACTGTCAAAACCCTGACAAACGGCACTTGTCTCAGCTTTGACCTAAGCAATCATAGGTAAACTTTTCACCGTCTTTGGTGAACCACGTGGCGCTTCCGGTGCGCCGATCCAGCGTGAATTTCCATTCATAGCTCAGGTTGCTGCCAATACCCACGCCATATTGCGCGTTGAAGCGAACAGCTTTCGCGCCCTCAATGGCCGTGACTTTGCCAGCTTGGTGCGTGTGCGCCGTTTTCCAATCGTTTGTGACTTCGACAAGTTCGGGGACCGCCGCATCACTGGATAACCCCCAGCCACCATGCGGCGCGCATACTGCAGCCTCAGCGATAAAGTCGGCGCGGATACAATGCAGCGGTTGGTCAAACTGTGACGGGGTCCAAAGCTCTACCGTCACCGTGTCGCCAGCTTCTCCGCGACACAGGATAACCTCTGCAGGCTTCTCTGCTTGCGCCAAGATAGACAATGGCACAGCGGCCATCACGCCAGCCAAGATCATCTGTTTCATCCGCTGATCCTCCGAAGATCGTTAATGCTCCGGCTGCGAGGATAGGCCCGAACGACGCAGTGTGCCATGAGCCAGATCATCTGCACGTTTGGGTGACGCCCTCACATTCAGGTCCTGACTTGGAGTCGGAAAACTTTCGAGAATACAGCAGCAAATCCAAGGATCTCTTAGAAAAATCTGGGATCAGCGCGGCGATGTGGCTTCCACGCGCACAGGGATATCCGTGGCCACCGGCTGGCGTTTGCCGCCTTTTGGCGTGTCGTCATGTTCCATCCGCATGATCACAATCGCGAACTGGACGCCCGCGAAAACAATGCCGTTGAACATGAACAGCATAACAACAGCGACCCATCCGATGTCAGACGTGGAAACGAGGTGCCAAAGGTTGCCAACATTTGTGTAAAGCAGCAGGCCAACGAAGGTTGCGGACAAGCCGAATCCGACGAGCACTTGCTTGATATAGAGGCTGACAAGTTTTGGCATGACGATCCCTTTCCTGCTTCCCTTCAATCTAGCGCAGTTGGACAAGACTTAAAGAGGCATGGGGTCGCAGGGGGCCAGTTGGCGGGCGCGTGCTCAGAACGCTTCGGGCTTTGCCTCACGCGCCATGTGATCCAGCACGGCATTGGCAAATTTGCCTTCGTCACTTTCCGGGAAAAACGCTTTGGCGATATCCACGAATTCGGTGATGACAACTTTGGGCGGCGCGTCACCTTTGATCAGCTCGGCCCCGGCGGCCCGGAACAAGGCGCGCAAGGTCGGGTCAATGCGGGCAATGGGCCATTTGGCGACCAGCGCCCGGTCGGTCATCTGGTCGATCTTGGCCTGATGGTTCACCGCATCTTCGACCAGCCTGCGAAACAACTGGCTGTCAGCTTCGGCCATCGCATAGTCGTCGAACTCTTCGCCAAAGCGATGGTTTTCAAACTCGACCATCACCCGGTCGGCGGTCAGGCCCGAGGCTTCCATCTGAAACAATGCCTGCACCGCGAAGAAGCGGGCGGCAGATTTCATCTGGCGTTTCTGGTTGCCGGAAAGCGTCATGCGGTTGGGGTATCCTTCGTCTCACCTGCAAGCCTGATAGAATCCGAGATCGACTTGAACCCGACACCTTTGCTTGCGCCGGCCCATTTGCGCGAAAGCGCGACCAGATGCAAGGCCGCAGCCGCCGCCCCGCCGCCTTTATTTTGATCCTTGGTGTCAGCCCGCACTTCGGCCTGCTTGCGGTTCTCGACGGTCAGGATGCCGTTGCCGATGCACAGCCCGTTCAACCCCATCATCTGGATCGCCCGCGAGCTGTCGTTGCAGACCGTATCGTAATGGGTGGTTTCCCCCCGGATCACACAGCCCAACGCCACGTAGCCGTCGAAATTGGACAGCCGATCTGCCATCGCAATGGCCGTCGGAACTTCCAATGCACCGGGCACTTCGACAATGTCCCACGTGCCGCCAGCCGCTTCGATTTCCGCCTTGGCGCCTGCGACCAGATTGTCGGCAATGTCCTTGTAATACGGGGCGACGACAATCAGCAGCTTCACCGGCTTGTCAAATGCCGGACGGTCCAGAACGTAATGCTGTTCAGCTTTGGCCATAGGTCAATCCTTCTGAATGGGGCGGGTGCCGGTGATGGTCAGCCCATAGGCGTCCAGCCCGACATAGCGGGTTTCGGGACTGTCGGTCAAAAGGACCATATCGTGAAGCCCCAACGTGGACAGGATCTGCGAGCCAAGCCCGATCTGGCGTACCGTGCGCGGGCCGTCATCATCGTCGTTGGCATGCAGCGTCTTGCGCGGTTCACGGAACAGGCAGACAACGCCCCTGCCCTCATCCGCGATGATCTGCATCGCGCGCGGCAATTCATCAGCGGGGCGCGGGCCAAGACCCAAAACATCCTGCGCCTCTTGCAGGGCATGGGTGCGCACCAGAACCGGCTCGGGGGTCGAGATGTCGCCCTTGATCAGCACCACATGCTCGATTTCGTGGGTCAGGTCGGTGAAGATCCGCATCTCCCATTCGCCACCATATTGCGAGGTGATCACCTCACGCGAGGTTTCGCGCACAAGGTTGTCGTTTCGGCGGCGATAGGTGATCAGGTCCGAAATCGTGCCAATCTTCAGGCCGTGTTTCTGGGCAATCTCGACCAGTTCCGGCAACCGCGCCATGGTGCCATCTTCGTTCATGATCTCGCAGATTACACCTGCGGGTGCGCGTCCGGCCAGACGTGAAATATCAACGGCAGCTTCCGTATGCCCTGCCCGCACAAGCACGCCACCATTGCGCGCGCGCAAAGGGAAGACGTGGCCGGGCGTCGCGATCTGGGCCGGGCCGTTGTCTGGATTGATCGCAGTCGCAACGGTCAGCGCACGGTCAGCGGCGGAAATACCCGTGCTGACGCCTTCGCGCGCCTCAATCGACGTGGTGAACGCGGTTTCGTGCCGCGAGGAGTTGTGCATCGACATCATCGGCAAGCCCAGCGCCTCGATCCGCGCGGCTTCCATCGGCAGACAAATCAGGCCGCGACCATAGGTGGCCATGAAATTCACCGCCGCCGCGTCGCAGGCATCGGCGGGAATGACAAAATCACCCTCGTTTTCGCGATCCTCATGGTCAACGAGGATATACATCCGCCCCGCCCGAGCCTCTTCAATGATCTCTTCGGCTGTCGCGATCGCGTCGGACAAGCTGGCCTCGACCGGGCCCGGCGTTTCATATGTGCTGCGTTCGCTCATGGCGCGTTCCCTTCAAACTGGCAGGTGACTAACGCAGCGGGGCGGATATTGCCAGAGCAAAGGCGACAGCCGACAATGCTAACGCGCTGTAATTCGGGTCTGTTGCGCCTCGCCTGTGATCTCGTACCTATCCAAACGGGCTTCGAAATACTTGCGCCAGTTTTTTTCGTCCAGATCGGTAAGCGTGATACTCAGAGCCGTGCGGATCGTTGGACTAACGCGATTTATTAACAACCCGTCTTCCTGCTTTTGCATCTCCGCAAGAATGCGGGCATCCAAATCATCAGGGTTGGTGTTTAACAATGTCCAAACTGAACAGGACTTGCGGTAGTTCGCCGGTGATTTTGCTTCACCTATCCCCGACACAATGTGCCCACGCTCTCTTAGAAAGGTTGCAAGGTGGGAAAAATCTCCGTCTGAACTTACCAACGCAAATTTCTCAATACGGCCCGAAAAGCTCAACTCTGCTGCATCGAGCGCAAGCGCGATGTCTGCAGCATTCTTACCAGAACCCGTGTGAATCAGTTTGATACCAGGGGCCTCATCCCAGCCTTTGATACGTGATGCACTTCCATAAACACGCTTGACTATCAGGTCGCCAAATTTGCCCGCTTCCACGATAATCTTACCCGCCAAGGCACTTGATATATTTTCACCATCAATCAGCAACGCAACAACTGCGTTATCGGCATGCGCTGCTAAACCATTCTCAACCATTAACAACTCTCCACTCAATCACAGAGAGAGTTATGCAGTGATTGCAAGAAATCAACCGCTTTCGTCAGAACTGCCACAACGCCGGCACAAACTGGAAGGCGTCGCCGACGCGGCGCACGTGGCCCACGCCGGGGAATGGGAAGTGATAGCCCAGAACCGCGATCCGGTCTGACGCCGCCATGTCGAGGATCTTGCGACGGCTGGTGACGGTCAGGTCGCCGTCGTCATCCGTCTCGTTATACCACTCGGGATGGGCGAAATTGGTATAGGCATGGGTCAACGCGTCGCCGGTGGCGATCAGTTGTTGTCCGCCGCTGTCGATCATCACCGACATATGGCCAGGTGTATGGCCGGGGCTGTCGAGCAGGCGCACACCGGGCACGACCTCGGTTTCGCCCCCCGCGAGCGTCCATTCCACCCCATCGGCGTTGATTGCATTGACCGCGCCGACAACAAATTGCTGGCGTTCGGGGGTCACCTGATCGACCAGCCCGTCCTGCAGCCAATAGGCACGCTCGGCCTCGCCTATGATGTATTCGGCGTCCGGGAAGATCGGCTCGTCGAAATCATCGCGGATGCCCCAGATGTGATCCGGGTGGGCATGGGTGATCACCACATGGGTGATGCCCATCGGGTCAATGCCCGCGGCCTCTAGGTTGCCTATCAACCGCCCTGTCGTATCGAACCACCGCGTGCCAGAGCCGACATCGACCAACACCCGCGCCTCGCCGATTTCGATATAAAGGTGGTTGGTGTGGGAATAACCGCGCTCTGGATCAAGATAATGATCTTTGAGGAACGCGAGCCGCTCGTCCTCGGGCGCATTCACTGCCAGCCCGCTTCCGGGCAGCGAAAAATAGCCGTCCGATACAACAGTCAGCCTCGCCTCGCCCAGTGTGAAGCTGAAATGCGCCGGGTTGCCAGACGTCGGTGCGCCCAGCATGGCACGCGCCGTGGCGGGCATGGCGAAAGCAGGGGCAACGGCGGCAAGGCGCAGAAGGTCACGGCGGGTTGGGCGGATCAGGGTCATGAGTGGCTCCGTTTGAGGGTCCGCAGTTGCGGCGTCACTCGGATCATATGCCCATATCCGAATATTTCAAACAGAGATCGTGGTTTAGCCGTATTCAGCCAACCGCGCCACGTAACGGGCCAGTGTGTCAATCTCAAGGTTGACCCGGTCGCCAACCTTGGCCTGCCCCCAGTTGGTCACCTCTTTGGTATGCGAAATCAGGTTCACCCCGAACTCATCACCCTCAACCTCATTCACCGTCAGGGATGTGCCATTCAACGCCACCGACCCTTTGGGCGCAATGAATCGCGCCAGATCCGTAGGCGCGCGAAATCGCACACGGGTGCTGTCGCCTTCGACCTTCATCGACACAATCTGGGCCACGCCGTCCACATGACCCGATACGATATGTCCGCCCAACTCGTCCCCGACCTTCAAAGCACGTTCAAGATTGACCTTGTGGCCGACGTCCCAAGCGCCAAGGTTGGTTTTCGACACGGTTTCCGACGATATTTCAACGTCATACCAAGTATCGCCCAGCGCGACGACCGTCAGGCACACCCCATCCGAGGCGATCGACGCGCCGATATCGATGCCGCCGGTGTCATAGGCGGTTTCGATCCGCGCCCGCATATCACCCGCTTGCTCCAGCGCGGCGACGCGCCCTATATCGGTGATGATCCCTGTGAACATGACCTCTCCTTGCCGTCGGCATGTGTTGTCTTTGACCTACCGCGACCCGGCGGGCTTGCCAAGCGCCACGAACCTCGCTGGCGTGTTTGGATGGGGTCCGAGGTCATAATTTTGCCCAAAGGTAGGGTTAACAGAACCGAAAGGTTCCCCTTCCAAAATAGGGTGAGGCAAGCCAAAAGGGGCTGTCCTGGGGCGACTGAGGCAGCTAAAGCGCGCAAAACGCATGGAAACACGATGAGCACAATCACCGGCCAAGAACGACGGTTCCTGCTTCTGCAAGGCCCACACGGGCCTTTCTTTTGGCAGTTGGGTCGCATGCTTCGTGCCGCTGGTGCCAAAGTGTGGCGCGTAGGTTTCAACAAAGGGGACGAAGTTTTCTGGCGTGATCGCGAGAGTTTCCTGCCCTTTACCGAGCCACACACAGCATGGCCCGACCACTTTTCCGACCTTCTGGATCAACACACTATCACCGATATCGTCCTATACGGTGACACGCGCCCAATCCACGCTCAGGCGGTCGAGATCGCGAAGGCGCGCGGGCTGGGCATCCACGTGTTCGAAGAAGGTTACTTACGCCCCTATTGGGTCACGTATGAGCGTGAGGGGTCGAACGGCAATTCCCACCTGATGCAGATGGGCGTAAGCCAGATGCAGGATATCCTGGCCAATGCCGAACTTGATATCCCGGAAGCGCCAGCCCACTGGGGCGACATGCGCCATCACGTGTTCTATGGCGCGTTGTATCATTGGTTCGTGATGTTCGCGAACCGTCGCTATCGCAACTTCCAACCACACCGGGCATTAAGCGTCGGGCATGAGTTGAACCTTTATCTGATGCGGTTGTTGCTGATGCCCTTTATCGCCGCCGACCGGATCGCCGCCACATTGCGTATCAAGTATGGGGGCTTTCCCTATCATCTTGTTCCGTTACAGCTGGAGCACGACTCGAGCTTCCAAAATCACAGCCCGTTCAATACGATGACAGAGTTTCTTGAAGTTGTGATTGAAGGATTTTCCAGAGGCGCACCGACCCATCATCACCTTGTCTTCAAGGCGCACCCGCTGGAAGACGGGCGTGTGCCCCAGCGCAAAGAAATTCGTCGCATTGCACAGAAATACGGCGTCCTTGATCGGGTTCATTATGTGCGCGGTGGCAAATTGGCAAAGCTCTTGGACCACGCACGATCGGCTGTGACCGTCAATTCGACAGCGGCGCAACAGGTGTTGTGGCGGGGTTTGCCTCTGAAGGTCTTCGGCGACGCAGTCTTTGACAAACCCGAGTTTGTTTCGTCGCAACCGATCGAAGAGTTTTTCGATCTGCCGTCCCGCCCCGACAGCCGCGCCTATCGCGACTATCGTCACTTTCTGCTGGAAACCAGCCAAGTGACGGGTGGCTTTTACGCGTCTCGCGGACGGCGCCAATTGCTGCGCCAAGTGGTTGATATGATGCTGGCAGCCGACGATCCCTACCAAGCGCTTAAGCGTGGAACAGCGGCACCTCGGCAACAGTTGCGCGTCGTAAATTAAGCTCTCAACAAGGAAATACTGGATTTGCCGTACGCTGGCCCGTAGGTTCGCAGGATAATAATCGAGGCAAAATGCCCAGAAGGAGCCGAGCAGTGAACATCGTAGGCAAGACGTCGGTCCGTACAGCGGCCCTTTGTGCGTTGGTCGTATCGCTTAGTGCTTGCGGCCTTCCCCGGACAGGGCCAAACAAAAGCGAATTGATCGCGCAGACGGGCGTTCAATCAAAAGATGCTATCACGGTTCTAGTTGACGATCATGTCACGCGGGCAACAGCAGTCGTCCCGCCGCTGGGCTTCAGCAGTAATTTTGCCAATGCGCCGTTGGTTGGGTCAGATACTGTTCAGCCGGGCGACACGCTGGGTATTTCGATCTGGGAAAATGTTGACAATGGCATTCTGACCACGGCTGGTGCGCCAGCGTCGCTTGAAGAGATGCAGGTCGACGGCTCAGGTTTCATTTTCATTCCTTATGCAGGCCGGATTAAAGCTTCGGGCAACTCGCCCGAGACGATCCGCCGCGTGATCACCCGCAAACTGGCGGAACAAACGCCCGATCCGCAGGTCGTGGTGCGCCGCCTTGCCGGCGACGGATCCACCGTGACCATCACGGGCGCAGTTGGCGGTCAGGGTGTGTATCCGATTGAACGCCCCACCCGCACTCTAAATGCAATGCTCGCCAAGGCTGGCGGCGTTGCCATTTCACCCGAAATTGCAAAGATCAAAGTGAACCGGGGATCTGAAACCGGCGAAGTTTGGTTCGAAGACCTTTTCGATCACCCGGAAACCGATATCGCCCTGCGCGGCGGTGACCGCATTCTGGTCGAAGAAGACACGCGCTCGTTTACAGCACTTGGTGCGACCGGCGGCCAAAGCCGTGTCCGATTTGAAACCCAAACCTTGTCTGCGATGGAAGCCATTGCACAGGTGGGCGGTTTGTCATCTTCCTCTGCTGATCCCAAAGGCGTGTTCATCTTGCGCGATGAGGACGCAGACGTTGCCAATAATGTATTGGGCCGCCGCGACATTAGGGGAACGCAGCGCATGATCTATGTGCTGAACCTGACAGAACCCAACGGCATGTTCATGGCGCGTGATTTCATCATCCGTGACGGGGATACTGTATACGTGACCGAAGCGCCTTATACGCAATGGACCAAAGCTCTGTCCGCGCTGACCGGGTCACTGGCCACGGCAGGCTCGATCGCGTCGCTGAACCAGTCTTTGGCCGGGTCGTCCGATTAATCCCGAGGGCAAAATGGCCCAACCACCTGATATCGAGAAAGCCGCTGAAGGGTCGCCCCTTCGGCGGCTTTATGTTTACAACGGCGGCTTTCTGACCCAATCGCGCATCCGGCGCATCCTGACGCTGTCGGGTTGGGACGTGCGGGTGGGCCTTCCGAAAGACGGCGATCATGTCGGCACATGGGGCAAAAGCCCGACATCGGGTCGGGGCGAGGCCGTCGCCAACCGCCGCGACGCCCCTGTGATCCGGGTCGAAGACGCGTTTCTGCGATCCGTCCTGCCGGGCCGTTCCGGCGAGGCCCCTCTGGGTCTTTTGATCGACGATATGGGTGTTCATTTTGACAGTTCGCAACCCTCGCGGCTGGAACATATCCTTGCGACTGACCCATTGGACAACAGCGACACATTGCGGCGGGCGCGCGAAGCGATGGACCGAATGCGCCACACGCATCTGTCAAAATACAACGCCTTTGACCCGGCCCTACCCGTCCCCGACGCGCCTTATGTGCTGGTGATTGACCAGACCCGCAATGATGCCTCGATCACTCATGCAGGCGCATCCGAAAACACATTTCGCGAGATGCTGGTTGCCGCGCGCCTCAACCACCCGGACGCACGCATCCTTATCAAGACCCATCCGGAAACCACACTGGGTCACCGTGATGGCCATTTCGGAACAGAAGATGAGAACGATCAGGTGCGTCTGATCTCCGATCCCGTCAGCCCGTGGGCGCTGCTGGACGGCGCGCAGGCGGTCTATACCGTCAGCTCCGGGTTGGGGTTCGAGGCGATCTTGGCGGGGCACAAACCCAATGTCTTCGGGCAGCCTTTCTACGCCGGCTGGGGCCTGACGGTAGACGAGCGGCCAGTTGATCGACGCCAGCGAAAGTTGACCCGCGCGCAATTGTTTGCGGGGGCGATGATCCTGTACCCGACATGGTATGATCCCTATCGTGACGCGTTATGCGAGATCGAACAGGTGCTCGACACGCTGGACGCCCGCGCCCGCGCGTGGCGAGAAGACTACCGCGGTTATGTGGCCAGCGGCATGCGCCTGTGGAAACGTCGCCCATTGGCGCAGTTTTTCGCGGATGGTCCGGCGATGATCTTCGATGACAAGGCGGACCGTGCTGCCAAAGGGGCCAGCGATGTTCAGCGACCGCTGATGGTCTGGGCCGGGAAAGAGCAGCCTGCCCACCAAGCCCACACCCCCCTTTTGCGGATCGAAGACGGGGTTCTGCGATCCCGTGGGCTGGGGGCCGAATTGGTTCCGCCCCTGTCGCTGGTCCGCGATGATCTTGGTATTTACTATGATCCAACCCGTGAAAGCCGTTTAGAGCGTTGGATCGCCGCCTCGACCACCCTGCCCGATCACGCCCGCGCGCGCGCCGAACGGCTGATCGGGTCAATCACATCGTCAGGCTTGGGCAAATACAATCTGGATCGTCCGCTGCCCGCCGACCTTGCCGACCTGCCGGTCGGTCGCAGAATATTGGTGCCGGGTCAGGTCGAAGATGATGCCTCGATCCGGTTGGGGACCGATATCGTCACCACAAACCTTGACCTGCTCCGCCGCACCCGGGCCGATAACCCGGACGCGACCCTCATCTACAAACCTCATCCGGATGTCGAAGCCGGGCTGCGCGCGGGCGCAATCCCGACCGACCAACTGCGCGATCTTGTGGATCTGGTGGCAGAAAACGCAGACCCGATCGGTCTGATCGATGCGGTCGACGAGGTTTGGACCATGACCTCCACCCTTGGCTTTGAAGCCTTGTTGCGGGGGTGCAAAGTCACCTGCCTTGGCGCGCCGTTCTACGCTGGCTGGGGGTTAACCACAGATTTGGGCGCGGTCCCCGACCGTCGCACCGCCCGCCCGGACCTGACCGCTTTGGCTCATGCCGTGTTGATAGATTATCCGCGATATCACGACCCGGTGACCGGCACCGCCTGCCCGGTCGAGGTTGTGGTCGAGCGGCTGGCAACCGGAACGCCAACACGCGCCTCGCGGGGCACACGCATCTTGTCGAAATTGCAGGGACTTTTCGCCAGCTACGCCTATCTGTGGCGCTGACGCCAACGGTGCAGAATGTCGCCGCCGATGGCGCGTGTCTCGACCAGATCAAAGCGCGGGGCTTCGGCCAGCCGACCAATCCCCATCGCAGCAAGCGACGGCCGCCCTTCGGCCCCAAGCGCAACCCCAGCTGTGTAGCCCACAAGCTCGTCCACCACCCCAGCGGACAAAAGCGACTCCGCAAGGCTGCCGCCGCCTTCGCAATAGAGGCGGGTCAAACCGCGATCGCCGAGCGCCTGCAAGACCGAAACCGGATCCAGCGCGCCTTGGGTTTCGCCCGCTTCAATCATCTCTGCGCCGATCCCTGCCCAGGCTGACACCAGCTCTGGTGCCGCGCGGCGTCCATGGCAAATCCAGACCGGAATATCGCGGGCGGTCCGCGCCAGTTGACTGTCCAGCGGCAGATCCAGATGACGCGATAACACCACCCGGACCGGCTGATGTTCAACACCAAGCCCACGCACGGTCAGCGACGGATCATCCGCCCGCACGGTGCCCGCCCCAACCATCACAGCATCATGACTGGCGCGCATTGCATGGACATGGCGGCGTGCCTCATCCCCGGTGATCCACTGGCTGTCCCCCGACGCCGTTGCGATACGTCCGTCAAACGAACTGGCCAACTTCAGCGTGACCATCGGGCGTCCTCGCGTCACGCGGGTCAGAAAACCAGCCAGATCGGCGCGGGCTTCGTCTGCGCACAGACCGACTTCGACCATGAGCCCGGCCTCGCGCAAAGCAGCGATACCACCGCCATCCACGCGCGGGTCAGGGTCGCCAAGGGCCACAACCACCCGCGAAACCCCCGCCGCAATCAGAGCCGAAGCGCAAGGCGGCGTTTGTCCGTGATGGGCACAAGGTTCCAATGTGACATAGGCGGTCGCACCGCGCGCCTGATCCCCGGCTTGCGCCAACGCCACCGTTTCCGCATGGGGCCGCCCGCCGGGTTGGGTCCACCCTCGCCCGACAATCCGTCCGTCCCTGACGATCACACACCCCACAGCCGGGTTGGGCGCACAGCGGCCAAGACCCCGTCGCCCAAGCGACAGGGCCAGACGCATATAGCGCGTGTCAGATTGGGTCACTCGTCTTCTGGCGCGACGCCTGGACGAAGCTCGCTTACGAACTTGTCGAAGTCGTCTGCTGCCTGGAAGTTCTTGTAAACGCTCGCAAAACGCACGTAAGCGACGGTGTCGATCCGGGCCAGGCTTTCCATCACAATTTCACCAATGGTTTTTGATGGAATGTCGGTTTCACCCATGCTTTCCAAGCGCCGCACAATGCCCGAAATCATCTGGTCAATGCGCTCCGGCTCAACCGGGCGTTTCTGCATCGAAATGCGGATCGAGCGTTCCAGCTTCTCGCGGTCGAAATCTTCGCGGCGACCGTTTGATTTCACCACCACGAGGTCGCGCAGTTGCACACGTTCATAGGTTGTAAACCGCCCCCCACACGCCGGACAAAATCTGCGCCTGCGTATGGCAACGTGATCTTCGGCCGGACGGCTGTCTTTCACCTGAGTATCAATATTTCCGCAAAACGGGCAGCGCATCGGCCTTCCTCTTCTCTGTTCGGACCTCGGTTTTTGGGTCTTTCGCCCAGTTATCCACAGGTACTATAGGCCAGCCTCTAGGTCTTGTGTAGTAGGAAATATGCGGCCCAACATGCGCCATAAGTTGGGGCAAGGGGGAAAGTTTGATTTCCCTTCCCCTGAAACCCATGCGCAGACTGAAGCACTGTGCCGCAAATTCAACAAAAAGGAGACTGAACATGTCAGTTGCACGCGTAACCGAGATTTCTGCCACTTCATCGAAAAGCTTTGACGATGCCGTCGCAAAAGGCGTCGAGCGCGCTTCGGACACCCTGCGCAACGTCGTCAGCGCCTGGGTCAAAGAGCAATCCGTGAAAGTCGAAAACGGCAAGGTTGCCCATTATCAGGTGAACCTGATGGTGACCTTCGTTCTGGAGGACTAAGCGACAACGCTTACCGCTCTGGGCCATGCGCCTTAAGGGCCTAGATGCGCCGCCACCTGCCGGGTGTGCGGCGCATTTCTATGTTCAAACAGATAAATCCCCTGCCATGTTCCCAAAGCCAATCGCCCCGACTGTATCGGGATCGACAGGCTTGCGGGCATCATCGCCGCCTTAATATGGGCGGGCATATCATCGGGTCCTTCATAAGTGTGTGTAAGATATGACATCGACGGATCCGAGGTCGGCGGCACCAGACGGTGAAAGAAATTTTGAAGGTCGGTCTGCACCTCAGGGTCAGCATTTTCCTGAATAAGAAGCGAACAGGACGTGTGTCGGACAAACAGCGTCAACAGACCAACCTCAATCGGCTGGTCCCTGACCCAATTGGTCACATCTGTGGTGAATTCGTAAAGGCCGGGGCCTTGCGTCTTGATCAAAAAACCATGTCCCATGGCACTGATATGACGTCACCTGCGCAACACACGCAAGGCCCCCATCCTTGGCTTTCCGGCACCTGAGGCGATCAAAGTCAGGTCGGCAGGGCCGGCACCCTATCCGCCTTTGTTCGCGTGAGTGGTCTGCCCTAAAGCACCGGAAACCGCGGTCCCCTATAGCGGAAGTAAAGCGGGACGCCGTGCGACGTGCCCATCCTTCCGCCGCGTTTCCAGCTTTAAAAGCGCGACCAGCCGCCCGGACCGAACGTCCGGCCGGCCATTACGCTGCGCCAGCTGAATTTGCTTGGGAATATTCATTGTTGGCCTCTCAAGGCCCATCTCATATGCGTGTGCGCCCACCAAATTACGCATCATAGCCCCCCAGTTAGAAAAGTATTTTTGGTCAAACATAGCGACCAGTTAATATGTTCATATTATCGCCACATTTCCGCCCCAATTCAAAGGAAACCGAGTCACCTCACGCGCAAATCGACAAAAACAGATTGTTTCCGCGGTGCGTTTCATTTCATTGGGGAATGGAGGGCGCGCATTTCTCCATTAGATGGGTGCGAGAACCCCTGCACGCTCAGAACCGGCATAATTGACCGAGATTCGTTTCCGCTTCTGAACAGCAAACTTCACGGTCAAATAAAGGCAAAAATGTGGCGATAGGCTGAACCACCGCCCTGCCGACATCGTCATTCGACCTTCGAACTCGAACATCGCCGTCGCTGATGCGCGTGCGAAAAATTTTATTACTCGCACAGATATGCTAAACTATCGCTGATCGACGGCTGTTAAATTTTAACATGTTCGACCAAGGTTTGGGTCATCGCCAGCATCAATAACGCGTAACTGCCGGGTTGCCGGCAGACCATATTGCAACCTCTGGACTTGGAAAAAATTCCGCAACCAACACTAGGAGGACCTTTCTATGCCATTCGATATTCATACCGCACCAGACAGCAATCCATATGAAACGATTAGTAATTTCCTATCTCAGCTAAAAAGCTTCCTCAGCGATCTTTTTCGAGCACCGGAAAATTTCGGCCTTACATACAGTTACGACATACAGATGACTATTTTGTCCGCCTTTGACAAAGAAACGAAGTCATCTTTTAAAATCCTACCCGGTCAAATTCGCGACGCTCAACCAGAACAACTCCACGAGCATGGGCTGACCGGCCATTCATTGCATGCAAAGATGACCGGCATAAACTTCATCGCGAAGGAAGTCAGGAAGCAAGCTGTGAAAGCCATTAAGTATTTGCTATCGCTTGTTAATTCGGTCCTTGGGTCGATTGCAGCGATAGCGGGGGCTGCCGGTGCGATCAAAGAAATCAAAGACCTTTTTGAGAACACTACCGAATTCGTAGCCGCTGAATAAGAAGGCGCTAAAAAGCGCCTTCCTAAGCGTCTATCTTACTGATCCAGGAAGGACCGCAATTTCCGCGACCGGCTGGGGTGCTTCAGCTTGCGCAGCGCCTTCGCCTCGATCTGGCGGATCCGTTCGCGGGTCACGCTGAACTGCTGCCCCACCTCTTCCAACGTATGGTCGGTGTTCATGCCGATACCGAAACGCATCCTGAGCACGCGTTCTTCGCGCGGAGTCAGCGACGCCAGCACGCGGGTCGTGGTTTCCTTGAGGTTTTCCTGTATGGCGCTGTCCAAGGGCAGCACGGCATTCTTATCCTCGATGAAGTCACCCAGCTGGCTGTCTTCTTCGTCCCCAATCGGGGTTTCAAGGCTGATTGGTTCTTTGGCGATCTTCATCACCTTGCGAACCTTCTCAAGCGGCATCTGCAGCTTTTCGGCCAACTCTTCTGGCGTCGGCTCGCGACCGATTTCGTGCAACATCTGGCGACCAGTGCGCACCAGCTTGTTGATCGTCTCGATCATATGCACCGGGATACGGATCGTGCGGGCCTGATCCGCGATCGAACGGGTAATGGCCTGACGGATCCACCACGTCGCATAGGTCGAGAATTTATACCCACGGCGGTATTCAAACTTGTCGACCGCCTTCATCAGGCCAATGTTGCCTTCCTGAATAAGGTCGAGGAATTGCAGGCCGCGGTTAGTATACTTTTTGGCGATTGAAATCACGAGGCGAAGGTTGGCTTCGACCATTTCCTTCTTGGCCTGACGCGCCTCTTTTTCGCCCTTCTGAACCTGCTGTACAATGCGGCGGAATTCCGGGATGTCGACGCCGACATACTGACCCACTTGCGCCATGTCGCTGCGCAACTGTTCGACCTTGTCAGTCGAACGTTCAATAAAGCCCTGCCACGCACGGCCCGATTGGCTGGCCATGTCTTCAAGCCATGTGGGGTCCAATTCGCGACCACGATAAGCATCGACAAATTCGCGACGGTTGATCCGTGCCTGATCGGCCAGTTTCACCATCGCCGAGTCAATCGACATGATCCGTCGGTTGATACCGTACAACTGGTCCACCAACGCTTCGATCCGGTTGTTGTGCAGGTGCAATTCGTTCACCAGCTCAACAATTTCAGAGCGCAGCTTTTGATACGCCCCTTCTGCTTTTTTCGAGAAGCTGTCATCTTCGTTCAGGGTCGCGGACATCCGCAGGTCCTGCATTTCAGACAGCTTGTTGTAATCGCGCGCAATCAGTTCCAGCGTTTCAAGGACACGCGGTTTCAGCGCAGCTTCCATCGCAGCCAACGACATGTTGGCGGCTTCATCCTCGTCATCGTTATCATCGTCGTCGGTGGCAATCGGATTACCATCCGCGTCCAGTTCCGGTTCGCTCTTTTTCTTGCCGTCAGAAGATGCAGCACCGTCAGAGCCAGATGCACCCGCAACGCTTTCCGTGCCTTCTTCTTCCTCCATCGCGTTACCAAACGTGGCATCAAGATCAATGACATCACGCAGAAGAATGTCTTCGCTCAGAAGTTCGTCACGCCAGATCGTGATGGCCTGGAAGGTCAGAGGGCTTTCGCACAGCCCGGCAATCATTGTATTGCGACCAGCTTCGATCCGCTTGGCGATCGCAATCTCGCCCTCACGGCTCAGCAATTCGACCGACCCCATTTCGCGCAGATACATGCGGACGGGGTCGTCGGTGCGGTCCAGTTTTTCGGTTTCAGCGGTGGCAACGGTGACTTCGCGCGCACCTGATTGGGTCACCAGATCGGTCGAGCCCTTCTCTTCCTCTTCCGCCTCTTCATCCTCGATGATGTTGATGCCCATCTCGGACAGCATCGACATCACATCTTCGATTTGCTCGGAACTGACCTGATCGGGCGGCAGCACCTGGTTCAGCTGATCGTAAGTGATGTAGCCCTTTTCGCGCGCCTCAGCGATCATCTTCTTGACCGCTGTCTGGCTTACGTCGCCCATCGCGTCGTCGTCTTGATCGTCTTTGCGGTCGTTGGCGGTGTCCTTGGCGGCCATGGGCCCTCCTTGCACTTTGCTTGGCGGTTATGAGGCTTCCGACTTCGGCCGAAAAGATGCCCCACCTCGTCGGTGATTCGGATTGGCCGAATCATCACCCCGAATCAGTGATTCGCCAACCCATTTAACCTGTATTCTTTGCCGGGTCTTTACCAAAAGACCAGACCCTCTGGCGGTGTTGTTATTTCCTTTTCCCCTTTGAGGGGTCGATTTGCGCCAACAGCTTGTTCAACGCATCGCGTTCATCGCGGTTCAAGAGCGTCCCGTTATCAGCAACCTCATAGGTGGCTTTGTCCTCGGTCTGGCTGCGTTGCGCTTTCTGCTGCGCTTCGGCCGCCTGCCCCAACCGCCATGTCATGCCCTCATCCGGCAGCGTGTCCATGTCGTGGGCCGCATCCGCCACTTCGCGCTTAAGCCCGCGCAGCGCTTCCAACTTCATCAGTTCCTGATTCAGGCAGGCCTCGACAGTTTCATCATCGTCCGGGTGTCGCATTGCGGGTGTGATCCGCACATGGTTGAGCGCATAGAGTTTTTCAAGGGCGGCGACCCCCAATCGTTCGGTGATGATGCGTTCCAGCACTTCGGCCCCTTCATGGGCATGGCGCAACAGCACCCGCTGCAATGCGCCATGATCCGGGCCGATCATTTCCAGCCGTTCCATCCGGCTTTCCACCAGTTCCAGCTTGTCCGGGCGTCGGATCAGCACCGCAAGGATCACCGCCTCACGCAGCACCTCTTGCCCCTGTTCATCTGCCGTCGCCAGAAGCGAACTTTTGGTCGATGGCTGCACCGGAGGCGTCTGTGTCCACCCTTTGCCTTTGCCGGGTTTCCACGGAGCGCGTGCTGCACCCTGCCCTTTGGGTCGCGCACGGAACAGGTCCCACCGTTTGTCTTTGATGGCCTGCCCATAATGCGACCGGATCGAGGGATCCTTGATGCGCGCGATCGCGATACGCAGATCTTTGTCCAGCGCGGCCTTGCGCTCGGGGCTGTCGAAAACCTTGCCTTCCGTCTCGCGCCGCCACAGCAGATCAACCATCGGAATGGCCGCGTCGATCAACGTCTGCATGGCTTTAGGGCCACTTTCCTTCAACAGGTCGTCCGGGTCTTTGCCTTCTGGCATGATCGAAAACCGCAGGCTTTGCCCGGCTTCCAACATTGGCAACGCATTGTCGATCACCCGCATGGCCGCCGCCAGCCCGGCCTTGTCGCCGTCCAGCGCGATAATGGGCTCGGGGGCGATGCGCCACAGCAGGCGCAATTGGTCTTCGGTAATGGCCGTGCCAAGCGGGGCGACCGTTGCGCCAAACCCGGCCTCGGACAGGGCGATCACATCCATATAACCTTCGGCAACGATCAACGGCTGGCCTTTGCCTGCCGCCTCGCGCGCCGGGCCCTGATTGTAAAGGCTGCGCCCTTTGTCAAACAACTCAGTTTCAGGCGAGTTCAGGTATTTCGCGCTTTCTTCAGGGTCCATTGCACGGCCACCGAAGGCAATCGCACGCCCACGGGCATCGCGGATCGGGAACAGGATGCGATTTCGGAACGTATCGTAGGGTTTGCCACCCTTGGTGCTGGGTTTGGCCAGACCTGCGCCAAGGATCAGATCATCGGCGACCCCCTTGCCCTTCAGGTGATCCCACAGCCCTTGCCACGCGTCGGGCGCAAAGCCGATTTCCCATCGCTCCAGCGCAGCATCACTCAGCCCCCTGCGCGTCAGATATTCACGGGCCGCAGTGCCTGCGCCGGTTTTCAGCATCAGCCGGAAATGGTTGACGGCCATCTCCATAACCTCGGCCAGCAGCGTGCGGTGATCTGCTTTTTCCTGCGCTTTGGGGTCGCGGGCGGGCATTTGCATCCCGGCTTCACCTGCCAGTATCTCGACCGCTTCCATGAACCCGACATTCTCGGTCTCGCGCACAAATGAAATGGCATCACCCTTCTGGTGACACCCAAAGCAATAGTAATACCCCTTGCGGTCATCGACGTGAAACGAAGGTGTGGCTTCCTGATGGAACGGGCACGGCGCCCACATATCACCCTTGGCCTGATTGGATTTTCGCTGGTCCCATATCACCTTGCGCCCGACAACCTGTGACAGGCTCAGACGATTGCGCAATTCATCTAGGAAACCGGGTGGCAGTGACATGATCTATATATCGGCGTGAAGGCTGCCAGAGTCCAGTGGCCGCCGCACAGGATCAGGCCCTGACAGCACCGCGCACCATGTCCCAATAGATATCGGCCACCGCGTCGCGCGACAGTCGCCCGCCCTCGCGATACCAAGTGTTCACCCCGGTCAGCATGGCAATCAAGGCCATCGTGGTCAGGCGCACATCGGGGGCGGTGATCACCCCTTCGGCGTGGCCTGCCCGCAAGATCGCCTCCAACTTACCTTCATAGGTGCGGCGCAACGCCTCGATCGCCGCGAAATTCTCATCCGAGAGGTTGCGCAGTTCCATATAGGCGATGAATACCGCATCGGGGCGTTCAAGGTGAAAGCGGATGTGAAAACGGGCAAAGGCTTCCAACTGGGACAACGCGCCATCGCCTTTGGGTTCGACCTGCCACGCGCCCAGCAGTTCATCCATATGAGCCTGCATCAGATCATACAGCAGGCTTTGCTTGTCTTTGGTGTAAAGATAAAGCGCGCCCGCCTGCACGCCGACCTCTGCCGCGATCTGGCGCATCGAAACGGCTGCGAACCCGTGCCGTGCAAAAAGCGCAAGGGCGGCCTCGCGCACCTTTGGGCCTGTGATTTCGCTATGTGATCCGGTTTTCCGCGCCATAGTGCAGTGATAACTGAACGATTGTTCAAATCCAACCCAAAGTGTCACGCGCCGCCTTGCAGCCCTACAGGCGGAAAGCTATGATCGCCCAGTCCGCTTGGCCCGAACAGGAGACCGCCCCGATGCCACTGCGCGCTTTGTCCTTTATCGCGATCTTCCCCAGCCTGCTGGTGGCCTGCGCCCCTGCGCCCGATTTCCCAACTGGTGCTGCCGCAAATGCGCCGTTTCCAAAAATCGTGCCAATCAGCGAAATACAGGCCAACGTTGAGACCCAGCAAACCGATGACGGCGTTGACGCATTGGCTGCACGGGCCGCCGACCTGCGCGCGCGCGCCGAAGCCCTGCGCGGCGCAACGGTGGTCGACCCGATGACCGAGGATAAGATGAAGGACGCACTGGACGCGTCCTGAACCGCTTAAACCCCTCAGAAATTTGTCCGAACCTTGCCCCTGTGGATTGCACCGCACGCAGCCATTGGCTACACGTCGCCAAATGACATTACAGCCGACGGAGAGCGACATGAGTGACAACAGCCCCCTGCGCCTTGGGATTGCAGGTCTTGGCACCGTCGGCATCGGCGTGATCAAGATCATCCGTCGTCAGGCAGCCTTGCTGGAAGATCGTGCGGGTCGCCCCGTGGTAATCACCGCTGTTTCGGCCCGGTCACGTGACAAAGATCGAGGTGTCGATCTGTCAGGCTATGCGTGGGAAGACGATCCCGTCGCGCTGGCACAACGCGATGACATCGACGTGTTTGTCGAGCTGATGGGCGGCCATGAAGGCCCCGCCAAGGACGCCTGTGACGCTGCGATTGTGGCTGGTAAAGACATCGTGACGGCCAACAAGGCACTGTTGGCGCATCACGGGCAGGAAATGGCGCTGGCCGCCGAAGCGGCTGGCATTCGCCTGCGCTTTGAAGCGGCAGTTGCAGGTGGCATTCCGATCATCAAAGCCCTGACCGAAGGGCTGGCGGGCAACGAGATCACCCGCATCATGGGTGTCATGAACGGCACCTGCAATTACATCCTGACGCAAATGCAGGCCACCGGACGCGGCTATAACGCCCTGTTCGAGGAATGCGCCGAACTTGGTTATCTGGAAGCCGATCCGAACCTTGACGTGGGTGGGATTGACGCGGGCCACAAGCTGGCGATCTTGTCCAGCATCGCCTTCGGCACACAGGTGAATTTCGACGCGGTTGAGCTGGAAGGCATCCAGCGTATCTTGCTGGAAGACATCGAACACGCAGCCGAAATGGGCTATCGCATCAAATTGCTGGGCGTGGCGCAGATGACAGGCCGCGGGCTGGAACAGCGCATGAGCCCCTGCCTTGTGCCAGACGGCTCGCCTTTGGGGCAACTGGAAGGCGGCACCAACATGGTGGTGGTCGAAGGCGACGCGATTGAACAAGTCGTGCTGCGCGGACCCGGTGCAGGCGAAGGGCCAACCGCCAGCGCGGTCATGGGCGACGTGATGGACATTGCGCGCGGGTTTAAACTCGCGACATTTGGCCAGCCGGCTGACACGTTGCGCCCTGTGACGGGTGTGAAAGCGATGAAGCCTGCCCCCTTCTACTTGCGCATGATCCTGCTGGACAAACCCGGCGCACTGGCGAAGGTCGCTGCGGTTCTGGGCGACGCTGGCATCTCGATCGACCGGATGCGTCAGGTCAGCCATCAGCAGAAATTGGCACCCGTGCTGATTGTTACCCACAAGTGTACGCGTGACGCGCTGGATACGGCGTTGGCCGGTTTGGCAAAAACCGGGGTGGTCGACGGCGAACCAGTGGCCATTCGCATCGAAGAAGTCTGATCCAACGATGGATTGGCTTGCCGCCATCGACATCTATTGCGAGCGGACCGGGCCGGAATTCTGGGCAGAACCTTTGAACGCCCTGTCGAACCTGTCCTTCATTGGGGCTGCCCTTTGGGGTTGGGTCGAAGCAAAGAAGCGTCACCGAACGGACGTGATGACGGTGATCCTGATTGCACTGGCCGCGATGATCGGGGTCGGCAGCTTTCTGTTTCATACATTCGCAAACACATGGTCCGAATTGGCGGACGTGGTCCCGATCTGGACCTTTGTCCTGCTGTTTGTGCTGGTTGCAATCCACCGGATCGGTGGCGTGCGGCCTGGTCGTATTGGCATTGGGCTGGCTGTGGTGGTCGCCGTCTTTGCCCTGTTATTTGCCTTCGGAGGCGACGGGGCCGACAACCAAGCTATCGCCGGACAACCCGAGATCACCCACACACATAGCCACGCCGAAGAACCCGCAAACACTTTGCTGAACGGATCCGAGCAGTACCTGCCTGCGGTACTCGCATTGCTGGCCTTCGCCTTTCTCAGCCACCGCAAGGGGCACCCGATTGCGCCTTGGGTAGCCGCAGCCACAGCGACTTTCATGGTCTCGCTGACCCTGCGCACCCTTGATATGCACCTATGTGCCATCTGGCCGCTCGGCACCCATTTCATCTGGCATCTTCTGAACGGCACGATGATCGCGCTTCTGTTTCAGGGCCTCATCCGAAGTCGCGACGCACGCACCGTCTAAACAGGCAAAAACCGACCAAATCCCTTGCCCCTGCCCCGCCCGGGCACTAAACCCGTGATCAACCAATTTAAGTAAGGATTGCCCATCATGGCCGATAAAGTCGTTTTCCAGGACCGCATGCTTTCGCTGGGTCTGGCTCGTGTTTCTGAAGCCGCCGCGATGGCCAGCGCCACCCTTGTGGGACGGGGCGATGAAAAGGCCGCAGACCAGGCTGCCGTGAACGCGATGCGCGACCAACTGAACCTTCTCGAAATCCACGGCACCGTGGTGATTGGCGAAGGTGAACGTGACGAAGCCCCCATGCTCTATATCGGCGAAGAGGTCGGCACCGGTGAAGGCCCCGCCGTGGACATCGCTTTGGACCCGCTGGAAGGCACCACGCTCACCGCAAAAGACATGCCCAATGCGCTGACCGTCATTGCCATGGCCCCGCGCGGCACATTGCTGCACGCCCCCGATGTTTATATGGAGAAACTGGCGATTGGGCCGGGTTATCCGAAGGATGTGGTCAGCATGGCGATGTCCCCCGCTGAACGCGTCAAGGCATTGGCCAAGGCACGCGGATGCAAAATGGCCGATATCACCGTCTGTGTGCTGGAACGCCCGCGCCACGAGGAAATGATCGAAGGCATCCGGTCAACCGGTGCGGCGATCCGCCTGATCACCGATGGTGACGTGGCAGGCGTTATCCACTGTGCCGAAGCCGACATCACCGGCATCGACATGTATATGGGCAGCGGCGGCGCGCCTGAAGGCGTGCTGGCGGCCTCGGCTCTGAAATGCATGGGTGGTCAGATGTGGGGTCAGTTGACCTTCCGCAATGATGACGAACGTGGCCGCGCAGCCAAAGCCGGCATCACCGATCTGGACCGCATTTATACCCGCGATGAAATGGTCACCGCAGATGTGATCTTTGCCGCAACGGGCGTCACCGATGGTTCGATTGTATCAGGCATCAAACGCGAACCGGGCTTTCTGACCACAGAAACCCTGCTGATGCGGTCAAAAACCGGTTCCGTACGCCGCATGATCTATCGCAACCCTGTTTCGGCCAGCTGATGACAGAAAGCCGGGCGCTGATCCTGATCGACATCCAGAAAGGGTTTGATGACCCCGTCTGGGGCGCCCGCAACAACCCGCAAGCCGAGGCGAACGCCGCCCGACTACTGACCCATTGGCGGGCGAACGACTGGCCCGTTTTTCACGTTCAGCACCTGTCTGTGACCCCCGGAAGCCCGTTGAACCCAACCGGCGGCGCAATTGATTTCAAACCCGAAGTCACCCCTCTTGCCGAGGAACCGGTCCTGACGAAAAACGTGAACTCGGCTTTCATCGGAACGGATTTGGAAGACCAGTTGCACAAGGCGCGCATCACCGCGGTCGTGATCTGCGGGTTGACCACGCCGCATTGCGTCTCGACCACCACGCGTATGGCCGCAAACCTAGGCTTTCAGGTCACCCTGCCCCACGACGCCTGCGCAGCTTTTACCGGGAACGCAAACGCGGGATGGCGCGCGAGCGATGGACCGACGGCAGAAGAGATCCACACCGCAGCGCTCGATCACCTGAACGGCGAATTCGCCCATGTCTGCACGACCGACGAGGTGATGGCATGAACAGCTTTCTAGGGGTCGACAGCTCGATCACAGGTCGCCGCTGGGTGGGTCCCACAACCGAGATCGACCGTCAGGCCGAAGCTTTGGTGCAGCAAACCGACCTGCCCGCACCGTTGTGCAAAGTGCTGGCCCGGCGCGGCCTGCAAGCAGCGGACGCCCCGGGGTTCCTTGACCCAACCCTGCGCGACCTTCTGCCCGACCCGCGAAAAATGAAAGATATGGAGGCCGCCGCGGCCCGTATCTTGCAAGCGCTCGACCAGAACGAAAAGGTCGCCATTTTCGCCGATTATGATGTCGATGGCGCAACGTCGGCGTCCCTTCTGATCGATTGGTTTCGCCATTTTGGTCGTGACGTCACGCTTTATATCCCGGACCGTATTGACGAAGGCTATGGTCCAAACACGCCCGCGATGGAAGAATTGGCGCAGCGCCACAGCCTGATCATCTGCGTCGATTGCGGCACGCTCAGCTTTGAGCCCATCGCGGCGGCGCGCGCCAAAAAGGCGGATGTCGTGGTGCTGGATCACCACCTTGGCGGCGAGGTCTTGCCAGATGCAAACGCGGTGGTGAACCCGAACCGGCAAGACGAAGTTGATGCACCCGGTTACCTGTGTGCCGCTGGCGTGGTTTTCTTACTGCTCGTGGAACTCGGACGCCTGCTGCGCGATGCAGAACGCGCGGGTCCCGACCTGATTTCAATGCTGGACCTCGTGGCGCTTGGCACGGTGGCCGACGTGGCCCCGTTGACCGACGCAAACCGCGCAATGGTTCGTCAGGGCTTGAAAATCATGGCGCGGCGCAACCGCCCAGGAATGGTTGCGTTGGCCGACGTCGCAGGGTTGAACGAAGCGCCCCGAGCCTATCATCTTGGCTATCTGATGGGGCCACGTGTGAATGCGGGCGGCCGGATCGGAAAGGCCGACCTTGGTGCGCGACTATTGTCTACAACGGACATGAACGAAGCGCGGTCTATCGCCGAAAAGCTGAATGAACTCAATGCTGAGCGCCGCGAAATTGAGGCCCGTGTGCAAGACGCGGCGATGGAACAGGCGGAAGCACGCGGCCTGCAAGCACCCTTGGTATGGGCCGCCGCAGATGGCTGGCATCCCGGCGTGGTCGGTATTGTAGCAAGCCGTTTAAAGGAAGCCGCCAATCGGCCAGCTGTTGTGATTGGCTTCGACGGCGAGGACGGCAAAGGATCCGGGCGATCCGTCTCGGGCATCGACCTAGGCGCGGCGATCCAAAGGCTTGCGGCCGACGGATTGATCACCAAGGGCGGTGGTCACAAGATGGCTGCCGGGCTCAGCCTGACGCGGGATCAGTTGGAACCTGCCATGGCGCGCTTGTCAGAGCTGCTCGCCAAACAAGGTGCAGGTGACCTGGGCGCGGCCGATCTGAAGATTGACGCGCTGTTGATGCCGTCAGCCGCGACAGTTGAATTGATCGAAACGCTGGAACAAGCGGGACCGTTTGGCGCGTCTGCGCCCGCCCCTCGGTTCGCCTTTCCCGAGGTTCAGATTCTGTTTGCAAAACGGGTTGGCCAAAGCCATCTGAAGGTCAGTTTCGGAGACGGGCTTGGCACCCGTATCGACGCCATCGCTTTCGGGGCATTTGATGGCCCGCTTGGCCCGGCACTGGAACAGCATGGGGGTCAACGGTTCCATTTGGCGGGACGACTCGAAATCAACCAATGGCAGGGTCGTACCAGCCCTCAATTACGCTTAGAAGACGCGGCAAAAGCCTGATTTTCATGGGCCTTCCAGTTTTTTCAAAAAAGCTGAGAATCCCTCTTGCACGGCTCGAACCTTTCTCCTAAAAACCCCCTCACCGACAGAGTGGCCCGTTCGTCTATCGGTTAGGACGCCAGGTTTTCAACCTGGAAAGAGGGGTTCGATTCCCCTACGGGCTGCCACTTCTTCCCCTACATGCCGAAAAAACAGTCCGATCAATTTGACTTTGATCGCGATTTTTATGCCGCTCTGCCGACAGGAGCGCGCCTAAAGGCACCTGCTGGATGAATTTCTGCGCTCCCGATATCGGGCCCAAGCCATGCAAACGGCATCCTTTCGACGTTCACAGGCTCAAGGCGACGTTTCGCCAGATACGACGTGAAGGCTGTGCTAAGCCTGTTGCGCCGACTGGCGAAACTCCGGTCGGAAAAGAGTCATGCAGGCGCGGCCCCTGTCTTTGGACATGTAAAGCGCCAGATCGGCGTCGGCGGCCATCTGATCCGCCGTCGCTGGGTTATAGTCATTGCTGCGCGCAATGCCGATGCTGGCTGAAATTCGGCACTCCTGCCCGGCAAATGCAATCGGACACTCAAGCCGCGAGATGATCCGCGTCGCGATGCTTTCCAAGACGTCCTCTTCCGCTAAGCGTCCAAAAAGAATGACAAACTCGTCGCCGCCGACCCGCGCAACCATGTCCGATTCTCTCGTCTCATCCGTCAAGACGCGTGCGACTTCGCGCAAGACGGCATCCCCTGCCGCGTGACCGAGTGTGTCATTCACCGCTTTGAAAAAGTCGAGGTCGATATGCATCAGCGAGAATACACCGCCTTTCCCAATGTGACGGTTAAGATTGGCGTCAAAGGCGCGTCGGTTATGCAGGCCGGTCAACCCGTCTGTCATCGCTTCAACCTGCGCTTCCGCCTTTTCGTCATGGAGGCGGTGCGCGAGTTGGGTGGTTGCTTCCATCGCCGCTGTTTTTGCTTCCATCAAGTACAACATTTCGACGGTCAGATCGGTGGGCGCGAAATCCGAACCAGCAAGCTGATAGCGGGCAACTGCATCGACCACGGAATAGCCGAAGGAAAGGTTCATCAGCACCTGGTTGCTGCCAGGTAGTACGGCCACAGCGCCCACCATCGTAGTGCCTGATCCGTCTTTCAGGCGCAAATACACCTTGGCGTCGCCCATAGCCCGCACATCGTCCATAGACCGAACCACCCGAGGGCGCCGAAGTTCGAATAGGGAAAACGCGCTGCGCCCGACCAATTCACCGCCGAAGATTTTGACAATTGTGGGGCCTGCATGACTGACGCGCGCGCCATCGTCGAGCAGCAAGTGCATCGGCATCATCTGGTCGAGTGTATGCAGCGCTATTGGAATAGAGGTATCGGGTGTCATGACACGCTCGCAGCAGCAAGGTGAAAGGCGCGCCCTTCGCCGTGGCGTATCTCAAGCAGCCTTACCGATATTGTTTCACTTTGATCGTTGCGGCCAAGGTGTTCCAAAAAAGCGAGGGCGCCGTAATCGTCGGCAAGGGCACGAAGGACGCCCAGCAGAACAAAACCCATGCCATGTGATGCGCTAAAGCAGGTAACTTCAAACTCTTCAGTTGAGATCTCGTCCAATTCGATTGCCGGCAGATCGAGATCGGGAACGGCAAGTTGCGCCCGCCCCCTAAGGTCTTCGAGTGAATGAAGAAAATCCGTATAGTTCACGCCACCAAAACGTAGCAGACGCCGAACCCGTTCGACCCGAGCGTCGGTCACGAGGAAGGTTCCAAAATCTTCGAGTAATGTGTCCGACGGTTTGTCCAGTTTTTGAGCGGCCACTGCCACCAAACGATTGGCAACATCGACATCATACCGAAACACAGGTTCGAAGCTGTCATGCCCAAGGTCCAGTTCGCACATGATATCACGCCAGTGCGCGATCCCATACGTGAATATGAGAAACCCTTCAAAACACCAAAAAATCAGACCATGTATTGTCATTGCACACTCGTTTCACCCGCCACGTTAGCAGCCGAGTGTAAACAAACCGGAAATGCACAAACGATCTGATGGCGGTCCCTGCTTAGCGCTGCGCTGAATCAAGCCAGAGGGGAATCTGCCCGATGTCGTCCAAAACAACGTCGGCAAATGGAGCCAACTCCTGCTTGCTCGCAGGCCCTGTCAGAACTGCAATGGTCTTCATGCCAGCCGCCCGCCCGGCGTGCAGGTCATGCAGGCTGTCGCCAACCATAGCGATGCGATCGGGTGCGATACCGGTCGCGACCGCAAAAGCCAGACAGGGACCAGGTTCGGGTTTCGAACCGTGACCACTATCGTATCCGGAAATGAAATCGAACAACCCCGTGACACCGGCCGCGTCCAAATGCGCGCGCGCAGGGCGTTCAGCATCATTTGTGGCAAGGCCAATTTTCAATCCGCGCCCACGCAACGCGTCGAGATACGAGGTCAGAGCTACAACCTGAATTTGCGGGACCACCGCGGCCTCTTCATTAAGAAGTGTTTCCAACTCATCGGCGGAATGGGCAACATGCCGCCGAAGTGCTGCGACGATCTGGGTTGGGGTGCCCGCGATGACGACGCTGTTTGGTTGAAAGCTTCGCGCGTCGACATCATACCCGATGTCGGCTCCGATTAAACGAGCGCGATCCATATCCCCTTCGGTCAGGCGCAAAAGCACGGCCTGCGTCCAACCTTCCCATGTCGCTTCAAACAGAAATAATGTGCCGTCTTTGTCAAATAAAAGGGCGTCGATTGGCATGGATTCTCTTTCCAATTCTGCTGTATCGCATTGGCGATTGAACATTTTCTTTTCAGGTCCAGTGAACCTGTGCCCCACCGGGAAGGGCTTGGCGTGCCGCTGACAATTCCTGATAAGGCATATTCAGCGCATCGCAAACCCGCACCACCCAAGCGTCATCCATCAATAGGAAATCCAGCACCGAGCCCAGAAACGCCGCGTCGCCAGCACCTTGGCGCAGCGTGTCCTGATCGACGCCGGTTGACCCCATGAAAACCGGCAAAAGCTCGTCGTCTGAGACAAGCCATCCCAACACGTTCAGGGCCGTGGCCTCGGCCTTTTCCAGCTTCATCCTCATTCTCCTTAACAAACAGAAAGGTTTTCTTAACCAATCTGGCAGCAAAATGACCAGACCATTCAATTAGGCACAATGACAAGGGCGAGTTGACGATATGAGTGAGAGAATCCTAATCGCGGATGACCTTGCGACCAATCGCATCGTGTTGAAGGTCAAACTGACCGTCGCCTGTTACGAGGTCATTCAGGCGGACCGATGCGCCGACGTGGCTGCACTGGCGCGTGAGACCCGGCCCGACCTGATAATTCTCGGTCGGGGCCGCACCGACTGCAGTTTGTCGACCTGT
This sequence comes from Aliiroseovarius sp. M344, assembly GCF_025140835.1. Lineage (NCBI taxonomy): Bacteria > Pseudomonadati > Pseudomonadota > Alphaproteobacteria > Rhodobacterales > Paracoccaceae > Aliiroseovarius > Aliiroseovarius sp. M344. The sequence continues at coordinate 2,064,049 of NZ_CP081153.1, forward strand.
CGGCAATTGAAGGCGGATGAAGCGCTTGGTTCGATCCCGATAATCATGGTGTCAGATCAGGATGATCAGCCTGCGAGACTGGAAGCGATCATGGCCGGCGCGGATGACGTTTTCTCCAAACCGTTGAACGAAGCCACGCTGATGGCAATGGTGCGGAACCTGATCCGGGCGCGTGGGGCCGAGGACGAAGTGTTGCGGCGGCGCGATCTCTCGCGCGATTTCGGATGCGCTGAAGCGCCTGCCCTGTTTGAACGTCACGCCCGCGTCGCGCTGATTGCCCCGGATGCCGAGACCGGCATTTTCTGGCGCATGCATCTGGCAACCGAAATTCGCCACCGAATTGATATCATGACACAATCTCAGGCGCTGGAAGATATCAGCGCGTTGGGCGGTGTCCCTGACGCCTTTGTCATCGCCTCAACCCTGAGCGAGACGTCAGATGGCCTGCGGCTGGTTAGCGAATTGAGATCGCGCCAGACAACCCGCCACGCCGTCATTGTTGTGCAAGATTGCGGCGAAGCCCCCTCGCCCAGCTCGATGGCGCTTGATCTGGGGGCAAATGCTGTGCTGCGACCGGGCTTTGATGCCCGTGAACTCGCGGTACGTCTGACCCGTCTGCTGGCCCGAAAGTTTGAAGGCGACGACCTGCGAAAAAGCTTTGATACAAGCTTGGCGCTGGCCGTCCGTGATCCGTTGACCGGCCTGCACAACCGTCGCTTTGCACAAAGCTATCTGGACCGGTTGGACCGCGAGTCGCGCAGCAATGGCCAGACCTATGCGGTGATGGTTTTGGATCTTGACCGGTTCAAATCCATCAACGACCAGTTTGGCCACCCGGTCGGCGACGAGGTGTTGGTCGAAGTGGCCACCCGCCTGAAACGCAATCTGCGCGAGATGGACCTGCTGGCGCGATATGGCGGCGAGGAGTTTCTGATCGCATTACCCGGTGTCTCGCGCGCGCAGGCTCAGACGATGGCCGAGCGGTTGCGCCGGGCGGTCGGCGACCATCCGATCGCAACAGGTGGCAGACCCGACTGCATCACGGTGACCTTGTCGATCGGGGTTGCGGTGGCTGACGACGCGATGGGTGTGTCAGGGACGGCGCATGAGTTGCTGCAATTTGCCGACCAAGCGCTTTACCGCGCCAAGTCGGACGGGCGAAATCAAGTCACGTTTGTCTCGGACGCGGCCTGACTCAGCGCGCCCTTTTCCGGATCGACCCTTCAATACGGTCGGCAAAGGCCAAGCGCTCGTCGCTGCTCATCTGTTCGATCCGCTCGACCAGCACCGACCGGGCAAGACCGCCGCGTTGGCGCTGCCGTTCAGATTGTTGGTCCATGATCGAAAGCAGGGCGCCCGCGTCAAACGGATCAGCACGCAACACGGTCAGCATGGACTGGAATTCTTCTGCCAAAGCGCGGCGGTTTTCTGAGAATGAACCGCTCCGATCACGTAGAACTCTGCCGATTTGTCGCCGGTCCGACCGATCCAAAGCGCTGGCCAGTGGCGCGAACCCCAGGTCGCGGATCGCGCCCCGGTTGGGGCCGTGGGCATCAAAGCCATGATCCCAGTGACCGCCCCAATTGGCCCCGGCCACAAGCCCGACCACCAAGAGGTTGAAGGTGAGAGACACGGCTAGAAGGATGCGCGGCCATTTTCGTGGTTTTGCGCCTGACTTGGCTACGGGCGGATGTGTGGGCTCGCTCATCCCTCTTCCTCCATCAAAATATTGGTGCCCAGATAGCTGGGGACGAGATCCTCCAGCGCATAAGTTTCCTCGGCTAGGGTGTAGTCACCGGTCAGGATCAACCCGCCCGAAATCGTCTCAAGCTGTGCGGGAGCGGCAAACCCGATCCAGACACCGGCCACGGTCGCCGTGGCCATTCCAGTCAGGGCGGGCCAGCCGCCAATCGCCGAGATCAGGCTCGCCCAGCCGCCCCGTCGCGCGCGATCTTCGCGAACGTCGGCAAAAGCAGCCTCTGGTTGCCGCTGGTGCTGTGTCGCATCGGCAAGGATCGCCGACACAAGGGCATCGGACGGCATGGCGGCATCAGACCGGGACGCGTCGAAAAACACCTCCAATGCCTGATCATCCAACATGGTCTTGTCAGTCTTTGCCATATCCCAACTCCTCTCGCTGGCTTGCCAATGCTGTCGCAAGCGCTTTCTTGCCCCGCGCGGTCAAACTTTCGACCGCTTCGATGCTGATGTCCATAATCTGCGCAATCTCGGGGTTTGCTTCCCCTTCGATGTGGCGCAGGGTGACCGCGATCCGTTGGCGCTCTGGCAGATCGTTCAGCGCAGCTTGCAATGCAGCTGCCCGATCCGCCTGGATCATCCGATCAACAGCGCCCGGCGTGTCATCGGCTGGTTCTTCGATGGCGTCGATGTCGACCGTGCGCCGCTTGCGCAATCGGTCAGTGCACAGGTTTGACACCACCCGAAACAACCAGGTCGACACTTTGGCCTCGCCGGTGCGCCAATCCGGCGCGATCTTCCAAAGGCGCAACATGGCCTCTTGGGTCACGTCCTCAGCCTCGGCCCTGTCGCCACCTAGCAGACGCGCAGCATAGCCCAAAACCCGCGGCGCGAGCCGGCGGGTCAGCAGCTCAGCCGCCATCGGATCACCGTTCCCGTATAAAACGAGAAGCGCATCATCCGTCGCTTCTGAATACGCGTCCAAGGCCATTTCCATTCGTCCTGCCTAGCCCCTCTGCCACCCAGTGACAACGGGCGCGGTAGCCCCCGCATGATGCGGGGGCACGGGCGATCCTTATCCGCCGTTACGCTTGCCGTCGCCGCCTTTGCCATGGCCGCCGCGTTCATGACCACCTTTGCCGTGACCACGCATGAAGGCTTCTTTTTGTGCCTCATCAAATTCGGCCTGTGAAATTGCATTATCATCGTCGGTGTCAAACCGGTCGATCATGCGATCCATTCGGGCCTGATCCGGGATCATCTCATCAAGGCTCAGCGTGCCATTGCCATTCGTATCGCGCTTGGCGATCATTTTTTCCATCATCCAGCCCATGCGCTTTTCGGCCATCGGGCCTTTGCCCTTTTCCTGACCACCCGCCTTGGCCTGACGCTCGGCCATCATTGCAGCGCGATGCGCCTGCATCTCTTCGACCGACAATTCGCCATCACTGTCTGTATCAGTCGCCGAGAAATGAGCAGCAGCATGCGCTTGCAGGTCTTCAGCGGTGATCTGGCCGTTGGTATCCATGTCCAGATCCGCAAATTCCATTTGCATGAAGCCGCCGTGACGACTCTGCATACCGCGACCCTCTTTGCCACCAAATGCCATTGCGGCAGTGGTGCCAATCGTCAAAGCTGCACCCAGTGCCAGTGCGATGGCCGTTGCTGTGCGTTTTTTCGTCAAAGTCATAGTGTGTTCCTTTTTCCTTGCCTGTTCGCGCCGAGCCTGTATCTGTCCGGCGTCATACCCATTGAACGCGGCAGGTTGCGGTTTCCGTCGCGGATTTGGCAAAAAAATCGCGACATCCCGCCGCAAGAGCGATACGCGGCATGGTTTTCCGCGGTTCAGTCCTTAGGATGGACGGGTGCGCGACAAAGGAAACATGAATGACCGACGTGATGACAATGAACGCCCAACCAATTGCCGATGACGGGCAGGAGCGCGAGCTGAAACCCGCGATCAAGAAAGGCTGGCGCAAGCGTTGCCCCAGCTGTGGCACCGGAAAAATGTTTCAAGGCTATTTGAAAGTGCAGGACAGCTGCACTGTGTGTGGCGAAGAGCTGTTTCACCAGCGCGCTGACGATGGCCCTGCTTATCTGACGATCCTTGTGGTCGGCCACCTGATGGCACCTATGCTGCACATCACCTATGTGAATTTCGTTCAGGATCCGATGGTGCTGGCCTCGATTTTTACGGTGGGCACAGTGGCCGCGTCCCTGTACCTGCTGCCGCGCTTCAAAGGCCTGATGGTCGGGTTCCAATGGGCCAAGCGATCGCACGGTTTTGCAGCAAATCGGCGGCAAAAAGGGGCAAACTGATGGATAAGATGTTGGACAAGTCGAAAATCATCCGGGATGCGGCGACAGTGATCCTGATACGCGACAAGGCCACACGGCCACAGGTGCTGATGGGTCAGCGCGGGGCCAAGGCGGCCTTCATGCCAAACAAGTTTGTTTTTCCCGGCGGCGCGCTTGATCGAACCGACAGCCAAGTTCCTCTGGCCGAGGGCGGGGCCGAGCCATGCCTGACGCGGCTTGGTGAACACGCCGACCCGTCGATTGCGTCTGCCCTTCTGGTGGCCGCCATTCGCGAGTTGTGGGAAGAAACCGGCCAGATGCTGGCCGCACCCGGCGACTGGGCTGGAGACGCCCCCAAAGGTTGGGAAGCATTTGCAGATGCAGGATTGATCCCGTCCGCCCGCGGCATGGCCTTTGTTTTTCGGGCCATCACCCCCAAAGGTCGCCCGCGTCGGTTCGACGCCCGGTTCTTCGCCGTCGACGCCGACGAGCTGCACAGTGATATCGACGATTTCTCGCGCGCCTCGGACGAGCTGAGCCATTTGCAATGGATCCCCTTGGATGACGTGCGCCGCTTTGACCTGCCCTTCATCACCGAAGTTGTGCTGGCCGAGATTGTCGGCAATCTGCCGGAACTGGGTGCCCCCGCACAGGTGCCTTTTTTCAACAACACCGATGAAGAAAGCTTGTTTGAACGGTTGGGCGGTGTTGGCCCGCTGACCGCCGCAGGCTGACAGCTATTTTAGAAATAGCACCAGAACCAGAACAGAGGCGAGGATCAACGCCGTGCCGGCATATTCGCGCCCCGTGACCTTTTCGCGGAACACAAACAGCGTGGCCGCATAGGAAAACAGCAGCTCGACCTGCCCCAGTGCCTTCACCAGCGCAGCGTTTTGCAATGCGAAGGCGGTAAACCAGCAAAAGCTGCCGATCATCGAGCTGAGGCCTACCAGCACGCCCACACGCCACGCGGCGAAGACCCGTGTGATTTCGCCCTTCTCGCGCAAGGACATCCAGATCAACATGACGGTGGATTGAAACGCTGTAACAACGGCAAGGGTAAATCCGGCCCGCGCAATCACATCCTGTGCCGGAAGCGACAACGCCGCCCCGCGATACCCGATAGCCGACACCGAGAACAGGAACCCTGCCCCCAGCCCCAGCGCCGCCGCCCGGTTGAAAAAGCGCTTCCAGCCTGACTTGCCACCCTCGGGCGGGTCTGACAACAAGATCAACCCTATGAACCCCACGGCGATGGCCAAACCGCCAGCAAAGCCGACGCCTTCGCCAAGAACAGCCAAACCAACAAGGGCGGTCAAGACGACTTCGGTCTTTTTGAACGTGATGCCAACAGCGAAATTACGTTCGGCAAACAACGCCACGACACAGATCGTGGCCAGGATCTGGGCGATGCCGCCTGTGAAGGCGAACAGGAAAAACCGCCCCCCCGGTACCGGCGCGCTTTGGTTGGTTGCAGACAGGTAAACCACGAGGATCAGCGCCACCAACGGCGCAGAATAGACGAACCGCGCCAGCGTCGCCCCGGTCGAGGACAGGCGCGTGTCCTTCAGCCGCTTTTGCAGCATGAAACGCAGATTTTGCGAAAACGCCGCCGCGATGGTGATGGGGATCCAAGCTTGCATGGACACCCTTTGGCATGACCTGCCTTAAAACGCCAGCGATCCTAACGGATTTGCAGCCGCGACAGGTCATAACCGTTAAAGCCGAGCACGTCGCTGGCCGCCTTGATGCGATCCTCGCCGCCGGACGTGTTCCGGTCGATAATCCAGCCAAAGCTGCCAGACGGCGTGCCGATAGCTGCGGTCCGATAATCCGCATCAACCCACAGTACCCAATACTGCGTGTCAAATGGGGCAGTCCCGACCGAAATGCGGCCAACCGCAGGTTGTTTTGCCGGGTAACGATCCAGCAGTCCCCCCGGGCCATAAACGTCCAGCCCGGTAATGACGCCACCGCTTTCGGAAAAGGTGACGGCCCCGAAGGATGGCCGCTCGCCCGGATAGACGAACTCGCCCCGGATCACCCAGCGCCCGGCAAAACGGGCCGCATCGAACCGCGTGGTCGAGCCAAGCGTCCGGCTGCTGCTGCGGTGAAACTCGACACCGGAGCCACCGCCACCAACGCAAGCCGTCATGCCCGCGCCAACAGCCAAGGCTGCCGCTGTTTTCAATACCTGCCGCCGCTTCATGGCGTGCTCCTTCCGGTTCGGGTTCACTTTTTTGGCTTGTAGGACCCCGCCAATGACACAGGCGGTCGCTTGTGCTTCACATCAGAACGGCATCGGGTGGGCGCGATGGGCCAAATCAATGTCTTTCAGGACCTCGGCAGACAGCGTGAGGTCTTTGCCGTCCAACACACGGGTTAATTGCTCCATGGATGACGCCCCAAAAATCGTCGACCCCATGAACGGTCGCGAGACCGAGAAGGCCAGCGCCAGATGCACCGGGTCCAGCCCATGTTTCTTGGCAACGGCCAGATAGGCATCGACGGCGTCAAAGGCGCGCGGTGTGCAGCGGCCACCCAGACCGGGCGACAGATCCAGACGCGACCCTTTGGGCACTGCGTTGCCCTGATATTTCCCGGTCAGTAGCCCTGTGGCCAAAGGCGAATAGGACAGAATGCGCACGTCTTCATTCATGCACAACTCCGCCAGATCCGTGTCTGCCAAACGGTTCATCAAACTGTATTCGTTCTGAACAGAGATCACTTCCGGCGCGCCCATGTCGCGTGCAATCCGCAGCCATTGCGCGGTGCCCCATGCGCTTTCGTTGGACAACCCGAAATGGCGCACCTTGCCGGCCTTCACCACGTCGATCATCGCGCTTAGAACGTCGCGCATATGGGCTTCGACCTCGTCCCGGTTCTGGCCAGACGGATCAAAGGTCCAGTTTTGGCGAAACGCATAGCTGCCCCGAATGGGCCAATGGGTTTGATAAAGGTCGATATAATCGGTGTTTAGCTTGGTCAGGCTGTCGTCAACCGCCTCGTGTATGATCGCGCCCGTATATCCCTTGCCACCGCGTTTCCATCCGGGATTGTCACCAGAAACCTTGGTGGCCACCACCACGTCGGACCGGCGACCGCTTTTGGCAATCCAGCTGCCAATCACTTCTTCCGAGCGCCCGCAGGCCTCCGCCTTGATCGGGTTCACCGGATACATCTCGGCGGTATCGATGAAGTTGATGCCATGATCCAGAGACATGTCGATCTGCGCGTGACCCTCGGCCTCGGTGTTGGTGGAGCCCCACAGCATAGACCCCAGGCACAGCGCACTGACCTCAAGCTTGCCGCCTGCCAGTTTGTTCATCTGCATCGCGCCTCTCCTTTAATTGTCTGACCGTCGTTTTTGCCCGGTTCTCGGCGGCAAAGTTGCCCATCAAATCCACGAGGGCAAGAGCCAAAAATACCCCGGACCATGCCTCTAGAACGTCGCGTTGACCGCGCCGCCATCTAGAAGCACATTCTGTCCCACCATGAAGCCCGCATGTTGCGAACACAGGAAGGCGCAGGTCGCGCCAAATTCCTCGGTCGTGCCATAACGTCCGGCAGGGATCGTCGCCGCACGGGCCGCGCGCGCCTCGTCAACCGACCCGCCATGCGCCTCTACCACACCTTTATCCAGTGCGGCGGCCCGGTCCGTGTCATGGATCCCCGGCAGCAGATTGTTGATGATCACGCCCTGCCCGGCCACTTGGCGCGCCGTCCCCGCAACGAAGCCGGTCAGCCCGGTGCGCGCAGTATTCGACAAGCCCAAAACCGGGATCGGTGCCTTGACCGAGAAACTGGTGATGTTCACCACCCGACCCCAACCCCGATCCGCCATTGCGGGGATAAGCGCCTGCATCAGGGCAATCGGCGCCAGCAAATTTGCGTCAAACGCCGCGATAAAGTCATCCCGGTCCCAATCTGACCACAGGCCCGGAGGAGGGCCACCCGCATTTGTCACAAGGATGTCGACATCGCCTGCGGCGTCCAGCACACGTGCGCGCCCGTCTTCCGTGGTCACATCGGCAACAACTGTCACCACGTCCACACCCGTTTGCGCACGGATGTTCTGGGCGGCAGCCAGCAACGGCCCTTCACTGCGCGCATTCATCACCAGCGAAACACCTTCGCGCGCCAATGCCTGCGCACAGCCCAAACCCAAACCTTTCGACGACGCGCATACCAATGCCCGCTTGCCCGAAATTCCCAGATCCATGACGTTCTCCCTTTTCTTGACGTCGCCCGTCGCGCGCCCTGTTCGGCTGAAACCTAACAGGGCTGTTTGGGCGAGGAAAGCGCCCATGCTTATTGCGCCGCCCCGCGCCCGTCGCTATATGCCAACTCATGTTAGACACCGTATCAAATCGCCCCAAATTGCCGCCCGAGATTGCGCGACGTCGCACCTTCGCGATCATCAGCCACCCGGACGCCGGCAAGACCACCCTGACCGAAAAGTTTCTGCTTTACGGTGGCGCCATTCAAATGGCTGGTCAGGTGCGCGCAAAAGGCGAAGCACGCCGCACACGGTCCGACTTCATGAAGATGGAGCAGGATCGCGGCATCTCGGTCTCGGCCTCGGCGATGTCGTTCGATTTCGGCAAGTATCGCTTCAATCTAGTGGACACACCCGGCCACTCTGATTTCTCGGAAGATACCTATCGCACCCTGACCGCTGTGGACGCGGCCGTGATGGTGATCGACGGAGCGAAGGGCGTGGAAAGCCAGACCCAAAAGCTTTTCGAAGTCTGCCGCTTGCGCGATTTGCCGATCCTGACCTTCTGTAACAAGATGGACCGCGAAAGCCGTGATACATTTGATATTATTGATGAAATTCAGGAAAATCTGGCCATTGATGTGTCGCCCGCCAGTTGGCCCATCGGCATGGGTCGCGATTTCATGGGGTGTTATGACCTACTGAACGACCGGCTTGAGCTGATGGATCGCGCCGACCGTAATGTGGTTGCAGAAACCGTTGAGATCAAAGGCCTCGATGACCCGAAACTCGCCCAGCACGTGCCCGCGCATCTGCTCGAGAAATTTCTGGAAGAAGTTGAAATGGCGCGCGAGCTTTTGCCCGCGCTGGACCCGCAATCCGTCCTTGAGGGTCATATGACGCCGATCTGGTTCGGCTCTGCCATCAACTCGTTCGGTGTACAGGAACTGATGGACGGCATCGCCAAATACGGCCCCGAACCGCAGCCCCAACAAGCCGATCCGCGCGCGATTGCACCGGAAGAAACAAAGGTTGCGGGATTCGTCTTCAAGGTTCAGGCCAATATGGACCCCAAACACCGCGACCGCGTGGCCTTCATGCGGCTGGCGTCCGGCCACTTCAAGCGCGGCATGAAGCTGACCCATGTGCGATCAAAAAAGCCAATGGCCGTGTCAAACCCGGTGCTGTTCCTTGCCTCAGACCGTGAACTGGCGGAAGAAGCGTGGGCGGGTGACATCATCGGCATCCCGAACCACGGCCAATTGCGCATCGGTGATACGCTGACCGAGGGCGAGATGATCCGCGCCACCGGCATCCCCTCCTTCGCGCCCGAGCTTTTGCAAGGCGTACGTGCTGGCGATCCGATGAAAGCCAAGCACCTTGAAAAAGCGCTGATGCAGTTCGCCGAAGAAGGGGCCGCCAAAGTCTTCAAGCCCAATATCGGGTCCGGCTTCATCGTCGGTGTCGTGGGCGCGCTTCAGTTCGAAGTGCTCGCCAGCCGTATTGAGTTGGAATACGGCCTGCCTGTCCGGTTTGAGGCGTCTCAGTTCACATCGGCCCGCTGGATACTCGGCGATAAAGCCGAGGTTGAAAAACTGGTCGAAGCCAACAAGCAACACATTGCGCATGACAATGATGGGGATCCCGTATTTCTGACGCGTCTTCAATGGGATATCGACCGTGTTGAACGTGATTATCCCGCGCTGAGATTGTCCGCTACGAAAGAAATGATGGTCTGACCAACAGCGCAGGTGGGCGGCAGTGAAAACCCGCCGACCCGCAAAGTTTTGCTTTTCATTCTCACGCGCATTTCACACACTCCACCCAACGAAAGAGGAGCCAGGTGTTATGAAGACGAGTTCAATTGCCATGGCCGCTGTATTGGGCGCACAGGTCACACCCTTGTTTGCCAACAGCGCCGCCACGAATACTATGGATATTTGGTCGCTGCTGTCTGACATCCAGGTTGAAGAGGTCGTGACCGAGAACAGCTATCGCGTCATTAAAAGCTGGCCAACGGCACTCTCTCAATCGCTGGAAGATGTAGAAATTGCCGGATACGCGATTCCTATGATCCCTGGAGAAACTGTTCAGGACTTGATCCTATCCTCGGATACCGGCATCTGCCCGCTCTGCGGTTCAGTTGACCACGGCGCAACGCTTCAGGTCACGTTGGATGAGCCAATAACCGGTTTCGAGGACGGCGAGCGCATCACGCTGCGTGGCACGCTTGAACGTGTGGAAGACAGCGAAACCTGGCAAGCCGCAAAGCTGACTGGCGCACAGGTGATCGCGCGCTGAACTGCGAGATGTCATCCAAAGAACCCCTCCAAAATCGCGTGTTGCCGACCGGGGATATCGTCGCGGTACCTTCACGCGGCATGTTCACCGGAAACCGAGGGGCTTTGCCGCTTGTGAACGGTCGGATGGGCCACTCGCGTTGGAAACACCAGCACTGGATCATCTGCGCGTTGGCCCATCCAAAAGGGCGGTATCACGGCCCTCAGCCCGCACGTGGCTGGACACCCCTGTTCTTCCTGGACGAGGCCGTCGGCATGGCCGCAGGTCACCGCCCCTGTGCCTATTGCCGACCTGAAGCATATCGCGCGTTCAAAGCGGCTTGGGCCTCTGCCGCAGGCCAGACCGTAAATCATAAAGAAATGGACAAGAGCTTGCACCTGAGCCGGGTTGACCGGGCGCGTAACCAAATTCGGCACGAAGCGATAATGGGCACCCTCCCGAACGACAGCTTTGTTTTACACGAGAACACGCCGCACCTGATCAAGGATGATCACCTTCTTCCCTTCCAAACAACGGGTTATGAGCCGCAGGTTCGCCGACCGTCAGGCAAGGCGACGGTCTTAACCCCGCAACCGCTGATAGAGGTTCTGCGCGCCGGGTATTCGCCAATTCTGCATGATACCGCCTGATCCATGCAACAATCGCAACGCTTGACCGGGATTGTTCACAAAAGCACCCATGTCATTGACCAAGCCGCTTTTTTTCTTTACCCAAAGGGCATATCGAAGGGGCGCAAACATCGCGCACCGGCCATACGGGTCTTCCCTTCTCATCCGCACGGGCCAGTGATGTCCGTGAAACAGGACATACATGACAAAATTTTCTGACCTTAAGCTCAGCCCCAAAGTGCTGAAAGCCATTGACGAAGCAGGCTACACCAGCCCTACCCCTATTCAGGAAGGTGCCATTCCGCCCGCTCTTGAAGGGCGCGACGTATTGGGTATTGCGCAAACAGGAACCGGTAAAACCGCCAGTTTTACCCTTCCAATGATCACTGCCCTTGCCCGTGGCCGCGCGCGCGCGCGTATGCCGCGGTCGCTGGTATTGTGCCCGACACGTGAGCTGGCAGCCCAAGTTGCCGAAAACTTCGACACCTACGCCAAACACGTGAAGCTGACAAAAGCCCTGCTGATCGGCGGCGTCAGCTTCAAGGAACAAGATCAACTGATCGACCGTGGTGTCGATGTTCTGATCGCCACCCCCGGCCGATTGCTGGATCATTTCGAACGCGGCAAACTTTTGTTGACCGGTGTGCAGATCATGGTGGTGGATGAAGCCGATCGAATGCTCGACATGGGCTTCATTCCGGATATCGAAAAGATCTTCTCGCTGACGCCGTTCACGCGCCAGACGCTGTTCTTCTCGGCCACCATGGCCCCCGAAATCGAGCGTATCACCAACACCTTCCTGTCAAACCCGGCCCGGATCGAGGTCGCTCGTCAAGCCACGGCGTCCGAAACAATCACGCAAGAGCTTTGCATGTTCAAAGCCTCGCGCCGTGATCGTGCAGCATCCGAGAAGCGAAAGCTGCTGCGCGCACTGATCGACCGCGAAGGCGACGCCTGCACCAACGCCATCATCTTCTGCAATCGCAAGACGGACGTGGATATCACAGCAAAATCGCTGTCAAAATACGGGTATGATGCGGCTCCCATCCATGGCGATCTGGAACAGTCCAAACGCATGGAAGTTTTGGATGGTTTCAGGGCCGGAACGCTCAGGTTTCTATGCGCCTCAGACGTGGCCGCCCGCGGATTGGACATCCCGAATGTTAGCCACGTATTCAACTATGACGTGCCCGGCCATGCCGAAGACTATGTGCACCGGATCGGCCGCACCGGCCGTGCAGGGCGCGATGGCAAAGCCATCATGATCTGCGAGCCGCGCGACGAAAAGAACCTTGATGCGGTCGAACGGCTGATCGAAAACAAGATCCCCCGCGTCGACAACCCCTTGGTCGACGCGTCTGCGCCGCGCTCAAGCGCAGCCGACAACGACGTGAAAGAGGACCCCGCGCCCAAACGCGGCCGCAGAAGCCCGCGTACGCCGAAAACCGAACCGAACAATGCCCGCGAGGACACGCCCAAAGACCTTGCAAAAGAGCCGCAAAGTGACAACAAGCCCGCGCGCAACCGCGGCCCGCGCGGTGGCGGTCGTCGCGACGACAGAAAATCCGTTGGAATGGGCGATCATATGCCTGATTTTATTGCAAAAAGCTTCGACGATCGGCGCACAAGTTAAAGCACCGATTGCAGCGCATTCAGTGAAGGCCCGCGATGTAGACCGCGGGCCTTTTTTCATACGAAACCTTGTCTTCTTCTGGCAAGAAAATATCCCCGCCGGAGGCTGCCGCGCGCAGCGCGACCCCCTTCCCTATTCCAAACGGCTGACCACCACAGTGACTTCCGGTTTGCGACCAATCTCCTCATTGGTGGATTTGCGGGCAATCCGTTTCAATTCCTCGCCAAGCTTATCGTCATCGCGTAAGGTCTTTCGGCCGGCCCGCATCAGAAACTGGCCCAGATCCTCCTCCAACACGTCAACCAGTGCCGCCTTGGAGCGACCGATTTCAGGCAAGCCCATCAGTTCGACCCATGGGTCGCCCAGCGGCTCGTCACCCTCCACGATCACATTCACGATCACATGACCGTTCAGCGCCAACCGGATGCGGTCGCGCACGACACCATCCAACGCCCCAATCAAAATGTCGCCATCCAGATAGATGCGGTCTGTGTCGACATGCTCGACCACATGCGGCGTGTCGCTGGTCAGATCACACACAGCACCATTCACCACGACCAGTGACGTGCGCCCGCCCTCTTCCGCCAATTTTACGTGTTCGCGCAGATGGCGGTGCTCGCCATGCATCGGGATCACCATCTTGGGATTGATGATGTCATGCGCCCGCTGCAGATCAGGGCGGTTTGCATGGCCGGACACGTGATAGCGGTCATTTTCTGCGACCATGTCCACACCCATCTCGGAGAAGGCATTCATGATACGGATCACTCCGCGCTCATTGCCCGGAATGGTCTTGGACGAGAACAGGAACATGTCCCCTTCCGCCATGGTCAGCCCCATATATTTTCCGCGTGCCAGTTGCGCCGACGCGGCGCGGCGTTCGCCTTGGCTGCCAGTGACGATCAGCATCAAGCTGTCACGCGGGATATCGCGTGCGTCTTCTGGGGTGACAGTGGTCGGAAAATCTCCCAACACACCGGTTTCAATACCGGCCTGGATCATCCGCCGCATGGCGCGACCCAGAAGGCAAACAGATCGCCCGGCGGCCTTCCCGGCCTCCGCCAATTGTTTCACCCGCGCCACGTTTGAGGCAAAGGTGGTGGCCACCACCATCTGCGGCGCGTCTTTGATCAAGGTCACAAGTTCAGGCCCGACCTCGGCTTCCGACCGACCGGGATGGGTGGAAAACACATTGGTGGAATCACAAACCAGAACTTTTACGCCGGGCTTTGCCACCTCGCGCCACAGCGCCTCGTCAAATGGGTCACCCAGCACCGGGGTCTCGTCCAGCTTGAAGTCACCCGTATGCACAATCCGGCCCGCGGGCGTGTCGATCACCAGTCCGGCACTTTCAGGGATCGAATGGCTGAGCGGCAGGAAACTGACCTTGAACGGCCCCGCCTCGATCACCTGCGGATAGACATCGGCGGCGATCACCGCCTCGGGCACCTGCCCTGCTTCCTCCATTTTGCGCTGCGCGTGATAGCGGGTGAAGGGGCGCGCATGGATTGGCGCTTTCAGCCGGGAATACAAACGCCCGATCGCGCCCACATGGTCTTCATGCGCATGGGTGATGAAAATCGCCTCCAACCGGTCGGCATTGTCCGCCAGCCACGTGATATCCGGCATGATCAGATTGACACCCGGCGTCGTATCCATGTCCGGAAACGTGACGCCCAGATCAACTAAGATCAGGCGTTCCTTGCCCGGTTTACCATAGCCATAGACATAGGCGTTCATGCCGATCTCGCCGGCGCCCCCCAGCGGGAGGTAAATCAGACGGTCAGCGGTCATATATTGCCCTGTTCCTTGTTGTAATCGTAAATGCTGACCAGCCCGTGCATGGTCAGATCGTGGTCAATCTCGTCATAAAGATGCGCGCCCTGTTCAAAAAGCGGCGCAAGACCACCGGTGCCTATCACCTTCATCGGCAGACCGTATTCATCTTTCACCCGTTGCACCAGCCCTTGCACAAGGCCGACATAACCCCAGAAAATACCGGACTGAATACAGGCCACTGTATTGGTGCCAATCACCTTGTCTGGTTGTGTGACGTCCACGTGGGGCAGCGCCGCAGCGCCTTGGTGCAGCGCTTCAAGCGACAGGTTTACACCCGGCGCAATCACCCCGCCGATATAGGCCCCATCATGGGCTACCACGTCGATATTGGTCGCTGTGCCAAAGTCGACGACCATACAGTCCCCGCCATAGCGTTCGAACGCCGCCACGGCATTTGCCAACCGGTCCGGACCGGCGACGGTTCCGGTATCAATGCGCGGTGCCACGGGCAGCAAACAATCCGGCTTGCCGACGACAAGTGGGCGGCACCCAAAGAACCGATCCGCGAAGACGCGCAGGTTCCACACAACACGCGGCACCGTTGAGCTGACCACAACCCCGGTGATGTCTGGGTCGATCTTGTAGTGATTGATCAAGGTCGAAAACCACGTGAAATAGGCATCCGCTGTCCGTGAATGGTGGGTCGATGTGCGAAGGGTGCACAAAAACTTGTCGCCATCCCAGATTGAGAAGACCGTGTTGGTGTTGCCGCAGTCGATGGCCAGAAGCATGGATGCCTCCCTCAGAAAAATATCTCGGCCGCGGGGATCACCTCGCGGGATGTGGCTGTTGATAGGACAAGGTTGCCCTCGGCGTCTACCGTGTCAAACCGCCCCACATATTCGTTGCGCGTGGTGCGGGCGGTGATTTCATCGCCCAAACGGGCGGCGCGGGCAAGCCAAGCCTCGCGGATCGGGGCAAACCCATAGGTGGTAAACGTCGCCTCATGCCTTGCATAGGCCGGGGCCAGAAGGTCAAGGAATGCCTCGGGCGTCAGTCTGACGCCGGTTTCGCCCGCAAGGCTCACGGGTGCGACGGCGCGGCCTTCGATCGCGGCCCCTTCCGGCGCGTCGATCAGGTTCACACCGATGCCGATGGCAAAATGGCCGACCTGAGCCCCAAGGCCTGCGCTTTCCAGCAGGATGCCCGCAACCTTGCCGCCGTTCAGCAACACGTCATTGGGCCATTTCAGCGAAAACGCCTCCGCGCGTCCGGTCGCCGCCACAAACGCATCAAACAATGCAAGCGACGCCACGAAGCTTCTGAGCGCGACTTGCGCGGGGGGCTCGGTTGGCCG
The DNA here is from genome assembly GCF_025140835.1 of Aliiroseovarius sp. M344. NCBI lineage: Bacteria > Pseudomonadati > Pseudomonadota > Alphaproteobacteria > Rhodobacterales > Paracoccaceae > Aliiroseovarius > Aliiroseovarius sp. M344. The sequence continues at coordinate 2,079,942 of NZ_CP081153.1, forward strand.
CATGACAAGCGTGGCCGAGAAATGCCCTTTGGGGTCGGCCCAGACCCGCCCACGCCGACCACGCCCCGCGGTTTGTTTGTGGGCAAAAATCCATGTCGGACCCAAAAGACCCGGCGCGATGCGCCGGGCCTCTTCATTCGTGCTGTCGACCTGATCCAGAACGCGTTTTCCAACGCCGTCGGGCCAAGCCGTGACGGGTTTATTTGACAAGGGCTTCGGCCGCAGCGGCGGCAGCAGTTTCGATGCCAAAGAAATTCACGACACCCAAAACCACAATTGCAGCGGACCCAATCAGCGCCACCCATGCTGCGGGTGACATCTTCATCTCTAGCCCCTCGCCCTCTTCACCGAAATACATGAAGTAGACGATGCGCAGGTAATAGAAGGCACCAATCACCGAAGCGATCACGCCCGCCACCGCCAGCCAAGCCAGACCGGATTGAACAGCCGCGATCAAAACGCCGTATTTGGCGAAGAAGCCCAGCATCGGCGGCACACCGGCCAGCGAGAACAGAAGCACCAGCATCGCCAGCCCTCTGAGCTTGTCATTCACCGCAAATTGGTTCAGCGCCGAGATGTCAGCAATCGGACGGCCGTCACGCTCCATCGACATGATGAAAGCAAATGTGCCGATGTTCATGGTCAGGTAAACGGCCATATAGAGCAGCATGGCTTGGACGCCATATGCGGTGCCTGCCGCAAGTCCCATCAAGGCAAAACCCATATGGGCAATCGACGAATAGGCCATCAGGCGTTTGATATTGGTCTGACCGATAGCCGCGATTGCGCCCAGGAACATCGACAAAACCGCCAGAAGGGCGATGATCTGCTGCCAGTCGCCGACGGCCTGACCGAATGCGTCAAACAGGACGCGGGCGAACAGAGCCATGGCCGCAAGTTTCGGCGCTGTGGCAAAGAAGGCAGTCACAGGCGTCGGCGCGCCTTCATACACATCCGGGGTCCACATGTGGAACGGCACGGCCGAGACCTTGAAGGCCAGACCGGCGGTGACAAAGACCAGACCGATCAGCAAGCCGAGGCCCACGTGACCGTCGCTTGCCGCGGCGATGATACCCGAGAACAATGTCGTGCCCGCATAGCCATAGGTCAGCGATGCGCCATAGAGCAACAGGCCCGAAGACAGCGCGCCCAGCACGAAGTATTTCAGACCGGCTTCGGTCGACTTCACGCTGTCACGGTTCAGCGATGCCACAACATAAAGCGAGAGCGATTGCAGTTCGAGCCCCATGTAAAGCGCCATCAGGTCGCCCGCCGACACCATCATCATCATCCCGACGGTGCCAAGGGTGACAAGGATCGGATACTCGAAGCGCAGAAGGCCGCGACGCGACATCGTCGCCTCGCCCATGACCAGAACAGCCGCTGCCGCCAACAAGATCGCCACTTTGGCGAAACGCGCATAGGCATCGTCGATGAACATGCCGTTAAAGGCAGCCGTCGTCCCGTCTCCGCCCGCAATCATCAGCGCGATGACGACCATCACCGCCCCGGTAATCCATGTGATCGGCTTGGCCAGCGCATCCTTGCCGGTATAGACCGCGCCCAAAAGGGCAACCATCGCATAGATGGCCAAAGCGAGTTCAGGCAGAACCGTTTGAATATCAACAGAGCTCATCTGTGCTCTCCTTAATGCGATGCAGTCTGGGCCATCTCTGCAACGTCTGCAGGAATGGCGGCGTGGAAATTGGTCAGAAGGGCTTCAACCGAGGGGCCGATCATATCGGTCACAAGGCTCGGATAGATGCCCAGAAGCAGGGTCATGAACACCAAGGGGGCGAAGATCATCTTCTCGCGGCTGTCCATATCGGTGATCGACTTCAGGCTTTCCTTGATCAGGTCGCCAAAGACGACGCGGCGATACAGATAAAGCGCGTATGCCGCCGAGAAGATCACGCCCGATGTGGCGACCAGAGCGACCCAGGTGTTGGCTTGGAACATACCGACCAGCGTCAGGAATTCACCGACGAAGCCCGAGGTGCCCGGTAGGCCCACATTTGCCATGGTGAAGAACATGAAGATCAAGGCATAAGCCGGCATACGGTTCACAAGGCCGCCATAAGCATCGATATCGCGGGTGTGCATCCGGTCATAAATGACGCCGACACACAAGAAGAGCGCGCCCGAGATGAAACCGTGGCTCAGCATCTGAAAGATCGCCCCATCCACACCTTGTTGGTTGAGCGAAAAGATACCAGCGGTCACATAGCCCATATGCGCCACCGATGAATAAGCGATCAGCTTTTTCATGTCTTCCTGCACCAGAGCCACCAGCGAGGTGTAGACAATCGCGATGGCTGACATCCAAAGAACGAAGCACGCCAGCGTGTCCGCCCCGACCGGGAACATTGGCAGACTGAAGCGCAGGAAGCCGTAGCCACCCATTTTCAACAGGATCGCGGCCAGAACGACCGAACCAGCGGTCGGCGCCTGAACGTGCGCGTCTGGCAACCAGGTGTGTACCGGCCACATCGGCATTTTCACCGCGAAAGAAGCGAAGAAGGCGACGAACAGAAGCGTCTGCGCGCCACCCACGATTTGAATACCCAAGAGGCTGAACGTGTCAGAGCCAAACTTGTGCGTCATCAATGTCGGGATGTCTGTCGATCCGGCGTCTACATACATGTAAACCATGGCGACCAGCATCAGGACCGAACCCAAGAACGTATAGAGGAAGAACTTGAACGCGGCATAGATACGCTCTTTCCCGCCCCAGATGCCGATGATCAGGAACATGGGGATCAGGCCAGCTTCGAAGAAGAGATAGAACAGCACCAGATCCAACGCCATGAACACGCCAAGCATCAGCGTTTCCAGAAGCAGGAAGGCGATCATGTATTCCTTGACGCGGGACTTTACGCCCCAGCTGGCCCAGATGGTCAGCGGCATCATGAAGGTGGTGAGCATGACAAACAGGACCGAGATCCCGTCGACGCCCATCTTGTATTTCAGGCCCATGATCCAGCTGCCCTCTTCCACGAACTGAAAGCCCGTGTCAGCCGAGTCAAAACCCGTCAGCAGAAGAAGTGAGAACAGGAAGGTGGCCACGGTGGCCGCCAGTGCAAGCCACTTGGCATTGCGCGTGGCCGCCTCGTCATCGCCGCGCAGGAAAAGCGCAAGGATCACAGCCGCAACCAGCGGCAGGAAAGTGATGATGGAAAGCAGGTTATTCATTAGTGCGCTCCACCGCTGAAGAGGATCATGATTGTCACCAGAGCGACGATGCCAAGCACCATCGCGAAGGCGTAAGAGAAGACGTAACCGGTTTGTGCCCGGCCGGCCTGTTTGGTGAACCACGGCACAACGCCCATGGCGACCCCATTCAGGAACCCGTCAATGACGTTGCCGTCACCGCGTTTCCACAAGAACCGGCCGATGGCAAAGGCAGGCTTCACGAAAAGGATGTCGTAGATCTCGTCGAAGTACCATTTGTTCAACAGGAACTGATAGACATGTGGGAAGGTCTCAGCCAGCTTCTTGGGCAGGCTGGTGTTCACCATGTAGAACCAATAGGCCGTCGCCAACCCGATCAGCATCGCGATGAAGGGCGACACTTTCACCCAAGCGGGCGCGTGGTGGGCATCGTCGATCACGGTGTTGTCTGCCGCCATGAAGATCGCGCCTTTCGGAGCTTCCCCGTGATGCGCGGCAGCAACCGGTGCGTGGGCCGGATCAGCCATGGTTGCGGCATGCGCTTCATCCGTGGCGTGGCCATCGTCTGCAGGAGTGCCTTCCGCATGGGTATCCGTGGCAGCCGCACCATCCGTGGCTTCCGCATGGGTGTCGGCAGCCTCGCCGTGCTCACCGGCTTCTGCGTGAGTTTCGATACCGAAGAAGGCGTTGACCTTGTGGTGGTCGCCGAAAAACGAGCCATACCAGATCATGCCTGAGAAGATCGCGCCAAGCGCCAGAACGCCAAGCGGCACCAACATCACCATCGGGCTTTCATGCGCGTGTTCATGCGTGTGCTTGTCGCCGCGCGCCTTGCCATAGAAGGTCATGAACATCAGGCGCCAGCTGTAAAAGCTGGTAAACAGTGCCGCGATGACCAGCATCCAGAAGGCATAACCGCCTTGGGTGCCTGCATAAGCGCTTTCGATGATCGCGTCTTTCGACAGGAAGCCTGCAAAGCCGATCGTGGTCAGCGGGATGCCAACGCCGGTAATGGCCAGCGTGCCGATCATCATCGCCCAGAAGGTCATCGGCAGCTTCTTACGAAGATCGCCATAGTTCCGCATGTCCTGTTCGTGATGCATCCCGTGGATCACGGAACCCGCCCCAAGGAACAGCATCGCCTTGAAGAAGGCGTGGGTCAGCAGGTGGAACATGGCAACCGAATAGACGCCAACACCTGCGGCCACGAACATATAGCCCAACTGCGAACAGGTCGAATAGGCGATCACGCGTTTGATGTCGTTTTGTACAAGGCCAACCGTGGCCGCGAAGAACGCGGTGGTGGCGCCAAGGAAGACGATGAAGTTCGTCGCCTCGGGCGCGTATTCCATCAGGGGCGACATCCGGCAGACAAGGAACACACCCGCCGTCACCATGGTCGCGGCGTGGATCAGAGCCGACACCGGGGTTGGGCCTTCCATCGCATCCGGCAACCAGGTGTGCAGGAACAGTTGCGCCGACTTACCCATGGCCCCGACGAACAGCAGGAACGCCAGAAGGTTGGCGGCGTTCCAGTCGCGCCACAGGAAGTGAAGCTCGGTCTCGGCCAGTGCAGGGGCGGCGGCGAACACGTCGTCCAGCACAATCGAGTCTGTCAGGTAGAACAGACCGAATATCCCCAGCGCAAAGCCAAAATCACCCACTCGGTTCACCACGAAGGCTTTGATCGCCGCCGCGTTGGCCGAAGGCTTCTTATAATAAAAGCCGATCAGCAAGTACGAGGCCACGCCCACGCCTTCCCAGCCAAAGAACATCTGAAGCAGGTTGTCGGCGGTCACCAGCATCAACATCGTGAAGGTGAAGAAGCTGAGATAGGCGAAGAAGCGGGGGCGATAGCTTTCGCCCTCGAACTGCGGATCATGGGCCATGTAGCCCATGGAATAGAGGTGCACCAGCGACGACACCGTGGTGACAACGATCAGCATGATCGCGGTCAGACGGTCCAGCCGGATTGACCAGTCAACGGACAATGTCCCCGACTGCACCCAATTCATCAGGTGGATATGTTGTGTCTCGGCCCCAAGGCCAAGGAAGGTGACCCAGGACAGCAAAGCTGCCAGGAACAACAGCGCGGTGGTCAACACCTGCGCGCCCTTGTCGCCAATGACCCGATGGCCGAAGCCCGCAATCAGTGCGCCGATAAGCGGGGCAAAAAGGATGATCTGTACCATTTGCCGTTAGCCTTTCATCACGTTGACGTCTTCGACATCAATTGTGCCACGGTTGCGGAAGAAGCTGACCAGAATGGCCAGACCAATGGCAGCCTCGGCGGCGGCCACGGTCAGAACAAAGAGCGTGAAGACCTGCCCGGCCAAATCGCCAAGATAGGACGAGAACGCCACGAGGTTGATGTTCACTGCAAGCAGCATCAGTTCGATCGACATCAGCAGGATGATGACGTTCTTGCGGTTCAGGAACAGCCCGAAAATGCCGATGACAAACAACGCCGCCCCGACTGCGAGATAATGTTCAAGTCCAACCATATGCGTGCGTCCCTTCGTTCCGGGCTTGGCTGCCGGTGCAGCGCGCCCAAGTCTTGTTATTCGTTTTCATCTCGGATCCACTCAAAGTCCCTGCCCCGGTTTCACGTCGATGATCTCCATCGCTTTGGCCGGGTCGCGGTGCATCTGGGCAATCACGTTCTGGCGTTTGACGTTGGTGCGGTGGCGCAGGGTCAGAACGATGGCGCCGATCATTGCAACCAGCAGGATCAGGCCCGCCAACTGGAACAGCAGGATGTAGTCGGTGTAGAGGATTTGCCCCAGTGCCTGCGTGTTATGCGCCACGTCCAGAGCCGGTGTAACGGCGGCACGCGCCGCCTCGGCCCCGTCCGAGAACTGCCAGACCCCGAAGATTGTGCCCAGTTCCATCAACAGGATGACACCGATCAACAGCGCCAGGGGAAGCGACTTGGACATCTCGGCCTTCAACTCGGCAAAGTCCACGTCCAGCATCATCACAACGAACAGGAACAATACCGCGACCGCGCCCACATAGACGATCATGAGCAGCATCGCCACGAACTCGGCCCCCAGCAGAACGAACAGCCCTGTTGCGCCAACGAAAGAGGTGATCAGCCACAAGACCGAGTGCACGGGGTTCCTTGCCATCACGGTAAAGAACCCGCCCACCACGGTGGTCAGGGCAAAGAGGTAAAATGCGAAATCGGCAACGCTCATGCGTCCCCCTCCTCGTTGTCGTCAAACACGGCTTGCGCCAGCTCCAATGCACGGGTCATGGCCGGAAGGCCGCCCAGCATCGACATTTGATAGATCACCTCGGCGATCTCTTTTTCAGTCGCGCCCGCTTCCAAAGCGTGGCGCACGGTCAGCTTGATCTGCGCGTCAGCCTGCGCCCCCAGCACGGTCAGCCCTGCCAGCGTGATCAACATCCGCGTCTTGGCATCCAGCCCGTCCTTGTTGAAGGCATTGCCAAACATCATGTCCATCATGTCTTTCGGCATGGTCGGCATGAGCTTGTCGAAGCCCTGAGGCTTGAACGTCTCCAGGGCAGGATTGAAGTTGCGGAGCATTTCCTGCCCCTGCTCCATCATCTGTGCATATAGTTTGGAGAAATCGTTCATTGGTTTTCCTCAGCGATACGGCGCATCAAGTTCGATGTTGCGGGCAATCTCGGCCTCCCAGCGTTCGCCGTTCTCAAGCAGTTTGGCCTTGTCATAGAACAGCTCTTCACGGGTTTCGGTCGCAAACTCGAAATTCGGGCCTTCGACGATCGCATCCACCGGGCAAGCCTCTTGGCAGAAGCCGCAATAGATGCACTTGGTCATGTCGATGTCGTACCGCGTGGTGCGGCGCGAGCCGTCGTCGCGGGGTTCGGCATCAATGGTGATTGCCTGCGCCGGGCAGATGGCCTCGCAGAGCTTGCAGGCAATGCAGCGTTCTTCCCCATTTGGATAGCGGCGCAACGCGTGTTCACCACGGAAACGCGGGGACAGCGGGCCTTTTTCATGCGGATAGTTCAGCGTTGCCTTGGGCGAGAAGAAATACTTCAGCCCCAACCCGAACCCTTTGACGAAATCCGCCAGCAGGAAGTATTTCGTTGCGCGTGCGTAGTCAAAAGCCATCTATCAGCCCCCCACAGCCCAGCGGGCATAAGTGCCCCAGAATGCCCCGAATTGGGCGAAGAATGCGACCAGCACAACCCAAGCCAGCGACAAGGGCAGGAAGACTTTCCAACCGATGCGCATCAACTGGTCATAGCGATAGCGCGGCGTGATCGCTTTGATCATCGAGAAGACGAAGAAGAAGAAGAAAATCTTCGCAAACAGCCACAAGATGCCGTCCGGCAGTGCCTCGACCGGTGACAACCAGCCGCCGAAGAACAGGATCGAGATCAGCGTACACATCAGAACGATGGCCACATATTCACCGATCATGAACAGAAGGAACGGCGTGGACGAGTATTCGACCTGATACCCTGCCACTAGTTCGGATTCAGCTTCTGGCAGGTCGAACGGCGGGCGGTTGGTTTCGGCCAGCGCCGAAATCAGGAACAGGAACACCATCGGGAAATGCGGCAGCCAATACCAGCTCAACAGCCCCTTGCCATCCTGCGCCATCACGATATCGCCGAAGTTCATCGACCCGGTGGTGATGATCACACCGATGATGATCAGGCCTATGGAGACCTCGTAAGAGATCATCTGTGCCGCAGACCGAAGCGAACCCAGGAACGGGTATTTCGAGTTCGAAGCCCAGCCCCCCATGATCACGCCGTACACCTCAAGCGAAGAAACAGCGAAGACAAACAGGATCGCGACGTTCACATCGGCCAGAACCCAGCCATCATTGAACGGGATCACCGACCACGCGACCATGGCCAGAACGAAGCTCATCAACGGGGCCAAGAAGAACACGAAGCGGTCCGCACCTGCGGGCACAACGATTTCTTTCAGCACATATTTGATAAAATCCGCAAAGGACTGCAGCACGCCGAACGCGCCCACCACGTTGGGGCCCTTGCGCATCTGCACCGCTGCCCAGACCTTGCGGTCGAAATAAAGCAGAAACGCCAGCGCCACCAAAAGCGGAACCACGATCAGCAGACATTGTCCGATAATCAGAAGGGCGATGCCCAGATTTGTTGTCGTGAAGAATTCAACCATGTTGCGTCATGCCCTCAGACCGTCGGTATTCATTTTCTCTTGCAGAACCAAAGGGATGCACAGCCACGCCGCAAGGTCCTGCACGCAGGCCTTTCCGTTCGCTTTTGCTGGCCACTTGATTGGTCACGTCCCGGTCCTGCCTCTGTTCTTATTCTGCTGCCAGCTTCGACGTCGCACGTGCGCGCGCCTGAGCCGAAAGCTCTGCCATCACTTCCGACGCCCGTGCAATCGGGTTGGTCAGATAGAAATCTCCGATCGTGTAACGGAAGCTTGCAGCCCCCATCTTTTCGACTGGAAGCGGTTGCCATTCATTTGCGGCGACCTGATCAACGCCCGCCAGAACCGGTGCCTCGGCGACCATCGCGCGGCGCAAGCCGGCTTGGTTGTCCCATGGCAATGTCGCGCCCAGCTCGGCCGACAGCGCCCGCAGGATGGCCCAGTTTTCCTTGGCCTCGCCCGGTGCAAAATTGGCACGCAGCGCCAGTTGCGGGCGGCCTTCGGTGTTGACGAACAACCCGCCCTCTTCCGTATAAGCCGCACCCGGCAGGATCACGTCAGCACGCATCGCGCCGCGATCACCGTGGCTGCCGTGATAGATGACGAAGGGGCCGTTCGCGATGTCGATCTCATCCGCGCCCATGTTGTAAATCACGTCCGCGCCATGGGTGGCGGCTTCCATGCCGCCTTCGGTCACCGCGCCCACATCCATCGCGCCCACACGACCGGCGGCGGTGTGCAGGATCATCAGCTTGGAGCCTGTGTCCTCGGCAAGTTTCATGGCATTCGACAGAACGGCCAGACCGTCGGCTTCGCGCAAGGCGCCCTGGCCGACGATCACCACCGAGGGTGCGTTTTTCACAGCGCCGTATTCTTTGCCAACGATGCTGTTCAGCGCCGCGCGGTCAGTGCCGACATGCGCGTAATCATAGGTCAGATCAACGGCCTCGCCGACCAATCCAACCTGAGCACCCTTAAGCCACGCCTTGCGAATGCGCGCGTTCAAAACCGGCGCTTCGACGCGTGGGTTGGTGCCGATCAGCTGGATGAATTTGGCATTGTCGATATCTTCGATCGTCGCAGTGCCCACATAACCCGAGCGGTTGCCGATGGGCAGGCGCGCGTTGTCGGTGCGGCATTCCACGTTGCCACCCTGCCCCTCGATCAATGCTTTGAGCGAGAAGGCGGCTTCGGCCGAGGCCAGATCACCGACCAAACCGGCAACCTTCTTGGCGCTTTTCATGGCCTCGGCGGCTTTGGTCAGCGCCTCGCCCCATGTGGCTTTGCGCAGCTTGCCGTTTTCACGCACATACGGCACGTCCAGACGTTGGCGACGCAGCCCATCCCAGATGAAACGGGTTTTGTCGGAAATCCATTCCTCGTTCACACCGTCATGGTTGCGCGGCAGGATCCGCATCACTTCGCGGCCCTTGGTGTCCACCCGAATGTTCGACCCAAGCGCATCCATCACGTCGATGGTTTCGGTCTTGGTCAGCTCCCACGGGCGGGCGGTGAACGCATAAGGTTTCGAGGTCAAAGCGCCAACCGGGCACAGGTCAATGATATTGCCCTGAAGATTGCTGTCCAGCGTCTGGTTCAGATAGCTGGTGATTTCGGCATCTTCGCCACGGCCAGTCTGGCCCATCTGGGCAATGCCCGCGATTTCAGTGGTAAAGCGCACGCAACGGGTGCAACTGATACAGCGCGTCATCGCAGTGCCCACCAGCGGACCAAGGTCCAGATCGTCCACGGCGCGCTTCATCTCGTTGAACCGGCTGCCCGACAGACCATAGGCCATGGCTTGGTCCTGCAGGTCACACTCGCCACCCTGATCGCAGATGGGGCAATCCAGCGGGTGGTTGATCAGCATGAATTCCATGACGCCTTCGCGGGCCTTCTTGACCATCGGCGAATTGGTTTTCACAACGGGCGGCTGCCCTTCAGGACCGGGGCGCAGATCGCGCACCTGCATCGCACAAGAAGCCGCCGGCTTGGGCGGACCGCCCACAACCTCGACCAGACACATGCGGCAGTTACCGGCAATCGTCAAACGCTCGTGATAGCAGAAACGCGGGACTTCGATCCCGGCCACTTCACAGGCTTGGATCAGCGTCATTGCGCCATCCACTTCGACTTCCATGTCGTCAATGACGATCTTTTTCAAGTCGCTCATCACGGTCCCTTTTTCGTTTCGCGGGCCGGGGTTTTCCCCGTGCCCGCACGTGTTTGCCCCTAGCCCTCGGTCAGCAATGACCCAGAGAAGGTGCCTTTTTCCATATTCTCACGCCCAATGGCGCAGTAACTTTCTTCGTCGCCCGGCGTCGCCCCGCGCTTCGCCAACATCGGCTCTGCGATTGCGCGAAATCTGGCTTGCTCGGTCTCGCTGTCCACATAATCCAGCACTTCGCTGGTCGAATAGCCCAGGCTTACGGCATGGCTGCGCAGTGCAAACGCCTTGTTCAACAGGCGAAATTTTCGAAGCTTCAGGGTCGAGCAATTCTCATCGATCAGATAGGCAATCGAGGCTCCAAGAAGTTCATTATGCGTGCGCTTGTCGTTGCGAAGCGCTGTGTAGTCCGTCGCAGATGCGATGCCTGCTGTGGCTGTCAGCACCAAAACGGATGCGAGGGTGATCATACGTAGTTTAATCATGACAAGTCTCCTTTCGTCAGAAAGGAGATGGTGATGCGGGATGTTGTCATGCAATAACAACGTGCTGATAGGGGCACAGAAGCGCCTGTTTTCAGTATGTTGCGTTGCATTTTCATCTTCATCACTCTTTTGTGCCACATGCGCCGGATCACTCCGCCGCGATGCTGGCTTTACCTTGTTTGTTCACTTGAATGCGGTCTTCGATCTCGTGGCGGAAATTGCGGATCAGGCCCTGAATGGGCCATGCAGCCGCGTCGCCAAGGGCGCAGATCGTGTGGCCTTCCACCTGTTTGGTCACGTCCCAAAGCATGTCGATTTCCTCGACATCGGCTTCGCCACGCATCAGCCGGTCCATCACGCGCATCATCCAGCCGGTGCCTTCGCGGCATGGCGTACACTGGCCGCAGCTTTCATGTTTATAGAACTTCGACAGACGCCAGATCGCTTTGATGATGTCGGTCTGCTTGTCCATTACGATCACGGCAGCGGTACCCAAGGACGAGCCTTTTTCACGCAGCGCATCGAAGTCCATGACCGCATCACGCATGTTTTCACCGGTCACGCAGGGCACGGACGATCCACCGGGGATCACGGCTTTCAGGTTATCCCAGCCGCCACGAATGCCGCCGCAGTGCTTTTCGATCAGCTCTTCAAAGGTAATCGACATCGCCTCTTCAACAACACAGGGATTGTTCACGTGACCCGAGATGCCAAACAGCTTGGTGCCCGAATTGTTCGGGCGTCCAAAGCTTGCAAACCATTCCGGCCCCCGACGCAGGATGGTCGGCACGACCGCAATGGATTCCACGTTGTTCACAGTGGTCGGGCATCCATACAGACCCGCGCCCGCCGGGAAAGGCGGCTTCATGCGCGGCATGCCTTTTTTGCCCTCAAGGCTTTCGAGCAAGGCGGTTTCTTCACCGCAGATATAGGCCCCTGCCCCGTGGTGTAGGAAAAGGTCGAAATCCCAGCCTGATTTCGCAGCGTTCTTGCCCAGAAGACCGGCGTCATAGGCTTCATCAATTGCGGCCTGCAGAGCCTCACGCTCGCGGATATATTCGCCGCGAATATAGATGTAGCAGGTGTTGGCGTTCATTGCGAAAGACGCAATCAATGCCCCTTCGATCAGCGTGTGCGGATCGTGGCGCATAATCTCGCGGTCTTTACAGGTGCCGGGCTCGGACTCATCCGCATTGATCACCAGATAGGCCGGGCGACCGTCGCTTTCTTTCGGCATGAAGGACCATTTCAGACCGGTTGGGAAACCCGCACCACCACGACCACGCAGACCCGAGGCTTTCATCTGCTCGATGATCCACTCGCGGCCCTTCTTGATGATCCCGGCAGTGCCATCCCAATGGCCGCGTTGCTGTGCGCCCGCAAGGGTGCGCTCGTGCATGCCGTAAAGGTTGGTAAAGATCCGGTCTTTATCCTGCAGCATTCGCTCTTATCCTTCATCCGTCTGGCGTTTGCGCCAGATCCGATACGTTACCACCAGGCCAAAAAAGAACCCGGCAAGAGCCAGAAGATCCACCAGCGCCATGGTCCTGTTGGACCAATCGAGGCTTTTTCCGACCCAAGTGCCACCGACCCACAGCGCACCGGTGAACGCGATGACAAGACCTGCCAGGCGCCCTTCCCGCTGAATGCTGTTTTTTGGATCGGTGTGCATTGTTTGTGTCATCCCTTAATAGACGTCGCCCTTCTTGACCTTTTTCGAGAACGCGGTTTCGCCGCCCTCGGCCAAAGTCTTGGCTTGATCCACCCAGCCGTCACGTTCGATCCGGCCTTTGAAGCTTAGATTGTCATCAACCCACGAAATCTCGTCCGGGCCCCATTTGGCGACCTGATCGAAATGCCAGAAGCCAAGAGTGTTCAACGTCTGCTCCAACTTCGGACCAACGCCCTTGAGTTGCTTCAGATCGTCGGCACCCGACTTGCGCGGCGCTTTCAGGGTGCGCGGCTTTTTGGGTTTGCCAGTCGGTGCGGCCACAGCAGCTGTTTTCGCCGGAGCTTTGCTGGCCGGTTTTGCTGCTTTCGCGGCAGGTTTGCTGGCTGGCTTTGCCGCTTTCGCCGCTGGCGCCTTGGCGGTTGACGTTTTGGTCGCCGACGAAGCCTTCGCTGCCGGCTTCTTGGCAGCTGGTCTCTTTGCCGCCGTTTTCTTCGCCGCCGTTTTCTTCGCCACTGGCTTCGGAGTCGCCGCTTTCGGGGCTGGGGCTGGCGTCTCTTCGGCTGGCACTGGCGCGCCGTCCATTGCCGCTGCCGGGATGTCCGCCGCTGCTGCCGCCACATTCCCAGTTGCAGACGCATCAGGCGCGCTCGTGCTGGTTGCCGTAGAGCCGCTCAGACTTGCTGCCGTGGTTGCGCCGCGCGCCGGGCGCGTATCGACCACTTCGCCGCATAGCCATTTTTGAAGCAGAATTGCCGCGACAACCGCCACGATAATGCCGACGATCAGGCCGATAAAGCCTGAGATCATCAGGAAAACTGCGAAACCAAGCAGCGCGCCGATGATCCAGCAGATGTTCTTGCAGGTAAAAAATCCGGTATTGTTACTCATTGTCCCTATCCCTGTTGCTGATGTTGGACACACTTATCGGGCGCACAGATGCGTTGGCATTTTTTTGCCTTTTCATACGCTTATGTTCCAAACGACCCGTCAACATACCTGATACTTAGTAGACCTCGCCCTTCTTAACTTTCTTCGAGAAGGCTGTTTGACCGCCCTCTGCCAGAACCTTGGCTTGCTCTACCCAGCCGTCGCGCTCAATCCGGCCCTTGAAGGACAGTTGGTCGTCGACCCAGGCAATCTCGTCCGCGCCCCATTTGGCAATCTGGTCAAAATGCCAGAAGCCAAGGCCGTTCAGGACACCCTCAAGCTTTGGGCCAACGCCCTTGAGCTGTTTCAGGTCATCTGCGCCCGACTTGCGGGCGGCCTTCATGGTACGCGGCTTTTTCGCGGTGCCGGTGGCGGCGGGGGCCGCAGCGGCTTTTGTCGTTTTTACAGGCGCTTTCGCTGCCGTTTTCTTAGGTGCCGCCTTCTTCGCTGCTTTTTGTTGGTTAGCAGGTTTACCGCTGGCCGCAGGCTTCGGCGGTGACGCTTTTCCACTGGTGGCGTTCTTGCCCAACCATGGAGTCAGCAGGGGAACCTCGGTGCCGTCGATCCGCTTGATCGTATCACCGATATCCGTCGCCAGCTGCGCGCTTGCATTATACTGTGTTTTGCCGCTGTCATATTCTTTCAGACTGGTCAGCCCCGACAACGGTTCGGACGCATATCGCCCGTTTTGCGGGCCCGGCGTCGGAACCTTGCCCGCCGCCAATCCCTCCAGCAATTTGGTGAAGCTTTCAGTCGTCAGGTCTTCATAATAGTCTTTGCCGATCTGCGCCATCGGCGCATTGGTGCAGGATCCCAAACACTCGACCTCTTCCCAGCTGAACTTGCCGTCCGCAGATACCACATGCGGCTTGTCGGCGATCTTTTCGCGGCACACCGCAATCAGGTCTTCCGCGCCACAAATCATGCAGGACGTGGTGCCGCAAATCTGGATATGTGCAACAGATCCAACAGGTTGCAGTTGGAACATGAAGTAGAACGAGGCCACCTCCAGCACGCGAATATCAGCCATGCCCAGCATGTCGGCCACATGCTCAATCGCGGGCTTGGTCAACCAGCCTTCCTGTTCCTGCGCCCGCCACAACAGCGGGATCACAGCCGAGGCCTGACGCCCCTCAGGATATTTCGAAATCTGCCCTTCGGCCCACGCTTGGTTTGCGGGGGTGTAAGCGAAGCTTTCAGGCTGTTCATGATAGAGACGGCGAAGCATTAGCGGTCGATCTCCCCAAACACGACGTCCATGGTGCCGATGATGGCGGCGACGTCGGCCAGTTGGTGGCCACCGGCCACGTGGTCCATAGCTTGAAGGTGCAAATATCCCGGCGCGCGGATCTTGGCGCGGTAGGGTTTGTTCGACCCGTCCGACACCAGATAGACGCCAAATTCGCCTTTGGGGGCCTCAACCGCGGCGTAAACCTCGCCGGCGGGCACCTTGAAACCTTCGGTGTAGAGTTTGAAGTGGTGGATCAGGCTCTCCATCGAGCGCTTCATATCCCCACGGGACGGCGGCGACAGCTTGCCGCGCGCCATAACTTCGCCCTGCCCGTCTGGCGCGCGCAGTTTCGCAATGGCCTGATGCATGATCTTCAGCGACTGGCGCATTTCTTCCATGCGGACAAGATAGCGATCATAGCAATCGCCGTTTTTACCAACCGGGATTTGGAATTCAAACTCGTCATAGCATTCATAGGGCTGCGCGCGACGCAGGTCCCACGCAAACCCGGATCCGCGAACCATCACGCCCGAGAAGCCCCAGTTCAGGATGTCTTCTTCGGTCACGATGCCGATATCGGCGTTGCGCTGTTTGAAGATGCGGTTTTCGGTTAGCAGGCCGTCGATATCTGCAATCTTGGCCGGGAATTCATTGGCCCATGTCTCGATATCGTCGATCAGCTCGGGTGGCAGGTCCTGGTGAACGCCGCCGGGACGGAAATAATTCGCATGCAAACGGGCCCCGCAAGCGCGTTCGTAGAAGATCATCAGCTTCTCGCGCTCTTCAAAACCCCAAAGCGGAGGGGTCAGCGCGCCAACATCCATCGCCTGTGTTGTGATATTCAGAAGGTGGTTCAGGATGCGGCCGATCTCTGAAAAGAGCACGCGGATCAGCGAGCCACGGCGGGGCACGTCCACACCGCACAGCTTTTCAATCGCCAGACACCAGGCGTGTTCCTGGTTCATCGGCGCCACGTAATCCAGCCGGTCGAAATAGGGCAGGTTTTGCAGATAGGTGCGGCTCTCCATCAACTTTTCGGTGCCGCGGTGCAAAAGGCCGATATGCGGGTCAGCGCGTTCGACAATCTCTCCGTCCAGCTCCAACACCATACGCAGCACGCCGTGGGCGGCCGGGTGTTGTGGGCCGAAGTTGATGTTGAAATTGCGGATCTTCTGTTCGCCGGTCAGGGCGTCGTTGAAATCCTTGGATCCGTCCATCATGCGCTCACCATCTTCTGGGTCCATTCCGACGGAAGCTCACCCATGAACTTCTCGACGAAATTGTATTGCGGTTTAAGGGCTGCCTGAAGTTGGGCGCGTTGGCCCATCGGCAGGTCGGCTTTCATGCTTTGATGCACCACACGGTCAAACGATGCGGGCTGGGGTGTGATCCCCAAAAACGCGCACAGTCGTTCGATCGCGTCGGGTGTGAACAACCGTTCGTAAAATTCAATATGCAGCGCCTCGCGCGGGATCGCGCGGGTCAGCCGGTTCAGCGTGCGGCGATAGTTTGACCGATCCAGAATGTTGTCCGCCGTGCCGTTCAGCACACCATCAACCTTCGCATCCAGCGACGACACGTTAGTGCCCGCCATCATACGGATATTTGACCAAACACGTTCAACAGGATCGCGCATCAGATAGACAAACCGCACCTTGTCGGTCAGCGCCGCCATGGTTTTTATCGATTTTTCTTTCAGCAAGCCATAAGCCGGGGTGAAGTCGCCAATCACGCGGGCTTTGGCGCCGCCGTCCTGCACATAACGCAAATAGGCCGCGTCATCCCGCGTCTTGCCATCAAACACCGACAGCCAGCGCTCCAGATCCGCGATAAGCCGTTTCTGCCAAGCGGTCGGCTTGTCTTTGCGGGCAGCCTCAAGACGGGTCTGCGCCTGCTGGCGATAGAAATCGCCCGTGCCCTGCTCCAACGCGTCGAAGTAGTGCAATTCCTTCATCGCCGGAAGATGACACTCCCGGTGGCCCGACAGGTAATCGAACAGCCAGCTTGTGCCAGCCTTCGTTGCCCCAAGGCAGAATATGAAGGTTTGCCCGCTCATCTGGTTCAGCCTTTGGCCTCGTCAGATTTCTCGTCACCCGGAAGGATGTAGTTGGCCCCTTCCCACGGCGACATAAAGTCGAACTGGCGATACTCCTGAGTCAGTGACACGGGTTCGTACACCACGCGTTTCTCGACCTCGTCATAGCGCACTTCGGTATAGCCCGTTGTCGGGAAATCCTTGCGCAGCGGGTGGCCGCGAAAACCGTAATCTGTCAAGATGCGGCGCAGGTCCGGATGGCCAGAAAACAGAATGCCAAACATGTCAAAGACTTCACGCTCGAACCAACCAGCCGAGGGATGAACCTCGGTGATCGACGGCACCATGTCGTCTTCGCGCACAGCGACTTTCACGCGAACGCGCTGGTTCGTGTACATCGACAGGAAATGGTAAACCATGTCGAAGCGCGCTTCCCGCGATGGATAGTCAACCGCTGTGATATCCACCAATGACGAGAATTTGCAGGTCTTGTCGGTTTTCAGAAAGTCGATGAAAGACGGGATGGCGGACAACGGCACATTGACCGTCAGTTCGCCGAAAGCGATGTCCCAACTCAGAACGCAATCAGGGCGTTTGATTTCCAGAAGGGCACCAAGTTCTTTCAGGGCGTCACTCATCGCTTACCTCACAATCGTGCCGGTGCGGCGGATTTTGCGTTGCAGTTGCAGAATGCCATACACAAGCGCCTCGGCGGTCGGGGGGCAACCAGGGACATAGATGTCCACGGGCACGATCCTGTCACAGCCGCGCACCACCGAATAGGAATAGTGGTAATAGCCGCCACCATTGGCACATGACCCCATCGAGATCACATAGCGCGGATCGGGCATCTGGTCATACACCTTGCGCAGCGCCGGAGCCATCTTGTTGGTCAGTGTGCCGGCGACAATCATTACGTCCGATTGGCGTGGGGAAGCGCGCGGCGCAACGCCGTAACGCTCAAGGTCATAGCGCGGCATGGACGCATGCATCATCTCAACCGCACAGCAGGCCAGACCAAAGGTCATCCAGTGCAGCGAACCGGTGCGCGCCCAGTTGATGATGTCATCTGTGGTGGTCAGCAAAAAGCCTTTATCGGCCAGTTGATCGTTCAAAAGGCGCGTACCATGCTCGCGGTCGCCTTGTGCCGTGTTGGCTCCAGTCATCACTCCCATTCGAGCGCCCCTTTTTTCCACTCATATGCAAAGCCGATCGTCAGAACGGCCAAGAATACCATCATCGACCAGAACCCGACCAACCCGACATCCTTGAAGGCCACGGCCCATGGGAACAGGAAGGCAATCTCCAGATCGAAGATAATGAACAGGATCGACACCAGATAGAACCGAACATCGAACTTCATCCGCGCATCATCAAAAGCGTTGAACCCGCATTCGTAAGCGCTGAGTTTTTCGGGGTCGGGATTGCGCACTGCCAACACAACGGCTGCAAGGATCAGAACAAGTCCGATAACAATGGCTAATCCAAGGAAAATGATAATGGGGAGATATTCTCTGAGAAGGTCTTCCACGTACGGCTCCTTTGAACGGTTTACCCGTCTGTCGCTAGCTATCAGCGGTTTACCTTTGCGTGTTCGCAGGGTCAACCAAGAGCCGCTCGCATTCCGGTTTATGAATGCTTGCGCAAAACACGCGACTGGCGGGCCAGTATACCGTTGTTTGCAAGGGTTTTCGGCACAGGTTAAGCATTTTGCGGGCGCAGAATTTCCTCACTTGTTAACCAAAAAACCATCGCATTTTGCCGTCGCGCAGCAAAAGGTAGCCAAAACTGGCCAGAAAAAAGAGACTCACCCACTTGAAAATGCAGGTGGCCATTCTAATCGGGAAAGGTGGGGCAAGGCCCGGCGACACCCGCCGGGTCCTGCGGTCAGGTCAGGCCCAGCTGGGCTTGCGTTTGTCGAAGAAGGCGGCGATGCCTTCCTGCGCTTCGGCACTTTCCCAGCGGGCGACCAGACCGGCGATGGTCTCGTCGATGATCGCCTCAGAGATGGGCGGGCCAAGCCGGCGGGCCAGGGCTTTGGCCTCTGCCACCGCGCCGGGGGCGACGGACAGGTAAGGCGTCACTTCGGCCTCAACCGCAGCGTCCAGATCATCCGGGGCAACCGCTTTGGCCAAAAGGCCCAGCGTCACCGCTTCATCCGCGTCAAAGATGCGTGCCGACATGAACACTCGGCGGGCCATTGCTTCGCCCAAACGGGCCAGAACATAAGGGCCAATGGTGGCTGGGATCAGGCCCAGCCGGGTTTCGGTCAGGCCAAATTTGGCCCCGGTCACACCGATGGATACATCCGAAACCGACGCCATCCCGACCCCGCCGCCAAACGCTTGCCCCTGCACCTTCGCAATCAAGGGCTTGGGCATTTCATTCAACGTATTCAACATTATAGCCAGCTTTTTAGCCTCGACCCCGCGCGTCACAGGATCTGCCGCCATCTGGTCCTGCATCCAGCGCAGATCCCCCCCGGCACAGAAGCTTTTGCCCGCGCCTGTCAGGATCACCACACGCACCGCATCGTCTGCGCCCAGCGCATGGGCTGCATCTGTCAGGTCTTCAATCATCTGGGCTGACAGGGCGTTGTGCTTGTCGGCCCGATCCAGCAGCAGTGTCGCGACACCACGTTCGTCGGTGGTGATGGAAATCGTTTCGTAACCCATGGTCACTCCCCTGCCCGCATCTGCCGCGCCATTTGTGCGGCCTTGTTTAGAATTTCCCGGTCCAACCCGGTGGTGAAACCCAGCGACGTCACGCGATCATGCACCGCTTCGGTTGCCACGTTTCCTTGTGCGCCGGGGGCATAGGGGCAACCGCCCAACCCCCCCACAGCGGCATCAAAAACGCGAAGGCCCTTTTTCAACGAAACCTCGATATTGTCGCAGGCCCGGCCAGACGTGTCGTGATAATGGCCCGCGAACATGTCCGGACCCGCCACGCCAAGCACAGCGTCCAGCATCGCGTCGGTTGTTTCAGGCGTCGCCTGCCCAATCGTGTCGCCCAGCGAGATTTCATAGCACCCCATGGCGATCAGTTGTTCGGCCACCCAAGCCACCTTGTCGGGCGGCGTCGGTCCGTCATATGGGCAGTCCGTCACGCAGGAAATATAACCGCGCATCATAATCCCCGCCTCGGCCGCGGCATCGGCCACGGGCTGAAAGCGTTCAAGGCTTTCAGCAATGGTGCAATTGATGTTGGCCTTGGAAAACCCTTCTGACGCCGATCCGAAAATGGCAATCTCGTCCGCCTTGGCCGCCACTGCTCCTTCGAACCCGCGCAGGTTTGGCGTCAGCGCGGCATAGGAGACATCTTTGGCCCGCGTGATCCCGGCCAACACATCCGCTGAATCCGCCATTTGTGGCACCCATTTGGGGCTGACGAAGCTCGCGACCTCGATCCGCTTGAAACCCGCACCGGACAGAAGATCGACCAGCGCGATCTTCTCGGCGGTCGGGATCTGACGTTTCTCATTCTGCAGCCCGTCGCGCGGGCCGACTTCGAAAATCTCGACATAATCCAAGGCGGTCACTCCTCTGGAACCGGATAGAATTCTTGTTGATAGAACCGTTGCTCGCCCTCACGCTCCACGACGCGCTGATAGGATGGCATCGCTTCGATCCGCGCCTTGTAAGCCAGGATGTTCGGGAACTCGTCCAGCTTCACATAGTAGGGCACAGCGAACAGGTTAAAGCCCAACATGATGTCGGCGCCCGAGAAGCCGTGGTCCAGCAACCAATCGCGACCGTCCAGCCGCGCCTCAAGCCCAACAAGCGTATGACGCAACCGGGCTACGTTCAGCTTGATCACAATCGGGCTTGGTTTCGCAGGCGGCCGCAGAAACACCATTTGCAGGTTCAACTGCTCGATCAGGCTGGCCATGGTCTCGGAATAGTGGATCCATTGCAGATAATCGGTTCGCTCAGCCCCGCCCGGTGCGATACCCAGTTCGGGGGCGAATTCCTCGATCAGATACTGAACGATGGCGCCGCTTTCACTGATCCGCTTGGTGCCGATTTCCAAGGCCGGCACCCGCGACGCGGTCGAGACTTTGGGCAAGTCGCCTTCGTACATCTGCTTTGAGCCTATCTGGTATTCCACAACCTCAAGAGTTCGACCCAGCTTTTCTTCCAGTCCAATCTCTTCGATCAGCCAAAGAACCCGGATCGAGCGGGCGTATTGAACATGATGCAGACGGAAGGTCATCAGCTTTCCTCTTCTTCTTCCTCAAGACGCACAAGCGGCGCGCCCGCCTCGACCTGATCGCCATCGGCGACCAGCACCTCGGCGACGACACCATCGCGCGCGGCGGTCAGGCTGTGTTCCATCTTCATGGCTTCCAAAATGGCCAACCGGTCGCCCTGCTTGACCTCTTGGCCCGCCTTCGCAAAGACGGCCTTAACCAGACCCGGCATCGGCGCCTCGACCACGCCTGCGCCAGCCCCTGCGCCCGCATCTTGGTCCAACGGGTCAACCACGTGGAACTCCAACCCGGACTGTGCAAAGACGGTCACGACGTTGCCAGCCTTAGCGACGCGCGGGCCACGGTCGCCGCCCATCTTCCATTGGCCGTTAAGGCATGTGGCCTCGATGCTGTCCTCGCCGACGGTGATCACATGACGGTCAGCCCCATAAGAAGTCACGACAACCTCATACGTATCTTCGGCATGGGTCAGGGTCACAAAGTGGTTCAATCCGCCCCACAGGGTAAAGCCCGAGCCTTCGCGTTTCAAAAGCCCCAGCGCGCACAGCGCGGCCGCTCCGATATCAGCCATGCTTGGGCCGGGATCGGCGGTCAAAGCCTCTAGATCCCGTTCAATCAGGCCAGTATCGACTTCGCCTGCCGCAAAGCCTTCGTGACGAGTCAGCGCGCCCAGAAAGGCAAGGTTTGTCACCGACCCCGCAACTTCCGTATGCGTCAGGGCCGAGGACATCTGGCGCAATGCCGCCGCCCGTGACCCGGCATGGACAGTGATTTTGGCGATCATCGGATCATAGAACGGGCTGATCGTGTCGCCTGCCCCGACGCCGGTATCGGCCCGTGCGCCGTCTGGGAATTTCAGGTGCGTCAGCGTGCCCGTGGCCGGCAAGAAGCCCTTGGGCACATCCTCTGCATAAAGCCGCGCCTCAAAAGAATGACCGTTGATGGTCAGCTCGTCCTGCTGCTTAGGAAGCCCCTCACCCGAGGCGACACGCAACTGCCATTCGACCAGATCAACGCCGGTGATGGCTTCGGTCACGGGGTGTTCCACCTGCAAGCGGGTGTTCATTTCCATGAACCAGAACCCGTCCGTGCGCAGCCCGTTAGCCCCGTCTACGATAAACTCCACAGTGCCCGCACCCTTGTAACCGATGGCTTCGGCTGCGCGAACGCCCGCCATGCCCATCGCCTCGCGGACGTCTTCGGTCATGCCCGGCGCGGGCGCTTCCTCGATCACTTTCTGGTGGCGACGTTGCAGCGAGCAGTCGCGTTCAAACAGGTGCACCGCGTGCTTTCCGTCGCCAAATACCTGCACCTCGATATGGCGCGGCGACAGGATGTATTTCTCGACCAGCACATCCGCATTGCCAAAAGCGGTTTTTGCCTCGCCCTGAGCCGACGCCAGCGCGTCTGCGAAATCTTTGGGGTCATCGACGCGGCGCATGCCCTTACCGCCGCCGCCCGCCACGGCCTTGATCAACACCGGATAGCCCATATTGTCAGCTTCGGACGCCAGCAACGCCGGGTCCTGATCGGCACCGTGATAGCCGGGCACGACCGGCACGCCGGCCTCGACCATCAGCTTTTTGGCCGCATCTTTCAGACCCATCTTGCGGATCGCATCCGAGGACGGCCCGATAAAGACCAAGCCCGCTTTTTCCACGGCATCCACGAAGTCCGGGTTTTCCGACAGGAAACCATAGCCGGGATGGATCGCCTGCGCGCCGGTGTCCAGCGCCGCCTGAATGATCACATCGCCCTTCAGATAGGACTGCGCGGGTTGCGGCGGGCCGATATGCACCGCCTCATCCGCCATCTTCACATGGCGTGCGGCCGCATCGGCGTCGGAATAGACCGCCACTGTGGCCACCCCCAGCTTGCGGGCCGTATCAATCACGCGGCAAGCGATTTCGCCCCGGTTTGCAATCAGGATCTTCGTGAACATCTGTGTTCCTCCTTCGGGTGGGACCATAGTCCCGGCATCTTGAGCACCCAGGGGCGCAGTAATTTATTAACCGTTCAGGCGGTCGCACCAGTTGATGCGCGCGCCGGTGCGATAGGCGACAGCCAGCCCATCCTTGATCAACGTCTCGCCAACGTCGCGACCATTTGCAGACAGGCGCACCAGCTCGCGGCCAAATTTGTCGTGCCCCTCATGGCGCATCGTGATCTCGGCCCCTTTGACGATCTGGCGCAGACGGTCCGTAGCCCGGTCGCCCAGCGCCTTTTCTTGGGCGCATCCCGGCTCTTTTGTCTCGGGCGTATCAAACCCCACCAAACGCGCGGTGCGCTTGCCAGTTGGGCATTTCAGCTCGACCGTGTCTCCGTCATAGACATAGCCAAGCTGGCAGCCATCAATCGCACTGGTCCGCGGCACGGGCGCGATACGCTCGGCCAGCGAATAGAGGACCAGAAGGGTCAACCCGCAATACATGACGAGGTTCGTATCCACCGCTTACATCCGGAACACGCCGAATTTCGTCGGCTCGATCGGGGCATTCAGCGCTGCCAGCAGAGACAGGTACAGCACCTCGCGCGATTTGCGCGGATCGATCACGCCGTCATCCCAAAGACGCGCCGAAGCATAAAGCGGGTGGCTCTGTTCTTCGAACATGTCGATAGTGGGTTGCTTGAACGCGGCCTCTTCGTCCTTGGACCATTCGCCGCCCTGACGCTCGATCGCGTCGCGTTTCACGGTGGCCAACACGCCCGCCGCCTGTTCGCCGCCCATCACCGAAATCCGCGAATTGGGCCACGACCACATAAAGCGCGGCTGATAAGCGCGTCCGGCCATGCCGTAATTGCCCGCGCCATAAGAACCGCCGACAACCATGGTCACTTTCGGCACGTTGGTGGTGGCCACAGCGGTCACCATTTTGGCGCCGTGGCGGGCGATGCCTTCGTTCTCATACTTGCGGCCAACCATAAAGCCGGTGATATTTTGCAGGAAAACCAAGGGGATATTGCGCTGGCTGCACAGCTCAACAAAATGCGCGCCTTTCTGGGCGGCTTCCGAGAAGATCACGCCGTTGTTGGCGATGATCCCGATAGGGCAGCCTTTCAGATGGGCAAAACCGGTGACCAGTGTTTCGCCAAAGCGCGGCTTGAACTCGTCAAAACGCGAGCCATCGACGATGCGCATGATCACTTCGCGAATGTCGTAGGGCGTTTTAAGGTCGGCAGGCACAACGCCCAGCAATTCCTCGGGGTCATAGGCCGGTTCTTCCGGTTCCTGCCACTTCACGGTGATCGGTTTTTCACGGTTCAGGCTTTCCACCGCCCGACGCGCCAAGGCCAGGGCGTGGGCGTCATCCTCGGCAAGATAGTCAGCCACGCCCGACAGGCGCGTGTGCACGTTACCACCGCCCAGGTCTTCGGCTGTCACAACCTCGCCTGTCGCGGCCTTCACCAAGGGCGGACCGGCAAGGAAGATGGTCCCCTGCTCTTTCACAATGATCGTCACGTCCGACATGGCAGGCACATAAGCGCCACCAGCGGTACATGACCCCATGACCACTGCGATCTGCGGGATGCCCTTGGCGGACATCCGCGCTTGGTTGTAGAAAATCCGGCCAAAGTGGTCGCGATCGGGAAACACCTCGTCCTGATTTGGCAGGTTGGCGCCGCCACTATCGACAAGATAAATACAGGGAAGATTGCACTCCTCAGCGATCTCTTGGGCGCGCAGGTGCTTTTTCACCGTCATCGGGTAATAAGTGCCGCCTTTGACGGTGGCATCATTACAGACGACCATCACCTCTTGCCCATGCACCTGACCAATGCCCGCCACGACACCCGCCGCAGGGGCCGCGTTGTCATACATATTGTGCGCAGCTGTCGCACCGACCTCCAAAAAGGGCGACCCCGGATCGAGCAGGTTCGACACCCGGTCACGCGGCAACATCTTGCCCCGGCTCAGGTGGCGATCACGTGATTTCTGCCCGCCGCCCATCACGGCCGCTTCGGCAGCGTCTGCTACCACTTTCAGGGCGTCAAGGTGACCAGAACGGTTGGTCTTATAGGCCTCAGAGCCGGGTGTTGCTTGGGAAGTCAGTTTCATCTCAGCATCCTTCGTGGTTGCAGATTGTATCGCCATAACCGTTCAGGTCGGCCTCAAGCACGAGCGTCTGGCGGGCGGTCTGGTGCAGCATGCAAGCAACTGACGCAGGGCCGCCGCCTGTTCCGCCACCCCATTTCGTGCGTTCATAATCGCATGACGCATCGCGGAAGGTGATCCACGCACGCTGCATCGTCAAAAGCGCGGGGGCTTGTTGAGGAGCCGCCGACCCAAGGGTCGCCATCTCTTCATCTTCGGCCTTCAGGCGGGTCATCAGCAGCCCATAGGCGTGGTTCAGCCGTCGATCCCAGTCTTCGTATTCCAGCCCAAGACAGGACGACATGCCAACTGTGCTTGATCCACCTTCGGTCGCTGCCATGCAGGAATTGGCGGCGGCGCCAACACACCGCATTGGATCGCCCCCTTCGCCCATAGCAGACAGGCAGTCGGTGGTGGGTTGAAAGCTATACGTCATGTTCTGCGCCATGGCCGGAGAAGCCAATGTCAAAAGAACCGCGAAGATACCACTGCGAATACGCATCACATCTTGCCCATCAGCTCGCGACCGATCAGCATCCGGCGGATTTCCGAGGTGCCCGCACCGATCTCCATCAGCTTGGCGTCGCGGAAGATTCGGCTGACCGGCGTTTCGTTCATGTAACCTGAGCCGCCCATCGCTTGCACTGCTTGGTGCGCCTGCTTCATTGCCTCTTCCGAGGCATAAAGCACACAGGCCGCCGCATCCTGTCGGGTCACCTGACCGCGATCACAGGCTTTAGCAACTTCATACACATACGCGCGGGCCGAGTTCATCGCGGTATACATATCCGCAATTTTGGCCTGCATCAGCTGGAAGTCCCCAATCGGGCGGCCAAACTGTTTGCGTTCTTTCATATAGGGCATGATTTCGTCCATGCAGGCGGCCATGATGCCCGTACCAATGCCCGACAGAACCACGCGTTCATAGTCCAGCCCTGACATCAGAACAGCAACGCCTTTACCCTCTTCGCCCAAGACGTTCTCAAACGGCACTTCGACGTCCTCAAAGATCAGCTCGGCAGTGTTTGACCCGCGCATCCCCATCTTGTCGAAATGCGGGCTGGTTGAGAAACCCTTCATATCCTTCTCGATGATGAAGGTGGTTATGCCCTTGGGGCCGGCATCCGGATCAGTTTTGGCATAAACCACCAAAGTGTCGGCATCCGGACCGTTGGTGATCCAGAACTTGGTGCCATTCAGCACATAGTAGCCATTGCGCTTCTCGGCGCGCAGCTTCATCGACACAACGTCCGACCCTGCGCCCGCTTCGGACATCGCCAGCGCGCCCACATGCTCGCCCGAAATCAGCTTCGGCAGGTATTTCTGCTTCTGGTCTTCGGTGGCGTTGCGGCGGATCTGGTTCACGCATAGGTTCGAATGCGCCCCATAGCTGAGCGAGACCGAGGCCGAGGCCCGCGCAATCTCTTCAACGATCACCACATGCGCCAGATATGACATCCCCGCCCCGCCATATTCCTCGGGCGTGGTGACCCCCAGCAGACCCAGTTCTCCGAACTCTTTCCAAAGTTCATTGGGAAACTCATTTTTCTGATCCACTTCCGCGGCGATCGGTTTGATCCGGTCTTGCGCAAATCGATGCACCATATCGCGCATGGTGTTGACGTCTTCGCCCAGGTCGAAATTCATAGAGTGATTGAACATGTGCCGCTTCCTTCTGGATCAGGTATTCGGGATCGCATTATTGAACGCTTGTTCATTTAATTGCGCAAAGCTCGATTCGGGTCAATACAGCCGTAAACTCACGCAGCGTCACATTAACCGATGCCGGGCTTCTTCTGGCCCTAAATATCCTGGGGAAGAGCCAAATCCCGGATTTGGCTCTGGGGCAAAGCCCCTTACCGCGCTTGCTGAAACACCGACCCAACCACATCGCGAATAATCCGCGCGATTTGCGCACAATCATCCAGACTGAAGGTCAACGGCAAACGCAGGTCCAGTATGCCGCGCAACACCCGATCCGACTTTGGCATTGATGGCGTATCAGCATAGCGCCAACTGTCATATCGGCTTGTAAACCCGCTGGGTTCCGCCCCGCCGAACCATTTCATCTCAACTCCGCGATCGCCACAGCGGGCCACGACAGCGCGCACATCCTCTTCCGCCCAATCCAGCAGCAGGAACTGGAACGAGGACATGACGTAGCCCTCTTTCTCAGGACGCTCGATCAGCGTCAAACCGGGCACCTCCCGCAATCCCTGCTCCACCACCTGATAGCGGGCGTTCCACGCGGCACATTGATCCGCAAGGCGCGCCAGTTGTGGTCGTAATATCGCGGCCCGCAGATTATCCATCCGGCCCGATATATTTGGCGTCACATATTTCACCCGTTCAAACGCTTCGGCAGGCGGACCCGCCAGATGCCGCTCATAAAGCATATAGCTGCCTGACAGGATAATCGCACGGGCCATCAGATCGGGGTCGTCCGAGATTAAAAGCCCGCCCTCACCGGAATTCGCATGTTTGTACGTCTGCGTCGAATAGGCCGCCATCGCGCCGTGCCGCCCCGAAAGCGTGCCATTCCAGCGCGCGCCCATCGTGTGGGCGCAGTCTTCGATGACCGTGACACCCGCCGCATCCGTGATCGCCATCAGACGATCCATATCGCAAATATGCCCGCGCATATGGCTGAGCAGCAACACCTTCGGCGTATCCGGCCCCGCGACTTTTGCCGCCAGATCGTCCAGATCTATTGTTAAAGCTTTCGTGACCTCGACAAACACCGGCGCGCCACCGACCGAGGCGATCGCGCCCGGCACCGGGGCCAAGGTGAAGGCGTTGGTCAGGACCCGATCTCCCGGCGTGACGCCCACCGCCCGCAGCGCGGTCGCGATAGCATACCCGCCCGACGCGCACGCCAAGGCGTATTTCGACCCCATCGCGGCGGCGAATTCCTGCTCTAACAAGGCGGTGTGCGATGTTTCGCCTTCGGCCACGTTATAGCGGTGCAATCGCCCGTGGCGCAGCACGTCAAGGGCAGCCTCAATCCCGTCGTCCGGGATTGGTTCCTGCTGGGTGAAATTGCCTGTGAATCGCTCGGTCATGGCCTGACCCTGCGCGGGTCCGGGCGTGGCGTCAATGGGTGGCCGGTCTGGTTTGAGCGTTCGGATCAGCCGATAAGGTCTGCGACCACTCGATCCAGATCATCGAAGTGATCCAGCATCGCCTCGGGCGCTAGACGGGACACGCCGGGCCCTTCCGGTCCGAAGCCGACAAGAATGCAGGGCACCCCAGCCGCCCGTGCGGTCAGGCGATCGGTCTCCGTATCACCCACCAAAAGCGCATGCGCCGGATCCCCCCCCGCCCCATGCGCCGCAGCAACAAACGGGGCCGGGTCCGGTTTACGGGTGGGCAACGTGTCCGCCCCGATCAACGAGGTAAAGCGATCCAGAATGCCCATCCGGGTCAGCAACAACCGGGCAAGCCCTTCAGGTTTATTGGTGCATATCCCGACCGCATAACCGCCCGCATGTAGCCGTCCTACCGCTTCCATCGCACCCGGATACAACTGCGTGTGCCGATCTATGTTGGCTTCATAGGCCTCCAGCAGGTTCGGAAACTCCCGATCAATCGCGGCCTCTTCCACGTCGCCACCATTCAAGCGCGAAAAGCCCAGACGCAGCATCGCCCGACCACCATGAAAGGCCGTCAACTGGTCGTTGGCCGGGTCCAGCAGATCACCATGCCCCAGCGCCACGAAACAGGCGTTCGCCGCGGCGATCAAATCCCCCGACGTATCGGCCAATGTGCCGTCCAGATCAAAGATAACCGTTCGTCGTCCTGCGCGCCGCCCCGGCGTTGCTGTATCGCTCATCAGGTTCCTTGCTTTGGCAATATCACGCAAAGCCTGTAACCTCGCGTAAGGTTAATTGAACAGCTTTCACTTGCGAGCCGCGCCCCAAGGGGTAAAACGGACGAAAAGAAATTGGAAGAGCAGATAGATATGGCGACTGCCTTGATTGTCCTTGCCGCTGGCATGGGAACACGAATGAATTCAGACCTGCCGAAAGTGATGCACGAGATTGCAGGCGCGCCGCTATTTGCGCACGCGCTGGCCTCTGGCGCGGCCCTGTCGCCGGACCGGGCTGTTCTGGTAGTTGGGCATGGGGCCGAGATGGTCGGGGCTACCGCGAAAGACATTGACCCCGACATCATAATTGCCGTGCAGGAAGAACAGCTTGGCACTGGCCATGCGGTCCTTCAGGCACGAGCGGCGCTGGAAGGTTTCGACGGTGACGCAATCGTCCTTTATGGCGACACACCCTTCATTCGCCCTGAAACACTGGAGGCGATGGCCCAAGCCCGCGCCGATGGGGCCGACGTTGTCGTGCTGGGCTTCGAAGCAGCCGATCCTGGCCGTTATGGCCGGTTGATCGTCAATGGCGGCACATTGGACCGGATCGTTGAGTTCAAGGACGCGTCGGATGAGGAACGTGCCGTAACACTTTGTAACAGCGGTGTTATTGCTGCAGACACCAACCTTCTGTTCGACCTTCTGGATGGGGTCGGAAACGACAATGCGGCAGGCGAATACTACCTGCCCGATATCGTGTCGGTTGCGCGCGCACGCGGTCTGACAGCGACTGTCGTGACCTGCGATGAGGCCGAAACGCTGGGCATCAATTCCCGCGCCGAACTGGCCGCAGCCGAGGGTGTGTTCCAGACCCGCGCGCGTGAAGCCGCGCTGGGAGATGGCGTGACCTTAATAGCGCGTGACACGGTCTTTTTCGCCCATGATACCGTCATCGGCCGCGATAGCGTGATCGAGCCCAACGTGATCTTCGGCCCCGGCGTCACCGTGGAAAGCAATGCCCGCATCCGGGCGTTTTCACACCTTGAAGGCTGCCACGTGTCGCGCGGTGCAGTGGTCGGCCCCTTTGCCCGCCTGCGCCCCGGTGCAGAACTGGCCAACAACGCCAAGGTGGGCAACTTCGTCGAGATCAAGAACGCGCAGATCGAAGAAGGCGCGAAGGTCAATCACCTGAGCTATGTGGGCGATGCCCGCGTGGGCGAGCACGCCAATATCGGCGCTGGTACCATCACCTGCAATTATGATGGAGTCTCAAAGCATCATACAGACATTGGCGCACGGGCTTTCATCGGGTCAAACACCTGCCTTGTCGCGCCCGTCTCGGTCGGCGATGACGCCATGACGGCAACCGGCACCGTGGTCACGAAAAACGTAGCCGCCGGTGCGATGGCCGTTGGGCGCGCGAAGATGGAGGTCAAACCCGGCCTCGCCCTCAAATTGTTCGAAAAGTTAAAGGCCACAAAGGCCAGACGCCAGAAAGGATCCTGAAAATGTGTGGTATTGTAGGGGTCTTGGGCAATCACGAAGCCGCGCCCATCTTGGTTGAGGCGTTAAAACGGCTCGAATACCGCGGCTATGACAGCGCTGGGATTGCCACCATCAACGAGGCCGGGGAACTGGACCGCCGTCGTGCGGTGGGCAAGTTGGTGAACCTGTCAGATACCCTGGTGCATGACCCGTTGGCGGGCAAATCCGGCATTGGACACACAAGGTGGGCCACCCATGGCGCGCCGACAACTGAAAACGCCCACCCGCACCGCGCCGGATCCGTCGCGGTCGTTCATAACGGCATCATCGAGAACTTCCGCGAACTGCGTGAGAAGCTCGCTGCTGAAGGGCTGAAGTTCTCGACCGAGACAGACACCGAAACGGTTGCCCTGCTGGCCCAAAGCCACATCGCAAAGGGCAAGAACCCGAAAGAGGCTGTCTCCGCCACATTGGATGAACTGGAAGGCGCGTTTGCCCTGTGTTTCCTGTTTGACGGCGAGAACGACCTGATGATTGCCGCCCGCAAAGGCAGCCCCTTGGCAATCGGCCATGGCAACGGCGAAATGTTCGTGGGGTCAGACGCCATCGCCTTGGCACCGATGACCGACAAGATCACCTATCTGGAAGAAGGCGATTGGGCCGTCATCACCCGCGACGGGGCGCAGATTTTCGACGCTGACGGTCGCCTCGCCAACCGCCCGGTGAAACAGGTGCGTCTTGACGCAGCACGGATCGAAAAGGGTGGCTACAAGCACTACATGGCGAAGGAAATCGCCCAGCAGCCTTCTGTTGTTGGCGAAGTGCTGAAGGCTTATGTCAAAGGCGACCAGATTACCATGGATCTGGGTGGCGTCGACTTCGCCGATGTTGATCGACTGTCCATCGTGGCGTGTGGCACCGCCTACTATGCCGGGCTGGTGGCAAAATACTGGTTCGAACACTACGCCCGCCTGCCCATCGATATCGATGTCGCGTCCGAATTCCGCTATCGTGAAGCGCCTTTTGCGCCCAAAACTCTGGGCGTCTTTGTCAGTCAGTCCGGCGAAACCGCGGACACGCTGGCTGCGCTTCGGTATTCTGCTGGCAAGGTCGACAAGATCGTCAGCCTGATCAACGTCCCGGAAAGCTCGATCGCGCGCGAAAGCGATGTGGCGGTCGAAATTTATGCAGGACCGGAAGTGTCTGTGGCATCGACCAAAGCGTTCACCTGTCAGTTGACCTGCTTTGCCATCATGGCGCTGAAAGCCGCCCATGATCGCGGACATCTGGATGATGCGAGCTTGGCCAGCCACCTTGCCGATTTGCGTCAGCTTCCAGGACTGATGAGCCATGCACTGACCATCGACACAGCCACGAAAAAGATCGCCCACAAACTGGCCGAAGCGCGTGACGTGCTGTTTCTGGGGCGTGGGCAGATGTTTCCATTGGCCCTTGAAGGCGCACTCAAACTGAAAGAAATCAGCTATATACACGCCGAAGGTTACGCGTCAGGTGAATTGAAGCATGGCCCTATTGCGCTGGTCGACAAAGTGACGCCGACCGTCGTTATGGCCCCCCATGACGGGTTGTTCGACAAGACCGTTTCCAACATGCAGGAAGTCATGGCGCGCGGTGGGCGCGTTGTGCTTGTCTCGGACGCACGCGCCGCGAAAGAGGCTGGAGACGGCGTCTGGCAATCGCTCGCCCTGCCCGAAGCGCCCGAACTGTTGCAGCCGATCCTATATGCGATCCCGGCTCAGTTGTTGGCTTATCACACGGCGATCGCCAAGGGCACCGACGTGGACCAGCCCCGCAACCTTGCGAAATCGGTCACGGTCGAATGACGCTGGACGACGCGCTGACCGCCCTGCGTGCGCAAGTCGAAGAGGGCCGAGCCGAAGGCATGGCCAGCTATCACAAGCAAACGCGCGAGGTCATGGGCATTCCAAACCCAGCCCTGAACGATCTGACCAAATCTTGGCGGCAAAGCCTGTCGGTAGAAGACCGTGTCACATTGGCCGACCAGCTTTGGCAGACCGACATTTTCGAAGCCCGCATTGCGGCCGCCAAGCTGCTGACCCAAGCGCGATTGCGACCCGATGAAGCCGCCTGGACGCTGATCCAAAGCTGGGTGCCTGATTTCGACAGCTGGGCCATTGCCGATCATGCCTGTATGGCTGGGCAAAAACGACTGGTCGCCGAGCCTGCGCGCATCGACACGGTTGAGGGCTGGACAAAGTCCGACCACATGTGGACCCGGCGCGCGGCGCTGGTCATCACCTTGCCGTGGACCAAGCAGAACAACCCAAAGCCAGAAGAACTCGCGATCCGCGACCGGGTGCTGGGCTGGGCCGCTGGCTATGTCGAGGACCAGGATTGGTTCATCCAGAAAGCCGTGGCCTGGTGGCTGCGCGACCTATCAAAACACGACCCCGACCGCACCCGCAGCTTTCTTGAGGGGCATGGCGACAAGTTGAAAGCTTTTGCGCGTAAAGAAGCAGGTAAATATCTGGCCTAACGCTTTGATTTCACAACGAACGACAGCGCCAAACAGATCACCCCAAACACAAAAAGAAAAATTGAAAGCGGGACGTTAAAGCTTTCCTGCAACACACCGTTTTCATCCAAGCCGCCGTAGAAGATGCGCTCAGCCAGCCATGATGTGGCGGCGAAAACAAGCGAAACCGATCCAAGCGTGCGCAGTAGTTTTTTCATGTCAGGATCCTTTGGGTGGGGGGGCATGCCTGGGTCAACTCCCGCTGGGTTTTCGCAACTCTCTGCGCATGATCTTGCCCGTCGCAGTCATTGGCAGCTCATCGACGAATTCAACCAGTCGCGGGGCGACATGGGGGCTGATCCGGTCGCGGACAAGTTGGATCAGATGATCAGCCAAGCCCGCTGTCTTTGCCCCCGCCCGCAACACCACGACGGCCTTCACCGCCTCGGTCCGAAGGGGGTCTGGCACGCCGATGACGGCGGCCATCGCCACATCAGGATGAGTTTGTAGGCAGTTCTCAATCTCGGACGGACCAATGCGATAGCCCGCTGAGGTGATGACATCGTCATCCCGGCTGGCGAAGGTGAAATACCCGTCTTTATCCCGTACGGCCAGATCGCCGGTGCGCATCCAGTCGCCGTCAAACTTCGCCGCTGTCTTATCTTGCAGGTTCCAGTAGCGCAGGAACAGCACCGGATCGCCGGCGCGCACTGCGATCTCTCCCATTTCGCCGGGGGCACAAGGTTTCCCTTTCGGGTCAATCACTGCAACATCGTGGCCGGGGATGGGTTGCCCCATACTGCCGGGTTTGACCTGCATCGCACCGGCCACGGAAGACAGAACCAAATTGCATTCGGTCTGCCCGTAAAACTCGTTCACATTGACGCCCAGCACGTCGCGCGCCCAGTCCAGCAACCCGGCCCCAAGGCTTTCGCCGCCTGACCCAATGGAGCGGATATCGACATCCGCTTGGGGTGCACCGGACTGGCGTAGCAGCTTCAAGGCGGTGGGCGGCATGAAGAGATTGCGAATGTTCTGGTTTGCAATCAGGCGGTAAGCCGCGTCGGCCTGAAACTTTCGCATCCGGTGACTGACGATCGGTACGCCAAAGAAAAGAAAGGGAAGTGCCAGATCCATCAACCCGCCGATCCACGCCCAATCAGCTGGCGTCCAGCCCTTGTCACCAGCTTGCGGGAAATCCTCGTTGTAGGTTTCCACACAGGGCAGATGGCCCAAAAGAAATCGGTGCGCATGCAGCACCCCCTTGGGTGGGCCCGTGGTGCCCGAAGTATAGATCATCACCGCCGGGTCTTCGGCAAGTGTTGCCTCGGCAGTGGCCAAAGGTTGCGCCGCGTTTACTTCGGCCCAGAAATCTAAGCTGGTTGAGGTCGGATTGACCGAAAACACCTCGGTCAGTTCCGGAAGGTCCGTGCGGATTTCGTCAAGTTTTGGTAGGCTTTGCGCGTCAGTGACCACGATCCGCGCCCCGCTGTCAGACAGGCGATAGGCAAGCGCATCGGCACCAAACAAGGTGAACAAGGGCAGGACAACGGCCCCTAGTTTATAGGCCGCAAAATGGGTGATCAGCACCTCTGGCCCCTGCCCCAGCAAAATCGCGATCCGGTCACCCTTACCCAATCCGCGGCTGCGCAAGACCGTTGCCAACCGGTCAGATGCAGCCTTTAACTCTTCAAAGGTCCAGTCTGTGGCCGCTCCATCCTGCGCAACATGGGTCAGCGCCACGCGACTGCCATCACGTGCCGCCCAACTGTCGCAGCACCGTTCGGCAATGTTGAATTGGGTCGGAATGTCCCACGCGAATTCATCGCGCATCACCTGCCACTGATCCCAACGCGCAATCAGCTTGCGCGCGCGGCCATGTGCCAGCCAGTCCGCGTCAGACAGACGTGAGATCACGACCCAAAGACGACCAGTTCATGCAAGCCCGAGATGTCGAGGTCCAACAGCTGGAGCGTCGACAATGACACCCGGCTTCCGCCACTTGAAATGGGGCGAAGAGTGACCTTGACCGTGCGGCCAGTTGACTTGGACTGAACACGCCCCTGTGTCTCGGACGAAACCAGTGGGGTTTCGAGCCAAAAACCCGGCGCGGTCGGATCGCCAAGGCTGGCCACCGTGACGCCAAGCGACCCAGCGGCGGCGACAGGCGGCGTGGTTGCGGCCGCCATGCGGTCTTCTTCCGTCGCTGTATCGAACTCGTCCACAGTGATCGCGTCACTGGGCGGCGCAGGCGGCAGATCACCGCCATAGGTGGGTTGGTTCTGCAAATGCGGGGGGCGCGGCATTATATTGTTCATATCCAGGCCGGAACACCCAGCCAGGGTCAGGACAAATGCGGGCATCAGAATTACATGTTTCATAACCGCAGCGTGGCGCAATTCGTCGGCTCTTTCAACGCCAGATTTTACCGCTCTGTGACTTGCGCGTTTGCCCGCCCGCACTTAGGTTCGATCCATGGAAAAACCTCAGCTTGTCGACCCGTTTATGCGCGCAGTCACCTATTTGCGCTTGTCCGTCACGGACCGCTGCGATTTTCGCTGCACCTACTGCATGTCGGAAAACATGACTTTCCTGCCAAAGAAAGACCTACTGACCCTTGAGGAACTGGACCGAATCTGCACCGCCTTTATCGGCCTTGGGGTGCGCAAACTGCGCATTACCGGCGGCGAACCGTTGGTGCGCAAGGGAATCATCGGCTTTTTTGAGGGTATGGGGCGTCATCTGGACAGCGGCGCGCTGGATGAGCTGACATTGACCACAAATGGATCGCAGCTGCATCGCTTTGCGAAGGATCTGTATGCGGCGGGCGTGCGGCGGGTGAATATCTCACTTGATACGCTGGACGAAGAGAAATTTGCCCACATCACCCGTTGGGGGCGGTTGCCGCAAGTCATGCGCGGCATCGATGCGGCCCTTGATGCGCGGTTGAAGGTGAAGATCAACGCCGTCGCGCTGAAGGGCTTCAACGATAGCGAGCTTTTCTCGCTGGTCGATTGGTGCGCACAAAAAGGGCTGGATCTGACATTTATCGAGGTTATGCCGATGGGCGATATGGGGGAAGAAAACCGGATCGACCAATACTGGCCGCTGTCAGACCTGCGCGCCCAGCTGGCCGAACGCCTGACGTTGACCGATCTGGACGAGAGCACGGGCGGCCCGGCCCGCTATATGCGGGTCGAAGAAACCGGCCAGAAAATCGGCCTGATCACGCCGCTGACTCACAATTTCTGCGAAAGCTGCAACCGCGTACGGATGAGCTGCACCGGCCAGTTCTACACCTGTTTGGGCCATGACGGCATGTCAGACCTGCGCGCGCCGCTGCGGGCATCGGAAAGTGATGCGGTGTTGATCGACGCCATACATGCCGCAATAGGGCGTAAACCCAAAGGGCACGATTTCGACTATTCCCGGCAGAGTGTGCAGGGTCAGACGATCCGCCACATGAACCACACCGGCGGCTGATCCCTTTTACGACGCGGGCATTCGCTTCTCGACGACCTCGACCCACCATGAACAGCCCTGCGGGATGATCTCGTCGTTGAAGTTGTATTCAGGGTGGTGAACCATCGCGGTGTCACCATTGCCGACCAGAATATAAGCGCCGGGACGCTCTTCCAGCATATAGGCGAAATCCTCACCGCCCATGATCAAAGGGGCCTCCCCGCAGGTACCCGACACGGTCTGCGCCGCGTGGGCCGCATGTTCGGTTTCCGCTGCATGGTTGACCATGACCGGATAGTTGCGTTCGTAGCGGACGGTGGCCGTCCCGCCAAAAGTATCTGCAATGCCATTGCAGATCGCGTGCACACGCGCCTCGGCCAGATCGCGCATCTCAGTCGACAGTGTACGGACCGTTCCGCCAAGTTGAACACTCTGCGGTATCACGTTGAAAGCATTGGAACTTGTCTTAAACGACGTGATCGAGACAACCACCTGCAATGTGGGGTCGACATTGCGCGAAACGATCGTTTGCAGGGCTTGCACGGCTTGCGACGCCATCACCACCGGGTCCACCGTGTCATGCGGTTTAGCTGCGTGCCCACCGCGGCCTTCAAACTGAATGTCCAGCAGATCGGTGGCCGCAAAAAACGGGCCCGGACGGATCGCAAACGTGCCCGCATCATGGCCCGGCCAATTGTGCATGCCGTAAACTTCCTGAATACCGAACCGCTCCATCAGACCGTCTTCGCACATCACGCGCGCCCCGCCGCCGCCCTCTTCGGCGGGTTGGAAGATCACAATGCAGGTGCCGTCGAAATTCCGGGTTTCCGCCAGATATTGTGCGGCGCCCAAAAGCATCGCCGTGTGCCCGTCATGCCCGCAAGCATGCATCTTGCCCGGTTGGGTCGAGGCATAATCCAGCCCCGTCGCCTCGTCGATTGGCAGCGCATCCATATCGGCACGCAACCCCACAACCTTGCCCGCGTTGTCGGACCGGCCTTTGATGACACCAACGACCCCGGTGCGGCCGATGCCTTCAACCACCTCATCACAGCCAAAACCGCGCAATTTCTCGGCCACGATACCGGCGGTGCGATGCGTGTCGAACATTAGTTCAGGGTGGGCGTGGAAATCACGTCGCCACGCTGTAATCTCGTCTTTCAACTCGTGAAATCGGTTCTTGATTGGCACGATTTACCCTTCCTGTTCGGTCTCGGCGGTCACTTCCAGACTGGTGTACACAGCAGCACCCACCATGCGCTTGTTTTCGGGCTGGTTCAACCGATCTGCTTGGCAACCGGGTGGAAAAGCTCATCCATCTGCGGTCCGCAAAAACATATACTAAAGCAGTATACGCCTTTCCCACATTGCCCCTCGCATCACAAAAACGCCGCGCTTCGTGCGCTAAGACCTTGCGTTGCAGCATTAATTTTTGTGTCATTCAACGGCAGGTGGTGGGCTACGATAATGACAAGAACGAACTTTTGGGGGGCGTAGACATGACACGCAAAAGGATTTCGACGTTGGGATGCGCTGCTGGCATGGCCATGTCTTTGTTGCCGGTTGGTGCGTTTGCAGATCGCGGAGACGCGGGTCACCTCAACATTCTATATTGGCAAGCCCCGACGATCCTGAACCCTTATCTGTCCAGCGGACCCAAGGACATTGAACCAGCGTCGCTGGCTCTGGAACCGCTTGCGCGATATGACGAAAATGGCAATTTGACCGCGTGGCTGGCCGCAGAGATCCCCACCCTTGCCAATGGTGGGGTATCGAACGACCTGACATCAATCACATGGGCGTTGCAGCCCGGACTGTTGTGGTCCGACGGGTCGGCAGTCACCGCACATGATGTTGTTTTTACGGCCGATTACTGCATGACGCCCGAGGGTGGATGTCAACAGGCGACAAAGTTCTCGGACGTGACAAGCGTCGAAGCGCTGGATGATCTGACCGTCCGCATCACCTTCGCAGCAGCCAAACCCTTCCCCTATGGCCCGTTGGTCGGGGTCGAAACACCGATCCTACAAAAAGCGCAGTTCAAGGAATGCATGGGGGCTAACGCCCCAACCTGCACCACGCAAAATTCCGCCCCCATCGGCACCGGTCCGTTTCAAGTGACCGAGTTTCGCGCGGGAGATGTGGTCACATTCGAGGCCAATCCCAACTATCGCGACCCAGATAAGCCGGGCTTTGCAACCGTGACTTTCAAAGGAGGCGGCGACGCCATCGGGGCCGCCCGCGCTGTACTGGAAACCGGCGAAATGGACTATGCGTGGAACCTTCAGGTTGACCCTGAAGTCCTGAGCCAGATGGCCAGCGGCGGCAAAGGCACCATCGTTCGATCCTTCGGGACGCCGGTGGAACGGTTGATGATCAACCGCACCAATCCATCGGCAAAGCTGGGCGACGCACGCTCCACCCGCGATGGAGGGGCGCATCCGTTCCTGACCGATCCATCTGTTTTAACCGCCATGTCAGCAGCCATCGACCGCGCTGTGGTCGCTGAACTTGGCTATGGCACGGCGGGCAAGCCGACCTGTGACATCCTTCCCGCCCCTGCGATTTATGCCTCAGACGCGAACGCTGCCTGTTTGACGCAAGACCTTGGCCGCGCAGATCAGCTTCTGACCGACGCTGGCTGGGTGGACAGCGACGGCGACGGGGTGCGCGAAAAAGACGGGGTGCGTTTGTCGGTGCTGTTCCAGACCTCGACCAACCCGGTACGTCAGGACACGCAGGCTTTGCTGAAATCGTGGTGGGCCGAGATCGGCAT
This sequence comes from Aliiroseovarius sp. M344, assembly GCF_025140835.1. NCBI lineage: Bacteria > Pseudomonadati > Pseudomonadota > Alphaproteobacteria > Rhodobacterales > Paracoccaceae > Aliiroseovarius > Aliiroseovarius sp. M344. The sequence continues at coordinate 2,119,110 of NZ_CP081153.1, forward strand.
CGAAACCGAATTGCGCCACATCGACCCGTCGGTCTTTTTCGGCGGCGATCAGGCCAGCCCGGATACGTTCCAGAAATTCTATGCCGACATCCAGATGTTCACCAATTTCTTCCCCGGCACCGATCCCGAGGCCTATCTGAACAACTGGACCTGCAAAAGCATCCCCGAGCCCGCCAACAACTGGCTGGGCTTCAACATCCCGCGGTTTTGCGACCCGGCATATGACGCGCTGGCCGCCAAGCTGGCACAAACCGCGGTGCTGGAAGACCGCGCGGCGATTGCGCGCGACATGAATGACATGCTGATGCAGGCCGGGGCTCTGATCCCCTTGGTGCATCGCGGCGATGTCTCCGCGATCTCACATACGCTGGACGGGGTTCGCATGAATTCATGGGACAGCGAGCTTTGGAATATCGCGGACTGGACCCGCAGCGACTAAGCCCGTTAAACTGGGCCAACACCCGCCCCAACCGGTGGGCAGCCCCGAAGGACCGCAGGTCGTCACATGTTCACCTATACGCTGCGGCGGCTTGCCTTTTCTGTTCCGGTGTTGCTGGCCATCAGCCTGGCGATCTTCCTCTTGATCGACCTCGCCCCGAATGATCCAACTGCCAACCTGCCACTGACAATTCCGCCGGAAATGCGCGAGCAAATTCGCGTCGGTCTTGGTTTGGATGCGCCAACCCATCTGCGCTATCTTCTTTGGTGCAAACAGTTTTTCATCCATGAGCCCCTGAACCTGATCGAGGCGCTGACGGGTTGGGCCGGCCCCAGCGATGATCGGTTCAGGGTGCAAAGCTGGTCCGCGCGCGCGCCCGTTGTTGATCTGATCATCGAGCGGATGCCCCAGACCCTGTGGGTGGTCGGGCTGTCCATGCTGATCGGGATCATGATCGCCCTGCCGCTTGGCATCCTGTCCGCCTATCGCCAATACGGGTGGGTCGATCAACTGGGCACGTTCGTGGCCATGGTCGGCTTCTCGGTCCCCAGCTTTTTTCTGGGCGTTTTGATGATTATCGCCTTTTCGGTGAACCTTGGCTGGTTTCCGTCGATCTATGACACCACGCACGAGGTGACGGACTGGCAAAGTCTGGGCGTCCAGATCCGGCAGATGATCATGCCGGTCATGGTGCTGGCACTTTATAACACCGCTCAATTCAGCCGTTATATGCGGGCCGCCGTTCTGGACAACCTGCATCAGGACTATGTGCGCACCGCCCGTGCCAAAGGGATGTCCGAGACCCGTTTGGTTCTGGGCCATGTGCTGCGCAACGCGATGATCCCGGTCGTGACCGTCATCTCCCTGACCATTCCGCAGATTTTTGCCGGCGCGATCATCACCGAGCAGGTGTTCAAGGTGAACGGTTTGGGGCAGCTGTTGATCAGCGGCATCCAGAACGGCGACGTGCCGCTGGTGCAGACGCTGACGTTTCTGTTCGCGGTTCTGATTGTCCTGTTCAACCTTCTGGCCGACATCCTGTATGGCATTCTCGATCCGAGAATTCGCTATGACTGAACCGGTAACAGTCTTTGCAACGTCGCGCCCCCGCCGCGCCACGTTATGGCGTCGCTTCGGCGCGCATCCCGGCGCTGTGGCAGGCAGCATGGTCTTTGCTCTGATCTGCATTGCGGTGCTGATAGGCCCGATGATCTGGGGGATCGACCCTGCACAGATTGATATCGGCGCAAAAAATCAAGGGGCAAGTCTGACCCACCCGCTTGGCACTGACCAACTGGGGCGGGACTTGCTGGCGGCCCTTTTGGCGGGCGGACGGGTTTCCCTTTTGGTTGGGGTGGTGGCGATGGCGCTTGCTCTGTGCCTTGGGGCGCTGATTGGTGTCATCGCAGGCATGTCTCGCAGATGGGACGCGCCTCTGATGCGCCTGACCGACCTTTGCCTGTCTCTGCCGCTTTTGCCGCTGCTGCTGGTCGCCATCATGCTTTGGCGCGACAGTTTACGAGCCCAGTTTGGCGCGGAGCTGGGCATCTTCCTGTTGATTGTCGGCGTCATCGGCCTGACCAGTTGGATGCAAACTGCTCGGATCGTTCGGGGCAGCGTGCTGGCACTGCGCGAACACCAATTCGTCATGGCAGCAACCGCTCTGGGCACGCAACCCTTCGCGATGATCCGACGTCACATTCTGCCCAATGTCCTGAGCCCGGTTCTGGTCTCGGCCACCCTTGGGATCGGCCATGCGATCCTCACCGAAAGCGCGCTTAGCTTTCTGGGGTTAGGCTTTCCGTCCGATGTGCCAACCTGGGGCCGGTTGCTGTTTGATGGCACAAATTACATGACGCTGACCCCATCACGCGTGATCTGGCCGGGGCTGGCAATCTCGCTGACCGTGCTCAGCGTGAACTATATCGGCGACGGGCTGCGGGACGCTCTTGATCCGCGTTGGCAACGGCGCTGGTAAATCGTCAAAAAAGAACGCGACAGGCGGGTAGTTAACCCGTGCAAGATCGCTCGCCCAACGAGACCAGCGACGGGGCGTAAGACGTTCGCCCTCAATGCTAGGTTTCGGGAAATAATTCTGCATGATCCGGCACATCTCATCCCTCTTACCCTTGTCAGGCCCAGTTTCGCACGCCAGATGGAACACATTCCCAAATGCGGAGACGTGAAGATGTTTGAGACTTTTGGCTTTGAGACCCTGACCCCTCGCACAGCCTCCATCCTGTTCGGATTGGGCTTGGGCGCGGCATTTGGCTTTTTGGCAGAGATCACGCGCTTCTGTTTGCGGCGCGGGTTGATCGGCGGTGGCGACAACAATCGGTCCGCCTTGGCAATTTGGGTGACAGCTTTGGCCGTCGCCGTTTTGGGCACGCAGGGCTTGGTTCAGGCTGGCCTGATTGAGTTTTCTGAGCATCGCTTCCACGCCGCAGGCCTGCCCTATCTGTCGATCATCATCGGCGGGCTGATTTTCGGTGCTGGCATGGTCATGACCCGCGGATGTCTGTCACGGCTTGCCGTGCTTGGAGCATCTGGCAACCTGCGCGCATTGGTCGTGTTGGGTGTTGCCGCTCTGGCTGCACTCGCCACACTAAAAGGCCTGCTGGCGCCTGCGCGCGTTGCCATAGAAGCTGTCGTTACACCTGCCCCGGCACTGCCCCTTTGGACCGCCGCGGTGCCACTGGTGATTGCGGGCTATCTTGTAGTTCAATCGCGCCCACGCGCCGGTCTGCTGGTGCTGGCCGCCCTTCTGGGCGCACTCATCCCATTGGGTTGGCTGGGCACGGGCCTTGTCCTGCAAGACGAATTTGATCCGATCACGTTTGAAAGCCTTTCGTTCACGGCCCCCTTGGCTGACACACTGTTCTGGACAGCTGCGGCTTCGGCGGTTGGCGGCAATTTCGGTACCGGCCTGATCGGTGGCGTGGTGCTGGGCGCACTGGCGTCTGCCCTGTTCGCGGGACGTTTTCAATGGCAGGGCTTTGAAGGACCGGGTCAGATGGGGCGTTACCTGACCGGCGGCGCGCTTATGGGCGTTGGCGGCGTTTTGGCCGGTGGCTGCACCGTAGGCGCTGGTATCTCTGGCGTTGCCACTCTGTCGACAGCGGCCGTACTGGCGCTGCTGGCGATTTCGGCAGGGGCATGGATGGCGGGGCGCGTGGATGCGCGCCTCACTTCTCGATCGAATGACGGATCCGTCGCACGCCCAGCCACACAAGCCCAACCACAGGCAGCGTAAGCGCGGCGGTCAGCATGCCCTTCGATATGCCAAAGAACTCTGTCATCGGGTAAGCAAGGTAGCCCGCCAAAGACACCGCGTAATAGCTGATCGCAACGACAGACAGACCCTCAACAGTCTCTTGCAACCTGAGCTGCATGTCTGCGCGTCGGTCCATGCTCTCCAGCAAGGCTTGGTTCTGTTCGGAACGTTGCACATCCACACGCGTCCGCAGCAGGTCCCCGGCACGCACGGCCCGTCCGGCCATGTTTGACAGCAAACCTTCGGCGCTTTTGATCGTGCGCATTGCGGGATCATAACGGCGCATCATGAATTCGCTCAGCGTCTGGCGCCCTAAAAACCGTTCCTCGCGCAACACCTTGATCCGCTGCAATACAATCGCCTCATAGGCTTTGGTTGCGCTCAGACGAAACGACGCCGAGGCGGTCAGATCTTCAAGCTGCGACGAGACCCCAAGCAACTCGTCAAGCGTGGTTTCTGGTGCTTCGTCACCGCGCGACATCGCCCCAACCAAATGTGTAAGCTCGCCATCAATCTGGCTGAGATCGGCGAGCAAATCGCGCGCCAGCGGCAGGCCTAGCATCGACATGGACTTGTAGGTCTCAATCTCGCACAGGCGTTGGACGATCCGTCCAATCCGCCGTGCACCAGTGTCTTTCCGGGTGAACGCTGCAAAGCGCATATGGCCCGACGGATCAATTCGGAAGTCGCCGGCCACCATGGCCGCCCGATCCAAAACCCAGGTCGAGGCAACGCTTTCAGCAACAAACCAATTACGGATTGCCTGTTCCATCTCGGCCTCGCTGTCGGGCATGATGTCGATCCGAATATGGGCCGAGGTCAGGCGTTGGCCCGGCGCTGTTTGCAGCCAGTCATCCGGAAACACATCAAAGGCAGTGGGGTCAAAGGCCCGCGAACTGATCCCGTCAGCAAAGACCGTATATGTGACAAATTCGTTGTGCTGTTCCCATTTCAGATGGTGGCGCCCTATGGCTCCGAAATAGTGGTTCGCGCCCGGGCTTGGATGCGGCGCGCCAAAACGGTCCAGCAGGTCAATCAGGTGCGCGCGATCAGCGTCACGGTCCCGGCTGGACGCATCTTCGGGCCGTTTCACCGCCAGATAGACCGCCGTAGCAGGCGCTTTCAAAGCAGGCGATGGTCGCGCATGCAGTTCGTTTGCCAGCGCGTATCGCTGCGGGTGGTCATCCATTGAAAACATGTCGCGCCTTTCCTGTTGCGACAGAGGTAACAGAGACGTGACACATTGCAACCCCTTTAAAACAAGGGATTTTCGGGTTTTTTCGTATGCTGTGGAATACCGCTAGCGCTCACGCATCCCAAAGATACTTGGCGACCTGACGGGTGAAATCCTCGCCACGCATTTCGAAATCTTTGTACTGGTCGAAACTGGCCGCCGCCGGGGCCAGCAGGACGGTATCGCCCGATTGCGCGTCGCGCGCGGCCAGTGCCACAGCTTGCTCCATGGTCTCGCAAATTTCGTGCGGGACGTCGCCCAATTGCAGGGCAAATTCGCGCGCCGAATGGCCGATCAGATAGGCTTTCGTAACGCCGGACAAGTCATCGGCGGACAGGGCCTCAATCCCCCCGTCTTTGCCCAGACCACCAGCAATCCACCGAATGCTTTTGAAGGCCGCCAAAGCTGCCCGCGCACTGTCCACATTGGTCGCCTTGCTGTCATTGACGAAAGCCACGCCGTCTTTCTCACCAACAAGTTGCGAGCGGTGCGGCAAGCCCTTGAACGTGTGAAACGCGGCTTCGACCTGCTTGGGTGACAGTCCAAGGGTGCGACAGGCCGCATAAGCTGCGCAGGCGTTTTGGTGGTTATGGGTGCCGGGCAGCCCTTTGATAGGGCGCAAGTCAATCGAGCCGACCTGCCGCCCCTTGCGATATTCGGACAAAAACCCTTTGCGCGCAAAGACCTGCCATCCCGGCCCGGTCAGTTTGCGATCAACCGAGATGCGGATCACGCGATCATCCGCCGGGCCTTCGGACAATTGCCCGGCCAGATAGACGCCTTCCGCCTCGTCCACGCCGATCACGGCGCGGTCAGGCCCGCCTTCGGCAAACAGGCGTCGCTTGGCCGCGAAATACCCGCCCATACCGCCGTGGCGGTCCAGATGGTCGGGCGACAGGTTGGTAAACACGGCCACATCAGGCGTCAGGGCCCGCGCCAGATCGGTTTGATAGCTGGACAGTTCCAGCACCACGACCTCGCCGTCATGGGCCGGGTCGATGTCCAGCACGCCGCGCCCGATATTGCCGGCCAATTGCGCGGGTCGCCCGGCCTCTTGCAGGATATGGTGGATCAGCGCCGTAGTCGTGGACTTGCCATTCGACCCGGTGATCGCGACGACCTTGGGCATCACCTCGAAACTGTCCCAGTCCTGATCAGCAAAACTGCGAAAGAACAGGCCGATGTCATTGTCGACAGGCACGCCCGCCTCCATCGCGGCGGCGATGATCTTGTTGGGTTCGGGATACAGATGCGGAATGCCGGGACTGACGATCAACGTGGCCACATCCTGCCAGGCGTCGGCTTTCGTCAGGTCGTATAAGGTCAGGGCCTGACCTTCGGCGCGGTCGCGGGCTTCAGACCCATCGTCCCAGCACAAAGCTTCTGCGCCGCCAGCTTCCAAAGCGTGCGCCGTTGCAAGGCCCGAGCGGCCAAGCCCCAGAACCGCAACCTTCTGGCCTTCATAACCTTTGACCGGGATCATCCGTGCCTCCTCGTTCGTCTGATCCATCGCTACCGGACTTGTGCAAAAAAAAAAAGCCCCACCGAATGGCAGGGCTTTGGTCATCAGTATTGCGCCGTCTTACCGAACCTTCAGCGTCGCCAGTCCAATCAGCGCTAGGATCAAGGAAATGATCCAGAAGCGGATGACGATCTGCGGCTCTTTCCAGCCCAGATGCTCAAAGTGATGGTGAATGGGTGCCATCAAAAACACCCGGCGACCAGTCCGTTTGTAATACAGCACCTGAATGATGACCGACAGCGCTTCGACCACAAACAGGCCGCCGACGATTGCCAGCACGATCTCGTGCTTGGTGGCGACCGCAATGGCGCCCAGTGCGCCGCCAAGAGCCAGCGAACCGGTGTCGCCCATGAACACCGCCGCAGGGGGGGCATTATACCACAGAAACCCAAGCCCCCCGCCGATCAGGGCAGAAGTGAAAATAAACAGCTCACCGGTGCCAGGGACGTAGTGCACATCCAGATACTCGGTGAAGTCAACGCGGCCAACGGCATAGGCGATGACGCCCAATGTGCCCGCTGCAATCATCACCGGCATAATCGCCAATCCGTCCAGACCATCGGTCAGGTTGACCGCATTCGCAGCCCCCACAATCACGATCATCACAAAGGGCACGAAGAATATACCCATGTTCAAAAGTGTGTCCTTGAAGAAGGGCAGCGCCAGTTGAAACTGCAATCCCTCCGGGTGGCTGATCGAGGCGAGATAGCCCGCGATCGCTGCAATCGCCAGCCCGATGGCCATGCGGATTTTACCGGAAACGCCCGCTGTCGTGGCTTTTGAGACCTTGGCGTAATCGTCTGCAAATCCAATCAAACCAAAGCCATAGGTGACAAAAAGCGTGATCCAGATATAGGGGTTGTCCAGCCGCGCCCACAAGAGCGTGGACACCAGAAGCGCCGACAGGATCAACAGCCCGCCCATTGTCGGCGTCCCCTGTTTTTCCTTGTGGCTTTCAGGGCCATCCTCGCGGATCGGCTGGCCCTTGCCCTGCTTGCGGCGCAAGATGTTGATCAACGGTTTGCCAAAAATAAACCCGAAGATCAGCGCGGTGAAGAACGCCCCGCCCGAGCGAAACGTGATATAACGAAACAGGTTGAAAACATCGCCACCGTCCGAAAACTCGGTCAACCAATACAACATATTGTGGGTCCCTTTTTGGAGTTATCCGAGCGATTGGCCCATTTTGCGCAAGACGTCAACTGTTTGAGACACAAGCGACCCTTTAGAGCCCTTGATCAAGACAACATCACCCGCATCGACGATTTTGCGAAGATGGGGCGCCATGTCGGCGGCTGTTTCCACCCATACCCCCTGTTGATCGCCATCAAGGCGATCCCAAAGGCGTTTCATCAGGGGACCGACACAGTGGATTTGATCAAGGGGTTTGATGAATGGCAGGTCCGCGATGGCGGCGTGCAGTGCTTCTTCATCCGGGCCAAGTTCCAACATATCGCCAAGGATCGCGATCCGGCGGCCTTTCTGGATGCGCCCAACGCCGTTTTCGGGCGTCATGGCCCCAAGCACCTCAAGTGCGGCGGCCATTGAGGTCGGGTTGGCGTTGAACGCGTCGTCGATCAACGTCAGGGTCAGGTCCTCGCTGGCGTCCAGCAGGACCTCTTCGCGGGTGCCGCGTCCTGATGGCGGCGCCCACAACACCATATCACGTGCCGCTAGTGTCGTGTCAGCACCCAATGCTTGGGCCGCAACCAGACAGGCCAGTCCATTCATCGCAAAGTGCCGGCCCGGCGTTGCGATTTTGAACAACTGCGTGTCGCCGGCAACCTCGGCTTTGCAAATCGTTGCATCCGGGGTCAGTGACACATGGGTCAACCTGTGGTCGTTCGCCGCGCCTTCCCCAAAGCTTTGTTGATCAAAGCCTTCGGCCGCCAGCGCCAGCACCGGTGAGGTATCTAGATCGCCATTGAACACGGCAGTGCCGCCCGGCTCCAACCCTTTAAAGATCGCGCCTTTTTCGCGGGCGATGCCAGCAAGGTCGTCAAACGCCTCCAGATGGGCTGCCGCTACGGTCGTGACCATCGCGACATGGGGGCGGGTTAAACGCGCCAGCGGTCCGATCTCGCCGGGATGGTTCATGCCGATTTCGATCACAGCATATTCGGTGTCCACGGGCATTCGCGCCAGCGTCAGCGGCACGCCCCAATGATTGTTATAACTCGCTTCCGCCGCGTGGGTTGGACCCTGTGCCGACAGAACGGTGCGCAACATTTCTTTCGTCGAGGTTTTGCCGACCGATCCTGTCACCGCAACCACACGTGCCGCCGACCGTGCCCGCCCGGCGCGGCCAAGCGCTTCCAGCCCCTCCAGCACATCCTTCACGATCAACAACGGCGCGTCGGGGGCGACATTATCGGGAATGCGACTAACCATCGCGGCCCCGGCCCCTTTTTCGAGCGCCTGCGCCACGAATTCATGGCCGTCGCGAACATCTTTCAGAGCGATGAACAGATCGCCGGGCTGGATCGTCCGTGTGTCAATCGACACGCCGTCAACAGTCCAGTCACCCTGTGCTGTCCCGCCCGTTGCCGCTGCGGCGTCTTTTGCGCGCCACAGGCTCATGCCAAATGCCCGTCAAGTGCAGCCACAGCGACTGACGCCTGTTCCGCATCATCAAACGGCAGCACATCGTCGCCAACTGTCTGGCCGGTCTCATGCCCCTTGCCCGCGATCAACAGCGCATCGCCGGGGCCAAGCGCATCAACACCGCGCAGGATCGCTTCGGCCCTATCGCCGACATTCGCGGCCTCGGGACAGCCTGCCATGACCATCGCGCGGATCGCCGCCGGATCTTCGGTGCGTGGGTTGTCGTCGGTGACGAACACGACATCGGCGTTTTCTGCCGCCGCCAGTCCCATCAGTTTCCGTTTTGAGGTGTCGCGGTCTCCGCCCGCGCCGAACACCACGACCAGTCGACCCAGCACATGCGGGCGCATGGCGCGCAGCGCGGTTTTCAGGGCGTCGGGGGTGTGGGCATAATCCACAAACACCGCGGCCCCGTTGTCGCGGGTCGCGGCCAGTTGCATCCGGCCACGCACGGTCTCGAGATCCTTGAAGGTGTCAAACACATGCTGTGGCTCTGCCCCGCATCCGATCGCCAGCCCGGCCGCCGCAAGCACGTTATCTGCTTGAAATCCGCCGATCAGGTTCAACCGCGCGGTATGTGCAGTGCCGTTCCAAGTGAACATCAACTCTTGCCCTGTCGCATCAAACCGGCGGGCCTTCAGGCGCAATTCGCAATCGTCGTGCTGCCCCACCCGGATCAGCTGCTGGCCGCGCGCTTCGGCGATGGTCGCCATTTCGCGCCCTTTCGGGTCATCCATGTTGATCACAGCGGTGCCACCTTCGGGCAGCACGCGCGCGAACAGTCCCGCTTTGGCTGCGAAGTATTCCTCGAAGGTTTCGTGATAATCCAGATGATCTTGCGTGAAATTGGTAAAGGCAGCGGCCGTCAAGCGCACACCGTCCAGCCTGCGTTGCACAAGCCCGTGTGACGACGCTTCCATCGCCGCATGGGTCACGCCAGCCCCTGCCATATCCGCCAGCACTTTGTGCAGGGTGATCGGTTCGGGCGTTGTATGTTTCAGGGGGGCAGTGAACGCGCCCTCGACACCAGTCGTGCCGATATTCGCCGCTTCGATCCCCAACAGGGTCCAGATTTGGCGGGTAAATGACGCAACCGAGGTTTTGCCGTTCGTCCCGGTCGCCGCAACGATGTTTTCAGGTTGCGCGCCGAACCACAGAGCCGAGGCAAAGGCCAGTGCCATCCGTGGATCTTCGGTCACAACCAGCGCCACATCCGACGCGTCAATTTCGGCCTTGGCAATCTTTGCGCCTTCCGGGTCGGTCAAGATTGCAGCCGCCTTCATGCGCAGCGCATATTGGATAAACTCACCCCCATGCACCTTGGCCCCCGGAAGGGCTGCGAACAGATGACCGGGTTTCACCAACCGACTGTCGACCGATAGACCAGTGATTGGCACCTCTTTACCGCCCCGGGCGCTTAGCCCCAGTTCAGCCAGGGATTTTATAGTGGTCTCAGCGCCCATGATACTCGTGCCCATCCAGATCAGTTTGAGGTGAGTGTTACCCCAGTTGCGAGAAGGGATTCAACGACAGGTTCTGGTTCAGGCTTCAAGCCCAGAAGCGGCGCGACGCGGCGCACGATCTCAGCCGCAACAGGGACCGAGGTCCACCCTGCGGTGCGGCGCGGTTTGGGCCCAGACGTTTCAACCGGTTCGTCCAAGGTCACGATCAGCACATATTTCGGGTTGTCGGACGGAAACATGCTGGCAAAGGTATTGATGACCTTGTCGTCGTAATACCCGCCGCGCGGCTTGGGTTTATCGGCGGTGCCGGTTTTGCCGGCCACCTTGTAGCCCGCCACTTCACCAAAAGACGCCGTGCCTTCAGTCACAACTTTGCGCAGCATGTCGCGCGCCGCTGCGGCAGATTCTGTTGACATGACACGCGGACCGCGCGCCAGCCGGTCTTGCTTCAACACTGTAGGCTTAACGGCAAACCCGCCATTGGCAATCGCTGCATAGCCTGCCGCCAGATGCATCGGCGTGGACGATAGTCCGTGCCCATAGGAAATCGTGACCGAGCTGAGTATGCCCCATTTCTCTGGAAGCAAGGGTTGCGAGCCGCGTGCCTCTACAATTTCAAAAGGCGTCCGTTCGAACATCCCGATGGACCGCAGAAACTCCTGCTGTCGTTCCGGCCCAATTTCCAAAGCCATCCGCCCGGTGCCTCGGTTAGAGGATTTAACGATGATATCTGAGACGCTAAGCTTGCCGTAGTTTTTGTTCTTAAACTCTCCGATCCGGTAGCCCGCAATCTTCATCGGCACGTCGGTGTCGATCACCGTGTTCGGATTGACCAGCCCAAGATCCATTGCCTGAATTGCTGTGAATATCTTAAAAGTCGAGCCAAGCTCGTACACGCCCTGCACTGCGCGGTTGAACAAGGGGCTGTCCGATTGATCCCCCTTGGTCAGAACACGTGGGCGCTTGTTGGGATCAAAATCCGGCAGCGACACGACCGAGACAACTTCGCCGGTATGAACATCCATCAGCACCGACGCCGCGCCTTTGGCGTTCATCAGCTTCATACCGCCATACAACACGCGCTCGATTGCGGTCTGGATGGTCAGGTCGATCGACAGCTCAAGCGGCTTGTCGCCATTGGCGGGATCGCGCAGATAGTCGTCGAACTGTTTTTCGACCCCGGCCACGCCAATCACTTCGGCGGCGCTGACGCCTTCGCGACCAAAACTCGCCCCGCCCAGCACATGGGCTGCCAGTTTGCCATTGGGATATAGCCGCATTTCACGTGGCCCGAACAACAGGCCCGGCTCGCCAATATCAAACACGGCCTGCTTTTGCTCTGGGCTCAGTTTTTTCTTGATCCACAGGAACTTACGCGTGCCTGTGAAGTCTTTGATCAGACGCTCGCGCTTCAGGTCCGGGAAAATTTTGATCAGCTCATCCGCCGCGCGCTCTGGGTCCACCATCTGGGGCGGCTGGGCATAGAGCGCATGGGTCACGAGGTTGGTGGCCAGAATGCGGCCCTGACGGTCCACAATGTCAGCGCGCGCGGTTGCAATCGCTGAGCCTGGCGCATGCGCGCGCGGTTCCTGCGGCTCGGTCGCTGACAACATCGCCATACGTCCGCCGACCACCAAAAACGCACACAAGAACAGACCGGCCAGGACCAAAAGCCGCCCTTCTGAACGCAACCGCGACCGGTCGCGGATTTCGTCATGGCGATGGCGCAGATTCTCGCGCTCGATCACATCAGGGTTTTCACCTTTTGCGCGGGCCTGAAGAATGCGGGCCAGAGGGCGCAGGGGGACGCGGGTCATTGATCAATCTCCCCAATAACATCAAAGGCTTCGGTGATTTCGGGCAGTTCTTCGATTGGATAGGATACCTGATCGACCCGCCCGAACTGCTCGGGCGCCAAGGGCAAAAGCCCCAGCTTGTCATAGTTCAGCTCGGCCAGATCGCGCAGCCGATCAGGGCGATTTAGATACGCCCATTCAGCGCGCAACACGGTCAGTTGCTCCTGCATCTGCCCGATTTCAAGCTGCAAATCTTCGACGCGATCCAACGAAGCTTGTGTTTTGTAATTCTCGGAATAGGCCCAATAGGCCAATGCCATGACGACCAAAGCAGATGTGACGTAAAGCAAGCTACGCATTATGATTTATCCTTGAAGACAAGGGGTGGAAGGCCAAGTTTGCGCCGGTCCGACGGACCAGCCGGGGCATCTGTGCGGGTAGCAACCCGCAGGCGGGATGACCGCGCACGGGGGTTTTCGGCGAGCTCATCAGCATCCGGTGCGATGGCTTTTTTGGGGGTGAGCTTGAAGCGTGGCGTTTCCTGTGCCTGCTCGGGCGCATAGCGCGACCCGCCCCCGCCTTCGGAGGCGCGGGCCTGAAAAAACCGCTTCACGACACGATCTTCCATCGAATGGAAGGTGACGACTGCCAGTTTGCCGCCGGGCTTCAACGCGCGCTCGGCGGCTTCAAGCCCATCAATCAACTGTCCGAACTCATCATTCACCGCAATGCGGATCGCTTGAAACGACCGGGTTGCGGGATGGCTTTGGCCGGGCTTTGAGCGCGGCAGGCATTTCTCGACCACACTGGCCAGTTGCAGCGTGGTTTCGAACGGTGCGTCTGCACGCGCCTTCACAATTGCCCGCGCGATCCGACGCGATGCACGTTCTTCGCCATAGTGATACAGGATGTCGGCCAGCGCTTCTTCGTCTGCGTGGTTTACGATGTCGGCGGCAGTTGGTCCGGATTGGCTCATCCGCATATCTAACGGCCCGTCGCGCATGAAAGAAAAGCCCCGATCCGCCAGATCAAGCTGCATCGAGCTGACGCCAAGGTCCAGCACCACGCCATCCAGCGGGCGGCCGGCAAGCTCGTCCATGTCAGAGAATGTGCCTTCGCACAGGGAAAGGCGGTCGCCATATTCCGCGGCCCAATCGGCCGCCATGTCAAACACCATTGGGTCACGATCAATGCCGCACACCCAGTCAGCGCCCGCATCCAGCAATCCCCGCGTATATCCGCCCGCCCCAAACGTGCCATCCGCCCAATCACCAGAAACAGGCGCGACCGCTTCTAAAAGCGGCCGTAGCAAGACTGGGATATGAGGACGTTTTTCGGTGGCAGCCGGATCGGTCATGTCAGCCATCCCCACCGGAAACGGACCCGCCACTTAGAAGTGTCAGCGGGTCGAAATCTTCGGGCTGTTCATCCAGCCAGGCTTCGGCCTTGGCCATTTCAACGTCTTCGTATGTCTCGGGCTTCCAGATCTGGAACGTGTCACCGGTGGCGATGAAGAACGCCTCGTTCTCAAGACCGATTTTTGCGCGCAGCTTGGCGGGCAGCACAAGCCGACCGGTTTCGTCCACGGTTGTGGGCAGCGATTGACCGTTGAACATGCGTTCCAGCATCCGCCGCTCGATCGAGCCGCGCGGCAGGTTGGCGATCTTCAGATCAACCTCGTCGATGGCTTCGATTGTGTAGCATTCAAGGTAATTGCGGCGGTGATCGCCATAAACAATAACAATATTGGGGTTCAGACCGTCGGTCCAGTCGGGGTCGCCAGCTTCCAGAACACGGCGAAACAGGGCTGGGATCGACACCCTGCCCTTCGCATCCACCTTATGGTGGCTTTCGCCTCTGAATCTGCGTGCCACTTTCGCGGCTCCTTCACTGTCCCAATTTCACTGCGCCCCCATCTAAGTCGGGGGCTGAAATAGAAACGGCGGATTGAGCTGCTGCCACTGCCCAATCCGCCGCCTGTCCCGTTTCCGGGTGTCCAGCTGCGCGCGCCACCTGGGGGGATGTCTGCTCGCGTTCGCGCCGGATCTCTTTCTTAGGATGAAGCGGGTGCCTGTATGAAACCTGACTTGGGAGTGTCACGAGGTCTTGTTGCCTCTTATGTCCCGTCCTCATCTTGCATTTAGGGATAACTTGGGAAATCGTGGGACGCAACAAGTTTTTATGCATTAAGGTTGCCAGATGTTGTTTTGGAAGATGTGCAAAAACAACATATTGTGTGAAAATCGGAAAGTTAGACACGACACCTAGCTGAATATGGAAGTGATAAACACCATATATAGTGCTGCAAGCGCAGCATAAAAACTTCCCCTAATTTCCCAAAAAAATTCCCAACAGGCACCACCATACGGCGTCTGTCCGATATTCAGACGGCGACAGAATCTGCAGAAAAGCAATGAATTTGGATTGATTCGGCCGAAATCCGCCCGTTACCGATGATTTCTCATGCCACGCGCCCTAGCACGGCCCATGACTTCCCATGCCAAGGCCCATGGTTTCCCATGCAATGCCAAGTCGCCCTGCAAAATGCATGCAACTTGCGGATTCAAGGAGTTTAAGGCGTTTCGCCAAAAATCGGTGAGTCAGGTTTTTCTCGAAACGCTTTAGGTCAGGCGATACCGCGCGCGATCATGTCGCGGGCGAGTGTGGCATAGGCCTCGGCGAGAGGCCCGTCCCCCGCTGCCGCAGGTGTCCCGCTGTCCCCAGCCAGTCGCACGTCCAGCGACAATGGTATTTCACCAAGGAAGGGCGCGCCCAGTTCGGCGGCTTCATCTTTGACGCCACCATGGCCGAACAAATGCGCCTCGTGTCCGCAGTTGGGGCAGACATAGGTGGACATGTTCTCGATCAGTCCAAGGATTGGGACGTTCACCTTCTGGAACATGTCAATCGCCTTGCGCGCGTCCAGAAGTGCGACATCCTGCGGCGTCGAAACGATGATCGCCCCGGTCATCTGTGATTTCTGCGCCAAAGTCAGCTGAACGTCGCCCGTGCCGGGCGGCAGGTCGATGATCAACACATCCAAGGGCGCCCAATCGACCTGAAACAACATCTGCTGCAACGCACCCATCAACATGGGTCCACGCCAGACCACGGCCTCGCGGTCCGATTTCAGCATCAACCCGATGGACATCATCTTCACGCCATGGGCTTCAACCGGGACCAGTTGTTCGCCATCCGGTGAAGATGGCCGCTGTGTGGTCCCCATCATGCGCGGCTGCGAGGGCCCAAGAATATCGGCATCCAGCAGCCCGACCTTGCGCCCCTGTCGCGCCAACGCGACGGCTAGGTTCGAGCTGAGTGTCGATTTCCCGACCCCGCCCTTGCCCGACGCAATCGCAATGATGTTTGCCACCCCCGGCACCGGCAATGGACCACCTTGCGGTTTCGGGTGCCCCCCGATCTTCAGGTTGGGCGGCGGTGTTGCGGCTTTGGCAGGACCATGGGCGGTCAGAATGACTGAAACACGTTCGACCCCGTCCAAGGCCGCAATCGCCGTCTCGGCCGCGCGCCGTTGCGCCTCCATGCCTGCAGCTTGTTCGGGCGTCGGGGCCTCAATCACGAAACTGACCGATCCGCCATCAACCGTCAGCGCCCGCACCATGTCGCGCGACGCCAGATCCCCGCCATCTGGCAGAGCAATGGAGGACAACGTGCCCATTATCTTTTCGCGCATATCCGACATCTGTGTCTCCTTCAGCTTGGCCCATTACTTGGCAGCTTTGAGCGCAGGTGCAAGGGGCATTCATGCCGTGCTGTGCGTGATATTGATTCCTTCTACCAAGAAAAAGTGACCGCCCCACCCTTGGAACATCCCATTTGCATTTTGGTTTTCCGGCGCCCTTTTAAGCATCACTGATATTTTTTACGCAGGTAAAATAATTGACTTTAGGTAAGCTGATTTCACAAATGCGCTGCAATGCAGCAATTGCGCCTTGAAGGACGCGAATTGTGACACCAAGCGCTTATATTTATGGCATTTTCATGTATGCGCCCACCGCATACCAGCTTTGCGGTCGCAGGGTATTGTGCATCTGCAGCATAACCCCCATCTTCTGCTTCAAGGCGACAGTGTGAGCGCCAACAAGAACATCAGCGGCCCCGCCGCCCCGCCCCGCAGGGTTCTGCGGCAGAGACGAAAATGAGTGAGAAAATGACATACGCAAATGAAATTCTGCTGGCACCTGCCAGCATTGCCGACCGGATCGTTGCCCGTTTTTCCGAATGGAAAGAGAAGCTGGAGCAACGCGCCCAGTACCGCAAAACCGTTCGCGAACTGTGGAACCTGTCCGATCATGAACTGCAAGATCTGGGCATCAATCGCAGCTCGATCCGGCTTGTGGCGCGCATGGCCGTCTACGGCAACTAAGTTTCCGAGCCGCCTCCCACCTCCTCCCGGGTGGTGGCTTTGATTGGCGGCGGGACCGACCTCCTCCCCGGTTCCGCCGCACAAAAAATAAGTTTCGGGCCTTCTTCCTCCTCCCTTGAAGGTCCGCGGGTCGCGGCGGCATCTACCTCCTCCCAGGTGTCGCCGCACCCCCAAAGATCCGGGACGTTCCTACCTCCTCCCAGGAACCATCCCGATACGGTGACGGGTCTACCTCCTCCCAGACCCCAAACCACATGACGTCGGGTCTCTACCTCCTCCCAGAGCCCCGCCTCACAACAGAACGGCGGCGCCCACCTCCTCCCGGGCGTCGCCGTTTTTTCATGCAGAATAGATGGATGGGCGGCGGGCGACGCCCACGCTCATTCGATAACACTGGCTATCTTGCGAAACGACGTGCAAGCTGGGGTATGCTGAAAAAAGAAACTCTGCCCATCGCTGCAATCCGTGTCCCCGTCAAGCGCATGAAAACGCTGGACGCCGACAAGGCCCTTTCGCTGGCTGAGGACATTCTTGAGAACGGGCAACAAACACCGATCCGCGTGCGTGAGGACAGCAAGGGCTATGTCCTGATCGAGGGTTTGCACAGGTTGGAAGCCTTGAAGCAGCTGGGCGAGGAAACGATCGAAGGCTACAAAGTCCACGCAAGACTTCACTAATCGTGCCATCGCGCTTTTCGTCGGAAACAATGTTATGATCGCAAAAAGTAATTGGGTGGTCTTGTAGGCGGTCCAGGCGTTGATTGCGAAAAACGTAAACTAAATAGTTGCAATCAGCATGAGCCAAAGTCTTGACCACAAACGCGCAGGCGAGAGTGGAGGATTAAGATGTCCGCAGATTATTCGTCCGAACAAATATCGGCCTTGGCTGATTATGTAGACAAAAATTACAAAGACCCAGAACGCACCGAGTTATTGAAACAACTGCGTGATGCGTATGTCGAAGCTTGCACCAGAGAAGAAGCCATTAGACAAAAACACCAAGAAAACTCTCAGATAAAAAGAATAAGGGCACTGTATGACAGCCCATCTACGGCCAATGCAAACGCGGCGCGAACAAAGTGCCATGTATGCGATGGACAGGGTGATTACGCTGGGCGGACGGGTCGGCGAAGATGTAGTCATTGCTATGGAAAAGGTTACATTTAAGCTTTGCCTTTTGGCACATCAGCCCGCCTGTGCAGCGGGCACGATGAACTTCGACACGACCTTTTTGGCTCCCGCCTTGTCAAACTCGATATCCAGTTTGTCGCCTTCAATGCCCATCACGGTGCCATACCCGAATTTTGTGTGAAACACCCTGTCGCCTTGGGTAAAGGACGACACGGCAGTGGCGTCGATCACCAAGCCGCGCGCTTCGTTCGGGCTGGATTTGGCCCGCAGGTTCCCCTGTGACTGCATCCGCCTCCACCCCGGCGAGTTATAGGCATCCGCCCGGCTGGCTTTCTCCTCCAAAGGGGAATTGCCGCCGAAATCCCCGGCCATGCCCCCGTACCCGCCGCCGTAAAGGCCGGGCGCGGTCAGCACCTCGACATGATCAGCGGGCAGCTCGTCTACAAACCGCGAGGGCAGTTGTGACTGCCACTGGCCATAGACGCGCCGGTTCGCGGCAAAGGAAATCGTGCAAACCTCTTCGGCCCGCGTGATACCTACATAGGCCAGCCGCCGCTCTTCCTCGAGCCCCTTAAGACCGCTTTCATCCATCGAGCGTTGAGACGGAAACAGCCCGTCTTCCCAGCCCGGCAGGAACACAGCGGGGAACTCCAACCCCTTCGCGCCGTGCAAGGTCATAATGGTGACCTTTTCCTCGGCGTCGTCGGTGTCATTGTCCATGATCAGGCTGATATGTTCCAAGAAGCCTTGCAGGTTCTCAAAACTTTCCAAAGCTTTGACCAGCTCTTTGAGGTTCTCCAACCGCCCCGGTGCCTCGGGCGTTTTGTCATTGAGCCACATGTCGGTGTAGCCGGAGTCTTCCAGTATGGTTTCAGCGAGTAAAATATGATCACCTAGTAGGATCCGAATGTGCTTTTCGAGAAGTTCAATTCTTGATTCACATTGAGCAATTCGAGACTTTAGTCGCAAAGCCGCCTCGGCCTGCGCAGCAATCTCTTCTTCGCCGTCAGGTATCGCGATCTCAACACTCACAAGATGTTGAGAAAGCTTTCTAATTTCCCGCCTCTCACAGTAGATCTTTGCTCTATGAACACGCAATTCCCGTGCATCGCCAACGTGTGACACAAGGTAGCTCCAGAACTCCAAGTTGCCTACAAGTTCAGCAAGGGCCTTGCCGCCTTTACCCTTTACTGCAGACGTAGCCGCCGCTTTTTTCGCACCTTCAAATTGTGACTTTCCGCTGCGTGTTCCTAGATTTCTGATCGCCGTGGTAGCGACATCACCCAGACCACGCTTGGGTTTATTGACGATACGCTCAAAAGCCAAATCGTCGGCCAAGCTGACCGCCAGCCGGAAATAGGCCATCGCATCGCGAATTTCCAAACGTTCATAGAAGCGCGGGCCGCCGATCACGCGATACGGCAGACCGATGGTCAGGAAACGATCCTCGAACGCGCGCATTTGGTGAGAGGCGCGCACGAGGATGGCCATATCGTCCAGCGACATCGGCGCCCTGCCCCGTGTGCCCGATTGCATCGCCTCGATCTCTTCCCCGACCCAGCGGGCTTCTTCGTCGCCGTCCCAATGGCCGATCAGGCGGACCTTCTCGCCGCCCTCGGCGTCGGTCCAAAGCTCTTTGCCCAGTCGATCTTCATTGCCCGCAATCACGCCGGACGCGGCGGCCAGAATATGCGCAGTGGAACGGTAGTTTTGTTCCAACCGGACAACTTTCGCGCCGGGAAAATCCTTTTCAAACCGCAGGATGTTGCCGACCTCGGCCCCGCGCCAGCCATAGATCGACTGGTCGTCATCGCCCACGCAGCAGATGTTCTTGTGACCCGCCGCCAGCAGGCGCAGCCAGAGGTATTGGGCGACGTTGGTATCTTGATATTCGTCGACGAGGATGTAGCGAAACCAGCTTTGGTATTGCTTCAGGATATCGTCGTGTTTCTGGAAAATCGTGACCATGTGCAGCAGCAGGTCGCCGAAGTCGCAGGCGTTCAGCGTCTGCAATCGCGCCTGATATTGCGCATACAGTTCCGGTCCACGACCGTTGAAGGCGTTCGCCTCTGACGCAGGCAACACCTCGGGCGTCCACGCGCGGTTTTTCCAGTTGTCGATCACACCAGCGAGCAACCGCGCGGGCCAGCGCTTTTCGTCGATATTGTTGGCGGCAATCAGCTGTTTCATCAGCCTGATCTGGTCATCCGTGTCGAGAATGGTGAAGTTCGTTTTCAGCCCCACAAGCTCTGCATGACGGCGCAGAAGCTTCACGCAGATCGAATGGAACGTGCCCATCCAAGGCATCCCCTCAACCGTCTGGCCCAACAGGCTGGCAACACGTTCCTTCATCTCGCGCGCCGCTTTGTTGGTGAAGGTCACGGCAAGGATTTCGTTCGTCCGGGCCTGCCCGGTGTTCAGCAAATGCGCGATCCGTGTGGTCAGGGCTTTGGTCTTGCCCGTCCCGGCACCCGCCAACATCAATACCGGACCCTGCAACACCTCGACCGCTTCGCGCTGTGCCGGGTTCAGCCCATCCAGATACGGCATCGGGCGCGCGGCCATTGCCTGTTGCGACAGGCTTGGACGCGCGGCGGCCGCAGGAGCCTTGGGGGCATCGTCTTCGTTGAAATCGCTCATGCCTGCTCTTTATCAACGGGGGAACCGGGTGGAAAGAGTGTTCCACGAATGTTCTTTCCGTGCAAATCGAATATATTTGCGACGGCGAAATTTCCCGCCCCCTTAAGGGGGCGCGGCGACATGGCTGCCTATATATAAAGAGGGGCCATTGACAAACCTGCCTTTCACAACCCATCTAACGCCTCCAGAAAGACCGCCTTTTTTTCATGGCGCATCTGAGTCGGAAGGAAGTTCATGCCCGTTGTCGTCGTTGAAAGCCCGGCCAAAGCCAAGACCATCAACAAATATCTTGGCTCCGATTACACGGTGCTGGCGTCTTACGGGCACGTGCGTGATCTGCCGCCAAAGGATGGTTCGGTCGACACCGACGCCGATTTCGCCATGAAATGGGAGATCGGCCGCGACAGTGCAAAGCACGTGCGCGCGATTGCGGATGCGTTGAAAGGCGATAACAACCTGATCCTCGCCACTGACCCCGACCGTGAAGGCGAAGCAATTTCATGGCATCTTGAGGAAGCCCTGCGCAAGCGGCGTGCGATCAAAAAGGACACGCCGGTCAGCCGCGTTGTGTTCAACGCGATCACAAAATCCGCCGTGACCGAAGCGATGCAGCAGCCTCGCGACGTGGACACCGATCTGGTCGAGGCATACCTCGCCCGTCGCGCGTTGGATTATTTGGTGGGCTTCAACCTGTCGCCGGTTCTGTGGCGTAAACTGCCCGGTGCGCGGTCTGCAGGTCGTGTGCAATCGGTTTGCCTGCGTCTGATCGTCGAGCGTGAGGAAGAGATCGAGGCGTTTAAAGCGCGCGAGTACTGGTCGGTTAAGGCACTGCTGCAAACGCCGCGCGGACAGGAGTTCGAGGCACGCCTGACAGTCTTGGGTGGCCAGAAGCTCGACCGTTATGACCTTGAGAACGCAACCGCCGCCGAATTGGCCGTTCAGGCGATATCGTCGCGCGATCTGTCGGTTCAGTCGGTCGAGGCGAAACCCGCGACCCGCAACCCCTCGCCGCCCTTCATGACATCGACCCTGCAACAGGAAGCCAGCCGCAAGTTCGGTTTCGGCGCGCGCCAGACCATGTCGACCGCCCAGCGCCTCTATGAGGCCGGGTACATCACCTATATGCGGACCGACGGCATCGACATGGCGCCAGAAGCCGTGACCGCCGCCCGTGACGCAATCACCGATCGCTATGGCAAAGAGTTCATCCCCGCCAGCCCGCGCATCTACAAGAACAAAGCCAAGAACGCCCAAGAAGCGCACGAATGTATCCGCCCGACGGATATGACCGTGTCCGGCAGTGATTTGGCGAAATTGGAGCCCGATCAGCGCAAGCTATATGACCTGATCTGGAAGCGGACCCTCGCCAGCCAGATGGAAAGTGCGAAGTTTGAGCGGACATCTGTGGATGTGGGTTCAAGCGACGGCCAAGTTGTGCTGCGCGCCACTGGTCAGGTTGTGGTCTTCGAAGGCTTCTTGAAAGTGTATGAAGAAGGGCGCGATGATCAGGCCGGCGATGACGACGACGACAAGCGTTTGCCCCAGATCATGGAAGGCGAAGCCGCCGAGAAAAAAGGCGTCACGCCCGAACAGCACCACACCCAACCCCCGCCCCGCTATACCGAGGCGACGCTGGTCAAACGCATGGAAGAGCTGGGCATTGGTCGCCCGTCGACCTATGCGTCGGTGATCACCACGATCCAGGATCGCGAGTACGTTCGCAAGGACAAGAACCGCCTGTTCCCTGAGGATAAAGGGCGGATCGTGACGATCTTCCTGATGAACTTCTTCCGGCAATATGTGGGCTATGAGTTCACCGCAAATCTGGAAGAAGAACTCGACGAGATTTCGGCCGGCGACATGAATTACAAAGAAGTGCTTGCGCGCTTCTGGCGTGATTTCTCGGCCGCGATTGCCGAGACATCCGAGCTGCGGATTTCTGAAGTGCTCGACAAGCTGGACGCGGCGCTTGCGCCACAGCTGTATCCGCCCCGCGAAGACGGATCGGACCCGCGCATCTGCCCGAAATGCGGCCAAGGGTCTTTGCACCTGAAAACCTCGCGCACTGGTGGGTTTGTCGGTTGCGGCAACTACCCCGAATGCACTTATACCCGCCCCATCGCTGGTGAAGGCGCTGAAGGGGACGAGCGTGTTCTGGGCGAAGATGCAGGCGACGAGATCTGGCTGAAGTCTGGCCGTTTTGGCCCCTATGTTCAGCGCGGCGAACCGACGCCTGAGAACAAAAAGCCGCCACGCGCCAGCCTGCCCAAAGGGTGGGAAAAGGACGAGATGGATCTTGAAAAGGCGTTGGTGCTTCTGTCCCTGCCCCGCGAGATCGGCGAACACCCGGAAGGTGGTATGATCAGCTCAAACTTTGGGCGGTTCGGGCCATACGTCATGCACAAGCTGCCCGACGACGCGAAACCGACCTATGCCAATCTGAAAGACCCCAACGATGTCTTTGAGATCGGCATGAACCGCGCCGTCGAGATGCTGGCCGAGAAACGCGCCAACCCCGGCGGCCGCGGCCGTGCCGCCGCCAAGCCATTGAAAGAGTTGGGCGAGCACCCTGAAGATGGTGGCCCGGTGAATGTCATGGACGGGCGTTATGGGCCTTATGTGAAATGGGAAAAGGTCAACGCGACCATTCCCAAAGACGTCGAAGCCGCCGACGTAACGATGGACATGGCCGTGGCGTTGATTGCTGAAAAAGCCGCCAAGAAAAAGCCTGCGAAAAAGAAGGCTGCCCCGAAAAAGAAAGCCGCAGCCAAGAAAAAGACGGCCGCAGGCTAAGCCTATCAAGACTGCAGCATTGTAGCGCCACCCGGTATAGCTTGTGGGGAAGTGAACGCAGCGATGCGGACATCTGGTCTCAGGCTGCGTTCTCCCTCGCATGAGTCTCTTCTGGACGTTCCAACAATTCTTCCACCAAGGCGCCAACAAGTTGAGTACGGTTTCGCACCCCGGCCTTTTTGTAGATCGCATTATTTTGCGACTTCACTGTGCCTTGACTTGTTTGTCGCGCCTCTGCGATCTCGGCGACGGTCATCCCTTTGATGGTTAACAGCGCGATATCCTGCTCGGCCTCGGTCAGCGACCACTGCGCAAACAGGGCTTGTAGCATGGCGGTAAATTCGCCCTTGGCGGCGCGCAGCAGTTTTTCCACTTCGGCGTTGCGCGCGTGAATGGCACGGTGGCTGTGCCATAACAGCACGCCACCAATGATGAACCCGATAAGGGTCGCCAATTCGACCATCTCGTGAACGATCCAACCAAAGTTCAAAAGATAGAAGCCGGTAATCTCACCGATCAGTTCCTCGGTGAAAGCCATGGCCGACAGCACGTATATTGCGATGCCAATTTTGGTAATCGTTTTTGGTTTCATGTCGGCCTCTGGCGCTGTTTTAGCGATTTAAAACGGATCAGTCGTCATCGTCTTTGTCGTCGTCCTTGTCGTCGTCTTTGTCGTCGTCGCGATCGTCGTCCTTGTCATCGTCGCGTTCGTCATCACGATCATCATCGTGGTCATCATCACGATCATCATCGTAGTCATCGTCATCATCATCATCGCGATCATCGTCGCGATCATCATCGCGGTCGTCATCATAGCGATCATTTTCCGGTTCAAACTTATCGCGCAGGATTTCGCCATTCTTGCCAAGCACGATTTCGCGCTCGCCCTTCGGCCCCTCGCCTTCTATCCGCAGATTTCCAAACAGGCTGCGCTTGATCTTGATTTCAGTATAACCCTCAGCGGTCAGCATTTCGATTACCTCATCACGCGTCGTCTGGGCGCTGACGGGCGCGGCGAGCATCGCCAGCACGACGGCTGTGACGAATGCGTTCTTGGTTTTTTGAAAGGTCATGTTGTTCTCCAATGCAGGTATGTCTGCACCCAATCTTGGGCATTATCGGGTGGACTGATATTGGACTTTGGATCATCAGGGGCGCAATCAACCAAAGTTATAGACGCCCAGCCAGAACCAGGGGGCCATTTCGACAGGTAGAAATACGCAGTGGGCCTTTATAGGCACGGGTTTCGTTGACTTTGCAACGCCTGCGCGCCAGAACACATACGAAACTGACGAGAGGGAACTTTCATGAACAAGGTATATGGCAACGCCGCCGAAGCCCTCGATGGGCTTTTGAGCGACGGGATGCTGATTGCCGCCGGGGGCTTTGGCCTGTGCGGCATTCCGGAACTGCTGATCGACGCGCTGGTCGAAAGCGGTGTTAAGGACATCACCATCGCCTCAAACAACTGTGGCGTTGATGGCTTCGGTCTTGGCAAATTGCTGGACACGAAGCAGATCAAGAAAATGATGTCGTCTTATGTGGGAGAAAACGCCGAGTTCATGCGCCAGTACCTCTCGGGCGAGCTGGAGTTGGAGTTTAACCCGCAAGGCACTTTGGCCGAGCGCATGCGCGCCGCGGGTCACGGCATTCCGGGCTTCTACACCAAGACCGGCGTCGGCACCGTGATCGCGGAAGGTAAAGACGTGAAGATCTTCAACGGCGAGGAATATATCCTTGAAGAAGGTATCTTTGCGGATCTGTCCATCGTGAAAGCATGGAAAGCGGACGAGACCGGCAACCTGATCTTCCGCAAGACCGCTCGCAACTTCAACCCACCGGCTGCCATGTGCGGCAAGACCTGTGTGGTCGAGGTGGAAGAGATCGTGCCAACCGGATCGCTGGACCCTGACGCGATCCACCTGCCCGGCATCTATGTGCATCGCATCATTCAGGGCGAGCACGAAAAGCGTATCGAACAACGCACCATTCGGGAGGCTTAAGATATGGCTTGGAACCGCAATCAAATGGCCGCCCGCGCGGCGCAGGAACTGCAAGACGGCTGGTATGTAAACCTGGGCATCGGTATTCCGACACTGGTGTCGAACTATATCCCCGAAGGTGTTCACGTCACGCTGCAATCGGAAAACGGAATGCTGGGCATGGGCCCTTTCCCGACCGAAGATGAAATCGACGCCGATTTGATCAATGCGGGCAAGCAGACCATCACCGAATTGCCCCAGACCTCGTATTTCGACAGCTCGATGAGCTTTGGTATGATCCGTGGCGGCAAGATCGCCATGGCAATCCTTGGCGCGATGGAAGTCGCGGAAAACGGCGATCTGGCCAACTGGATGATCCCCGGCAAGCTGGTCAAAGGCATGGGCGGCGCGATGGACCTTGTGGCCGGTGTTGGCCGCGTGGTCGTCGTGATGGATCACACCAATAAGCATGGCGACTCGAAAGTCTTGAAGGACTGCACGTTGCCGCTGACCGGTAAGGCGGTCGTGGATCGGATCATCACCAATCTTGGTGTTCTGGACGTGGTTGATGGCGGCTTGAAAATCGTCGAATGCGCCGAAGGCGTGACCGAAGATGAACTGCGTGCCGCGACCGAGGCAAAGATCATTAACTGATCTGGGACGACAAATGATCGAAAAGGCTCCGTTCGCGGGGCCTTTTCTTTTTAGCGCCTCGCCATCCCGGAAATGCGCACCGCGGCGTCAGATATACAGTTTGGACGGCCGAAACATCGTGTTCAGATCATCGCTGTCGACGTCCAGAACGCGCGGCTTACGTATCGAGGGCAGGACACAAACATCATAGATTTCAGACGCGGCCCCGCCCAAAACGATCTGGTGTTCCACTTCATTGGTGTCCAGATTGACGACAGATATCGAGCATTCCGGCGCGATCCCCGCATCACTTAGCCGCTGATTCAGCGGGGTTTCGTCATTGCCTTCGAAAACACCATTCTGCCGGGGCCGGGATGCACCGACCAGCGCATAGTTCTTCCAAAATGCGATGCCGCGGGTGAAACCCGGAATGAAACAAATTTTGCGATACGTGCCGGTTGATCTGTCGACTTCTCCAAATTCGCCCAAACCGCTGTTGGCCACATAAAGCCGTCCTTTATGCAGTTGAGGCGAGTGAGGCATGTGCAGATTGTCACACAGGATATCGTTGGTCTGGACGTCGATCAGCAATCCATTGCTGTCGCTCTTTGGAAAAGCCCGCCAGCCCGCGACTGTATCCGTTTTCGCAAAGCAAGTGACGTATTTCGGCGCGCCGTCTTCCAGTGCCAGACAGTTCAAATGGCAACGGTCACCGTAAGCGAAATCACTGATAAAAGGTGGTTTCCAGATCGGCTCGAAGCTCCACTTTTCGTGAAGCCTTCCGATGCAGTTAAACTGGCAGGCTATGAAGTAAACACCGCTGTCACTGACCCGCAGGTCATGCAAGTTGACATACCCCGTGGTGGTCGCACCAATTGGCGCAAAAACTGCGTCATTGCCTTGAGACATCTGGCCCTTGTCCAGAAAGTTCTCAAATCGCCAGATCTGCTTATGGCTTGCCATCCACAGCGTGCCTTTGTGCAGGCTCAACCCCATAGAGCGTGGGAAATTGGCGTCCGACAGCATGAACTGGCCAGCCTCGTCTACGCCGATCATGAACAGTTTTCCGATGTGGTATGTATTGAACGCCAGAGAGATACGGTGCTGTGTCAGCCAGCCGCGAAAGCCTTCACTGGGTCGAAGTTGAACCCGGCCCTTCGCCATCTCGTTCTGTTTCGGAAACTCTAAGTCAATTTTCGTGTTGTCATCTTCTTCGGCGTCGGTCACTTTCTGCTCCACTTCTAATCGGCGCATTGATCTTCTTATTCATTGCGCGCGGCGTCGAGGGGAAAACCCTAACTAGGTTTTGAAGTCTGAGGTTGAACGATGACAAAGAATGAAGACACAGGCGGTTTGATCGAGGTTTCGCCTCTTTACCCGAATGAGGATGTGTTGCGTGTCTTCGGTGAGCTCGCGTTTTTGACCTTCTATTCCGACCTATACGGAAACTGGTCGGCGCGCGCTATTGCAAAGGCGTTCGAGCCACCAATCTATTTGAAACAATTCAATATATATCGCGCGGGCAACGTCCCCCGCGGCCTCGTTACATGGGCCAAACTGGATACGGCAGCCGAGAAAAAACATCTTTCCGGCAACGGGCTTGATGATTTTGACGAGTGGCGGTCAGGGTCGCAGCTGTGGATTATGGACATCATGGCGCCGTGGGGGCATGGCGCTGAAATCATTGAAAACATCAAAGCAACCATTCAGGAAGACAGCGTAAAAACGCTGCGCATCCACAAAGGTCAGAAAAAGATACTGGAGTGGCATCGCAAGCCGGGCAGTAATAAATGGAAAATGCGATCAACAGTGCTATCGCAAAGTTGATGTTCTTATTGCCTTTTTCCCCTTGCCCGTTAACCGGCATTCCTAAAAAATTACATTTGCAGTATTGAATGGGTTAATGTTGCACGAAGTGTTGCGCGCTTTCTTTCGGCAGGCCAGTCGATAGAAGGTGTGTTTTAGGTAAGTCAAAGGAACTGTCATGGTCAGTCTGTCAGGACCAACAACAGCCTCGATGACTGAAGGTTTCCGCGGGACAGGTAATTTTAGTACCAGCGGCAGTGTGACCAACACCGAGCCCGGAATTTATAGTTGGTTGGCGGGTGGCTATTCGATCCTTTCCGCGCCCTCCTTTGGCACCTTAACAATCACCCAAAATACAGCCAACGGTGAAGGCGGGTATACGTGGAGCTTCGTTGTCGACAGCGACGACCCGGCTTTGGATAGTCTCGATGCCGGCCAAAGCCTTGACGTCACTTTCAACATCCGTGTCTTTGACACATCCTTCGACGGCACCAACTCGACAGTTAATGGCACGGCGGTCGTCGACACCCATCAGGTGACGATCACGATCTTTGGCGAAACCGAGGTGTGCTTTGCCCGCGGCACCGATATCCTGACCGAACACGGCCCGCGCCGGATCGAGACATTGCGCGTTGGTGATCTTGTCATGACGCGCGACAATGGTCTGCAACCCCTGCGCTGGATATCCGCCTCCAAAGTGTCGATTGACCGGCGGCGCGGCAATTCGCAAATCGAACCTATCGCGATCGCCCCGGACACATTTGCACCCGGTGTGCCTAGCAAAACACTGCGCGTTTCACCCCAGCACCGGATACTTCTGGAAGGTCCTTTCATTGATCTTCTTCTGGCTCAGGAAAAAGCCCTTGCCAGCGCAAAAAGCCTTGTGAATGGGCGCAATATCTATGAGTGCCGCGACGAGGTTGACGAGTTGGAGTACTGGCATCTGGTGCTGGATCAACACGAGATTATCTTCGCCAACAGCTGCCCCACTGAGACGCTTCACCTTGGTGATGTGGCGTTGTCCACGTTGACCGACCCGCAGATTGCTGAGCTTGATGCCATCTTCCCCGGGCTGCTCACCAGACAGGGTGATCTGGCCTATGTCGAACTGCGCGGACATGAAGGTCAAGTTGTGTCGCAAAGCTTGGCGCGGGACGCTGCCCGCACGACAGATCGCGCGCTCAGATAGCACCGTCCGACCTGCGACTGGTCCGTGTTATGCGGGCGTCCGATCAAACTGCGCCCTGACAGACCTGTTGCTGACCCGACCGTAGCCGACTTGTCGGCATCTAAAGCGTCTCGCCGTTTACCTGAGGTAGGGGAAAGGCGAGGCGCCGCGCAACATATGAACATTGTGGGCGTTTCCCGAATATCCTGTGAGTTTGGTTTTACGCGAAACGCTTTATTCCCCTCGCTTTTGCAACGAAGCTTTCATATTCTCGCCGCAATCCGCCGCCATAAGCCGGGCAATGACAATGAGCAGCGTAAGCCCCATATCATCCACCGCAGGGAAACAATCTGCGCGTAACGCAAGCCCGAACCGGCGTTTGCGCGACACGCTGGTGTTGCTTGGATTGTTCGGTCTGGTACTGGTCGGCCTGATCGGGTTGGCCGCAGCAACTGGCTGGGACGAAACACGGGCACAGCTCTCAAAACTGACTGGGATCCAGTTCATGGCACTGCTCGGGCTGAGCCTTGTGAATTACCTGTTTCGTGGTCTGAGATGGCATATCTTTGCCCGTAAACTTGGCCTCCCAACGGGACTTGTTCAGGACTTGCGCCACTTCCTTGGCGGTTTTGCCATGTCGGTGACACCGGGCCGGGTCGGCGAGCTTGTGCGGATGCGCTGGTTGAAACGCGAGACCGGTTGGGCGTTTGAGCGCACCGCGCCCTTGGTGCTGGTGGACCGGGCGTCTGATCTGTCGGCCATGGCTCTGATCCTTGGGTTGGCGTTGGCGTTTTCCGCCACCGGCATCGCGGGCGGACTGCCGGTTACCATCCTTGCGCTGATCGCCGCCTTTGCCGCCACACGGCCGCGCCTGTTGGGGTGGCTTGCCACGATGGGTCACCGCGTCACGGGGCGGTTTGCGCGCCTCTGGGCCAAAATCCGCCGCGCATCACTGTCGCTGTCTGCTTTTACATCGCCTACCCTGATGGCACTGGCCGCCCTGATCGGGGTCATCGGCTGGATCGCCGAAGGCTATGCCTTTCATCTTCTTCTGATGTGGATGGGGGCAGATATCGGCTTTGCCAAAGCCGTTGCTATTTTCGTTTTTTCAACACTCGCAGGTGGATTGACTGGCGCCCCCGGCGGCGTCGGCGGTGCCGAAGCTGCCATGATCGCCTTGTTGGCAATGGAGGGCGTGCCGTTGGAGGTCAGCCTGCCTGCCACCGCCATTATCCGCATAACAACCCTTTGGTTCGCTATCGGGCTGGGTCTTTTGATCTTCCCCGTTGCCGAACGCACATCTTTGAGAAGTACACATGGTTTGGAAAACTGACACTTACTCTGGCTGGGGCCGCGTCCTGACCGCCACTGCCGAACTGGCACGACCAGAGCGCGCGCGCAGCCTTATGGCTCTAGCGGCTGACAGCCCTGCGCCCGCAATTGGCAATTGCCGGTCCTATGGCGATGCGTCGCTGAATGACGGCGGGCGTGCCATCGACATGACGCGGATGAACCGCATCATCGACTTTGACGCAGAAACAGGCATCGTTACGGTCGAACCCGGCATCACAATCGGCGAGTTGGCGAAGGTCTTTGCCCCGCGCGGCTGGTTGCCTGCTGTCCTGCCCGGCACCGGGTTTGCCACCGTGGGCGGTTGCATTGCACAGGACGTTCACGGCAAAAATCACCACAATGAAGGCAGCTTTGGCCAGCATGTCTTGTCTGTCACGCTGTTGAATGGCGACAAGCGCACCGTCGCCACGCCTGACCGCAACGCAGGTCTGTTCCGTGCCACGATGGGCGGCATCGGCCAGACCGGCATCATTGCCGAGGCGAAGTTGCAGCTAAAGCCCTGCCCCGGCGACGTGATGATGGTCACAGAACGCCGCGCGGAAGACTGGGACGAACACCTTGCCTTGCTGGATGGCAGCCAAGCCACCTATTGCGTGGGCTGGATCGATACGACCGCCAAGGGTGCCGCTCTTGGCCGCGGCGTCATTGAAGAGGCCGAGCTGGCCGCCGGGCTGTTGCCCAAAGCCAAGCCGTCCAAAAAAATCCCGATCGATGCGCCCGGCTTCGCCCTGTCCAACCCTGTCGTGCGGATGTTCAACAACGCCTATTATCGGCGGGTGCCAACCTCTGGCCGCTCGACCGTCAAACGGATTGATGACTTCTTCTTCCCCTTGGACAAAATCCACGACTGGAACCGGCTGTATGGCAAGCGTGGGTTCTACCAGTTTCAGAACGTCGTGCCGCTGGATCAGGCGGATGCCTTGAAAGCGATGCTGGAGCTGATCGCAGGCGCGGGCCTGTCCTCGCCTCTGGCTGTTTTGAAACGTATGGGACCGGGGCGCGCAGGGTATATGAGCTTCCCGATGGAGGGTTATACCCTTGCCGTCGACTTCCCGGCGCGCGACGCGGCTGTGGACCTGATCGCGATGCTTGAAGATATGACTGTGGACGCAGGCGGTCGACTGTATCTGGCCAAAGATGCGCTAGCGACCGGGCCCGCGATCAAGGCGATGTATCCCGAACATGTCGACTGGGTGAAACAGGTCAACAAGACCGACCCGGACGGCCTGCTGCAAACCGATATGGTGCGCCGCCTGAACCTTCGCGAGGCTGGGTAAGAGATATGACAAAGACCAAACAAAACCAGTGCTGGATCATTCTGGGCGCTACGTCCTCCATGGCGCGTGCGTTTGCGCAGGCTGTGGCTGACCAAGGGGCCAGCGTTATTCTGGCGGGTCGCGATATGGAGGATCTGAAACGATCTGCCACCGATCTGTCAGCGCGTGGGGTCAATGCCGTTGCGGTAAAGTTCGACGCGCGCGACATTTCCACGTTCCGCCCCATCATTGACCGCGCAACGCGCGAAGAGGGTGTGATCAACGCTGCGGTCTTCGTGGGCTCAATGCCCTCGCAAGAGGGCATCGACGCAGACCCGTCGCTGATCGAAGGCGTCATAAAGGACAGCCACACTGGTCCGGCCACCTTCCTGACAATGCTCGCACCTGTGATCGAAGCCCGAGGCGCTGGCACGGTGATCGGCGTGGGGTCTGTCGCTGGCGACCGTGGGCGGATTGGCAATTATGTCTATGGCTCGGCCAAAGCAGGGTTTGCCACCTATCTGTCTGGGCTTCGCAATCGCCTGACCAGGGCGGGCGGCCATGTGGTCACGGTGAAGCCTGGGTTCGTCGATACGGCAATGACTTGGGGGATCGAGGGGATGTTCCTTGTCGCTTCTCCGCAGAAGGTCGCTGCTGACCTCCTGAAGGCTGTCGAAAAGCAGCGCAATGTGATCTACACGCCATTCTTCTGGCGCTATATCATGCTGATCATCCGACACATCCCCGAGTTTATCTTCAAGAAGATGTCAATCTGATCGAGAGGGTCCCCCGCCCGCGCAGGGGACCCTCTGTTCTGTCGTTTCAGCCTATTTGCCTGAAACCGACTGGCCCGGGGTTCCAGTCAGGGTCGAGCCGACATTTCCCCATCCGCCAGAACCGCCACCCGAGACGAAGCTGGCCACGCCGCCCTTGCCTTCAAGGCCAAGTGCAGCCTTCAGGGGCGAGTTATTACCACCGCCGCCTTTTTTGAGCGCGGCCGCCATGGCTTTTGCTTCTGTAGGATTGTTTTTGCCGGCCAGTGCAGGCGACGCCATAAGGGCAAGGCCAGTTACGGCGCAAATGCAAATATGTTTCATAGGTTCACTCCATTTTCTGTTGGTGGAGCGTTTACGTTTGGCCAGTGAGGCTGGATCAATCTTCGCTTAACTCACCCGATCTCTCAGCCTGACTGCATCGCCAATGGGATGCATCAGATCGGGTGGCTGTTGGCCGCTCGTCGATTCAATTTTGTATTGGCAGACCGACCCCAAACCATTCCTGCCACAGACCAGCCGCATAGAACATGATCGAGATGGTCATTAGCATCAAGCCAATGCCCCGCTTGTCCTTCATCGCAAAGACAATCGGGTCATAGTCCTGCTTGCCATGCCATCCAAGACGCACCATGCGGATCATCCACCATGCCAAAGGCAGACCTGCGACCCACATCAACCATTGGGTTTTGTAAAGCGACAGGGCTTGTTCGGTGAAGGAATACAGGAAGAAGGCAACCAGCGCCGCCGCGACGCCCAATGATGCCACGTTCAGCAGATCGGGGCGGTCCGGGCGTCCATAGCCTCGGCCCGGCAACCGCTCGTCCGAAGTGGCAAGGGTGAGCTCGGTCAGGCGCTTCACGCATCCGAGCGCAAGGAATACCGGGAAAATGAACACCAGCAAGTACCCAGAGACGTGAATGTCTGTTGCAGCAGCGCCCGCGACGACGCGTAAGGTATAAAGCGACGCCAGCACCGCGATATCCACCCAGCGCATGCGTTTCAGCTTGAGCGAATAGGCCAGCGACAGCGCCATATAAAGACTGACCACGCCAAAGAAGGCCCAGCCAAGGTAAGCCGCCACCCCCAGCGCAATCGTCGCCAAGACGAAGAACGACACCATCCCGACATGTATCGGCACCGCGCCTGACGCAAAGGGACGTTTGCATTTTTTCACATGCAGACGATCTGCTTCGAGGTCCAGAAGGTCATTGACCAGATAGATGGACGACGCCGCGGCCGAGAAGCTGATCACCCCGAGGATCGCCAGCAAAAGCGTGTTCAGATCGAATGCGTGACCTGCAATCATCGGCACGAACAACAGCACGTTCTTGACCCATTGGTGGGGCCGGAAGCTTTTCAGCACGTCTTTCATGCGCCAGCCGCCTTCGATCAAGGTGACAGGCTTGCCTTGCGCCTCCAATGCCTTAGCAGACCGTGAATCGCCCACAACCAAGGCAGCATCGGCATGGTCCCAGACAGCGCGGTCCACAGTCGCGTTGCCCGCATAGTGAAAACCGCCCTCGCCAAACGCAGCCACCAAGGCGTCGGCTTTGGCGTCGCCTTTCAAATTGGTGTGCCCGTCCGAGGCAAAAATGCGGTCGGACAGGTCGTAGTCCGATGCCAGTTGCGCCACGACACTCTGGTCCGAGGCGGAGGCCAGTATGACTTCGCGCCCCTCTGCTTGCGCCGCGCGGGCGACCTCCAAAACCTCTGGCGCGACGGGAAGCAAGTCAGTCCGCAGTGCCGCGATCTTGGCCAGTTCAGCTTTAAGCCGGGCGCGGTCGCGAAAATGCGCAAGGCTCGTTCTTATCGTTTGGATCGGATCTTTACCCAACCCGCCCCAAAAACTTTCAAACAGCATATCCGTGCGTAAAAAAGTTCCGTCGACGTCTAAAACGAACGGTTTCTTGGTAAGATTGTCGGCCATCAAATCACGATCCATTCACTGCAAATACACATCCGTCAGACAATAACTCTGGCGGGGTCAGACAAAGTCCGCGCGCAACGCGCCACGCCGCCAACACCTTCGGCACATACGCGCGTGTTTCGGCATATGGCGGCACGCCGCCATTGTCTTTGACCGCATTCTCGCCCGCATTATAGCCCGCAAGCGCAAGGATAGGGTCACCTTGGAAAAAGGTCATGAGCCAGTTCAGATAGGCCACACCGCCCTTGATATTCTGCGAGGGGTCGTTGCTGTCTTCCACACCGAAACGGGCGGCGGTATCGGGTATTAACTGCATAAGCCCCTGCGCACCCGCGTGGCTTTCCACATCTACACGCCCGCCGCTTTCCACCGATATCAAGGCCAGCACCAGCGCAGGTGACACCGGAGTGCCAATCGTCGCCTTCAGAATATCAGTGCCGTGAACCTGCGCTATGGACTGCAAATGTTGCAGTCGGGGTTGCGACATCCCCTCCTGTGTTTCCAGCAGATCGAGCGCTACACGCACATTGGCCGGGCCGGCCTTATCCAGACGCGGCGATACAGCAGCCCAGAACCAATCCCATTCTGATGGCGCAAGTGCGGGCGCAGCGGCCGCAGCGCCGACATCCTCGACCGCCGCTGGCGCTGGTACTTTTGGCGCAAGCGCTGCCGCCTGAGCCGCGGGGTCAATCTGAATGGTGATCCGCTTGGCGCCTGCTTTCGGAACGGTCATACGCTTGAAGGTAAAGTCTGGAAAGGGCGCTGGCGTGGTGTCCGCCTGCGCCTGCCCCCCCATAACAAGGGTCAGAAATACGCTTATGATCACGAAGCGCCGCATTTGCGGTTCACTGCCCTGCCTCGAATTGTTTTCCTGTTTGTCGCAGATTTGGTCAACAAGGGCCAGTTTTACCTTGTATTGTTCGCAAAATTTGCAGACACACGCGCAGTGAAGTCACGGCGTAGAAAAAATTTCATACTTTTTAATCCTTTAATTTCTGATGCTTGGCATCAAAAAGAATTAAAAAATCGTTAAGCCAGAAAAGGTACGAAACCTGCCCAACTCTCGCCCCAATCAAAGGGCTTATTAGCTCTCATGCCAAGCAGCGCTGCGGACGGCAAGAGTTCAGGCGCCAAGGTGAAAGAAACGAAACAACACCTTTCGGAGTGACACAAAATGAAACTGTATAACCTGATCAAGACTTTCCAAGCTGACGAAGACGGCGCTGTAACTGTGGACTGGGTCGTTCTGACCGCAGCCATCGTGGGCCTCGGCATCGCAGTACTAACCTCGGTCTCAGGCGGCACCACGTCGCTGGCCGGTAAGATTTCGTCATCGCTGTCGGCGATGTCGATCATGAGCCACTAACTTAACTATTATTTGGAGTAACGAAAATGAAACTGTATAACCTGATCAAGACTTTCCAAGCTGACGAAGACGGCGCTGTAACTGTAGACTGGGTCGTCCTTACCGCAGCTATCGTGGGCCTCGGCATCGCGGTTCTGACTTCGGTCTCGGGCGGCACAACGTCGCTGGCTGGCAAAATCTCGTCCTCGCTGTCGGCGATGTCGATCATGAGCCACTAAGCAATCGCTTGATTGTTTGAAATTCGGGGAAACCGCGCCATTATGGCGCGGTTTTTTCTTGCCGCTTATATGTGCTTTCAATTAACTTTTTGAATGCCACTGGAAATTGTTGCCGTTTCCTGTGAAATTCACCCTAAATTCACGCTTTATGCTTCAAATTGCCTCAATTCGCATTGACATATAAGTGAGGTAGGTGGTGTGTGATGCCTTTGGCGTCCCGTTGTGGGAAAGGAACTTAAATGCGTTTGCTCTTCGGACTGGTTCTGATCATAGGCGTTGGCCTGGCTGGCTTTGCGGTCTATTTGGCCAAAGACTATATCGGTGCGTTTCAAACACAACTTGATGCGGAACGCGCGGCTCGTGCCAGCATTGTTCCGACCGTCGACGTTTTTGTTGTGAATAGCGAAATGCGATATGGCCAGCAGCTGACAGCAGACGATATTCGTGCAGTCAAATGGCCAGAGAACGCAATTCCAGCGGGCACCTTCTCTACAATCGAAGACATTTTCCCAGATGGCGAAAAGAAATTCCGCACTGTCCTGCGCGCGATGGAGAAGGATGAAGCCCTGCTAGAGATCAAGGTGACCAAACCTGGCGCAGACGCCGGCGTGTCTTCACGCCTTGCGGATGGCATGCGCGCATTTGCCATCAGTGTTGATGTCAGCTCGGGCGTGTCAGGCTTCCTGCGACCCGAAGACCGTATCGATATTTATTGGACCGGACGTGGTGTCGATGAACTGGGAGCGGGACAAGCGGTCACCAAACTGATCCTTGCCAACGTGCATATTATCGCGATTGACCAGATTGCAGATACAGATCGCACAGGACCAACAATCGCCCGAACAGTTACGGTTGAAGTGACACCCCGGCAGGTTGCTGCCTTGGCCCAAGCGCAGTCAAGCGGCCGGTTATCCTTGGCTTTGGTCGGCTCTCAGGATCAGTCAGTTACGTCGGCTGTAGAAGTTGACCAGGGCGAGATCATGGGCGAAGTCGTCGGGCCGCGCGAAGAGATCTGCACCGTGCGAACACGACGCGGCGGAGAGATCATCGAGACCCAAATCGCCTGCCCCGAGTGACGCCAACCGCCAACGGGGTAGGCCTTTGACCTTGGACTGTTGCGACTTATCCACATGAAGCCGGCCGACCAAGGTATTGATTCTTGCATTTTTTCGATTTCTGACGCAGGCTGCGACACAATTGGGCGTTAATGACCCAAAGCTGGGCGAAAGACCCGGAGCAGTCAGGTGGGCTTAGCCCATATTATCGAGACGTGGTCAGAGAGGCAGGATCACATGAAAGTTGATCGTTTTATTAAGGCGGCCCTTTTGGGTCTAACGCTGGGGATCGGCGTACCGGCGGCATCATCCGCTGAAACGTTGCGCGTGATGAGCGGGTCGCCGTCAGGCGCTCTGAAGGTCCCCATGAACCGGGCAGTGGTCGTCGAAAGCGACGTCCCCTTCGCCGAGCTCTCCATTGCCAACCCCGGCATTGCAGACATTTCGACATTGTCGGATCGCACCATTTATGTGCTGGGCAAGACACCGGGGCGCACAACGCTGACCCTTCTAGGGGCAGACGGCAAGCTGATAACCAATGTCGAGGTGCATGTCGCACCCGACATCGCAGAGTTTAAAGAGCGCCTGCGCCAGATTCTTCCCGGAGAACAGATCGAAGTGCGCACCGCCAATGACGGGATCGTGCTCTCTGGCATGGTCAGCTCGATCCAACGCCTTGATCGGGCACTTGATCTGGCGCAACGTTACGCACCGGAGCGGGTGTCGAACCTGATGACGGTCGGTGGCACACAGCAAGTGATGCTGAAAGTGCGGTTTGCCGAGATGGGACGGTCAGTCCGGAAATCGCTATCAAGCTCTCTGCAGCTTGGCGGCAATATCGGAAATCTTGATGCCAATGCCGCAACTGGGACGATGCTAAGCCCAGCAAATGCTGGGCGCGTCACCGGGGACCCCATCAACGTGGCCGCGGGGACACAGGGTGGCGTGGTGCTTGGTTTCAACGCCGGTGGTCTGAGAATGAATATTCTGCTTGAAGCCCTTGAAAGCAAGGGTGTCGTGCGGACTTTGGCCGAGCCGAACCTAACCGCCTTGTCAGGTCAAGAGGCGTCGTTCCTTGCAGGTGGCGAATACCCCCTGCCCGTGTCCAACGGCGACAACGAGATTGCCGTGACCTATAAGCCTTTCGGCGTCGAATTGACCTTCACACCAACGGTGCTTGCAGATGATGTGATCAACCTGCAACTCAAGGCTGCCGTGTCTGGGTTGGACGAATCCGTCAGCTATAATAACGGCGGTTTCTCCATCAACGCATTCCGCCGCCGCGAAACCTCGACCACGGTCGAGATGCGCGATGGTGAAAGCTTTGCGATTGCGGGCCTGATCGAGGATGATTTCCAAGACAATATCGCGTCTGTCCCCTGGCTGGGTGATATTCCGGTTCTTGGAGCCCTGTTCCGTTCTACCGAATACCAACGGTCGCAATCTGAGCTGGTGATTATCGTTACAGCGCACCTTGTTACCCCGACACGGGGCGAGGCTTTGGCTGTGCCAACCGACAGAATCCGGCCACCCTCTGAGCAGGAACTGTTCCTGTTCGGCAATACTACCGCCAAGAACCGACCCAAATCTGGCGCCGCGGGCGAAGTGGCCCAGCAGGACTTTTCCGGGTCCTATGGCTATGTGATGGAGGACTGAGATGCCCATTAAACGTATCAAACCATTGCTCGCAGCCACCTCGGCGATTGCCATTTTGACGGCATGTTCCGGCGCCGACGTTGCATCGAAATCCTGGTTCATCGAAGCCGGTGCGCAGCTGGACGAAGGCGACTTCGCTCAGCCGACGGCCTATAACCTCGGCGTTCAGACCGGAAAGATCAATCCAGCAGTCGCGATGGCCAACCGTTTCAACCAGGAATCGCAAGACACGGTCAATTTTGCGTTTAACAGCGCCGCCTTGGATGACAACGCACGCAGAATTCTGAGCCAGCAAGCCCATTGGATTGCCCAGTTCCCAGAATTACGCTTCCGTGTCTATGGTCACACCGATCTTGTTGGCTCCAATTCATATAACCAACGTCTCGGAATGCGCCGCGCAAATGTGGTGGTGAATTATCTGGTCGCCAGCGGCATCAGTCGGTCGCGCCTGGAAGCGGTCGTCAGCTATGGGGAAACCCGCCCGTTGGTCGTGACGCGCGCGCCTGAAATGCGCAACCGTCGTACGGTGACAGAAGTCACCGGCTTTGTGGGTGGCCGCAAGCCGACGGTGCTGGACGGCAAATACGCCGAGGTCATTTATCGTGAGTATGTTGGCAGCGCTGTACCAATACCGATCATCTCGGCAGGCACTGCCGGTTCTGTCGGCGAGGGCCCCTGATCGACCCAAAACACAAAAAGGCGCGGCAAGATCGCGCCTTTTTGCTGAAGCTTTGCACGGCGCGCCACAATTTCGCCGCAATCTGGGCAGAGAACCAAGAACGCTGCTGGCAAGCTCTCCTTACGAAGACCTTACTTTATAAGCGTTTCTTTGCGGGACTCGGATGCGATATCTCGCTAAAGGTGAATACATTCGCCGTTCCTCTCTGGGAAACAGACGCGCTGTTTCACCCGGGATCGTCCCAAATGAACGAATAATTTGGCCGTTTCAGCCGCAATGTTGCCCAGATTCGCTGTCACTTCTTTGAACTATTGGGAGCAGTCCGCGTGCGATGTTCGATTTGAGCACACCTTTGTGGGCAAAGGACCGATGGCAGAACGCCTGGGAGCGGGCTCTAACTGGAGGGAATTTACGATGAGTAGCAGTGTTGCGCTACACGCCGACCCCGAACCGATCGTAGCTTGCACGATCGCACGGGATGTTCAGAACTTCGATCTTCTGATCGAGGATATGGAAGCCGAACTTGGTGAAGCTTGGGGCGACTTGTCGCTGGACGACGCTCTAGCGTTCTTCGCCCAGCCGGACGCCGACGCGCTTGAGTTTGTCGCGATTGCAATGGACGATCAGGATGAAACCGATCTTTCAAAGGTGGCCGGAGTCATCCGTGCAGCCGTCGAGAAGGGTATCAAGGTCATCGTGATCGCGGAAGAAGTTAGCCCGATTGCGCTGCACCAACTTCTGAAAATGGGCGCCGAAGAATTCGTCCCCTACCCCCTTCCCGAAGGCGCCTTGCGCGACGCGATCGATCGCATGCGCGCGCCTGAGCCGGAAGCGCCTGTTCAACCCGCAGCGAATGCGCAGCCAACCCCGGTAAAAGCCGACGGCGACCGCGAAGCGGTCATCCTTGCCATCCACCCTATGGCCGGCGGCACTGGTGCCACCACATTTGCGGTGAACTTGGCTTGGGAGCTTAGCCAGATGGACCGGGCCAAGAAGAAAAAAGAGACCAAGACCCCACCACGCGTGTGTCTGCTGGATTTTGGCCTTCAGTTTGGCTCTGTCGCCACCTATTTGGATCTGCCGCGCCGCGACGTCGTTTATGAACTTCTGTCCGACACCGAAGTCATGGATCACGAGATTTTCGCACAAGCCTTGGTGACATACGAGGACGACCTGCATGTCTTGACAGCTCCGCCCGACATGTTGCCGTTGGACATGCTGAATTCGGAAGATATTAGTCGCATTGTCGAAATGGCACGCCGTAACTTTGACTATGTGGTCATCGACATGCCGAATACAGTTGTGCAGTGGACGGAAACCGTTCTTCACGCTGCGCATGTGTACTTTGCCACGCTCGAACTTGACCTGCGTTCAGCCCAAAATGCGCTGCGGATGATTAAAGCGCTGAAATCAGAAGAGCTGCCAGTCGAAAAACTGCGCTATGTGCTGAACCGCGCCCCAAAATTCACCGATATGTCGGGGAAATCTCGGGCAAAACGTCTTGCCGAAAGCCTTGATATTTCGATTGAACTGCACCTGCCAGATGGCGGCAAACCGGTCACTCAAGCTTGTGATCACGGCATGCCCCTATTCAGCGCAGCCGCAAAGAACCCGTTGCGTAAAGAAATCCACAAACTGGCGAAATCTGTTCATGACCTGAATCAGGCCGAAGCCACAGCTAATTGACCCCGGAGGCGCCATGTTTTCCCGCTATAGTAAGACAGCAAAAACTGCGAAAGCAGCGCCTGAGCTGAAAACCGTTGAGGGTGGCAAGGGCGCTGCCCCTGCCCCCAAGGCCGCGCAGCCTGCTGCACCCGCACCTTCGTCCCTTAGACAGTCCAACGTGCAAGAAGCCCGCGCGCCGCAGTCCGATAAAGATCGCAAGCGCAAGGAACGTCTGGCTGAAATCAAGACCGAGCTGCACAAAGAGCTTCTGGACAACCTTAATCTTGGCGCGTTGGAAAGCGCGGCAGAGAAAGATCTTCGCGCGGAAATAACTGATATTACATCAGAATTTCTAAGCACACGCGATGTTGTCCTGACCCGGGATGAACGCCTTCTGCTCAACCAGGAACTCTATGACGAAGTGAAGGGGCTTGGCCCGCTTGAGCCGCTTTTGAAAGATGAAACGGTCAACGATATTCTCGTCAACGGTCCGCAGCAGGTATTCGTTGAACGCGCAGGAAAGCTTCAACTGACCGATGTGACCTTCAAAGACGAACGTCACCTTCTGCGGATTATTGACAAGATCGTGTCGGCTGTTGGTCGTCGAGTCGACGAGTCCAACCCGCATGTTGACGCCCGTTTGGCCGATGGCTCGCGTTTCAACGCGATGGTTCCACCAATTGCGGTCGATGGCTCGTTGGTATCAATTCGTAAATTCAAAAAAGACAAGCTCGGCATTGACGAACTAGTCAGCTTTGGCGCTTTCTCGGAAGAGATGGCCGCCTTTTTGCAAGCCGCTGTGGCGACACGATTAAACGTGATCGTTTCGGGCGGGACCGGTTCTGGTAAAACCACCTCGCTGAATGCTTTGTCATCTTTCATCGACAACTCTGAACGCATCCTGACGATCGAGGATACGGCGGAACTTCAACTCCAACAGACCCATGTAGGCCGGATGGAAAGCCGCCCGGCCAACGTCGAAGGCAAGGGTGCTGTGTCCCAACGGGACTGTCTGAAGAACGCCCTTCGGATGCGTCCTGATCGCATCATCGTTGGTGAGACGCGCGGTGAAGAAGTTATCGACATGCTACAGGCCATGAACACCGGCCATGATGGATCGATGACGACAATCCACGCCAACTCGGCCCGTGATGCCGTATCGCGTCTGGAAAACATGATCGCTATGGCCGGGATCGAAATGCCGATCAAAGCCGTACGCAGTCAGATCGCATCAGCTGTGAACCTGATCGTGCAGGCCAGCCGCCTTCAGGATGGCTCGCGCCGCATGGTGTCGATCACCGAAATCACCGGTATGGAAGGCGATGTCATTTCGATGCAGGAAGTGTTCCGCTACGAGCGACTGGGTCTGGCGCCTGATGGCAAGATCATCGGACGTTTCAATGCCACAGGCGTGCGGTCGCACTATTCCGACCGATTCCGCCAGTGGGGCTATGACCTGCCCGCATCCATCTATGAGCCCTGGAGCGACTGACCATGACCATTTCTATCGAGCCCATTCTGTATGGTCTGATCTTTTTGGCCGTGTTGCTGTTGGTTGAAGGCATTTATCTGACCGTCTTTGGTAAATCCATCA
The DNA here is from genome assembly GCF_025140835.1 of Aliiroseovarius sp. M344. Classification (NCBI taxonomy): domain Bacteria; kingdom Pseudomonadati; phylum Pseudomonadota; class Alphaproteobacteria; order Rhodobacterales; family Paracoccaceae; genus Aliiroseovarius; species Aliiroseovarius sp. M344. The sequence goes on from NZ_CP081153.1 coordinate 2,161,526, forward strand.
GCCTGAACAACCGTATCAATCGCCGCCTTGATATGCTGGAAAAAGGTGCCGCGCGCGAAGAGGTTCTTGAAAAACTTCGCAAGGAGATGGGCCAACACGTCAGGGCGCAGGGTATTCCTTTCTATTCCCTGCTGGCCACCAAGGCCCAAAAGGCGGCTATCGCCTTCACGCCTGCTCAGCTCGTAATGATCATGGTGTTCTTGTCGATTTTTGCGTTCGTCGGGCTGGGCGTGGCTACCGCCGCATCGCTGCCTGTACGCGCTGGCCTTGCCATCGTGATGGGCGTTGGTGGGGTCTATATCTGGGTCAACAACAAAGCCAAAAAACGCACCTCTATGATCGAAGAGCAATTGCCCGATGCTGTCGAACTGATGGTTCGCAGCTTGCGGGTGGGGCACCCTTTTTCGTCTGCCGTGCAAATTGTTGCGAAAGAGGTGCCCGATCCACTTGGCACCGAAATGGGCTTGATTGCTGACGAAAGCGCTTATGGTCGCGACGTCGGTGAAGCATTGGCGACAATGGCCGAGCGTCTGGACAATCAAGATATGCGGTTTCTGGCTGTTGCAGTTATCATCCAACAAACGTCAGGCGGCAATCTGGCCGAAATCCTTGATGGCCTTGCCAAGGTGATCCGGTCACGTTTCAAACTGTTCCGCCGCGTCCGTGCGATCACCGCCGAGGCTAAATGGTCCGGTAACTTCCTGTCTGGCTTCCCGCTTCTGGCGCTTGTGATGATCAACTTGATCCAGCCAAACTATTATGACGAGGTGCGTGACACGCCCTACTTCATCCCAGCATGCCTGATTGTTGCTGGCTTCCTTGTGGCGAACGTTGTCGTCATGCGGATGCTGGTCAATATCAAGGTCTGACAGAGGTATTCTCGATGGAACAGATCAACGCAATTCTGACTGACCTTCTTGGCCCCGCTGGCCCGCTGCTGGCAGTGGGCGCGCTTGGCATCGTGCTGATCGTTGTGACTGTGCCGTTCCTGTTGCGCCGCAATGTCGATCCGCTTGAAAAGCTGCGGAAATCCCGTGAAAGCGGAAATGTCGCCGGGAAGAAAGTTGACCTGCGTGTCGCATCTGGGTCGAACAAGCTTGAGAAATATTCGGCCTTTCTGGAACCACAAGACGCAGAGGAATACTCTGCCATTCAGCTTAAACTGTTGCAGGCCGGGTATCCGGGCAAGAATGCTGTGCGCACATTCCACTTTGCCCAGTTCGCGCTTGGCATCGGCCTGCTGATTTTCGGTGTGTTCCTGACCATCCTCAAGACGGCCAACGGACAGGAAATGTCGACCCAAGCCCGCATGTTGTGGATTCTCGTGCCGGGCGTTTGCGGTTACATGCTGCCGAAATACTGGGTCACCCGCCGGGTCGAAACCCGCAAGGAAGAAATTACCAACGGATTTCCAGACGCGCTTGACATGATGTTGACCTGTGTTGAGGCTGGCCAGTCGCTGGACCAGTCCATCCTGCGCGTATCCAAGGAAATCCGCGCCTCCTACCCCGCGCTGGCCGACGAGTTTTCGATCGTGTCCAACGAAATGAAAGCAGGCAAAGACCGCGTCCAAGTTCTGCGCGATCTGTCGGAGCGTTCCGGCGTACCAGATGTCGCAAGTTTTGTGACCGTGATGATCCAGTCGGCCACGTTCGGCACCTCGATTGCGGACGCTTTGCGCGTATATGCTGGCGAGATGCGAGATAAACGCGTCATGCGCGCCGAAGAGAAGGCAAACACCTTGCCGACCAAGATGACACTTGCCACTATGATGCTGACCGTGCCGCCGCTTTTGATTATTCTGATTGGTCCGTCGGTTTACGGCATCTATTTGACCCTAAAGAACGTTCGCTTCTGAGCTGGCTCAGGGTCGCGCGTAGGAGGCCCATTTGACGAAGTGTCGCCCGAACTGCACGACCAACATCCGTCCCATCACCAACAGAGGTCCCGCTTCTCGCCGCGCGCTTGTCATCATCATGGGCGCCTTGGCGCTTGGTGCATTGCCTGCCTGCACGCCAGGAGCAGGGCCATTTTCCAAAACCGACAGTCCCTATGCGCCCACTGATGTCAAACGCGGCGAAGAGGCGGTGGATGGTCTGACTGTTGGGCACAGGTTGACCGCCGCTGGCGAACATGAACTTGCGCTGAAAGCCTATCTTCGTGCCGCAAGCGAACAGGGCATTACAGTCGACGTTTTATCAGCCATCGGCTCAGCCAATCTGCAGTTGGGCCGGTTGGGGCAAGCCGAACGGATCTTGCGCCAAGCCACAGAAAAAGACGGTACATTTGTTCCAGCATGGAACAATTTGGGTGTCGTATTGATGGAAACCGGCCAAACAGGCGAAGCAGCCCGTGTCTTCCAGATCGCATTTGGCCTGGATCGTGGCCAATCTGCCCAAATCCGTGACAATTTGCGCTTGGCGCTCGCAAAAATGGAAAACCCGGATTATGATCAAGACCATAATGATACATTCGCGCTGGTTCGGCGGGGGACAGGGGACTACCTACTTCTGTCGCAAATCTAAGCGAAGACACGAGCAGTAAAAGGACGCAAAAATGCGCCATACCATCTTTCTGACGCTCTGCCTTGGCAGCGCGGTTGCCCTTTCCGCTTGCAACAAGCCGAAATCGGGTGGCGAAGAGGTCGAACGTGCCATCGCAGATGTGAACGTCATCGACGAAAGCAATCTGAACGACATCATGCTGACTGTGGGGGATCCGAATGAAGCGGTCGCCTATTTCAAGCGCTCAGCGGAATCTCAACCGGGTCGCATCGATCTGAAACGAGGGCTGGCACAATCTCTGATTCGCGCCAAACGCCCGGTGGAAGCTGTGCCGGTGTGGAAAGAGATTGTCGCAAGCTCGCAAGGCACGTCGGATGATCGTGTCAGCTTGGCGGATGCGTTGATCCGGGCCGGTGACTGGGCGCAGGCCGAAACCGTACTGGACAAGGTGCCACCCACCCACGAGACCTATCGCCGTTACCGGCTTGAAGCGATGATCGCGGACAGCAACAAGGAATGGAAAAAGGCGGACAGCTTTTATGAAACCGCTGTTGGGCTGACCACCAACCCGGGTTCTGTCATGAACAACTGGGGGTATTCCAAACTGACCCGCGCCGATTACAAGGGCGCTGAGCAGCTGTTCTCGCAGGCTTTAAGCTATGATGACAAACTGTTCACAGCAAAGAATAATCTTGTCTTGGCACGTGGTGCACAACGCAAATACGACCTGCCGGTCATTCCGATGACCCAAGTCGAACGCGCGCAGCTTTTGCACACGCTGGCCTTGTCCGCGATCAAGCAAGGTGATGTGACAACTGGCAAAGGCCTGTTGCAGGAAGCCATAGACACGCACCCCCAGCATTTCGAAGCCGCAACCCGCGCGCTGGAAGCGCTGGAAAGCAACGTCTCGAACGGATGAATCGGGCATGAACACGGCCATGACAAGTTGGGCAGCGATGCTGTTTCTGCCCTTTGCAGTTCCGATTGCCTTGTGGGCCGTGTGGTCCGATTTGTCGCGTATGAAGATCCCCAACAAAGCGGTCATGGCGTTGACCATTGTTTTCGCCGTGATCGGACTTTTTGCCTTCGAGCTTGATGAATACCTGTGGCGCTGGGTTCATCTGGTGGTCATTTTGGTGATCGGCTTTGTGATGAATATCGGCCGGATGCTGGGCGCTGGTGATGCCAAATTCGCCGCAGCAATGGCGCCGCTTATTGCCCTGCCCGACGCATTTCTTGTCATGATGATCCTTGCGGTGATGATCATCGCTGGTTTCATCCTGCACCGGATCGCGCGGACCATGGACTGGGTGCGCGCGGCCACACCGGATTGGGAAAGCTGGAAACGGCGCGACTATCCAATGGGACTTAGCCTCGGGGCGACGTTGATCACCTATCTTGTTCTGGCCGCACTCACCGGCGCTTAAATACGGACAAAGTCGGCGACCTCACCCGACAACAGCTTGTTTTACTGGAATAATTCTTTCCGATTAATCGACTGCTGATAAGTCGCTTTCATTCTCATCAACCGGTGGGTCGACCGGTTTCGGCTTCTCACCCGGCAGACTGTAGAGCGTGTAATAGGGCGTCTTTCGCACCTCTGTCACTTGATCAATCCAGTCCTGACCTGACACCTCGTCCAGTATCTTTTTGCGGGTGTCGGCGGAGAGTGGGCAAGTTGGCACTAGCAAATAGTCGGCATTTTCGATCCCGCTGAGTTCGCCGTAATACCACGGTGCGCCACCTTGCAGCGGGGCCAGATCGGCATAGAGCCAATAGCTGGACAGCAAATCAGCAGAGAACAGCGCCTTTCCCGGACCAGCCCAATCTACGATGTCTTCCGAAACCGCCCGGAACCAGACCACCATTCCAAGTTCAAGCGTGCAATAGTCCAACGCCCGACCCTGAAAAATTACATCGGTGTCTTCACGCGCCTCATCGTCAGACAGCGCGGCGAACAGCGATCCTGGGCCATCCAATGCCCGGCGCACATCGACCCGTGCCGCGCGCGGGGCGAAGGTCTGCAAGTCCTCATGCACGCCACTGCCGGGCATAAGAGGGACGTATTTTTCTACATCTGTCGCAAGGTGGCGAAACGGGCTGGCGGCAAGGTTCAGAAAACTGGGGGTCGCAAAGGCGAAAGCCGCAACCGCCGAAAAGGTGATCGCTTTTTGTAGATCCCAACCAAATCCATTGAAGACAGGGCCCGTCGGACGCGTCGCGATCAACAAAAGCCCCAGCAGCCACAACCATTGCGGATCATTTCCGAAATTCTGAAAAGTCACATAGAAGAAACCGGGCAATAGCAACAGCAGGACCATACCTTCGGTCATCCGTCCGGTCTGCCGCAGAAAAATCACCGATAGAATCGCAATCAGCGACCCGCCCAGATACGCGGGCGCGCTGACGACGTAGCCGAAATCGCGGCCCGGTTGCGGCCGCACATCGGAAGCTGCGACATTCAGCAGATCACGCAAATAAGCCAGCCAGATCAACGGCGTCCCGATCCAAAGCGTCACAAGTGCCGCGATTATGATGCCGGTCAGCAACGCCCAGACGACCGTGCGCCCTGCCCCGCGGGCGAAAAGGGCGACAAGAACCGGAATGAAGAACGCAGCGAAATAGGTCACTTTGATCATCGCCATCACGGCCATGGCCACACCGATCACAATTCCATCCATCCGCAACGAGGTCTGATCACGACCCGGCAGGATCGCTGGCGTGATGGCAAGGAAGGCCGCAGCCCAAGCCCAGCGGTTGTAATGCATCGAGATCGAGACGCTGTCATCGACCTCGCCATACACCAGCGCCACCGAGAAGATAAGGATTGTCGCGGCGAAGAGCGCGGCCCAAAACCCGTCGAAACGCGTGTTGGCCACCCACCAAGCGAGCGGAAAAAATACAATCGCAACAAGAAGTTGACCCGCATGAATGGCATGGCCTATGCCAAAGCCTGCCTCTAGGAAAACTGTGATGGGGGCAAAAGCCAGAACCCCAATGGGGGTGACAAAATCCAAATGTGGCCAGTCCCCCTGGCCCATTCGCAACAGCATCTGAAGCAGGTGCAGCGTGTCGCCTTCATGTTTGCTGATGAATAGGCCGCCCTTGGCAAGAAGCACAAAAGCATACAATCCCAACAGGCTTGCCATGAAGGCTGCCAAAAACTTGCCTTTATTTCCGCTCATACCTGCCCTCATTCTTTTGTAGCTAAATTAGCGTCAATACTGCGCTTGGCAAAGCTTTGTAATTGTTTGGTCAATTTATTGACTTGGCAGTCTTAAACCGCAACATAAGATCGAGCATGACAATGAATGTACATAGCACGGACATGATAGCCCCCCCACCGGCGATGAGCCTGTCCGAAACCGGCCTGTCGCTGGTGATGATGCGGGACATCCTGCTGAAAACGATGTTCCGTACCAATCTGGAACAGGTCACAGACCTAGAGCGGGTTTTGTGCCTGCCTGCCCGAGTTGTGCAGGAGCTGATCGACATGAGCCGCGACGGCGGGCTGGTCGAGGCAATGGGCACGCTGCACGCGGGTTCGAAATCATCGGAAATGGGCTATAGGCTGTCAGACAGCGGCAAAGCGCGCGCTTTGGATGCGCTGTCGCAATCCGAGTATTTCGGCGCGATGCCTGTTCCGATGGAAGTCTATGCCAAGCAGGTGAAGCGTCAGTCGATCCGCAACATTCACATGTCCCGCGAACAATTGACGGGCGCGATGGGTCACTTGATCTTGCCGCCTGATCTGCTGGACCAGCTTGGACCCGCGGTTGGCTCTGGTCGATCCATCCTGATGTATGGCCCGCCGGGCAACGGTAAATCCTCGATCTCGAACGGGATTCGGGATGCGTTGGGCGACAAAATCTACGTCCCCCGCGCCATCGAATATTCCGGTCAGGTGATTACCGTCTATGATCCGATCGTCCACACCTTGGCCGAAGAGGCCGAGGGCGACCCCAACGCGCTGCGCCGTGTCACGAAAAAACACGACCGCCGCTATGTGTTGTGTGAACGCCCGACCGTGATCACCGGCGGTGAATTGACGCTCGACATGCTCGATCTGGTGTATAACCCGACCGCGCGGACGTATACGGCTTCGCTGCAGCTCAAATCCTCAGGCGGCGTGTTTATCGTCGACGACCTTGGCCGCCAAGCCGATCCGCCCCAGGCGCTGATCAACCGCTGGATTGTTCCACTGGAAGAAAACAAAGATATTCTGGCCCTGCAATCGGGCGAGAAATTCGAGGTGCCATTTGACACGCTGGTGATCTTCTCAACCAACTTCCACCCAAACAAGATCTTCGATAAGGCGGCGCTGCGCCGGATTTTCTATAAGATCAAGATCGACGGGCCGGATCAGGAAGGTTTCCTGAAAATCTTTGCCATGGTCGCAAAGAAAAAAGGGATACCGCTTTCGCAAGATGCCTTGGTGCATCTGCTGAAGACCAAATATCCGACAATCGACAACATCTATGCCAACTATCAGCCGGTGTTCCTGATCGACCAGATGCTGTCGATCTGTGATTTTGAGGGGATCCCCCCCCAAATGACCCCGGACCTGATCGACCGCGCATGGGAAAACATGTTCGTGAAAGAAGAGGAAATCGTGCACTAGAACTCCATTCCAACGGACCACCAAGGGCGACCTGCGGCTAACCGCATGTCGCCCTTTTTTTAGCCGCGTGCATTTCGGGCATGTTCACGCCGCGCGCCATTTCCTATCCTGCCCGCATGACCACCCTGCCCCCAACCTTTGACCGCTGGTTCGCTCAGCGCGGCTGGACCCCGCATCCGCACCAACAGGCGATGCTGGCGCGCGCGCATGAACCTGCCGTGATATTGATAGCACCCACCGGGGGCGGCAAGACGCTGGCCGGGTTTTTGCCAAGCCTGGTCGAACTGGGTGACGCGCCAGAGCCGGGATTGCACACGCTTTATATCTCGCCGCTCAAGGCGCTTGCGGCGGATATGCGGCGCAACCTGATGACCCCGATCGAGGAAATGGGCATAGCTGTCCGGGTCGAAGATCGGTCTGGCGACACCACCCAGACCCGCAAGAAAGCGCAACGCGCCGACCCGCCGCATATCCTGCTGACCACGCCCGAAAGCCTCGCACTTCTGTTGAGTTATGAAGATGCACCGCGCATGTTCGCGGGTCTGAAACGTGTGGTGGTGGACGAGTTGCACGCACTGGCGGAAAGCAAACGCGGCGATCAGCTGATGCTGTGCCTGTCGCGTCTGTCGGCGCTCTGCCCCGGCTTGCAACGTGTCGGGCTGTCCGCCACGGTCGAAGATCCACCCGCCTTGGCTACGTTCCTCGCGCCATATCCGGCGCAATGCGACATAATCGAAGCCGACCCCGGCCCTGACCCTGACATCTCGATGCTGACGACGCAAACACCGCCCCCGTGGTCTGGCGGCGGCGGACGCTATGCCATCCGCGAGGTGCTGGACGCGGTCGCGCGCCACAAGACCACGCTGATTTTTCACAACACGCGCGCGCAAGCCGAGATCTTTTTCCACGAGCTTTGGCTGGCCAATGAAGCCGCCCTGCCGATTGGCATTCACCACGGATCGCTGGCGCTGGAACAACGTAAAAAGGTCGAGGCAGCGATGGTGGCGAGTGCGTTGCGCGCGGTGGTCTGCACGGGGTCGTTGGACCTTGGGCTGGATTGGGGTGATGTCGATCTTGTCATTCAGGTTGGGGCGCCCAAGAACGTCAAACGGCTTGTGCAACGCATCGGACGGGCCAATCACCGCTACAACGCGCCCTCCAAAGCGCTGATCCTACCGGCCAACCGCTGGGAGGTGATCGAATGCCACGCGGCGATCGAGGCGGTGCTGGCCCATGACCTTGATGGCGATCCGCGCGGCCCCGGCCCGCGCGACGTCTTGTGCCAGCATATCCTGATCACCGCGTGTTCAGGCCCCTTCGACGCCACCGCACTGTTTGACGAGGTGACAACCGCGGGCCCCTATGCCGACTTGTCACGCGCCGAGTTCGACGCCTGTCTGGATTTCGTGGCCACAGGTGGCTACGCCTTGCGCGCCTATGACCGGTGGCAGCGGCTGATGCAACGCGCCGACGGGCTGTGGCAGTTGCGCGATCCGCGTCTGACACAACAAGTGCGAATGAACATTGGCACGATCATCGACACCGACACATTGAAAGTGCGGATGAAAGGGCGGTCCGGTGCCTCGGCCGGCAAACCGCTGGGTGAGGTTGAGGAAAGCTTCGCCGCCTCGCTGGTGCCCGGTGATACGTTTCTGATGGGCGGCAAGATCGTGCGGTTCGAAACCCTGCGCGAGATGGAGGTGCAAGTCAGTCGCGACCGGGGGCGCAAGCCGAAACTCGCCGTGTTTTCTGGCACCAAGTTCTCGACCTCGACGCAACTGTCCGAACGTATTCTGGATCTTCTGCGCCGCCCACGCTTGCCCGATTTACCCCACCATACACTCGACTGGATCGCATTGCAGCGCGAGGTCAGTCAGTTGCCACGTGCAGGCCGCATCCTTGTCGAAAGCTTCGATCACGAGGATCGTCCACACACCTGCATCTATGGCTTTGCAGGTAAGAACGCGCAGCAAACACTGGGATTGATGGTGACACGCTGGATGGAGGACGCAGGGCTTGGCCCGCTGGGTTTTGTCGCCACCGATTATGCCACGCTGATCTGGTCCGTGTCCCATCTGGACAATCCTGCGAAAGCGCTGGACGCTTCAGGGCTGCGCGACGGGCTGGACGGGTGGCTGGCCGAGAACGCGTTGATGAAACGCAGCTTCAAAGGTGCGGCCACCATCGCGGGCATGATCACCCGAAATCTACCGGGGAAGCGATCCTCTGGGCGGCAGGCGACGTTTTCGGCCGACATCCTCTATGACACGCTCAGGAAGTACGACCCCGACCACCTGCTGTTGTCGATCACGCGGGACGAAGCGATGCGTGGGTTAATCGGGTTTGGCCGGATTGACGAGATGTTGGCGCGTACGGGCGGATTAATTGACCACGTTCATCCGGGCCGCGTGACGCCGTTTGCCGCCCCATTGTTCCTTGAGGTTGGCAAAGTGCCAGTCGAAGGAACCGGGGTCGAGGCCCTGATGCGGGCCGAAGCTGATCGCCTCATGATAGAGGCCGGGCTGGCATGATGCATGGTATGCAGGAATAGCTTGCATTGGGGCAGAAAATCGACTTGGAAGAACGTATGAAGGGGTATGAGTTCATTTTCACGGGGGTGAAACTGACGTTGTTGCCGTCCGGTGCGCTCTGGTGGCCGGATCAGAAGCTATTATGCGTCTCGGACCTGCATCTTGGGAAATCGGAACGGTTGGCGCGCAATGGTGGCGCGATCCTGCCGCCTTATGAGACCCGCGACACCTTGCACCGGCTGCAAACCGATATCGAGACTTCGGGCGCACGCACGGTTGTTTGTCTGGGCGACAGTTTCGACGATGTCGAAGCGTCAGAAAACTTGCCGGAAACCGAAGCCTTGTGGCTGGCCCGGCTGATGGCCGGACGCCGCTGGGTATGGATCGAAGGCAACCACGACCCCGGCCCCATCGAATTCGCGGGCACCCATCTGGCAGAGCTTTTACGCCCCCCGCTTTACTTCCGCCACATCGCACGGGTGGGCGCATCGGGCGAGATTACCGGCCACTTTCACCCCAAGGCGAAATTGCACGTCAAAGGGCGCACGGTCAGTCGCCCTTGTATGCTTTTTGACGGCGACCGGGTCATTATGCCGTCCTATGGCACCTATACAGGCGGCCTGTGGTCAGACCATTCTGTGCTGTCTCGATTGATGCGGCCCGAGGCCATCGCGGTGCTGCTGGGCGACCCGCCCCAGCCGATCCCAATGCCCCGGTAGGCCGTGTGACGCCACGTTCCACGTCGCACCTTCGCCGCCTGTGTTAGTCTTTGACGACAACCAGGATCGCACATGACAGACTTACCACCAGACACGATCGCGAAAATCCGCGAAAGCTTCGCGTCGCAAAACCTGATGACGCTGATCGGCGCCGAGATCACCGGTTTGCAGCATGGCTATTGCCAGATAACCGCGCCGATCCCTGACACAATGCGCCAGCAGCATGGCTTTGGTCACGCTGCGCTGACCTTTGCCTTGGGGGATACGGCGGCTGGCTATGCCGCGCTTGCGGTGATGGCCGAGGGCCAAGAAGTTCTGACCTCTGAGATCAAGATCAATCTGCTCGCGCCGGCCAAAGGAAACAAGCTTGTCGCGGAAGGTCGTGTTTTACGCATTGGTCGCCGCCTGATCCCAGTCGAAGCCGACGTCTGGGCCGAACAGGACGGGCAACGCACATTGATCGCCAAGCTTTTGGGCACGATGGTTCCGGTCTCCGCGCCACCTGCCGCAACGTGACGGTTGGCGCGGCCACTGACACGCGCCACACTCTGCCCCAAGCCCAAAGAGGAGAACCCCATGTCTGACCGCGTACGCATTACCGAAGACAATCACGTGGCCACAGTCACCCTGACCCGTGCCGACAAGCGGAACGCGCTGGATTTGGAGATGATCCGCGCCATCGTGGACGCGGGCGAAACGCTAGGCGCGCGCAAGGATATCCGCGCCGTCGTTCTGACCGGTGACGGACAAGCTTTTTCTGCAGGGCTGGACTTGGCAGCATTGCCGGAAATCGCGAAATTCGCAATGCAGGGCGACGTGTTTCTTGAACGCACGCATGGCAACTCCAACTTGTTTCAAGCCGCATCGATGGTCTGGGCTGAGATGCCGCAACCGGTGATCGCCGCCGTACACGGCTATGCTTTCGGCGGCGCGTTCCAGATCATGCTGGGCGCAGACATGCGGATTGCCGCACCGGACACGCGGTTTTCGATCATGGAAGGCCGTTGGGGCATCATCCCTGACATGGGGGGCATGGTGTTGATGCGGCGGTTGGCGCGCGGCGACGTGATCCGCAAGCTGACTTACTCTGCCGAGCAATTCGAAGCGCCACAAGCACTTGACTGGGGGTTTGTGACCGAACTGACCGACGCGCCGCTGGATCGCGCACACGCCCTTGCCGCCGAGATCGCTGGGAAGTCACCCGACGCAATTCGCGCCGCGAAGGCATTGATCCGCGACACCGAACTGATGGGGTGGAAAGAGACGTTGGTCGCGGAAAGCCATGCGCAAGAGGCCCTGATGGGCAAGCCCAACCAAATGGAAGCGGTGATGGCAGGCCTGCAGAAACGCGCGCCCAACTTTAATGACTGAATGTAAAGCGCCACGCCAATGGCTTACTGTACCGCCAGCAACGGCTTTCTATTGGACACATGACGCCGCACCAAGGTCTTCATGTGCTTGCCTTTGGGTGGGCAGAACCGCGCCATTGCTGGCAGATAGTCCGACGCGAGCAACTCGGGAAACAACGAGATAATCTCGTTATACGCGTCGTCGCCAACGCTCTTTAGGGCTTCTTTCCCTGTGAACAGGCTTTCGGTCGGGGCGCCTTCAGAGAATACAATCTCGTGGCTGTCAAACAGCATGTGCATATAGGTCACCGGCGCATTGACGGTGTCAGTAAAGATGCCGGGAATGTCGACCAGCTTGTGCGCCGGGATCAGCGTCTCTTCCTTGCCAAACATGCGCTTTGCGATGGGTGACCGCACCAACACACGATGTTGCGGCGACACGCACAGATCGCGCAACGGCAAATTCGCGCCAAGCGCCCCGGCCTTGATCCGGATCGGCGTCAGTTTCGGCTTCTTCAAAAGCTCGCGAAGGCTGAGGTCCCGCTTGCCGATCCAGCGGATTTTCTGCGGGCCATTGTCCAGTGTCAGCACCTCGTCGCCAACGTCCAGCGTTTCGATCTTTCGCGCGCCGGCTGGCGTGTCGATCATCGTGCCTGTCACAAAACAGGGCACGATTGAACTGACAGGAATCGAGGGTCCGTCATTCGTGACAGCTACCACGGTGAACGTCGTATTGGTCGGCGGCACCTGTCCGTTCAGGAACGCAATGAAATAACCTTGTTCGACAGACGTGCCCTGGATCTTGCCATTGCCGTTGGCATCCCAGTCCAAGACACCAATTTCATAGGTGTTCGTTCCGTCGGTTATCTGAATGGTATAATCCCAGATGATGACTTCGCCATTATAGGTCTGTCCTGCATCGTTCGGGTTTTCATCCTGACCGCTGTCACCGGTCACAACAGTACCATCACTACCGTCTTCGATCGTGATCTTGCTGTAAGACCCGAGTTCAAACGACGACCCTATCGTCGCGAGCTTAGCCGTAAACTTCGACATCGTCGTATCGGTGCGGAACGCACCATATATGGAAACGGACATGCTGTACCTGCAGCGCCTCTTGGCGGCGCCCTTTCGTGCGACTCTGTGGTCGCTATCGACTGCTCAATTGCCCGCGACTTTTTTGCGTCGCGTTAACGTTGAAAAGGTTAACAGAATATTTTCAGGCGCGAATCGAAATATTTTTCCCGCAAAAGCAGAGTGCTAAGTCTGCAACACTCGGTTTCGCCCATGATAACCGTGCGCCAAGGCACCAACACGCGCATCTGGCAGCGCTTCACCTCGCAAAACCTGATGGCGCTGGTCGCGGCGAAGATCACCGGACTGAGACATCGCTTTTGCCAGCTTAATGCACCGCCAACAAAGGCTTTCTATTGGACGCATGACGCCGCACCAAGGTCTTCATGTGTTTGCCTTTGGGTGGGCAGAACCGCGCCATCGCAGGCAGATAGTCTGATGCGACCAACTCGGGAAACAACGTAATAATCTCGTTATAGGCGTCGTCGCCAACACTCTTTAAGGCTTCTTTCCCAGTGAACAGGCTTTCGGTCGGGGCGCCTTCAGAGAAAACGATTTCGTGGCTGTCAAACAGCATGTGCATATAGGTCACCGGCGCATCGACGGTGTCAGTAAAAATGCCGGGAATGTCGACCAGCTTGTGCGCCGGGATCAGCGTCTCTTCCTTGCCAAACATGCGTTTTGCGATGGGTGACCGCACCAACACACGATGTTGCGGCGACACGCACAGATCGCGCAACGGCAAATTCGCGCCAAGCGCCCCGGCCTTGATCCGGATCGGCGTCAGTTTCGGCTTCTTCAAAAGCTCGCGAAGGCTGAGGTCCCGCTTGCCGATCCAGCGGATTTTCTGCGGGCCATTGTCCAGTGTCAGCACCTCGTCGCCAACGTCCAGCGTTTCGATCTTTCGCGCGCCGGCTGGCGTGTCGATCATCGTGCCTGTCACAAAACAGGGCACGATTGAACTGACCGGGATTGAAGGGCCATTATTGGTAACAGCAACAACTGTGAGGGTGGTATTCAGGGGCGGGATATTGGCATTCAAAAACGCAATGTAATAGCCTTGCTCCGCAGTCGGCCATTGGTAGTTTCCACTGCCGTTTATGTCCCAATCCATCACCCCCACTTCGTAGGTATTGGTCCCATCCGTGACCTGAATGGTGTAATCCCAGATGATGACTTCGCCATTGTAGGTCTGGCTGGGGTCATTCGGCGTCTCGTTGACGACAGTATCGCCCGTAATGATTGAACTGTCACCGCCATCCGTGATCGAGATTTTGCTGTAAGAATTGATCTGAAACGTCGACCCTATCGTGGCATAGGTCGCCGTATTGGCCGACATCGTCGTATTGGTGCGGAACGCACCATATATTGAAATAGACATGCTGTACCTGCAGCGCCACGTGAAGGCGCCCTTTCGTGCGACTCTGTGGTCGCTATCGACTGCTCAATTGCTCGCGACTTTTTTTGCGTCGCGTTCGCGTCGTGAAGATTAACAGATTATTAGCAGGTGTGAGAAAAAATATTTGGCCGAATAATCAGAGTGCTATGTCTGCAACACTCTGATCCGCAAGAAAAAAAGGGGCAAATCTGAACCTGCCCCCCCGTGATGCCGTGATCACCCGTTTCTTAGGCCGTCAGCCCCTCTGGTTCGACCAGTCCATTTGCACGGCAGCAAGCCGTCAGGGTATTGGCCAGCAGGCAGGCAATCGTCATCGGACCAACGCCACCGGGCACAGGGGTGATTGCGCCCGCAACCTTCGCCGCACTGTCAAAATGCACATCGCCCACAAGGCGGGTCTTGCCCTCGCCCTTCTCTGGCGCGTCGATGCGGTTGATGCCCACATCAATCACGGTCGCACCGTCTTTGATCCACTCGCCCGGTACCATTTCGGCCCGACCGACAGCGGCCACGACGATATCCGCACGCCGGACGACCTCGGGCAGGTCTTTGGTGCGGCTGTGCGCGATGGTGACGGTGCAGCTGTCGCCCAGCAGCAATTGCGCCATTGGCTTGCCAACAATATTCGAGCGACCGATGACCACTGCATTCAGGCCCGACAATGACCCATGATGGTCGCGCAACATCATCAGGCAGCCCAACGGCGTGCAGGGCACCATGGACTTCTGGCCCGTTCCCAGCAGGCCAACATTCGAGATATGGAACCCGTCGACATCTTTCGCAGGATCAATCGAGTTGATCACAAGGTCTTCGTTCAGGTGGCTGGGCAACGGCAGTTGCACCAAAATACCATGCACTGCGGGGTCGGTGTTCAACTTGTCGATCAGCGCCAGCAGATCGGCTTCGGAGGTGTCAGCCTCAAGCTTATGCTCATAGCTGTTCATGCCCACTTCGACGGTCTGCTTGCCCTTTGAGCGGACATAGACTTGGCTTGCGGGATCTTCGCCCACCAACACAACGGCCAGACCGGGGGTAATTCCGCTTTCGTCTTTGATACGCGCCACATGGGCAGCGACCTTTTCGCGTACCGTGGCCGCGAAAGCTTTGCCATCAATGATCTGAGCTGTCATCGCCCACTCTCCTCGTATGTCCATATTTGGCAGGTCGAGACGACAAGAATCTGGCGTGCTCTGACCGACCTTTGGCCTTCTTCAACGGCCTTTCCATCGCCCCGGCATTGACCATTGTCAATTGCAACAAGGCGCGGCGCTTGAGCGCGCCGCGCCCCTTCGATCAGAACAGACCTTCGATTTCGCCGTCTGCGTTCAAACCAATAGTCAAGGCCGCGGGTGCGCGTGGAAGACCCGGCATGGTCATGATCTCGCCGCAGACCACAACGATGAAACCAGCGCCTGCAGACAAGCGCACCTCGCGCACGGGCACAGAATGGCCAGTGGGCGCACCGCGCAGCGATGGATCGGTCGAGAAGCTATACTGAGTCTTTGCCATACAGACCGGCAGGTTGCCGTATCCCGCCGCTTCCCAGTCTTTCAACTGATTGCGGATCTTGGCGTCGGCCAAAACCTCGTCGGCGCGATAGATCCGCTTGGCGATGGTTTCGATTTTCTCCATCAGCGGCATCTCATCGGGATAGATGGGCGCAAAGCTGGCAACATCCGCATCGGCCACTTCGGCCACACGTTTTGCAAGATCCGCTGACCCCTCCGAGCCCAATTCCCAATGGCGCGACAGGATAGCTTCGGACCCATGACTATCTACATAGTCTTTCACAGCCTGCACTTCGGCGTCTGTATCGGTGACGAAATGGTTGATCGCGACGACGACCGGCACACCAAAGGATTTCAGGTTTTCGATATGACGTCCAAGGTTGGGGCAACCGGCTTGAACGGCCTCTACATTCTCAGCACCCAAATCGGCTTTCGACACGCCGCCATTCATCTTCATCGCACGCACGGTGGCCACCAGCACGACGACGCTGGGCGAAATTCCTGCCTTGCGGCACTTGATGTTCATGAATTTCTCGGCGCCCAGATCGGCCCCGAAACCAGCTTCGGTGACAACGTAATCTGTCAGTTTCATCGCGGTCTTGGTTGCGATAACCGAGTTACAACCATGCGCGATGTTGGCAAACGGGCCGCCATGCACGAAGGCTGGGTTGTTTTCCAGCGTCTGCACGAGGTTCGGCTGCATCGCATCTTTCAGAAGCACAGTCATCGCGCCATCGGCCCCGATGTCGCGGCAATAAATCGCCTTACGTTCGCGTGTATAGGCCACAATGATGTCGCCCAGACGCTTTTGCAGGTCCGCCAGATTGTTGGACAGACATAGGATCGCCATTACTTCGGACGCCACCGTGATGTCATAGCCAGTCTGACGTGCGAACCCGTTTGACACACCGCCCAGAGAAACCACGATATCACGCAGCGCGCGGTCGTTCATGTCGACGACACGGCGCCACGCAATACGGCGTTCGTCAATCTCAAGCTCATTGCCCCAATAGATGTGGTTGTCGATCATCGCCGCCAGCAGCGAATGCGCCGAGGTGATGGCGTGAAAATCGCCGGTAAAATGAAGGTTCATATCCTCCATCGGGACGATCTGCGCGTACCCGCCACCGGCAGCCCCACCTTTCATACCGAAGTTTGGCCCCAGTGACGCTTCGCGAATGCAGACCATCGCCTTTTTGCCGATCCGGTTCAGACCATCACCCAGACCTACGGTCGTGGTGGTCTTGCCTTCACCGGCGGGCGTTGGGTTGATCGCGGTGACAAGGATCAGCTTGCCATCTTTCTTGGACTGAACCGAGTTGATGAATTCCTGGCTGACCTTTGCCTTATCGTGGCCGAAGGGCAGCAGGTGTTCGGTCGGAATGCCCAGCTTGTCCCCAATTTCTTGGATCGGGCGTTTTTTCGCTTCGCGGGCAATTTGGATGTCGGACTTATAGCTCATGGCGGATCCTTAAGGTTCAATCGCATTTTCTGGACGGGTCGCAGCCCTGTTTATCCCGCGACCGTTTGTCCACTGATACATATCTACACAATTTTCAGCTCATAGAGCGAAATCCGACATGTTTGCCTAGGAATTCGTCGAAATGCCAATTGCCGGTTTCCGATGAGAACCTTGTGTTCCGGGCAAACCGTTTCAGTGGCGTTTGTCACCGGCCAGGCTGCCATGCCCGCTGGCCGGGCAAGTGCAGGCGCAATTGATCGCCCAACTTCAACACACCGGGATGTTCGACCCAGGCGGTAACGCCGCGTTTTCCTTTGGCCGCGGGCTTGAAGCCGATGCCGTGGCCGGGACGCGCCCGCTCTACCTCGCGGCTGACGAAATTGCAGGGTTGGTTTTCCATATCCACCACCAACACCGCGCCACTGTCCGCTTGCAGCCGCGCTGATGGGGGCAGATGGGTGAAATCCGGCAAACCCGCAAGCACCATCGACGCCCCCAGCCAGGTTGGATCCAATGCCTCAAGCTTCAAATCGGCTGCAATTTCGGCCAGTTCCTCAGCGGACAGCACAGAAAGCTGCCGGACATTCCGAATTTCCGTGCCAAGTGGATACTGGCTTGTCACCCGCGGACAAGAGGACCGTGTCAGGCCCGACCGTGCCTCGCCCACCACGCCTTCGTAAGTCAACTCGACTGTATCGCAGGCAACCGAGGTCAGTGTTGCGTCGCGGTCAGCGGTTTTACCAAGCCATGTGATTGTGGCGTAGTGGTCGGTTGGAATGAGGGCGGGCATAATGGCTCCTTCTTGAAAATTTTGCGCATCCTGCCAAGCCTTGCCTAAAGTCGCAATCAACCTACCGACCCAACACCGGGACAGGCAGATTGATCAAACCCCGATCTGGCCCGCGAAAAACATCCACACCGCTACAGCGCCAAGGATCACGGCGAATACGCTGTTAAGCCAGCGGGCATGGGCGGGGCTTCTGAAGCGTGCCAATATCTGATCCCCCACCACGGTCCAAAGAAGGAAGGCGATGAAGTTGTTCAGAGCGAAAACCGTCGCGATCCAAATCACGGTCGAGACACCGGGCATCGGAAAGGCCGCCAGAAACTGACTGAACATCAAGGCGATGATGACATAGGCTTTGGGGTTGAACACCAAAAGTAGCGCGCCACCAATCGCCCCAATCCCAACCGCATCGCGCCCGTGGCCTGACAAACCCGCTTGCAAGAACGTCCACGCCAACCATGCCACATAGGCAACCCCTGCCAACCGAAGCGCTGAAAACGCCGTGGGGGCCATATCTATCAGCGCCGAAAACCCCAGCCCAACGGCAAGGGTCACAATCCAGGTGGCAGCGTGGTAGCCCAGATTGGCGCGCATTGTCGCCCGCAACCCCAACCGAGCCCCCATCGCCGCGAAAACCATGTTTCCGGGTCCGGGGCTATAGGCCAGAGGGGCCAGAAACAGGATCAACGCGATTGTCGTTTGCAGCATGTGAAGCCTCCCTTCTGACAAAGATGGAAGAACACGCAGGCCAATTCGATCCGTATCCTGCGCAAATCCGGCGGCAAAGAAAAAACCCCCGAAGGGCGGAACCTTCGGGGGTTTGAATTTTTGCGTCGCTGCAATCAAGCGGACGGTTCAGGCTCCAAATCGCCATCGCCTGCCGGCTTGGTCCGCGGCTTGGTCTTGGGAATCGCCGTGAGGGATGGTGCATTGCCTTCATCCGGCGTGTCGTCGTCTTCGCTTTTTGTCGGGGGATCGCCCTTCATAACCCGCGCGATCTCTTCGCCGGTCAGGGTTTCGTACTCCAAAAGCCCTTGCGCAAGGTTTTCCCATTCCGCTTTCTTTTCGGTCAGGATCTTGAACGCGGTCTCGTACCCGGTTTGGATGAAGCGCTTCACTTCTTCCTCGATCAGCTCTTTGGTATGCGCCGACACCGAGAAACCAGCCGTGTTGCCCGAATACCCCTCGGCCGCTTCGGCATAGTCGATATTGCCAACCTTGTCGGACATGCCCCAACGCATCACCATGGCGCGCGCCAGACCTGAGGCTTGCTGGATATCACCTGCAGGCCCGTTCGAGACGTTATCTTCACCATACTTGATGATTTCGGCAGCTTTACCGGCCATGGTCATGGCAAGCTTTTCTTCACATTCGGAACGATGCCAGTTCAGGCGGTCGATCTCGGGAAGCGACACGACCATCCCCAACGCACCACCGCGCGGAATGATCGTCGCCTTATAGACCGGGTCACATTGCGGCAGCGTCAGGCCAACCACGGCATGTCCAGCCTCGTGATAGGCTGTCTTTTCCTTTTGGTCGTCCGTCAGGACCATCGAGCGTCGCTCGGCCCCCATCATGACCTTGTCTTTCGCGTTCTCGAAATCTTCCATGGTCACAAAGCGGCGACCAATACGCGCAGCCATCAGGGCGGCTTCGTTCACAAGGTTGGCCAGATCAGCACCGGACATGCCCGGCGTGCCACGCGCGATAATGCGCATGTCGGCATCTGGGCCCAGCGGAACTTTGCGGGCATGGACGCCCAGAATTTTTTCGCGGCCTTTGATGTCGGGGTTGGGTACAGTAACCTGACGGTCAAAGCGGCCCGGACGCAGCAGGGCTGGATCCAAAACATCACGACGGTTAGTGGCCGCAAGGATGATCACACCCTCATTGGCCTCGAACCCGTCCATTTCGACCAATAGTTGGTTCAGCGTCTGTTCGCGTTCGTCGTTACCACCACCGTAGCCTGCGCCACGCGAGCGGCCCACGGCATCAATCTCATCGATAAAGACGATACAAGGCGCGTTTTTCTTGGCTTGTTCGAACATGTCACGGACGCGACTTGCGCCGACGCCGACAAACATCTCGACGAAATCCGAGCCAGAGATGGTGAAGAAGGGCACACCGGCCTCGCCCGCAATCGCGCGCGCCAGCAGCGTTTTACCGGTGCCCGGAGGTCCAACCAGTAGTGCACCTTTCGGAATCTGACCGCCAAGGCGGCTGAATTTCTGCGGGTTGCGCAGGAATTCGACAATCTCTTCCAACTCTTCCTTGGCCTCATCAATGCCCGCCACATCGTCGAAGGTTACCCGGCCTTCACGTTCGGTCAGCATCTTGGCTTTGGATTTACCAAAGCCCATGGCCCCACCGCCCCCGCGACCCTGCATCCGGTTCATCATGAAGAACCAGAACCCGATCAGCAGGATCACCGGCAGAAGCAATGTCATAAGGCTCATGAAGCCCGACTGCTGTTGCGGTTCAGCTTTCAGTTCGACACCCTTATCAAGCAGCAGGTTTGACACCTCCGCGTCACGCGGAACGACGGTCTGATACATCTTTCCATCTGCTGATTGATAAATAACTTTTTCACCGTCGATGGTCGCGGTCTTAACCTCGTCCCCTTCGACAGACGTCACAAATTCCGAATAGCTGACCTGCGATGCTGCCAACCCTGCTTGCCCGTTCGAGAACAGGTTGAACAAGGCCAGGATCAACAGGAACAGAACGATCCAGAAAGCGAAATTTCTCGCGTTGCCCAAGGGTATCTCCTTTGAATGCCATGGCGACAAGGCGCAGCCTATCAGGCCACGCTGTGCCACTCTAAAATAGGGATGATCGCAGTATGTTCAATGCGATAAAATCGTTGATAGGAATTCTTCTGTGTCAGGCAAGCGCAAAAGCAGCTTCATTTCGCCAAATCCGGCAAGCGGGGCGGCGATCACTTGGTCCTGGTGCCAAAGGGCTGGGCCAGCCATCAGGGTGGTCCGGGTCAACCCGGCATCGCGCCAGTTTTCACACTGAGTGATGCCGTCCCCCAGCGGTTTCACCAGCAAATCCTGCACCTTAGCCGCGTCCGGCGCTTGCAGTACCCAGCGCCCATCCCAAAGCGCACCGGGGTGCGACTGGGTCGATGCCACTGCATTCAGCTCGCGCCCGATCACAAGCCCGTCGGATGTGCGCGAGATAAGACAGCCCTGCAACGTGCGGGTTTTCCCTGACAAAACATCGTTTTCCAAAGCACACAGGGCGGTATATCGCGGCCGGTAAGGTGTCGAAGACACATAATTGATAGCATGTGCCAACAGCCGATGGCGCGTTTCGGTCGGCAGTTTGCCGAAATCTTCCCGCGCGAAATGCACATCGCCGCCTTGCACCTGCGCAATCCTTCGCGCGGAATCATGTGCCAACCACGACAAGGCATCGCGCGCGCCTGCCATCCGGTCCGCCGTTTCGGTCAACCGTGCACGATCCAGTCCGATATGCGACAATTGCTGCATCGCTTGCCGCACCCGGACCCGATCAAACTGCGTGTCATCGTTCGACGGATCCTCGACCCAGTGTTGCCCGAGTTTAACCAACACGTTGCGCAAGGTCGCCCGGTCAGTGGCCAAAAGAGGTCGCATCCACTGCACCCCCCGGTCCCTCCAGTCGGAGCGCATGGTGGCCAAACCATCCACGCCCGACCCACGCGCAAGCCGCATGACAAATGTCTCTGCCTGATCATCCGCTGTGTGGCCCAACAGGACCGCATCAAGCTTCAGCCGCTTTGCCCATTCGGCAAGCAGGTCATAGCGGGCCCGGCGGGCGGCATCCTGCAGATTTCCTTCGGGGCTGTTCTGCCATACCAATGTCTCGTGCTGCACACTCAGACTCGCACAGGTATCATGCACCAATTGCGCCTCGTCCGCTGCGTCAGGTCGCAACCGATGGTCGACCGTCGCCGCAAACAGTGCGGCTCCATGCGCGCTGCACCAGTTTTTCGCAAGCCGCAAAAGCGCCATGCTGTCACCCCCGCCCGATACGGCAACACCCAAACGCAAAACGGGCCCGCCTGCGCGGACCCGATGCAGGGCGTCTGCCAGATCAGCGTCAGGCGTCATTGGCACCCAAGGCTGGCCCGCGCCGCTTGCGCATCGTCGACCGCTGGCGTGCCGGGGAACCGTTTTCCAACTTCGCTCAATGTCGCACAGGCTTCGGAAATCTGCCCCAATGCGCCCAGAGCATTGCCCAACCGGAACAACGCATCAGGCGCTCGGTCGCTGTTGGGAGCGCCGGAAAAGGCGTTCAGATATGACCGCGCCGCAGATTTGATGTCACCCTGCCCCGTCAAAGCCTCTCCACGCTGGAAATGCGCTTCGGCTGTCAGTGGCCCACCGGGATAGGTTTCAATGAAGGTTTCGTAAAGCGCGGCAGCGGCATCGAAATCCCCTGCCTCTAACGCGGCGCCGGCGGCGTCGAAATCCTGCTTCTCACCCACGGCAAGCTCGGTTGCCAAGGGTTGTGCGGGTTCCGGGGCGGCGACAGGCCCTACTGGAACCTCTCCCCCGCCAAGGGTTGAGGTTTCGCCAAGTTTCGAGACGTCGCCACCTTCCAATTCGACCAAGCGGAACTCAAGATCGCCAAGGCGGTTCGTGCCATCCTTAACGATCGAGTTGATGCGGAATTCCAGCTGTTCGGTCTGACCGGTCAGACGCGACAATTCGCTTTCGATCACGGCGATCCGCTCGGTCAAGCTGCCGGACCCGGTTGCGACATTTGCCGCCCCCGTGGTGGACAGCTCTGTCCTGAGTTTCTGAACTTCGACATACAGGATCGACATCTCTTGCCGGATATCGGCAAGAGATTGTGCGCGGTCCTGCGCTGAGGCCGAAGCCACCAACGCAATCGACAGGCTTAGGGCGGCGGCGGTCAGTCGGGGGAAACGCAACATCCGAACTTCCTCTATTTGGTCGTGGCTCAGCTTGTGGCCGCGCCAGCGGCCAGAACTGTCACAGCCCGGCGGTTCTTGGAATAGCAAAGCTCATCTGAACAAATCTCAAGCGGGCGTTCCTTGCCATAGCTGACTGTTTGCAGGCGGTTCGGGGCCACGCCACGTTCAATCAGGTAATTCTGCACGGTCGAGGCGCGACGCGCGCCCAGTGCGAGGTTGTATTCTCGCGTGCCTTGTTCATCTGCGTGCCCTTCGATCACCGCGGTATAAGCGGTGTTTTCCATCAGCCATGCGGCCTGCTTGGTCAAAAGGTCTGCACCTTCCGGATTAAGCGAGGATTGATCGACAGCAAACAGCACGCGATCCCCGATGGTTTGTTGGAAATACGCGGGTGATTTGGGGTCAGACGGGCTGCCCGCCACATAGTCACTGCCCAGTCCGGCAGTGCCATATTCGTCGCCCAAGCGGTCTTTTGAGCAGGCTGAAAGCGCCATAGCACCCACAACCAGCGTAGCCATTGCAAAACGGTTCATGATCGATCCTGTATCCATTTTCTCGCCCACCCTTTGGTCAGGCAGGCCATTTGTTGCTCGTTGGCGTTAGCTTAGCAGCAAAAACGCCGTTTGGAAACGGATCGGCACTGGCCCGCTGGCAAGGGCCGATCCCTGCGCAATTTTGCGCTTATTTCAACAGAGGCGACCACGCCGGGTCTGACGCTGCGCCTTCGGTGACCACCCGTCGCAAATTGCGGCCCGAGATGTCGACCGAATACAATGACGGTGCGCCCGTCGCCCCTTGGCTTTCACGGGTAAACATAATCACCCGACCATTGGGTGCCCAGGTTGGGCCTTCATCCAGGAACGAGGCTGTTAAAAGCCGTTCCTCTGATCCATCCGTGCGCATGACACCAATGTGGAAGCGGCCGGCATTTTGCTTGGTGAAAGCGATCAGATCGCCGCGCGGCGACCAGACGGGAGTGCCGTAACGCCCTTGCCCGAAGCTGATCCGCGCCGCTTCGCCACCGCCAGCAGGCATGACGTAAAGCTGCGGTGTGCCGGACCGGTCGCTTTCAAAAACGATCTGGCTGCCGTCCGGTGAAAAGCTGGGCGCAGTTTCGATGGACGGGGTCGACGTCAAGCGACGCGGATTGCCGCCGTTGATGTCCATCGCATAAATGTCGGTGTTGCCCCCTGAGGACAAGGAATAGACGACCGTTCGACCGTCTGGCGAAAAGCGCGGCGCAAAGGTCATCGTGCCTTGCTGCTGTGACAAAACCTGACGCCCGACCGTGGCGACATCCAGAACATATACCTGCGGGAAGCCGGTCTCATAACTGGTGTAAAGCACCCTGTCGCCGGTCGGCGAGAAGCGCGGGGCCAACACCAGCGCCGAACTGTCGGTCAGATATTGAACATTCGCGCCGTCGTAATCCATGACCGCAAGCCGCTTGCGCTTTGCATTTTTCGGGCCGGTTTCCGCGACAAACACGACGCGGCTGTCAAAATAGCCGCTTTCGCCGGTGATGCGGCTATAGACGATGTCGGCGACCTTATGTGCCACACGGCGCCATGACCCAATGGACCCCGAAAACTGAAGCCCCTCACCCAGAGGTTGGCCCGAAAACACGTCATAGACGCGGAATTTGACATTGATGCTGTCACCAGACGCGGACACCGCGCCGGTGATCAAAGCCTGCGCATTGATCGCCTTCCAATCGGCATAGGCGACCGGGCTAGCAAAGCTTGTGACGCCCGACACGAACGCGTCGGCCGGGATTTCGCGAAACAGCCCGGTGCCCGCCAGATCGGCTGCCACCACGCGCGCGATGGAGCTTGCATATTCGCCAGCCGCGCCATTCTCGTCCTGAAAATCAGGGACCGCGAATGGCAAGGGCTCGATCACACCATCAGTGATTTCGATCCGCAATGGCCCTTGAGCCTCAGCCGGTCGGCTCAGTCCAAGCACGCTGGCGGCGGCCACAATCATGACAGCCAAAACTGCGCCAAACGATCTTTCGAGGATCAGTTTCTTGAGGTTAATGCTCATGCGCCCAATTCCCTCTTCATTTGTTTCACTCGGTTCTTACAGGTTTCTTTGCGTCCACCGTGAGGGGAGAAATTTGAAAACCTCTCCCCTTCGGACGCAGTAACAGCGCAAGAAGCATGTACTTCGACAACCCCCGTCTGCGCCACGAAATCAGAAATATTGTCTTCTGTCAGCCCGCTACCGGGCATTATGGTGATCCGACCAGCCGCTTGCTGGACCATGGCGCGGATCATTTCGGTGCCTTCAACCGCCGCCGCAGCCCCGCCCGACGTCAATACGCGTTCAAATCCCAGCGCAATCGCCTGTTCCAGCGCCGCCAACGGATCCGGCACAATATCGATCACGCGATGCAGCGTTGCCCCCAGCCCTTCCGCAGCGGCCAGAAGACGTCCCAGCACACGGGTGTCCAATGTGCCGTCAGGATTCTGTGCGCCAAGGACAACCCCGGCCAGATCCGCTTCTTTTACGGCGGCGATATCATCCAGCATGACCTGGATCTCCGCTTCTGAATAGACAAACAAACCACACCGGGGTCGGATCATCGCGTAGGACGGGACGCCCAGCCCCGCTGCCGCAACCATCAGCCCGGTCGATGGCGTCAGTCCCCCTTCGGACAATGCAGCGCACAGCTCCATCCGGTCTGCCCCGCCAGCTTGCGCCGCGATGGCCCCGTCGATCGTATCCACACAGACTTCCAATTTGCGAGGCATCATTTGATCCTCATCTTTTCGGGATTGAAGGTCATCTCGATTTCCTGCCACTGGCCGTATTTTTCGGCCGGCAGGTCAAAACCAGCCGCGCCACAGCGAATGATCGCGCGCCGGGCGGCTTGAAACGCTGTGTTGGCCGCGCCTTCCGACGGGCCTTCCCATGATGCCATGCGGATGCCCTCGGGCTTGCCGTCGCGGCTCATCGAGACCATGACGACCACGGTGGTGGACAACGCGTCGGTCGAGCTTGAGCCAAGGTTCCAGCACCGGCTGACCGCGACCCGCAGCCCGTCTTTCTCGCCGCGGGTAAGCGGCGGGCCCTCGGGCACGTCCTCCGCCGGGCTGTCAGTTTCCCCGCCAGCCACCTGTTCGGCCACAGCCGCCGCGATCGCCGCTGCATTATTCGCAGGCGCAGGCGTTTCGGTGGGTGTTTCGGCTGGCGTCTCTGGTTCAGCAGTTTCAACGGGCGCGGGGCGGTTCGGTCTGCTTTTCGGCCGCGCAGAGGTCGCGGGGGCCAAAGACGGGTCTTCCACCGGCTCTTCCGCCTCGGTCACAATCTCGGTCGTGGCTTCAGGCGGCGCGGTTGGCGTCACCTCTTCCGGCACCGGCTCGGGTGTAGGCTCAGGCGAGGGTTCGGGTGCGGTGACCACTTCGGGCGCTTCTTCAACGGGCGTTTCCGGCGCGGGCGCTGGGGTCGGCGCCACGCGAGGCGCAGGTGCCGGTGGGGCAGTTTCGGGTTCGGGAACGGGTTCCGGCTCGGGTGCAGGTTCAGGTTCCGGGGTCGGTGCAGGCTCTGGTTCCGGCTCTGGTTCTGGTGCGGGTTCCGGTTCGGGCGCAGGCGCAGGTTCCGGCTCGGGTGTCGGGCGTGGTGCAGGCGGCGTGTCATCTTCGGTTGCGGCCTCACCTTTCGGCGCGCTTAACGCTGCAAATTCATCTTCCGAGATGATCGACACATCAGATACTTGCACAAACTCTTCATCGTCGGAGAAGTTGAACACTCCGCCGAATAGCACCCACAGGATCAGAATCCCGTGGACAGATGCCGAGATGTAAAGACCTCTGCGCATACGCTCTGCCCTAGTTGTCCGTGCCGGTCAGGCTTGGGCCGCCACCTTCGGTCACAAATCCGATCGACGTGAAACCCGCCGCGTTCAGCGCGCCCATGATTTGGGCGATCGCATCCCATTCCACCTGCCCGTCAGCGCGCAGGAACACCTTGTTGTCGGTGCGTTCTGCGGCCACGGCGCGCAGTTTGGTGATCAGCTCGTCCCGCGCAATCTCTGCAGTTTGCAGGAAAACCTGGCCATCTTCGGTGATGGTGATCGCCAGCGGATCTTCATCAGGCGCATCCAGCGATTTGGCGGCTGTTTTCGACAGTTCGACGGGCACGCCCACGACCATCAACGGCGCGGCCACCATGAAAATGATCAGCAGCACCAGCATCACGTCCACGAAGGGTGTGATGTTGATTTCTGCCATGACCCGGCGATGCTTGCCACGACGACGCCCGCGACGGGCGCGTCGATCCGCCCCCCCGCTTTGTTGCACACCCGCACCCATATCAGCTGTCCAGCTGACGGCTGAGGATGGTGGCAAACTCGTCTGCGAAGGCTTCGTATCCAGCCAGAATGTTGTCGCTGTCCACGCTCAACTTGTTGTAAAAAACTGCCGCCGGGATCGCGGCCAGAAGCCCAAGACCCGTGGCCAGAAGGGCCTCGGCAATACCGGGGGCCACAACGGCCAGGTTGGTGTTTTGCTGCTGTGCGATTTCGATAAAGGCATTCATGATGCCCCAAACGGTGCCGAACAGCCCAACGAAGGGTGCTGTTGACGCCACGGTCGCCAGAAAGCTCAGCCCGTTGTTCAGCTCTTCACCCTGCTTGGCAATTGCCACATCCATCGACCTGTCGATCCGCGATTGCGCGTTTGCAATCAGACCGCCATCGGCCCGGTGGCTGCGCCGCCATTCCAGCATGCCCGACGAAAAGACCTTTTCCGCTGATCCGCTGGGGGTCGGCCCGATCTGGTCAAAAAGCTCGTCCAGCGGCTCGCCCGACCAGAATTTCCGATCAAACGCTTCGGCGTCCGAGCGGGCCCGCCGGAACGCCATGTGTTTTGTAATGATGATTGCCCACGACCAAATGGACGCCACTATCAATAGCAGCATCACTAACTTGACCGTGAAAGTTGCGCGAAGAAAAAGGGCGAGGAAGGAGAAATCGATCTCCGCCGCCGCCTGAAGCGTTTCCGTTTCCATATGTCTGCCTCTGTACCGCCACCTCTTTGGGCAGCTTATCTGCACAAATACTAGCCCAATGCCATAAGGAATGCCATCAAAACCGCGTCATCGGCGCTAAAGGCGCTGGCTTAGTGAATCAAGCGGCGGATATTTGCCGGAAGCCGCGCAGGTTGGCCTGTCTCTGTCACACAAACGATGGTGACAACCGCTTCAAACAAACGTTCTTCGCCGCGTTTCACAACCTGTTCCATCACCAGACGCGCGCCGGTGACCTGCTGAACAGATGTTTCAACCTGCAACTCTTCGTCAAAACGCGCCGAAGACAGATAGTCAGCTTCGACCCGGCGCACGGCGAACACCTGTCCGTCCTCGCGCATCGCATTTTGGTCGATGCCTATCTCGCGCACCCAATCGGACCGGGCGCGTTCAATATAGCGCAGGTAATTGGCGTAATAGACGATCCCGGCCATGTCGGTGTCTTCATAGTAAACGCGGATGGGAAAACGGTGCATTGGGGCCTCGGCTCTGGACTGCTAGGCCTGACCCTAGCCGCGAAGGGGATAGTCTGCCAACCGCTCATATCGCGCGCCGTCCGGGCGCAACTCCGAGCGATAGAGCGACAGCGTGTCCAAGGTCACCGGATCAAACCGGATCGCGCCATGGGTTTCCAGCGCGCGACCCAAAGCCGACAGGTCACCTGCGGTCGGATCGCGCGGCAATCGCGCCAACGTCACGTGACCCCGAAACCTCCGATGTGGCAGCGTGATTCCGGCGCGACGCACAGCCCCCATGACCTGCTTGCGCAACCCATCCACCCCATGCGCGTTGACCGCGAGCACCGAGGGCACAGCCCCGCCCAAGGGCACCAGACCGGCCAGATCGACGGTTGCGGGCGGCGCGCGCAACAGATCAAGCTCGGTGTGCAGGTCTTCCAAGGCGTCGAGCGGTTGTTCATCTAAGAACGCCAGCGTCAGGTGGATGTTTTCCTCGGGCAGCGCGCGCCCAACCCGAAGGCGTCCGGCAAATCCGGCAAGTTGCCCGGCCAGAAGGTCCGGCAAGGGAAGGGCCAGAAAGCAGCGCATTCAGTGTCGCGTTTCCGCTTGCGACTGTTGACCCTGCATCCGCGCAAATATCCTGAACGCGTGAGACGCATCGTCAGCCGCAGGCGGCAGCATCGGATCATAGGCCGCCGCAATCAGTGTCGCAATTTCGGGGCGCAGGATGGTCTGGCCGTCTGGCAGCAGCGCCAGCGGGCTTTTGGCCGCAAACGCACCCTCGCTCCAGAGAAGCATCGCCTGCACAGCTTGCGTCAGAACAAGCGTTTCGGCCGGCTGGTCTGCCATCGCACCCTGCATGCAAACGAAAGTGAAACAGGCTTGAATGGCGTTCTGGTCGTCAAACCGGAAGGCGCGATATTGTGAGGCCCCGGACGCCTTCAGCCGGGCGACAAGCGGATCCAGCCCGGGGATCATCTCGCCCAGTTTCGGCACGTCCAGAAGCTCGTCCCAATCGCGAAAGAAAAAGACCATCAGGTTTGCCCCGAGTTCTGGATCGGTTTCGGCCATCTTGTGTCCAGCCAGAACGACCACGGCCTCAATCGCACCTTTGACGACCTGCAATGTCGCCTCCTCGACGCCGAACACGATCGGCACGATCGGACGGCCCCAACGGGAAAACGTGAAATCACCATTGGCACGGGTGAAATGTGCCGTCACGTCTTCGGGGGTCATAAGGGGGGCGGCTGAATTGGGGGCTGTCATATCGCGTCTCCTGATCTGCGGTGGGATGTCCCGCAAATGGACGCGCGTTTCAAGGGCTAACCGTCGAAAAGTTGTCCCTGCCCTGACCCGCGCGGCGCGGGCGCGGGAGCGGTCAGGCCAAGATGGCGCCATGCGATCTGGCCCAACATCCGCCCGCGCGGCGTGCGCTGAATCAAGCCTTGTTGCAGCAGGAACGGCTCGATCACCTCCTCCAGTGCATCGCGGCTTTCGGAAAGGGCTGCGGCCAGTGTTTCAATGCCAACTGGCCCGCCACCGTAATGCTCGGCCATCAGACCCAGATACCGCCGATCCGCGCCATCAAGGCCCAAATGATCGACGCCAAGCCGCGTGAGCGCATTGTCCGCCAAATCGCGAGTGATGCGCCCGTCGCCCTCGACCACCGCGAAATCGACAACGCGGCGCAACAGTCGCCCAGCGATGCGCGGCGTCCCACGGGCGCGTTTTGCAATTTCGCGCGCGCCGTCCTCATCGGCGGGTGCGCCAAGTTTGACAGCGTTGCGGGTTACGATCTCGTGCAACTCATCCACGGAATAGAATTGCAGCCGCACCGGGATACCGAACCGGTCGCGCAGGGGTGTGGTCAAAAGACCTAACCGCGTCGTCGCGCCCACCAGCGTGAAGGGCTGCAACTCGATCCGTACAGTGCGGGCCGCCGGACCTTCACCGATCACCAGATCCAGTTCGAAATCTTCCAGCGCGGGATAGAGCACTTCCTCGACCACTGGATTGAGCCGGTGAATCTCGTCGATGAACAACACGTCATTGGCTTCCAGATTGGTCAGGATCGCTGCCAGATCGCCCGCTTTGGCCAGCACAGGGCCAGAGGTCATGCGGAAGTTCACGCCCAATTCGCGTGCCATGATCTGCGCCAAGGTGGTCTTGCCCAGTCCCGGCGGGCCGTGAAACAGCACGTGGTCCATCGCCTCGCCGCGTTTGCGTGCACTTTCGATGAAGATGCGCAGATTGGCCCGTGCCTCGGCCTGACCGATAAAGTCGCCCAGCGTTTGCGGACGCAGGGCGCGGTTCACGTCCTCGGCGTCTTCGGGGCGGGGTGCCGGTCGCAGCGTAGGGTCCGGTGTGTTCAGGGGATCAGAGGCGGTCATGAACTCTTTCTAGCCCCCTACCCTTTGGGCGCAAGAAGTTTCAACGCAGCGCGGATCAGGCCAGAGGTCTCAAGCGATGGATCCTCGCCCAGCGCCTGTGCGACAGCGGACGCTGCTTCACCGGGCGCATAGCCCAGATTGGTCAAGGCAGACAACGCTTCAGATTGCGCGGCTGCATTGCCCGGGTGCGCCGGCGCAGCAACGGGCGCAGATGGGGCGACCGGTTCAATCACAGCCTCATCCGGCAGCGTATCAGCCGACGCTGCTTTGGTTTGGCCAGACAGCGCCATGACCGAGGCTGCCTTGTCTTTCAACTCGTTGACCACGCGCTGCGCCGTTTTGGGGCCAAGCCCCTTGGCAGCCTTCACCGCGTTCCAGTCACCCAGTGCAATCGCACGGCTGACCCCGTCCGGCCCCAGCGTGCTGAGGATCGACATCGAGGCTTTCGCGCCGATGCCCTGAACGCTCGTCAAAAGCCGATGCCATTCTTTTTCAACCAATGTGGTGAAGCCAAACAGTTGCAGATTGTCTTCGCGCACCAAAAGCTCGGTATAGAGCGCGACCGCCTCGCCCGGTCCAGGCAAGCTGGCCATAGTGCGATCCGAGACATAGACCAGATAACCCACCCCGCGCACATCGATCAGCACGTGATCTTCGGCACGGTAATCAAGACGTCCTGCGATTTTCCCAATCATGCCGACGCCTTTCTAAGCGCAGCTTCCAGCCGCCCCGCAGTCTGCGCGTGGAAGGCATGGCAGATCGCGATGGCCAGCGCATCTGCTGCATCGGCGCCTTTGATCTGAACGCCGGGCAACTGCATTTTCACCATGTGCTCGACCTGTTTCTTGTCGGCGTGCCCGACTCCCACCACGGCTTTCTTCACTGCATTGGGGGCGTATTCCCCGATGGACAGTCCAGCCTTGGCAGGCACCAACAACGCAATGCCGCGCGCCTGCCCCAGCTTTAGGGTGGCGACCGCATCTTTGTTCACGAAGGTCTGCTCAACCGCGGCAGTGTCCGGGGCGAACTGGCCCAGCACCTCGGACAATTGGTCGTAAAGCGACAACAGCCGCGACGCCAAGTCGCCGGTGCGCGAATGGCATATTCCGTTGGCCACGTGCGACATACGTGTACCGTCTGTGTCGATCACACCCCAACCAAGGTTTCTTAGCCCGGGGTCAATGCCAATTACGCGCATGGTAAACCCTGTCCGTCTGCTCTGTCCGGTTGCTATCGCGTAATGCGTGGCAACACTCGTTTTGATCGGGACTAGCACGAAACAAGAACACGCGCCAGAAAGATTTGCGAAGCCGCGCGGTTCCCGGACGTCTGACGCTGCGCCTCAGGGCTGATGTTTTTATGACACAGCTCGTTGTCAGAGGCGAAATCAAACGCACCATTTGCGCCAATTTCGTCCTGTTTTCGACCGTGCACAATCTGAATGCGACCCCATGCAAAAAACGCATATGGGTCATGCAAATAAGAGACTTGTCGCAACGGAAGTTCGGTTCTACGTGCCCGTCAACGCAATGATGCAAAGCACAGTATTTTAACCGAGAAGGACAAGAAAATGGCTGCTTTCGAAACCACCTACATCCCAGCACAAGGCGCGTCTTTCGGGAACCGCCTGTCCGCAACCATTTGGGCCGCTGTCGCCTCGATCTCGACTTGGAACGACGCCCGCAAGACACGCATCGCGCTGTCCAAGTTGACGGACCGTGAGCTGGACGATATCGGCCTGTGCCGCGGCGACATCGACGCCCTGTAAGCACACCACAACGACAAAGCCCGCGCGGTTAGGCGGGGGCTTTTCGCCCCGTCCGGCCACGCCAGACGGGGTTTTCTTTTGTCTGGACTATTCCAGCGTCAATGCCACGAAACGCGGATTGTCATCGCGACGCACTAGAAGAAGCACCGACTTGCGGCCTCCGTCTTTTGCAGCCGCAAGGCGCGCTTCAAGGTCTTCGATAGACCCGACGGCCTCTTGCCCGGCTTCGGCAATGACATCACCAGCGCGAATGCCTTTTTCAAAGGCTTCGCTGTCTTCGTCGATATCCAGCACAACCAGCCCCTCGGCGGTTGGCTTCAGGCCGAGTTCTTCGCGGCGGGTGTCGTCAAGTTCGCTCAGCGACATGCCAAGCACTTTGCCTTCAACCGGCGCTTCTGGTGCCGTCTCGCTGGGTGCCTCGCCCGGCGCTGTACTGGCATCCTCGCGACGGCCCAGCGTGATCTTCAGCGTTTCGGTCTGACCGTCGCGCAAGATCAACACACGAACCGCCTTGCCGACCGGCGCATTGCCGACAATGCGCACGAGTTCGCGCGTGTCGGTCACGTCCGTACCGTCGAAGGCCAGAATGATGTCATTGGGCAGAATGCCGGCGTCTTTTGCCGGACCATCAGGCACATCTGTGATCAGCGCACCGTTGGTATTCTCCAGCCCCATGGCTTCGGCAATGTCATCCGTGATGTCCTGAATGCGGACACCCAGCCAACCACGACGGGTTTCACCGAACTCTTTCAACTGGTCCACAACGCGTTTCACCACCGTGGAAGACATCGCAAAGCCGATACCGATTGAGCCACCATTGGGGCTAAGGATCGCGGTATTCACGCCGATTACTTCGGCATCCATGTTGAACAACGGCCCGCCCGAGTTGCCCCGGTTGATCGCTGCGTCGGTCTGGATGTAGTCGTCATACGCACCCGACAATTCGCGGTTGCGCTGAGAGACAATCCCGGCCGAGACAGAAAAACCCTGACCCAGCGGGTTGCCCACGGCCATGACCCAATCGCCGACGCGCATGATATCGCTGTCGCCGAACGTCACAAAGGCCAACGGCTTGTCGCTTTCCACTTTCAAAAGCGCAATGTCGGTGTTGGGATCGGTGCCGATGACTTTGGCCGGCAGTTCACCACCACCGTTGAAAAACTCGATCATGATCTCGTCCGCGCCTTCGATGACGTGGTTGTTGGTCACGATGAAGCCGTCCTCAGAAATAACGAAACCGGACCCAAGCGCCTGACTGCGTCGCTGGCGTTGTTGTTCTCCGTTACCATCCGGGCCACCGGGCTGGTTGCGTTCAAGGAAATCACGGAAGAAATCTTCAAACGGGCTGCCTTCGGGTATCAATGGCTGGTTGCCGGTTCGCTGGGCAACAAGGGTCGAAGTGGTGATGTTCACCACCGCCGGACTGACCTGCTCTGCCAGATCGGCAAAACTGTCAGGAGCGCCGCGCGCCTCGGCTCGAAGTCCGGTTGCAAGGACCACTGCCAGCGCCATGATAAGCCCGACAAAAGCGCGCATGCCCCGGATCTGCATGTGTTCGGGGGAAATAGCCTGCACTTTCACACCTCTCTCCTTTCAAGAAACAGTTTCGGGCCTCTGCCCGATTAGGAATAGTCTCTAGATAGGGACGCAAAAGCGCAACGCAAAGTTCCTAAACAGTGTTCACCGGCATGTGAACGTCTGTAATGCGGCGTGAGGCAAGTGCTATGCGCGCAGTGTGGCCCCCAAAAGACCTGTACTTACGCTGATTGGAAGGCTTAACCGTAGATCGCGCGGGCTTGTGCAAAAGACAAAAGCTGTTTGTTTTTTGCATCCCACAGATGCAGCCGCGCACAAGACAGGCTTTCTGCAATCGTCATCCGGTTGGCCTGTGCCAGCTCGGCATGATCGCGCAGAACTTCGGTCAGCCGATAAAACGGAATGCGACTGTATAGGTGATGCACGTGGTGAATGCCTATATTGGCGCTGAACCATTGCAGAACAGGCGGCATGATATAATGCGAGCTGCCTTCAAGTGCTGCATCGTGAAGCTGCCATTCCTCTTCGGTGCTCCAATGTGTGTCTTCGAATTGGTGCTGGACATAGAACAGCCACATGCCGGCCGTGGCCGCCAGAATTGTGGTAGGCAGGAAAATCAGGAACACGGCCGCAAAGCCACCGAAATACCAGATCACACCCAGGCCCGCGACGATTGCCAGATTGGTGCCCATCGCGCTGATCCAGTATCGAGCGCTGTTCATCAGGCCAAGTGGCAGGCGGTTTTGCAGCAAGAAAAGATAGCTTGGGCCAAATCCAAAAAGAACCACAGGGTTTCTGTAGAGCCGATATCTGAGCCGCTCGAATCGTGACAGCTCATTATATTCGTCAACAGTCAGGGTCACGATGTCGCCGATCCCCCGCTTGCCCAGATTGCCGGCAGAGCTGTGATGGATCGAATGGGTGCGCCGCCAAACGGCATAGGGGGTCAGGGTCAAGACCCCGATCACCCGCCCCACCCAATCGCTGAGCGCGCGTTGTTTGAAAAATGCCCCGTGACCGCAATCATGCTGAATGGTGAAAAGGCGCAGTAAGAACAAAGCGTTGACGATCGAGATCGCAAGCGTCAACCACAGGCTGACCGACATCGACAACCACGCCAGAACCCACAAGATTATGAACGGGCCAATGCTGACACCAAGCTCAAACGCACTGCGCCACTGGTTCGGTTCGCGATAGGCGGCCAATGTCTTAACCCAGTCTTTTGCGGATTTTGGACTGTCGGATGATGTCGGAAAGTCTGGTGTGTGTTTCATGAGCCTGCTTTTTCAATAACTCGGGCACGGATATACGACCTGCCCCACATAGCAAGTAATTTTTGCGAAATGGTCAATGTGCCACGGGTACCTGACGTCCAGCCATCACAGGTCTAAACACGCGACAGCCACACCAGCACAACACCCAACGCAAGCGCCAGCAACCCGATCAGCCGTCGTTGATCGCGTGACATCGCTGCCATCATGGCCACAAGGTCATCCAGACGCGAAGGGGCCAGTGCGAACACCAGCCCCTCGATCACGAGCACAAGCCCGATCCCTAACAGTATCGTTGAGATCACCGGCCGGTATCCGATTTCAGATAATCAAAGAATTCGCTGTCTGGCGATATGACCAGCGATGAATTGCCTCCGACCAACGAGTTTTCATAGGCTTCCAGCGACCGCAGGAAGGCATAGAATTCTTCGTCGCGACCCAGCGCATCGGCCAGAATACCGTTGCGGCGGGCGTCAGCCTCACCTCGGATAATCTGCGCCTGCTTGCGCGCTTCGGACACGGTTTCAACCACGGTCCGATCTGCGGTCGCCCGCAAACGTTGCGCGGCTTCATTACCACGTGCGATTTCATCCGCAGCCAGACGCTGACGTTCAGCCCGCATCCGTTCAAACGTTGCTTCAAGGTTTTGCTTGGGCAGATCGGCACGTTTGATACGCACGTCGATGATCTCGACCCCCAGCGACGATGCTTGCGCGCGTGCTTGGTCGCGGATCTGGTTCATCAGTAGAACACGGTCAGCGGACAGAACCGCATTCGAGTTCACTTTACCCAGAACCTCACGCAGTTCAGCGTTCAGGATGCGTTCAAGACGCGGTTGCGCACCGGCTATCGAGCTTGCGCCCACCGCACGGCGGAACTGCTTGGCATCGGAAATGCGCCAGCGCGCAAAGGCGTCAACTTCAAGCCGTCGGCTGTCTGCAGGCGTCACTTCAAGCTTGCTGGTTTCCAAAGGCAGGATACGAGCGTCATATTTGACGATCTCGTGAAACACCGGAATTTTGAAATACAGGCCGGGATCGGTGATCTCGGCTTGCACTTCACCAAACCACAGCCGCAGGGCGGTTTCGCGTTCATCCACGATGTAGACAGCCTGCAAAGCACCAAAGACAAGCGCGACGATGGCGACAAGGAATATCTGAGTACGTTTCATCAGTTCGTCCCTCCTTCGGTCTGCGCCGGTTTGCGGGTCAGCTCATTCAGCGGCAGGTAAGGCACCACGCCCCCTTCTCCGCCGACGTTGTTGTCAAGGATCACCTTATCCACGCTGCGCATCACCTTCTCGATCGTTTCCAGATACAGGCGCTTTCGCGTGATTTCCGGTGCCTTCGCAAATTCGTCGTACACCGCGATGAAGCGGGCGGCTTCACCTTCGGCCTCGTTGACGACACGGGCACGATAGCCTTCGGCTTCTTCCAGAAGCTGAGCGGCCTCACCACGTGCCGCAGCGACCACACGGTTTGCGTAAGCATCGGCTTGTTTCTGCAACGTGTCGCGGGTCTGCTCGGCAGCCTGCACTTCACGGAAACTGTCGATCACGTCCTCAGGCGGGTCGGCCTTGTCAAAGTTGACCCGAACGATGTTGACGCCCGACTGATATCCATCCAGCGTCGACTGGATCAGATCTTGCAGATCCTGTTGGATGATCCCGCGATCCGAAGTCAGGATCGGAGACAGGCGAGAGCGTGCGATAATCTCGCGCATGGCTGATTCCGACACAGCCTGAATGGTGTTTTCCGGTGCAGCCAGATTGAACACGAACTTCTCGAGGTCCGAGATGTTCCAGACAACCTGAAAGTCGATATCAACGATGTTTTCGTCACCGGTCAGCATCAAGCCTTCGTTGGTGCCATCGCCGATGTTGATCACGTTCTCACGCGTCACCGGATAGATTTCCCGGGTCACAATCGGCCAAGGCGCAAAGTTCAGACCCTCTTGGCCAACGCCGTAACGTTCGCCGAACAGAAGTTCGACCGATTGTTCAGACGTGTCCACGCGATAGAAACTGGCATAAATCCAGACCGCGACAGCTACAAGGGCAACCAAAAGGATGGAGCCGCGTCCGATGCTGGGGCCTTCGCCGCCGCCTGCACCGCCGCTGCCGCCGCCGCGTTTGTCGCCACGGCCGCCCATGAGCACGCGCAACTGCTCCTGACCCTTTTTCATAAGCTCTTCGATCTCAGGCATTTGCGGTGGTTCGTTTCCACCGCGCTTGCCGCCGCCGTTCGAGGGGGGACGCCCGTCCGAGCCGCCACGGTTACCACCGCCGCCCCAAGGGCCGCCATTGTCACTGGCCATTTGGTCCTATTCCTTCCACGTAAATGGTTTCGACGTATACCTGACCCTTTGCGGGCCGGATTTCAAGGCAAAGGGCATGTGAACCGCGCCCTTTTGGTTTGAAATCCATGTGGTTTCGCATTGCAGGCCGGTTTGAAGGTCAATCGCTGCGGGTTGGTGTCTTCATCAGAACGATTTCTTCCGACATGGTCGGATGCACCGCGACGGTCCGATCGAAATCGGCCTTGGTCGCGCCCATCTTCACCGCAATCGCGGCCAGCTGGATCATCTCGCCCGCGCCATCGCCAACAATGTGACAGCCCAGCACCTTCTGGGTTTTCTGGCTGACGATCAACTTGAACAACACCCGCTCATTCGTGCCGATAAAGCTTTTCTGCATGGGGCGAAACGCCGCGCAGTAGACGTCGATCTTTTCAGTCTCGCGCGCGTCCTCTTCCGACAGGCCAACGGTGCCGTATTCCGGCTGCGTGAACACTGCCGAGGCCACGTTTTCATGGTCGGGTTTAGTCGGATTGCCATTGAAGACCGTTTCGACAAAGGCCATCCCTTCGCGGATCGCCACCGGTGTCAGGTTGATCCGGTTGGTGACATCCCCCACCGCATAGATCGACGGAACCGAGGTCTGGCTGTAGTCATCCACCACCACCTCGCCCGAGCGGCCAAGCGTCACGCCAAGATCTTCCAATCCCAAACCATCGGTATTGGCCACCCGCCCAGTGGCAAACAGAACCTGATCGAATACCTCTTCGCGCCCGTCCGTACCCTTGACCCAGATTGTACCATCGCGGCGCTCCATCCGCTCCACCTCAAGCCCAACATGCAAATCGACGCCACGCTGGTGAATGTGTTCAGCAAGGAACCCGCGCACTTCGTCATCAAAACCACGCAGGATCTGCGCGCCGCGATACCATTGTGCCACATGGGCGCCGAGCCCATTGAAAATGCAGGCGAACTCGCAGGCAATATACCCGCCGCCGACAATCAGGATGCGCTTGGGAAAATCGTCGAGGTTGAATACCTCGTTCGAAGTGATCCCCAACTCTTTCGCGCCCGGCGTGTCGGGCAGGAAGGGACGACCGCCCGTGGCGACTAGGATGTGTTTTGCGGTGAAACTTTCACCGGTCGACAGCTCAACCGTATGGGCATCTTTCACCGTCGCGCGCGCATTGAAAATGTCCGCGCCTGAATTGCCCAGATTGCGAGTATAGATGCTTTCCAGCCGGTCAAGTTCCGCGTGCAATGCCGGGCGGAACGTGCCGGCCCAGTCAAATTCGCCACGCACATTGCCTTGCCAGCCATAGGCGCGGGCATCTGCTGCGGCCGGGCCGAATTGCGAGGCAAAAACCATCAGCTTCTTGGGCACGCAGCCGCGTATCACGCAGGTGCCACCCATACGAAACTCTTCTGCCAGCCCAACTTTCGCGCCACCCTCGGCTGCAACACGGCCTGCACGCACGCCGCCCGATCCGCCGCCAATCACGAAGAGGTCATAGTCAAATCCGCTCATGTGCATCCGCCTTTCCTGCCCCGACCACCGCGCCGAGGTGTAAACATATTCCGGCAGAAGCTATGGGCTTCGCCGCCGGACTTCCAGAGCCAGCAATGTCACATGGATCACGATTGCGCGGGTCAATCTGACCGGATCAGATATCGGCGAAGATATTGCTGCTGTCGCCAAACTCGATCCGCTCTTCCTCATGGGTGCCTTCGTTGATGTCGATCACCTCGACCCGGCCATCGCCATGGCCGATGACAACTGCATCACAGATGTCTATGAACAAACCGTTTTCAACCACGCCGGGCACTTGGTTGAGAACCATCGACAGTTTGCGCGGGTCTTGGATGCGCTTCAGGTGCAAATCGATGATGTGGTTGCCTTCGTCCGTGACAAACGGCACCCCGCCGCTTTCGCGCAGGATCGTTTTGGTGCCCAGCACATCCATCGCGCTCAGAAGCTCTTCGACCAGACCTTTGGTCGCCTGAAGGCCAAAGGGAATCACTTCGATCGGCAGCGGAAACGCCCCCAGCATATCAACGGCCTTTGTCGGGTCTGCGATCACCACCATCCGGTCTGACGCGGTGGCCACGACCTTTTCCTGCAGATGCGCACCGCCGCCACCTTTGATCAGGCACAGGTCCGGGTCATATTCATCCGTGCCGTCAATCGTCAGATCCAACCACTTGGCCGCGTCCAGCGTTGTGACCTCAATGCCCACCTGACGCGCCAAATCGGCGGTTCGGGTGCTGGTCGGCACGCCGGTGATTTTCAGCCCCTCGGTTCGGACCCGTTCCCCCAGGCAACGCACCATCCAAGCGGCGGTCGAACCGGTTCCCAGCCCCACGCGCATGCCATCCTCGACATATTGAACCGCGCGTTTTGCGGCGACGAATTTGGCGGTGTCGATGGGTGAGAGTTCTCCGGACATGGCAGCGATTCCCCTTGTGGCGCATGTTACGAGTCCTGCGGTTTATAAAACGCATGGGCAGAGGTGGCGAGGGGCTAACGTCGTGCGACGCTGAATTTCGCGCACGCCAGCATCCCGCGTGGGTCGGGTGGACAATCGCCACCGCTTCGCCCAATGCTGGCGCGACGCAGAACCGGCACAGGTTTCAAGGACCAATGAGCAGAGTTTTCTATATCGCGTTGGGTTGGAGCGCCGTGGCGCTGGGGCTGATCGGCGTCATATTGCCCGTTCTGCCCACCACTCCGTTCTTGCTGGTCGCAGCCTTCGCCTTTGGCAAAAGCAGCCCGAAAGCGCGCGCCTGGCTGATTGATCACGCCCATTTCGGCCCCGCCATTCAGGATTGGGAAGAGCGCGGCGCGATCTCGCGACGGGCCAAAACGCTTGCCGTATCGATGATGTC
Organism: Aliiroseovarius sp. M344; assembly: GCF_025140835.1. NCBI lineage: Bacteria > Pseudomonadati > Pseudomonadota > Alphaproteobacteria > Rhodobacterales > Paracoccaceae > Aliiroseovarius > Aliiroseovarius sp. M344. Next base: position 2,202,045 of record NZ_CP081153.1, read on the forward strand.
GCTGGTCTTTGTCCTGTCGCTAACCCTAGGAGCGCCCGGCTGGGTCCTGCTTGCTCAGGGCATCTTGATGGGCGCGGGAGCAGCTTTTGTGCTGACCCGGCCGGACTGACCTAAAAAGCGTCGCTTTCGCGATGACATTTACCGCTGATATAATCACTGTAGTCTGAACCACTAAACCCCTGAAGCACGAGGTCATTATGTTCCTGTCCGTTTTCGACATGTTCAAAGTTGGAGTAGGTCCCAGTTCATCCCATACCATGGGACCGATGGTGGCCGCCGGGCGTTTCCTTGACCACCTCAGGGCGCAGCCGTTCAAAGTTGTTGGTCTTCAGGCGTCCCTACACGGGTCGCTGGCGTTTACTGGCGTCGGCCATGCGACGGACCGCGCAACCATCCTTGGCTTGGCCGGCTTTCTGCCTGAGACCTATGACCGGGCTCGCGCAGAGGAAACGTTGGCCGAGATCGAACGCACTGGCACGGTAAGTCCTGAAGGGTTGGGCACTTTGTCTTTCACCCCCAAAACCGACCTGTATTTTGATTATGAAACGCCCTTGCCCGGCCATGCCAACGGGATGCAACTGATGGCGACCGATGCGCAGGGCGACGTTGTGGTGCGCGAGACCTATTACTCGATCGGTGGCGGTTTTGTGGTGACTGCTGCCGAACAAGCCCGCGAAGCAGTGATGGATGCGCGCGACGCCAAGCGCCACCCCTACCCGTTTGAGACCGCCGCCCAAATGCTGCAAATGGCAGAGGAATCCGGCAAAACCATTGCCGAGATGAAACGCGCCAATGAACTTGAGCATATGGGTCCCAACGCGCTGGCCGAAGGGCTGGACCGGATATGGGAGGTGATGAACAACTGCATCGACCGCGGCTTGACGGAAGACGGTATTCTGCCGGGCGGCTTGATGGTGCGCCGCCGGGCGATGGCGATTCACAACAGCCTGATGGCCGAACAGGGTCTGAACATTTCCGCGCCGCACATCATCAACGACTGGATGAGCGTCTATGCGATGGCGGTGAACGAAGAAAACGCCGCGGGTGGCCAGGTGGTGACCAGCCCAACCAACGGCGCGGCTGGCGTGTTGCCCGCCGTGGTGCGCTATTGGTTGCAACATGTGCCCAGCGCTGTCCCCTCTCGCGTGCACGACTTCCTGCTGACCGCCGCCGCCATCGGCGGGATTGTGAAACACAACGCCTCCATCTCGGGTGCCGAAGCTGGCTGTCAGGCCGAGGTTGGATCAGCCAGCGCCATGGCCGCCGCCGGGCTGTGCGCGGTCATGGGCGGCACACCAATGCAAATCGAGAACGCCGCCGAGATCGCGCTGGAACACCATCTTGGCCTGACCTGCGACCCTGTGCGCGGGCTGGTTCAGGTGCCGTGCATCGAACGCAACGGGCTGGGTGCGATTAAGGCCGTGTCGGCGGCGTCACTGGCGCTGCGGGGCGACGGCACGCACCTTGTGCCGCTGGATGCCTGCATCAAGACGATGTTCGAGACCGGGCAGGACATGTCGGAAAAGTACAAAGAGACGTCATTGGGCGGCTTGGCTGTAAACGTCCCAAACTGCTAGGATGGCGTCAGGGCCGCAATCGCGTCCGTCAGATGCGCCCGTGGCAGAATCACCAGAAGGCCCGCGCCATCGGCCTCAACCGTGACAGCGGGCGCATTGGTTTCGTTTGACGTGCCAATCATCCCCCAAGGCGACATTTCAAGATCGTCGAGCGGCCAGACCAATCCTGTGCCGCGCACATTCACTTTCGCCATCGGGAACAGCGAAAACCGTGTGCCGACCGGCAGCGTCATTTCCAATGGGCGGCTCAGATGGAAGCAAATATCCACCTCGCCCACCAGGATCACGCGCTTTTCAGGCAACCCAACCAAAGTGTTATAGCAGGCAAGCTCATGATCCAGCCGCTTGCCCATGAACCCAACACCCAACACCACAGGCGCATCAATCAGATCGAGTGTCTTGTGAAAATCCGTGCGATTCTGGTCAGGGGTCTCAACAAATCTGTCCGCGCCAATGGTCTTGCGCGCGTGCTCGGAAACAGAATCCATGTCTCCCGCGACAACGACAGGCACGTGCCCCAGCTCCAACGCCTGATCCGCGCCACCATCTGCCGCCACCAACTCCGGTGCGAGCTGAAGACAGTGCGAAAGCGTGGCAGGATTTACAGCGCCGCCGCCCAGTAAGGTCACATTGTGGGAAAATTGGCGAAAATATCTCATTATGGACACAATTGTCTCCCAATCTGATCTTAAGAACGGATTTGTCCGGAAAAAAATTTACCGTGCATTTGCACGATTTTGTTAAAGTTCCCGGAACCATGTACAGTGTGTATACCTGTGCAGTTTCGGAGGAGAAAGTGAGTTATCCATGGTGAGTAACAGCAAAATCCTCACTGTTTCCTATGGCACGTTTTCGTGCACGCTTGAGGGATTCGACGAGCCATTTGGGACGATGAAGTCCATCGCGGAGTATTTCCGCGACCTTGCCGCTGACGACCGTTATTTCGGTGCTGAACCGCCAACCCCTGATGCCGAAGTACTGCACCGCATTGCGGAACGCGAAGTTCAAAAGCGGGTCGAGGCGCGTGTGGAAGAAGACGGCGTTGTCTTGCGTCAAGAAGGCACCTCTCTGCCCTCCGTGACCAAGACCGGCGCGACATTAGTTGCGGGTCAGGCCCTGTTGAACGACGACGACGCCGATCAGCAGGTCGACGAAGTTGAAGAATCGGCAGACGAGCCCGAAGCAGCCGCGGTTGAAGAAACCGCAGCAGAAGAGGCCGTAGAAGAAGAAGCGTTGGCTGAAGAAGCCGCAGAAGAAACTGCCGAAGAAACCGTTACAGAGGCAGAGGAAGCTGTCGCTGAAGCCGAGGAAACTGAGGCCGCTGCCGATGAAACCGAAGCCGAAGTCGCTGACAATTTCGAACACATGGCGGAAGAAGCCGCCGCTGTGGAGCCGGAAGAAGTTGAGGTAGAAAGCGTAGAAGCAAAGCTGGCGCGCATTCGTGATGCCGCTGACGCAGATGACCTGGAAAGCTTCTCGGACGACCCGAACGCCGAGCCGTTCTATGAAACTGATGACGATGAAACGGACCTGACAGTATCGGAAGCCGACGACGCCGACGACGTCGATCAACCGGACCAGCGGGACGTTGCGCGGGCTGAAGATGACGAAGAAGCTGAGGTCATCGCCGACCTGACAGACAGCGATAAAGACGATGAAGGCACAACCGACGGTCCGTTGCTTCTGTCCGCCAAAGACAGCGTGCAAGGTGAAACCGACGATGACGTTGACGCGATCTTGTCGCAGTTGAACGCGCGTGGCGACAAAGCCGAAGCGGACACTGACGATTTTGAAGACAGCTACGACGACGATGACACCGCGGACCTGGATCTGGAGGACGGTGTCTCTAACGTTCTGGAGAACACATTCGACGACGAACCTGAGCCTGTCGTGCCGGTGAACCGTGTCGTGCGCGTTAAACGGATGCGCCGCAACGACGGCTCCGAAGAACTTGCGGTTGATCCCAAATCTGCGGATGACGCGGCTGTCGTGGATGCAGAAGCCACTGAGGCGACGGATCAAGGTGCCGACGAGACGGCAGGGGACGATCATTCGACGCTGAAGCTTCTGAACATGATCGACCACGAAGTCAAAACAGAGGCACGCCGCGAACGCCGCGAGCAAGTCTTTGACAATGGCGCCGCCGATCAAAGTGACGAGACGCTGAACCGCATTCTGGCGGAAACCAACGACAAAATGGACAGCCAAGAGGCTTCGCGCCGTCGCAATTCGATCGAGCACTTGAAAGCAGCCGTACAAGCCAAACGCGCGGACGAAGACGCGGGCGATGTTGAAGTGTCCGAAGACGAAGCTGATCCCTATCGTGCAGATCTCGCCCGTGCAGTGCGCCCGAAGCGGCCTGAAATTACCGAGGAAAAAACCAGCTCTTTGCGTATGGCGCCGCTGGTTCTGGTGTCAGAACAGCGGGTTGATGGTGTCGATGTTGCCGACGATGCTGATGACGCACAAACCGCTGAGCACAAAGCAAACAAAGCTGTTCGAATCGTGCGTCCGCGTCGCGTCAGCCGCAAGCCCGGAAGCAAGGCCGAGACCGTCGCCGGGCAAACCCAGATTGAAGGCATCGAAAAAGACGCACAAGCTGTATCAGCCGATCCGTCGCAGGACGGGTTCGCTGCTTATGTAAACGGCGCTGATGCCTCGGACATGAACGGCCTGATGGAGGCTGCGGCCACCTATGCCACCAAAGTTCAGGGCCTGCCCCAATTCAGCCGCCCACATGTGATGCGGTTGGTCATGGGACTGAAAGTGAACGGCGGCATCTCACGCGAAGAAGCGTTGCGTGCTTTTGGACGCCTGCTGCGTGAGGGCCGTATCAGCAAAATCGCACCGGGTCGGTTTGCCTTGGCTGCAGGTCAGGACTCTGACGAAAACGGTCGCCAATCGGCGTAAGATCTACGACAGAAACGAGAAAAGGGAGCCTGATTGGCTCCCTTTTTTTTGTGATCGCGTTCGATCCTATTTATCTTCGTCTTTCAGCGCATATTTGCCTTCTGGATCATGCGGATAGCTTTCCGGGTCTGCTTCCGGATCGGGCTTCCCCACCCCCAAAAACACTTTGCGCAGCGGGATCATCCACAGGAAACCAAGCACGATATAGACCAGCAGTTCCAGCAGAATTGGTGGACGGTCAAACAAGCTGACAACCTTTACGGCCACGAGAATGTAGAGTGGCAGGCCCACCAGTAAAACCAGCAAAGACAATCGTTTACGTGCTTTGTATCCCAAGGCCATGTCGATCAATCCGCAAACGGGTCGGTGACAAGGATCGTGTCGTCACGTTCCGGGCTGGTGGACAAAAGCGCGACAGGGCAGTCGATCAGCTCTTCCACCCGCTTCACATATTTGATCGCATTGGCGGGCAGGTCGTTCCAGCTGCGTGCGCCTTCGGTCGTTTCCGACCAACCGGGCATTTCTTCATAGATCGGGGTGCAGCGCGCCTGTTCATCTGCAGCGGTTGGCAGATAATCCATCTGCTTGCCGTCCAGATCATAGCCCACGCAGATTTTCAGCGTCTCAAACCCATCCAGAACGTCCAGTTTGGTCAGCGAGATGCCGGTCACACCCGATGTCGCACAGGTTTGGCGCACCAAGGCGGCGTCAAACCAACCACAGCGACGCTTGCGCCCGGTGGTGGTGCCAAACTCGTGGCCCCGTTCGCCCAGCATCTGACCGTCGGCATCGTCCAGCTCGGTCGGGAACGGGCCTTCACCGACGCGGGTGGTATAGGCCTTCACGATCCCAAGCACATAGTCGATTGATCCGGGGCCAATGCCCACACCCGTCGCCGCCTGCCCGGCGATGACGTTGGACGATGTGACAAACGGATAGGTGCCGAAATCAATGTCCAGAAGCGCCCCTTGCGCGCCTTCGAACAGGATACGTTTGCCAGCCTTACGCTTTTCGTTAAGCACCTTCCAGACCGGGGCAGCAAAGCGCAGGATTTTCGGCGCGACCTCTTTCAACTGGGCAACCAGCGCATCGCGGTCGATCGCCTCGATCCCCAGCCCCTTGCGCAGCGGGTCGTGGTGTTGAAGCGCGCGGTCGACGCGAGCCTCAAGCGTCGCGTGATCAGCCAGATCGGCAACGCGGATCGCGCGGCGGCCAACCTTGTCTTCGTAACATGGTCCAATACCACGCCCGGTGGTGCCAATCTTTGTGCCCTTGCTGGCAGCTTCTTCCCGCGCACGGTCCAGCTCTCCGTGAAACGGCAGGATCAGCGGTGTGTTTTCAGCGATCATCAACGTCTCGGGCGAGATATCGACGCCTTGCTTGCTGATCGTCTCGATCTCGTTCAGCAGGTGCCATGGGTCCAGCACAACACCGTTGCCGATGACTGACAGCTTGCCGCCGCGCACAACGCCGGATGGCAGCGCGTGCAGCTTGTAAACCTCGCCATCGACAACCAGCGTGTGGCCCGCATTGTGGCCGCCCTGAAAGCGCGCAATCACATCGGCACGTTCGCTGAGCCAGTCAACGATCTTGCCTTTTCCTTCATCGCCCCACTGGGCGCCTACGACGACTACATTGGCCATGATCTTTTTCCTGTCTCAAAGAAAACCCGTTAGGGTCATAGCCGCACATGACCCGGCGCGAAACCCGTAATCCGCATATCGAAGTTAAACAGGTGACGGAATCGCACATTGGGGGCGCGGCCCTTCTTGCACCCCTTCCGCTTTTCCCCTACATAGCCCCGCAGATCGAACGAACCCCCAGTCACGGAAGCGTCCCTTATGGAAAACGTCATCCTCGTCATTCACCTGGTCCTGGCCCTTGGCCTGATCGGGATCGTGCTTTTGCAGCGGTCAGAAGGCGGCGGCCTTGGCATCGGCGGCGGTGGCGGCGGTGGCGTTATGTCGTCCCGCGGCGCGGCAACCGCCCTGGGCAAGCTGACCTGGCTTTTTGCAATTGCCTTTCTGGGCACGTCGATCACCCTGACAGTGATTGCCGCAAAGAACGCGGCTGACAGCTCTGTCATTGACACGCTGGGCATCGAAGCCCCTGCGGCCGAAGGCGATGCGCCTGCCTTGCCAGACGTGACCGATTTGCTTCCGCCCAGCAGCGCGGATGACAGCCTGACGCCACCGCGCGCCGACTAATACCCACAATACCTTGAGGAGGGGCGGATTTCCTGCCCCATCATCTTGCGATCCGGTTGCGCGGGGCACCGGAATCGGTTATGTCTTTAACCCCGTGGGAAGCGGATTCGCCGGGGCCATATTTATGGCCGTGCGCAGTGTTCGAAAGCCAATAATCAAAGGCGCACTGACGCCGAATTCACGGGGGCAGCCTAACGCATGGCACGTTACATCTTCATCACCGGTGGTGTTGTTTCTTCTTTGGGCAAAGGTTTGACCGCTGCAGCCCTTGGCGCGCTGTTGCAAGCGCGCGGCTATACGGTGCGGATGCGCAAACTTGACCCCTATCTGAACGTCGATCCCGGCACGATGAGCCCGTTTGAGCATGGCGAAGTGTTTGTCACAGATGATGGCGCAGAAACCGATCTGGATCTTGGCCATTACGAACGTTTTACCGGGGTTGCCGCCCGCAACACCGACTCGGTCAGTTCCGGTCGCATTTACACCACCGTGTTGGAGAAAGAACGGCGCGGCGACTATCTGGGCAAAACCATTCAGGTGATCCCGCACGTCACCAACGAAATCAAAGACTTCGTAGAGATCGGCGATGACGAGGTTGATTTCATGCTCTGCGAAATCGGCGGCACGGTCGGTGATATCGAAGCCCTGCCTTTCTTTGAGGCCATCCGTCAATTCAGTCAGGAACGCCCGCGTGGTCAGTGCATCTTCATGCACCTGACGCTGCTGCCCTTCCTTGCGGCCTCGGGCGAGTTAAAGACAAAACCCACACAGCACTCGGTGAAGGAACTCCGGTCAATCGGTATCGCGCCCGATGTGCTGGTGTGCCGCGCCGAACATAATATCCCGGAAAAGGAGCGCGACAAGATTGCGCTGTTTTGTAATGTCCGCCCGGATGCGGTGATCCCGGCCTATGACCTGAAGTCGATTTACGAAGCGCCGATGGCGTTTCACAAAGTCGGGCTGGATCAGGCCGTGCTGGACGCCTTCCAGATCGCCCCTGCCCCCAAGCCTGACCTGCGCCGCTGGGAAGATGTCGAAGATCGCATTCACAATGCGGAAGGCGAAGTGCGCGTGGCCGTCGTTGGCAAATATATCCAGCTTGAGGATGCCTATAAGTCGATCAAAGAGGCTTTGATGCATGGTGGCATGGCCAATCGTGTGCGGGTCAAACTGGAATGGGTGGATGCCGAACTGTTTGAGGCGGAAGACCCGGCGCCATATCTGGCAGGGTTCCACGCCATCCTTGTGCCCGGCGGCTTTGGCGAGCGCGGCACGGAAGGCAAGATCAAAACCGCACAATTCGCCCGCGAACGCAAAATCCCCTATTTGGGCATTTGTCTGGGGATGCAGATGGCGGTTGTCGAAGCGGCGCGCAACGTCGCGGGCATCAAGGATGCCGGATCGGAAGAATTCGACCACGAGGCCGGTGAAACCCGCTTCACGCCGGTTGTCTATCACCTGAAGGAATGGGTGCAGGGCAATTACAAGGTCAAGCGCAAGGTCTCGGACGACAAGGGTGGCACCATGCGGTTGGGCGCTTACACGGCGACCCTGACCGAAGGATCAAAAGTGGCCGAGATTTATGGCTCGACCACCATCGAGGAACGTCACCGCCACCGCTATGAGGTGGACACAAAATACCGCAAGCAGCTGGAAGAGTGTGGGTTGCATTTCTCAGGCATGTCTCCCGATGGACGGCTACCGGAAATCGTAGAATGGCAGGACCACCCGTGGTTTGTCGGCGTGCAATTCCACCCGGAACTGAAGTCCAAACCGTTCGACCCAGCGCCCTTGTTCGCCGATTTCATCCGCGCCGCGAAAGAGGTCGAGCGTCTGGTATGATCCGGGCGCTGCTGTCAGGATTTATTCTTTCCGCACAATCCCTTACTGCTGGCGAAGTGACACAGGTGGATTACGCCGATCTGGCCGGTCAATTGCCCGGCCTTGTCGATTTTGAAGACTTCGCAACATTGCCGGAACCCGGCCAGCCCGTACCGGGGCCAATCATTTATTCTGGTCTGGTCATCGGCGCGCAATTGGCCGGCCAAACGGTGCGCCCGGTCGATGGGTTTGACCTGCTTGAGGGCATACCTGACCTGCCCCTTCGCAGCAGTTTGGGCGACACAGACGCGGCACTTGCGGTCGCCTATCATGCAGGCTTCGGGTCCAACGCCGCCTTTCCGCTTGGACCTGACGGATTTAGTAAGCGCTCGGGCCGCGGCGAAGGAGCGCTGGCGCTGGTTTTCGACAATTCGGTCTCAGCGTTTGGGCTGAAACTGCATGCAGATTACCCCGATCCGCTTGGCTCCCGGCCGCAACCGGGCACTGTGACACTGACGTTTTACGATCAATCGGGTGCCGAAATCGCGCATCACGACCTGCAACCGGTCCACGGTGTGAACGCGGTGGGACTGTTGATTGCGCCACCTGCCAAAGCCATAACCCTGACCCACCGCGACCCCGGTGGCATCGCTGTGGACGACATCCGCTATGATCAGGACAGTTTGGGCAGTTAAAGCGTTTCGAAAAAACCTACGACACCGGTTTTTGGCGAAACGCGCGAAACGCTGAAGTGTTGAACGGCGTTTCGGATGATCCCGGTCTCCGGTTTAATTCGAAACGCTTTAGGTCGCGGCGATACCTGACGCGGATGTGACGCTCGGTTACAAATGTCGGGCTGGCATTTTTGGCGAAGTCGCCTAAGTTACCCCCATGTTCGGATCCCTTCTCAGCAAACTGACCCAACCCAACCCCGTCCCGCTTGCCGATGACGATGCCCGGCTGGCCATCACGGCTCTTCTGGTGCGGTTGGCGCGCTCGGACCACGCTTATGGTGCAACTGAGATCGACGAGATCAACCGCATCCTGTCAAAGCGCTATGATTTAACTCGAGACGCCGCCGCAGCGCTTCTGCACGAGGCAGAGGAAATCGAAGCCGTCGCGCCCGACACGGTGCGGTTTACCAACGCCGTCAAGGACGGGGTGCCACTTGATGACCGCATGGCTGTCATCGAAGCCGCTTGGTCCGTGGTTTTGGCTGACGGTGTACGCACTGCGGAAGAAGACGCTTTGATGCGGATGATCCCACGCTTTCTGGGCATCACAGATCGCGAAAGCAACGAAGCACGCCTGCGCGCCGCGAAGGCCATGAACGGCGCCTCGATCTAAGAGCAGCACCTTCGAAGCCATTCACGACACAAAGGTCGCGCCAGCCGAAAATCCCAACGCAACCTGGTCGTAAATCGGTCTGCGTTTGTAACAACGCTCGGGTTCAACCCAAGCGCGCGCATGATGGACTATGGCGCACAATCTGACCGGCGAACCGCCGTTCCGCCATGATTTACGTAACTTCCCCGCCTTTTCGCCGTTGCAATTCAAAGAAATATGCGCCCTACTCCGATGTCACACCACTTGCCATAACTAGGTTCATACGTGCCACTCGACCAAACTGCCAATTCCTCATCCACAGCCACGCCTGTGATCGAAATTCGTGACCTTCATAAAAGTTATGGGGCACTTGAGGTTCTGAAGGGGGTCGATCTTGTGGCCGAGCGGGGGCACGTCGTGTCGCTGATCGGATCGTCAGGCTCAGGCAAGTCCACGCTGCTGCGTTGTGCTAACCTTCTTGAAGACAGCCAACAGGGTGACATCCTGTTCGAAGGTGAGCCGATCACATGGCGGGGTCATTCGTTGCACCGGCATCCAGCGGACCGCGCACAAGTCACGCGTATCCGCACCAATCTTTCGATGGTGTTTCAGCAGTTTAACCTGTGGTCACATATGACCATCCTGCAAAACGTGATGGAAGCGCCCGTCACCGTGCTGGGGCGTGACAAATCCGACGTCGAAGAAAAAGCCCGTGCCTATCTGGCCAAAGTCGGGATCGGCGACAAATGCGATGTCTGGCCTGCGCAACTGTCCGGCGGGCAGCAGCAACGTGCCGCCATTGCGCGCGCGCTGTGCATGGAGCCAAAGGCCCTTTTGTTTGACGAGCCGACCTCGGCGCTTGATCCAGAGCTGGAACAAGAGGTGGTCAAGGTCATCAAAGACCTTGCTGCCGAAGGCCGCACCATGGTGATCGTCACCCACGACATGCGGCTTGCCGCCGACGTGTCCGACCACGTCATCTTCCTGCATCAAGGTTTGATCGAGGAAGAGGGCGCACCCGAAACGCTGTTTGGATCGCCAAAAAGCGAACGGTTAAAACAGTTTCTGTCAGCCACTCAACCTGACTGACTTGAAAGCCAAGAAAACCAACACTTAATGGGAGTTAACTTATGAAAAAGCTGATCCTTTCGACTGCGGCACTTGCAGTCACGGCCGGCTTCGCGATGGCAGACAACCACGGAAAAACCGTGCGTCTGGGCACCGAAGGCGCTTATGCACCTTGGAATTTCGTGAATGATGCTGGTGAAATCGACGGGTTCGAGCGCGAGCTGGGCGACGAGCTGTGCAAACGCCTGGAACTGACCTGTGAATGGGTCAAAAACGAGTGGGATACGATCATCCCGAACCTCGTATCGGGCAACTATGATGCGATCATCGCAGGCATGTCGATCACCGACGAGCGCGACGAAGTGATCGACTTCACCCAACCCTATACCCCGCCAGATCCCTCGGCCTATGCCGCAATGTCGGCTGACGTCGACCCGGCTTCGGCTGTTGTAGCGGCTCAGGCCACCACCATTCAGGCTGCGTTCGTGGCTGATCAGGGCTGGACCCTGGTTGAGTTCCCGACCCCCGAAGAAACTGTCGCTGCCGTGAAAAGCGGCGAAGCTGACGCGGTGCTGGCCGACAAAAGCTTCCTTGATACCATGGTCGGCACGGACGGTCTGGTGATGCTGGAGCGGATGGAAGCCATCGGCGGCGGCGTTGGCATGGGGTTCCGCGAAAGCGACGCGGAAATGCGTGACATGTTTGACAAGGCGATCCAGTCCATGAAGGACGACGGTACGTTGAACGAGATGATTGCCAAGTGGGAAGTTTCCTCGCAGTGGTAATGTAACCTACCGGCCCGCGCATATCAGTTGCGCGGGCCATTTTTTGCCGCCCGGTCTGACACCGACCGGCCAATCTGGCACAAACGTCAACCGGTATCCGCAATGTTTTCCTACTGCACCGATCCCTCAACGCTAGAAGGCCTGAGCTGGCTCAGTTGCTACCTGACAACCGGGAAGCATATGGGCTTTTACCTGTCCTTCCTGACGGTGATCTTTTTGCTGTTGATCACGGCGCCGGTGGCCCTTTTGTTCGGCTTTGCCGGGGCATCCGCCGCGCGGTCGCGGTTCTTGCCCCTCAGCCTTCTTGGCAAAACCTACACGGCGATCGTGCGCGGTGTGCCCGACATCGCCTTTTTCATGTTCTTCGTGATCGCACTGGATCAGGCGTTCGAATATTTGCGCCACAAGACAAAATGTCCCGACTGGTCCGAACCGATCCGCCAGGGCAGCGATTTCGTGGTCTGTACGCAGGCCAAGCTACCCTTATCGACCAGCCCACAATGGGTTCACGAGGCCTATGGCTTCTCACTCGCAGTGCTGACCTTTTCCATCGTGTTCGGCGCTTTTGCGGCAAATGTGCTTTATGGCGCGATGCGCGCAGTGCCACGCGCGCAACTTGAGACTGCCGAAGCCTATGGCATGACATCGCGCCAGACATTTTGGCGCATCCTAGTGCCGCAGATGTGGGTCTATGCCCTGCCCGGCCTGTCCAACCTGTGGATGATCCTTGTCAAAGCCACCCCGCTCTTGTTTCTGCTGGGTGTCGAAGACATCGTTTATTGGGCCAGAGAACTGGGGGCGACCAAGGCTGCGAAATTTACCGATTATCCGCATGGGAACTGGCACGCGATCTATTTCTTTGGGCTGCTCGTGTTCTATCTGATGCTGACCTCGGTCAGTGAACGTGTGTTCAAACGCATCTCGCGCCGCCTGTCCCACGGACAGGCCACCGCCGCTGGCGAAGCCCAACGAAAGGCCGCACAATGAGTTGCCTTCAAACCGTACAGGATTATGCGTTCAGGTCGCTGGGGTTTGGCGAACGTCTGTTACCCCGCGAGGGTTTTACCTTGTGCGAACAGGTGACGCTGATCGGCTCGGGCATGTTCTGGAACATCTATTTCGGCCTGATTGCCATCGTATTTGGGTTTTTTGCAGCCACCGGCATGGCGCTGGCTAAGAACAGCGAAAACAAATGGGTGCGCAAACCGGCCGAGTTCTTTATCTACGTGTTCCGCGGTTCGCCCTTGTTTATTCAGATGTTCTTTGCCTATGCGGTCTTTGTTGTGATCAAACAAAGCGTGCCCTTCATGGCCCCGTTCACCTCGGCCTGGCTGGGGGCTACGTTGGTTTTGTTCCTGAACACCACGGCCTATACTGCCGAGATTTTCTATGGCGCGCTGCAATCAATCCCGAAGGGCGATCTGGAGGCAGCGGATGCGTATGGCATCACAGGGCGCACCCGGTTTACCCGGATCGTCTGGCCGTCGATGCTGCGGCTTGCCTGGCCGGCTTATACCAACGAGGCAATCTTTCTGTTTCACGCCACGGCGCTGGTCTTTTTCTCGGGCTTTCCGGTGTGGGCACAACGGGGCGACGCGCTGTATTACGCAAGCTACTTTGCCGACAAGACCTTCAACCCGTTTATCCCTTATCCCATTCTGGCAGGGTTCTTCATTCTGCTGACGTTGGTGGTCATCACGGTGTTTGGCACAATTGGCAAACGATTGAACCGTCATTTGCCGCAAGCCACCGTTCGCCGTCCGGGCTTCATGCGCACACTGATGCGCTAACCGCCCAACTGGCTGCTCTTTCACCACTGGAATGACCTGCGAGCGACCTCGCTGGCTGTATAAGACAGGCGCGCATTTTCCCCCCTTGCTCCGACCAACAGGCTCGGTTAGTGTCCGTTTCATAATTTGATCAAATTCGGTGATTCATGCGGATCGGTATCCTTCAAACCGGCCACTCCCCTGATGAAGTACGCGATGATCTGGGCGATTACGGCCAGATGTTCATCCGGCTTCTTGATGGGCATGGCTATGACTTCACAATCTACAGCGTGGTGGACAACCAGTTTCCAGACGGACCAGACGCTGCCGACGGGTGGCTGATCACCGGGTCGAAGCACGGCGCTTATGAGGATCACGACTGGATCGCACCACTGGAAAAGCTGGTTCGTGACATTCGTGACGCCGATCTGCCGCTCGTCGGTGTGTGCTTTGGCCATCAAATCATTGCGCAAGCCCTTGGCGGTAAAGTGCAGAAGTTTGACGGCGGCTGGGCCGTTGGGCGTCAGGTCTATGAGATCGACGGCGAAAAGATTGCCCTGAATGCGTGGCATCAGGATCAGGTGGTGGACCTACCTGAAGGTGCGCGGGTCTTTGCTTCGAATGACTTTTGCGAAAACGCGGGTCTGATGATTGGCGACAAGATCATGACCATTCAACCACACCCGGAATTCACCGCACAGATGATCGACGCTTTGATCAAATACCGGGGACGCGGCAACATATCGGAAGATGTTCTGTCAAAGGCCCAAGATGGCTTGGCGCAGGTCATCGACACGCAAAAATTCGCAGATCAGATGGCGAAAATTCTGAACAAAGGGGACAGGTAATGGACAAGTCGAAATCAGAGGCCAACGCCTGGATGGAAAACCTGCCTGAAGCCGCACGGGCCTATCTGGATGGCAAACGGCTGGACGAGGTTGAATGCATCGTTTCCGATCTACCCGGTATTGCGCGCGGCAAAGCGGTACCTGCTGGCAAATTTGCGCGCCAGGATTACTTTCACCTGCCAGACAGTGTGTTCTATCAGACCATCACAGGCGACTGGGGCGAAGCGGCGGGCGACGAAGGTTTCATCGAACGCGACATGACGCTCATCCCGGATATGTCCACAGCCACCGCCGCGCCGTGGACCGGAGACTGGACGCTTCAGGTGATCCATGACGCGTATGATCGCAAGAAAAACCCGATCCCTTACAGCCCGCGCAACGTGCTGCGGCGTGTGGTCGATCTGTATCACAAACAGGGGTGGGAGCCTATCGTTGCCCCCGAGATGGAGTTCTATCTGGTTGCCCGCAACATTGACCCGGCTGAGAAGATCAAGCCGATGATGGGCCGTTCGGGGCGGCCGGCTGCCGCGCGTCAGGCATACTCGATGACGGCTGTCGATGAATTCGGGCCGGTGATCGACGATATCTATGATTTCGCGGAAGCTCAGGGTTTTGAAATTGATGGCATCACGCAAGAAGGCGGCGCCGGTCAGCTTGAGATCAACCTGATCCACGGCGACCCGATCAAGCTGGCGGACGAGGTCTTCTATTTCAAACGCCTGATCCGCGAAGCCGCGCTGCGCCACGATTGCTTTGCCACCTTCATGGCCAAGCCGATCGCCGAAGAGCCGGGAAGCGCTATGCATATCCACCATTCGGTGCTGGATCGCAAAACCGGCGAAAACATCTTTGCCGGACCGCAGGGGGGCGACACCGATGCGTTCTTCCACTTCATCGCCGGGATGCAGAACCACCTGCCCAGCGCGGTGGCTGTGCTGGCACCTTATGTGAACAGTTATCGCCGATATGTGAAAGACAACGCCGCCCCGATTAACCTTGAATGGGGACGCGATAATCGCACGACAGGTATCCGCGTGCCGCTGTCTTCGCCCAAATCGCGGCGTGTGGAAAACCGTATCGCGGGCATGGACTGCAATCCCTATCTGGGCATCGCGGCCAGTCTTGCTGCGGGCTATCTTGGCCTGATGGAAGAAAAACGCCCCACCTCGCAATATCGCGGCGACGCCTATGAAGGCGAAGAGGATATTCCGCGCGATCTGGGCTATGCGCTGGAGCTTTTTGATGCGGCTACAAGCCTGCATGACGTTCTGGGGCCGGAGTTCGCACGCGTTTACTCGATTGTGAAGCAAACAGAGTATAACGAATTCCTGCAGGTCATCAGCCCATGGGAACGCGAGCATCTGCTGTTGAACGTCTAAGCGGCTGGCCAAGTCACACAAAAGACCACGCAAAAAAGGAACCGTCTGACGCGACGTCGGGCGGTTTTTTCTTTTCATGGGCATCGTCCATCTTTAGATTTGCCGAAATGACTCTTCGATAATCCCGAAGATAATCGATGAACGGTCCTCGCGCTGGACCCACAGGACTGAGAGCCGGACATGACCCTTGCCCCCAACGTCTATGACGCAGAACCCATCCCCGAAGCCGCCCGCGCCGAGATCGACCAGCTTCTGAAATCTGGCGACCTGTTTCGCTATACCGCGCCGGAAGACGCACCGGTCAGCTTGCTTGAGGCCGAATTTGCCGAGATGATGGGTGCGAAATACGCGCTGGCCGTGGCAAGTTGCTCTGCCGCGTTGTTCTTGTCGCTAAAGGCACTGGCACTGCCCCGCGACGCGAAAGTGTTGATCCCGGCCTTCACATTCGCCGCCGTGCCAAGCGCGGTTGTCCATGCCGATTGCAAGCCCGTGCTGGTCGATGTGCAGGACAACTATCGCGTCGATATGGCGGATTTCGAAGCCAAACTGGCCGGCGACATCAAGGCTGTGATCATCAGCCACATGCGCGGTCACACGTCAGATATGGACGCCATAATGGCCCTGTGCGACGCAGCCGGCGTCCCGGTGATTGAGGACGCCGCGCACTCGCTGGGTACGCAGTGGCACGGACGCAAGATCGGCACGATTGGCAAGATTGGCTGCTTCTCGTTTCAGTCTTACAAGATGCTGAACGCTGGCGAAGGCGGAATTCTGATCACAGATGATGCTGACCTGATTGCACGCGCGGTGATCATGTCGGGCGCTTACGAGCACAATTGGAAGAAGCACAAAGCCCCGCACGGCGACAATACTTCGGCGTTGCAAGATGCGTTTGCGCGCTGGCAGAACCAATTGCCGCTTTACAACACACGGCTGTCCAACCTGTCTGCGGCGGTCATTCGCCCCCAACTGGGCGAACTAGAGCGTCGAGTGAATGACGGTCTGAAGAACCACGACTACGTGGCCGACAAGCTGAACCAAAGCCCGTGGATCGACGTGCCCCCGCCCTTGTCCGCCGAGACGCGCGCGCCCGACTCCATCCAGTTCAACCTTGTGGGCATGAGCGATACAGACACCGTGGCCTTTCAAGAGGCTGCGAAAGTGCGTGGAGTTTCGGTTCAGGTGTTCGGGATGAGCACGGACAACGCACGAGCCTTCTGGAACTGGCATTTCATCGATGGACAGGGGGAATTGCCGCAGACCCGCGCCATGCTGATGCGCGCCTGCGACACGCGCCTGCCGGTGCGCTTGCAAAAACCTGATCTGGATTTCATCGCTGACGCGCTTGTTGCCGCCGCGCAAGACGTCAAAACCGGATCATCCAAAACAAGCGCCGCCTAAAGCAACGCCAGTTTGCCCGCCAGCCACGGGTAAGATTGCGCGGCTGGCGCGACGATCATGTCTTCCAGAATGTGTTTTGTGCGCGTCGCCATATCCATTGGCAATGCGCCCAACACACCTTGGCGGGCGGTCAGGTTGATCCGACGAGAGATCGGCGCGAAGGGAAGTTCGATCAGATCGGTCTGCGCCCGGAAGCGTTGAGCGTGGAAAAATCCCAAGGGTGTGATGATTGTCCAGCCAGCGCCAGACGCCACCATCGCCATGATCGCGTGATAGCTGTCCAGCTCGAAACGATTGTTCAGACGGATGTTCTGCCGCGCCAGATGGTCCGTGATGACCCGCCCCATATGGTGGCGCGCGGTGTATTGCACCAACGGCAGATCACGCAGTACCTGCGCCGCATCGCCACGCCCAATCACACCCTTGGGTACGGCTGCGACGAACGGCTCTTCCATCAACGCATGCACTTCCATCCATGGCGCCGAGGCCCCTGTATCAGCCGCGATAATCACATCCAACGCACGCGCATCCAACTGGTCGTGCAAGCGGTGAGACGCTCCGGTTTCCAGCAGAAAGCGGGTGGACTGCATATCGCTTGCCAGATCCGATAGCAGACGGGGGGTCACGTCTGCGTCAAAATCCTCGATCATCCCCAAACGCAGGCGAGACAGCTGTGACATCGCCCCCAACGCAAGTTCGGCGCGGGCTTGTTCGGCTTCGTTCAGGATGGCTTGCGCGCGTTTCAGAAACAGCGCGCCGGCGGGTGTCAGGCGCATCGGGCGGGCCGACCGGTCAAGCAAGGTGGTGCCCAGAGCGGTTTCAAGATTGGTCAGTTGCTGGCTGACCGATGACGGGCTTGCCCCCAACCGCCGCGCAGCAACCGAGATCGAGCGCTCATCGGCTGTCGCCACGAAAACCTCGACTCCCCAAAGGGTGATGCGCCCTGCTGTCTCGACCATTGCTCGCTCCTTTGGCCGGAAAGCTAGGGGCTTTGCGGGCGGCGGGCAACAGGCTTGCGCCTTAGCGTGCCCATAGCCGGTCACCGGCGCGCGCGCGCGCCGTGTCAACGCGGAAGCTTCCAGCATCTGGCCAAAGTGCAATTGCCCCGGTTTCGGACAGGCTTTTGCGATCCATCACTATGCAGCCCGCGGGCGGAGTGGCTGTCGGTTTTCCCGACAGCACGACGATATCGGCCTTGGCGCAAGCGTCGCTTACCCGATCACCGGCACTGCGGCCTGTCAGATGGACCAGAACCGCGCCATCAATCTCGGCCGTCAGATGCCCGGCCTCGCCTGACAGCCCCGTCCGTGAAAACGCTGTCTCCTGATCGGCGGCGTCGCCGTCATTTTCGAGCCATGACAGGGCCGCGAAGCTTTCACCGCGTGGCTTTGACAGATCACGCCCAGCCTCGGTCATGATCCCGACCAGCCCACCTGTCGCACTGATCAGGATCGGTGGTCGGGTGGCCTGCGCCCAGACCAGTGCCGCCGCCGCTATTGGCGGTAACGCCAGCAGGCGGGCGCGTCGTGTCAGTAAGGTCGCAAAGATACCTCCCAGTGCAACCAATGGCAGCACCGCATCCGGCGGCGCGGGCACTTGTCCGGTGGCGCCGTCAAGCGAGGACACAAACCGTGCAACCCCGATAATCCAGTCAATCGGCGGGCCCATCAATTTGATCGGCGCCCAACCAAGGCCAATTGCAGACAGCAGCGCTGCCAACACCGCCAGCGGCATGATCAGCGCACCCATGACCGGCACCGATAACAGGTTGGCCAGCAAGCCAAAATGGCTGACCTGATTGAAATGTGCCGCCCCAAACGGGGCCGTCGCCATGCCAGCGACGAATGACGAAATCACCACCGCCAGAATCGGACGCGACCATTTTGGCGCGCGCCAGACGTCGTCGGTGCGCGCCCTGTCGCGCAGCCATCCAAACACCGCAACCAGCGCAGTGGTGGCGGCAAAGGACATCTGGAAACCGGGCTCGACCAAGGCCTCGGGATGAAGAGTCAGCACAATGAGCGCCGCCATAGCGACAGCACGCAATGACAGCGCGCGGCGGTCAAACAGGATGGCCACAAACATCGTGGCCACCATGATAAAGGCGCGTTCCGTCGCGATGTTGCCGCCAGACAAGGCCAGATAGAAACCACCCGAAAGGATCGCGATACAAGCCGCCAGTTTTTTGATCGGATAGCGCAAAGCCAGCCCCTGCCAAAGGCTAAGCACCATGCGGGCTGCTTGAAAGATGAAGCCGGTCAATAACCCCATATGCAGGCCTGAGATCGCAAGCAAATGCGCCAGATTGGACGCGCGCAACGCGTTGATTGTGTCCTTGCCCATCGTTGATCGGTCGCCGGTGGTTATGGCGGCGGCGAACGCACCCGTTTCGCCCGGCAGAACGCCACGCACCCAAGCCGAGATCGCTTGCCGCAGGCGGGATACGGCAAGGGTTATCCCCGGCTCTGCAGGCGCCAACAAAAGCGCGGGCACCCGTGTGTATCCCACCGCCCCGATCCCGCGAAACCACGCCATACGTTGAAAATCAAAGCCTCCGGGTTCGACCGGGCCATTTGGGCCGGACAGATGCGCAGTCATGGCAATGCGTTGGCCGATCGCCGGGGTCAGAAAGCCTTGATCGCCATGCAATGACACCCGGACAATTGTCGCGTGCTTTGTTGGGCCGACATCGTCCAGCCGGACGCGGTCAAGCGTCAGCCGTACCGCATCCGACTGCGACCGGTCAATTTTGACGATCCGCCCTTCGACCGGGCCATAGTAGCGGAAATCAAGTACCGGCGCGGCAACGTAATGCGCCCTCGCCCCGGCCAGACAGAAGCCCAACCCCACCAAGCCAACCGCCATTGCGACTGGTCCGACGCCCCAGGGCCAAAATCTTGCGATCAGGACACACGCCCCCACCAAAACCATCACACCAGCATAAACCAGCGCCGTCGGCTCTGACTGGAGAGAGAAATACAGCCCGATCCCCGCGCCCAGAAAAAGCGGTGCCCAATGCAACAGGCGACCGCGTTCTTCCTCGATCCGGGTCAGGAACTTGTGGACCAGCACCCTTGTTCGCGGCCTCCCTTTTGCGTAAAGCCTGTGGGGACAAACACGGGCTGGCGGTTTCACAGAAACACTGGCCCGGTCCGTGGTTTCATTGCGCGCGCGGCGCGCGTTGATACCTGAGTAACGTCCGCATGGTTTCCAAAAGGTTAACGCTTCATGACCACCGATCAGATCGTCACCCGTTTCGCCCCCTCGCCCACCGGCTATCTGCATATTGGTGGGGCGCGCACTGCCCTGTTCAACTGGCTGTTTGCCCGTGGTCGTGGCGGTAAATTCCTCTTGCGGATCGAAGATACAGACCGGGCGCGGTCAACACCCGAGGCGACCGCGGCAATCCTGAGGGGCATGGCATGGCTGGGGCTTGATCACGACGGCGAGGTGGTCAGCCAGTTTGACCGTGCGGGCCGACATGCCGAGGTCGCACACGAGATGTTGGCTGCAGGTCATGCCTATAAGTGCTTCGCCACGCAGGATGAAATTCAGGCCTTCCGCGAACACGCCAAGGCCGAGGGGAAGTCCACGCTCTATCAATCGCCTTGGCGCGACGCCGATCCGTCAAATCACCCCAACACACCCTATGTCATTCGCCTGAAAGCCCCGCGCGAAGGGGTGACGGTCATCAAGGATGCTGTGCAGGGCGATGTCACGATCCGCAATGACCAGCTCGACGACATGATTTGTTTACGTTCCGATGGCACACCCACCTACATGCTGGCTGTCGTTGTGGATGACCATGATATGGGCGTGACCCATGCCATTCGCGGGGATGACCACCTGAACAATGCCGCGCGCCAACAGCTTGTCTATCAAGCGATGGGCTGGGACGTGCCCGTTTGGGCGCATATTCCCCTGATCCACGGTCCGGACGGCAAGAAACTGTCAAAGCGCCACGGCGCGCTGGGGGTCGAGGAATATCAGGCCATGGGCTATCCCGCCCGTGCAATGCGCAATTATTTGGCGCGATTAGGCTGGAGCCACGGCGACGACGAGTTTTTCACCGACGCGCAGGCGTTGGAATGGTTTGATCTGAAGGGAATCGGCAAGAGCCCGGCGCGGTTTGACTTCAAAAAACTCGACAACCTATCGGGGCAGCACCTGTCAGCAATGGACGACGCCGAAGTTATGGCAGAGTTGGAGTCATTTTTGGCCGCAACCGCTCAAAACCCTTTGCAGTCGCAGCAAAGAGGACTTTTATTGGATGCGATGTATGTGCTGAAAACAGGCGCGAAGACTCTCCCACAACTCCTTGAAAAGGCTTCATTTGCAATGACTTCCCGCCCCATTATCGCGGACGAAAAAGCGGCTGCCGCACTGGATGAAGTATCCCGTGGTATACTGAAAGAATTGACGCCGCAGCTGCAAAATGCTAGCTGGGAACGCGACACGCTGGAAGGGATCCTGAACGGGCTTGCAGAAGCTCATGGTACCAAATTTGGCAAACTGGCCGCTCCGCTGCGTGCAGCACTGGCCGGTCGCGCCGTGACCCCCAGCGTATTCGATATGATGCTTGTTCTGGGCCGCGACGAATCTATTGCGCGCCTTGAGGATGCAAGCGCATAGAATATGCAGGCGTGCCTGATCCATCCGGGGGAGGCGCGACAAGATACGAACACGAAGGGATTATAGAATGGCCAAACCGACTGGAACTGCGAAGCTCACCTTTGGTGACAAGGAGCTAGAGCTACCGATGTATTCGCCCACCGCGGGTCCCGATGTGATCGATATCCGCAAGCTTTATGCTCAAGGCGACGTGTTCACCTATGATCCTGGGTTTACCTCGACCGCTAGCTGCGACTCGACGATCACCTTCATCGATGGCGACAAGGGTGAATTGCTGTACCGCGGCTATCCAATCGATCAATTGGCCGAGAAATCGCACTATCTCGAAGTCTGCTATTTGCTGCTTTATGGCGAGCTGCCAACCGAAGCTGAATTGATCGATTTCGAAAGTCGCGTGACCAACCACACGATGGTCCATGAGCAGATGATCAAGTTCTTCTCGGGCTTCCGCCGCGATGCACACCCGATGGCCATCATCACCGGTGTTGTGGGCGCAATGTCGGCCTTCTATCACGACTCGACAGACGTAAATGACGAATGGCAACGCGAAGTGGCCGCGATCCGTATGATCGCCAAGCTGCCCACGATTTGCGCCATGGCGTTTAAATACTCGGTTGGTCAGCCCTTCGTTTATCCGAAAAATGATCTGGATTACGCATCGAACTTCCTGCGCATGTGTTTTGCCGTTCCGTGCGAGGAATATGAGGTCAACCCGATCCTGTCCAAAGCCATGGACCGCATCTTCACCCTGCACGCTGACCACGAACAGAACGCATCGACCTCGACCGTGCGTCTGGCCGGGTCGTCGGGCGCTAACCCGTTTGCCTGTATCGCGGCTGGTATCGCCTGTCTGTGGGGTCCGGCGCATGGCGGCGCCAACCAAGCCTGTCTTGAGATGCTGCGCGAAATCGGTTCGGTCGATCGCATCCCGGAATATGTGGCCCGCGCCAAGGATAAGAACGATCCGTTCCGCCTGATGGGCTTCGGCCACCGCGTTTACAAGAACTTCGACCCCCGTGCGAAAGTCATGAAGGAAAGCGCGGACGAAGTTCTGGGCCTGCTGGGTATCGAAAACAACGAGACCCTGAAGGTTGCCAAGGAACTGGAGCGCATCGCGCTGGAAGACCCGTATTTCGTCGAGAAGAAACTGTATCCGAACGTCGATTTTTATTCGGGCATCATTCTTGAGGCGATGGGCTTCCCCACCTCGATGTTCACGCCGATCTTTGCCCTGAGCCGCACCGTTGGCTGGATCTCGCAGTGGAAAGAGATGCTGGGCGATCCGGGTCAGAAAATCGGCCGTCCCCGCCAGCTGTATCTGGGCGAGACAATGCGCGACTATGTGGATGTCAAAAAACGCTAAGGTAAATTTACCAGAGAAAAGCCGCCGATTTCGGCGGCTTTTTTTGTTTTCATGGCACGATTCAGGGGACGGGTTAGTCTGACCTACCAAGGGGGGTGAACATGTCTCACTATCTGTCTGGCCGGTGTCTGTGTGGCGCATGCCAATTCGACTATACAGGCGAAATAGGTTTCACACTTCAATGCTACTGCCGGGATTGCCAGCATGTCACAGGCGCGGGCCACGCCCCGCAAATGATGGTGCGACGCGACGCCCTGATGACCAAAGGCCCAACGAAAACATACCGCCAAAGGGCGGATTCCGGGTCGATGTTGGAATTCATATTCTGCCGGGATTGCGGATCGCCACTGTTGAAAGCGACGTCCCGCATGCCCGATGCAATCGCCGTTTACGCAGGTGCGCTTGACGATCCGGCGCTGTTTGTGCGCGGCAAAGATGTCTTTGAGGCCGGGCGACAGCCCTGGGATCTGACGTAACCCTTAACGACCCTCGTAATTCGGGCTGCGCTTCTCAAGAAACGCCAGAACGCCTTCTTTGAAGTCGCGTGAATTGCCACATTCGCCTTGCAGCTTCGCCTCAAGCGCCAGTTGTTCATCCAGCGTGTTGCTCATCGACGCGCGCAGGGCTTTCTTGATATTGCGATAGGACAGCGTCGGTCCCTTCGCCAGATGCGCGCCGCGTTTGCGCCAGACGGCCTCGAACTCATCATCCGCGACACATTCCCAGATAAGTCCCAAATCGGCAGCCTCACGCGCGGGGGTTTTTTCTGCGAACAGCGCCGCACCCATCGCTTTGGCAAACCCCATCTGGCGCGGCATCCAATAGGTGCCCCCCGCATCAGGGATCAGGCCGATGCGCGAAAAGGCCTGCATGAAAAACGCGCTTTCAGCCGCGATCACAACGTCCGCCGCCAGTGCGATGTTCGCCCCTGCCCCTGCCGCCGCGCCGTTTACAGCGGCAATGGTCGGAATGGGGCTGTTGTAGATGGCGTCCAGCAGCGGTTCGTATTCATCACGCAGGGTGCGTTCCAGATCAACATGGGCCGCGTTTGCCCGATCACCCAAATCTTGGCCCGAGCAGAAGGCGCGTCCAGCCCCGGTCATGACCAGCGCGCGCGCGGTTTGGCCAGCGTCTTTGACAGCATGAGTCATTTCTGCGCGCATCTGGGTGTTCAGCGCATTCATCACATCGGCGCGGTTCAGTGTCAGCACTGCCAGCCCATCGGTGACGTCGACCGTGATCGTTTCGTAGTTCATTGGGTCCTCCCGCAAGTTTCAGGCAGAATACCCGACCAGCTGGTCAGGTAAAGGTGAACGCTCCGTCACATTGGCAAAAACATGCATCGGCAACACCAGCGCTGTGTGGAATCAGTCTTTTAACAGCTCTTTCAGCCGGGCTTCTTCATCCGTTGACAATGCTGATGCGGTCTCGTTGGCTTGGGAACGCCGGCGCAAATACAGCCCGCCCGCGATCAGCGCGGCGATGAACAGCGCTGGGCCAGCCGCCCAGAGAACCACATTGGCCCCCGAGCTGTTGGGCTTCATCAGGACATACTCGCCATATCGCTCGACGATGAAATCCACGACCTCGCCATTGCTGTCGCCCTCCACAAGACGTTCGCGCACCAAAAGCCGCAAATCCCGCGCAATCGCGGCATTGCTTTCGTCGATATTCTCGCCCCGGCACACCACGCACCGCAGATCGGCCGAGATATTGCGGGCACGCTCTTCCAGCGCCGGGTCCGCCAGCACCTCGTCTGGATTGACAGCAAAGACAGGCGTCGCCGCAAGGGTCAAAGCCAGAACTGTCGGAAAGACAAACCGTCTCATTCAGCGGGCACCCCCTGCATGCGTGACTTTCCCGCCCCCGCCGCCACCCGGAACCGACGGTCCGTCAGGCTCATCAGACCGCCCAAGGCCATGATGATCGACCCAGCCCAGATCCAGTTGGCGAACGGCTTGATGAAGGTTCGCACCGCCCAACCGCCACCATCCTGCGGGTCACCAATAACCAAGTAGATATCGCGCCAAAATCCATTTGCGATGGCGGCCTCCGTGGTCGGCATCGACTGCACCGGATAAACGCGTTTTTCGGGATAAAGCGTCGTCACCGGTTGCCCGTTTTGTGAGACGAGCATTTCAGCCTTTGTTGTCACATAGTTTGGCCCTTGCTCGCGTCCGACATTCATCAACGTGATTTCATAATTTGAGACGGTGAAGCTTTTACCAATCTCTGCCACGCGGATGTCTTCGACACTCCACGCCATCAGGCCCGAGATGCCCATGACGGTGATCCCAAACCCGGAATGCGCTGCAAGCTTGCCCCAATCTGATCGAGGCAAACGTGTCAGTCGGGAAAGACGGTTTGAAACAGTCCCCCGCCCGGTTCGGCCAGCCAAGTCGACCAAAGCACCAGCAACCAGCCATGTGCCAAGAAACATGCCAATCGGGCCCAGCGCCGTTTTACCGGTCTGCATTGCCCAGACCAGCGCACCAACGGCCACGGCAAGGCCAAAGGCAGGCGCGAGCGGCTTGATCACGCGGCCCAGCTTGGCGCGCTTCCAAGGTAACATGGCCCCGACGGGAAGCACCAAGGCCAGCACCACCATGAAAGGTGTGAAGGCAGCCTCAAAAAACGGTGCGCCGACTGAAATTTTGCGGCCAAATATCTCGCCGATCAGCGGCCAGATTGTGCCCACGAATACAACAAGGGACGAGACAGCCAGCAGGATGTTATTCAACACCAGCGCGCTTTCTCGGCTTACGAAACCGAAGACACCCCGTGCCTCCATCGTGCCCGCGCGCGCGGCAAACAACGTCAAAGCGCCGCCGGTGAAAAACGCCAAAATCATCAGGATGAAGACGCCGCGTTCAGGGTCAGACGCAAAAGCGTGCACCGACGTGATGACGCCTGACCGCACAATAAACGTGCCGATCAGTGAAAACCCGAAGGCAAGGATCGCCAGCAGAATGGTCCAGCTTTTCAGGCTTTCGCGTTTCTCAACCACAATGGCGGAATGCAACAGTGCGGCGGCGAAAAGCCACGGCATGAATGATGCGTTCTCAACCGGGTCCCAGAACCAGAACCCACCCCAACCAAGTTCATAATACGCCCACCAGCTACCAAGGCCGATTCCAATGGTCAGGAAAATCCAGGCGGCAAGCGTCCATGGGCGCACCCAGCGGCCCCACGCGGCATCAATTCGACCCTCGATCAAAGCGGCGACGGCGAAAGAAAATGCCATCGAAAGGCCGACATAGCCGAGATACAGGAAGGGCGGGTGGAAGGCCAAGCCAGGGTCTTGCAAAAGCGGATTCAGATCGCGCCCGTCAAAGGGCGGCTGAGCGATCCGGACAAAAGGGTTCGAGGTGAACAAAACGAAGCCCAGAAACGCCACCGCGATCGAGCTTTGCACTGCAAGCACCCGCGCTTTCAGGCGTTGCGGCAGGTTGCCCCCAAACCACGCGGCCATTGCGCCAAACAGCGTTACGATCAACACCCACAGCAACATCGAGCCTTCGTGATTGCCCCACACGCCCGACACTTTGTAAAGCATCGGTTTGGCGGAATGCGAATTCAACGTGACCAGCTGGACCGAAAAGTCCGACGTCACAAAGGCGTATGTCAGCGCCAGAAAAGACGCAAACACCAGAAGGAATTGGATCGTGGCAGCAGGCACCGCCAGATCCATCCAGCCGTGCCAGCCTTTATGTGCCCCAATCAGTGGAACGATCATCTGCACGACCGCCACGCCCAGCGCTAAGATCAGCGCAAAATGTCCAAGCTCTGTAATCATGAACGCGACCTTAAAGGGAGTCGCGGGCGGGGCCTAGCCCTCTGCGGCGTCTGGTCACGGGTTTGTGGTCGCTAAATGGCCAGATAGATGATTGTGGACAGGATCGCAGCTGCCAAGACCGGCCATAGAAAGGTCAACCCATGGCATCCAAATGATCGGTGTATGACGCTGAAGTGCAAAAGCGCTCCGGCAAGATAAAGGGCAAGTGGTACAAAATGTGCGGTACTTTGTGTCATCACGACGGGTTCGCCTGCCAACGCAAAGATCCACCACCACCCCAGAACAAGGCTTGCCCCGGACCAGCTATAGGCCATGCCCAAAGCCAGCGGCGTCGCGCGCTGCACATATAGCCACAGAAACGTGAGCGAAATCATCAGCCCCATCAGGGTGATTGCGCCATATCCAATCTGATACATCGCGTCATAGCCCGCGACCAGGTAACCAAGTTGCAGCAGCACGGCAAGAAACATCATAAGACCGAATGCTTGTTTCATTTTTGCAAGACCTCTCGCACAACCGCATCTAATTCGGCCGCTGCATGTTCGTTATGTTCAAGTGACTTTTGAAAGCGCGTGCCAACCATAATGGCCCAAACCCAGTGTCTGAGGCGCAAAATCATGCGGGTCATAGCGCCCGCCCTCCGCCAGCAGGCAGGCGTTCGCGGATGATGGTCGTAATCTCGATCAGTATGGAGGAATTCTTGTCCAAAACAGCCCGGGTGGCCTGATCCTTTTGCAAGTCTCGGTACAGCAGATAGAACACCAACAGTACCCACGGCCCGTGTTCTGCCACGAGGTTCAGAAGCATCTCAGTGGCCACGCCGCGCCTCCTGCCAATCGGCCAGTGCGGCGTTGTCCGAGACATCGACCCCTGCCCGCACCCGATGCGGTCTGACGGGCGAAGTGTCCGCAGAAACAGCGGGCCGGAAAACGGATGGCGATTTCGGGCGATCAGACTGCGCCCGTCTCAACTCGTTTTCACGCGACAAGGTCACGGCAATCGCGCGCTGAAACTCCTGCCCTTTGATCTGATGCCGGGCACCGAAATAGAAGCTCACGACCACGCCCATAAGCCACCACAGCGGTTCAGGCACCAAGGCGACACTATGCATGCGTGCCGCAAACCAGTCAGGGCTGATCATCGCCGCAGCGAACAAGCCCAGCGTCGACAGCGCAAGGGCTGGGCGGGGAAGCCTGTTTAGCCCATCCATAAATCGGTTGAATCGCCCGGTATGTGCTGCCGCGAACTCGGCGCGATAGGCGGCAAGTGCTGTCATCTGCACTTCGCTGTCGCGGGCTGATGCGGCCTCGGTGTTCTCACGAAATACTTCTGCGGTCTGGCGAACGACATTGCCGCCCGGGCCAAACAACACATTGAAAATGTTACCAATCAGCCCCATGCTGCGGTCCTTTCGTGATGATCTTGATCAGAGAAATGGTATTTTGCGGACAAGAAGGCTTCGGCGCGTGCAATCCACCCGCCCTTCCCGCCGTCACGGCGTTTGGCATATTTGCGTGATTTCGGACGGCGATCAGCCAGTCGGTAATAATAGTTGCGCCGCTCGATCCCGTAGGCATCAACCAGATGCTCCGGCGCTGCCTTCATCGCAGCGCGCGCGACACCAAGCGTTTGCGGCCCCAGCTTGCCATCAATGGCCAGTTCATAGCCCATCTTGGCGAACAGTTGCTGCAACACGCGCACCGCATTGCTGCCGGCATTGACATACATATCGAAGACGGAAGCCTGCAAGGGATGCGGCAGTTCAGCCAGCCGAGGCTTTTGAAAATAGTGCTTCAGGAAGATGTCACGGGCCTGATCGCGGGTCAGCGCATTGACGTCCGATGACGTCACTTGCCCGTCACGATCCAGATCCAGCCCAAGGCGGCGCATCGTGTGGATGGTTACGCCGTATTTCGTCGCCCCGCCCGGATCGTCCGGGTCGTTCACAAAGCCGCCCTCGCGGGCGACAATCTCGGTCGCTATTTCTTCAACGCTTTTCATGTGCGCCTTTACCCCGCATGTCAAACATGGGGGTAAGGCTGGTTAAGAAGCGTTAAGAAACCTCAAATCAGGAGGTCGGCTCGACGTAGACGCCAGTTTCCTTGAGGCTGTCGATTACTTCTTTCGGCATATAATCCTCGTCGTGTTTGGCAAGGATTTCCGTGGCTTGGAATGTGCCATCTACGTAGGTTCCGGTGCCAATCATGCCTTGGTTTTCAGCAAAAAGATCAGGCAACACGCCGGTATAGCTGACCGGCACGACTGCTGCCCCGTCAGTGACGGAAAAGGTCACCGTCTCGCTTTGACCACGCACCAACGTGCCATCTGACACCAGTCCACCCATTCGGAACACCTCGTCCGAACGGGGCGGTTCAGCCAGCACCTCGGTCGGGGACCGGTAATAGTTGATCCCGTCCTTCAGCGCATATCCGATCAACCCGGTCGAGATCGCAAGCGCGACAAATGCCAGAATGATGATCTGGATGCGCCGCGTTTTCTTCAGACTTTTCAAACCAGCCATTATCGACTCCTTTTCGAAAGCTTATGGAAAGACCGGGGGCATCATCAGCCCCGCCGTCTCATCCTCACCCAGCATGAGGTTCGCGTTCTGCATCGCCTGACCGGACGACCCTTTACACAGGTTATCCAGTGCCGATACCACCAATGCACGCCCCGGCACACGGTCGCCCACGACACCCAAGTGGCATAGGTTCGACCCCATGACATGCCCCATACCGGGCAGTTGGCCTTTGGGTAGCACAGTCACGAATGGTTCGTCTTGATATTGCTCAACCAAGGCTGCGTGAATCTTGTCCGCATCCCCGTCAACATAGCAATCCGCCAGAATGCCGCGGTTCACCGGCACAAGGTGCGGCGTGAACATGATCCTGACATCGCGACCCGCGAGTTTCGAAAACTCCTGATCAAACTCGCCCAGATGGCGGTGCTTGCCGCCTTGGGCGTAGCCTTGCACGTCGGTTGAACGCTCGGCGAACAACATGTTTTCCTTCAGCGACCGGCCGGCCCCTGAAATACCGTTCTTCAGGTCACAGATGATCCGATCAAGATCGATCAACCCTGCAGAAATCAACGGGCGCAGTGCAAATTGCACGGTCGCGGCATTGCAACCGGTGCCCGCTACCAACCGCGCATTCCGAATGTCATCGCGATAGAACTCGGTCAGGCCATACACCGCTTCTTTCTGCAATTCGGTCGCGACATGCGGCGCGCCATACCATTTCTCATACGCCGCCGGATCGCGCAGCCGGAAGTCCGCACCCAGATCGACAACTTTTACCGTCTCAGGCAAATCGCGGACCAAAGCCTGGCTCAACCCATGTGGCAAGGCTGCAAAGGCCAGATCGACCTGTGCGAAATCAATCTCGTCCACTGTGACCAGCTTTGGCAGATCAAGATGACGCAGTTGCGGATAGACATCTGCCATTTGCATCCCGGCCTTACGGTCAGCGGACAGAGCGACAATTTCCATCGTCGGATGGGTGGCGATCAACCGGACAAGTTCGGCGCCGGTATAACCGGATGCACCAAGGATGGCTATTTTGTGGGTCATCATGACCTCCTGCGAGTTCGAAGAAAGATGTAGTGCTTTTGTGCGCGGCCTTCAATCAGGCCGCTTCGAACGTGATCTTTCGTCGCAGAAACTGCGTCGCGCGGTTTGAAACCCGAGCCGGATCACCGGTGGTCAGGAATTTCGATCCTGAAGCACTTCCACGCATGTCGGGGTGCCGGCTCAGGTAATCCGCAAGACTTTCGGCCACCAGATTGGCTTGGCTGTACACCTGCACACCATCGCCCAAGGCGCTCTGGAAGATTTCTTCCATCAGCGGGTAATGCGTGCAGCCCAAAATGGCGGCTTCAGGCTTCGGCATTTTTCGTTTCAGAGCATCCACATGGCTGCGCACCAATGCTTCGGCCAGGATCATGTCGCCCTCTTCGATGGCGTCAACGACACCACCACAGGCCTGCGCCTCGACGTCGACACCAATGGCCCGGAACGCCAGTTCGCGCTGAAACGCGCGGCTGGACACCGTGGCTGGCGTTGCAAACAGCGCCACATGTTTCACAGCCACCTCGCGTGGCGGCGAGTTGTCGCCCCAGTCCCGCTCGGTCATCGCTTCGATAAGGGGGACAAAGACGCCCAACACACGCTTGTCGCCAGGGATCCAGCTTTCCTGCATCCGGCGCAGCGCGGCGGCAGATGCGGTGTTGCAAGCAAGAATGACCAGATCGCAACCCTGATCCCAAAGCGCTTGCACCGCCTGTGTGGTCAGGTTGTAGATGTCATCTGCATCCCGCACGCCATATGGCGCGTGCGCGCTGTCGGCATAGTAGATGAAATCCACATCCGGCAGGCGTTTCGCTACGGCATCAAGCACCGTCAAACCACCTAGTCCTGAATCGAAAATGCCCACTGCCATCGTCTATGGTCCCGTTCGTTTTGCAATTGTGCAAGCCATAGGTCCGTTCGCCGTGAAAATCCATCGCCGATTGCGCGCTGCGACGATTATCCGCCTAGGTGCGGCGTCGCAGCGCTATCAGGTTTTATTCTGCCGCATGGGCCATTGGGGCCATTCCATCGAATTGCGCCAGCAGTTCAGCACGGCGGGCTGCAGCTTTTTTGACGTTCGCCTCCTTCACGGGGCCAAAGCCACGGATCGTCAACGGCAGCGCGGCAAGCTCTCCCGCTATTGCCAGATTGTCGTCGGTCAATCCTGCCGCAATGGCTTTCATGTCCGCCTGATACTCGGCAATCAGCGCGCGTTCCGTGCGGCGTTCATCTGCCCGCCCAAACGGGTCAAACGGTGTGCCCCGCAACACTTTCATCTTGGCCAACCAAGGGGCTACCGTCTCAAACCACGCCCCAAAGGCGCGTTTCTTAGGCCGCCCATTGGCGTCCTCGCCGCTCAGCATCGGCGGTGACAGATGATAGGTCAGCTTAAGATCGCCATCAAACTCAGCCTCGGCCTTGCTGCGGGTTTCACACAACATGCGCGCAACCTCATATTCATCCTTATAGGCCAACAGTTTGTGATAACTGCGCGCCACCGGTTCCTTCAGGTCTTCGGGCATTTGATCAACAAAAGTACGATAACGTTTTGCCAGCCGCGCACTCTGATAGGTCTTCAGATGATCTGCACGAAAGTCGATAACCTCGGCCAGCGTCTTTGGTTTTTCGACCACTTCGCCGCCGATCATTTTTTTCGCCTCGTCCGGGTGCAAAACCGCCCAGCGTCCAAGTTCGAACGCCCGTTTGTTACGCTCAACCGCCTGCCCGTTCAGCTCAATAGCATACATCAACGCGTCATGGGTCAGCGGAACGATACCCGCCTGCCAGCTCGCGCCAAGAACCATCATGTTCGAAAAGATGTTATCGCCCATCAGCGCCTGTGCCAGTTCTGTCGCATCAAACATCGACACGCGGTCGCGCAGCCGTGCTTCAAGCGACAATTCCAGCCGGTCGCCGGGGATGGCGAAATCGGTGTTGCGCGTGAACTCACCTGTTACGGTCTCGTGGCTATCAACAACTGCACCTGTGCGCCCGGTTTTGGTCAGACCCAATGTCGTGGACGCTGCCGAAACGACCAGATCACACCCGATCAGCGCGTCGCATTCGCCCGTCGCCACGCGGATTGCCGAGATATCGTCGGGCTGCTCCGCAAGCCGAAGGTGCACGGTTACGGCGCCGCCTTTCTGGGCCAGACCGGCCATCTCCATCATGCCGACGCCTTTGCCGTCGATATGCGCCGCTTGCGCCATGATCGCACCAATGGTCACAACGCCCGTGCCCCCGACACCAGTGATCACGGTGTTGAACGTCCCATCGATGGCGGGAAGTGCTGGCGCTGGCAGATCAGGAATATCCACCTCGGCGGTGGCCGATTTCTTCAGCTTCGCGCCCTCAACGGTGACGAAGCTGGGGCAGAACCCGTTTACGCAGCTGAAATCCTTGTTACAGCTGGATTGGTCAATGGCACGTTTGCGGCCCAGCTCGGTTTCCACTGGAACGATGGACACGCAGTTCGATTGAACCCCGCAATCGCCACACCCTTCGCAAATGTCGGTGTTGATGAAAACGCGCTTGTCCGGGTCAGGGAACTGCCCGCGCTTGCGGCGGCGGCGTTTCTCGGCCGCGCAGGTCTGGATGTAAAGGATAACCGATACACCTTTGATCTCGCGACATTTCCTTTCGACAGACAGCAGCTCGTCCCGGGTGTGATGCGACAAACCTTTTGGGAAAGCTGACAGATCCACATCCTCTTTGTCATCATAGACAAGGAAGATATCTTTTACGCCCATCGCCTGGACTTCGCGCGCAATGCGTTCGGCGTCCAAGCCGCCTTCGTTGGTCTGCCCGCCCGTCATCGCGACCGCATCGTTGTATAGGATCTTGTAGGTGATATTGGCGTCCGACGCCAAAGCCGCCCGGATCGCCAAATTGCCCGAGTGGTTATAGGTTCCGTCGCCAAGGTTCTGGAACACATGCTTGGTGGTCGAGAACGGAGCCTCTCCAATCCAGTTCGCGCCTTCACCCCCCATTTGGGTGAAGCCGACAGTATCGCGATCCATCCACTGGACCATATAATGGCAGCCAATCCCGGCATAGGCGCGCGACCCGTCCGGCAGTTTGGTCGAGGTATTGTGCGGACAGCCCGAACAGAAGAACGGCAGCCGCGCGGCGATATCCGGTGCGTTGTCAGCGTTCTTTGCTTCGGCCAGCTGGGTCAACCCTGCTTTGACCGACTCCGTTCCGCGCCCTTCTTCGATCAGGATTTCACCGATCTTTTCGGCAATCATGATCGGGTCCAGAGCATAGCGGGTCGGGAACAATTCCAACCGACGGCCGTTTTCCCATGTGTCGCCTTTGTGCCAACCATAGACGCGCCGTGCATCGCGGTCGTCAAAGATCGCTTCTTTGATCTGCACTTCCATCAGCTTGCGTTTTTCTTCCACTACGACGATCAGGTCGAGCCCTTCGGCCCATTCGTGGAAACTGTCCATATCCAACGGGAAGGTCTGCCCCACTTTGTATGTGGTAATGCCAAGCCGTTCGGCCTCGGCCTCGTCAATGCCCAGCAGGCCAAGCGCATGAACCAGATCCAGCCAGTTCTTACCCGCAGCCACAAACCCGATCTTCGCGCCTGCTTTGCCCCATTTGCGTTGGTCAATCCGGTTGGCGCGGGCATAGGCTTCGGCCGCGAAACGCTTATAGTCGATCATCCGCGCCTCTTGCGGCACTGGTTTGTCGCCCAAACGGATGTTCAGCCCGCCTTCGGGCATGACGAATTCCGGTGTAACCAGTTCCATGCGGTCGGGACGTCCATCGACAACCGATGTGGCCTCGACCGTGTCTTTCATCACTTTCAGGCCAGCCCAGACCCCGGCAAACCGGCTCAGACCATAGCCATAAACGCCGTAGTCCAGAATTTCCTGAACACCAGCCGGGCTGAGAACCGGGATGTAAGCGTCCACCATTGCCCAGTCAGACTGGTGCAGCACGGTCGAGCTTTCGCCAGTATGATCATCCCCCATCGCCATCAACACACCACCATGCGGGCTGGTGCCGGCCATATTGGCATGGCGCATCACGTCGCCGGTCCGGTCCACGCCCGGTCCCTTGCCATACCACAGACCAAAGACGCCATCATGGCTGCCTTCGCCGCGCAGCTCTGCTTGCTGGCTTCCCCACAAAGCCGTTGCGGCCAGATCTTCGTTCAGTCCGGGATGAAACTTGATGTCATTGGGCTCTAGCACCTTTTTGGATCGGCCCATCCACAGGTCAACAGCGCCCAAGGGCGACCCGCGATAGCCAGTCACATATCCCGCCGTGTTCAGGCCGGCTGCCCGGTCGCGTTCTTTCTGGATGAGCATCAGGCGCACAAGAGCTTGCGTGCCATTCAAAAGAACCTGTTCTTTGCTCAGGTCAAATCGGTCGTTCAGAGTGATGTCTGGCTTGCCCATGACGCACCTCCCATTACGTTACAGAGATAACTGGATTGGGATTGATTATAGGTCAAAACTTATGACCTATCAAATGATTTCGCATTCCAATCCGTGCTGGAAATCAACGTGTTTTTGATGATAACACTGTGCAAAGTTTTCAGCGCTAACAGATATCGGTTATTTCGCCATGGATTGGGACAAGCTCAGAATATTTCACGCTGTGGCAGATGCGGGGTCTTTGACCCATGCGGGCGATGCACTGCATTTGTCTCAATCAGCAGTGTCACGCCAGATCCGGGCGCTCGAAGAAAGTCTGAATGCCACGCTTTTCCACCGCCACGCTCGCGGACTGATTCTAACCGAGCAAGGCGAGCTTCTTTTTGATGCCTCACGGGCGATAAATCAGCGGATCGAAGCTGCCGTCGCCCGCATCCGCGACAGTAAGGAAGAAGTGTTTGGCGAATTGCGCGTCACCACGACAACCGCCTTTGGATCGCTTTGGCTGGCGCCGCGCTTGTCGAAACTTTACGCGAAATATCCAGATCTCAAAATCGACTTGATGATGGACGAACACGTACTGGACCTTCCCATGCGCGAAGCCGACGTCGCAATCCGCATGAAGGAACCCAGCCAGGCCGATCTTATTCGAAAACGGCTGATGGATGTACGAATGCGCTTATATGCAACACCCGCCTACCTGAAAGAAAACGGCACACCAGAGACGCTTGATGATCTGTCCGTACATCGGTTGATTTGTCAGAATACATCCTCTGCCCAAGTCAGGGCCGGCGCGGATTTGGCGCGCGAGTTGATGACATATGACGTGAAATCTCTTTTGACCGTGAATAACTATTTTGGCGTGTTGCAAGCCGTCCTGAATAATCTCGGGATAGGCATGCTGCCTGACTACGTCACCCACGACATTCCGCAAATCCAGCGCGTATTGCCCAACATCGAAAGCAAAGAGATACCGGTTTTCCTTGCCTACCCCGAAGAATTGCGGGCATCTAAGCGCATCGAAGCGTTCCGTGATTTTGTCATTGAAGAGCTGATAGAGCATCGCAAGGCCCGTCAGGACTGAGGTTTTTCAGATCTTGATAAAAATACAGCACCGGAAATGATGTTTTTTTGCAACAATCAAAATACGGCGACAGATTCGAATGTATACCATCGTCCACCGAAAGTGGTGCTTAACCTGTTCTAAAATCAGGGATTATCTGACATCCACTCTACCTATTAGAGATTGCGTCCCGTTTTTTCGGCGCAGATATGCATTCCGCACATAGCTGCAATGCAGCATTTTCCCTTGATCCGGCGCGCCCAGAACCCTAACTCTTGTTCAAAGCCAATAGTTGAGCTTCGCTCTAGTTGGCTTTTACCTCCCTGTTGGACTTGGCCGGGCTCTGCCCGGCCTCTTTTTTTCTCAAACGCCCCTTTGGGCCTTTGTGGCCTATGCCTTTGCTCTTTCCCATCCTGCAGGCATCGCCTAAAAGACGCCAACGAAAGCCTAAGGGGGAACGGGCATGACCGAGCCAAAGATCACCGAGGACCTGATTGCCGCACACGGGTTGAAATCCGACGAGTATGAGTTGCTCCTCGAAATCATTGGTCGCGAGCCGACATTTACCGAACTTGGTATCTTCTCGGCCATGTGGAACGAGCATTGTTCCTACAAATCCTCAAAGAAATGGCTGCGGACGCTTCCCACCGAAGGCCCTCAGGTCATTTGCGGACCCGGCGAAAACGCGGGCATCGTCGATATCGGTGATGGTCAGGCGGTTGTCTTCAAAATGGAAAGCCATAACCACCCCTCGTACATCGAGCCTTATCAGGGCGCGGCCACCGGCGTAGGCGGCATCCTACGCGATGTCTTCACGATGGGCGCGCGTCCAATAGCCGCGATGAACTCGCTGTCCTTCGGTGAGGTTGATCACCCCAAAACCAAACAGCTTGTGAATGGTGTTGTCGAAGGCATCGGCGGCTATGGCAACTGTTTTGGCGTGCCCAATGTCGGCGGCGAAGTGCGCTTTCATTCAGCTTATAACGGCAACTGCCTTGTGAATGCATTTGCCGCTGGGTTGGCCGACACAGACAAGATCTTCTATTCCGCTGCGTCCGGTGTCGGCATGCCCGTCGTTTATCTTGGTGCCAAGACAGGCCGCGATGGCGTTGGCGGGGCGACAATGGCGTCAGCAGAATTTGACGACACGATTGAAGACAAGCGCCCAACGGTGCAGGTCGGCGATCCGTTCACCGAAAAACGCCTGATGGAAGCCACGCTGGAGCTGATGCAGACAGGGGCCGTGATCTCGATCCAGGATATGGGTGCCGCTGGCCTGACCTGTTCAGCGGTCGAAATGGGCGACAAAGGTGGTTTGGGCGTCAAGCTGAACCTCGAAGACGTCCCACAGCGCGAAGACAACATGACGGCTTACGAAATGATGCTGTCAGAAAGCCAGGAGCGGATGCTCATGGTGCTGAAGCCGGAAAAAGAGGCCGAAGCCCGCGCCGTGTTCGAAAAGTGGGATCTTGACTTCGCTATCGTCGGGGAAACGCTGGCCGAAGATCGCTTTTTGATCATGCACAATGGCGAGGTGAAGGCTGATCTTCCCCTGTCCCCGTTGTCGGGACGCGCGCCAGAGTATGACCGTCCATGGGTCGAAACTCCGGCCGTAGACGCGTTGTCGGACGTGCCGGAAATAGACGCGATTGACGGCTTGAAGGCCCTGATCAGCTCGCCCAATTATGCGGCAAAACAATGGGTTTACGAACAATATGACCATATGGTCATGGCCGACACCGTGCGCGCGCCCGGATTGGGTGCAGGCATCGTGCGGGTGCACGGAACTGACAAGGCTATTGCCTTCACTTCAGATGTGACTCCGCGCTATGTGCATGCCAACCCGTTTGAAGGTGGCAAGCAAGCCGTTGCCGAAGCCTATCGCAACCTGACGGCCGTCGGTGCTAAGCCCCTTGCAACCACCGACAATCTGAACTTCGGCAACCCCGAAAAGCCCGAGATCATGGGGCAATTGGTGGGCGCTATCAAAGGGATTGGCGAAGCGGTCGCTGCTCTGGATGTGCCAATCGTTTCGGGCAACGTCTCGCTCTACAACGAAACCGATGGCACTGGCATTCTGCCGACACCAACCATCGGCGCTGTCGGACTGCTGAGCAACCTTGATGAGATGATCGACGGTGTTGCGCGCGACGGTCACGTGGCTCTGGTTGTTGGCGAAACCCGTGGTCATCTTGGCCAGTCTGCGCTGTTGGCCGAGGTTTTCAACCGCGAGGATGGAGACGCGCCACATGTAGATCTTGCAGCCGAAAAGAAACATGGCGAATTTATCCGCGCAAACCGCGCCTTGATCAAAGCCTGTTCTGACCTGTCAGACGGAGGCCTTGCCCTCGCTGCGTTTGAGATGGCCGAGGCCGGCGGCGTGGGTGTCACACTCGACACTGCTGACACAGCGACGCTGTTTGGCGAAGATCAGGGTCGGTATCTGGTGGCCTGTAATTTTGATCAGGCCGAGGCACTGATGATTGAAGCCGGCAATCTGGGCATCCCTGTCGCGTCGGTCGGTCGTTTTGCGGGCGACACGGTTAAGATGGGTGGTTCAGAAGCCCCGCTTGCCGAATTGTCTCAGATCTTCCGCACGGGATTTGATCAGGCGCACCGTTAATCCATGGCAACGGCACCCGATCCTCAGGACATGACCGCGCTCGTCGCCGATTGCGCGTCCTGCGCGGGGTTGTGCTGTGTCGCTCCGGGATTTGACGCAGGCGACGATTTCGCCTTTGACAAACGAGCGCTGGCGCCATGCCGCCACCTTGGCAGCGACAACCTGTGCCGCATCCACGAAAGTCTAGAAGATCAGGGGTTTCCGGGCTGTGCGCGGTTTGACTGCAAAGGGGCCGGACCTTACGTGATGACGCATATCTTCCCGCGCAAACGCTGGCGCAAAGATCGTCAACTGCTTGAAGACATATCCGAAGCTTACCGCCGTATGCGCGCGATTTGCGACATGATCGAGATGTTCCGTGTGGCCGAACTCCTGCCCCTGAACCCAACCCAAGAAGCCGCGCGCCAGAACATGCTGAAAACCCTTTTGCCCGCTCCCGCATGGACAGCGGCCACGCTGGCAGCTGCCGAGCAGGCCGGGCTTTTGTCCGACGCGCGCGCGGTGTTGACCAGTTTTCGCGATGCCGCGACGCGCCGCTAGCCCTTGCGGCCCCCTGCCCCCGATCTTAGATTGAGTTGAAACACACACGAGGTTCTGAACATGGCCATGGAAGCATCCGCAATCGAAGCCCTTATCCGCGAGGCCTTCCCGGACGCAAAAATCACCATCACCGATCTGGCCGGTGACGGGAATCACTATGCCGCCGAAGTGGTGGACGAGAGCTTTCGCGGTCAGAACCGCGTGCAACAACAACGTGCCGTCTATGCGGCGTTGAAAGACAAAATGGCCGGTAGTCAGGGCGAGTTACATGCTTTGGCACTGACCACGAAGGTGCCTGAGTGATTACAGGCGCAATAGTTTCGGCGATTGTTGCGGTTGTCTTTGTCGCGGCATTGACCGAAGCTTTTCTGAAGCGCAACCGACGCAAACCTTTGAGCTCTGGCCGCCCAAGCAGACCGCCAAAAGACTTAGGAACCGAACCCGGTATGGAGGCGACAGACACAAAACTTGTCGACGCAGCCCACCGCGAGAACGAATACATCCAAAGGCTTCATAGCCAACTCTCCAAGCACCACAAGAAACGGCGCTAGTTGGAAAACAGATAAGGACTGAGACATGACCGACGCAAAATCGCAAATCCAAGAGACCGTGAAAGCCAACGACGTTGTGCTTTACATGAAAGGCACAAAAGAAATGCCGCAATGCGGGTTTTCCTCGCGCGTGGCCGGAGTTCTGAACTTCATGGGCGTCGATTTCGCCGATGTGAATGTTCTGGCCGATGAGGGCATTCGCCAAGGCATCAAGGATTATTCGGACTGGCCCACGATCCCGCAGCTTTACGTGAAGGGCGAATTCGTGGGTGGCTGTGACATCATTACCGAAATGACTCTATCGGGCGAACTGGACACGCTGTTTGATGAAAATGGCGTCGCCTATAATAAAGAAGCCGCCGACAAGATCCGCGAAGCAAACGGCTAAGCCCGATCACATCGCATGACATTGCGACAGAAGCGTTTCTTCTGAACCATTCGGGACATCATCCCAGGCCAGAAACGCTTCGTCGCCTTTGGTCCACCAGACATACCCGGCGCCGTCGGGCGTTTGCGCGTATTTGGCACCCGAGGCCGAAATGACGTGGGCCAAACCGAGCTGCTGACCTTCGACGAAGATCACAGCAAATGACTGATCCGCCGCATTCAGATAAGTGGCCGAAACTACTGCGCCCCGATCGCATTGATACTGCACCGTCTGGATGGATGGTGCAGCGAAAAGGCTCGCTGCGGTCAAAGGCAGAATCAGCATGCCAAGTGCGAAACGCCCAGACCTGGCCGCCAAACTCGCCACTTTACGAAGCACGCCCTTCGACTTCTGCAGCCATGGCTTCTGCGCGGGCAGCAATCTCGGCCAATGTGTCCGTCACTGCATCCGGGATGACCGGAACTTCGACCTTTTGCGGCGCGGCGTTTTGCAGGGCGTAAATCTGCGCTTCCATATCCGCGATTTTCTTGTCGGCCAGCTTCACTTTGTCTTCCAGACCGGCCGTTTTGTCCGCCAGCATCAGACCCGCCATCAACAGCATCCGGCTTTCTGTCAGGTTGCTCATCTGGCCAACCAGAACCGCCGCTTCATTGTCCAACATTTTCGCGGCTGAGATCAGGAAATGTTCTTCACCTTCCTGGCAGGCAACGTCGAAATTACGGCTTCCAATGGTGATGTTGATATCAGGCATCGGTGCCCTCCTTTTCGGTCCCACCTGCCGTGGGGGCGTTGGGGTCGTTTTCTGCGATCAATTTGCCCAACTCGCCAAGAACAGCTTCCAGTTCGGCGCGGTCCGCCGCCTGTGCGACCCGCAAGCCTTCAAGCTCTGTCGCCATCGCGGCATTGACCAGATCAGCGTCAGCCACACCGGACCCAACCGCCTCGCGCAAGGCATCGTTATTGGCCCGTAGCTCGGCATTCACTTGCCGCAGCTGTGCCATCACCGCCTCGTCTGCCGCCAGTTGTGCGGTCAGCCGGTCCAGCTCATTGCGCAACCTATCGACCTCTTCTGCGCGGCTTTGCTGCACAGCTTTCACGCGTTCCGCCAATTGGCTGTTCGTTGTGCGTTCGTCTTCAAGCTCGGCCGTTAGCCGGGCCACGTCTTCATCCGCACCCGTTGCCTGAGGGGACAGCACGGCGATGCCTTTGCTGATCCGCTCAAGCGCGGTGGTGATGCGGGTCTCCAATTCGGAAATATCGTTCATATTCTGCCCTGAACCAGTTTGTTCATCCGATCTTGTCACATGCCCTTCATCCTGACAACGCAAGAGATGCACGCGAATCGGCCTGTTGTGTCCATACGCCGATCTTAACCGACTGCTGCCCGGATTTCGCCCCTCGTTCTATTCCAAGGACTTGGCAGGCGACACGCACCTTAGCTTGACCCTTGGCACATGACTGTTATCAGGGGGCCAACCACAACTTTGTCAAAGGATGTTGACCGTTGGACATCGCCACACTGCGCAAAAGCCACCCCGACCACTGGAAAAAAGCGACCGCGATCCGCGCGCTGACACTGGATGCCGTAGCCGCCGCAAACTCCGGCCACTCTGGCATGCCAATGGGCATGGCCGACGTGGCCACCGTTCTGTATCAAAACCACCTTAAATTTGATGCATCTGCACCGCGCTGGCCAGACCGCGACCGGTTCATCCTGTCAGCCGGTCACGGTTCAATGCTGATCTATTCGCTGCTGCACTTAACGGGCTACGAAGATGTGACGCTGGATCAAATCAAAGATTTCCGCCAGTGGGGCTCGATCACCGCAGGCCACCCCGAATATGGTCACGTCTCAGGCGTGGAAACGACCACCGGGCCTTTGGGTCAAGGCATCGCCAACGCAGTCGGTTTCGCAATGGCCGAAGAAATCCAGCGCGCACGGTTCGGCAAGAAGATCGTGGACCACTTCACCTATGTGATTGCGGGCGATGGCTGCCTTATGGAAGGCATCAGCCAAGAGGCCATCGGCCTGGCCGGACGTCATCGTTTGGGTAAGCTGGTTGTCTTCTGGGACAACAACGACATCACCATCGACGGCAAAGTATCGCTGTCTGACCGCACCAATCAGGTCATGCGCTTCAAGGCATCTGGCTGGCACGTACAGGAGATCGACGGCCACGACCCGGAACAGATTGACGCTGCGATCACCAAAGCCAAGTCGACCAACAAACCGTCAATGATTGCCTGCAAAACCCATATCGCTTTGGGTCATGCGGCACAGGACACGTCGAAAGGTCACGGCGCGCTGACCGATGCGGAGCAACTGAAAGCCGCGAAAGAGGCTTACGGCGCACCGCTTGGCGCGTTCGAGGTGGCAGACGATGTGAGATCCGAATGGAAGGCAATCGGTGCCAAAGGGGCCGACGCTCGCGCCGAATGGGACGCGCGCTTTGCCTCGATCAGTGAACGCAAGCAAGCCGAATTCAACCGCGCCTATGCGCTGGACGTGCCCAAGAAACTGGCGGGCGTTGTCCGCGCGTTGAAACGTCAGGTCGCTGAAGGCAAACCCGCAGTTGCGACCCGTAAATCGTCAGAAATGGCGTTGGAAGTGATCAACCCGGTGATGCTTGAAACCGTTGGCGGCTCGGCTGATCTGACCGGGTCGAACAACACCAAGACCGGTGACCTAGGCGTGTTTGACGTGGATAACCGCAAAGGTCGCTATATCTATTGGGGCATCCGCGAACACGGCATGGCGGCGGCCATGAACGGCATGACCCTGCATGGCGGCATGCGCCCCTACGGTGGTACGTTCTTTTGCTTCACCGACTATGCCCGCCCGGCCATGCGTCTGGCGTCGCTGATGAAAATACCGACGGTCTTCGTGATGACCCACGATTCAATCGGTGTTGGCGAAGATGGCCCGACCCACCAACCGGTCGAGCATCTGGCAATCTGCCGCGCGACCCCCAACAGCTTCACGTTCCGCCCTGCCGACACGGTGGAAACAGCCGAGGCGTGGGAACTGGCGTTGTCGTCGAAGGACACACCGTCAATCATGGTTCTGACCCGTCAAAACCTGCCCACCGTGCGCACCGAGTATAAGCAGAAGAACCTGACGGCACAGGGGGCGTAT
The DNA here is from genome assembly GCF_025140835.1 of Aliiroseovarius sp. M344. Taxonomy (NCBI): domain Bacteria; kingdom Pseudomonadati; phylum Pseudomonadota; class Alphaproteobacteria; order Rhodobacterales; family Paracoccaceae; genus Aliiroseovarius; species Aliiroseovarius sp. M344. The sequence goes on from NZ_CP081153.1 coordinate 2,245,187, forward strand.
GTTCTGGCAGATGCAGAAGCTGGTAAGCGTCAGGTGATCCTGATCGCCACCGGATCCGAGGTGTCGCTGGCGATGGAAGCCCGCGCCGCGCTGGAAGCCCAAGGCATCGGCACCCGCGTTGTCTCCATGCCGTGTATGGAGCTGTTCGCGCAACAAGACGAAGCCTACCGCCGCAAAGTTCTGCCTCCGGGCCCTATGCGCGTCGGTATCGAAGCTGCCGTGCGTGATGGTGGCTGGGATCGCTGGCTGCTGGGCGAGCGTGGCCGCGAAGCCAAGGCCGCTTTTGTCGGGATGGACAGCTTCGGCGCGTCAGCGCCCGCCGGCACTTTGTTTGAGAAGTTTGGCATCACGGCGGACAACGTTGTTTCCAAAGCCAAGGACCTTTTGGGCTAAGTCAGCAAACAGCCGAAAAACGAAACGCCTCGCCAAACCTTTGGCGGGGCGTTTTTCATTGCACCGCCGTAGTTTTCTGACAGGTTGGGCGCATTCGCGCGACACAAAGGACCATCTCCATGACCGAGAACACGCGCGGCGCGCTTTTCATGGTCTTGGCCATGGCAACATTCGCGTTGGAGGACATGGCCCTTAAAGCCGCTGCCCGAGACATTCCCATTGGGCAGGCCGTCGCGTTGTTCGGGCTTGCTGGCACGGTCGTTTTCGCCACGATGGCACGCGCCCAAGGCACACCGGTTTTGCATCCAGCATTGCTGGGCAAAGTCATGATCCTTAGGTCGGCTTTCGAAATTGCCGGGCGCTTGTTTTATGCGCTTGCAATCGCGCTGACACCTTTGTCCAGTGCCTCGGCCATCCTGCAAGCAACGCCGCTTGTGGTCGCATTGGGCGCAGTGTTTGTCTTTGGCGAGCGGGTGGGATGGCGGCGCTGGCTGGCAATCGGAGCTGGGTTTGCTGGCGTGCTGATGATCTTGCGACCGGGCCTTGACGCCTTCGACCCTCTGTCGGTTTTCGCTGTTCTGGGAATGCTCGGCTTTGCAGGGCGCGATCTGGCCACACGCGCAAGCCCGGTATCGATGTCGGCAGCGCAGTTGGGCGTGGCTGGCTTCGCCGTTTTGACCGTCGCTGGCACTGTTCTGCTGACTGTATCTGGTGGCGTTACTGTCCCGACCCCTGCCAGCCTTGCCTTCGTGGCGCTTGCAACGGTCGTTGGAGTCCTTGCCTATTGGGCCCTGACCCGCGCCATGCGCACCGGCGAGGTGTCTCTGGTCACCCCGTTCCGCTATTCGCGCCTGCTGTTTGCACTGGCCATTGGCGTCACCGTATTTGGGGAACGCCCGGACAGCTGGACCCTTCTGGGCAGCGCGGTGATTGTGGTAAGTGGGCTATTCCTGCTATCGCGCACGCGGCCCGCCCACTAGGCCTTGCCCTTGAACACGGCCTGCCAGATCGGCCCGATCACGCGCGTTGCAAACGGGATGATCAGAACGCCCAGTGCCAGCCCGACGATTCCATCCAGCGTCGCCGTCACAGCCCATTCAACAAATCCCTCCATGCTTGGCACGGCATGAGCCGCCGCAACGGCGATATCATGTATGATTTCATAGGGTTGATGCGCACCAAGCTCGTGCAATCCGTGGATGATGATCGAGCCGCCAACCCAGATCATCGCGGCTGTCCCGATAATCATCAGAAGTTTCAGAAGGCCCGGCATCGCGTTTACAATCCCGCGTCCAAATGCGCGCGTGGCAGAAAGTTTTCCACGATTGGCCATGAACAGCCCCACGTCATCCATTTTCACGATCAGCGCGACCGAGCCATAGACCGCCACCGTGATCCCCAGCGCAACCACGGCCAGCGTCGCGGCCTCCATCCAGATGTTACTTTCGGGAATCGCCGCCAGCGCGATGGTCATGATTTCTGCGGACAGGATGAAATCCGTTTTGATCGCACCTGCGACCTTCTCTTCCTCAAGATGGGCCGGATCACCAATATCGTGTTCCGCATGGTCCCAGGTATGTTCGTGCGGGAACAGGACATGCCAAACTTTTTCGGCTCCTTCGAAGCACAGATAGGCCCCGCCCAACATCAACAGCGGTGGGATCAGCCATGGGGCAAACGACGACAACAGCAGCCCGATTGGCAAAAGGATCAGAAGTTTGTTCTTGATCGATCCCCACGCGATGCGTCCGATTATAGGAAGCTCGCGCTTGGCCTCAAACCCCTGCACATATTTCGGCGTGACAGCAGCATCGTCGATCACTGCACCCGCCGCCTTCGCACCCGCCTTCGCCGCCTGTGCGGCAACATCGTCAATCGACGCCGCTGCAATCTTTGCTATTCCCGCCACATCATCAAGAAGTGCAATCAAACCACTCATAAAACCTGCCCTCATATTAGCCTTGGGCAGAACACTAATGTCTTTCGCGTCTGGGGTGAAGCACTTGCCGCACAAGCAAGGCGGACGTCGCAGGACGACAAAGAGTTTGCGCTAACTGCACGATGTCACTGCATGTTTTCGCTAACAAGTTGGTGTCACAGGCGTTTTCCGGGTTGGGCCAAAGCACACTGACCGCTATATCACCCCAAAGTCTTGTGGCCACCGGGCCAGAATCTGAGGGGAAGCGCGATGACCGTCACAGTTGGTATCAATGGATTTGGCCGGATCGGCCGCTGCACGCTGGCGCAGATCGCGGCGTCCGGTCGCAATGACATCAATGTGGTCAAGGTCAACGCGACCGGCCCGCTGGAAACCGCGGCGCATCTGCTGAAATACGACAGCATCCATGGCCGCTTCCCGAACGAGATCACATTGGGTGACCGGACCATGGATGTGGGCCGCGGCCCAATGCAGATGATGTCGACCTATGACATGGGCGAATTGGACTGGACTGGCTGCGACGTGGTTCTGGAATGCACCGGTAATTTCAATGACGGTAAAAAAGCCAAGCGTCACATTGAACAAGGTGCCCGCAAGGTCCTGATCTCGGCACCGGCCAAGAATGTGCACAAGACCATTGTGTTGGGTGTGAACGACAAGGAACTGGAAGCTCAGCACACATTGGTGTCGAACGGATCCTGCACCACCAACGGGCTGGCCCCGCTCGCTAAAGTGCTGCACGAGGCACTGGGGATCGAGCGCGGCATCATGACGACGATCCATTCCTACACCGGCGACCAGCCGACGCTGGACCGCCGCCACAAGGATTTGTATCGCGCCCGCGCCGCCGCGATGGCGATCATTCCGACCTCGACCGGCGCGGCCAAAGCTCTGGGCGAAGTCATGCCGGAACTGGCAGGCAAGCTGGACGGCACCGCGATGCGCGTGCCAACACCGAATGTATCGGCCATCGACCTGACCTTTGAAGCCGGTCGCGATACCAGCGTGGAAGAGGTCAACCGGATCGTGCGTGAAGCCGCAGAGGGCGCGATGTCACGCGTCTTGGGTTATGACCCCGAACCCAAGGTGTCGATCGACTTCAACCACACGGAGCAAAGCTCGATCTTCGCCCCTGACCAAACCAAAGTCGTAGGCGGTCGCACCGTCCGCGTAATGGGCTGGTATGATAACGAGTGGGGCTTCTCGACCCGCATGGCAGACGTTGCCGTAAAAATGGGCTCGTTTTAAGCCATTGCGCTAAACCGGATTTAGTCCCCGTCACCTTGTGGCGGGGGTTTCCTTTTGCCCTTGCCCCTGCCCCAAAGGCATTGCAACAATACGGCAAAATACGCAGGAGCAGACCGTGACAAACCAGATCGCGCTTGTACTTGGCATTCTGATCCTGGTGTTGGTCGGTGCCGACTTGTTGTTGGCGGACGGCAGCAGCCTTGTGTTTCTATCCAAAAAATTCCTTGAATTCACCGAATGGCTGGCCTTCTGGCGATAGTCCGGTACGGCATGTAACGTGATCTTCTCTTGACCTTTCGGCTAAAATGATGATGTTAGCGCTCACATACATGGGTGGATCAAAGAAACGATTGCCCCCTCGCATGCAAGGAAGATGAAAATGACAGTCAAAGTGGCCATCAACGGATTTGGACGTATTGGACGACTGGTGCTGCGCGCCTTGCATGAAACCGGCCGCAAAGACGTGGAAGTCGTGGCCATCAACGATCTTGGATCGGTCGAGATGAACGCGCACCTGCTTCAGTTCGACAGTGTGCATGGTCGCTTTCCCAACGAAGTGAAATTCACTGAAACCACAATCGACGCTGGCCGTGGGCCCATAGCTGTCACTGCGATCCGCAACCCGGCTGAACTGCCCTGGGGCGACGTCGACATTGTCTTGGAATGCACCGGCATTTTCAAAGGCGACAAGGCCCTTGTGCATCTTGAAAACGGCGCAAGCCGCGTTCTAGTCTCGGCCCCGTCCTCGGGCGCAGACAAGACCATCGTTTATGGTGTAAACCATGACACGCTGACGAAAGATGATGTGCATGTTTCAAACGCGTCGTGCACCACCAACTGCCTTGCCCCTGTCGTCAAAGCGCTCAATGACGCTGTCGGCATCAAAAAAGGCTTCATGACCACCATCCACTCTTATACCGGCGATCAGCCGACCCTTGATACGCTGCACAGCGACTTCTATCGCGCCCGTGCTGCCGCTCTTAGCATGATCCCGACCACGACCGGCGCGGCCCGTGCGGTCGGCCTTGTACTGCCGGAACTGGCGGGCAAACTGGACGGCGTCGCGATCCGCGTCCCAACTCCAAACGTGTCCTGCGTTGACCTGACTTTCGAAGCCAGCCGCGACACCACGGTCGAGGAAATCAACGCCGCCGCCATCGCCGCCGCAAATGGCCCCCTGAAAGGTATCCTTGGCATCGTCGATCGCCCTCTTGTTTCGACCGACTTCAACCATGACCCACATTCGTCAAACTTCGCCCTGGATCAAACCAAGGTTCTGGATGGAAATATGGTCCGCGTGCTGAGCTGGTATGACAATGAATGGGGCTTCAGCGTGCGCATGCTGGATACCGCCGTTGCGATGGCAAAGTTTCTGTAATCTCGTGCAAACCTAGAAAAAGGCCGGGGATGCATACCCCGGCCTTTTTTTGTTTGTCGACGTAGGCGCACTCTTTGATGGAAGACCCGGATGGCTGGTTTCGGAGCTACGCCTCTGCGACACAATCGGCAAAATATTCGATCTGTCCATTCTCTCCAACTTCCTGCACCAGGCCATGAATATCGGTCTCAAAACCCGGGCATTCCCGCGCAAAGGCTCTGTTGAATTTCAGGTAATCGACGATTTTCTTGTTGAACACCTCGCCCGGTATCAACAGCGGGATACCCGGCGGGTACGGCGTGACAAGGCTAGTGGTGATCCGTCCCTCAAGGTCATCAATCGGTACCCGTTGCGTTGTGCGCGCGGCGATTTGCGCGAACGCGTCAGACGGTTTCATCGCTGGGGTCAGGTCGCTGAGATACATCTCGGTCGACAGGATCGCCACGCCGTATTTCGCATAAAGCGCATGAACATGCTGGCACATATCCCGCAGGCCCATCTTTTCATAATGCGGGTGTTTGGCGCAGAACTCGGGCATTGAACGCCACATCGGCTGGTTCTTGTCGTAGTCATCCTTGAACTGCTGCAATTCGGTCAGCAGGGAATTCCAACGCCCCTTAGTGATCCCGATCGTGAACATGATGAAGAAGCTGTACAGACCAGTTTTTTCCACAACAACGCCGTGCTCGGCCAGATATTTGGTCACGATGGATGCCGGAATACCGGTGTCCTCAAACCGACCGTCCAGATTGAGACCGGGCGTTATAATGGTCGCCTTGATCGGGTCCAGCAAGTTGAACCCTGGCTCCATATCGCCAAACGCATGCCAGCTGTCTTCACCATCTGACGGCTGCACGCCCTCAGCATCGGTTTTTTTCAGAACCCAGTTTTCCGGGCTGTCGACGCCATCCTCGTCAAGCTCTTCCGGGCCCCAAACCTGGAACCACCAATCATCCGCGCCATATTCAACATCGACTTTGCGCATGGCGCGCCGGAAATCGAGGCTTTCCAAAATGCTTTCTTCAACAAGCGCACGGCCACCCGGAGGCTCCATCATCGCCGCAGCCACATCGCAACTGGCAATGATGCTGTATTGTGGGCTGGTGCTGGAGTGCATCAGGTAAGATTCGTTAAACAGATGGCGGTCCAGTTTTGTGTTTTTGCTGTCCTGCACCAGCACGTGGCTGGCCTGGCTGATACCGGCGAGCAGTTTGTGGATGGATTGCGTCGCATAGGTCACGGATTGGCTTGGACGTTCACGCTTGCGACCCATCGCATGGAAATTGCCGTAAAACGGGTGGAACGCAGCATGGGGCAACCATGCCTCGTCGAAATGCAGGTTCTCAACATAGCCGTCCAGCATCGCCTTGATGGTTTCGGTGTTATAAAGCACCCCGTCATAGGTCGATTGCGTTAGCGTGATGATGCGGGGTTTCACCGTCTCCGCGTCGACATGCGCCAGCAGCGGATTGGCACGGATCTTGTCCTTGATCGCGTCGATCTCGAACTCGGATTTCGGGATCGGGCCAATGATGCCGTAATGGTTTCGTGTTGGCTTCATGAAAACCGGTATGGCGCCGGTCATGATGATGCCATGCAGGATGGACTTGTGGCAGTTGCGGTCCACCACGACAACGTCGCCGGGTGCGACCGTATGGTGCCAGACCATCTTGTTGGACGTGCTGGTGCCGTTGGTCACGAAAAAACAGTGATCCGCGTTGAATATCCGCGCGGCATTCCGTTCAGATTCGCCGATGGAACCATTGTGATCGAGCAACTGACCAAGCTCTTCGACCGAATTGCACACATCCGCGCGCAACATGTTTTCGCCATAGAACTGGTGATACATCTGACCAATCGGGCTTTTCAGAAAGGCCACGCCGCCGGAATGCCCGGGACAATGCCACGAGAACGAGCCGTCTTCGGCGTAGTCGAGCAGCGCTTTGAAAAATGGCGGCTGTATGCCCTCAAGATAGGCTTTTGCATCGCGAATGATGTGGCGCGCCACAAACTCGGGCGTGTCTTCATACATGTGAATGAAGCCATGCAATTCGCGCAGAATATCGTTGGGCAGATGCCGGCTGGTTTTGGTCTCGCCGTAGATGTAGATCGGAACGTCGTCATTCTTCCAACGGACTTCCTCGATGAAGTTCCGCAAATTCAGGACAGCAGGGTCAAGATCGGGACCCGGCGTGAATTCCTCGTCGTCGATTGACAGAACAAAAGCGCTGGCGCGGGATTGTTGCTGCGCAAATTGCGACAGATCGCCATAGGTGGTGGTGCCCAGAACTTCAAAGCCTTGATTCTCGATGGCTTCGGCAACAGCTCGGATCCCCAGACCCGAGGAGTTTTCTGATCGGTAGTCCTCGTCGATGATGACAATCGGAAAGCGAAACTTCATGGAATACTCCAAGTGAGAAACCGCGAGCGGTAATCGGCACGCCGGTTCTGTGTCAACAAAGGGCCGTTTCGGACACTACCGAAACGAAACGCCTGCCACGCTTTGTCTGCCGTGCATTTGTCTGCGTCAAGATGCACCGACAGCCTATTATAGCTGCAAGTGGCGCCCGGGGACGCTTCAGGCGATCTTCCGCGCTTCAAGTCGTCAATAGACGCATTTGTTTACTTTGGCGGCAATCAAAAGGCATCGACAAACAGCCGCCTGACGCAGGCTTTGGATGAAAGTCGTCGCGCCTAGCCGATCTTCTCAAGCAGTTGCGCCTTCACGCTCTGCGGCACGAATTTTGTAACGTCCCCGCCCAGTTTCGCGATCTCTTTTACCAGCTTTGACGCAATCGCCTGATACTTGGCTTCGGCCATCAAAAAGACGGTCTCGACGCTGTCATCCATAGCCCGGTTCATGCCAACCATCTGGTATTCATATTCAAAATCAGTCACGGCGCGCAGACCGCGAATGATAATCTGCGCGTCTACGTCGTGGGCGCAATCGATCAGCAGGTTCTCGAACGGATGTGCGACGATCTCGGTTCCGGTCTCACGCGACAAGCCCGCGCATTCCGCCTCGACCATGGCAACACGCTCTTCAAGCGAGAACATCGGGCCTTTTCCGGTGTTGACCGCAACACCTATCACTAGGCGGTCGACCAGCGCACAGGCCCGCCGAATGATATCGGTGTGCCCCAAAGTGATCGGGTCGAATGTTCCGGGGTATAGTCCGACACGCATGATCTGATCTCCTTACCTAGCGGGCACGCAACAATAATGCGCCCGCTATTGCAAGTTTTTTCCGCACCGCGGCGTATTACTACCTATGGTTTGAGGTACCCTGGATCAGTAGCCCATGATCATGTTTTTCAAAGCATCGGCTTGCTGAGACAACTCATCCAGACGCGCTTTGACCACGTCCCCAATGGACACCAGACCGATCATCTTTTCCCCATCCATCACCGGCATGTGGCGAAAGCGGCGCTCGGTCATGGTTTGTAGAACCTGAATGGCCCGATCGCTCGACACGCAGGTCACCAGCTTCGACGTCATTAGATCATCCACCGGCTGATCCAAACAGGATGTACCAACCTTACCCAGGGCAGAAACAATATCTCTTTCCGACAAAATGCCTAATGGACGCACGCCGTCTTCGGACACAATGACAGCACCAATTTTCTTCTCAGACAGAAGGTTCGCGGCGGCGGATACTTTGCTGCCCGGTTTGACCGTCGCAACACCCGCCAGCGATTTGTCTTTAAGGATCTGGTGAATGAGCATGGTGCCCTCCTGTCTGGTAAAATGCTTGTATTTTTCTGTCTTTAGCGTCACCTCAAGCGCAACAATATGTCAAGACTTGTTTGCAATCGCAGCAAAGGAAATGTGGGTTTAGACCATTGCTTCCAATCTCCCGACCTCCTCCCGGATACCACGCGCCAATTCCTCGGCCACGCGTGCAAACCGCTCAACCCGCGCATCGCCCTCGTGCCGGATCAGGTAAAACGAGCGGGTGATCGACAACTGCTCGGTGAGCACCCTCTGAAGGTTGGGCGCGAATGGAAGAATGAAATCATGTGTGATCCCAACTCCGCCCCCTTGCCGCACCATGCCCAACTGGACCGACACGAGGTTTGACGCAAGCGCCACCCGCTCGATCCCCATGCTGGTCAGAAAGTCCAGCTCGGGATAGAAAATCATATCCTGAATATAGCCTACCATCGGATGCGCCCTAAGGTCGTCCAATGCGGTCAATGGTGGCGCATCCCTAAGATACTCTTTGGCCGCAGCCAGATGCAGATGGTAGTCGGTGACTTTCTGCACCGTGATCCGCCCGGTTTGCGGCGGCGAGACCGTGATCGCCATATCCGCCTCGCGCTTGGACAAGTTGATCACACGCGGCAACGCCACAATCTGCAACTCAAGCTCTGGGTGTTCTTTCTGAATGGCCGCACAAACTTGCGGCAAGATATAACTGGCACATCCGTCAGTCGCACCAATCCGCACTTGCCCAGACAACTGACCAGACTGCCCCGCCACCTCGTCCGCGCCAGATAATACCGCCTGCTCGGCCCGCTCTGCATGGGACAACAACCGGGATCCTGCCTCGGTCATTGCGTATCCCTGCGGCGACTTGGTGAAAAGCGGCTGGCCTAAATCGCTTTCAAGCTTTGCGATCCTGCGCCCAACCGTCGCCGCATCCCGCCGCAACACCTTGCCGGCCCGCGAAAGGCTCTCGGCACGCGCCACCGCCAAAAAGACTTTCAGATCATCCCAGTCCATCTAAAAACCACTCCATTACCGCCACGCCAGTTCTTTTCTTCTGGCTCCAAATATCCCCGCCGGAGGCACCCGTTCTTTCAAACATGCACCGACCTTTGCCCTTCAGGATCGCCCATTCCGATTGCCCATTTTGCATTTTTGCAAAACCCTTTTGGAAAACTGCCTCTTTTCCAAGCAGAAATGCAAGCCTATCTTACCTGCGAAATGATGGGAGAGAATCCGTGAAAACACTTGGACATTGGATCAACGGCCAGATGGTCGACGGCACGTCAGGCCGCACCGCTGACGTCTTTAACCCTGCCACTGGCGAGGTTCAGGCAAAGGTTGCACTGGCATCACAGGCAGAAATGAGCGACGCGGTCGCCAAAGCCGCCGAGGCGCAGAAAGCCTGGGGCGCGACAAACCCGCAAAAGCGCGGCCGCGTGATGATGGCGCTGGTTGGCCTGCTGAACCGCGACATGGACAAGCTGGCGGAAGCCCTGTCGCGTGAGCACGGCAAAACCATTCCCGACGCCAAAGGTGACGTGCAGCGTGGCCTTGAGGTCATCGAATATTGCATCGGTGCCGCCCAGATGATGAAAGGCGAGTTCACTGACAGCGCTGGCCCCGGCATCGACATGTACTCCATGCGCCAGCCATTGGGTGTTGTTGCCTCGATCACACCGTTCAACTTCCCGGCCATGATCCCGCTTTGGGGTATGGGTCCGGCGCTGGCTGCGGGCAACGCGATGATCCTGAAACCGTCCGAGCGCGACCCGTCAGTCCCGCTGATGCTGGCCGCCCTGTGCAAGGAAGCAGGCCTGCCGGACGGCGTGCTTCAGGTGGTCAATGGTGACAAGGATGCGGTGGACGCGATCTTGGACAACGAGACCATTCAGGGCGTGGCTTTCGTCGGCTCAACCCCAATCGCGCATTACATTTATTCGCGCGCAACGGCGAATGGCAAACGTGCGCAGTGCTTCGGTGGTGCCAAGAACCACATGATCGTCATGCCTGACGCGGATATCGAACAAGCGGCCGACGCATTGATCGGTGCGGGCTTCGGCGCGGCTGGCGAACGGTGCATGGCAATCTCGGTTGCCGTTCCGGTCGGTGAAACCACCGCCGACCGTCTGCGTGATGCGCTGATCCCGCGCATCGAGAAGCTGAAGGTCGCACCATATACGGCTGGCGACGACGTCGATTACGGCCCCGTCGTGACCGCCGCCGCCAAGGAAAACATCTTGCGCCTGATCAACTTGGGCGTGGAACAGGGCGCTGACCTGGTGGTCGACAGCCGCAATTTCAGTCTGCAAGGTTATGAAGACGGTTTCTTTGTCGGTCCGCATTTGTTTGACCGCGTGACCACTGACATGGACATCTACAAGACCGAGATTTTCGGCCCGGTACTGTCCATGGTTCGCGCTGAAAACTACGAAGAAGCCATCGGCCACGCGATGAACCACGAATATGGCAACGGCACCGCGATCTTCACCCGTGACGGTGACACCGCCCGCGATTTCGCCAATCGGATCAACATCGGCATGGTTGGTATCAACGTGCCGATCCCGGTGCCGCTGGCCTATCACACCTTTGGCGGATGGAAAAAATCCGGCTTTGGCGATCTGAACCAGCACGGACCTGACGCGTTCAAATTCTATACGCGCACCAAGACCGTGACGCAGCGTTGGCCCTCGGGGATCAAGGAAGGCGGCGAGTTCAATTTCAAAGCGATGGATTGATCCGCAGTTTTCCACAAAGAGTGACAGAGTGCCCCGGTTTGCAGCCGGGGCATTTTTTTGGGTCAGCCCAATTGTTGTCCCTTGCCCAAGGACCTGATGAAATCATCAACGTCGTCCGCTTCGATCCCTAAAAAAGCCAGCGCATCCGAACCGTTTCGGAACACTTCGATTTCGGTTGACACCTGATCCTGTGCGGATTGCTCAAATATCCGGGCCAGGACAAACGTTTCGGGCCGGGTCGCAAGCAAGGCCAATTTGCGCGCGGACTGGTAATCCTGTGACAACTTCTTTTGCAGTTTTATATATTCGTCCGTGCCGTCTGTCGGGCGGTCAATCGTGCGCAACCGGCGCAGATCGACCAACACGCTACGATCCTTGGGTGCATCAATGGCGATGATCCATTCAGCGATGCTGGCCGTCAGGCTCGCGAAATGAACATGCTCTGCGCAGCTGACATAAAGAAATTGTTGGTCATCAAAATAGGTGGCAGTATGCATTTTTCAACCTCGGCGCGAAAACACCACTTCAAACAAAGACCGATCCTTACCTAAGGTCAACCTTCAATGTGAAACTGCTGTGGGCAGCGCGCCCACGCGGCGCACCGCGTGCCACCGTGCCTGACGCTTGTCGCATATGCGATTTGATGCAAAGCTGACAACAAAGAGACACGACCGAAAGGATACCCAATGGCCCTGCAGGAACCGCCGTTTTCTATTGGTGTCGAAGAAGAGTATTTGCTGGTCGATCGCGACAGTTATGCACTCGCCCGTGCCCCAGATCGCCTGATGGAAGACTGCAAAGCCGAGCTTGAAGGTCAGGTCAGCCCGGAATTCCTGCAATGTCAGATTGAGATCGGCACACGTGTCTGCGCCAATGTCGCAGAGGCACGCGACGATCTGAAACGTTTGCGTGCAACCGTGTCAAAACACGCAGCAACCTATGGTCTGACGCCAATCGCGGCCTCGTGTCATCCGTTTGGTGATTGGAAAGAACAGCACCACGTCGACAAAGACCGCTACAACGATCTGAAACGCGATCTGGCCGGCGTCGTGCGCCGGATGTTGATCTGCGGCATGCACGTTCATGTTGGCATCCCCGACCCTGACACGCGGATCGATCTGGTCAGCCAGCTGAGCTATTTCCTGCCCCATCTACTGGCCCTTTCCGGCAGTTCTCCGTTCTGGCAAGGCGATGACACCGGGCTTGCATCTTATCGGTTGACGGTCTTTGACAACCTGCCCCGCACCGGCCTTCCGCCACAATTGTCCGGGTGGTCAGAATTTGAGCGGTCTGTGCAGGCGTTGATAGATATTGGCGTGATCGAGGACAGTTCAAAAATTTGGTGGGACCTGCGCCCCTCCTCTCGTTTTCCGACCATCGAAAGCCGCATCTGCGATGTCCAGCCCCGGTTGGAACACACGGTCAGCCTTGCTGCCCTGACCCAATGCCTTGCCCGCATGTTGTGGCGTCTGAAGGCAAAAAACCAACGCTGGCGGTTGTATGATAATTTTCTTATCGCAGAAAACCGATGGCGCGCGCAGCGATATGGCATCAGTGGGGGATTGATCGACTTCGGCATCGGTGAAATAGTCGATTTCGAACAGCTGCTGAAAGACATGCTGCAACTGATCGAACAGGACGCAGAAGCGCTTGGCTGCATGGCCGAAGTGGAGGCTGCACAAAGCATCCTGACGACAGGAGTTTCATCGGATCGACAACGGGCGGTCTATCACGACAGTCTTCAAGCGGACAAACCGAAAGAGCAAGCGCTTCAGGATGTTGTGCGCCACTTGATCGATGAGTATCACGCCGATCTGTGACAACCCGACCGCCAATCCGGCCAAACTACCCTAGCGGCAACTTGCGACGCGACGGAACTCTGCCACCGCTTGAAAAACTCCTGTAAGAATTGCGCCATAACGTATCCGCAAACACGTGGACGGGAGAGATACATGGATTTCGCGCTTTCCGAGGAACAAACCCTCATTTTCGATATGGCCAAGGGCTTTGGTGAAGAAAACATTGCCCCCAATGCCGAGAAATGGGAGGCCGAAGGCACAATCCCTAAAGAACTCTGGCCGCAACTGGCCGAGCTGGGTCTGGGCGGGATTTATGTCAGCGAAGAATATGGCGGCTCTGGTCTGACCCGACTGGACGCGACGTTGGTGTTCGAAGCGCTTGCCATGGCAGACCCGGCTGTCGGGTCTTTTCTGTCCATCCACAACATGTGCGGTGGCATGATCGACAAGTTTGGCTCGGAAGAGACCAAGCAGAAATGGCTTCCTGACCTTTGCACGATGAACAAGGTTTTTTCCTACTGCCTAACCGAGCCCGGATCCGGGTCGGACGCGGCCGCGTTGAAAACCCGCGCCGAAAAACACAATGACGGCTATGTTCTGAACGGCAACAAAGCGTTCATCTCAGGCGGCAATTACTCCGACGTTTACGTCACTATGTGCCGCACCGGCGAAGACGGCCCCAAGGGGATATCGACCGTGGTGGTTGAAAACGGGACACCCGGCCTGAGTTTCGGCGCCAATGAACGCAAGATGGGCTGGAAGGCGCAGCCGACCTCTCAGGTGCAGTTCGACGACTGCAAAGTCCCGCTGGACAATTTGATGGGCGAAGAAGGCAAAGGGTTTGTCTATGCCATGGCAGGTCTGGACGGTGGCCGTCTGAACATCTCGGCCGGTGCCTTGGGCGGCGCGCAAAAGGCGCTGGAACTGACCCTGCAATACATGGGCGAGCGCAAGGCGTTCGGAAAGACCATTGACCAGTTCCAGGCGCTTCAGTTCCGTCTGGCGGAATACGAAACCCGCCTTCAAGCTGCGCGGACCTTCCTGCGCCAAGCGGCGTGGAAGCTGGACAACAAGACGCCCGATGCCTCGAAATTCTGCGCCATGGCAAAGTTGATGGTGACGGATGCGGCGTTTGACGTGGCCAATGGCTGCCTGCAACTGCATGGCGGTTACGGCTATCTGTCTGACTACGGGATCGAAAAGATCGTGCGTGACCTGCGCGTGCACCAGATTCTGGAAGGCACCAACGAGATCATGCGCCTTATCGTGGCCCGCCAGTTGTTGGCCGAGCGCGACCGCGGCTAATGTCGGATATCTCGATCCGAAAAGAAGGCAAAGCCGGGCGGATCACGCTGACCCGCCCTGACGCCCTGAACGCACTGTCTTACGCCATGTGTCTGGCCATCGATGCGGCCTTAATTGACTGGGTTGACGACGACGATGTCGAACTGATCGTGATTGATGCCGAAGGCGACCGCGCCTTTTGCGCTGGCGGCGACATCCGCGAGATTTACGAGATCGGCCAGTCCGGTGATCCCACACGGGCACAGCATTTCTGGCGCGACGAATACCGGATGAACGCGCGCCTGTTCGAATTCCCCAAACCCATCGTCAGCTTCATGCAAGGCTTCACCATGGGTGGCGGCGTCGGTGTGGGCTGTCATGCCTCGCACCGGATCATGGCGCGGTCCTCACGTATGGCGATGCCAGAATGCGGCATCGGCCTTGTGCCGGATGTAGGCGGGTCTCTGATCCTGGCTCATGCACCTGGACGACTGGGCGAATATATTGGCATGACCGGGGCGCGACTTGCGCCCGGCGACGCGATTCATGCTGGTTTTGCGGATTTCGTGATCCGGCAAGCCGAATGGCCCGCGCTGAAGACCGACCTGATCCGCACCGGCGATCCCAGCCACATCAATGAGGCCGCAATCCCGGCGATCCCCGGCAACCTGTCCGCCATGCAACCGATGATCGACGCCCATTTCGACGGAGGCAGTCTGGTCGAGATTGTAACCTCGCTGCGGAACGACGACAGTGTCTTTGCCATAAACGCGTTGGACCTGCTTGGCCGCAACTCACCGCTTTCCATGGCTTGCACGGTCGAAATGATACACCGCCTTTCAACCACGCGTGACGTGCGCGCGTCGTTGGAACTGGAATACCGCTTCGTCTATCGCGCATTGGAGCAGTCCGACCTGATGGAGGGCATTCGAGCCGCGGTCATCGACAAAGACCGCACGCCAAACTGGAAACACGATCTGGATGACCCATTGGCCGCGGCGGTTGACGCGATGCTCGCGCCCTTGGGCGACAACACACTGACATTCTAAGGAGACCTGCCATGAAAATTGGATTTATCGGACTGGGCAATATGGGTGGCCCTATGGCCGCAAACCTCGCCAAAGCGGGCCACGAGGTCGCTGGCTTCGACATGGCCCCGGTTGATATCGAGGGTGTCACCATGGCGGCTTCTGGCGCAGAGGCGGCCAAGGGGCGGGACGTGGTCATCACCATGCTGCCCAACGGCCAGATCCTGCGCGCCGTCGCCAACGAAATCGTCCCGGCGATGGACAAGGGCACCGCGTTCGTTGACTGCTCGACCGTTGACGTCGAAAGCGCGCGCGATGTCGCCAAACAAGCGTTGGACGCAGGTTTGCTGCCGGTGGACGCGCCCGTGTCTGGTGGCGTCGGTGGCGCATCGGGCGGCACATTGACCTTCATGGCCGGAGGCTCAGCCGAGGCGTTTGCCAAAGCAGAGCCTTTGTTTGACATCATGGGCCAGAAAGCCGTGCATTGTGGTGACAGCGGCGCAGGGCAAGCCGCCAAGATCTGCAACAACATGATCCTTGGCATCACCATGATCGGCACTTGCGAGGCGTTCGCGCTGGCCGACAAGCTGGGTCTGGACCGCCAGAAGATGTTCGACGTTGTGTCGACCTCGTCGGGCTATAGCTGGACGATGAATGCCTATTGTCCCGCGCCCGGTGTTGGGCCGCAGTCGCCCGCCGACAATGACTACAAACCCGGCTTTGCTGCTGAATTGATGCTGAAAGACCTGCGTCTGAGCCAGCAAGCCGCCGAAGCGGCGGATGCAGACACTCCGCTGGGTCAGGCCGCAACGGCGCTGTACTCGCAATTCGTCGAGGATGAAGACGGCAAGGGTATGGATTTCTCGGCCATGTTGCCGCGGTTTGAAAAACGCGGTCGCAGCTAACCCCCGCACCGCTTAGACTGGCACCATGAGCTGGACACAGGACACTGACGAAATTGCCGATTTGGACGCGCCCGCGCGAGCGCTTCTGGACACGCTTACCCCGGTCGACGTGCCCAAAGGTGCCGTGCTTTTTTGCCCGGGTGAAGCCGTCAAAGGCTATGTCGTGATGCTGTCCGGTCAGGTCGACGTGAACCTGATCGGCCCCAACGGACGCGACATTTTGCTGTATCGCGTCGCACCGGGGCAAAGCTGCATTCAGTCGACTTTGGGACTTCTGGGGGGCGACGCCTACACCGCCGAAGCAATGGCCGAAACGCCTGCCCGGCTGGTTCTGATCCCGCGCGATGTGTTCTTCGCCCTTCTGGACAGCTCGCCGGGTTTTCGTCGGCTTGTGTTCGGCGCGTTTGCAGAACGTATGCAGTCGATGATGCAATTGATCGAAAACGTCTCGTTCATGACGGTCGAGGCCCGGTTGGCTGCGCTGATTTTGGACCGCGCGGGGCCAGATGGCTGCCTGCATATGACACAGGCCGAAATGGCCACCGCAATCGGGACCGCGCGCGAAGTGATCTCGCGTCGGTTGGAGAAGATGGCCCATGCGGGTTCTTTGGCACATGAACGTGGCACCGTTACGATCCTGAACAAGACAGCGCTGAACGAAATGGTGCGTGGCACGGCTTTCTGAACCTCAATGTGACCACGTCACATGCCTTTTCCGACTCACCCGGCTAATATTGGGTCAGACATGGAAAGGAGTTCACTATGCTCAAACGAAACGAAGGTAACCTTGATCGTATCCTGCGCGTGGTCGCTGGTTTAGCGCTGCTGGGATGGTATTTCTTCGCTGGTGGTCCAATCTGGGCTCTGATCGGTATCGTTCCCTTGGCAACTGGTGCCATAGGATCCTGCCCGATCTATTCGATCCTTGGCATGAATACCTGCAAACTGAAGAACTGAGTTCAGAAAATCGCAACTATTGGGCGTTAAACCCAACGTGTTAGCGAGTAAAACGGTAAACGCCGGGCAAGCTTGCCCGGCGTTGTTGTAAGAGGGGTGGGCCGCGTCAGCGGCCCGCCCTTTCTTATTTCGTGATGATCTCTGGTCCCATCAGCATGGTTGGCAGCCATGTCGACAAGAATGGGATGTACGTCACCATGATCAGGAACACGAACAACACAGCCAGGAAGGGCGCTGCCGCTCTAACCACCCGCATCATCGGCATTCCGGCGACGCCAGAGGTCACGAACAGGTTCAACCCGACCGGCGGCGTGATCATCCCAATCTCCATGTTGACCACCATGATGATGCCCAGATGGATTGGATCGACGCCAAGTTCGATGGCAATCGGGAACACCAGTGGGGCCACAATCACGATCAGGCCTGAAGGCTCCATGAACTGCCCACCGATCAGCAGGATGATGTTGACGATGATCAGGAACATGATCTTGCCAAAGCCAGCCGACAGCATCGCGCCTGCGATCTGTTGCGGGATCTGCTCATCCGTCAGAACATGCTTCAGGATCAGCGCGTTGGCGATGATGAACATCAGCGTGATGGTCAGCTTGCCCGCATCAAACAGAGTTTTGCGGGTGTCTTCGTGAAAGAACCCCGTGATCAAAGCTTGAGGCTTTTGCAATAGTGTCTTCTTGCCTTCGCCTTTGTCCGCAAGCGGTCCCATGTCGCGGTAAATGTAGGTCGCCACTACGAAAGCATAGACGGAGGCGACCGCTGCAGCCTCGGTGGGCGTAAACAGCGCGCCAGTAATACCGGGAATGCCATAGATACCGACCATGATGATCACGATCAGCAACAGCCCCCAAAGCGCGTCCGAGAAGCTGGATACGATCTCTTTCCAGCCCGCAAAGTCACCCTTGGGCATGTCTTTGATCGTCGCGATCACATAGATCGCGATCATCAGCATGACGCCCGCCATGATGCCCGGAATAACACCGGCAAGGAACATCCGGCCAACTGACACCTCAACCGCCGACGCATAAACAACCATAACAATTGACGGTGGGATCAGGATGCCCAGCGTACCTGCGTTACAGATGACACCTGCGGCGAAGTCCTTGGTGTAGCCCACCTGACGCATCGCCGCGATGACGATCGTCCCGATGGCAACCACGGTCGCTGGGCTGGACCCGGACAATGCCGCGAACAGCATACAGGCAAACACGCCCGCAATCGCCAGACCGCCCCGGAAGTGACCCACACAGGCGATCGAGAAGCGGATGATCCGCTGTGCCACGCCGCCGGTGGACATGAAGCTTGAGGCAAGGATGAAGAACGGGATCGCCAGAAGCGTATAGTGCCCGGCTTCCGCCTGATAAAAGCTCTGCGCAACCGACGCCAGCGAGGTGTCGGAAAACAGCAGCAGGAAGATGATAGAGCTCATGCCAAGGGCGACCGCGATCGGCACACCGATCATCAGAAACCCAACGACCATGGCAAAAAGGAATACGACGTCCATGAGTTATGCCTCCCCCTGCTGGTCTTGAAGTTGTTCGATCTCGTCCTCAACCTCGTGGCTGACGATCAGACTGTCCTGTTGGCCGCGCCAGATGCGGATGGTGGCCTGAACGAACCGGTAAAGCAGTAAGGCCATGCCCACTGGCAAGATGGCATAGGGAAGCACACGGGGCAGCTTGTCATAAGCTTCGCCTTCGTTGATCAAACCCTCCAAAAAGCGCAGAAAGTCAAGCATCGGCACCTGATCGGTGATGTACCACGCTTGCGACCGCGTTTGTTCGAACCCGGTCGGAAACCAACGGCCCGACGTGCGATCAAGCGAGGCATAAGGCGCCCAGTAATCCCAAGCCCCTTTCAGAAGCAGGAAGGCATAGATGATGCAGACCGCCGCCGAGACCAGCGCCAAAACTTTGCGCACGTTTTCCGGCAATATGTTGGTCAGAGCATCGACGCCCAAATGGGCTGTGACTTTGACGCCGTAGCTGACACCGAGAAGCACCAGCCAGGCAAACAGGATCAACGTGACTTCAAGTCCCCAGATCAATGACAAGTTAAAAACATAGCGCATGACCACGTTCACGAATGTGATCATCGTCATGAGGCCCAAAATGATGGCAATCGCCGTCTCTTCGAAACCCTTGGTGTTGTGAGTATGTGTGCTCATGGCTGTCCCCTCCCCATGAAGCTGGGCACGACAATGACTTTCGCAAAAGTCAGGCCGTATCAGTGGGAATAACCGGGGCCCGAGTTGTGGTCGGGCCCCGAAACGCTCAGCTTAGTTCTGTGCGTTGATTTCTTGTGCGATGGCGATGTTTTCGGCACCGACGTCAGCTTCGAACTGCGCCCAAACCGGTTTCATCGCGTCAACCCAAGCCTGACGCTGTTCTGCAGTCAGCTCGCGGATTTCTCCGCCTGCATCCAGAACGGCCTGACGGGCTTCGGCGTCAACCTCGCCCACAGCACTGTTCCGTGTCTCGGTGACTTCACGCATGATCGTGGCAAGCTGGTCGCGAACGTCCGCGTCAAGACCTTCCCACCAATCCACATTGGTCACGACCATATAGTCAAGCGCACCGTGGTTGGTTTCCGTTGTGCCATCCTGCACTTCGAAGAACTTTTTGCCGTAGATGTTGGACCAGGTGTTTTCCTGTCCATCAACAACGCCGGTTTGCAGCGCGCCATAAACTTCAGAGAAGGCCATCGGCTGCGGGCTTGCACCCAAAGCTTGCATCTGCGCCACCAAAACGTCCGACGGCTGCACGCGGAATTTCAGACCCGCAGCATCCGCAGGCGCAATCAGCGGCTTGTTGGCCGAGAATTGCTTCAGGCCATTGTGCCAGAATTCCAGGCCCAGCAAACCACGGCGAACCATGGATTGCTTCATCGCAACGCCAGTTTCCGATTGTTGGAATGCATCAACCGCCGCCATGTTTTTGAACATGAATGGCAGATCGAAAATGCGGAATTGCTTGGTGAAGGCTTCGAACTTCGACAGCGACGGCGCTGCCAGTTGAACGTCGCCTTGCAGCATCGCTTCAAGCACCTGATCGTCATTATAGAGTGTGGAGTTCGGATAGACCTCCATACAGGCTTTGCCGTTCATCTCTTCGTTCACACGGTCGGACAGCAACGAGGCAGCGATGCCTTTCGGGTGCTTGTCCGCGTTTGTGACGTGGCTGAATTTGATGACAATCTCGCCTTCGTCGCAAGCAGCCGATGCAGCAGTTACAGATGCCGACAGCGCGATCGCCGATACGGCCATGGTCAGGAATTTCATATGGTGTCCTCCCAGACAGATATCCTCCGGCAGCCCGGTTGAGCGCCTGTTGTCTATTGGGGCATGGTTCCTCGACGGCACCAAGAAAAACGATCACGTCACCGTGATTTTTTTGTTTATTGAATAATTTCAAAATACTAACGATCATACTTCAATTGCGCGAATATAGTTGAAACACTGTGTGAGCGGTTAGCCGCACAATAGCGCCCGGCATCTGTGCGGAAATCCGCACAGTTTTCCCATTGCTAGTTCCGATAGGTTTCCGGCCGAATCTCGTGTCGCGCCAGCTTGTCATAGAAGGTTTTTCGCGGCAGTTGCAGCTCTCGCGCTGCCGCAGAGGCACCCCCCCCGTGACGTCTGAGGGCGTCGATCAAGAGCGAGCGTTCCACCTGCGCTAACTGCTCGGCCAAGCCCGGACGCGCACCTGACACAGCGCTGTCGGCATCGGACAATCCAAGCCCCATCGCAAAACGCATCGCCGCATTCATCAACGCGCGCGCGTTGCCCGGCCAGTCCTGCGCCATCAATCGGGCGATGACATCATGTTCAATTTCTGGCGGGGCCAATGCCGCCTGTTCGCTGGCAATCGAGACGTAATGGCGAAACAGGACCGGAATATCATCTTTGCGCTCTCGAAGCGCCGGAATGCGGATGCGCAAGACGTCGAGCTTGTAAAACAGATCGGGGTTGAACTGCCCCGCCGCGACCTCTGCATCCAGATCGCGATAAGTGCCGGCCACAACCCGTGTCTTGCCCGTTCGATCCAGAAGGTCGAGCAGCTGATACTGCGTCGGTCCATCAAGCGCTGCCACCTCATCAAGGAACAGCGTCCCGCCTTCAGCGCGTGCAAAAGCGGCCTCAAGCGCGTCAGGCGTCAAACCGGTCGCGGGCAGCTTGGTAAATGGCCGCGTCGCGTCGCCAGACAAAAGATGCACAACTTCGGCGACTTTCGATGTGCCTGACCCCGGTTCGCCGCAGATCAACACTTCTGCTTGCGCGCGCGCAGCCGCCCGCACCTTGTTGCGCAAGTCCTCAGCCAGATCGCTTTCGCCAAACAACAGGCGTGCAGCGGCATCGCCTGATTGAGCACGCGCCTTCAGCGACCTGTTTTCAAGCACCAGCACACGCGTGCGCAACGCGCGCGCCACCACCGCCAGCAACGCTGCGGGTTCGCAGGGCTTCTCAAGAAAATCAAACGCGCCTTCGTTGATCCCGCGCACGGCCGTCGGAATGTCCCCCTCGCCTGTCAGCAAAATCACCGGCAGTTCTGGGTCCACGGCCTGCGCCTGTGCCAACAGGGCAAACCCGTCTTTTCCCGGCATCCGGATGTCCGACAGGATAACACCGTCAAACCCCGGCAGGATATGGTCCTTGGCCTCGATGTAACTGCCCGCAAGGATCGTCGTCAGGCCGTCCAGTTCCAGTGTCTGGCCCAGCGCCTCCCGGACAGTCGGGTCATCATCGACCAGAAGAACGGTGTTGGTCATGCGGCCTCCTGTTCACCGGCGCGATCAAGCTCGACAGTAAATA
Organism: Aliiroseovarius sp. M344; assembly: GCF_025140835.1. Taxonomy (NCBI): domain Bacteria; kingdom Pseudomonadati; phylum Pseudomonadota; class Alphaproteobacteria; order Rhodobacterales; family Paracoccaceae; genus Aliiroseovarius; species Aliiroseovarius sp. M344. The sequence continues at coordinate 2,267,386 of NZ_CP081153.1, forward strand.
TGGCTCCGCCTTTCGGGTGATTGCGACCCCGGATCGCCCCACCAAAGCTTTGCACCAAACCATAAGAGATCGACAGACCAAGCCCCATCCCTTCTGTCGGACTGACCTCCTTGGTCGTATAAAAGGGGTCAAAAATCCTGTCAGGCTGGTCAATTCCAGGCCCGGTGTCGCGCACCGACAGGATCACACGTTCTGTCGAGGGTTCCAGCGTGATCTCGATCTTCTTGTGAACGCGGGCCGCCATGGCATCCATGGCGTTAGACATAAGGTTCATCACCACTTGCTGAAGCCGCACCTCGCCGCCGCGGACCTGAGGCGCGTTTGGCGGACGGGTCCAATCAACGTGGACACGGTCTGCAACGATACGCGGTTCCAGCATCTCGAGCGCCTGATCAACGACCTGCACCAGATCGACATTGGTGATCGGTTCGCTTTCCTGACGGGCGAAGGCGCGCAGGTTCTTGATGATCCGGTCCATCCGACCCGCCTGTTGCGAGATGCGACCGAGGTTTTGACCCACCTCATCGGTTTGCCCCCGCTCAAGAAACACGGTTCCATTGTCGGAAAAAGACCGGATCGCCATCAACGGTTGGTTCAACTCGTGACTGATGCCCGCAGACATCTGACCCAAGGCAGACAGCTTGCCCGCCTGAACCAGATCGGCTTGCGCCTTGTTCAATGCGGCCTCGGCCTCGCGCCGTTCCCGGTTTTCACGCAGCAGGTCAGCATTGGCCGTCGAAAGCGCTTTGGTGCGCTCCGCGACGCGAGCCTCAAGACGCGCGTTCACCGCCGCCTCCATCTGCAAGCGTTTATTCAGGGCGCGCCGTCGCTCACCAACTGCCAGCAACAACGCTCCGATGCCAAGGCAAATGGCCGCAGCGATGCCCGCCAGCAAGGCGGCGCTGCGCTCGGCCGGGGCAGTGTCCAGCAAAATCTCTCCGGTCAGGCCAATCACCGGCAAGTCCCGCGACAGATGGATCGCCCGGTTTGGCAAATAGGGTCCGGCGTCCAGTGTCCAGACTTCGCGCCCTGCCCACAGGCTGGCAGAGCTTTTCAAGAAATCCTCGCGGGCGCGCTCTGCACTCACAAGTTCAGACCGGTTGGCCGCAAACACCCGCGAGCCATTCAGCGTGAAAAACAAGGCCGCGGCGGTCGAGGGCCAGTTTTCTTCAAAATCCAACAAATCGGTGCGCGCGACCACGGTACCCAAGGTCTGCTCTGCACCTTTGTGTATCGGCGCCGCAAACGAGAAAATGCGTTGGGTTGCACCGGATTCCACAGCCTGAAACCTGGCCTCGACACCCAAAGCGCCTGTCAATGCCCGGTGGATCAATGGCGCGCCCGGATCGACCTGCGCCTCCCCCTCGCCGGATGCGGCAAGCACTTTTCCGTCCAGTCCAACCAGCGACAGGTGATAGGCCCCTGTCATGTCGGCCATGGCTTGCAGCAACGCGTCCGCCTCTCCCTCACTGTCCACTTCGCCGCCAAGGCGGTCGCGCAACACGGGGTGTTCGGCCAATACAACTGCCAGTTCACGATACCGAAACAGGTGACGCGTTAGCTGGTCCGATGCCAAAGCAAGCTCGGACGCCGCCTGATCTGACAGTGGCGATAGCGCCGCACGCCAGGCCACGGCCCAGACGCCTGCGCTGATTGCGAGGGTGCCAATAAGGAAGGGAATGACCCATTTTGTACGCAGGTATCGAAACATGAGCCGAAGAATAGAAAGCCGCGCTTGCAAAGGCCAGCCGCTTTGATGAACATGAGCGGATGTTGCGCCTTAGCCAGTCCCCGACGGACCCCGACTTCATTCAGAACCCTTACGTGTTTTACGACCGCGCCCGCGCGGGCGGTGACATCTTCTGGTGGGAAGACTATGACATGCCAATGGCGGTCAGCTTTCGCGCGGTGAACGCCTTATTGCGTGATCGCAGGTTCGGCCGCGAACCTGTTGAACCGCTTGAGTTTCCGGATCACCTTGCCCCTTTCTATGCGGTCGAAGCACATTCCATGTTGGAGTTGGAAGCCCCGCGCCATACGCGCTTGCGCAAACTTGTGCTGCGCGCCTTCACCAGCCGCCGGATCGCCGGGCTGGGGCCAGAGATCGACGCGCTGGCCCATCAGCTGATCGACGAATTTCCGGGTGGCGAGTTTGATTTGCTCCCCACCTTCGCGACCCGCATTCCCGTCATCATCATCTGCCGCCTGCTTGGCGTTCCCGAAGCGATGGCGGATGATCTGCTGAAATGGTCGAACGCCATGGTCTCGATGTATCAGGCCCGCCGCACCCGCGCGATCGAAGACGAGGCTGTGGCCGCAACCGAAGCTTTCGTTGCCTTCATGCGGAACTATGTGGACCAGCGCCGTAACGACCCGAGCGACGATCTGATATCGGAGCTGATCGCGGCTGAGGCAGAAGGTGAAAAACTGTCGTCAGACGAGCTGATCTCGACCTGCATCCTGCTTTTGAATGCGGGCCACGAGGCGACGGTCCACGCTTTGGCCATCGCTGTGAAAACGCTGCTGGAGCAGCAAACACCCGCATCCAGCCTGGCACCAGAGACACGCGACAACACCATCGAGGAAACCCTGCGCTTCGACCCGCCCCTGCATATGTTCACCCGATATGTTTACGAAGATACGGTGCTTTACGGCCAGAACCTAAAGCGTGGCGACAAGATCGGGTTGCTGTTGGGCGGCGCCAATCGCGACCCGGATGTCTGGGATGAACCCGAGGTCTTCGACCCCACCCGCCCGATCAAACCCAACACGTCTTTCGGCGCGGGGGCGCATTTCTGTATTGGTGCACCGCTGGCCCGGTTGGAACTGGCACATGCCCTGCCGATCCTGGTTGAACGCTGCCCAGATCTTCGCCTGACCGCCCCGCCGCAGTTCGGTAATGTTTATCATTTCCACGGCCTGGAGACGTTGATGGTCAAAGCGTGATCAGATCGGCAACTCGGTCGAAAACTTGATCTCTTCCATCGACAGCAACGCCGTGACGTTGAAAATTTTCACTTCCGAGATTAGCGCCTGATAAAATTCATCATAGGCGCGGGCGTTCTTGACGCGGACCTTGAGGATATAGTCAATTTCGCCCGCCAACCGGTGGGCTTCCATCACTTCAGGGCGCGATTTCAAAGCCCGCAGGAAAGCGTCCTGCCACCCTGCGTCATGTTCGGCTGTACGGACCAGCACGAAAAAACAAGCCTCGAACCCAAGGCTGTCTGCGTCCATCACCATGGTGTTCTTGCCGATCACGCCACCCTCTCGCATCTTGCGAATCCGGTTCCAGACCGGGGTCTTCGAAGACCCCACTTTCTTGGCGATCACGTCCAGCGACTGACCCGCATCGCTTTGAAGCTCTCGTAGAATTTTCCGGTCAATCTCATCCAGACGAACAGGCATTTCGTTTTCTTCCTTCTTTTGGTCCATACGTTCTGCGGCCAGCAGAAACCGAAACAATATTCCTTTTCTGCCGCAGCATATCGCCGTTTTGTGGGAAAATGTCCTATATAGAGCAGGAACGCAATAAGAAAGGACTGGCCATGCCGCGCCCCTTCACACCCAAAGTAGTGACTGCAAATGACCTTGTTGAAGGTGATGTGATCTATCTGGCCCATGATGGGGCCTGGGTGCGTGACATGTGTATGGCATGGTTGATCGAGGACGAGGACGAAGCCGCCACACAGCTCGCACTGGCCGAAACACAGCCAGAGATTGCTGTCGGCCCATATCTGGCGGGGGCCAAAGCTTGCCCTGTTGGTCCGGTCCCGACCCATTTCCGCGAAGTCTTCCGGGCCAACGGCCCATCAAACCGTGCCCATGGCAAGCAAGCCTCGGCGCCGGTCGCCGCGCACGCATACGCAAAGGCCGCAGCCCATGTATGACTACAATAATTTCGACGAAGGCTTTGTGCGCAACCGCGTCAGCCAGTTCCGTGCGCAGGTCGCGCGCCGCATTTCGGGCGCGTTGACCGAAGATGAATTCAAACCCCTGCGCCTAATGAACGGCGTCTATCTGCAACTGCATGCCTATATGCTGCGTGTGGCGATCCCCTATGGCTCGCTCAACCCGCATCAGATGCGCCAGTTGGCAATGATCGCCGAGCGTTGGGACAAGGGCTATGGCCATTGGACCACGCGACAGAACATCCAATATAACTGGCCACGTTTGGCCGATATTCCTGACATGCTAGAGGCGCTGGCTGATGTGGGAATGCACGCTATCCAGACCTCGGGCAACACGATCCGCAACGTGACCGCGGACCATTTCGCAGGCGCAGCCGCGGATGAAATTGAAGACCCGCGCCCCACGGCTGAGCTTTTGCGCCAGTGGTCCACCGACCATCCGGAATTTCAGTTCCTGCCGCGCAAATTCAAGCTGGCGGTAACCGGATCGAAGGCTGATCGCGCCGTGACCAAAGCCCATGACATCGGCATTCGCATCGTCAAGAACGACGCGGGAGAGGTTGGTTATCAGATCCTCGTTGGTGGTGGCCTTGGCCGCACGCCGGTCGTCGGTCAGGTTTTGAAAGACTTCCTGCCGCGCGAAGACCTGCTGCCCTATGTCGAGGCCGTCGTCAGCGTCTACAACACGCTGGGTCGCCGCGACAACAAGTACAAAGCCCGCATCAAGATCACCACGATGGAAAACGGGATCGACAAGATCCACGATCTGGTCGAGGCACGCTTCGCCCAGTTGCGCCCGCAATTCTCGGGCATTGATCAGGCACATTTCGCTGACATTTCGGCCAACTTCAAAGCGCCGGAGTTCAAAACAGCATCGCTTGACGGCTATCACGCCGCCCGCGACGCTGATCCGATCTTCCGGTCATGGAGCGACACCAATGTCGATGACCACCGCGCCAATGGGTATGGGATCGTCACGATCTCGATGAAAGCGCATGGGGCGACGCCGGGTGACGCTGATGGAAATCAGATGCGCATGATTGCTGATCTGGCAGAACAGTTTGGCCATGGCGACATTCGGATCAGCCACGAACAAAACGTGGTCCTTCCGCATGTCCACCGCGCCGACTTGCCCGCAGTCTTCGCGACATTGCGCGCGCATGGGTTGGCGACGGCGAATGCGGGTCTGATCTCGGACATCATTGCCTGCCCCGGCATGGATTATTGCGCGCTGGCCACCGCCCGTTCGATCCCCGTTGCACAAGAGATTGCCGAGCGGTTCGATGAACTGAAAATCGAACATGATGTCGGCCACCTGCAAATTAAGATCTCAGGCTGCATCAACGCCTGTGGGCACCATCATCTGGGCCATATTGGCATCCTTGGGTTGGACCGTGCTGGCGTTGAAAACTACCAGATCACCCTTGGCGGTGACGCGGGTCCCGATACGACGATCGGCAAACGGGCCGGGCCGGGCTTTGCCTATGACCAGATCGTTCCGGCGATCGAACGCCTTGTGCTGGCCTATCTGGACCTGCGCGAAGACGAGAGCGAAACCTTTATCGACGCTTTCCGCCGCTTGGGCGAAGCGCCGTTCAAGGCCGCCCTCTACCCTGAGGAGGATAAGACACATGCCGCTTGAAGCTCCCCTTCCCGCTCCCGTTGAACGGGTCGGTACGCTGAACACCCGTTACAAGCACCATTCGGCCACATCCGTTATTGAACGCGCATTGACTGACAGCACCATCGGCGCACTGGCCATGGTGTCGAGTTTCGGCGCGGAAAGCGTTGTCTTGTTGCACATGGTGTCGCGCATCGACCGGACCGTGCCGGTTGTCTTTCTGGACACGCAAATGCTGTTTCAGGAAACGCTCGACTATCAGATCGAAGTCTCCAGGAAACTGGGCCTGACCGATGTGCGCGTCATCCAGCCCGACGCAAACGAACTGTTCAAACGCGACCCGGACAACATCCTGCATCTGGCAGACACCGATGCCTGCTGCGACTTGCGCAAGGTCGAGCCACTGGAAAACGCGCTAGTGGGCTTTGACGGCTGGATCACCGGGCGCAAGCGGTTTCAGGGCGGCAAGCGTGTCGATCTGCAGTTTTTTGAAGCCGAAGACAATCGGCTGAAGGTCAATCCGCTGGCCCATTGGGCGTCTGAGGACGTACGCGACTATATGATCAACAACCGCCTGCCCCGCCACCCGCTGGTCGGGCGCGGCTTCCCCTCGATCGGCTGTGCGCCATGCACATCACCGGTGAAGCCCGGAGAAGACCCACGCGCCGGGCGCTGGCGCGGGGCCGAAAAGACAGAATGCGGCATCCATTTCGTGGATGGCAAAATGCAGCGGATAGGAGCAAGCGCATGAGCGTGATCGTAACAGATGCGGGCTTTGCCCATGACGATTGGAACTACGGTTTTGCCTTGTCTGATGAGCGGGCCGCCAACGACACCCGTGGGCTGCACTTGCCGTCTGACACCGACCCTGCCGTTTTGCCCCAGTTGATGATTGGCGTCGACATGATCCGCATCGACTTCCCGTCTTTCGCGGATGGGCGCGGCTTCACGCTGGGCCGCCAATTGCGGCTGCTCGGCTATCAGGGCCGGTTGCGTGCGCATGGCCATGTCATCTCGGATCAATACGCGATGGCACGCCGGTCCGGGTTCGACGAGGTCGAGATTAGCGAAGACCTGTCCCTACGCCAGCCGGAAAAAGAATGGCTGTCGCGTGCGGATTGGCAAGCCTATGACTATAGGTCGCGGCTGACCGGCTAGACCCTTTCGCGCAACCCACTTATATACCCAGACAGAAAAGGGCGGGGCTTTTAGCCTCGCTGATGCTTATGAATGAAGTGACGCCGATTATGGATGCTGAAGCCAAAGTGAAACCGGTCCCCACCCTGCCCGACGCGCAGACGGTGACCGACGTTGAACATTACACCGACCGATTGTTCCGGTTCCGCTGCACCCGGCCGCAAACCCTACGCTTCCGGTCAGGCGAGTTTGTGATGATCGGCCTGATGGGCGACCCGGACCCCAAAACCGGCAAGCAAAAACCACTTCTGCGCGCCTATTCGATTGCCAGCCCGTCTTGGGATGAAGAGCTAGAGTTTTATTCGATCAAAGTGCCCGATGGGCCGCTGACCTCGAAGCTGCAGCACATCAAAGTTGGCGACCAGATCATCCTGCGCCCCAAGCCGGTGGGCACCTTGGTGCATGACGCGCTGATTCCCGGTAAGCGCATGTGGTTCTTTGCCACTGGCACCGGGTTTGCGCCGTTCGCCTCGCTTCTGCGCGAACCGCAGACCTATGAGGATTACGACGAGATCATCATCACCCATACCTGCCGCGAAGTGGGAGAGCTGACCTATGGCGCGAACCTGATCGACGCGCTGAAGGACGACGAGCTTCTGAACGAAGTGATCGGCGAAGGTTTCTGGAAGAAGATCAAATACTACCCGACCACCACCCGCGAAGAGAGCCCAAAGATGGGCCGCATCACTGACCTGATCCGTTCGGGCGAAGTGTTCAGGGATTTGGGCATCGAGCCGCTCTGCCCAGAAAATGACCGTGCGATGATCTGTGGCAACCTGCCCTTCAACCTCGAACTCAAAGAGCTTCTGGAAGAAGCTGGGTTGGAAGAGGGTGCGAATTCAAAACCCGCGCAATACGTGGTCGAGAAGGCGTTTCTGGATTAAAGCAGCGGCACCAGTTCGGTGGTCATCGCAACAAGTTTTGTGCGTTGCCATAGGCCAAAATGCGGAATGGGGTGGACCTTCGGTCTGCCCCTTTTGTATATAATCGCCTGCCTCTTATTGGGTGGGCGTCGAACGGCATGTTAGCATTGATCGGTCAACCGTCCTTAGGAGGCTTTTTTGGAATACTGCAAACTCTACTCTGATGATGCTGGCGAAAGCCGTTGGGCCGATGTCGACGTCGCGCTTGAACCGCGCAGCTTCGCACCGCCGGCACAGGACATCGAGATATCCGACCCCGAACCCGCCCGGCAGATGATGTTTCTGAGGCTAAGAGCCAGTTGGGATGAGCCAATCCATCCCACGCCCGTGCGGCAAAAACTGATCTGCCTAGCAGGTAGCGTCCGCGTCACCGCAAGCGACGGAGAAACCCGAGACATCACCAAAGGCGACGTGTGGCACATGGAAGACAAGCATGGCAAAGGCCATCACACGATGGTCACGAGTGATGTCGATTTCGAGGCCGTCATCATTCAGCACGAATAGGATCTGTCGCCACGCCGTTTCCTGCGCGAAGCGTCTTTCTGCGCGGCGAGGTCCAGTTGCAAGATGGTCAGGCTTTCCAATCGGCAATGATCGAAAAGGACTGCACCTTTGGCTCTTCTTCCAAAAACTCGGAAAAAACAGACCAAAGCGCTTTGACCTTTTCGCCGGTCTCTGGAGTCATCTCAGCCAGTTCGGTGATCGAGATGACATAGCCAGATCCCTCATCGTCATTCATGACATTCAGGAAGGACTTTTGCCCCGGCAGGGCCATGATCTTGTCTTTCAGGCCCTCCATCAATTTGGTTGCAGCAGCTTTGCTTCCGGGCTTCATTTTATACGGCGTAACACGAGCATACATAGAACTAACCCCTTTCTGCGAACGCTGTCGGGATGCGTTCAACCCACCCGCCCATGATTGGGCATGATGGTGTAGTATAGCACAGTCATGTGATGGACTGTCGGCCAGGCGGTCTGCTGTACCGGTTTTCCGCGCAGTGCGCACAAAAAAAACGCCGCGCAGTTTCCCGCGCGGCGTTGTGTACTTTGGCTGTGCTGTCGGCTTACATGCCCAGCGCGGCTTTTACCTGGTTGATTGCAGCGTCCAGCAGGGCCGGGTTGTTCGCAGCAGCTTCAACAGCGGCCTTCAGGCCAGCTTTTTCGGCATCGCCCAGCGATGATCCATCGATCATTTCGCTTACCTTGGCAGCGTCAAAACCATCTTTGGTCAGCGCTTCTGGCGCGGCTTCGGTTGTTGCCTCTGCTGCAGCTTCGGTCGTTGCCTCTGTTGCCGCTTCGGTGGTCGCCTCTGTGCCTGTTACAGCTTCGGTGGCTGATTCCACGGCACCTTCAACCGCATCAGTTGCGGCTTCGGTTGCTTGATTCAACAGCTCAGTGGCGGCAGCGTTTTCGCCGATAACGCCTTCAACCGCGTCACCAACAGCTTCAGCCGCGCCTTCGACGACATCCGTCGCAGCTTCCGTTGCGGCAGCAGCGGCTTCTTCGGCCGCTGTCGCGGCAGCTTCTGCGGCAGCGGCAGCTTCTTCAGCAGCGGCGGTGGCAGCTTCTTCAGCAGCAGCGGCAGCAGCGGCGGCTTCTGCTTCGGCTTGCGCGGCAGCAGCGGCAGCAGCTTCTTCCGCAGCCTTGGCAGTTTCAGCAGCTTCCACTGCAGCTTCTTCGGCCATCATTTTAGCTTGGTTGTTGTTGTACCAAACAAAACCGCCCACAGCGGCGACGACCACGATCACAAGTGCAATAATGCTATTTTTCATGTCGACATCCTCAACTTGTCTATACATGCGCGGCGCAGATTTGCGCAGCATCCAGAAGGGATGTGAGGTCAAAGCAGTTCGAGCGCAAGGGGAGTTTCATCCAATGCGCGTCAAAACGCCAATACAGCCAATAAAATACTGTAAAAGCAGTCTTGCAGCCGCCAAACGCCGCCACCAGCCACCAATTCACAGCCCGCATGAAACAATCCACTGCGAAAACGCTTTATCGGGTTGAAACACACCCGGTTGGGCCTTACCTTCCGCAACCGAAGAATACTGAAACGTCAGAAGGAATGGCACAATAGCTCGCAGACCTCACAACGCGCCTCCACAGCGCGACACCGGCCCTCGCATTAACGAACGCATCACGGCCGCTGAAATCCGCCTCATTGGCGCCGAAGGCGAAAACGTCGGCGTTGTCACCCCTGCTCAGGCAATGGTTATGGCACAAGAAGCAGGTCTGGACCTGGTGGAAATCTCGCCCAACGCCGCCCCGCCCGTGTGTAAAATCATGGATTTCGGCAAGTTCAAATATGAACAGCAGAAGCGGGAAAGCGAAGCGCGCAAAAAACAGAAAACCATCGAGGTCAAAGAGGTCAAGTTCCGCCCGAACACGGACACGCACGACTACGACGTGAAAATGCGAAATGTGTTCAAGTTTCTAGAGAACGGCGACAAGGTCAAAGTGACCCTGCGCTTCCGTGGCCGCGAAATGGCCCACCAAAACCTTGGTCGCGAACTGCTTGAGCGGGTCGCCGAAGACACCAAGGACGTCGGCAAGGTCGAAAACATGCCGAAAATGGAAGGCCGTCAAATGGTGATGATGATCGGCCCGATGTCCAAGTAAACAACTTTACCTGAACCTGAAAAACGCCTCGCAATTGCGAGGCGTTTTGTATTTCCTGGGACCGGCAGATGACAGGTCAGTCCGGTACATGTCGGGCGACAATGTATCGGCGCAACTCGGTTGCCGGAAAACTACCGCTTTCAATGATCTTAAAGCCATGCGCTGTGATTGCGGACTCCAACTCGCCAATCGTCATGAACGACACAAACGGAGCTTTGCCAATCAATTGCAGGATTGGCAGCAACGGAACCAAGGCATAGTACAGCCACGGCCCGCGACCGGTTGGTTTGCAGAAGGTTTTCGAGATGAAGACCCCGCCGGGTTCCAAAATCTCATGCACCCGCGCCAGCGTCGCGGGTAAATCCTCGACCAGATGAAGCACGTTGTGGGCCAGCACCGCATCATAAGGGCCGGTCAGGTCCTGAACCTGTGCATCGGCAACATGAAACTCAACGTTTGTGACCCCTTGCTCGCGCGCCTTTTCCTTTCCGATCCTGACCATCTCGGGCGACACATCGGTGATCGTGACATGACCTGCCGAACTGGCCAGCTCCAACGCAGTCGATCCTGTGCCCGCGCCGATCTCCAGCACCTTGTCCTGCGCGCCCAGATAGGACCGCGTGCGGCCCAACGTATATTGATAGCTTTCCACGTCCTTGATCGAAGACTTGGCGTATTTCGCGGCAATCTTGTCCCAGAATTTGGCTGATGTGATCATTTGAATTCTCCTTTGATCCACATATATCCATGCAGAAAGCGGATAAAAATTGCCTATTTCTGTTGCACCTCTATACATTATTGCATGAATTGGGCCGCTATCTCGTTTGACTGGAACCAAGTGCGTGCGTTTATGGCGACCGCCGAGGAAGGGTCATTGTCGGCTGCGGCACGGGTGCTTGGCCAGACTCAACCAACTTTGGGTCGGCAGGTCTCTAGCCTCGAAAACACCTTGGGCATCACCCTGTTCGAACGTGTAGGCCGTGGTTTGGTGCTGACGCCAGCGGGGCGCAACCTGCTGGAACACGTGCGCAAGATGGCCGATGCGGCGGTGCAGATTTCGCTGGTGGCGGACGCGCAGACCCAAACCATCGACGGCACGGTCCGCATCACGGCGTCGGACATTTTCGCGGCGCATCTGCTACCACCGGTCTTGCAACATTTGCGCGAGGTTGCCCCAAAACTGAATGTCGAAGTTGTTGCCGCCAATGATATCCGCGACATCCAGCGCCGCGAGGCCGATATCGCTATACGCCACGTGCGGCCGGAACAACCAGAGCTCTACGCGCGTCTCGTCCAGGACGCGGATGCACATCTTTATGCGGCGAAATCCTATATCGAGCGTCGGGGACGACCAACCTCAAAAGCTGATCTTTCGCACCACGAATTCGTCAGCTTCGGGGATGCGGACGAGATGATTGGCTATCTCGCACCGCTTGGCATCGAAATCACGGCTGACAATATTCCCATCGGCTCTAACAGCGGCGTGGTGGCATGGGAATATGTTCAGCATGGGCTGGGCATTTCGTTCATGTCCGAGGAAGTCGGGGACGCCACTCCCGGTGTTGAACGCCTTTTGCCGGACATGGACCCAATCGTCTTTCCGGTCTGGCTGATCACCCATCGCGATTTGCACACAAGCCCCCGTATTCGGTTGGCATTTGACACCTTGGCGGATTATCTGTCGCGCCCACGCCGCAAGTGATCGTTTTGGTCTGGCAACCTGCCACGATGTCAGGCTAAGACCGCCCCACTTTTCCCGTCCTACATTGCTGTTTAGGGTCACCCTTATGGAAACACTGTCCTTTCTGTTCGTGCCGCTGTCACTTCTTGCGACGGCCGTCATGGCTGCATCCGCCGCAATCCAGGCCCACCGCGTTCATATGGACCCGTTCGGGGCCACTGTGCTGGCGATTGCGACATCAATGGGCGGAGGAACTCTGCGCGATCTGTTTCTGGGGCTGACACCGGTGTTCTGGATCACCGACACCCGCTATCTTGCAACTGCAGTGCCTGTGGCCCTGATCAGTTTTGCATTCGCGACGCGTATGTCATCCGGCAACGGGCGCAGGCTCAAGGTGCTTTTGCAGTTGGATGCGATCGGGCTGGCATTGTTCACACTCACCGGGGTTCAGGTTGCGCTGGATGCTGGCATTTCACCAGTGCTGGCGATTGTAATCGGCTGCGTGACGGGCACGGCGGGCGGAATGATCCGCGACCTTTTATGCAACACCACCCCCAGCCTGTTGAAAGAGGATCTCTATGCCACGCTTTCACTGATTGGTGGCGCGGTCTATCTGGCGCTTCTGACCTATCTGGGCGAGACGCTGGCCGCAGGTATTGGCTTTGCCATCATTCTTGTGGCGCGGTTGTTGGTGTTGCGCGTAAAGCCGCCACGCGACTCGATTTAAGGCGGAACTCCGACGTTCTCAGCCTTTCCCGTGCCGGATGGCGACCAGTTCAGACAAGATCGAGACAGCAATCTCGGCCGGGCCTTCTGCACCAATATCCAGACCAACCGGCCCATGGATTTTGGCCAACGCGTCGTCGGCCACGCCTGCCTTACGCAAGCGATCCAACCGCGCGGCATGGGTGCGCCGCGACCCAAGGCACCCGATGTAGAACGCGCCCTTTGCGACCCCTTCAAGGATTGCCGGGTCATCAATCTTGGGATCATGGCCCAGAGTCACAATCGCGGTTTGGGGGTCAACGCCGGTTTGCCCAATGGCATCCTCAGTATCATCGCAGATCACACGCTGCTCAGGGAACCGGTCCCGCGTCGCAAAACTGCTGCGCGGGTCCATGATGATAGGTTCAAACCCAGCCGCAGCGGCCATCGGCGCCAAAACTTGCGCGATATGCACGGCCCCAACAAGGATGAGGCGTGGCGGCGGGGTGTGAACGGCAACAAATCGGTCGCCCATAATCCCGGCGTTGCCCAGTGGAAACATTATGGTTTCGGGATCCGCCACCACGAGACGGCAAGCCCATGTCCTCAGATCAACTTCTATGGCGACTGGCACGCGGGCGGCGCGTTTTTCAACAAGATCTGACAGGAACGCGACGGGCAAGCCTTTCGCATTGCCCTCGAGACCGATGACGGGCTGGACCAAAATGCGGATGGTGCCACCACAAGCCAAGCCGACGGCAAAGGCGTCCTCACCCGTTACGCCATAGGTCAACAGACGCGGCGTGCCGACAGCAAGGGCATCCAGCGCTTCGCCAACCACCGCGCCTTCGACGCACCCGCCCGAAACAGAGCCTTCGATTGACCCGTTATCGACGACGATCATTTGGCTGCCCGCCGGACAGGGCGCGCTGCCCCAAGTCTCAACCACCGTGGCGATCGCCACGCGCCTACCTGTGCGATGCCAATTCAAAGCTGTTTCCGGGGCTGTTTTGAAACCTGTCACGTCGGCCAATCCGTTCTTCGATCCGAATGAGAAATGTCGCTGGCCTGTTGATGGGCTGCAAGCCCAAACTGGGATGTGGGTAAAAAAGGGTCGCCTGACATGTCAGACGACCCTTTATGGAGTATACCACTTACGACACACTATCAGTTGGCCTTTGCGCCTCGCGAAAAGGCGCGCCACACCGCGAAACCATTAACCAACACCTTCAGCCAGAGGTTTTAGACCTATGGATAATGCGCCTGATTCCCGTTTTCGCGTCGGACGCTAAATGCCACCTGAGACGCTGCTGTCGCAAGAAAATAAGGCCTTCCGTCACGTAAACTCTACCCTCGCGATAGCTGGCGAGAAGGTGCACCACGCGCCACGTTGACGGTATTTCGCGCGTCTGCCAAAGTCAGGCACGCAGGTATCGACGAGAAAGGGCGTGGGCTAAGCTTATGTTACGGCGGAAAAAAACTTACCCATCCGACACCCTGTCAAAGGGGCGTTTGTCCTGACGATGCGCATCACAGCGGTTACATGTGTAAAAAACGAAGCGGCCTTCCTGTTGGAATGGCTCGCCCATCACAAAGCCGTCGGATTTACCGATTTTCTGGTGCTGTCGAATGCTTGTGACGACGGCACTGATAGAATGCTCGATCATTTGCAGGATATCGGCCTGCTGACCCACCTGCGCAACGACGGCCCCTATGATAAAGGCGGCATCCAATGGACCGGGTTTAAGAGTGCAGACAAACACCCTCTGGTGCGGGACGCGGATTGGCTGATGACGTTGGATGTCGACGAGTACGTGAACATCCAAACAGGCGATGGTACGTTGGGTGCGCTGTTCCACGAATTGCCTGACGCGGACGCAATAACGATGACGTGGCGGCTGTTCGGCAATGACGGTGTAATTGATTATGCCGACCGCCCGATCACCGAACAATTCATCCACGCAGCACCCGAGGTCATGACGTGGCCATGGCGCGCCTTTATGTTCAAGACGCTTTATCGCAATGCCGGCGCGTACCGAAAACTTGGCGTTCACCGCCCGCGCGCGCCTGTTGACGGGCGTGTAGAAACCACCCGCTGGTTTGACGGGTGCGGTCGGCCGCTAGACCAAAAATACCAGCGCAGCCAGATATTCTCGCCGTTCAACCGGCCGAACTATGATCTTGTGCAGTTAAATCACTATCCACTTGGCGCGATGGAAAGCTTCGTTCTGAAATGCGACCGCGGGCGGGTAAACCGGTCCGATAAGCCGATTGCTATGGATTACTGGTGCGAGCGGAACTGGTGCGATGTCGAGGATACCTCGATCCAGAAGACGGCAGCAGCGCGCAAGTCACACTTGGCGCAACTGACAAGCGATCCAACGCTGGCCAACCTGCATAATGCGGCCGTCAATTGGCGTAAGAATCGTTTCCACGAGTTGATGCAGGAAGAAGCCAATCGCGCCCTGTTCGGACGTCTTTTGATGACGCCGCCTGCGCGCGCACTTTCCTTGAACGATGCGCAAAAAATATACAAATTCGCGCAAATGCAACGCAGTACCGACGATTAACACCACGCTGGAAACAGTGCGACTGCCAAGCGGCACCTCTTCTTCCTTTTGCCGCATTGCCCACAAATATCCGCCTATTTTCACCCCCATGGACAGTGTTGGATGGAACGAACAAGTGCCGAGGTTTGGGTGAAACAAGAAAACGTGCCAGAAGGCGAGATGAGCCCGGATCGTTCGGACGTATCCACAGAAGAGTGGCTGAACGAGCTGGAAGATCTTGGCGAAGAACGCGGCTATTTCGAGCCGCTGGGATCAGATCATTCTGCCATTCTGACAGATGATGGGTCTACTCTTATCGTCACATTCGAGACGATAGATGACATCCGCAACACCTCGCCGCAGCAAGACCCCTTTGGTTGGGCGCTGGTGCGGGAAAACGGCTGGTCCAACCTCTGTATATTGTCCCACGGTCAGACATGGTTCCGCGACCGCGCTGTTTATGGCTATTTCGACCGCCTGATCGAAGATGGTTTCTTTGAAGAGTTCGACAAAGTCATTTTTTATGGGGCGGGAATGTGCGGATATGCTGCTGCTGCGTTTTCAGTTGTGGCACCCGAGGTCACGGTTATTGCAGTCCAGCCCCAGTCCACCCTCGACCCCGAGCGGGCGGATTTTGACCGGAGATTTCCCAAAGCTCGCCGACGCGACTTTACGGACCGTTATCATTACGCGCCCGAAATGGTTGAGATGGCGCAAGATGTGTTCATCCTGTTTGACCCGGCCATCCCGGAAGATGCCGTGCACGCCGGGATGTTCAAAGGCACGCATATCCACCGCATTCACTGCCGACATTTCGGGGAAAGTCTGGCCAAGGCGCTGCGCGCTATGGGCGTGACCCAAGCTCTGGTGGACCAAGCGTCAGATGACACACTCACAGACGTAATCTGTTACCGTGGTTTGCGGGCACGACACCGCTACCGACCCTATCTGCGCAGGCTACTTCAAACCGCTGAGGCACGCGGGAAGCCGTTACTGATCAAGTGGTTGGCTACCTCTGTCACAGCGCGCCAAAACGCCCCGCGATTTCAAGATGCGCTAAAACGAGCGGATAGTGCTTTGGCAAGCCCCGGTCATCGGGGGCCTTCCACCTAGCAGGCGCGGCAGTGTTTGCAGGTTAAGCCGTATGATCCAAGGGCGCGGGACACGCACCTTTTGAAACAGATTGCCCCGCTGTGCACTCCCCCCGCTGCCGACGAACTGTCGCGACTGCGCAAGCACGGACAGGAAAAAGTGCGCCCATAGGCCTGTGCTAAGGCACCATCACAGCACTCACATCGCGACGGTCAGGTTACATCAATCGGCCGAATCATCTGGCACGAATGGCGGCGCTGCGTTATGCCCTGTGCCGATGACCAAAACACTGACGCTTCACCGCCCCGATGACTGGCACTTGCATTTGCGCGATGGCGCGATGCTTGCAGCCGTTTTGCCCGAAACCGCGCGCCACTTCGGTCGCGCGATCATCATGCCCAACCTCGTGCCCCCGGTGGTCACCCGCGCGGATGCGGAGGCCTATCGCAACCGAATTTTAGCCGCCTTGCCGGCTGACATGCGTTTCGAACCTTTGATGACGCTTTACCTGACCGAAGACACGGACCCGGCCGATGTCGCCGCGGCAGCCGCAAGCGGCTTGGTGAAAGCCGTGAAGCTTTATCCGGCAGGCGCGACGACAAATTCCGCTTCGGGCGTGCAGGATTTCGACAAAGTGCGTCCCGTACTTGAGAAGATGGCCGAGATTGGCCTGCCGCTTTGCGTCCACGGCGAAGTCACCGACACCGAGATCGACATCTTTGACCGCGAGGCCGTGTTCATCGACCGTGTCCTTGACCCAATCCGACGTGCGACTCCCGACCTCAGGGTGGTTATGGAACACATCACCACCAAGGACGGAGCGGATTATGCGCGTGCGGGTGGCGACACGCTGGGCGCGACGATCACCACCCACCACCTGATCATCAACCGAAACCACATTCTGGTTGGCGGGATTAAGCCACATTACTATTGCCTGCCGGTCGCAAAACGCGAGGCGCACCGCCTTGCTCTGCGCGCCGCCGCCACGTCGGGCGATCCAACCTTTTTTCTCGGCACTGACAGCGCGCCGCATATCGACCCACTGAAGGAAAACAGCTGTGGCTGTGCCGGCTGCTTTACCGCAACCAACACGATGTCCTGCCTTGCAGAGGTCTTCGAACAGGATGGCGCGCTTGACAAGCTCGAAGCCTTCACCTCGCTCAACGGCCCCACATTCTATGGCCTTCCCGTGAACGAGGACACGATCACCCTGACCAAGGGCGAACCTGTCACCTATCCCGCGAAGATCGACAGCGGCGATGGCCCCGTCACCGTGTTCGACCCCGGCTTCCCGCTTCATTGGCGGGTCGAAGTTTAACCAAAACAAGGACGCTGCCCATGATCCCTTCAACCTTCCCCACCAAAGACGAGATTGCCCGTCTGACCGCCCGGATGCTGTTGGAAATTGGGGCCGTCAACTTCAACACAGACGAGCCGTTTACCTTGGCCTCTGGTCTGCCCAGCCCCTCCTATATCGACTGTCGCAAGCTGATCAGCTTTCCCCGCATCCGCTCGACCTTGATGGATTTCATGACGGTCGAGATTATGCGCGAAGCGGGCTTTGAAGCTTTCGACAACATCGCAGGGGGCGAAACCGCTGGCATCCCCTTCGCGGCCATGGTCGCCGAACGTCTGGCCCTGCCGATGACCTATGTGCGCAAGAAGCCCAAAGGCTACGGCAAGAACGCCCGCATCGAAGGTGCGATGAGCGAAGGACAGCGCGTGCTGCTGGTCGAGGATCTGACCACCGATGGCGGGTCCAAGCTCAGCTTCGTGGATGCGATTCGCGAAACGGGGGCCACCTGCGCTGCCACTGCGGTGATCTTTTACTACGACATTTTCCCCGAGACGGAAAAAACCCTTGGGGATCATGGCGTTCAACTGATCCACCTGTGTACATGGTGGGATGTGCTGGCCGAAGCCAAGGCCCAAGGCGCGTTCACGACCGATACGCTGGACGAGGTCGAACGCTTCCTAAATGATCCGCGTGCGTGGCAAGACGCCCGAATGAAGGCCTGAAACGCTTCAATATATGGGATTTCTGCTGCGCCGACCCGCCATATGTGGTAAGATCGCGTTATCCACAGGATTCCCACAGGAACATACATTTTGCGCTGTCACGCGCAGACGCGTAGAACCAACCCCACAAAAGGGGCATTGAGCAGATGAACGAGATTAGCGGCTTCCAGCAGGGCGGCGCGTCGGGCAAACCGGCGGATGAGGACGGGGTGCAGGACGCCCTGCCCCACCACATCGAAGCAGAACAACAGCTTCTGGGCGCGATCCTGACCAACAATGATGTCTTTGACCGTGTCGCCTCGATCATCAACGCGGGACATTTCTATGAACCCGTGCACGCGCGTATTTGGGAAATTGCCGCCAGCCGGATCTCCAAGAATGCTCTGGCCAGTCCCGTGACCCTGAAAGCCTTTCTGGAAGACGACGAAGGTCTGAAAGAGCTCGGTGGTCCCTCCTATCTTGCGCGCCTGGCCGGCGCTGCAATTTCCAGTTTCGCGGCGCGCGACTATGCGCAAATGATCTATGACCTCGCGATCCGTCGCGAGTTGATTCAGCTTGGTCAGGACATTTCCTCCAAGGCGCAGAAAGTCGACATTTCCTCCGAGCCAAAAGAACAAATCGTAGAGGCGGAACAAGCGCTTTATAAACTCGGGGAAGCGGGCCAAACCGACAGTGGTTTTCAGAGCTTTCTGAAAGCAGTGACAGACGCCGTTCAAGTCGCTAATGCCGCCTATCAGCGTGAAGGCGGGCTGGCAGGCGTGTCGACCGGGCTGTCTGATTTGGACACCAAACTTGGCGGGCTTCACCCGTCCGACCTACTGATCCTTGCAGGTCGGCCGTCGATGGGAAAAACCTCGCTGGCCACTAACATCGCCTTCAACGTGGCGAAGGCTTATAAGAAGGGCACCCGCCCTGACGGCAGCGAAGGCGCGATTGACGGCGGCGTGGTTGGCTTCTTCTCGCTCGAAATGTCCGCAGAACAACTGGCCGGTCGTATCCTTGCCGAAGCGTCCGAAATCTCGTCCCACAAAATTCGTCAGGGCGACATGGACGAAGGCGAGTTTCGCCGTTTTGTTAATGCAGCGAAGGACTTGGAAAGCTGCCCGCTGTTCATCGACGACACGCCCGCTTTACCAATCAGCCAGCTGGCGGCCCGCGCGCGCCGTCTGAAACGGACCCATGGTCTTGACCTTTTGATCATCGATTATCTGCAGCTCTGTCGCGGTACCGCCGAGAACCGAGTGAACGAGATCGCCGAGATCTCGATGGGCATGAAAGCCATCGCCAAGGAACTGAACATCCCTGTCATTGCGCTGTCTCAGCTCAGCCGTCAGGTGGAAAACCGCGACGACAAGCGCCCGCAACTGTCGGACCTGCGTGAATCAGGCTCGATCGAGCAAGACGCTGACGTCGTGATGTTCGTGTTCCGCGAAGAGTATTACAAGGAACGTGAAAAGCCCGGCGATCACGAGCTGGACCGTATGGCCGCATGGCAAGACGAAATGTCGAACTTACACGGCAAGGCCGAGGTCATCATTGGCAAGCAACGTCACGGTCCGATCGGCACTGTCGACCTGTCGTTCGAAGCGCAATTCACCCGCTTCGGCAACCTCGTCCAGAAGTGGCAACAAGGGTCAGACAGCGGCTTCTGATGGCGGTCACCGGCGTCAACCACATCACGCTTGCGGTCGCCAATCTTCCAAGATCGGTTTCCTTCTACACCAAGGTTTTAGGTGGGCGTTTGCGAGCCGATTGGGATCGCGGTGCCTATCTGGAACTGGGAAGCTTGTGGCTTTGTCTGACGCAGTCCGACGCGCCCATTGCGCCAAGGACCGATTACACCCACCTTGCCCTGTCTTGCCCAGATAGCGAATTCGCAGCTCTCAGCCAGACGATCCGTGCGAACGCCGATCTTTGGCAGGCCAACCAATCAGAAGGCCTGTCGCTCTACTTTCTCGATCCCGATGGGTACCGGCTCGAACTGCATCAAGGTGACCCGAGCAGCCGCCTTGATCATTATCGGACACACCCCGAAAAAGGCGTCCACCTGTACGCCTGACACCCCAGCTTCTTCTGGCCCCAAATATCCTGGGGTGAATGCGCGAAGCGCAGAGGGGCAAAGCCCCTACCCGCCCGTCTTCTCAACAGACACGCCCACAGACTTGTTTGCCGCGCCGCAGCGGGCTATGACCTGCGCGACTGCTCATCATTTGAAAAAAGGTCCGCGCGCATGATCCCCCGCTATTCCCGCCCCGAAATGGTTGCCATCTGGTCCCCCGAAACAAAATTCAAAATCTGGTACGAGATCGAGGCGCACGCCTGCGACGCCATGGCTGATCTGGGTGTGATCCCGCGCGAGAATGCTGAGGCCGTCTGGAAAGCCAAAGATGTCGAATTCGACGTGGCCCGCATCGACGAGATCGAGGCCGAGACCAAACATGATGTCATCGCCTTTCTCACCCACCTCGCCGAACATGTGGGCAGCGAAGAGGCGCGGTTTGTCCATCAGGGCATGACCTCGTCCGACGTTCTGGACACCTGCTTCAACGTGCAACTCGTTCGCGCGTCAGATATCCTGATCGAAGACATGCAGGGATTGCTCGCCGCCTTGAAGCGCCGCGCGCTGGAGCACAAAGACACGATCCGCATCGGGCGCAGCCACGGCATTCACGCGGAGCCCACAACAATGGGTCTGACCTTCGCCCGGTTCTATGCGGAAATGGACCGCAACCTGAACCGTCTGAAGAAGGCGCGCCACGAGGTTGCCACTGGCGCGATTTCCGGTGCGGTCGGCACCTTCGCCAATATTGACCCGGCCGTGGAAGAACATGTCTGCGCGCAACTGGGGTTAGAGCCCGAGCCGATTTCGACCCAGGTTATCCCACGCGACCGCCACGCGGCCTTCTTTGCAGCCCTTGGTGTGGTGGCCAGTTCGATCGAGAACGTCGCCACCGAAATCCGCCACATGCAACGGACCGAGGTTCTGGAAGCGGCCGAGTTTTTCTCGATGGGTCAGAAAGGTTCCTCCGCCATGCCGCACAAGAAAAACCCGGTTCTGACCGAAAACCTGACCGGCCTGGCCCGGCTTGTGCGCATGACCGTTGTGCCCGCGATGGAAAACGTGGCGCTTTGGCATGAACGCGATATCTCGCACAGCTCGGTCGAACGCAACATCGGCCCGGACGCCACCATTACGCTTGATTTTGCACTGGCCCGCCTGACCTCGGTCATCGATAAACTGTTGGTCTATCCCGAAAACATGATCGCCAATATGAACAAGTTCCCCGGTCTGGTCATGTCGCAGCGCGTGCTACTGGCCCTGACGCAAGCTGGCGTAAGCCGAGAAGACGCATACCGCATGGTGCAACGCAACGCGCTGAAAGTCTGGGAAACCGGCTGCGACTTCAAAGAAGAGCTGCTGGCAGATGGTGACGTGGTCAAAGCGCTCGGCGTCGACGGGATCGAAGAAAAATTCGACCTCGGTTACCACACCAAACATGTCGATACGATTTTCAAACGAGTATTCGGCGAGGACTGATCCACATCATGGCGTTCTTTGCGGTCTGGCTCCTAATTAAGCCTGACTGCAAAGGAGAACAACATGAGCAGCACCGCAAGGAATCGGGCCAGCGCTGTCTACGGCGTTGGCCTTTCATTTGTCGTCATGGTCGTCAGTGGCGCACTGCTTTTTCTGGCGCCTAAGGGGCAGACGGCACAAAGGATCGACTGGCACCTTCTTGGTTTGAGCCGTGAAGGGTGGGAGGCTCTGCACCTTGGCACATCCGTCGCGTTCTTGATCTTCGGCCTGTGGCATACGGTCCTTCATTGGCCCATTCTGCGCGGCTTCGTGATGGGCACATCAATGCATCCCGAAGGCCATCGTCGCGAAGGGGTAATTGTTCTGGGGCTGATTCTGCTTTTGGTCATCACAGCCATCTTGAACCTGCCGCCCACAAGTTGGCTTATTGACCTCAACGAGTTCTTCAAAAAGGAGTATTGGGAATTTTCCGGCTAATTTTGGATCGGGCTCTTTTCATGCTATGATGCGGCTTCCGAAAGGAGGATCCAATGAACTTCAAGACTCTCTTCTGCGCGCTTGCGCTTTCGCTGTTGCCGACACTTTCGACGGCAATGGGATGCGAGCGTGGTGACCACACAGCAGCAAGCTGTGAAGCAGGTCAGGTCTGGGACAGCGCTACGCAAGCCTGCGTTGACTCTGTCTCAAGCTAAAAAACGCGGCGGCGGTAAGCCCGCCTTAACGCAAGCGTGCCAATCTGAGCAAAACCAGATCAAAGAGGCCACGCTTGACCGCACTGGATATCGCGAAAACCGACATCATGTCGCCAGACATCGGGATGTCGCACAATTGTTTTGAGCCATCAAAGGGAGTGTCCGACGCTGTTCGGATACCTTCATCCCCAATTCCGTTGTCACGTAAACAGAAGGCCGCGATCATTGTGCGGCTTCTGCTGGCGGAAGGCGCCGTGTTGTCGTTGCAGGACCTGCCGGAAGCCCTGCAAACCGAACTGATCCATCAGATCTCTGTCATGCGGTATATTGATCGCGCCACACTGAAAGCGGTCGTGGATGAGTTTGTGTCCGAAATCGAGGACATCGGTCTGGCATTTCCAAATGGAATCGAAGGCGCTTTAACGGTGCTTGACGGTGCGATCAGTCCTGCAACGGCAGCGCGCGTGCGCAAGCTGGCTGGGGTCAACCTGTGTGGCGATCCTTGGGAAACCATCGCCAAACTGGACCCGGAGCTTCTGCTTTCCACGCTGGAGGAAGAAAGCGTCGAAATATCTGCGGTGCTTTTATCGAAACTGAAAGTCTCGGTCGCGGCAGATCTACTGGGGCGATTGCCAGGACCGCGGGCTCGAAAAGTTGCGTATGCCGTATCGCAGACCGGGTCGATTGCGCCCGACGTGGTCGAGAAAATCGGGCGCTCGCTCGCCGATCAACTTGGCACCCGCCCACCAAAGGCTTTCGATGATGGCCCAGTTGAACGGGTTGGCGCAATTCTGAACGCCTCGCCTGCCATCACCCGCGACGATGTTTTGGACGGGCTTGACCAGGATGACACCGCGTTCGCATCGGCTGTACGAAAAGCGATATTTACCTTCGCCGATATCCCTGGACGGATCGAACCCACAGATGTTCCGAAAATCACCAAAGACATTGATCAAGCCCTGCTTGTCACAGCCCTGATCGCTGGAACCGAAGCACTGGAGCCGGTGGTGGATTTCATTCTTGGGGCCATGTCCAAACGCTTAGCCGAGCAGATCCGCGAAGAGATGAGCGAGCGCGGCAAAGTCAAAGCAAAAGATGGCGAAGCCGCAATGGCCGCGATCGTCGCCCAGATTCGCGAGCTTGAAGCACTGGGTGAGATTTCCCTGATCGAAGTGGAGGAAGAGGATTGACCCACTTCAGCGTCTGTCTGCAAGTGCTTGCGAGCGCCTGCCCCTGCGGTTATGTCTGAGCACCTAAGAACGCCACGCGCGTTGTGCCCTGGCACGCGCTATTGGAGACAGGCAAGATGGTGCAGGAAAAACGGGGCAT
The DNA here is from genome assembly GCF_025140835.1 of Aliiroseovarius sp. M344. Taxonomy (NCBI): domain Bacteria; kingdom Pseudomonadati; phylum Pseudomonadota; class Alphaproteobacteria; order Rhodobacterales; family Paracoccaceae; genus Aliiroseovarius; species Aliiroseovarius sp. M344. The sequence goes on from NZ_CP081153.1 coordinate 2,291,262, forward strand.
TGGTCCCTATCTCACGCATGTGGCGCTGTCTGCCGTTCTGAACCTGCCCCGCATTTTGCCCTATCATTGGCGCCTTCCCGCAGTTGGATGGTTGGCCGCACATGTGGTCGGCCCGATTGCGGGCTACGACAAACGCATTCGAAACAATCTGGCGCTGGCATGTCCGGACATGCCTTCCGCAGAGGTCGATCAGATGGTTGGGGCTGTGTTAACCAATGCCGGGCGCTTTTTGGCCGAGATGTGGTCGGGTGACGGTTTTAACAAACGCTTGGCGAAAACCAAACTCACTGGCCCCGGTGTAGCAGCATTGGAAAAGGCGAGGGCTGACGGGCGACCAACGATTGCGATCTCAGGCCATTTCGGAAATTACGACGCTGCCCGCGCCGTCACAATTCGGTCGGGATATGACGCAGGTGCGCTGTATCGGCCGATGTCCAACGCCTATTTCAATGAAAGCTACAAATCCCGGATGGAAGGGTTCGACGGCAAAGCGTTCGAACAGTCCCGTCGGGGCATGGCCGAAATGGTTAAGCACCTGCGCAACGGTGGGCTTCTGGCCATTCTTCTTGACCAGCGTGAAGATCAGGGGGCAAAACTTAGTTTCTTTGGTCAGCCCGCCATGACAACGCTGGCGGTGGCCGAAATGGCCCTGAAATACGACACGTTGTTCATCCCTGTCTTCGGGATCAGGCGAGAAAACGGCCTTGATTTCGACGTGGTGGTGGAAGAGCCGATCGCGCATAGCGACGCGGCAACCATGATGCAGGAATTCAACGACCGGTTAGAAGCACGCGTGCGAAAAAATATGGATCAGTTCCTGTGGATTCACAATCGCTGGCAATTGCCGGACACAGACTAGGTCGCAATCTCTGTCACCAATCCGGGGTCAGTCCAGCTTGATCGCGGCCAGAATCTCTCCGGGATATCCACCTTTCGACGCAGCCTGCAATACGATCGCGGCGGCCTGCCCTTCGGGGGCAATGGGAGTGGGCACGTCAAACTCGACGGTTTCCATTCCGTCCCATGAACCAAATCCTTGAATATCGGTCACCACATTGGTTGACGTGATCGACAGCCCAGCATTCTCGCCCCGGCTGATTTCCACCTGCGCCTTTGGCATAAACCGCACGATTTGCACCAGAATCTTGTTTGGCAGCGCCAGATGGGTCATCCGCGCGACGCGCAACCGCACGCCACCTGACGCGGCAGTCGTGGTTTGCAGAACCACGCGTGGCGATTTCCCTTGGTGGCGATGGATCACATCCATGACCTCGACAACATGACTGCCAACAGCTTGGTCAACGCCACCGATCACCATTTGCGGTGTATAGATTGAGCGCGTTCCAAAACCGTAGGCATAGGCCTTTTGACGCTTGGTGTGGGCGGCCTGCGCAAACGTATCTTTCCAACCGATGTAATCCCAGTAATCGACATGCAACGCGAGCGGCAGGATGTCGTCGTATTCGACGAGCTTACCCAACAGGGCATCTGCCGGCGGGCAAGAAGAACAGCCCTGCGACGTGAACAATTCGACAACCGTCACCGGTCGCTCTTCTGCAGTCGCGGGAAAGGCGCCGATCCACATGGCGCATACAAGGATTAAGGCTGAAACTGCTCTCATCGGTTCTTAATTTCCGTTTGGGTCAATCTTTGATAACGCGCTGATCGCAGAGCCGCCAATCAAGGTTTTGCGAGGGGTTTGTTACAGTTTTCGCCGATAAGTAGGGATAGGGGTCGATTTATGGTGTGCAATAGTATACAAAGCCTCGGAATCTTCTTGCGTCGGCTCTCATTATTGGGGCAAATGCAAGCCAGCCCAACCCTGTATCCTGACCATAAGGGAGCCATTCCATGACCATTATCGTAGGTTCAGACACCGCCAAAACGCGCAAGTCGCTGACGGCTGGTGGCTCGTCCATCGCATATTACTCGATCCCCGCCGCTGAAGCCGCTGGCCTTGGCAATTTCTCGCGCCTCCCGGCCGCGCTGAAAGTCGTTTTGGAAAACATGCTGCGTTTTGAGGATGGTGGCCGCACCGTCAGCGTAGACGACATCAAAGCATTCTCAGAATGGGCCGACAAGGGCGGGAAAAACCCGCGCGAGATCGCGTACCGCCCCGCCCGCGTTCTGATGCAGGATTTCACCGGCGTCCCGGCCGTGGTTGATCTTGCCGCCATGCGTGACGGCATCAAGGCATTGGGTGGCGACGCCCAGATGATCAACCCGCTGAACCCGGTTGATCTGGTCATCGATCACTCGGTCATGATTGACGAGTTCGGCAACCCGCGGGCGTTCCAGATGAACGTGGACCGCGAATACGAACGCAACCTTGAGCGTTACACCTTCCTGAAATGGGGTCAGTCAGCCTTTAACAACTTCCGCGTTGTGCCCCCCGGAACCGGCATCTGTCACCAGGTGAACCTTGAGTATCTTGCGCAAACCGTCTGGACGGATGCAGACCAGAATGGCGAACAAGTGGCTTACCCCGACACGCTGGTCGGCACTGACAGCCACACCACCATGGTGAACGGCCTGGCCGTTCTTGGTTGGGGTGTTGGCGGTATCGAAGCCGAAGCCGCGATGCTGGGTCAGCCGATCTCGATGCTGATCCCCGAAGTCGTTGGCTTCGAGCTGACCGGCGAGATGATGGAAGGCACCACCGGCACTGACCTCGTGCTGAAAGTCGTCGAAATGCTGCGCGCAAAAGGCGTGGTCGGCAAGTTCGTCGAATTCTACGGCAAAGGTCTGGATGTGCTGCCGCTGGCAGACCGGGCCACAATCGCCAACATGGCACCAGAATATGGCGCGACCTGTGGCTTCTTCCCCATTGACGGTGAAACACTGCGCTACCTGCGCACAACTGGCCGCGACGAAGACCGCATTGCGCTGGTCGAAGCCTACGCGAAGGAAAACGGGTTCTGGCGCGACGCGGATTATGCCCCGGTTTACACCGACACGCTGTCGTTGGACATGGGCACCATCGTTCCCGCCATCTCGGGCCCGAAACGCCCGCAGGATTATGTGCCGTTGACCAATGCCAAACACGCCTTCCGCAAAGAGATGGAAGACACCTTCAAGCGTCCGATGGGCAAAGAAGTCGCCGTCAAAGGCGAAGATTACACAATGGAATCGGGCAAGGTCGTTATCGCGTCGATCACATCGTGCACCAACACCTCGAACCCATATGTGATGATCGGTGCCGGTCTTGTGGCGCGCAGAGCCGCAGCACTTGGCATGGATCGCAAGCCTTGGGTGAAAACCTCGCTGGCGCCGGGAAGCCAAGTTGTGTCCGCCTATCTCGAGGCCGCAAACCTACAGGACGATCTGGACAAGGTTGGCTTCAACCTCGTCGGTTACGGTTGCACCACCTGTATCGGTAACTCTGGTCCAATCCAGGCCGAGCTGTCCGAAGCGATTGCCGAAGGCGATCTGGTGGCAACTGCAGTCCTGTCAGGCAACCGGAACTTCGAAGGTCGCATCTCGCCTGACGTGCGCGCCAACTATCTGGCTTCACCGCCCTTGGTTGTTGCCTATGCGCTGGCTGGCACGATGGACATTGATCTGGCCACCGACGTGATCGGTCAAGACAAAGACGGCAATGACGTCTATCTGAAAGACATCTGGCCCTCGACACAGGAAGTGGCAGAGCTGGTTGAGCAGACCGTTACTCGCGAAGCGTTCCAGTCGAAATATGCTGACGTCTTTAAGGGCGACGAGAAGTGGCAAGCGGTTGAGACCACAGGCGACGAGACCTATGATTGGCCGGCGTCGTCGACCTACATCCAGAACCCGCCCTATTTCCAAGGCATGTCCAAGGACGCAGGCGTGATTTCGGACATCGAAGGCGCGAAGGTGCTGGCTGTTCTTGGCGACATGATCACCACTGACCACATCTCGCCTGCTGGGTCTTTCCCGGCCTCATCGCCTGCGGGCAAGTACCTGACCGAGCGCCAAGTACAGCCACGCGAGTTCAACTCCTACGGCTCGCGTCGCGGCAACCACGAGATCATGATGCGCGGCACATTCGCCAACATCCGCATCAAGAACGAGATGCTGGATGGCGTTGAAGGTGGGTACACCAAAGGTCCCGATGGCGCACAGACGGCAATCTATGACGCGTCGATGGCCTATCAGGAAGCTGGCATCCCATTGGTGGTCTTTGGAGGCGAACAATACGGCGCCGGGTCCTCGCGTGATTGGGCGGCCAAAGGCACCAACTTGCTTGGCGTCAAAGCCGTGATTGCGGAAAGCTTTGAGCGCATTCACCGTTCAAACCTGGTCGGTATGGGCGTGATCCCGTTCGAATTCACTGGCGGTGACACCCGCAAGAGCCTTGGTTTGACAGGTGATGAAACGGTGTCGATCAAAGGTCTGGCGGGCGATCTGAAACCCTTGTCGAACGTGCCGTGCACAATCACCTTCGCGGATGGTTCGGTGAAAGAGATCGAACTGAAGTGCCGCATCGATACTGAGGTCGAGATCGAATACGTCGAAAACGGTGGCGTGCTGCACTATGTGCTGCGCAATCTTGCCAAGTCGTAAACCGATCCGATCAGACTGAAACGAAACGCGCCCTTTCGAGGGCGCGTTTTTTATTGCCGGGAATTTAGCTCGATAATGTGCGCTGTATCTGAAATAGGTCTGCGGCAGAGTGATCGACAGCACACCCGGAACATGGTCTCGCAGGCTAGAAAGAAAGCATTACACAGTTTTTTCAGCTGACGATCTGGATCAGTCGTCTGGAAAATGTTATCGTTACGTTAGGTCAATTATTTCATTGGCCGCGCTAGAACTAATTTGAACTGCCATTTTGCCAAGGTTTATTTCATGTACAGACGCCTGCGCCATTTTCCTCTGCCGATTTTAGAAATCGCCGCGTTCAGCGTGTTCATCCTGCTGCTTCAGGCTGTCGGTTAGCGACTGGCGGCGTCTTCCATCGCGGGTCGAATCACGCTTTCCAGAATGCTTTCGGTGATCGGACCGGCAAAGCGCTTCACCACCGTGCCATCGGCTGCAATGATGAAGGTTTCCGGCACACCATACAGCCCCCATTCCAGGCCCGTACGCCCGTCGGCATCCGCCATCAGTTTGGCAAACGGGTTGCCTAGTTGCTCAAGGAACCGGCGCGCATTAGCTGGGTCGTCCTTGTAGTTGACCCCGTTGATCACCACGCCTTCTTGCGCAAGCGTTTCCAGTTGCGGATGCTCGGCGCGGCACGGGGCGCACCAGCTGGCCCAGAAGTTCACCAGTTTTACACCACCTGAGGTCAGATCGTCTTGGGTGAAGCCTTCGGCCCCCTCGAATGCTGTCAGTTGCAGCGCGGGCACAATGCCGCCTTCGCGGGTCGACGGCAGGGCATTTCGGTCGCTTTGGTTCATCCCCCAAAGAAACATGACAGCCAGCCCGATGAACAACACCGGCGGCAGGATCATCAACCACGAGATACCCTTTTTCTTGTCTTCAGCCATTGTCTGACGCCCTTTTTTCAGCGGCTTGGAGTGCCTTCTTCACTTGGACCGAACGGCGCCAAGTCACAAGGACCAGAGCGATCAAAAGAGCGAGAGTGATCCCCCACGAGGACAGGATCGCGCCCGCATATTTTCCAAGCTCAAGCATCAGTCATCCTTTCGCGGATTTCCAAACGGTGCAGGCGCACAAGCCGCAATTCGGTCCGGGTCCGGATCAAGACCAGCGCCACAAACAGCAGGATGAAACCTGCGATGCACAGAAGCAGCGGTTGGTAATAGACATTGGACACATGTTCTTCCTTATCCAAGGACAGAGACGCGCCTTGATGAAGGCCCTGATTCCAGAAATTCACTGCGTAACGGCTAAGGACCGCGAAGACGGACCCGACGATGCACAGGACCGATGTCAGGTCTGCGGCGGTGTCCGGGTTCTCGATCGCCGCCCACAGCGCCATATAGCCCAGATAGAACAGAAACAGGATCAGGAAGCTGGTCAGGCGCGGATCCCACGCCCAATAGGTGCCCCACATCGGTTCGCCCCAGATCGCGCCGGTGATCAATGCGATGACCGTCATAGTCACGCCGATTAATGCGGCGGCCTTGGCCGCCCGCACCGAGACATGGTGGCGGCGCACGATCCAGATCAGCGACGTGACCAGCATCATCACCCAGATATTGATCGCCATCATCGCAGAGGGCACGTGAATATAGATGATCTTGACCGAATTGCCGAAATTCGTGGCCTCTGGCGTGAAGAAGAAGCCCCAGATCAGGCCCGGTATCAGCGTCAACACGGCAAGGCCGATCACCCAGGGCAACACCTTGCCGCTGAGCGCCATGAACTTGACCGGGTTTGCGAATTCCCAAAGTGACATTTGCTTCCTCTATTCGGTGGCTATGATTTGCGCAAGCATAGTGAGTCTGTTTTCACGGCGACTTGACCTATCTCAGGTTAATTCGAAGGGCCGCCGCAGCCGCGAAGGGTAAAAGGGCGATGGATCCAGCGGTGATACCCGCCATCATCAGAAGCGGTGTCAGCGCGGACAGCCCCGCAGTGCCGCGCGTTGCCGCCTCGGCCCCGAAGATGAGTGTGGGGATGTAGAGCGGCAGGACCAGCAAGGATAACAAAAGCCCGCCTCGCTTCAGGCCAACGGTTAACGCTGCCCCGAAAGCGCCGATCATCGACAGCGCAGGCGTGCCAATCAACAGCGTGATAAAAATCCAGAAATGACCCGGCGATTGCAGGTTCATCAGCGCGCCAAACGCCGGCGCCGCCAGCGTCAGCGGCAATCCAGTGACCAGCCAATGGGCCAGCGCTTTGATCGCAACCGTGCCCTCCATCGGGATGGGGGCGGTGGCCAGCAGGTCCAATGAGCCGTCTTCGAAATCCAGCTGAAAGATGCGGTCCAGCGACAAAAGGCATGCCAAGAGCGCGCCGACCCAAAGAATGCCGGGGGCAATGCGCGACAGGATCGCGGCTTCAGGGCCGACACCAAAGGGCACAAGCGTTGATACAATCAGGAAAAAGGCCAACCCCAGCCCAAAGCCCCCACCCGCGCGCATCGCAAGCCGCATGTCCCGGACCAAAAGCGCGATCATGTAAAGGCCTCGTCAAAATCGGCATAGCCGTCGCGACTGTCGTCGTCGCGTGTGCCGTTTGGATCGGCACGGTACGGCCCGATATCGAACGTGTCAGCTTCCAGCCCCAAGTCGATATGGGTGGCAATCAGAGCCGCACCCCCACCCGCCATATGGGCGCGCACCGCATCTGCGAAGAGACCGACCGAGGCCGTGTCCAGCGACACAGTTGGTTCGTCCAGCAGCCAGATCGGCCGTCCCGTCACCAACAGCCGCGCAAGACCCAAACGGCGTTTTTGCCCGGCGGAAAGGTTCCCGGCCGGGCGGTGGGTCAGCCCCTCCAGATTAAAATCCGTCACGGCCGCATCGATACTGCCAATGCCGTGCACAGACGCCCAGAAGCGCAGGTTTTCTTCCACTGTCAGCGTGGCCTTGAGCCCATCCGCATGCGCTCCATAGGTGATCTGTTCAGGGTTCGCGGATACCTGCCCGGCGATCGGGGGCTGCAAACCCGCCAAGGTGCGCAGAAGCGTGGTTTTGCCCGAGCCGTTTGGCCCCCGCAGGATCAACACCTGTCCGGCGGACAGCGTGAAGTTCACACCTTCCAGCACCGGCACGCCACCGCGCGCAACAGACAGGTTATCGACCCTCATTTCCATGCCAGAAGGCTTAGACCGGAAGGGCGGCCAGCGCAATGCGCCGACCTTCGGACACCAGCACATTATAGGTGCGGCAGGCTGGCGCAGAGGCCATCGCCTCGATGCCGATCCCGACATCCTCAAGTGCTTTGCGCAAATCTGCCGGGGGGTGCGCCGGATCAGCACCGGTGCCATAGAACAAAACGTCGATCTTTCCCGCCAGTGCCAAAAGCGGCGCAAGATCGTCAGGACCTTCCCAACTGATCACTGTGTCTTCTGTCACAAGGATCGCACCCTGTATCACCTCGCCCGCGACACGAAAGAAGCCGGGGCCATAGCTGTCCACCGGTTGGGCGCGGTCGTATTTGACTTCGTGAAACTGCATATCGGATCCTTGCGGGTTAAGTCACGATAACGCGGCATAAAGCCCGGACAGGCTGGACGCCGCGATTATCACATAGGCCACATTACGATAGAGGGATTCGTATCTGGGGTGAAACATCGCGCCACCAGAAAGATTACCCACCAGATTGGGCAACATAAGAAGCAGCCCAAGGATCAACGGCATGCCCGCCAACCGTCCGGCAAACAGGAACCCAACCAACATCATCACGTCGAAGAAAAACAGGTAAGCGGTTGAATTGGCGCGGATCACCCGGGCCGGGTGGGACGACGCCATGTAAAGTAAAATGACAGGCGGGCCGGGAATTCCTGCAGCACCACCAAGCAGCCCAGCCGCCCCGCCCGTGGCCCAGACAATGCGCGGTGTGACGAAGCCACGATACCTGAACCCCGTCATCAGTGCCGCAAGCATGGCCAGACTGACCACCGAGACCACCAGCTTGAACACAGCCGGGTCAACCTTGAACAGCGCGATCAGCCCAAGCGGTAGCGCCAAGGCTGTGCCCGCGACCAGTCGCATCAAATCCTTGGGATGGCCGTCTTTCAAAGCGCGGGGGATCGCGGGGGCGGGGCCAGCAAGGTCCATCACGATCAGAACCGTGACCGCCCAAACCGGGTCGATGATCTGCGCGGCGACTGGCAGGAAAATCAACGCCGTGCCGAACCCAACGAACCCGCGCACCAAGCCCGCGGTAAAGGCTATCATGACCAGCCAGCCAAGCCCCGGCAATGCCAGGGCCTGCGCCAGCAGATCAGGCATCTATATCTGCGAATTGATTGCCCGCATTGGCGTCGGGTTTGGACCAGTCGCGCTTCACGCCAAGTTTCAGCAATATTGCCGAGGCTACGAAGATCGACGAATAGGTCCCGACAACAACACCCCAGATCATCGCAAAGACAAAGCCGCGGATCACGTCGCCACCCAGGATATACAGCGCGATCAGCGCCAACAGCGTGGTCAACGAGGTCATCATCGTGCGCGACAGCGTTTCGTTGATCGACAGGTTCAACACCTCTCTCAGGTCCATCTTCTTATAGCGGCGCAGGTTTTCCCGCACCCGGTCAAACACGACCACGGTATCGTTCAGCGAATAGCCGACGATGGTCAGAAGGGCCGCGATAATCGCAAGATCGAACTTGATGCCCATAAGGGCAAAGACCCCGATCGTTAGCACCACGTCATGTACAAGGGCAGCCACAGCCCCAAGCGAGAACTGCCATTCGAATCTGAGCCAGATATAGACCAGCACCGCCGCAATGGCCGCGACAACAGCCAGAACGGCCGTGGTCACCAATTCGCCTGATACTTTCGGGCCAACGCTTTCCACACTTGGGAAGGTGATCGCCGGATCGACACTCATCAACGCTTGCTCAATCACCTCGATGGTTTCCGGCGTGATCGCTTCTTGGCCATCCTGTGCCTCGATGCGAATCTGTGCCACGTGCTCGTCTTCTGCGAAATTCACGTCGAATACCTGTGCAATCGAAATATCACCAAGCCCCAGCGGTGCCAGCGCATCGCGGTAAACCCCGACGTCAACAGCTTGGCTGCTTTCCGTGCGGATCGTCGTGCCGCCGCGGAAGTCGATCCCGAAATTCAGGCCAACGATCAGGAACAGCAGAACCGATGCAACCATCGCCAGCCCGGATGCGCCCAAGGTTGCAATCGAATTGCGGAAGAAATCGAATACCCGGTTCTGCGGCGCGATGCTAAACCCTTTGATCTCAAGGGTTCGCGGGCGCTTGCGCTCGAACCACATGACCAGCATCACGCGGGTCAGATAAATGGCCGTGAACACCGAAGTCAGAATGCCCAGCGCCAGAGTGATCGAGAAGCCGCGCACCGGACCAGAACCCATGATGAACAGGATAACGGCGGTAATGAAGGTTGTGATGTTGGCGTCCAGAATGGCGGACAGGGCTTTTTCATAGCCAAGTTCAATGGCCCGCGCCGGGCCGCGCCCGGATTTCAGCTCTTCCCTGATCCGCTCGAACACCAAAACGTTGGCATCCACGGCCATCCCGATGGTCAACACGATCCCGGCAATACCCGGCAAAGTCAGCGTGGCCCCGATCATCGACAGAAGTCCAAAGATCATGCCGACATTCAGGATCAGCGCGATGTTTGCGATGACGCCAAACCAACCGTAGGACGCGAACATGTAGATCAACACGCCCAAAAAGGCGACCATCGACGCAACTTTACCCGCATCGATGCTGTCTTGACCCAGCTCTGGCCCAATGGTGCGTTCTTCGACATAGGTCAGTTCAGCAGGCAGCGCGCCTGCCCTGAGCAGCACGGCAAGATTGGTCGATTCTTCGATCGTGAAGTTGCCCGAGATGATCCCTGACCCGCCGCAGATCTGTTCATTGATGCGCGGCGCAGAGATGACTTCGGAATCCAGCACAATGGCAAACGGGGCCCCAACATTTGCGCCGGTATAATCGCAGAATTTGCGCGCGCCCGAGACATTGAAGCGGAAGTTCACCGCCGGCGATCCATTCTGGTCAAACGCCGGCTGCGCGTCGTTCAGCTCTTCCCCGGTAACGACCGGAGTTTTTTCCAACTCATACAACACTCCGTCTTCGTCCAGAGACGGGAACAGGACGTTGCGCGGACCAGGCTGGGTGCTGGCATCCGTGGTACGACCGACCACCGGGTGGAAGGTCAGCTTGGCGGTCTTGCCGATGATCTCTTTCAACTCGGACGCACTGCCGATACCGGGCACCTGAATAAGGATGCGCGCATCGCCCTGACGTTGGATTGTTGGCTCGCGCGTGCCAACCTCATCCACACGACGGCGAATGATTTCAAGTGTTTGCTGGATTGTGCGGTCATCCGTTGCGATGCGCTCGGCCTCGGACAGGGTAACGACAAGCTCACCTTCTCGGCCCGGTTTGACTTCGATATCCGTGGATCCGACTCCAGACAGGCTGACGACGGGCTGAGCCAATTCCTGCACCAGTTCGATGGCGCGGGGCAAACCTTCTGGTTGCGAAACTTTGACGCGAAGCTCATCTGTCGCGCCATCCTGCCGCCGGATTGTCCCGATGGTTGCGCGTTCATCGCGAAGTGCATCACGCACCTCTGGCCACAGCGCATCCATACGCGCGCCATATACGTCGGCGACCTGAACCTCGGCCAGCAGATGTGCGCCACCGCGCAGATCAAGGCCCAAGTTCACAAGAGAATTCGGCGCCCAATCCGGCCAAGCAGACTGGTTCGCCTCCAGCTCGGGCGTCGCGCCCGTTGCTTCGATCGATGCCACCGCATCATTGTGCAGCTCAACCCGGCTGTAAAAGCCGTTAGGGGCCGCAAAATACAAGCCAAGGGCCACCAGCCCCCAGATCACAAGACGTTTCCAGGTCGCGATTTGAAGCATAAGCCCCTGCCTTATAAGCGTTTGATATCGTTATGGGTTGGCGGGAAGTCCCGCCCTTGGTCAGCTATCGACTGGTTCAGTCTTGCCAATCACTTTGACGATCGTGGCCCGCACAGCACGCACCTTGACGCCTGTTGCGATTTCAACTTCAACCTCAGTGTCGTCCTTGACCTTCAGGATTTTGCCAATCAGACCGCCCTGCGTGATGACCTGATCACCTTTGCGCAACGCGCCAAGCATCGCCTGATGCTCTTTCATCTTCTTCTGCTGCGGACGGATCATGAAGAAATACATGATCGCGAAAACCAGCAACATCGGAACCAGCATCGAATTCAATAGCCCACCGGTGGGCGCGCCCGCGGCTTGTGCAAAAGCAGGAGTGGCAAACATGTGGATATCCCTTTCTTGACGGGCCTCGGCCCCAAACGTTGGCGCACACTATATGCGGGTCTTGGGGTTGTCCAGCAGGCGAAATAACCAGAAAAAACAGCAGACGGCTTTACATATCTCTCACTGGAGCCTTGTCGAGCACTGTGCAATCATCTTCGTAAAACGCACCCGCTGTGACCCCAATAACCAGAAAAGAGCATCCTGATGAGTACATTGGCAATTGTTGTAGACAAGATTGGTTCAGCAGAGGTTGAACGCCCGTCGGCCGAAAGGCTCATTTCCGGCGACCCGGAGTTTACCACTTGGAACCTGGAAGACCGTGGCGGGCTTTACGCTGGCATCTGGCAATCGACCCCCGGCAAATGGCGCGTGCAGTATGACGAATGGGAATACTTCTCAATCCTCGAAGGCCACTCGGTGCTAACGGATGCGCAAGGTGTGGAAACGCACTTGAAGGCCGGTGATCGTATGGTCTTACGCCCCGGCTTCTCCGGCACGTGGGAGGTTCTGGAAACCACGGTTAAAGATTACGTGATCCGGCTATAGGCTAGGGGCTTCCCCCCCGCCCCGGCTTCTGGCATATGCCGAGCATGAGAAACGAGGAAGCAAGCCATGCATGACATCCGTATGATCCGCGACAACCCTGAAGCCTTCGACGCCGGAATGGCCCGCCGGGGCCTGTCGCCATTGTCGGGTGAAATCCTTGCGCTGGACGAAGCCCGGCGTGCCTCGATCCTTGCTGCGGAAACCGCGCAGGCAGACGCGAACAAGGCCGCCAAGTCTGTGGGTGCCGCTAAAGCCTCGGGCGATGAGGCGGAATTTGAACGTCTGCGCGCGCTGGTGGGCGACAAGAAAGCCGAGATCGGCAAGCTGAACGACGAGGCAAAGGCGCTCGACACCAAACTGAGCGATCTGCTGATGGGATTGCCCAACATTCCGGGCGACGACATTCCGGATGGCGAAGATGAAGCCGACAATGTCGAGATCAATCGCTGGGGCACACCTACCGAATTCGATTTCAAGCCGCTGGAGCACTATGACCTGCCTGCGGTCAAATCTGGCATGGACTTTGAAACTGCGGCGAAACTGTCCGGTTCGCGCTTCATGGTGTTGTCGGGTGCCGTCGCGCGTCTGCACCGTGCGCTCGCGCAATTCATGCTTGATGTGCATACCGAAGACAACGGCCTGACCGAAACCTGGACCCCAGTGCTGGTCAAGGAAGAGATGATGTACGGCACCGGACAGCTGCCTAAGTTCGGCGATGATAGCTATCAAACCACCAATGGCTGGTGGCTCGTGCCAACCGCCGAAGTCACACTGACCAATATCGTGAACGGGGCGACCGTCGACGACGGCTACCTGCCACGTCGCTATGTCGCCCACACCCAGTGCTTCCGGTCAGAAGCCGGCTCAGCAGGCCGCGACACCGCCGGTATGTTGCGCCAACACCAGTTCGAGAAAGTCGAAATGGTGTCGATCACGCGCCCTGAAAATTCGCGGGCCGAACACCAGCGCATGACCCGCTGCGCCGAAGATATTCTGGAGCGCTTGGGCCTTCCTTATCGTACCGTTGTGCTTTGCACGGGCGATCTGGGCTTTGGCATGAAGCGCACCCACGACATCGAAGTGTGGCTGCCCGGCCAGAACCAGTACCGAGAGATCAGCTCGGTCTCGTTGGCCGGTGATTTTCAGGCCCGCCGCATGAACGCACGCTACAAACCCGCCGATGGGGGCAAGCCGCAATTCGTTCACACACTGAACGGCTCGGGCCTCGCCGTGGGCCGTGCCCTGATTGCGGTGCTGGAAAATGGTCAACGACAGGATGGATCAGTGCTGCTACCACAAGCGCTGCACCCCTATCTGCGCGGCAAAACCCAGATCACTGCGGACGGCGAGCTGGCCTGACGAACTGGCCTAACAGCCCGCTTCTTCTGGCAACAAACATCCTGGGGTGAATGCGCGCAGCGCAGAGGGGCAAAGCCCCTTCCCGTCACGCCAATACCACGCCTCTGCGTCCAGCCAGATCAACGAAATACTGCCACGCGACACGCCCTGACCGAGCGCCGCGTGTGGCCTGCCACTCGATCGCTTCCGCGCGCAAGATGGCCGGGTCAATCGCGACGCCATAGGCATCACAATAGCCTCGGATCATCGCAAGGTATTCGTCCTGATCACAGGGGTGGAACCCAAGCCAAAGTCCGAAACGGTCCGACAGCGACACTTTCTCTTCCACCGCCTCGGACGGATTGATTGCCGAAGACCGTTCGTTCTCAATCATATCGCGCGGCATCAGGTGGCGGCGGTTCGATGTGGCATAGAACACCACGTTGTCGGGTCGCCCCTCGATCCCACCATCCAGCACAGCCTTCAGGCTTTTGTAATGCTGGTCGTCATGGCTGAAACTCAGATCGTCGCAAAACAGAAGAAACTGGTGTGGAGCGTTGCGCAGCAGCCCCAGAAGACGGCTGATCGACGGCAGGTCTTCGCGTTGCACCTCGACGATCTTCAATGCCTCGCCTTGCTTCAGCACCTCGGCGTGAACCGCTTTCACCAGCGATGATTTCCCCATCCCCCGCGCGCCCCACAGAAGGGCATTGTTCGCAGGCAGCCCACGGGCAAATTGCAGCGTGTTCTCAAGCAGCGTATCGCGTGACCGGTTCACCCCAATCAAAAGCTCGATTGCGACCCGGTTGACCTTAGCAACTGGCTCCAGACGATCCGGCGTGGTGTGCCAGACGAACGCATCAGCCGTTGAGAAATCTGGCGCGGATAACGGTGCCGGCGACATCCGCTCCAACGCATCTGCAATGCGCGTCAGGGCGTCGGCGTCGCTCATTCGCCCTTCTCCACCTGGCCCGGATCATCGTCTTCATCTGCGTCAAATTCGGCCATCAACTCATCCTCGTCGGCCTCATCCTCGTCATCTTCGAACCACAGCCCCTGTTCGCGCAAATCCGCTTCGCGCTTTTTCTCGACCCGCTTCACCAACTGGATCGAGATCTCGTAAAGGCCATAGACGACGACGAACAAGATCACCTGCGTGATCACGTCAGGGGGCGTGACCAGAGCGGCGAGCACAAGGATGCCCACCACCGCATATTTGCGGACATCGGCCAGACCCTGTGCGCTGACCAGCCCCGCTTTGCCCATCAGGGTCAGAAGCACAGGCAGTTGGAAACACAGGCCAAAGGCCACGATGAACTTGATGGTCAGGCGCAGGTATTCCTGCACGGACCCCTGAAAATCGATCGAGGCCGCGACATCGGTTTCCCCAACATTCCCGGCCTGCTGGAAGCCCAGAAAGAAGTCAAACGCCAGCGGCATAACGACATAGAACGCAAAAGAAGCGCCGATGAAAAACATCACCGGCGAGGCGATCATGAAGGGCAGAAAGGCGTTCTTTTCCGACTTGTAAAGCCCCGGGGCCACGAAACGCCACAGCTGATAACTGATGTACGGGAACGACAGCACAAGTCCACCAAACAACGAGATCGAGATCGCAACGAAGAAGCCTTCTTGCAGCTTGATCAGGATCAGCCCGCATTGGTCTTGTCCGCGTTCCGCCATGGTCGTGCACAGCGGCTCGGTCAGGAAGTTGAAGATCGGGTTCCACACGGTGAAACAGATCACCATGCCAACAACAAAGGCCAGCGCCGAGTGGATCAGACGCGTGCGCAGCTCGGTCAGATGCTCGATCAACGGGGCCGAGCTGTCTTCGATCTCTTCAGGGTCGCTCATGCGTCAGATTTGTCCGTGGGTTTGGTCTTCGCCTTGGCGACCGGTTTGCCAGCAGATGTCTTGGCCGCTGGTTTTTTGGCTGCCGGTTTTTTGGCTGCGGGCGATTTGGGTGCGGGCTTTTTAGCAGCCGGTTTCTTGGCGACTGGCTTTTTCGCGGGCGTTTTTGCGTCGTCTGGTTTGCCGACTGTCCGTTCTGTAGGGCGTTTTGACGGCGGGCTTTTGACCTTCAGCATCTCGGCCGACTTTGCAGCATCAGCGGCTTTGCGGTCCGATGCGGCCTTAGCGCTCGCATCATGAATTTTCCGCGCCGCTTCGTCGCCTGCTTTTTCGGGTGCGGATTTGGTATCGCCAGCTTTTGCACCAGACTTGGTCGCGGCGTCAGCAGCCTTTTGATCCCGCAATGCTTTGGAGGGGTCCCATTTTTCAAACCCGTCAGCGGCCTTGTTCAGCGCATCCAGTCCCATCGCTTTGGACGATGTCGCAGATTTGAACGTGTCGGCGATGTCTTTGGCACCTGACTCGTCAGCGGCTTCATTCATCGCTTGGCTGAACTCGCGCCCCATCTGGCGCGCGCGCGCGGTGAACCGCCCCAACGTGCGGAACATTCCCGGCAGATCCTTGGGACCGACCACGATCAGGGCAACAACCCCGATCACCAATAGCTCGGAAAACCCGATATCAAACATGGGCAGCGCCCCCTAACGGTCGCGGCTTACGCCTTTTCCTTGTCTTTCTCGGGGGTGACGTCCTTTGCGACATCTGCGGCCTGATCTTCGATCTCTTGTTTGCCGTCATCAACGCCTTTTTTGAACGCGGTAATGCCTTTGCCAACTTCGCCCATAAGCGAAGAGATTTTGCCGCGGCCAAACAGCACCAGCACCACGATCGCGATCAGCAGAAGGCCCGGAAGGCCGATATTGTTGAGCATGTTATTCTCCCTCATCGGAGGGGCATGACGCCCATCCACATGTATAACGCCTGAAACATTTATTGCTTCGCGGGCCAAGTTCAAAGCCCCAAAGCGAAAAACTATCGCGAAAATGATGTGTGGAAGGCGCGCAGTCGGCTTTTTTGCCATTCTGGTTGCGCCTGCGCGCACCGATCCCTCAGTCGTGCGGCGCGTCCACTCCGGGCGCGGTACCGTGTCGAAAGACAAAACAGCGGTCGCGCCGAATCGCTATCCACAAAGGTGTGCCCTGCTTTGGTAAAAAAACGGACGGGACCGAAGCCGTCAGGATCGACCCATCGTCTTCCATGCAAAAATCAACAAGGCTTTCCTTGCCGATGAACCGCGCACGATCAACCAAAGCGCGCGCCCAAACACCGTGATCCGGCGTCGGGCTTGGCCCCTTGCCGCCCCGGTCAAAGTCAATCTTCAGATGCTGCGGACGGATCACGATGTCCACCTTAGCACCATCGGGAACGCCGGGCGCCAGAAACTGACCAAAGGCCGTATTTGTTAACGCCCCTTGCACTTTCCCGGTGATCACATTGACGTCCGAGAAAAAGGCCGCAGCCTTCAGGTCTGTCGGCGCATTATAAAGGTTATAGGGCGCGCCACATTGCACGATCCGCCCGTCGCGCATCAGGGCGATTTCGTCGGCCATACGCATGGCCTCTTCTGGTTCATGAGTAACCAAAAGTACCGCGGCACCTTCGTCTTTCAGGATGCCCAAGGTTTCGTCCCTGATTTCGTCGCGCAGTCGGTTATCAAGACCCGAAAAAGGTTCGTCCATCAACATGATCGACGGGCGCGGCGCCAAGGCACGGGCCAAAGCCACGCGCTGTTGTTCACCACCTGACAGCTCGTGCGGGAAGCTGTCAATGAACCGGGCCAGTCCGACCTTCTCCAGCAACTCGCGTACCCGCAAACGTTTTTGAGTGCGCGACCCTTTCAGGCCGAACGCCACATTGTCTGCGACAGACAAATGCGGGAAAAGGGCGAAATCCTGAAACATCAGACCGATATTGCGTTTCTCTGGCGGCAGGAACACATCTGGTCCTGCCACTTGCTGGCCGTCGATCCAGACCTCGCCCGAATTCTGGCGGTCAACACCCGCAATGATGCGAAGTGTCGTGGACTTGCCGCACCCGGACGGCCCCAACAACCCGGTGACCTGCCCGGCCTGCAAGGTCAGTGACACGCCACTCACCACCGGCCGTCCGCCGAATTCGCGATGGATATCACGGATCACCAATCGGGCTTTGTTCAGTGTTGCACCATCCATGATGGGGGGCAGATCCTTTGCTTTTCCCACGGGCGCGGGGGATACCCGATGAATTCCATCAGGCTTTCAAACGGCATATCAGCCCCCCTTTTGCCCCGCAAGCCCAACTCCGGATTTGTCGCAGTTACGACACAGCCGCGCATCAGACCGTCGCTTTGGGCCTAGCCTCGTCTGGCAAAACCCCGATGCTAGTCAAAACCGCTGAGGTCCCGATGCGCTTCCTGATTTCTTTTGCTCCACTACTGTTGTCCGTCGTTCTGCTGCAACTCAGTTCGGGCGGGGTCGGGCCGTTGGACGCCGTGTCCGGGCTGGGCCTTGGCTTTACCAAAGCCGAGATTGGGATGCTGGGATCGGCCCATTTTGTCGGTTTTTTCGTAGGGTGTTGGTGGGCACCGCGCCTTATGGGCAGCGTGGGCCATGCGCGCGCCTTTGCAGGCTTCACTGCGATGGGAGCGATTGGCCTGCTGGCGCACATGTTGTGGGTCGCACCAGTGCCCTGGGCCGTCATGCGCATCGCGACGGGGCTAAGTGTCGCTGGCGCTTATACCGTGATTGAAGCATGGCTTAACGCCAGTATCACAAATGAAACGCGTGGCCGCGCAATGGGGGGATATCGGCTGGTTGATTTGGGCGGGTCACTAGCCGCACAGCTTCTGATCGGCGTGCTTGAGCCAGCCCATTACGCGTCTTACAACGTGTTGGCCTTGGCGTGTTGCGCGGCCATCCTGCCTCTGGCCCTGACACGCACGCCGCAACCAGAAACACCAGACACCCCACGCCTGCGCCCAATGCTGGCTTGGACCTGCTCACCCTTGGCGGTTGCGGGCGTCGTCGTTGCCGGCATCACGTCAGCCGCTTTTCGGATGGTCGGCCCGATCTACGGGCAAGAGGTCGGCCTTGCCACCGGACAATTGGCCTGGTTCCTGGCCAGTTTCGTTTTAGGCGGCGCGGTGGCACAGCTTCCGGTTGGCTGGCTGGCGGATCGGTATGACCGCCGCGGTGTTCTTATTGGCCTGTCTGTCGCGGCCATCCTAAGCTGCGGCGTGACGGTCTTGGCGTCCGGTATGGGCCAAAGCGCAGCTTTCGTGACCGCAGGTCTGTTCGGCTTCACCACATTTCCAATTTTCTCCGTGTCCGCTGCCCATGCCAACGATTTTGCCACCAGCGAACAACGGGTCGAGCTGTCGGCCGCGTTGATGTTCTTCTATGCGGTCGGCGCCATCGCGTCGCCCTTGGTCGCCTCGGGCCTGATCGAACAGTTCGGCCCACCGGCCCTGTTCGCCTTTGTCGCCGTCGGCCATCTGGGTCTGATCGTATTCGGTCTGGCACGGTCCCGTCAGCGGCCAACGCTGGCTGTTCGCACGCCCTACACCTATACGCCGCGCACATCATTTTCGATGGGACGCCTGTTTGGGCGGCTCCGCGATCGTGACTAGGCACCCGTGACACCCCCGCGCGTTCGGCCCGAAGCACTGGCATTGCCAGTAGCCATGGCGTATACGGCCAAAAACTCAGAACCGGAGCTGACATGAACCGCGTCCTTATCACCTCGGCGATCCCCTATATCAACGGGATCAAGCACCTCGGCAATCTGGTTGGCTCGCAACTGCCCGCCGATCTGTATGCGCGTTACAACCGTGGTCGGGGCCGCGAGGTCATGTTCATCTGTGCCACCGACGAACACGGCACGCCCGCCGAACTGGCCGCCGCGAAGGCCGGAAAACCAGTAGCCAAATTCTGCGCCGAGATGCACGCGGTTCAGGCCGAGATCGCCGACGGCTTCCGCCTGTCATTCGACAATTTCGGGCGCTCGTCATCCGACCGGAACCATAAGCTGACCCAACATTTTGCAGGCAAGCTGGCTGAGAACGGATTGATCGAGGAAGTGTCCGAGAAACAGGTCTATTCCCATACCGACGGTCGCTTCCTGCCGGATCGCTATATCGAAGGCGAATGCCCGAACTGTGGCTATGACGGTGCGCGCGGCGACCAATGTGAAAACTGCACCAAGCAGTTGGACCCGACCGACCTGATCAACCCCCGCTCGGCCATCTCTGGATCAACCGACCTTGAGGTGCGCGAAACCAAACACCTGTATCTGCGCCAGTCGAAACTGAAAGACCAGTTGGATGCGTGGATCGACACCAAGACCGATTGGCCGGTGCTGACCACCTCGATTGCCAAAAAATGGCTGCATGACGGCGACGGGCTGCAAGACCGCGGCATCACGCGCGATCTGGACTGGGGCGTGCCGGTCAAGAAGGGTGACGAAGATTGGCCCGGCATGGAAGGCAAGGTCTTCTATGTCTGGTTCGATGCGCCCATTGAATATATCGCTGCCACGGCTGAGCTTGCCGACAAGTTGGGTGAAGGCGACGACTTCTGGCAGCGCTGGTGGCGCACGGATAAGGGTGCCGACGACGTGCGTTACGTCCAGTTCATGGGCAAGGACAACGTGCCCTTCCACACGCTGTCATTCCCGGCCACCATCATGGGGTCGGAAGAGCCATGGAAGCTGGTCGACTACATCAAGTCCTTCAACTATCTGAACTACGATGGCGGGCAATTCTCGACCTCAAAGGGTCGCGGCGTGTTCATGGATCAAGCTTTGTCGATCCTGCCAGCCGATTACTGGCGTTGGTGGCTGCTAAGCCACGCGCCCGAAAACTCGGACAGCGAATTCACATGGGAGAACTTTCAGGTCTCAGTGAACAAGGATCTGGCTGACGTGCTGGGCAACTTCGTCAGCCGCGTCACCAAGTTCTGCCGCTCGAAATTCTCGGAAGCTGTGCCGGAAGGCGGCGAGTATGGCGCGGCAGAAACCGCGCTGATCGCGGATCTGACGGCCAAAACCCGAGCCTATGAAGGTCATATGGAAGCGATGGACGTGCGCAAAGCCGCACAGGAATTGCGCGCGATCTGGGTCGCGGGCAATGAATACCTGCAATCCACTGCGCCTTGGACGACTTTCAAAACTGATCCTGACCAAGCGGCTGCGCAAATCCGGCTGGCCCTGAATCTTATTCGCCTCTATGCCGTGCTGTCCGCCCCCTTCATTCCTGATGCGTCGGAAACACTGCGCGAAGCCATGAACACCGATCTGGACTGGCCAGGGGATGTGGCGGAGGCACTGAGCACACTGAAGCCGGGCGACGCTTTCACTGTGCCGGACAACTTGTTTGGCAAGATCGCAGACGAACAGCGGGAAGAATGGCAGGCGCGATTTGCAGGCACACGCGACTGATCAGATCGTTGGCAGCACCTTCAACCGATGGTTACACCGGATATGGCGCGCCTGCCCCACTCTGACACCACATATGGCTTTTTTCTTTATTTTTCTATGAAACGGGCTATCTTTACGTGAACATAACAATAACCGGGCAGTTTTACCGGCGAGATGGGTATTAAGGGCGGCAAGAAGTTGACGATCGCGAAAAGCAAGCCACGGCCTATAAAGCTTTCGCTAAGTGACAAGCGATCCGTGCGAACACAGTTCGGCGCGCTGCCTTATCGTGTGAAAAATGGCAAAGTTGAAATCCTGTTGATCACCACCCGTGGCACCGGGCGTTGGATCATTCCAAAAGGCTGGCCGATGAATGACCAGACCCCAGCAGGATCGGCCGCAACCGAGGCTTTCGAAGAAGCCGGTGTGGAAGGCAAGTTGAGCCACGATGTGCTTGGGTTCTTTGCCTATAATAAAGCGTATTCGGGCGAGCGGCTGCCCTGCGTTGTTGCGGTCTTCCCGCTAAAGGTTAAGAAACAACACAAGTCCTTTCCCGAAAAGGGGCAGAGGCGGCGCAAATGGGTGTCGCAGAAAAAAGCCGCCCAACTGGTTTGGGCACCTGAACTGCGCCGTATCATTCGCGATTTCGACCCTTCCACGCTCAGCTGACCTCCTGACATGATCGAGTCTTGCTTTGGATGGGTTGCACCCGCTTGCCCGGATCGCCATATACTGTTCGTCAGGTTAATTCGGAAGATACGATGATCCGCTACGCCTTAAAATGCGACCAGAACCACGCTTTTGAAAGCTGGTTTCAGAATGCGGCAGCCTATGATGGGTTGCGCGCGGCGGGGCATGTGAGCTGCCCGAACTGCGGGTCGACCACGGTTGAAAAAAGCCTGATGGCGCCCAAAGTGCGCCCCGCACGGTCTGCCGCTCCAGCATCGGTTCCGGCCAAATCGCAAACGCCGACTGCACTTGCCGCCCCCAACCCTGAGATTGCGGCCGAGATCGCCAAGCTGCGCGCCACGGTGGAAGCGGAAAGCGAATATGTGGGCGGGTCCTTCGCCAGTGAAGCGCGGGCCATGTATCTCGGCGAAGCGCCCGAACGGTCCATCTATGGTGAAGCAAAACTGGCCGACGCCAAGGAATTGCTGGAAGATGGCGTGCCGGTCATGCCCCTGCCCTTTACGCCGACGCGCAAATCAAACTAAAGCGTTTCGAGAATAACCTGCGGCATCGGTTTCTGGTGAAACGCGCGAAATGCTGAACTGTTGAACGGCGTTTCGAATGAACCCTGTCTCAGGTTTAATTCGAAACACTTTGGGCCACCTTTCCCAGCCCGAACCACGCGCAGTCTTGCGCTTTTTCCGATCACGCCCTAAACACGCGCAAACACAGGAAAACGGACGGGATTTGGGGCCAAGATGCCAATTCTGGTGATGAAATTCGGCGGCACATCGGTCGCCACGCTGGACCGGATTCACCGGGCCTCGAAACGGGTCGCGCGTGAAGTCGCCAATGGCTATGACGTGATCGTCATCGTATCCGCCATGTCGGGGCGCACGAACGAGCTGGTGGGCTGGGTCGAAGAAACCTCGCCGCTGTTTGACGCCCGTGAATATGACGCGGTGGTCAGCTCGGGTGAGAATGTCACCGCTGGCCTGATGGCGCTGCGCTTGCAGGAAATGGATGTGCCGGCCCGCAGTTGGCAGGGTTGGCAAGTACCGGTGAAAACCTCGGGTGTGCATTCGGCGGCGCGGATTGAAGACATCCCGAATGACAACATCAAAGCCAAGTTTGGCGAAGGCATGCGTGTCGCCGTGGTCGCGGGCTTTCAGGGCATTGCCGAAGACGGACGCATCACCACGTTGGGGCGTGGTGGATCGGATACGACGGCCGTAGCATTTGCCGCCGCTTTCGATGCTGAACGCTGCGATATCTATACCGATGTGGACGGGGTCTATACCACCGACCCACGCATTTCGGACAAGGCGCGCAAGCTGGATCGCATCGCTTTCGAAGAGATGCTGGAACTTGCCTCGCTGGGCGCGAAGGTTCTGCAAACCCGTTCTGTCGAACTGGCAATGCGCTATAAGGTGAAGCTGCGGGTGCTCTCGAGCTTTGAGGAATATGACCCGGAGGCAGGCACGCTGGTCTGCGACGAGGAGGATATCATGGAAAGTAAAGTTGTTGCCGGTGTCGCCTATCAACGCGACGAAGCCAAAATGACCCTGATTTCGGTGGCTGACCGCCCCGGCATCGCCTCGGCCATTTTTACCCCGCTGGCCGAAGCCGGCGTGAATGTCGACATGATCGTTCAAAACATCTCGGAAGAAGGTCGCACCGACATGACCTTCTCGTGCCCCGTCGATCAGGTGGCGCGGGCTGAAAAAGCAGTGACAGCGGCCAAGGACAAGGGCGACATCAACTTCCACGACATCGTGGCGGACAAGGATGTGGCCAAAGTGTCTGTCGTCGGCATCGGTATGCGCAGCCACACCGGGATCGCGGCCAAGATGTTCGACGTGCTGTCAAAAGAAGGCATCAACATCAAGGTTATCACCACCTCCGAGATCAAGATCTCGGTCCTGATCGACCGCAAATACATGGAGCTGGCCGTGCAGGCGCTGCATGACGCGTTTGAGCTGGAGAAGGCGTAGGGGATTACGGCCCTACGGTTGCTAATGTAAGCGGTCTCGCCGAAGGGCGGGGCCGTTATGTTTGGTCGGAACAAGGAGCAATCACCTCTGTGCGACGGAACTAGAAAAGAAAGTTCGAAGCACAATGGCCTTGCTAACAGCGTAGTTCAGGCCAAACTTTGAGATCGGTGTACATTAACCACCCAAGCCCTTCTTCATCAAATCCCATCCAGCCCCCCCGGAAATGACCGCCATGACGCCTGCAGCCAAACCACCAGAACCGGTGCTGATCAACACGTCTATCGTGATCGTTGTTACGCCCACGATAACATCGGTCGCTGCAGTGGCGAGAAACAGTTCTGCTTCACCTGCTGGGGCGTTTGGACCCGTGCCACCAAGAATCCGTGCTTCGCAAAAGCGCGTTTCAACGTCACTTTCTGTCAAAAGATCTTCGTCAATAAATGGGGCTTCAAGTGGCATTGTGGCGCGCTCGAACAATGCTTGCTCCACGATACCGATTGCGGCTTCAGTCGCGCCAGCTTTCCTAAATTCCTCAATCTCAAAGGCTACAAAATCTTCGATCGCAGTTTCTTGCACCACATCGGTTTCGGGATAGCCCACCCTTTCTAGCCAAAGAGCTGTGTTTAACAGAAGGTCGTCGGCTAAAATTTTGCGAACGGTACCACAGCCCACTTCCGCAATGACTGAGACGTCGGAAATGGTCAACTCGCCTTGCATCCAAATCTCTGCTACGGCATTCAGATCAGAGATATAAGCTTCGGCATCGAACACGTTAGTTGAGGGTTCTTGTGCCTGAGTTTGAACCGCAAACACACCAAAAACGAGTAAAAAAAAAGTTTTTGTAATTCTATACATGGCAATAGTCCCCTTATGGATAACTACGGCCAACACTATAGCACGAATTTCCTACCACTTCTAATGCTCGTCAAAGTAGATTAAAGGCTCTGCCTAGTGCAGCTTTGGTTAGATTATTTCTACCGTGATTGCTTCAGCCCCAATTATGGTTTTGCTTACTCACTAGGTCAGGGTACGCTTTGACAGACTTTTACCACGCAGCCCAAAAAATCTTTGCTATCGGTCAAATATCATCTCCACCCCGAAACTAAATCCTGCTGCCCTCCAACATCTGAACCGTTGCAAGTGCACTGGGGTCGCGAATGTTGGGATAAAGATTGTTCGGAATCAGATCCAGTGTTTCGCCGGTGACGCGTGCAGCAAAAGCAGGGTCAGGCAGCGGGCGTTGCGCAGAATACGCCGGACCAGCACAAACACCGCCTGCCCAAGTGGCATTCTGCCCAAATGCCCGGCACTTGGGCGCAATACTGCCGGGTTCACAAATATTACTCAAAAAGACTTTAAGGAGTTTCTGGAAAAACCTCTGCTCTCACATTACGGTAGGGTTCGTCCAAGTGGTTCGACGGGTTGCCCAATCGCAGGCGTCCCGATAACGCCCACAGGAACAGGGAACGGTGAGAATGGCAGAAAGCCAGCAAAGTGACAGTCGCAAGCTTCTGGTTAAGCTGCGCGAAACCCTCGCCTCTGCCTCGCAGGGGCAGGAACGTCTGGACAGAATCACATCGTTGATTGCAGAAAGCCTCGGGGTTGAGGTGTGCTCGATCTATCTGTTTCGGGACAGTGAAACGCTTGAGCTCTGCGCGACCCAAGGGTTGAATGCTGCCGCTGTCCACCAGACCCGTTTGCGGGTCGGCGAAGGCCTTGTGGGTCGCGTCGCGCGCCGTGGCCGCCCCATCAACACCCGCAACGCCCCATCGGAAACCGGGTTTCGGTATATGCCGGAAACCGGCGAAGAAATCTATTCCAGCTTTCTGGGTGTCCCAATCCAGCGTCTGGGCGAGAATCTGGGCGTCCTTGTCATCCAGTCCAAGGATGAACGGGATTTCTCAGCCGACGAGCTTTATGGGCTTGAAGTCGTCGCAATGGTGTTGGCCGAGATGACCGAACTTGGCGCGTTTGTCGGCGAAGGCGAGGCGATGGGCGCCCTGCACCAACGCCCGACCACGTTCACGGGTGGCATCGGTCAGGAAGGCGCGGCCGAAGGCCATGTCTGGCTGCATGAACCACGTGTTGTCGTCACCAACCCGGTGGCCGACGACCCCGAAGTCGAGCTGGCCCGCCTGAAGGAAGGCGTCGAGACATTGCGCGTGTCAGTGGACGAGCTACTGGCCAATTCAATGACCAAGGACAAAGACCAGATGCAGGTCCTTGAGGCCTATCGCATGTTCGCCAATTCCAAGGGGTGGATGCGGCGGATGGAGGCCGATATTGACCTCGGCCTGTCTGCTGAAGCTGCGGTCGAGAAAGAACAATCCGCCGCCCGCGCCCGGATGAGCCAGGTGCCGGATGCCTATCTGCGCGAACGCCTGCATGATCTGGACGATCTGTCCAACCGACTTCTGCGTATCCTGACCGGTCAGGGCAAGGATACCGGCGCGGAAATGCCCGAAAACCCGATCCTGATCGCCACCAATATCGGGCCGGGCGAATTGCTTGAATACGGGCGCGGCTTGCGCGGGATCGTGCTGGAGGAAGGCTCGATTGCCAGCCACGCGGCGATTGTTGCCCGCGCGCTGGCCATCCCACTGATTGTGCAGGCTGGCCGCATCTCGACCGAAGCCCTGAACGGCGACCATGTTCTTGTCGACGGTGAAAACGGCATCGTCCATCTGCGCCCCGAAGAAACCGTTGTCAGCGCCTTTCGTGACAAGATGGCAATGGAGGCCGCACAACAGGAACGCTATCGCAGTCTGCGCGACAAACCCGCGATGGGGCTGTGTGGCACAGAGGTGAAGCTGCATATGAATGCAGGGCTGATGGCCGATTTGCCGTCCCTTGAAAACTCGGGCGCCGAGGGCGTTGGCCTGTTCCGCACCGAGTTGCAGTTTCTGACCGTCGACCGGGTGCCACGTCGCGGTGACCTTGCGGCGACTTATGCCCGAGTGCTGGACGCTGCCAAAGGCAAACGCGTGACATTCCGCACGTTGGATATCGGGTCAGATAAAGTGCTGCCTTACATGAACCCGCTGGACGAACCCAACCCTGCCCTTGGCTGGCGCGCGATCCGCGTGGGCCTGGACAAGCCCGGCGTCATGCGCATGCAGTTGCAGGCGTTGATACGGGCGGCCGCTGGTCGGGACCTCAGCGTGATGTTTCCCTTTGTCGCGCAATTGGATGAATTTCGTGATGCGCGCGAGATGGTGTTGGCCGAGATCGAGCGCGAACGCACTATGGGTCACGTTCTGCCCAAAACAACCGAGATCGGCGCAATGCTGGAGACACCGTCGATGGTGTTCGCCCCACAGCAGTTCTATGAAATGGCGGATTTCATCTCGATCGGCGGCAACGATCTTAAGCAGTTTTTCTTCGCAGCCGACCGCGAGAACGAACGGGTGCGCCGCCGATATGATACGTTGAACGTGTCGTTTCTAAACCTGATCGAGGAAATTGTCACGCGGTGCGATGCGGCACGCACGCCGCTGAGCTTTTGCGGCGAGGACGCTGGCCGCCCCATCGAAGCCGTGTGTTTTGCAGCATTGGGCATGCGGCACCTGTCCATGCGTCCCGCATCGATTGGGCCGGTTAAGCATCTTATAAGACGTACAAATCTTTTGGATCTTCGCGACGTGATCGATGATGCGCGCCTGTCCGGTGCGCAATCCGTGCGACCCGCTGTGCTGGAATATCTGACGCGCAGGAAGTCTTCCTGACCAGCGGAACGCATTAGCCTTTGATGAAAATTTTAGGTGGTTATCACTTTATTCACATAATTGGAACAAAACTAGAACGGTATAAGGAGAATGCCTATGCCGATCAATATAATCATCACCGGAATCCTCACTGGAACCGTCGCCGCCGCGTTTGCCATCAGCCTCGACAGTGGGGCCATGTGGGCGTTTGTATCTTACTCTATGTCGGGGGCATTGGCGTTATTTGGGGCAGGTTTGGTCACGTCGATCCGACGTAACGCCTGGCCTCGAAAAAGTTGGTATGCGCGGCTGGACCAGATGGTCGGTCAGTCAGATTGCACCAACCATATTGGCGTCTTCACCGCCGTCAAACGGGATCGTCAGGTCCGGATGTGACGCGCGCAACATGCCCTGTGACACCGGCCCAAGCGCCATTTTTCAGGCTGTAGCCAAGTACCCGATCCGGGTTTGTTGGGGGCGGCATAAAAATGCCCTCCAGCTTGGAAAACCCAAAGCGCTGATAATAGGGCGCATCCCCGACCAGCATCACCCGCGTCATGCCCATCTTTTCGGCCACCAAAAGGCTTTCACGAATCAAATGGCCACCCAACCCTTCACCCTGACGGGTCGGGTGCACGGCAACCGGGCCAAGCAGCAAAGCGGCATGTTGCGCGCCATTGCCAACAATCGTTACGGGCCAATAGCGGATCGCGCCTGACAAAATTCCTGCATCGTCGCGGGCAATCAGCGACAGATTGGCGACGGGCGGAACACCGTCACGCAACCGGTAGGACGACAATGCCTCGCGTCCCGGCGCAAAACAAAGGTCGTAAAGTGCTTCGACCTCCCACCAGTCCTGTTCGGTTTCTTCTGTCAGGTGATACACCTGCTGCCCCTCGTCTTTTGCCGTCCTTTGCTGCTATCACGGCTGGACGTAAAAAAGGAAGGGAGAAGCGGGTGTTCTATGAGCCGAAAAACGGGCACGGGTTGCCTCATAACCCGTTCAATGCGCTGATTGTCCCGCGCCCTATTGCATGGATATCGACACGCGGGGCGGATGGCTCCGAAAACCTTGCGCCGTACTCGTTTTTCAACGGGGTCGCTTATGATCCGCCGCAAGTGATGTTTGCCACCACATCGGGCAAGAACGACCGGGAACTTGGCAAAGATACGATGGGCAATATCAACGAAACCGGTGTGTTTTGTGTCCATATGGTCGGCGAAGAACTGACCGATGCAATGAATATCAGTTCTGGCAGTTACGGACGGGCTGTAGATGAGATTACACTGGCGGGACTGGACCGGGTTGAATGCAGCACGATTGCCGCGTCGCGCCTTACTGCTTCGCCCGCTGCACTGGAATGCAAGCTGACCCAGATTACACGCCTTCCCGGCGACGAAAACCTCGTCTGCTTTGGCGAGGTCACCGGTATTCATCTGCGCGACGATTGCATGGTGGATGGCATTTTCGACATCACGCGCGCCCGGCCTTTGGCGCGGCTTGGGTATCGCGATTACGCCGTGGTGACAGACAAATTCGCCCTGAATCGCCCCGGTGAATAGACGGGGTATCACCTGCCTGTTATCGTCAATACACAGCCATGGAGGGTGACATGAACAAACCGGCCTGAATCTTCGTTTCTTTCTTCAAGGAGGTCACATGCCGTTTGTCATGCCCGACGCCACACGCGTCCATCCCGTAACCCTGCCCGATGGCTCTCTCCATCATGGCACGGTTTTCCTGTCCAACGTGATTGATCAGCCCAATATCGACGTGGGCGATTTCACCTATGCCTCGGATTTCGATCCGCCACCGACCGACGGTTGGGCAGCGCGATTGGCCCCCTATCACTTCCCGATGTCCGACGGGCGACTGACCATTGGGAAGTTTTGCCAGATCGCCCATGGTGTCCGCATCATTACAGCGGCTGCAAACCACGCCTTTGATGGGCTGACCAGTTTTCCATTTGGCATCTTTGCATTGGACAAAGAGGTCATGGCCCAACCCGACAGCCGCGATACGCGTATCGGGCATGATGTGTGGCTGGGCTATGGCGCGATCATTTGCCCCGCGGTGACAATCGGCAATGGCGCAATCATTGGTGCCGGCGCCGTCGTGCGCGAGGATGTGCCAGACTATGCAATCGTCGCCGGAAATCCCGCGCAGGTCGTCAGGATGCGCCTGCCTTCTGAGGACATCGACCGGATGAACCGGCTTGCGTGGTGGGACTGGTCAACATATCAGATCGCCCGCGCGCGCGAAGCGCTGGAAGCAGGCGGTCTGGATGCGTTAGAGGCCCTTGCCCCAGCAGATCAGTGAGAGCCAAGAATGCCCGTGCGCACGGAATAGTCGGCGGCGACCTCGTAATCGGGGTCGTCGTCGCTGTCGACCATCAGGTGCCCGGCCTTGTTCAGCAGCGTGTGGCAATCGCGGCTTAGGTGACGCAGTTGAATGCGCTTGCCAGCGGCCTCGTATTTCAAAGCCACAGCCTCGATCGCTTGCAGGGCGGATTGATCGACCACGCGCGAGCGCGCAAATTCAATCACCACCAGATCGGGATCATTCTCGACGTCGAACAGCTCGACAAATCCATCGGCTGACCCGAAGAAGAGCGGTCCCTCGACGTCATAAACCTTGCCGCCATCTTCTTCGCGCGTGACAGCGTGGATGCGCGCGGCGGCGTTCCAGGCATAAGCCAGAGCCGACACGATCACACCAACCACAACAGCCACCGCGAGGTCTTCATAGACGGTCACAGCGGTCACCAGCAGGATGACGAAGGCGTCGGTTTTTGGAACGCGACGCAGGATGGTCAAAGAGTTCCAGGCAAATGTGCCAATCACCACCATGAACATCACACCGACAAGGGCGGCCAGCGGGATTTTCTCGATCCATGACGACGCCACCACGATGAACAGCAGCAAGAACACGGCTGCCGCGATGCCAGCAATGCGCGTGCGCCCGCCGGATTTCACATTGATCATCGACTGGCCGATCATGGCACAGCCGCCCATGCCGCCAAAGAAGCCGGTGACGACATTGGCCGTGCCCTGCGCGATACATTCCTGCGATGCGCCGCCACGATGACCGGTCATTTCACCCACAAGGTTCAGGGTCAGCAGGCTTTCGATCAAGCCAATAGCGGCCAGAATGATCGCGAAGGGCAGAATGATCCACAGGGTTTCAAGGTTAAACGGGGCAAGCAGTGCCGGGGGGTAAAGGCCTTCGCCGGACCCAAAGGGATTGTGGAAGCTTGGCAGCCCGCCTTTGATCGACGCCAGATCGCCCACTGTCGGCACATCGATTCCAAAGGCGATGACGATCCCCGCCACAAGGCCGATCCCAGCCAGCGGCGCCGGGATGATCTTGGTCAGCTTCGGCATGCCCCAGATGATCAACATGGTCAGGCCCACAAGGCCCAACATCGCGTAAAGCGGCAGACCGGTCAGCCATTCCTCGGTGTTATCCGGGTTCTTGAATTGCGTGAGCTGCGCCAGAAAAATCACGATCGCGAGGCCGTTCACAAAGCCCAGCATCACCGGGTGCGGCACCAGCCGGATGAACTTACCCCAGTGCATAACACCTGCAAACACCTGCAAAATCCCCATCAGGATGACTGTTGCGAACAGGTATTCGACCCCGTGTTGGGCGACCAAGGCCACCATGACAACTGCCAGCGCGCCGGTCGCGCCCGAGATCATACCGGGCCGCCCACCAATAACCGCAGTGATCAGGCCGACCAGAAAAGCTGCGTAAAGGCCAACCAGCGGATGAACCCCGGCTACGAACGCAAAAGCCACCGCTTCCGGCACCAGCGCCAGAGCAACCGTCAGCCCAGAAAGCACTTCGATCTTGATGCGATTGGGCGTCAGCGCTTCGGACTGCGACAGACGCAGGTCAGGACGTTCAATACGTTTGGCAAAGCTTGCCAGCAGGGCTCGGGCCACGGGTCACCTCATTCGGGGAAATCTGTTCGCGATCCGCGCTCACTACTAGCATTCCGCTGTGCAAACAATGCCCCATATGGGAAACCACACTGTAATTGCCGCATGGCAACAGGCGCGACGTCGCGTTAGGTTCACACCATCTGAAAAAAGGGAGAGTGGCATGGGCACGGTCATCGGTATCATCGGCGGTTCAGGCGTCTACGACATTGACGGGCTGGAAGACGCAGTATGGCGCACCGTCGAAAGCCCATGGGGCCTTCCATCCGATCAGGTGCTGACGGGCCAGCTGGACGGGGTGAAGATGGTCTTTCTTCCACGCCACGGGCGCGGTCATATTCATGCCCCATCCGATATTCCCTATCGCGCAAATATTGACGCGCTCAAGCGGTTGGGGGTGACCGACGTGATCAGCGTGTCGGCCTGTGGATCGTTCCGCGAAAATACGGCACCAGGCGATTTTGTCATTGTGGATCAATTCATTGACCGTACATTCGCCCGCCCGAAAAGCTTCTTTGGTTCGGGCTGCGTGGCACATGTCGGCTTTGCCCATCCAACCTGCCCGCGCCTGTCAGAAGCCTGTGCGACCTCAGCGCGCGAGGCGGGTGTCACGGTGCACGAGGGCGGCACCTATCTGGCCATGGAGGGTCCGCAGTTTTCGACCCTTGCCGAAAGCCGGTTGTATCGCGATCAGTGGGGCGCGGATGTGATTGGCATGACCAACATGCCAGAAGCCAAACTCGCCCGGGAAGCGGAGCTTTGCTATGCCTCGGTCGCGATGGTCACCGATTTCGATTGCTGGCACCCGGACCACGACCAAGTCGACGTGGCGCAGGTGATTGCAACCCTGACCGGAAATGGCGACAAGGCCCGTCGGATGGTGGCTGGACTGCCCGCCCTGCTTGGAGAAGAGCGCGCCGCTTGCCCACATGGCTGTGACCGCGCGCTCGACATGGCGATCATGACGGCACCTGACAAGCGCGATCCCACGCTTCTGGCCAAGCTCGACGCCGTCGCGAGGCGCGTTCTGTGACCATCCGCCACTTGCGTCACTGACCGGATTGCGCCACAAAAAAATCGACTGTTTCTCGAAAGGCGTTCCCATGAACAAGGGCAAGACCGTCAAAGACTATATCCGCACCATCGTCGACTTCCCGCATGAAGGTATCTTGTTTCGCGATGTCACTACGCTTTTCGCCGACCCGCGCGGCTTTCGTATGGCGGTGGACCAGATGCTGCATCCATACGCGGGGATGAAGATCGACAAAGTGATCGGGCTAGAGGCGCGCGGGTTCATTCTGGGTGGCGCGATCGCCCACCAGTTGACGCTGGGCTTCGTGCCGATCCGCAAGAAAGGCAAGCTGCCCGGCGCAACCCTGTCGCAAGCCTATACGCTGGAATACGGCGAGGCCGTGGTGGAAATCCACGACGACGCGATCCAGCCCGGCGAGAAGATCTTGCTGGTCGATGACCTGCTGGCCACTGGCGGCACCGCCGAAGCCGGCATCAAGTTGATCGAGCGGTTGGGCGGCGACATTGTCGGCTGCGCCTTCATCGTTGATCTGCCGGAACTTGGTGGCCGCAAGCTGATCGAGGACATGGGCATGGACGTCCATGTCTTGTGTGAATTCGACGGGTTGTGAACCTCGCATTAACTTTAATGCGCTAAACCCGGTCTTGCCTGACAGCCGTTAGGCGCTGCTTGCGAGCATGACATTTCGTGCAACGCCGCGCCCCACCCTGGCGCGGCGTTTTCTTTTGAAAAGCTTAAGTTGCTTTTTACAACCTGCTAGCAGATCATCCGAAAATAACGCCCGGGTTCATGATCCCCGCAGGATCAAGCGCGTCTTTGATCTTGCGCATTGCGGCAAGGCGCGCCGGATCGCCATACCGCTGCAAGTCAGCGGGCTTAAGTCGACCAATCCCATGTTCGGCACTGAACGATCCGTCATGGCTTTGGACAAGGCCATAGACGATATCGCGAAGCTCTTGACGCCGGGGGGCGAAATCAGCCGTGCGCTGCCCCTCGGGGGGAAACACGTTGTAGTGCAGATTGCCGTCGCCCAGATGCCCAAAGGCGTTGATCCGGAATGGCTCGGTTTGGGCCAATGCCGCGTCAGCTTCGGTCAGAAATGCCGGGATGGCCGACAGGGGCAGGGATATGTCATGCGAGCTGATTGCCCCGACGGCCTTGTTGGCCAGTGGAATCGCCTCGCGCAGTTTCCAAAGGGCGGCGCGCTGCCCTTCGCTTTGGGCGATCACGCCATCATCGCTGAGACCAGTTTTGTCTGCAGCTTCAAAAAGCGCGGCCAACTCAGCTTCCGGATCCTGTTTCGGACCCAAGCCAAGTTCGATAAGAACCGACCATTCGGGTCGTTTTGCAAATGGCTGTGGCCCGCCCAATCCAGCGGCCAGTAAGAAATCCAATCCGGTGCCTTTGATCAACTCGAAGGCGCTGATGCCGTTGCCCAGACGCGCTTGCGCCATGGTCAGAAGCTCTAACGCCGCTGCCGGGTCACGCACTGTCAGCAGTGCGGTGCCCTGACTGGCCGGTTTGGGAAACAGCCGCAGGCTGGCGGCGGTGATGACACCCAGCGTCCCTTCGGCTCCACACAAAAGCGCGCGCAGGTCATATCCCGTATTGTCCTTGCGCAACCGTTTCAGGCCGTGATGGACCGACCCATCAGGCAAAACGGCTTCGATCCCAAGGCACAGATCACGCGCGGACCCATAGCGCAGCACGTTGACGCCGCCTGCATTGGTGGACAGGCAGCCGCCAATGCGGCACGACCCTTGAGATGCAAGCGACAAAGGGAACAATCGCCCTGCCGCGTCTGCCGCGGCTTGGACCTCGGCCAGCACAGCGCCGGCTTCGGTCACCAGAACATTTTCATCGGCATGAATGGCACGGGTGCGGGTCATCCGCTCAAGGCTCAGGATCACAGGGCGCGCATCCGGCATGATCTGACCGCCAACAAGCCCGGTGCCGCCGCCATATGGCACAACTGGCACTTTGCCCTTAGCGCAGGCGCGAATAATCGTGGCGACCTCATCGGTAGATGCAGGTGCCAGAAGAAGGCCGCCATTGCCATGAAACAGCCCGCGGGGTTCTTCCAGATAATGCGGTGCCAAGGGTCGAAACACCGCATCGGGCAGTCCTGCCCGCAAGCTTGCTTCAAACGCTCCATCGGCAGAATTCAAACCAACGCTCCCTATTCCTTACCTAAAGCGTTTCGAATTAAACCTGAGACAGGGATCATTCGAAACGCCGCTCAACATTTCAGCGTTTCGCGCGTTTCGCCAAAAACCGGTGTCGCAGGTTTTTCTCGAAACGCTTCAAGCCCTCCGGGACCGCGCGATACACGCGCCGACATGAAGCTTGAAACGACGGCCCTAGCCCGCCTGCGTGCGCCCACGCCGGTCCGACCGAAGGTTGGCATAAAGCACATGATTGCGCCAGCGCCCGTTGATTTGCAGATAGCTCTGCGCGACGCCTTCATACTTATAGCCGACCTTTTCCAGCACCCCGCGCGAGGCCGCATTTTCGGGCAAGCACCCTGCTTCGAGCCGCGACAGATCAAGTTCGTTAAAAGCGTAATGCACCATTGCTTCCAACCCTTCGCGCATAAAGCCTTGGCGCGCAAAGCGTTCGCCCACCCAATACCCGGTGGTGCCAGCCTGTGCAGGTCCACGGCGGATATGATCCAATGTAACCGCCCCAACCAAGACATTGTCCGCCCGACGGAACATGAACAACGGCAGCGCGGTTCCCCCCTGGATCGAGCGGTTTGCCCAATAGACCCGGTTGGTGAAACTTTTGCGGCTCAGATGATCCTGCGCCCAAGTGGGTTCCCATGGCGTCAGAAATTCACGCCCTGCCGCCCGCAAAGCCGACCACGCGCGAAAATCGCCATGTGCGGGCGGGCGCAGAAACAACCGGTCTGTGTCGATCCTGACCTTCTTGGACCGCCCCAGCATCAGGCAGCACGCCTGTCTTGAAGGGCCGCGAGGCTCAGGGCATTTTCCGCCGGGCCATAAACGGCCATCGCCATTTTGCCTTTGGTCAGGCTACTTCCGAAATCACGCAGGTCGGCAAGCGTCACGGCATCAATCTTGTCGACCGCTTCCGACAGCGGCGGCACACGATCCCAGATCGCCACCAGCCGCGCCATGCGCTCGGCGCGCGCCGACGGGCTTTCCAGCCCCATCAACAGACCCGCTTTCATCTGAACGCGCGCGCGCGCCAGCTCTCGTTCCGTCATGTCGCTGGCGGCACGCTTCATCTCGTCAATGCACAGCGTGGAAAGCCCGGCGATATCACTGCCCGATGTCCCGGCATAGATGGTCATCATCCCCGTATCATCATAGGCCCCCAGCTGCGAGAAGATCGAATAACACAACCCGCGCTTTTCGCGCACTTCCTGAAACAATCGCGAGGACATACCGCCGCCCAACGCCGAGCTGAACAGCTGCGCGGCATAGAACGCGTCGTCGCGGTAGCTTGGCGCTTCTAGCCCCAGTGTAAAATGAACCTGCTCAAGCCCATTGCGCACCTCGATCCGTTCGCCGCTGCTCCAACGCGCCGTATCTATCGCCCGAGGTTTGCTGGGTTTCAGATGTCCGAATGCGGCTTCCGCAAGACGCAAAATCTGATCATGGTCCACCGCTCCGGCGGCAGACAGGATCAATTGGTCCGGGCCATAATGCTGATCAACGAAAGACGACAGGTCACGCTTATCAAAGCTCTGCACGCGTTCGGCCGGGCCAAGAATGGTCCGTCCTATGGGCTGATCGGGAAAGGCAGCTTCTTGCAGCCAGTCAAAGACCACATCGTCCGGCGTATCCAGCGCCTGGCCGATCTCCTGCAAAATCACGCCGCGCTCGATCTCGATCTCGCTGTTGTCAAAGACAGGGTTCAGAACAATGTCTGAAATCACGTCCAACGCCAGTGCCACATCATCTTTCAGTACGCGCACATAATAGGCTGTCACCTCGCGCGAGGTATAGGCGTTGATATAGCCGCCCACATCCTCGATCGCCTCGGCAATCTGAAGCGCATTGCGCTTTTTCGTGCCCTTGAAGGCCATATGCTCCAGAAAATGTGCAATGCCATTTTGGGCGGGCGTTTCGTGGCGACCGCCTGCTGTAACCCACACACCGATTGACGCGCTTTCCAAGCCCGGCATCGCCTCGGAAACCACGCGCACACCATTGGGCAATCTGTCCAGCTTCACATTCATCTGGTTCCTACCGCCCCGTCCGTTCGCGGATCAACGCTTCCAGAGCGTTAAGATCGTTGGCAACACGTGTCATGCGTTCGTCACGGTCAAACAAGTCCGCCATATGCGGCGGCAACGGTGCATCTTGCCCGCAGGCGTCTTTGACCGCTGCCGGGAATTTTGCGGGATGCGCGGTGGCCAGCGTCACCATCGGGCTGTCGTGCAAATGTTCATTGGCAACCTTCACGCCAACTGCCGAATGCGGGCACAGCACCTCGCCCGTATGGGCAAACGAGGCCTTGATCTGCGCCATCGTCTCATCTTCTGACGCGCGCCCGCTGTCAAAGGTCTCGCGCAGGAATTCCATTGCGCCCTGACTGATCGTGAAACTGCCGCCCGACAAGTCGGCCATCTGATCAGCCACAACCTTGCCGTCGCGCCCATAGGCGTCAAACAACACCCGTTCGAAATTCGACGATACCTGAATATCCATCGACGGGCTGATTGAGGGCGTGACGCCCGCCTTGGTATAGGCACCGGTTTCCATCGTGCGGTGCAGGATGTCATTCTGGTTTGTTGCAATCACCAGTTGGTCAATCGGCAGGCCCATTTTCTTGGCGATGTAGCCTGCGAAAATGTCGCCAAAATTGCCGGTGGGCACCGTGAAGCTGACCTTCCGGTGCGGCGCGCCCAACGCGACCGCCGAAGTGAAGAAATACACCACCTGCGCCAGCACGCGCGCCCAGTTGATCGAGTTCACGCCCGCCAGCTTCACCGCATCACGAAATTCGAAATCATTGAACATATCTTTCAGACGCGCTTGGCAATCGTCGAAATCCCCTTCCATGGCCAGTGCATGCACATTGGCCTCGTCCGGGGTGGTCATCTGGCGACGCTGCACATCCGAGACCCGGCCATGCGGGAACAGGATAAAGACGTCAACCGCATCCAACCCCTTGAAGGCTTCAATGGCCGCCGACCCGGTATCACCCGAAGTAGCGCCGACGATGGTCACCTTTTCACCCCGGCGGCTCAGCGCCACCTGAAAAAGCTGGCCGATCAGTTGCATCGCGAAATCTTTGAAAGCCAGCGTGGGGCCGTGAAACAGCTCCAGAAGGAAATGGTTTGGGCCAAGCTGAACAAGGGGGGCGCGGGCGTCGTGTTTGAACCCGGCATAGGCCTTGGCGATGATGTCGGCGAATTCTTCGTCGGTGAAGGTGTCGCCAACAAAGGGACGCATCACGCGAAAGGCGACCTCTTCATAGGGCAGACCGGCCAGGGCTGCGATGTCGCCCGCGCTCATGGTTGGCACAGTTTCAGGCACATAAAGGCCACCGTCACGGGCCAGACCCGTCAGCATGGCATCTTCAAAGCTGAGAACCGGGGCGTCACCACGGGTAGAGATATAGCGCATTTCAATCGTTCCTTGGGGCGAGTGTATCACGTGTTCCGCGCTTCATACGCCAAAGCGCAAAGCCTGTCATCACCACCCATGTCGCTGCCATCAAAAACCATGTGACGGCGTATTCAAGATGGTCGTTGGGAATGCCCGCGCTGGTGACGGGCATTGGCAGGATGCCGGGCTCGGCCGGGGTGGCTTGCCGGGCGACGATCAGCAGTGGGCGGGTGTTCAGCACGTCTGCCATCTGGTCAATGTCACGGGCAAACCATGTGTTGGTTGCAACCTCGTTCTCAGGCGTGGCGCTGTTGCGGTCATCCGGCCAGTGCAGGTTGCCCACAATCGACATCTCGCCTCCGGTTGGGGGCGGCACAGCGTCGGCCACGCGGATGAACCCGCGGTCGACCAGAACCGCGCCATCAGCCGTTTCGAGCGATGAGATCAGACGATACCCGGCCCCCGCATCGCGGCTGCTGACCAAGACACGCAGCGTATCACCACCCATCGTTCCGGTGACGGTCACGGGAAGGTATTTGTCGCGCGCCGGGTCGGGCTGTGCGGGCAGGTCCACGGGGGCGGCGGCGATCTGGCTTTCAATCTCGGCCAGGACGCCTTCTTTCCAATACAACCGATCCAGCTGCCATTTCCCAAGGCCAAGAAACACCGCCAGAATGGCGATGCTAAGACTGGCAGTCAGGATCAGGCGAAAGCTCATGAACAGGTCCACAGCGGGTCACGTGAAAGGGGCGCGAAGGTTTCCCCTCGCGCCCCGAATAGGACTATTTGCGGGCTGGTTTCAACCGCCCCAGATATACACCGCGGCAAACAGGAACAGCCATACGACGTCAACGAAGTGCCAGTACCAAGCGGCCGCTTCGAAACCCACATGGCTTTCCGGTGTGAAATGACCTTTCATGGCCCGCAGCAGGCAGACGAACAGGAAGATCGTGCCGACGATCACGTGGAAGCCGTGAAAGCCTGTCGCCATGAAGAAGTTCACGCCATAGATGTTGCCGGCGAAATCGAAGGCCGCGTGGCTGTATTCGTAGGCTTGGAAAAGGGTGAACAGCACGCCAAGAATAACCGCCAGCGCCAGTCCGGTGACCAGATCTTTGCGGTTGTTTTCATGGGCAATAGCGTGGTGCGCCCACGTCACGGCGGCACCTGACAAAAGCAGGATCAGCGTGTTGATCAGCGGCAGGTGCCATGGGTCGAAGGTTTCGATCCCGACGGGTGGCCAAGGGCCGTCAATCGCCGGAGAGCCTTCGGTCATCGGGTACATGGCGTGTTTGAAGAAGCTCCAGAACCACGCCACGAAGAACATGACCTCGGACATGATGAACAGGATCACACCATAGCGCAGGCCGATTTTTACAACCGACGTGTGGTCGCCGGTTTCGCCCTCGTGCACGATATCGGACCACCAGGCGAACATGACGTACAGAACGCCAGCCAGACCGATGAAGAAAATCCATGGAACGCCATTGGCCATCCACTGGACTGCCCCGAAAAGCATTATGAAGCCTGCCAAAGCCCCAAGGAACGGATTAACCGAAGGTGGCAGAATGTGGTAATCGTGGTTCTTTGCATGTGCCATAAGCGTATAGTCCCTGTTCTTCTGGCTCAGTTTTGCACTGCCGTGGCGGTCGGCGCAAGCTGCGCGACATCTTCAGGCAATTCTGTTTCGTGGAATGTGTAAGACAGCGTGATGGCTTTGAGGTATTTGGCCTCGCGGTCATCAAGGATTTCCGGGTCAACATAGAAGGTGACCGGCATGGTCACGCGTTCGCCCGGTTGCAGCACCTGCTCTTCAAAGCAGAAGCAGTCGATCTTGGTGAAATAGCCCCCCGCCGCAAAAGGCGCGACGTTATAGCTGGCCGTTCCTGCCACGGGGCGATTGGTCGGGTTGTAGGCTTCGTAGAAGGCCAGACCGGTTTCACCCAGTTTGATCTCCATTTCGTGCTGCATGGGTTTGAAGTCCCACGGCATGCCACGCTCTTTCGACGCATCAAAACGCACCAAAACCGTCTGATCCAGCACCACGTCTGACCCGCGCTCAGCGACGGCAGTTTCGCCGCCAAATCCGGTGACCCGGCAGAACCAGTCATAAAATGGCACCGACGCCCATGATAGCGATCCCATCAGGATCACCACACCGACCATCTTGGCCGCCGTTTTCTGTGGGCGCGTCAAGCTCATTGGCTGACCTCTGAACTTGAAGGCTCAGGTTTGTAAAGGTCGCTCACCTTGGCGACGGTCAGGCCGTAAACCAGCCCGACAAAAAGGATCAGCGCGATGCCAACGCCCACATTGCGGCTGAGGCGGCGCTTATGCAGTTCGTGATCAACCTTGATCGCCATCAGCCCCAGCCCCCCAAACCGAAGGGATTCAGCGAGGCTTCGACCAGAAGCGCGCCGTAATGCAGGAACAGATAGGCCAGCGACAGCTTGAACAGGCCCCGCTCGGCTTTGTGGGTGTCTGCGTCCGAGGCGGCATCGTCGCGGCGGAACACGTCCCATGCGCCTTTGATAAACATACCGTTCAGGATCAGCGCGACGACCATATAGACCGGCCCACCGATAGAGGTTAGGCCCAGCGCAATCGCTACGACCGCAAGCACCAGAGAATAGCCCAGAATATGCGCGCGGGTCGCTTTGCGCCCGTGGGTCACGGTCAGCATCGGCACGCCCGCATTGGCATAGTCACCCTTGGTGAACAGAGCCAGCGCCCAGAAATGCGGCGGGGTCCACGCGAAGGTCAGGGCAAACATCAGCACGCTTTCGACCGAAATACCTCCGGTTGCGACGGCCCAGCCGATCATCGGAGGAAACGCACCAGCGGCCCCACCGATCACGATGTTCTGCGGGGTCCAGCGTTTCAGCCACATGGTGTAGATCACGACGTAGAAGAAGATCGTGAAGGCCAGAAGCGCGGCGGCCATCAGGTTCGCCGCAAGCCCCAGCATGACCACGGCCATAGCCGACAGGGCCATGCCGATGGCAAACGCCTCGCCCTCGGTCACTTTGCCGGATGGGATCGGGCGCGATTGTGTGCGGCGCATTTTGCGGTCGATATCCGCATCCCACCACATGTTCAGAGCACCCGAGGCGCCCCCGCCAACAGCAATAAACAGGATCGATGCCAACCCGACCACCGGGTTCACCCCGACAGGTGCCACAAGCAGACCCACCAGTGCCGTGAACACGACCAACGACATCACGCGCGGCTTCAACAGCGCGAAATAGTCGCCAAACCCGGCTTCGCGGGTGTCGGTGTTGGTCTGGATGCTGGCGTCGCTCATATGGGTTATCGCGATCTGGCTTTAGACTGGTGTGTTACGAAAACCGCCCCATCTCGGGGCGGCTGGCGAGGGGTGCAACCTTAGCCGGGCACCCCGGTAAATTTATTGCGCGGTGGCGACCTGAACGGTGGGCAGCGATTGTGCGTTGCCCGCATATTCGTCCACGGCACCCTTCAGCCAAGCGTCATAATCGGCTTGCGACACAGCTTTTACAGTGATCGGCATATAAGCGTGGTCTTTGCCACACAGCTCGGAACACTGACCGAAATAGATGCCCTCTTTGCCCTCATCGACTTCGAACCACAGTTCGGCCAGACGGCCCGGCACGGCATCTTGCTTCACACCAAAGGCTGGGATGGTCCACGAATGGATCACGTCGGCACCGGTGACCTGAACAACAACTTTCTTGCCGGTCGGCACCACCATTGCGGTGTCGGTCGCCAGAAGATACTCGGCTTCGCTGTATCCATTGGCTTCCAATTCGTCTTTGGCCAGCAGGAAGCTGTCAAATCCGAACTCATGCTCGGGATACTC
Source organism: Aliiroseovarius sp. M344 (assembly GCF_025140835.1). NCBI lineage: Bacteria > Pseudomonadati > Pseudomonadota > Alphaproteobacteria > Rhodobacterales > Paracoccaceae > Aliiroseovarius > Aliiroseovarius sp. M344. The sequence continues at coordinate 2,333,075 of NZ_CP081153.1, forward strand.
ATAACCCCAATACCACTGATATCCTGTCGCCTTGATCACCACGTCACCCTTTGGGATGACCTGTTGCTGGAACAGAACCGGCAAAGAGAAGGCGCCGATGAACACCAGAATGACAACCGGAACCAACGTCCAGATGATCTCGATCGGGGTGTTGTGGGTGAAGGTTGCGGGCTCAGGGTTCGCCCGACGATTGAAGCGCACGACCACAATAGCCAAAAGCACAGTCACGAAGATTGTGATCGCGATGATGATGACGTTGATCATCCCATCCAGCCCATGCGCCGCCTGCGCGACACTGGTCACTGACGGCTGGAAGCCCGTCGCGCCATCGACAGGTTTGCCGATGATTTCCAGATTTTCCTGAGCCATGGCCTGACTGGCTGTCAGAATGGCAGTTGCAGTGGCGAAAAGGCTGCTGAAACGCATCATGTTCGTCTTTCTCTTCCCTGTGCGGCTTGGCCCATTTGCTGACCCGAAAGTCGGCGCGGCAATTGCTCGCTCATACCTCTCCCGTGCGCTGGCGCGGGAATCCTTGTTTCTCTTTGGTGAGAAACCATATTAGAAAGCTGGGAACAAGGAAAAACCTTCTCAGGTTAAGCAACAAAAACCAAGTTTAGCGCTAATTCGAGGCCCCCATGACAGATGCCACTCCGTTTCGCCCGTTTGAGACTCATCTGGACGCAGACCGCGCCCGAACAGTTCTGGCAGAGGTGACAAAAGGTGCCGATGACGGCGAGTTATTTCTGGAGAGGATGCGGTCAGAAGCGCTGGTTTTTGACGACGGCAGATTGAAAACTGCGAGCTATGATGCCTCAGAAGGCTTCGGATTGCGCGCGATTAAGGGCGAGACGGCAGGGTACGCCCATTCCACTGAAATCAGCGAAGCAGCCTTGCTCCGCGCGGCGACAACGGCACGGCTTGCAGTTGGCGACGGCGGCGGAACATGGGCCGATGCCCCCGCGCGCACCAACCAAAAGCTCTATACAGACGCCGACCCGATGGCCCATGCAGGCTTCGGCCTGAAGGTTGAGCTGTTGCGCGACATCGACGCGTTCACCCGCGATCTTGACCCGCGCGTGGTTCAGGTCTCGGCCACCATCGCCGCCAGCTTGCAAGAGGTGCATATCTTGCGCCCTGACGGTGCTTTGGTCTCAGACACGCGCCCGATGACGCGACTTAATGTCTCAGTCATCGTTGAGAAGGACGGACGGCGCGAAAGCGGCTCGTCCGGCGGTGGGGGACGTGCGGGACTGGCCGGGTTGATGGCGCCGGAAAACTGGCAAGCCTCGGCCCGCGATGCGCTGCGCATCGCGCTGGTCAATCTTGAAGCCGTTCCAGCCCCCGCTGGCGTGATGGACGTGGTGCTTGGCAATGGCTGGCCCGGTATTTTGCTGCACGAGGCCGTCGGGCACGGGCTTGAGGGTGATTTCAACCGCAAGGGCACATCAGCCTTCTCGGGCCTTGTGGGTACACAAGTGGCGTCCAAGGGTGTCACGGTCGTCGATGATGGCACGATCCCCGACCGCCGCGGCTCGCTGTCGGTTGACGACGAAGGCACGCCAACAGGCCGTGCCGTCTTGATCGAAGACGGTGTGCTGGTGGGCTATATGCAGGATCGCCAGAACGCCCGCCTGATGGGGGTCGCCCCCACCGGCAACGGGCGGCGCCAAAGCTATGCCCACGCCCCCATGCCGCGGATGACCAACACGATCATGGAAAGCGGCACAGCTAGCCCCGAGGAGGTGCTGGGCGAACTGAAAGACGGGATCTATGCCGTCGGCTTCGGCGGCGGGCAGGTGGACATCACCAATGGTAAATTCGTGTTTTCCTGCACCGAGGCCTACCGCGTTGAAGGCGGTAAGGTCGGCGCCCCTGTCAAAGGGGCCACTTTGATCGGCGACGGCCCGGCCGCGATGAAGCAAATCCGCGCCATCGGTAATGATATGGCCATGGACCCGGGAATCGGCACCTGCGGCAAGGCCGGACAATCGGTGCCCGTGGGCGTGGGCCAGCCTTCGCTGCTGATCGGTGGTCTAACCGTGGGTGGGTCGGCGGCGTGAACCCCGACCGATCGCGTGCCTTAAACGAACACGCCCGCGCCAAGATTGCCTGACAGTCTGCCGTTAGGGTGACGTTAACCAATGAGGGTGCATGGTTAATCCGCAAGAGACGGAATCAATCATGCCCCTGGAAATGTCACCTTCCCTAACGCACCCCACCCCCTCCCCTCAGTCTGTGGAAGATGAGTTGGCGTGGATCCGTCTCTTGCGCTCGCGACGGGTTGGCGTCGCGACGTTCTTTCGGCTGTTGGCAGAGCACGGGTCTGCCCAGGAAGCGCTGCGGGCCCTGCCAGAAGTGGCTGCTGAAGCAGGCGTAAAGGGCTATGCCCCCTGCCCCGCAGAGGTTGCGGAAGAAGAGCACCGTCGCGCCCGTTTTGCCGGCGCGACGATGGTGGCTTGGGGCACACCAGCTTACCCTGAACTTTTGTCGGAAATCTCAGACCCGCCGCCGTTTTTCTGGGCGATGGGCGACGTGTCATTACTGCACCGTCCCATGGTCGCCTTGATCGGGGCGCGAAACGCGTCGTCGATCGGATTGCGTATGGCCCGCAAACTGTCGCGCGAGCTGAGCGAGGCCGGGTTTACGATCGTATCCGGGCTTGCGCGCGGCGTCGACACGGTGGCGCATGATGTCGCGCTTGAAACGGGCAAGACCGTCGCGGTGATGGCAGGCGGTGTTGACGTGATCTATCCAAAAGACAACACGGTTTTGGGGGAAGAGATTGCGCGCAAAGGCCTGCGCCTGTCCGAACAGCCCCCCGGCCTGACCCCGCAGGCGCGCCATTTTCCACGCCGCAACCGGCTGATATCGGGCCTGGCCCGCGCGGTTGTTGTCGTTGAGGCTGCAGCCAAGTCAGGCTCTCTGATCACCGCACGCAATGCCTTGGACCAAGGCCGGGACGTGCTGGCCGTTCCCGGCCACCCGTTCGACGCTCGTGCATCCGGCTGCAATTTTCTGATCCGTGATGGCGCGGCCTTGGTGCGCGGCGCTCAAGACGTGATCGAAGCCATTGGTCCGGCCGTAAATGCGACCGCCGATGTCGCGGCAATCTCGACGGACAAAGCTCCTCAGGACGGGCCAGACCTGGTAGCGTCGCGCAACAAACGCACCTTGTCAGAAACCACAAAGCTGCACAGCCAGATCCTGTCGCGGTTGGGTCCCAGTCCCTTGGCTGAGGATCAGTTGATCCGAGATCTGGGCGACCTGACCGGCGCGGGATCAGGCGATATCTTACCGGAACTGGTTAATCTTGAGCTGGATGGACGAATCACGCGCCAACCCGGTGGACTTCTTTCCAAACCCCACTAGGCTAGAAGGGTCGCTGACGCAGCTTTGGTAAGTTCTTTTTACCAATTTTCATCCAATCCTTGCGCAATCCTTACAAACCCTATTGCGCTGCAATGCAGCACCCCCTACGAATTGCAGCCAATTCGGCGACTTTGGCCGAGACTTGGGGGACAATAAGATGCGTGACTTTCAAAAAATCCTGATTGCCAACCGGGGCGAGATCGCCATTCGCGTGATGCGGGCCGCCAACGAGATGGGCAAGAAAACCGTCGCGGTCTATGCCGAAGAAGACAAACTTGGCCTGCATCGGTTCAAAGCCGACGAAGCTTATCGCATCGGCGAGGGCATGGGACCCGTTGCGGCCTATCTGTCGATTGACGAGATCATTCGCGTGGCCAAGACCTGCGGCGCTGACGCGATCCATCCCGGCTATGGTCTGCTGTCCGAGAACCCCAATTTCGTGGATGCCTGCGCGGCCAACAACATCACCTTTATCGGTCCCAAGGCTGAAACCATGCGCGCGCTTGGCGACAAGGCGTCCGCCCGCAAGGTAGCCATCGAAGCTGGCGTGCCGGTCATCCCCGCAACCGAAGTTCTGGGCGATGACATGGACGCGATCCGGGCGCAGGCCGCCGAAGTCGGATACCCCCTGATGCTTAAGGCCAGCTGGGGCGGCGGTGGGCGCGGCATGCGCCCAATCCATGGCCCGGACGAGTTGGAAGAAAAGGTTCTGGAAGGCCGCCGCGAAGCTGAAGCCGCCTTCGGCAATGGCGAGGGATATCTGGAAAAGATGATCACCCGCGCGCGCCACGTCGAGGTTCAGATCCTCGGCGACAGCCACGGCAATATCTACCATCTTTACGAACGGGATTGCTCGGTGCAGCGCCGTAACCAGAAGGTCGTCGAACGCGCCCCTGCCCCTTACCTATCCGAAGCCCAGCGCGAAGAAATTTGCGAGCTTGGCCGCAAAATCTGCGCGCATGTGGATTACGAATGCGCGGGCACGGTTGAGTTCCTGATGGATATGGAAAGCGGCAAGTTCTACTTCATCGAAGTGAACCCCCGCGTGCAGGTCGAACACACTGTGACCGAGGAGGTCACCGGCATCGACATCGTGCAAGCGCAAATTCTGATCGCCGAGGGCAAGTCACTGTCAGAAGCCACAGGAAAGGCGTCGCAATACGATATCCGCCTGAATGGGCACGCCTTGCAAACCCGCGTAACGACCGAAGATCCGCAGAATAATTTTATCCCCGATTACGGCCGCATCACCGCTTATCGCTCGGCCACCGGCATGGGCATCCGGCTGGATGGCGGCACAGCCTATGCTGGCGGTGTCATCACGCGCTACTATGACAGTCTGCTGACGAAAGTGACGGCTTGGGCCCAGACGCCTGAAAAAGCGATTGCCCGAATGGACCGCGCCCTGCGGGAATTCCGCGTGCGGGGCGTTTCGACGAACATCGCGTTTGTCGAGAACCTGCTGAAACACCCAACCTTTCTGAACAACCAGTACACGACCAAATTCATCGACGAGACGCCAGAGCTGTTCCAGTTCAAAAAGCGCCGCGACCGCGGCACAAAGGTGCTGACCTATATCGCGGACATCACCGTGAACGGGCACCCCGAAACGCAGGGTCGGACCGCGCCGCCCAGCGATCTGAAGCCGCCAAAGCCGCCGGCCTTGCGCACCGAACCGACAGCCGGCACACGCAACTTGCTGGAGGCCGAAGGACCACAAGCCGTCGCAGACTGGATGAAAGCGCAGAAAAAACTGCTGATCACCGACACCACGATGCGCGATGGGCACCAGTCGCTTCTGGCCACTCGAATGCGCTCGATTGATATGATCAAGGTTGCGCCTGCTTATGCTGCGAACTTGCCCGAGCTGTTATCGGTCGAATGTTGGGGCGGAGCCACCTTCGACGTGGCGTACCGGTTCTTGCAGGAATGCCCGTGGCAGCGTCTGCGAAACCTGCGCGAAGCAATGCCCAACGTGATGACCCAGATGCTGCTGCGCGCGTCCAACGGCGTGGGCTATACCAACTACCCCGATAACGTCGTGCAGGCCTTCGTGCGTCAGGCGGCCCTGACTGGCGTCGATGTGTTCCGCGTGTTCGACAGCCTCAACTGGGTAGAGAACATGCGCGTCGCGATGGACGCCGTGGTCGAGGCGAACAAAATCTGCGAGGGCACCGTTTGCTATACCGGCGACATCCTGAACCCGGACCGCGCCAAATATGACCTGAAATACTATGTCGGCATGGCGAAAGAGCTGGAAGCCGCAGGTGCGCATGTCTTGGGATTGAAAGATATGGCGGGGCTTTTGAAACCCGCCGCCGCGCGCGTGCTGGTCAAGGCGTTGAAAGAAGAGATCGGCTTGCCGATCCACTTCCACACACACGACACGTCGGGCATCGCTGGCGCAACCATCTTGGCCGCCGCCGATGCGGGGGTCGACGCCGTCGACGCAGCGATGGATGCGTTCAGCGGTGGCACGTCACAAGCCTGTCTTGGTTCGGTGGTCGAAGCCCTGCGCAACACGGATCGCGACACCGGAATGGACATCGGAGCCATCCGCGAAATCTCGAATTACTGGGAAGGTGTGCGGGCGCAATACGCTGCATTTGAAAGTGGCATTGCCGCGCCTGCATCCGAAGTCTACCTGCACGAAATGCCCGGTGGGCAGTTTACAAATCTCAAGGCGCAAGCACGGTCGCTGGGGCTTGAGGAACGCTGGCACGAGGTCGCGCAGACCTATGCAGATGTGAACCAGATGTTCGGCGACATCGTAAAGGTGACGCCATCCTCCAAGGTTGTTGGTGACATGGCACTGATGATGGTCAGCCAAGGCTTGACCCGCGCCGAGGTCGAAGACCCGAAAACCGATGTGGCCTTCCCTGACAGTGTCGTCGACATGATGCGGGGCAATCTGGGGCAACCTCCCGGCGGGTTCCCGGACAATATCCTCAAGAAGGTGCTGAAGGAAGAGAAGCCCAACCGGGAACGTCCCGGCAAGCATTTGAAGCCGGTCGATCTGGAAGCCAGCCGCGCCAGCCTGTCAAAAGAGCTTGAGGGGCTGACCATCGACGATGAGGACCTGAACGGGTATTTGATGTATCCCAAGGTGTTTCTGGACTACATGGGTCGCCATCGCCTGTATGGCCCGGTGCGCACCCTGCCCACCCGAACTTTCTTTTATGGAATGGAGCCGGGCGAAGAGATCTCGACCGAGATTGATCCGGGTAAAACGCTTGAAATTCGACTTCAGGCCGTGGGTGAAACCAACGAGGACGGCGAGGTCAAAGTCTTCTTCGAACTGAACGGTCAGCCGCGCGTCATTCGCGTGCCCAACCGGTTGGTGAAAGCCTCGACCGTGCAACGCCCCAAAGCGGAGGACGGCAATCCTGACCACATTGGCGCGCCTATGCCAGGTGTGGTGGCGACGGTGGCGGTCACTGCTGGCCAGACCGTGCGCGAAGGCGATCTTCTTCTGACCATCGAAGCGATGAAGATGGAGACCGGCATCCATGCCGAGCGCGACGCCACCGTCAAAGCGGTGCATGTGCATGCGGGTGGTCAGATCGACGCCAAGGACCTGATGATCGAGCTGGGGTAATACCGCACGCAATCCATTTTAATGGCCGCTCTTTTTTGGGCGGCCATTTTTTATGTCACATGAACCTGCAGGAAGTCGGCGATCGCCTGCGTGACCACGTCCGGTGCTTCGATTGTCGCAGAATGTCCCGCCTTTGGAATGGAAACCAGTTTTGAACCCTCAATCGCATCATGCATGCGCTGTGATTTATCGGGGGTTGTCGCGACATCCTCTTCTCCGCTCAGGATCAGAGTAGGAACGGATAATTGTGGCAGTTGATCATAGATCCCATCGCGGTAAATGACGCCATTCACGGCGCGCGTGACACCAATGCGATCACCCGCAGCAATCGCGTTGCGCCACCTCTTTTGCTCGGCTCGTCTGCCATCGTCGTTCAGGAACGTGTGACCAAACATGATGGGCATCACCTTCCCGACCACCGCTTTCAACCCAAACCAACGGGCAAAAAAGTTTAGCAGCTTATAGCGAACATGGTTCTCTTTCGGCTCTGGGTCTGCGGTCGTCTCGATCAAAGTCAACGTCTTCAGAAGCTTCGATTTTCGAAGGCCAAGCCGCATCCCAACGAACCCTCCCATTGACAGACCAACAAAGTGGCACGGCCCGACCTTCAGCTGTTCGATAAGTTGGATCGCGTCGTCGGTCAGGGTCTCCATGTCGTAGCCGTCCGCTGCGACCTGACTGCCGCCTTGGCCGCGATGATCAAATGTTATGCAGCGGTATCGATCTGAAAGTGATGCCACCTGTGCCTCGAACATCTCATCGCTAAACAGAAGCCCGTGCGAGAACACGATGGTTTCCGGGCCGCGGCCTTGATCCGTGTAGTGCAGCTTTACACCATTGATATCGAGATAGGGCATTGTCAGGTCCAGATGTGCATCATGGGATAATTAGGGGGTCACCTTAACACGCGAACCAGAGTTGGCACAGCAGTGGTCAGCGCCCGCCATAACCGCCGACCTGCTCTTCGTGGCGTTATAGGTCTTGGTAAAAAACTGCCGCGTTCGTGATTTTCCCCTTGCAGCCTTGCGTGGGATTTCATATCTCACGGCTCACCGAAGGATGCGGGCGTAGCTCAGGGGTAGAGCATAACCTTGCCAAGGTTAGGGTCGGGCGTTCGAATCGCCTCGCCCGCTCCATTCGGTTCCCCGGTTCGGCCACTGGCTGAACAAACCCATCAGGATGCGGGCGTAGCTCAGGGGTAGAGCATAACCTTGCCAAGGTTAGGGTCGGGCGTTCGAATCGCCTCGCCCGCTCCAATGGGACTTCTTGAAAAATGCGTTTGTTTACAAACCGCTTTGACGGGTTGTGCCATGTTCTTGGCTGGCTTGCCAAAAAAAAGGGACGCGCAACGCACGTCCCCTTTCCCACCACGTCCCTTCCCCTCAGAAAGGTTGTGCTTGTTCTTAGGCGCTCAACGATTGGCGATTGGCCAATTCGTGGATCATTGATTGGATCTGGTTGCGCACTTTAACGTCCGAAATCGAAGACAAAGCCTGTGCAGCTTTTGCAGTGCGTTCATCCATGGCTTCATCTTCGGACGTGCCAGCATCTGCCAGCCCCTCGAAGAAATAACCCGGCTGAACGTTCAGAAGCTGCGCAATCTCGAACATTTTGCTGGCGGATACACGATTATATCCCGTTTCGTATTTTTGAAGCTGCTGGAACGAAAGCCCCAGTTGCTCCGCTACTTTTACTTGAGTCAGACCGCGCAGCAGACGGACTTCTCTGATTTTTTTACCCACATGGACATCGACTGGATGGACCATTTTCTCACCATTTAATTGCTTCCCGTTTAAGGAGAATGTCAGGTTTGACTGCCTGACCCAAGTGGTGAGCGGTGCACAGTCAAGGACTAAATTTTTACCCATGATGGGTGATTTCTGCACCCAAATCCGCAAATATCTATTTAAAAACGATTTTTTCTCGGATAGGCTGAACCGGTTATGTCGAATTCCATTGCGGAAACAGTTTGGTGAACCCGAGTAAGGTGCAAAAATGAGCAATCGGAACAGCCCGGCGCTTTTGTTTGAGATGCTGCGTTCCTTTGCGTCCTTGGCGCGCACATTGAACCTTTCCGAATCTGTGCGCGAACTTGAAAGCACCCGACAGACCGTCCGCAGGCACATTGCATTGCTGGAGGAGTACAAAGGCAGCCCATTATTTTCGTTTGATAATCGTCAGTATGGTCTGACCGAAGCTGGTAAAAATTCGTTGCGTGAGGCAGAGGAATTGATCGCGCGTGGCGAAGCCTGGCTGAACGACGAAAGCAAACATGTAAACGAGTTGTTTTATCTGGGGCTGCAAGTCGGCCCAGTGCCGTATTACCTTCAACAGCATCCGCTGACCGCCATTTGGGACATGGGATCACCACTGATCCAGTTCGGGTTCCACGCCTGGGCCAGGTCAGAAGGCGAGCTTGAGAGCGCCGCGTTGGCGCCGCTGCGGCCGTACCTGATGGTTTTTCGCTTCAATGAAGACAATGGCGACTGGATATGCACCGAAGTGGGCGAGAAATCCTCCTATGCCACATGGTTTGGGTGGGAAAAATATCGATCCTCGGTTGGCAAAGGCATCGCCAACTTGCCCGGTGGTCCGGGCTTCGCCAACCTGCTGGCCAAACCCTTCCACGACGTGGCCAAAACCCGCAGCATTCGGATCGACCATATCCACACGCGTATTGCTCAGGGCGACGGCGAGGATTTGAAAGCGATCAGCTATCAAAGGCTGGCAATGGCTTGCCGCTTTGCTGATGGTGAGTTCGCCCTTGCCACATTGATCGACCGGACCCGCAATGTTCAGATCGCAAACCTGAGCGATGAGAATCGTGATGCAATGGAAGCGCAGTTCACCATGAATGTCGTGCCGCCCACTGACGACACTGGCGGCTAACGAGCCCTACGGCGAAAAAACGCCACAAAATAGCGCGAATTGTGACGCTGAATGCACATATTTTTGCCATATTTCCCGAATATCGCCGATCTTCGCGAATCGTTTAGAGAAAAGATTCCCGTATAGGTTAAGATTCCCAAGAACAAAGCATCCATGGGAGTTCCAGATGACCATTCACGACACATTTACAGGCGCACAATTCGTGACCGCGATCCTCGATATGGCCAGTGAGCACGGCATGGTGATCGAGATGGGGTCGGATTTTGACCTTTACGAAAGCTATATCAACTCACACCGCACGCATCAGCCGCTGGGTCTGCCGTTTGATCCAAAACTCCATGACATGAACGAAGACAGTGGCTTCTGGATTGTTGGCTGGAACGAAAGTGGCGAACTGGTTCACACACAGGCAATGCGTCTTTTTAATCTCGGTGGTTTGGCGTTGTCTGATTATCTGGGTCAACGCTTTGTCGACTTCCCGCCAACTGGTCTTGATCTGGATTTGGAGCGCAGCCACTACCAACCCGGTCCGGGGGCCAAACGCATCAGCGGCAGAGCCTGCTATCACGGCGAATTGTGGGTGAAGGGCGATGACCGTTATCGCGGCACCGGATTGCCGGGTTTGCTAGCCCGATTTGCGTTGGCCACGTGCGTGCTGCGGTGGTCGCCCGATCACATTTTCGGCTTCATGCCCGAACGCTATGCCTTTCGCGGGCTGGCAGAACGGGAAGGCTACATGCACACCGATCCGGGCGCGTTGGCTTGGTACCCCAAGGGCAGCACTACGCCGCTGAAAGGGTTCATGACCTATATGGGCCGCGATGATCTGAGCCATATGATCTCGCTCTGCCCGCGAGAGTTCATGCTGTCACAGGCCGCGTGATTGTCACACCCCGGACTGGGACGGCATTTGCTGTCTTTCCCGCGCCGCCCTGCCCCCCTATAAGGGGCGCAGACAGAAGAAGGACGACCCGATGCGGCGCGCAAAGATCACCCGCAAGACAGCGGAAACCGAGATTTCGGTCGAGATCAATCTCGACGGTACCGGCACATATGACAATCAAACTGGCGTTGGTTTTTTTGACCACATGCTGGATCAGCTGTCGCGCCACTCGCTGATCGACATGACCGTGCGGGCCAAGGGCGATTTACACATCGACGACCACCACACCGTCGAAGACACTGGTATCGCGCTGGGGCAAGCCCTGACCGAAGCTCTTGGCGACAAGAAGGGCATCCGACGCTATGGCGAATGTCACCTGCCAATGGATGACGCCCAAGTGCGGGCCGCGCTGGACCTATCGGGGCGCTCGTATCTGGTGTGGAACATGGACTTCGCCGCCCCTAAGATCGGCACGTTTGACACAGAGCTTGTGCGCGAGTTCTTTCAGGCGCTAGCGACCCATGGCGGCATCACCTTGCATGTTGACCAGTTGCACGGCTTCAACGCCCACCACGTGGCCGAGGCAGGCTTCAAGGCTGTCGCCCGCGCGCTGCGTTTGGCTGTAGAAACTGATCCGCGCAAAGCGGACGCCATCCCTTCGACCAAGGGCGCATTATAACGCCCATCGCACCCGGAGACTGACATGCTGACCGTGATCATCGACTATGACAGCGGCAACCTGCACTCGGCCGAAAAAGCGTTCCAGCGCATGGCGGCCGAGACGGATGCGGGCGCGGTGATCGTCACCACAAAACCCGAGGATGTGGCGCGCGCTGACCGGATCGTGCTGCCCGGCGACGGCGCTTTTCCGGCCTGTCGCCAGCAGCTATCGGATCATCGCGGTATTTATGAAGCGCTGGAAGAAGCCGTGATCCAACAAGCGCGCCCTTTCATGGGCATCTGCGTCGGCATGCAGATGCTGGCCACAATGAGCCACGAATATCAGGACACCGATGGGTTTGACTGGATCCATGGTCATGTGCGCAAGATCGCGCCCTCCGACCCGGCACTGAAGGTGCCGCATATGGGCTGGAACGATCTGGTCATCGATACACGACACCCAGTTTTGGACGGCGTCAAAACCGGTGATCACGCCTATTTCGTGCATTCCTATCATTTCGTGGTCGATGCTGCCGAAGACCGGCTGGCCCATTGCGACTATGCCGGAGACATCACCGCGATCGTTGGCCGTGACAACCTGATCGGCATGCAGTTCCACCCGGAAAAAAGCCAGGCGGCGGGGCTTCGGATGATCGCCAACTTCCTCAACTGGGCGCCATAAAAAAAGGGCGCCAAACCGGCGCCCTTTCGATCATCGCTGATACGCTTACTGCACGCGCGACCAGGTTTGTTTCTTGCAGAACACCGCAACGCAGCCTTCGACTTTCAAAGTGCTGCCCGAGAGGGTCATTTTTGACTTGAAGACCTTACCGGTTGAGGGCTGCCAGATTTTTCCGTTCTTATACTTGCCGCCGCCTTCGGCCTGCATATCCCACACCAGCTTTTTGCCAATATTATCCGATTTGATCGGCCCATCGGCGTTGAAGGCTTTCGAAATCACGCCACAGATTGCAGGTCCACATTTCGACATCGTGACATGGGCATAGGCCCCGTCGTCCACTTGTGTTTTCCAGACCCCTTCCACAGCATCCGCAAAAGCCGGGGCTGCCATACCAAAACTCAGCGCAAGCGCCATTACCATACGTTTCATTCAATCCTCCCTGAATTTGGAGTTATCCTGACCCTGAGAATTCGCTTAAGGCAAGTGTGACGTGACGGGAGGAGCGGCTTGGCATTCCCCCCGGTCCATGCAAAAAGCATCCGGAATGCCATACTAAAGTCCCGGAGGCCGCCATGATCCTTTACCCTGCCATCGACCTGAAAGATGGCCAATGCGTGCGTCTTTTGCGGGGCGAGATGGAAGCAGCCACGGTGTTCAATGACGACCCTGCCGCTCAGGCGCGGGCATTTCAGGATGCGGGTTGCGAATGGATCCATTTGGTTGACCTAAACGGCGCTTTTGCCGGCGAGCCTGTGAACGGGGCCGCGGTCGAAGCCATCCTTTCCGCCATCGACGTCCCCGCCCAGCTGGGCGGCGGCATCCGCGACATGGCGACCATCGAAGGCTGGATCGAAAAGGGCCTGTCGCGCGTCATCCTCGGCACAGTGGCCGTAGAAAACCCCGATCTGGTCCGCGAAGCCGCGCGGGCCTTCCCCGGCAAGGTTGCTGTGGGCATTGATGCGCGCAATGGCCGTGTCGCCACCAAAGGCTGGGCCGAGGAAACCGGCGTGATGGTCACCGATCTTGCCAAATCGTTCGAGGACGCCGGCGTCGCCGCGATTATCTATACGGATATCAACCGAGACGGCGCGATGCAGGGGCCCAATGTGGAGGCCACTGCCGATCTGGCCCGCGCAGTCTCGATCCCGGTGATCGCCAGCGGTGGAGTCAGCTCCATGGACGACCTGATTGCCCTGCGCGACTGCGGTGTAGCCTTGAATGGTGCCATCTCGGGCCGCGCGCTATATGATGGCGCTATTGATCTGAAGAAGGCGCTGGCGGCGCTTTAACCCCCCGCAGCGGCGGCAGTCAGCTTTTCCAAAGCCCCAGTCATCATACCGACATAGGGCGCGTCACCCGAAATGCCGAGATCCCCCAACATGTCAGCGGGCGCTTCAAAGGCGAGCCACACCGCGCCATCGCTGTCCTCATAGACCAGCACCCGAAGCGGCAGCATGAGACCAGCTAGGGGTGCCGCCTGCATTGCGGGTGTACCAAGCTTGGGGTTTCCAAAGACCAGAAGCTGTGAGGCACCTAACTCCATATCCACTGACGCCGCGCCACCTGCGTGATCGACACGGGCGAAAACGGTTGCGCCAGCGTTTCCGACGGCCGCCTCCAAAGCGTCCATCGTTTTCGCGACAGTGCCAGAAGAAGGGACTTTCATGATCTCTGCCATCGCAGGCAGAGCAACCATCGATACAAGCGTCGCAAGAGTGAACTTCATCATGGGGCAATTCCTTTAATTCAGGTACGAATGCGACAATGCTCTGGCCAGTTCGGGGTTGAGCCAATAAAACAAACTGTGATCAGCCAAGGACCGCGCAGAAAATGCTGAAGACTCGTATCATTCCCTGCCTCGATGTGGCCGAGGGCCGCACCGTGAAGGGCGTCAATTTCGTCGATCTGATCGACGCCGGCGACCCGGTGGAACAGGCGCGCGCCTATGACGCCGCCGGGGCAGATGAATTGTGCTTTCTCGATATCAAAGCCACGCATGAAAATCGCGGCACCATGTTTGACCTCGCCACCCGCACAGCCGAACAGTGCTTCATGCCGCTGACCATTGGCGGCGGCGTGCGCAGCCCCGAAGATGTGCGCGACCTGCTGCTCGCGGGTGCGGACAAGGTCAGCTTCAATTCTGCCGCCGTGGCCGACCCGGACGTGATCGCGCGATCTGCGGACCGCTTTGGCAGTCAGTGCATCGTGGTGGCGATCGACGCCAAGACCGTTGCGCCCGGCAAATGGGGCATCTTCACACATGGGGGCCGCAAAGCCGCCGTAGACGAAAATGGTGATCCGATCGACGCAGTCGAATTCGCCAAATTGATGGAAGCCAAGGGTGCAGGAGAAATCCTGTTGACCTCGATGGATCGCGACGGCACCCGCGCCGGCTTCAACCTACCGCTGACCCGCGCCATCTCGGACGCCGTACATGTGCCGGTGATCGCATCGGGTGGCGTGGGCAATCTGGATCACCTCGTGGAAGGCGTGACCAAAGGCGGCGCTTCCGCTGTGCTGGCGGCTTCAATCTTTCACTTCGGCGACTACACAATTCGCGAAGCCAAAGAACATATGGCCGCCGCAGGCATTCCAATGAGGCTTACATGAGCATTCTCGACCAACTCGCCACCACCATCGAAGCGCGCAAAGGCGCAGATCCCGATACGTCATGGACCGCCAAACTCCTGTCCAAAGGGCCAGAAAAATGCGCCGAGAAGTTCGGTGAAGAGGCCGTCGAAGCGATCATCGCCGCTGTCAAAAACGACCGGCACAATCTTACCGCCGAGGCCGCCGACGTGCTCTACCACTTGCTGGTCATGCTCGCCGCCCTTGATATTCCACTGACCGACGTACTTACTGAACTGGAACGCCGTGAAGGTACCTCCGGCATCGCGGAAAAGGCCGCCCGCACCGACTGACACCCCTTCTTCTGGCCAAAGTATCCCGGGGTGAGCGGCAGCGCCGCGAGGGGCAGCGCCCCTCAGGCTCACAACGTGAGCCCTAAATCGTTTCGAGAAAAACCTGCGACACCGGTTTTTGGCGAAATGCGCGATACGATGAAATGTTGAGCGGCGTTTCGAATGAACCCTGTCTCAGGTTTAATTCGAAACGCTTTAGCCCACCAATTCGCTCAGCGCTGCGTCCCCGAACAAACGCGGATACTCGATCTTCGGACAACGGTTTTCGATCACGTTGATCCCTTTGGCCTCTGCCTTGGCGCGCGCCGCGGCGTTCTCGACGCCCAGTTGCATCCACACCGTTTTCAGGTCCGGCAGGGCCTCCAGCGCGGCGTCGACAATGGGTTCGACGCCATCAGATCGGCGAAACAGGTCAATCATGTCTGTCTCGGGCGGCAGATCACGAACTGTTGCGACGACAGTCTCGCCAAACATCTCTTTGCCTGCTAGCCCCGGGTTTACACCGATCACCCGATATCCCTTGCGCGACAGAAATCCGGCCACCGCATGGCTGGCGCGTGCAGGATTATTGGACAGCCCAACAAGCCCAATCACGCGCGTCGAGGTCAGAATGGCTTTCAGACGGTTGTCAGTATCATTTTGTGTCATGCGCGACAGATAAGCCCACACTTGGCCCATTCCAATCCCCGAACAGAAAAATGCGCCCGAAACCAAAAGGCCGGGCGCAAGTTGGTGGAACGAGGGACAGTGATATGAGAAGCCGGGCGTTCCACAGCCCGCTCTCGTATCTCAGATATGGGCAAATTCGCAGTTGGGAAGGTGTTGTAAAGCAGATGTGAACTGGGCGTGAAAACCACCGCCGCGCTAGCTGCTGAGTACTCCGGGCCAGAACGTGTCTGCTTTGGCAATATGGCCGGGAATTTCCGCCAGCCACAGTTTGCGCGCCTGCAAGCTGAAGTTCAGGTAGAGTTTGCCCTCATGGATCGTCCACGCCTTTGGCACTGTTGGGGCAATTTGCCCTTTGCTCATCGCATAGGCGCAATAGCCACCGTATTGCGGTGAATACCGCATCGGATCGTCGGCAAACATCGCGCGATGTTCCTCGTTGGCAAACAGGACCGTGACGCCATTGTGATCATAGGCAAAGTCTTGGCGGCCCGGCACAGGTCCGTCGGTCGTGAAATAGGCGACGGGATCATGGCCGTCCCAGGCCACGCCCTCCTCAATATATACGGCCGACGCTGCGGCCCGCGCGCGGGACGTGCCGAAAATGGCAACAACCGGCGCAGCAAGCAGCCCCGACATTATCAATCGTCGTGAAATTCTTTTCGTGGTCACGTGGCACCCCTCCACACCCTATCTGACCATTGTTTGAAGAAAAAAGCACCCCCGCTCAAGTGGAAGTGATCACCGGGACGCGCGTGTGCGATAAAGCGCCACTGCGGCAGCGTTTGAAACATTCAGTGATCCAAACCCACGTGCAAACGGTATTTTGACCAGTTGATCGCAGGTTTCCTTCGTCTTTTCGCGCAAGCCCGGTCCTTCTGCGCCCAGAACAAGCGCCACGGGACGTTCCGGTCGCGCATCCAGCGCGGTCTCCAGCGTCTCAACCGCCTCGCCATCCAGTCCCAGTATGACAAACCCCATTTCGCGCAGCTCGATCATCGTATCGGCCAGGTTGCGAATGCGCAGATAAGGCTGACGCTCCAATGCGCCCGACGCGGTTTTGGCCAGCGCGCCGGTTTCCGGCGCTGACCCGCGGGCGGTGCCGATGACAGCACTTGCGCCGAACACTTCGGCAGAGCGCAGGATCGCGCCCACATTGTGTGGGTCTGTGACACGGTCCAGCAGTACCACGATCGGCAAGCCGCCCTCGCCGCCCATCACGCGCTCGGCAAAATTGCCCCATGCCAGCGGTTTGACCTCCAGTGCCGCACCCTGATGTACCGAATTGGGATCAAGGGGCGCTGGAAATTTTCGCGCGTCCGCCATCTCGGGCTCCATACCCGAAAATTCAATGGCTTCGGCCAGCTTGTCGGCTGCGTTTTTCGTGACGATCAGGCGCAGCCGTTCCCGGTCCGGGTTCATCAAGGCATCGCGCACAGCATGCAGCCCAAACAGCCAAACTGTTTCCGCCGCCGCATCGCGCCGCGACATTTCCTTTTTGACCACCCATTTTGGCTTTTTCGTCATGCCGTTTGCCCTTCATTTCGCAAGGCCCGGACAATGCGTCGATTGCAGCGGCGAGACAAGGGCATCTGGTCGATTTTTCGTATTGACCCTTTGGCGCGGGCGGGCTACTCAGCCCCACGTTCGGCGCAACGCGCGCGGGACGTAGTGGGCGACAGGCCGCAAGGTGTGGCAGGGGACTGTAACTCCCTCGCGGAGACGCACGCCTGGTTCGATTCCAGGGTCGCCCACCACTTTCCCTTCTGACAGACCTAAACTGCGACGCAGGTGTTACGCCAATCGCGCCCGCACCAGCCCTCGCAATGAATTCCCGACAAAGATCGCCCGTGCTCTAACAAGGCGGTCGGCTGGGATGGTCTGCTCGACCACATCGCCCTGATCCAGCATCTCCTCTCTCAGCACGCCCGGCAACAGACCCGTGGTGAGCGGAGGCGTAACCAGACCCTGCCCGAAATCGGCAAAGATGTTGGTGATCGTGCCTTCGCACAGCTCGTTGCGTTCATTCAGGAAAAGAACTTCGTCGATGCCCTTGGGAAGCGCGGCGCGCGTCTTGTCATAAAGCGCTCTGCGAGTGGATTTTATCGAAAGCCATGGGTCGGTTGAGCTGAGTTTCTCTGGCGACACCCGCACGGACCAGACTGTGTCACGGGGCAGTGGTTGATATGGGGCAGAGGTCAGATCAAGCCGCCCATGGCGATCCATCGTGAGCCGCATCCGCGTTGCACATTCAGCCGAAAACCCGTCCAGCAGCAGTGTTGGATCGGACCAAGCGAAGCCGAGCCGCGCAGCTGACCGCGCCAGCCGCGCTACGTGACGACCCCGGCGGATTACCCCGTCTTCGGGCGTCCAAAGGAACGTCTCGATCAGTCGGATTTCGTCATCAATTGCGTCGCGAAACGCGCTTTCCATAAAGCTTCCTCGTATTCTGACGCGGCGGTGCTGTCATAGACCAAGCCGCCGCCCACGTTCAGTGTGACCGCGCCATCCTCGACCATCAAAGTGCGGATCGCCACATTGAAGTCGGATCGGCCATCCGGGGCCGCCCAACCGATGGTGCCGCAGTAAATCTCGCGGGGGCTATCCTCGAGTTCCGCAATGATTTCCATCGCGCGCAGCTTTGGCGCCCCGGTGATTGAGCCGCAGGGAAACAAAGCGCGAAAAATGTCACTCAGACCCGTGCCCTGCCGCATCTGACCCCTCACAAGCGAGACCATTTGATGTACGGTTTCATAGGTTTCTACGGTGAACAACTCTGGTACACAGACACTACCCGCCTGACAAATGCGCGAGATGTCGTTGCGCAGAAGGTCGACGATCATCAAGTTTTCAGCCAGATTTTTTTCGTCATTGCGCAGGAAATGCACCCGGTGGGCATCCTCGACCGCGTCGGCGCTGCGCGGTTGGGTGCCTTTCATCGGGCGTGTCTCTATCTGACCTGTGGTGGTGGTGCGAAAGAACAGCTCAGGCGAGCGGGACAGGATGGTGGGCAAGCCGTCGGCTTCAAGCAAGACGCCGTGGCCTACGATTTGTGCATCTGCCAAAGCCGCATAGATCGCTTGCGGTTGACCCGACGCCGTGCCGCATATCGGAAAGGTCAAGTTCACCTGATAAGTGTCGCCCGCGCACACATAATCATGCACGCACTTAAACGCCTGCAGATACCGCGCGTCCGACCAACCGGGTTGCAGATCGACCAGCCGCGCAGGTCCGGCCGCAACAGCTTGTGCCCTGCTTGGCCCGTCATAAACTCCGAACTGTAATAGTGGCAATCGGCGGCAGCTCGGCATCAAAGGGGTCAATCGCGGCTCCAGCGCGTAACCCAACTCGTAACTTGCGAAACCCGCAACCCACGCCCCTTGCGCGCGGGCGTCATCCAGGTCCGCCAACGCACGCGCAACATCGCGCGGTCCCTGCGCCACGATCAGCCGCTGCGGCGAGTCGAATTGGCAGGGCATCTCATCAGGCCCATGATCAAAGCGCAATTTCACGGGTGTTTCTCCGGTAGCATCCGCCCGACCTATCTTGCCAGATGTTGCTTTGCGCTACCAGAAGCGCCAACACCGCGCGCAAATGCGGCGTGAGGGCGCGAAGGCTAGGCGTCGAAGTGGATATCTACTGCGCCAAAAGCACCAAAATCCGCGTGGATGTCCGTGCCGGGTGGGCACTCGACCGGGCGGATGAAACTGCCGGACAATATGATCTGCCGCGGTTCAATGCTCTGCCCATATTGTGCCATGCGACGGGCCAGCCAGACCACGCTATCAATGGGATCGTTGAGCACCCCTGCCCCAAGCCCGGTTTCCTCGATCTCGCCATTGCGAAAGGTCAGCGCGCCCACCCAACGCAAATCAAAGGCATCGACTGCATGTCGTTCAGCCCCCAACACCACACCGGCATTGGCCGCATTATCGCTGATCGTATCAAAGACGGTGCGGGCTTTGCCGGTCGCCGCGTCCACACGTTGAATGCGGGTGTCGAGGATCTCGAGCGACGGCGCGACATAGTCGGTGGCCGCAATCACATCGTCGCGTGTGGCCTCTGCCCCGCCCAGCGGAGACTTCATGACGAAGGCGATCTCCGCTTCGATGCGCGGCTGGATGAACCGACGGGCAGGCACGGTTCCTCCGGTCTCAAACAGCATGTCATCAAACAGGATGCCGCTGTCCGGGATGTCGATGTTCAACGCGTATTGCATCGCTTTTGAGGTAAGGCCGATCTTCCAGCCGATCACATCCCGGCCCTCGGCCAGTTTCTGTTGATAGATGGCATTCTGCACGGCATAGGCATCGTCCATCCCCATCTCAGGGTGGCGCAGGGTCAGCAGACCAATTTGCCGACCGGTGCGTTCAGCGGCCAGCAGTTCAGCGGCTGCAGCGGCGTGTTCGTCGGGGGTCATACCACCTCGTCCTCGACCGTGTTGCGCAGGGTGCCGATGCCCTCGACCGAGACTTCGACCACGTCGCCGGGCTTCAGATAGCGCGGCGGATCGAACCGGGCCCCGGCCCCGGTGGGCGTGCCGGTGACGATAATATCGCCGGGCTGAAGCGTCATGAAGGTCGAGATATAGGCGATCTCCTCGCGGATCGGGAACATCATGCGGTCCAGCGTGTCGTCTTGGCGAAGCTCTCCGTTCACATGGGTCTGAATGCGCGCGTCATCCAACTGGGCGGCATCAGTGAATGGGACAAGCCACGGCCCAATCGAGCCAGAGCGGTCCCAGTTCTTGCCCTGTGTGACGTTGAATTTCGCATGACGCACCCAATCGCGGATTGTGCCCTCGTTGCACAAGGTCAGAGCGGCGATGTGATCATAGGCGGCCTCTGCCGTGATCCGCCGGCCCGCTTTGCCGATCACAATCGCCACCTCGCCTTCATAATCCAGCGTGTGGTTTTCCGGTGGGCGGATCAGCGGGCGATCATGCCCGGTAAAGCCACTGGCAAAACGCGGGAACAGCGACATGTATTTGGGCTGCGCGCTGCCATCTTTGTATTCCGCATTGCGGTCGGGAAAGTTCACCCCAACGCACAGGATGCGCGGCGCGTTGGGCATCACCATGTCAAAGGTGAAATCGGTGTGCGTAACGGTTTTGCCCGTGGCGGCGACGATTAGGTCATCCAGCCCGCCCGCAGCAATCACATCGTAAAGGGTCGGCCACTGCGGGAAACCTTGGGACAGGGCCACAGCGCCCGCATCAGTGATAGCGCCATAGTACGAGACGCCATCGGCGGTGAAACTGGCAATACGCATTTTTGATCCTGTCAGACTGAGAAACTGATATTGGCTTGTCCGGTGCCGGAGCTGCCGAAATACGGGGTGTAAATGTCAATCTCGCCGTCATAATCCTTCCAGCCCAGCGCTCCGAACAGAAGGGCGGTGTCATTCATCGCGCATTCCCCGGTGCATTTGACGGCATAGTCCGGCAACAGATCGAGGAATTCACCCCACCGACCGCCTGCCCACAGCTCCAACACGCGCATGTCCATCTGGCGGTTGAATTCACCGTTGACCGAGTTCAGCCCATCGACCGAGCGTTCGTTCGGGGTGAAATCGTGGCTCAGAGACCCGGAGGCGAAGATCGCAACTTTTCTGTCCGACCGGCGGATACCTTCGGCAATAGCCGCGCCCCAACGACGGTTTTCTTCGATGGATGAAAACTGGTTCACGGCCACAGGCAACACGCGCGCGTTCACGCCTTCGTTGATGAAGTGCATGGGCAATAGCGTGCCGTATTCCATCCCCAGATCAGGCTGCGCATGCCCCATGGCCCGCTCGCCCCGTTCTTCCAGAACCGACAAGATTGACGCTGCCAGCTCGCTGTCGCCCTGATAGTCAAATTCCATATCTGCCAGCATATGAGGCAGCTCGTGGCTGATGAACCGGCCCTTATGGTGCGGTTTTGCATTCAGGTGGAACCCTTGGTTGGTGATCCAGTGGGTATCGAAGATGACGAACGTATCCACACCACGATCAATCGCGTCCTGTCGCAGCTTCGCATAGCCATCAATAGCGGGCTGCCGGATGCCTTTGTATTTCTCCATCGTGTGCGACATCCAGATGCTGGGCACATGAGTGATCTTTGCGGCTTGAACGATTTGTCCCATTTGGGTCTCCTCCGTATCGGCGGGGTACGCGGCGGCACGTTAACATGGTCGGTCGCGGGCTGGTATCAGGCACCCAGTCGCATGATCTTGTGATCACCAGTAGCAAAGCCGATATGCTTTTGCTCCATGTAGAATTCGAACGACCAGTCACCGCCATCGCGCCCGATGCCCGAGGCTTTGACACCACCAAACGGCGTCGGCAGGTGGCGGACATTTTCCGAGTTCACCCAAATCATGCCCGCTTCCAGCTTGTCGGTGAAGCGCAGCGCGCGCGTCAGGTCATTGGTCCAGACATAACCGGTCAGGCCATATTCCGTGTCGTTGGCCATGGCGAGCGCTTCTTCCTCGGTCGAAAACGGGATAGAGGTCAGGACCGGTCCGAAAATCTCTTCGCGCGCGATGCGCATGTCGTTGGTGGCGTTGGTAAACAGTGTGGGGCGCACGAAGTAGCCGTCTTTGCGCACGGTCTCGCCGCCTGCTGCAACCGTGGCGCCATCTTGTCGCGCGATGTCAAAATAGGACGTGACCTTGTTGAAATGATCCTCGGTCACCAGCGGGCCGATCTCGGTGACGGGATCCAGCGGGTGGCCCACTTTGATGTTGTTCACGCGTTGGGTCAGACGGGCTTCGAACTCTTCGCGTATGGTATCCTGCACGAACAGGCGCGAGGACGACGTGCAGCGTTCGCCGTTGATCGAATAAATCATGAAGATCACCGCATCCAGCGCCCGTTCCAGATCGGCGTCATCAAAGACAATCACCGGGTTTTTTCCGCCCAGTTCTAGGTGATTGCGTTTCAGCGTATCGGCGCCTTGTTTGGTGATCAGCGACCCGGTGCGGCTTTCACCGACAAAGGCAATGGCCCGGATCAAGGGGTGTTCACACAGCGCTTTGCCCGCGTCTTCGCCAAATCCGTTCACGGTGTTCAGAACGCCGGCGGGAAGCCCTGCCTCTTCGGCGATCTCGACCAGCAGGCGCGCGGATAATGGCGAGGCCTCGGCCGGTTTGTGCACGACAGTGCAGCCCGCCGCCAGCGCAGGCGCGATCTTCCAGGTCGACAGCATGAAGGGCGTGTTCCATGGCGTGATCACTCCAACCGGGCCAATCGGCACGCGGGTGGTGACATTCATCAACGTTGGCGATTTCAGGTGCTGCCCATCGCGGGACTGCACGATCTGATCGGCAAAATAGCGAAAATTCTCTGCCCCGCGCAAAGCCGCTTTGGACATGAACCGAATGGTCTGGCCGGTGTCCCAGCATTCGCACAAGGCGATTTCTTCGGCCCGCGCCTCGATCGCTTCGGCCACATTGATCAGGATCTTGCGCCGCTCGGCGGCGGCCATATCGCGCCAATCGGCAAAGGCCGCATGGGCTGCCTGTGCGGCCGCATCGATATCCGCAGCCGTGCCATGCGCCACGTCGCAGATCAGGCTTTTGTCGACCGGGGACTGCGTAGTGAACGTCCCGCCCGCGCCCGCACGGTCAACACCGCCGATTCGGTTCTGGATCCCACCTTGGCGAAATCGCGAAAGATACCCGTCGCGCTTCTTGAGATTCTCGTCTAGTGCGGCCATGTCGCCCCCTCTTAACCAACTTACCAATCATAAGCCTGCGTCTGTAATTTGGTTCACATGTTAACTAATTAAGGGAAGCACTGTCAACCCGAAGCGCGCACACTGGGCCAAACAAAACGTTTGTCGCGCGGCTATAGGCCGAAAAGGCTCGAAAAATGGCCACAATGACGTTTCCAGCCCAAAATACGGTTTTTTTGTCACCCTTAGTGTGGTTGATCTGCTGCTGACTGGGCGTCGAAGCTGACCGGTTCGGTCAATACTCAAGGGGAAGGCATGATTGATATCTGGTCTGGCATGACCCAAGCGTTCTGGCTTTTGGTGACGCTTGATGCCGATCTTGTTGAAATTACGCTAAGATCACTGCGCGTTACGTTGACCGCGCTGGTGATCGCCTGTGCGATTGCGCTGCCGTTGGGCGCATTTCTGGCCGTGCGCCGTTTCCGTGCCCGTCGGGTCACAATCGCCGTTCTGAATGCCCTGATGGGTCTGCCACCGGTCGTGGTTGGCTTGATCGTCTACGTGCTTTTCAGCCGCTCCGGGCCGCTTGGGGTGTTCGGATTGTTGTTTACGCCCACGGCAATGATCATTGCACAGGTTATCATCATCACGCCGCTGATCGCGTCGATCGCACACCAGGCGCTGCGTGAGCTCTGGTCAGATTATCATGACCTGCTGATCTCGATGAACACGACACAGCGGCAGCGCATTCAAGCCCTTCTGTGGGACGGCCGGCGCGCATTGCTGACGGCCGCGCTGGCGGGGTTCGGGCGTGCCATCGGCGAAGTCGGCGCGATCATGGTGGTGGGCGGAAACATCGACCACCACACCCGCGTTTTGACCACGGCGATCGCGCTGGAAACCGGAAAAGGCGACTTCGCCCTGGCCCTTGGTCTTGGGTTCGTTCTGATCTTCATGGCAATTGCCGTGAACCTGGCCATCCACGTCATCAGCCGCACAGAACAGGGGGGACGATGGTGAGCAAGCTGTTCCCTGTGGTCATCAACGATGCGTCGGTGCGCCGTGCGGGCAAAGTGTTGCTCGCCCCTACCGATCTGACGCTCAAGGGTCACGGCGTCACAATTGTGATCGGGCCAAATGGCGCGGGCAAGACCTCGTTGCTGCGGATGCTGCACGGGATTGCGCGGTTGGGCAGCGGGTCCATTACCTGGGCCTGCCCCGACGACGAAGCCCGGCGCCGACAAGCCTTTGTCTTCCAATCCCCTATCATCATGCGCCGCTCGGTTTTGGGAAATCTGGTCTATCCGCTTCGCCAGACCGGGATGTCGCGCGCCGACGCCAACGCGCGCGCGGCACAGGCTGCCGATGAGGTTGGGCTGGGCGAGATGCTCGACCGCCCTGCCCTGTTTCTGTCGGGCGGTGAACGGCAAAAACTTGCGCTGGCCCGCGCCTTGATCACCAAGCCAGATCTGCTGTTTCTGGACGAGCCATGTGCATCGCTTGACGGGCGCGCAACCCGCGAAATAGAGGCCATACTGACGCGCACGGCAACAGCCGGAACACGGTTGATCATGTCGACCCACGATATGGGGCAAGCGCGGCGTCTGGCGACCGAAGTCATTTTCCTGCTGAACGGGAAAATCCACGAACACAGCCCGGCAGAGCAATTCTTTGCAGGGCCAACAACCGCACAGGCAGCGGCATTTCTTAAAGGGGATATTGTCGAATGATCCGGTTTATTCTGGGGGCCATAACATCTTTGGCTCTTGCTGGCACCGCACTTGCCGACGACATGAAGCTTGCGGTGACGACGTCATTCCACAACTCGGGTCTGGCTGACATCTTGCTGCCGCAGATCAAACAAGACACGGGCATCGAGGTCCAGCTTTTGGTTGTCGGCACCGGTCAGGCAATCAAGCTAGGTGCAGGGGGGGACGTAGACGCAATCTTGGTGCATTCACGCTCAGCCGAGGAGGAATTCTTGGCAGAGGGTTTAGGCACCCATCGCCGCGAGATAATGTACAATGACTTCGTTTTCATTGGCCCCAAAGCGGATGAGGCCAAGCTGGCCGAGGCGACAAGCGCCACCGATGCCCTGACGCGCATCGCAACCGCCACCGCACCCTTTGTCAGCCGCGGTGATGACAGCGGTACCCACAAAAAAGAACGAAGCCTGTGGGCCGCCGCAGACCTCGCCCCCTCTGGCGCATGGTACAATGAAGTCGGCGCAGGTATGGGGGCGGCTCTGAACACGGCTGCAGCCTTGGATGCCTATATCATGTCAGACCGAGCGAGCTGGCTGAACTTTGCCAATAAGGGCGAACTGGCGCTGATCTACGCAGGTGATCCGTTGCTGTTCAACCAGTATGCCTTTTTGCCGGTAAACTCGGAAAAGCACCCGCATGTTAAAGCAGCGCTGACCGCGAAACTGGAAGACTGGCTGGTGTCCGAAACCGCGAAGTTACTGATCAATGGCTATAGGATCAACGGCGAGACCTTGTTTGTTTTCAATGCCGATTAACGCGGGCTGACAACCGCCTTGCCCGACCGCCGCGTCACTGGCCAGCATGATCTGCGATGACCGCGTCGACCTCGATTTCGACCAGCCATTCTGGGTTCACAAATCTTGTCACAGCCATGATCGTGTCAACAGGGCGCGCATCAAGGCAATATGGTTTGCGCGCATCGATGGCTGCTTTCCAGTTCTCGATGTCGGTCAGGATAACTCTCGTGCGGACGATGTCCTGCAAACCGGAACCAGCCTGTTCCAGCGCCGCCTTGATGATCTCAAAACACTGCGTTGTCTGTGCGTGGACATCGCCAATGCCGACGGTCTTCCCATCCCGGTCGACTGGGGCGGTCCCGCCAACCGAAATATATGGCCCAACCCGCACCGCGCGGCTGAACCCGACAATCTGTTCCATCGGGTTTCCGTTTGATACCAACTGCCGCTTTAGTTCCGTCATGTCTTTCTCCTCTACAGGTATATCGTCTCAACGCATTGTATCGGAGTATCCGGTCTGAGAACGGTAAATCGCAGACATCGCCGAATTTGATGTGTTGCGCGCTGGTGAGAACGGCGCATGAACTTTGCAGCGGGGTCGGCACATGTCACGGCCATAGGGCCATTTCGGGTGTTTTGCGTGATTGAGGCAAATCAATGCTTCGATGCCGCCTTGCTGCTAATTTCTGGTTAGTTTGGGGGGAATGAGATGATCACTTTGGATGATATTGAAGACATGTCTGCGCTTACGCGCGCGGAGATCGACGCGCTTGCAGAACACGAACACTCGAATGAGTTCGATGCCGCTGTCATGGGGGACTACCTCATGCATGTTCATCACGGCCCCCAAAAAGTTCATCAGATGATTTGCGAGGATATTCGCGCCGCATTGCACGACGACAACGCGCCCCACGCGCGTAAACTGTTCGCTGTTCTGCGTGGGTTTCTTTACGAATACCCGGAAGCCGCCCGCGGCGTGGGCGACTAACACCACAAACCAGACCACAGCATTTGAACAGGTCGCTGGGTAGGTTATGCGCGCAGCCAGACCAACCAGATGAACCATACGCGATACTCGTTTAAATCACCTTTTTTGCCCGATACCCTGATGACGGTCACAGCTGGCCCTTGTTGACCAAATTGCGGTGCCGATGAACCCACCACCCTGAATTTCATTCCACTGGTTGAGGTCTTACGTCGCGTCTGGTGGGCAATCTCCGACAGTGCGAAGCTGCAGTTGCTTTGCAAGATGTTGCCATACCTGCTCGGCATGCTCAGATTGGGCCTCAGAAAGGCGCACCATACGAATGATCAGCGGTTGCGAAGGCAAGACATCGTCGATCCGCACCAGCGAGCCATTGGACATATGATCACCAACAAGGGATTGCGGCAACCATGCGATACCAATGCCCGTTAGCACCAGTTGCAGCATCGCCAGTGTCAGTGCGGTTTCGGCGATTGCCGACACAGTGGTGCCTTTTGGCAAGCGCGGGTTGATCATTCGGGCAAATACCTGCCCCAGAAAGACCTCAGGTGGATAGCTTATCATCGGAAGAAACGCCACGTCGGCCTTGGTGCGGCCGTTCGGCGTCGCGACCGGGATCAACATGTCCGTCCCAAGCGTGACCGTTTCGAAAGCATTGCCGGGCTCGGGTGTTTCATCACCCGGAAGCGCATACATAATCGCAAAATCGACCTGCTTGGAGATCAGATGCATCAGGCATTCGTCCTGATTGCCTGAACGCACCCGCGTTGATGTCTGACCATTTGCGGTCAAAGCCAGAACCACTTGCGGCGACACGGTGGTCGTCAGCGCGTGCTGACAGACAAAACCCAGTGATTTCGCGGTCTGGTCGCTGGCGGTCTTCATTGTGTGGCGCAACGTGTGCAATCGCGCGCTAAGATCACGCAGCTCGGGTTCAAGCGCCTGCACACCGGGCATAAGGGTTACAGGTTTGCGGCGGCGGTCAAACAGCGTCGCACCGATGCTGTCTTCGATAATTCGCACCCGGCGCGTAAAGGCCGACTGAGTCAGCAGCCGTCGTTCCGCCGCCCGCGCCAGCGAACCGCCATCAAGCACCGCCAAAATATCGTCAATCCATTCAAGCCGCATGGAACATCGATAGCGTAACCCGCTGTAACTTGCAATTAATGCAACTTATTGGCCAAATTTTGCATTAGGAACTGCCCTCTTTAGTGGATAAATTGATGAAAGCCAAAATTAGGAGTCCTCCCATGCATCTCGCCCGCTTTCCCCGCCTGCACCTTGCCCACCTGCCCACGCCGCTTGAGCCGATGAAGCGGCTGTCCAAGGAACTGGGTTGCGAGATCTGGATCAAGCGCGACGATTGCACTGGCATGTCGACGGGCGGAAACAAGACCCGCAAGCTTGAATTCCTGATGGCGGAAGCCGAGGCACAGGGCGCTGACATGGTCATGACGCAGGGGGCGACCCAAACCAACCATGGCCGCCAGACCGCGGCATTTGCCGCCAAGCTGGGCCTTGACTGTCACATCCTTTTGGAAGACCGCACCGGCTATCAGGATGGCAACTACAACACCAACGGCAATGTGCTGCTTGATCATCTGCATGGCGCCACGACCGAGAAATTCCCCGGTGGCCACGATATGGTGGCCGAGATGGAAAAAGCCGCCGAGACATTTCGTGCAGCCGGGCGCAATGTCTATGTCATCCCCGGTGGCGGGTCCAATGCGACCGGCGCGCTTGGTTATGTGAACGCTGCCTTCGAGCTGTTGTCGCAGGCGAATGACGCAGGGTTGAGGATCGACCGTCTGGTGCATGCCACCGGGTCATCCGGCACCCAAGCCGGGCTTGTCACCGGTATGTGCGCGATGAATTCTCTAGTACCCGTGCTGGGTATTGGCACGCGCGCGCCGCAGCCCAAACAAGAGCAAATGGTGTTTGATCTGGCCTGCAAGACAGCGGAAAAACTGGGCTGCCCCGGTGTGGTCAAACGTGAGGATGTGATGGCCAATACCAATTATGTTGGCGAAGGGTATGGCCTGCCGACCGAAAGCGGGATCGAGGCGATCCGCATGTTTGCCGAATTGGAAGGCATCCTTCTGGACCCCTGCTATTCGGCCAAGGGTGCCGCTGGCCTGATCGATCTGGCGCGCAAGGGCGAGTTCAAGGATCAGCGCGTCGTATTTCTGCATACCGGTGGCGCCGCGGCATTGGGTGGCTATGACTTCGCCTTTGACAACTCCAGCCGCTGGGTGAATGTCTGACCAATGGCCGATCTTCGCACCATCGGGGTTCTTGGTGGCATGGGTCCCGAAGCAACCGTCCTACTTCAGCGCAAGCTGATCGAGGCGGTGCAGCCTCGCGATGACAGCGATCATATTCCTTTGCTCATTGACATGAACCCGCAGGTTCCGTCACGGATCGCCCATCTGATTGAGAGCAACGGCACCGATCCGGGCCCAACGCTTGCTGAGATGGCGCAGCGGCTTCAGACCGCCGGGGCCGTGGCATTGGCAATGCCCTGCAATACCGCACACCACTATGCGAAGGCGATCACCGACGCGGTCGATATTCCCCTTCTGAACATGGTCGATCTGGCTGCGGACCATGCGGCCAAAACGCTTGGGACTGGGGGATGTGTCGGTCTGTTGGCCTCGCCTGCAGTGCGGCGTATCCGACTTTTTGAAACGGCGCTTTCAGCGCGCGGTTTGTCTGTTATCTGGCCCGCAAAAGATCAGCCCATGCTGGATGCGATCCGTGCAATCAAGGCGGGCGACGCCGGTACGTCGCCCCGTGACACGCTGCTGTCGGCGTCAACCGAGCTGGCCGCTGCAGGAGCAGAGCTGCAATTCGTCGCCTGCTCTGAATTCTCTATCATCGCCGACAGTGTCGCACCGGAGGCCAATGTTCTGGACACTATTGATTTGCTCACAAGTTCGATTATCGAGACTTCACGGGCAGGTTTCTCGGGCAAATCTGAATAATCCGTGGGCCAATTACGCAAGCGCTGATTGCACACTGCTACCTCCCAGCTCAGATTCGGTAATTGCCCGGCCTGCACCCATAGAAAGGAAGACCCATGACCCAGATCGAACGAATGCACAGCACCGGCCGGATGAGCCGGATCGTCATCCATGGTGAAACCATTTATCTTTGCGGCCAAGTGGGTGAGGCCGGGGCCAGCGTGGCAGACCAGACCCGCCAGACCCTAGCAAAGATCGAAGGCCTTCTGGCCGAAGCAGGCTCTGACAAGACCAAGATCCTGCAAGCGATCATCTGGCTGGCTTCGATGGACGATTTTGCTGAGATGAACGCGGTTTGGGATGATTGGGTCCTCCCTGGCACAGAACCCGCCCGCGCTTGTGGCGAAGCGGCACTGGCCCGACCCGAATTGAAGGTCGAGATTACCATCACCGCCGCACGCTAGCGCTTTACAACAATTCCCAGAGCTTGCGCGCTGTCGGATCGAAAGCCGCTGGATTGGACAGCGCAGAAATCGTCAAACTGGTGCACCAACCCTCGTCCCCAATCGGTACCAACACGCCGTTGGCAAGTTCTGCAGCAATGGCTGTTTCGGGCATCCATGCAAACCCGCTTCCGGTCACAAGACGTCGCTTGATTGTCTCGACCAGGCTATCGACATAGATCTTTTCAACATTCAGCGGTTGGCGGCCGATAATATTCTCAACCACCATGCCCAAGAACGACGACCGCTCATAGGCCAGATAAGGGATCGGTGGGCCGTCCTGCCGGCCAAGATCCCAGCCCCGTGCGCGCACCGCTTCTGTGGCGGCCACCGGGATCAGCCGATCGGTCAACAGGTCTTTTCGCGCAAATGCGGCCCCGTCTATCATGGGTGAGACGGAATGATGGTAATAACACAGCATCACATCCACCGCGCCCTCTACCAAAAGTTCACAACAGGTGCTCAGGGAATCAGACACCACACGCGTGCGTAGGTCGCGAATTTGCCGTTGCATCTCTTCAATCCGAGTGGCGAGGTAGTTCACTGAAATCGTGTGAAGTACCGAAAATCGGACAAATTGGCTGTCTCCCCGATCAGCATCGCGCAATGATTGCCGCGATTCCGACAGTTGAGAAATCGCGGCTAGCGCGACCGGAAGAAACTGCTGACCCGCTTCTGTTAACTGCACCGGATAAGTCGCACGGTTGACCAAGGGCAAACCGACCCAACTTTCCAACGCCTTGATTCTGCGGCTGAAAGCCGATTGCGTAATGTTCCTTTCGTCAGAGGCGCGGGTGAAGTTCAAGGTCCGAGCCAGGCATTCAAAATCACGTATCCAATTTAAGTCCATGCGTTGCTGCACCTGTTTTTGGGATCCGCCCAAGTATAGTTAATCTATGCAAAAAAAGAATAGTTTGATGAAATGTTCGAATTGGCCCTCTTAAAACTTCGCGGTCTAGACTTTTGGGCAGTGCCCGGCGCGCTGTCTAAAAACCAGTTCCCGGTCCACATTTGCGGCACTTAAGCCAATTTAGCGCGAAGTCTCCGCTCAGTGTGGAACCCAAAAGAACCAAAATAAGCGCCAGAAAACCGGCGCATCTCAACAGAGGAGACTACAATGAAAACCAAACTGAAATCGCTTGGCCTTGCGGCTGCAGTCAGCGTCTTTTCGATGCCCGCGCTGGCGGCCGAAGAGGTGAAAATCGGTGTGCCATCTTGGACCGGCGCGCAAGCCATTGCCCACCTTCTGGGCGCGGTTGTTGAAATGCGGATTGGCGGAACGGTTGAATTCGTGCCCGGCAACAATGCCACGATTTTCCAAGCCATGGACCAGGGCAAGGGTGATATTGATGTGCACCCCGACGTCTGGCTACCGAACCAGGAAAGCTTTACCAAGAAATACGTCGACGAAGCAGGCACCGTGACGTTGTCCTCGAACCCTTACGAGGGCAATCAGGGGTTTTGCGTCTCGAAGGACTTCGGTGAAGCAAACAACATCACTGATATCGCCGATCTTGGTCGTCCGGACGTAGCGGCGTTGATGGACAGCGATGGCAACGGCAAGGGCGAGATGTGGATCGGCGCACCTGGCTGGGCGTCGGCCAACGTCAACGAGGTGAAGACCCGTGATTATGGCCTGCTTGATTTCATCGAACCCGTCCGCGCAGAAGAGAGCGTTAAGACCGCGCGCATCAAGGACAGTATCGCCAAGGGCGAAGGCTATGCCTTCTACTGCTACAAACCGCACGCCGTTTGGTACATGTTCGACGTCCAGATGCTCAGCGAACCAACATACGATCCGGCGAAATACGTGATGGTGCAACCGTCTGACGATGCCGATTGGTATGAGAAGTCCATGGTTGCCTCCAAAGACGCATTGAAGAACGTGCAGATCGCTTGGTCGAACTCGCTGGAAGGCCGCTCACCGGCTATTGCCGAGTTCTTTGCGAATTTCGCGCTGACGGCTGACGACGTCTCGGGCTTCGCCTTTGAGATCAGCGGCAAGGGCCGTGATCCGGCAGAGGTTGCGCGCGAATGGGTTGAAGCCAACCCCGACCGCGTGGACGCTTGGCTGGGTCTCTGATCCCGCCACCGCTTACAAACTTGCCGACACCGAAACCCATTGGTGTCGGCCACACCATCTACCCCTGAAATCACCGGGATGCAGCGCATGAACCCTGAAACCGTCGTAGAAATCTCCAATGTCTGGAAGATTTTCGGGCATAAGCCGCAAGCTGCTTTACAGGCGATCCGTGATCGGGGTCTGAACAAGGCTGAAGTACTTGCAGAATTGGGCGCTGTCGTGGGTGTTGCCGACGTAAGCCTCTCGGTCAACCGCGGCGAGATTTTTTGCATCATGGGCCTTTCAGGCAGTGGTAAATCCACGCTGGTGCGCCATTTCAACAGATTACTAGAGCCCACTGCCGGTAAGATCGAGATCGAGGGGACCGACGTCATGGCGCTCGGACCGAAAGAGCTTCAAGCGTTTCGCAACCGAAAAATTGGAATGGTTTTCCAGAATTTCGCCCTCATGCCGCACCGCTCGGTGCTTGATAATGTGGCGATGCCATTGGAAATTCGTCAGGTTGCCAAAAATGAACGAATGCGCCAAGCGGCGGCTATCCTCGACATCGTCGAACTTGGCGCCTGGGGGTCGAAATTCGCCCATGAATTGTCGGGCGGCATGCAACAGCGTGTCGGCCTTGCCCGCGCACTGGCCGCCAACCCGGATGTCTTGTTGATGGACGAGCCATTTTCGGCGCTTGACCCTCTTATCCGCCGCCAATTGCAGGACGAGTTCATTCGCCTGTCCAAGATCCTGAAGAAAACCACAATCTTCATCACCCACGACCTTGATGAAGCGGTTCGCATCGGCGACCGGATCGCCATTATGCGCGACGGCAAGATGGTGCAGATGGGCACTGCAGAAGATATTGTTATGCATCCTGCGGACGACTACGTGGCCGACTTTGTCGCCGGCATCTCGCGCCTCAAAGTGGTGCATGCCCATGCTGTTATGCAGCCGCTCGCAGCCTATGTCAGCACCAGCGGCCCTATCGCCGCGGATGGGCCACGGGTCGCGGAAAGCGAAACCCTTAGCAATCTTATCAACTTGGCGATCGACGACGAAAAACCGATCGTTGTTCAGTCGGACGGAAAAGACCTGGGTGTTATTACCCGCGCCGACCTTCTGCGCACCGTGATCGAAGGGACTGAAGTATCATGAGTGATCTTGATGACTTGGGCGTTAACCCGCTGGAAGATACTGAAAGTGAAGCCGCTCTGGCTTATGCGGAAGAACGGCGCGAAAACATCCGCACCTTCGTTCGCACCAGCCCCGATTACTACATTCGCAACTTCGACAAGATCGGCGCTTCGTCCCGGTTTACCGCCACATTCAACCTGATGGCTGGCCTGTTTGGTCCGATCTGGTTTGGCGCGCGCGGGCTGTGGTCTTGGGCCCTGCCTTTCCTGATCCTTGAGACCCTTGCCTTTGTGCAAATTGCGCGCGGTCTTTTCGGCGATCTGGCCGCAGATGCCATGGCCCGCATTGCCTCGATCGAAGGCACGCTTGAACTGCGCCGCGAACAACTTGCTGCCGCCATCGAAAGCAACTCCGAGAAAATCGATGTCTATCGCCGCACCGTCGAGTCGCTGGAAGAAAACATCGGCGGCATCCGTGCCGAGGCCGAAACCTTGGCCG
This sequence comes from Aliiroseovarius sp. M344, assembly GCF_025140835.1. Classification (NCBI taxonomy): domain Bacteria; kingdom Pseudomonadati; phylum Pseudomonadota; class Alphaproteobacteria; order Rhodobacterales; family Paracoccaceae; genus Aliiroseovarius; species Aliiroseovarius sp. M344. The sequence continues at coordinate 2,367,057 of NZ_CP081153.1, forward strand.
CCGAAGGCCCGATGATTGTGCTTACGGGCATCATCATCTTGCTGATCGCCAAGGCGGCACAGTCACTGGTTGCCAACTGGGCGCTCGAAGCGCGGTTTTCTGATTGGCTGTCCGACCGCTCGGTCCGCTCTGCCATGCCGGTAACGCATATTGTATTCAGTGCCGTCTTTATGGCGCTGATCGTCGCGGCCGCCATGCTTCACTACAGCTTTCCAGGCCGTTTTTCGCTGCTCAGCCATTTCCCCACCGACCCCGACATCCGCCTGACCAGTATCTCTTGGGTCGAAGATTTTATCGCCTGGTGTGTGCGCAACTCGGAGGCTTTCTTCGATGGTCTGACATTCGGTATCCGCGCGCTGCTTGATGCTCTTGAAGTCATACTCGTCCAGACCCCGTGGATCGTGATCGCCAGCTTGATCGTGCTGCTGACTTGGCTCACCGCTGGCATACGCACGGCCATCTACTCGGGCGCTTTCCTCGCCTATATGGGCCTTCTGGGCTTTTGGGAGGGTGCAATGACGACGCTTGCATTGCTGGGTACCGCAGCCTGCCTATCGATTGTGATCGGCATTCCACTGGGCATGTTCGCCGCCCGCCGCCCGCGATTTTACAGCTTCATTCAGCCGATCATGGATTTCATGCAGACCATGCCTGCCTTTGTCTTCATGGTGCCCGTGATTGCGTTCTTTGGCGTCGGAAAACCAGCCGCGGTTGTGGTTACGATGATCTTTGGCGGTACCCCCGTCGTACGGCTGACTGTGCTGGGTTTGCGCGGTGTGCCTGAAAGCGTACGCGAAGCGGCGATCAGCTTTGGTGCAAACAAATGGTATCTGTTGACCAAGGTCGATCTGCCTTTGGCCAGCCCGTCAATCCGCGCAGGCATCAACCAGACCATAATGCTGTCGTTGGCCATGGTCGTCGTTGCCTCGTTGATCGGTGCCAAAGGGCTGGGTGAGGATGTTCTGGAAGCGCTGCAATATGCCAATGTCGGTCAGGGTATTCTCGCCGGATTCTCGATCTTGTTCTGTGCCATGATCCTTGATCGCATCGTTCAGGGGGGACGCAAATGAACCCAGTTGTCTTTGTTCATGGGTTTATGGGTGGCAGTCGACAATGGCAGGGGCAAATCGACTCTGACGCTGGATATGAGGTCATAAGTCTGGATTTGCCGGGATATGGCGAGAACGCGCAAAGCGAGGCCCTCGACAGCATTGCCAGCTATGCTGAATGGGCGCTGGACGAACTGAGCGCGCGCGGCGTCGAGCGATTCAACTTGGTTGGCCATTCGATGGGCGGGATGGTCGCGCAAGAAATGGTCGTACAAACCCCGGACCGCGTTGACCGGCTCGTACTCTACGGCACTGGCGCCACAGGGGTCCTGCCGGGCCGGTTCGAGACCATCTGCACGTCCAAACGCCGCGCGCTTGCAGATGGGCCGCAAACTACAGCCAGACGGATCGCGGCGACCTGGTTTCTTGAGCGGGAAGAAGCTCCTGGTTATGAGGCCTGCGCCGCGATTGCTGAACAATGCAGACTTCAGGCTATGCTCAATGGGCTCGATGCAATGGAAAACTGGAGCGGTGTCGAGCGCCTAGAAGATATCAAGGCCAAAACACTGGTCATCTGGGGCGACCGTGATCGCACCTACCCCTGGTGCCAGACCGAACAATTGTGGAAATCTATCTCCAACGCGAACCTTTCTGTGCTGCCAGGTTGCGCCCATGCCGCGCACTTGGAAAAGCCGGAGCTGTTCAACAAAATCTTGGGGGATTTCTTTTCAGCCTGATGACGCGTCGAATGGCGTGCGTTGCATCCGAAGTCCAGACCGAGTCCGCTCGTCCAGAACTTGACCGTGCCGCGAATATCATTTGTGCAAAACCTGAAAGACATCAAGCCCGGCTTCAAGCGCTGCCCTTACGCCTTCGGGAGAATCCTCAAACACGACGGTTTCGGTTGTCGAAAATCCCAAGCGCTCCGTCGCCAACAAGAAAATTTCCGGCGCCGGTTTCGGCGCAACATTGTCAGAGATAGAAACGACAACGTCAAAAAATTTCAGCAAGCCAGTTGCGCGAAGGGACGCAGTTGCAACCTCGAATTCAGCGTTTGTCCCGATGGCCATTGGAACCGACTGATCCAACGCCTGCGCCAATTTAAAAGTTTCGTCAATCGACGAGACTGAAGGACTTAGTTCAATGAAATTTTCAATGCTTTGTCTGATCGCCAAGGCAACGTCGAACCCACCCTGAACGTCGGCCGAAAAGGCAGCGAAAAGGGATTTTCGGTCAAGGCCCGTTCGCGCAAAGTACCAGTCGCGGTCCATGTCTTGACCTTGAGCCTGAACGGCAGCCTGAAATGACTTAAAATGCACCTCGCTGCTTTCGACAAGTGTGCCATCAAGGTCCAGAATGACGGCCCGATAGCCACCCGCCATGATCTCTGAGTACCAGCTTTCTGATGACACAGACCGCTGCGTGCCCCTCGCATGGAAAATGCTATCCATCATGGTGCGCTCTTTGAGGCGCTCGGAATAGATCAGTCTGGACTGTCACGCTTTCTCCCTAATTGAAAAGCTGATCGGTTAGCTGAAACAGATAGCAGGCAACCATGGCTATGTCGCCGCAATCGTGCATCTCCAGCTTAGAGGGTCAAGATATCCCTTCAGCCCATTTTTGGTCTCGTTCATCTGCAGATAGGGGTGGGGTCTACGAATTCTTTCGTAGGTGCGTAAATCGAGATCCCAACAAAAACTTATATTTTTCCGATGCTTATAGATTCTTGGCCCTGTGCGAATTTTGGATCAGTATCTTTTTGTTAGGTCAAATTGAAAAACCGGCGCTATCATCGCCCTCTAAATCCAATTCATTGGGGGGACCATCATAATGATCAAATTCAATAACTTGGCTGGCGCATCAGCCCTTGCAGTCTTCGCTACAGCAGGTGCGGCTTCGGCTGACGACCTGACATTCTACTGCTCTGCACAAGAAGACTGGTGCCAGTTGATGGCCAACAGTTTTCAGGACGCGACCGGAATCGATGTTGCGATGACGCGCAAGTCGTCAGGGGAAACGTTTGCACAAATCAAGGCGGAAAGCTCGAACCCACGCGGCGACGTTTGGTGGGGCGGCACGGGTGACCCCCATCTTCAAGCAGCTGAAGAAGGTTTGACGGCAGAATACATGTCACCAATGCGCGACCAACTGCATCCTTGGGCTATTAGCCAAGCGGAAAGTGCTGGCAACAGAACCATCGGGATTTACTCTGGCGCACTGGGCTACGGCTATAACACCGATCTGTTGGCTGCCAACAATTTGCCAACCCCTGCCTGTTGGGAAGACCTGCTCAAGCCAGAATTCAAAGGCCACGTACAGATGGCAAACCCAAACTCATCTGGCACCGCATACACAACGCTTGCGACGATGGTGCAGCTGTTTGGCGAAGAAGAAGGCTTTGAGTTTATGGCCGGCCTGCATGCCAACATAAACCAATACACCAAGTCAGGCTCTGCGCCGATCAAGGCTGCAGGCCGTGGTGAAAACACCATCGGTATCGTGTTTATGCATGATGCGGTGAAGCAAGCCGTCAGCGGCTTCCCGATTAACGTCGTGGCACCATGCGAAGGCACAGGTTATGAAATCGGGTCTATGTCGATCATCGAGGGCGCTCGGAACATGGACAGCGCGAAAGCGTTTTACGATTGGGCACTAAGTGCCGAAGCTCAGAACCTCGCGTTGGAGGTTAGTGCGTTTCAAGTGCCATCAAATGTGAATGCAAAGACATCAGAGAGCGCGCCGGACATGAGCACGATCAAGTTGATCGACTATGATTTCCGCACCTATGGCTCGTCTAACACACGTCAGCGCCTTCTGAAACGATGGGATGATGAGGTGTCGGTCCTGCCGCAGTAACCATGCGTCAGGTCACGTCCGATAAAGCGACCAACCCGGTTTTGATCTTCTGGATCATTGCCGGGTTAGCTGGCTTTTTTATCCTTCCCTGGTACGGGATCGAGGACTTTTTCCGCTTTGAATGGCTTGTCGATGGCTATCCATTCGATAGCGACTACGCCCCCGGAATCTTCTTGATCGGGCAAGGGGAAAAGCTTTGGCTGGCCCCGCTGATCGCGCCGTTGCTTGCCCCGATAGCCGTTCTGAAAAAAAGTAAATCAGACCCGATCTATGCACAGGTTCTTATCCTTGCAGGCGCATTTGGCTTTGGTTGGTTGGTTCTGCAGGGCTTTTCCATTGGTATTCGAGGTTGGAATTTCGGCTGGGCGACGGCCTTGTTTGGCGAATTGGACGATCGGCAATATGGCATGGGCTATGGCGCACTGATCAGCGCCGCTGCGTTCCTTTTCATCTTCACGCAGGGCCTTGCTGCACGGGGGGCCATCAACGGCGATGTCTTTGTTGTAAGCTCTATCGGCGGCGTCGTTGTGATCGTCACGGCTTTCGTGTTTTTCCCTATCGCCAAGATGTTGACCGCTGCGTTTATCACACAAGACGGGGGCTATTCTGTCGCCGTCTTCTTTTCCAAGTTTTTTGACGACAGGTTGTGGGGACTAAGTTGCCTGACAGGTGGACGATGTGGCGTCGCCTGGAACTCTTTGTTCCTTGCGGTATGCGTTGGTCTTATCACGACCATCCTTGGACTGGTTTTCGCTTTGGTCGTGACCCGGTCTGGGTTCCGCTTCAAACGCGGTTTGCGCGCCTTGACGGTGTTGCCGATCATCACGCCTCCCTTTGTGATTGGCTTGGCGTTGATACTGTTGTTCGGCCTTTCCGGAACAGTGACCGTATGGGTCTCAGATCTTTTAGGGGTGCAACCGACGCGTTGGTTATACGGACTGCCCGGCATCTTGATTGCACAAACACTGGCCTTCACACCGATCGCCTTTCTGGTGCTGATTGGCGTGGTCGAAGGCGTCTCTCCGTCAATGGAGGAAGCAGCACAAACCTTGCGCGCAACCAAGTGGCAAGTTTTCAAGACAGTGTCTTTACCGCTCATGCGGCCGGGCTTGGCCAATGCTTTTTTGCTGGGCTTTATTGAAAGCATGGCGGATTTTGGCAACCCGTTGGTGTTGGGTGGCAACTACGATGTGCTTTCAACCGAGATCTTCTTTGCCATTGTAGGCGCGCAATATGATCAAGGCCAAGCGGCCGTGCTGGCGATGGTTCTGCTGTTCTTTACGCTTGGAGCTTTCTACGCGCAGCGCCGCTGGTTGGGCAAAAAAAGTTATACGACGGTATCGGGCAAAGGCGACAGCGGCGTGCATCCTCATATGCCAACGGCGCTTTCACTACCTGTACTTGCAATCGCCATGATCTGGGCCGCGTTTACAATTGTTGTCTATCTGATGATCTTCTACGGCTCAGTTGTTGAGCTTTGGGGCGTGAACAACACCCTGACGTTAAAACATTATGGCACAGCCTTCTCGCTTCGCATTGAAGAAGAGGGCATCCGCTGGACCGGAGCAGCATGGGATAGTTTCTGGACCACCCTCAAGATTGCGGGGATTGCAGCACCGCTGACGGCTGTCGTTGGCCTCATCACCGCATATTTGCTGACACGCCAGACATTTGCTGGCAAAAATGCGTTTGAATTCGGGACTATGCTGTCCTTTGCCATTCCGGGCACGGTTATCGGTGTCAGCTATATTCTGGCGTTCAACGTCCCCCCGATTGAGATCACCGGCACCGGTATCATCCTTGTCGTCAGCTTCATTTTCCGCAACATGCCTGTCGGTGTGCGTGCAGGTATTGCCAGCATGTCACAGCTCGATAAATCTCTGGATGAAAGCTCGCTGACCCTTGGCGCAAATTCTTGGCAAACGTTCCGCCGGGTGATCCTTCCGCTGCTGCGCCCCGCCATTCTTGCAGCACTGGTTTACAGTTTCGTCAGAGCGATGACGGCGATCTCTGCCGTGATCTTCCTTGTCTCTGCTGAATACAATATGGCGACGAGCTACATCATTGGCAGAGTTGAAAATAACGACTACGGCCTTGCGATTGCTTATTCCACCACGCTGATCTTTGTCATGTTGTGCGTTGTTCTGGCGATGCAGCTCATCGTTGGCCGCACCAAGATCGGGCGGCGCATGACCCAGTCACGCACCAATGTTTAGGGAACCAAAGACATGAGCATCAATGCAAAAGCGGCGCCCGTCAGTTTCCGCAATGTCACAAAGGTCTACGGCAAAGATGTCGTCGCCGTTGACGACATAAATTTGGAAATCGAAGCAGGTAAACTGGTTACACTGCTGGGGCCGTCTGGGTGCGGCAAGACCACAACCCTGCGGATGATTGCGGGGCTCGAGATTGCAACGCGCGGGTCAATTTTTATCGGTGAACAAGATGTCACCCTGCTGCCCGCGACAGATCGCGACGTCTCTATGGTGTTCCAGTCTTATGCGCTTTTCCCTCATATGACGGTGATGGAAAACGTCTCTTACGGGTTGGGGTTTTCGGGATTTGATAAGTCGGAAATACAGGACCGTGCCCAACATGGGCTTGATCTGGTGGGCCTGAAGGGCTTCGGCAATCGCCTGCCGTCAGAATTGTCAGGCGGACAGCAACAGCGTGTGGCCGTCGCGCGGGCGCTTGTGTTGGAGCCTCAGGTGCTGTTGTTTGATGAACCTCTGTCGAACCTCGATGCGAAACTACGTCGACAGGTTCGCGAAGATATTCGCGACATCCAGAAAAACCTTGGCTTGACTGTCGTCTACGTCACTCATGATCAAGAAGAAGCATTGGCAGTCTCGGACGAGATCGTGGTCATGCGGAACGCGTCCATCGCGCAGGTCGGCCATCCAAGGGAACTTTACGACGCGCCAGCCGACCGGTTTGTTGCCGATTTCATCGGCGAGGCGAATATCATTCCGTGTGAGATCACCAGTGTTCAGGGCGATGTCGCTCACATCCGTATGGGCGATCTGGCGCATCAACTGCCTGCACGCGGGCTTGCCCCTGGACCGGCGAACCTCGCTGTGCGCCCAACACGGTTTAAGCTCGGTGTTTCTGAAGGGCTGGCAATGAACGTGGCAAAAGCGACCTATGTGGGCAGTCGGATGGAATACACTTTGGAAGCCAGCTTCGGTCAGGTCTTTGTTGTCAGCGAAGATGTCGACACGCCGCTTTCAGCGGGTGCAAATGTGACGGTGGGTTTGGATTCTGTTGGCCCGGTCCTCTTACCAGAAGATTAATCGCCAAAGGCGGTGTCTGCGATGCGGATCAATTCGTCAAAGATACCCGCGCTTCCAGCGACGACGCGCCCACCCTTGGCAATCATCTGATCCGCGGATTGGTGTTCCACCCGACCACCGGCCTCAGAAATGATGAGCTGCCCGGCAATGCAATCCCAGGCATTCATATGCTCCTCAACATAGCCGATCAAACGCCCAGCGGCCGTATAGGCCAAAGAAAGGGCGCCGGATGCGTTGCGATGAAAGACGCCGTCTTGTTCCAGCACCATCGAGATCAGCGTCAAGGTGTTGGCTTTGCTGACGCGACTGCAATATCCGGTTCCGATACTGCCGCGGTTTACAGCCGTGCCAGCCGGGCAAATCAGCGGTAGACCGTTCAGTGTCGCGCCGTCACCCCGAACCGCGTGAAATACCTCGTCATGGATTGGGTCACAGATCACGCCAATCTGAGTTTGATCATCCTTCACAACGGCAATTACAACGCACCAAGCGGGAATAGAATTGACGAAATTCGTTGTGCCATCAATCGGATCGATCACCCAATGAAAGCCGGACTTGCTGGGTTTCGGCGCATGTTCTTCACCGATAATGCCATCTTCAGGATAGGCGTGTTCGATGAGCTGACGAATGTGCAATTCAACATTCTGATCCGCTTCAGAGACAAAGTCTTGCAGGCCTTTGTCCACAATATCCAAGCTGCCGACGCGTCGAAAATAGTCCAGGGCCAGTTCTCCGCCACTCTTTGCGATCTCGGCTGCACTCTGTGATCTGCTGTTCAATTCGCACTCCTCTTCACGTTCAATAAGTCCCGCTTAGCGTTTTGGACCGTTGATTAACTCTTCCATCGAGCGCCACCCGGTTTCGGGTCGGCTTTGCAGACTGGTGAACCCAAAGAAACATCCACCACCGCCCGGGCCTTGGTCAAATTTTCGATCGATCGGCAGGTCGGACAAGTGACAGAACAGAAGTGTCCCAACCGCGCCATGCCCGACAAACAACACATCGCCACGCTTATGCTTACGTAAGCTGAGTTCGACTTCATTTACAATTCGCGCCTGAGCCGCCGCTGCAGTTTCCCACCCGCGAACACTGACGTTTGGATGAGCGAAGAATTGATCGGCAACGGTTTCAAACTCGTCGCGGGGCAAATAGCCGGTCGCACTGCGGTCATTCTCGTGCATCAACTCACGAATTTCAAAATCACAGCCAAGGGCCATCGCCAAGGGTCTGGCCGTTTCAATCGCTTTGGTTTCAGCGCTGCTGATGACAGTCAAGGTCCCATGCAATGCATTGGATCTTGCAAGCATGGTCACGCGGCGGCACCCTAAATCGCTCAATGACCAATCCGTAATTTCTTTGGCTGGGTCAATCAGCACTTGTGGGTGGGAAAGATACCTAATTCTCTGCAGCATGTTTGCAGTGTCTCACGTGCGGCGAAGACAAGAAAGCCTGTGAGCTGAAATTGGCATGCTCACGCGATTGCTAGGTAAAGAAGTCGAAGTGCTTGGCGGCACAGAGCGCCGAAAACAGGGCCATTTGCCCTCTAAGCGACTCTATGGAAGGGGGCATAGGGCGATGAATAAAGGCTCCGCAGCTGTCCAGGATGCGACGGCTGAAATAGTAAAACCCGCCTTTCACGACGGTGAATGGTTGCGAAATGATCCCAACATTGCCTTAAGCTTCTAACATCTGTCAAAAGTCGGAGCAGACCATTGGGTTAACCGAAGAAGTGGTGCCCGGGGGCGGAATCGAACCACCGACACGAGGATTTTCAATCCACTGCTCTACCCCTGAGCTACCCGGGCACGGGTGAACGTTTTAGCGTTCGGGTGCGCGGGTTGTAGACGGGGGGTCGGGCGGTGTCCAGAGCAAAAATGCAGGATTTTCAGTGCGGGCCGTGGCTTTGCTCACGCGTCTCGTTCAGCAGCGCGTCGGCGGCTTCCTCAAGGTCTTCCGGGTCCTCGGACGGGACAGCGTATGAGCCGTTCAACCATCGGCCCAGATCCACATCAGCGCAGCGTCGAGAACAAAAAGGGCGATATTTCGGATCGGTCTTCTTTTCGCAGATCGGACAGCTCATTTGGTGCCCTCCAGACAGGCGCGCAGGCTCATGCGTTCACGTTTGCGCTGTAACTCAAAGTTGCCAAGTGTGGTCCAGCCGACCAGCGACGTTTCAATTCCGTCTGGGCGAAACGCCGTGCGCAGGGCTTGTTCGATCTGGCGACGGTCCTTCTTTGGGCTTGGGGCGAAATCCACGACAATTTGCCCACCCAATCCGCGGCACCGCAATGCGCGCGGCAAGGCCTGTGCGGTGGCAATGTTGGCTTTAAGACCCGCCGCCGGGCTGGTGTCTCCACCAGTATTCACATCCACCGCGATCAATGCCCGCGTGGGTTCGACAAAAGCATAGGCCCCGCCGGGTAGCAGGACGCGCGCGCTGCGCAACTCGGCAATCAGGTCGGCGACATCATGGCGAGCGAAGGCACCTTCACCGTCGTCAAGCTGATCTGGAGTTGCCCATTCCCGCCACGCCTGATGGTGCGGGTCGGCGCCGTCGATCAGAAGTTCAGGTGTCTGGCCATCTGCATCCTCGCGTACAGCACGCGACAGGGTCAGCATCTGCGCAATATCGTCGGCAATCTCATCATCCGATCCGGTCGCCGCAACAGATCGCAGGATCAGACCTTCCGCTGCGCCATCCATCACCTCATGGGCGATTTCCAGCAAGCGCACGCGGGCGTCATCGTCCCGGATCGAACGGCTGACATTGATGCCTGGTGCGTCGGGGGTCACGATCGCGAAACGGCTTTTGAACAGCAGCTTCTGGGTGACCGGAACGGCTTTCCCGTCCTCGGCAAACCCGGTGACCTGCACCAGTATCGGCTGGCCTGGTTTTAGCCCCTTGCCTTGCCGCAAGAACCCGGTTTCACCATCCGGCAGGCGCAGTATCATTCCACCCTGCCCTTTCAACGGACGATCACAAATGGCGCGGAAGGTCGCGCCGGGCAGCGTTACGTTCTCTGGAGGCTCGATCAACAGATCTTCCAGCCGGCCATCAACGATATGCGCGGCGGCCAGACGACCTTTGTAACGGTCAAGCGCGATCACGCTGCCTTTCATGTGCAGTCTCCATAGAGCGGGTAACCGGCGGCCACCAACAGGGCGGCAGCTTCGGCCACTGGCAGTCCAACGACTGCGGTATAGCTGCCTTGCAGCCATGTGACGAACGCTCCGGCTGGCCCCTGAATGGCATAACCGCCTGCCTTGCCGCGCCAGTCATCGGAGGCGAGATAGGCGTTCAATTCGGTATCGGACAGGCGTTTGAATTTGACGGTCGTCACGACATCGCGGGCCCATGTCTGCTGTGCATTGCGCACAACGACCGACGTGATGACGCGATGGCGCCGCCCGGACAAGGCCAGCAGAAACTCCGCCGCCTGCGCTGCATCCTCGGGCTTGCCCATGATGCGGCGGCCCAGCGCCACCGTTGTATCGGCACACAAGACAACCTCGTCCGCCGCCACATCCATCGCAGCCGCTTTGGCCCCGGCGATCCGACGACAGTATTCCAAAGGCGCCTCGCCCTTTCTGGGGGTCTCGTCCACATCGGGTGGCCGTACGGCATCCGCGACAAGGCCGAGCTGCCCTAGCAACTCGGCCCGTCTTGGACTTCCAGAGCCCAGAATCAGTTTGGGGCGCGGCATGCCCGGCAGACCGCTTACTTGAAGCGGTAGTTGATCCGACCTTTGGTCAGATCATAGGGGGTCATTTCGACCTGCACCTTGTCGCCAGCCAGAACACGAATGCGGTTTTTACGCATCTTTCCTGCCGTATGAGCGATGATCGTATGGCCGTTTTCCAGCTCGACCAGGAATGTCGCATTCGGCAGGAGTTCCTTCACGACACCGGGGAATTCGAGCAGTTCTTCCTTGGCCATGTTCACTCCTGTATTTTCACTCACCCGTCGTGAGCGCCTACTAAATGGGGCCAAACTTTCAGATTTTCAAGGGAAATCCGGCAGGATCACAGATTAGGTGCTGGTTTCGTCCCCAAGCGGGGCCGGGTCGCCAAATCGCGCCAAAATATGGCCCCGAATCTGATCACGCGTCTGGCGATAAGCGGTCAGCTTTTCCTCGCGCCGCGAACCAAGACCCGTGGGATCCAAAATTGGCCAATACTCGACGTCCAGATGAAATAGGCGGGTCAGTTCAAGCGCGCGGCGTTGGCTGGCCGGGGACAGCGCGACGACCAGATCAAAGCTCGACAGATCGTCGCCCCATTCCTCCATCTGGTCAAAACTGCGCACACGATGGTTGGACAACGTGATGCCCAACTCCTGACAGACCGAGATCGAAAAGCCGTCAATCTCCATATCGCTGTGGACGCCCGCGGATTGCACATAGATGTCATGCCCATAGAAGGCTTTCATCATCCCCTCGGCCATTGGCGACCGCACAGCGTTGTGGTCGCAGCAAAACAGCACAGATTGGGGAAGCTCTGAACCCATCTTAACCCCAGTGTAGGACGCAGATCAGGGTGAACAGGCGGCGGGCGGTGTCGATGTCGATGCTGGCTTTGCCTTCCAGCCGTTCCTGCAAGACACGCGCGCCTTCGTTGTGGATGCCGCGCCGGGCCATATCGATCGCTTCGATCTGGCTGGGTGGCAACTTCTTCACCGCATCAAAATAGCTTTCGCAGATCGCGAAATAGTCCTTCACCACCTGACGGAAGGGCCCCAGCGACAGGTGGAACTCGGCCGCCGGGTCGCCTGTCTCGGTCTTTGCATCGACGACAAGTCGCTTATCACGAATGGCCAAACCAAGATTATACGGACCGTCAGGCGGGGTCTGATCATCACGACTGGCCAGCTCGAAACTGTTATCTTCCAGCAGGTCAAAGATGGCGACTTTGCGCTCCTGCTCAATTGCAGGAGTTGGTGCGGCTAGCCCGCTGTCATCGATCTGAATGTCGTTAATTCGGTTTTTTGTCATTGCGCTACTCTGTAGGTCAATCGTTAAGGGCGTCAAGCCGGGCACGCACAGACAATCCGTGCGCTTCAAGACTTTCGGAAATTGCGAGTGTCTCTGCCGCCGCGCCAATCGCAGACAGGGCGGCGGGCGTCATCCGGGCAAGCGTCGTGCGTTTCAGGAAATCCATCACGGACAGGCCAGAACTGAACCGCGCAGACCGGGCGGTGGGCAACACATGGTTTGGGCCGCCGACATAATCGCCGATCGCCTCGGGCGTCCACTGCCCCAGAAAAATCGCGCCTGCATGAACGCATTTGGCGGACAGCGCGTCCGGGTCGGCCACGCAAAGCTCAAGGTGTTCAGGCGCGATCCGGTTGGACAGGGCCGCAGCCTCGTCCAGATTGGCAACCGTGATCACCGCACCGAAATCGCGCCAACTCGCGCCCGCAATCTCGCGCCGTTCCAGTGTTTCAAGCCGCGCATCGACGGCGGCGGCCACTTTGCGCCCGAAGGCTTCGTCCGTGGTGATCAACAAAGATTGCGCGCTTTCGTCATGTTCGGCTTGGCTCATCAGATCCAGGGCCAACCAATCCGGGTCGTTGGACGCGTCCGCAATAACCAAAATTTCTGACGGGCCCGCGATCATATCGATCCCGACCTTGCCAAACACGCGACGCTTAGCAGCGGCAACAAAGGCGTTGCCGGGGCCCGTGATTTTGTCGACCGGCGCGATTGTGTCGGTGCCATAGGCCAAAGCGGCGACGGCCTGCGCCCCCCCGATCCGATACACTTCGTCAACCCCAGCGATCCGCGCAGCCAGAAGAACCAGCGGGTTTGCGATTCCGTCAGGCGTTGGCACCGTGATCGCCAGCCGTTCGACACCCGCCACTTTGGCCGGGATCGCATTCATCAGAACAGAAGACGGATAGCTCGCCAATCCGCCGGGAACGTAAAGACCAGCCGCAGAGACAGCCGACCAGCGCCAGCCCAGCTCTGCCCCCGCCTCGTCCGTCCACGATTGGTCGTCCGGCATCTGTCTGGCGTGATAAGCACGGATGCGATCTGCGGCCAGTTCCAGCGCGGCCCGGTCTTCATCCGAAACCTTGGCACATTCCGCTTCGATCTCCTCGGGCGAATAGCGCAACGTTTCAGGGGTCAGGTCCAGCCGGTCAAACTTCGATGTCAGCTCGATCACTGCAGCGTCGCCGCGCGACCGCACATCAGCGATGATACCCGCAACGATGTCGTCGACCTCTGGGCTGTCCTCGCGCTTCATCGACAGAAGCTCGGCAAAGCGCGCCTCGAAATCGGCGTCGGAGGAGTTCAGGAAATGGGGCATAACTTATTCCGGGTGCTTCGGTGTGTGGCGCGATGGTGCGACATAGGGGCGGGTAACATCTTGCAATGTGACATCCAACGTCTCGACATCCAACGCAATCACGCCATCACCAGCCAGAACCAGCTCCAACCGCCCCATCCCGTCCTCGCCAGCGGTAAATGACATGGACAAAAGCGATAAAATCATATCCTTATCGCCGCGCTCAACCCCCTGACTTTGCACTTTCAGTACATCCGTAACGGAAAGCACCGATTGCACCCGCTCAACCGGACGCGCGCGGCGTTTCGCGGCAGGCGCGTCCTCCCAACGGAAGCGATTCAACAGCAGCGCAAAGCGCCGGTGCGGCGCATCCCAGGCCATTTCGGATGCGGGGAACACTGCGTCCTGAACCAGCGCACTGATCACGCCTAGATCGTCCGCGTCCATGGCCAACAGGCGCAGCGGTGCCTCGCCGCCATCCTCGAATTTTGCGTCTTGCTGATTGTCGGTCATTCTTTGATCCGTTCGATTTTCGCCCCGATCGAGGACAGCTTGCGCACAACCTTCTCATACCCACGATCAAGGTGATAGACGCGGCTGACAACTGTTTCACCTTCGGCAGCCATCCCGGCAAGGATCAGCGACACAGATGCGCGCAGGTCCGTTGCCATCACAGGCGCTCCTTTCAGACGTTTCACGCCATGCACTGTGGCGGTGCCCCCATGCACTTCGATATTCGCGCCCATGCGCGTCAGTTCCGGCGCGTGCATGAAACGGTTTTCAAAAATGGTTTCATGCAGGACCGAGGTCCCATCAGCGATGCACAGCATCGCCATCATCTGGGCTTGTAGGTCAGTTGGGAAACCGGGAAACGGCTCGGTCGTCACATCCACAGCGGATACGCGCCCGTTTTTGCGAGCCACTTTCAGGCCGCGCGCGGTTTCTTCCACCTGAATACCAGCTGCATCCAGTTTTTCGACAAAGCTTTTGACCAGATCAATGCGGCCACCCAGACATTCAACCTCGCCGCCCGCAATGGCCGGGGCCAGCATATAGGTGCCAAGCTCGATCCGGTCTGTCACAACCGGGTGTGTCGCCCCATGCAGCCGATCAACGCCCTGAACGACGATCTCGGAGGTGCCGTCACCGTCGATCTGCGCGCCCATCTTGCGCAAGCAATCCGCCAGATCCACGATTTCCGGCTCGCGCGCGGCGTTGCGAATGACCGTCGTGCCCTTGGCCAGCGTGGCTGCCATCAGGATGTTTTCCGTCGCGCCCACCGACGCAAAGGTCAGGTCGATCTCGGCCCCCTTCAGGCCGCGTGGCGCCTTGGCGTGCAGATAACCGTCTTTCAACTCGATCTCGGCACCCAGCTTTTCCAGTCCGAAAATATGCAGGTCCATAGGCCGCGCGCCAATGGCGCAACCGCCCGGCAGCGAAACGACCGCATGACCTAGGCGCGCCAGCATAGGCCCAAGTACAAGGTTGGAGGCGCGCATCTTGCGCACGATGTCATAGTCGGCCACGTGGTTGTTAATGTCATGCGACGACATCGCAAGCACTTGTCCGTCTTGCATCGAGGTCGCCTCAGCCCCCAGCGACGATAGCAACTCGGTCATCGTTTTGATATCTGACAGGCGCGGTGCGTTGGTCAGCGTCAAAGGCTCTTCCGACAAAAGCGTCGCGGGCATCAGCGTCAGACACGCATTCTTCGCCCCCGCGATTGGTATTTCGCCGTGCAGTTCACCACCACCGGTTACAACTATCGAATCCATCTGCCCGCCTTTTCTATTCTTCTTTTGTGTCTTGCGACCGATTATCCCCATGATCTGCGCGCGCCCGTGCCTGAGACTTGCGCCGGGCCATGTTGGCCTTCAGCGCAGCTTTCAGCCGCTGGTCGCGATCAGTCCCTTTTTTCGAGGGTTTCTGGGGTATGTTCTTACGCTCCATAATCCCTTCTGTAACGCAGGTATAAAAAAGGGTCCAGAATGCGCTTGCGTCGCGCGCAGATTAGAGCTACTCAGCCGCCCACGATAAGGCGCTGCTGTAGCTCAGAGGTAGAGCACTCCCTTGGTAAGGGAGAGGTCGAGAGTTCAATTCTCTCCAGCAGCACCATTTATTCCCCTTTCAGATCAAAAAGATGCTGTAAAACAAAGGGCTAATTGCCTCAGGCGTGACAGTGAGGCGCGGCACCGTGGCTTTTAGTATAGCCCGCACCCCTTCTAAACTCTCTGTAAGCCTCTCAATGGCGTCAAGAAGTGTAAGCCTTCTGAATATTTTGCGACGTTGCCCTTTGGGCGTTAATTCTGAAGAAATTGGCTGGTGACGTAAACCGCCCCAAACAAAATGGGTTGGTGCACGAGATAGATCGACAAACTGTGCTTGCCTGGCCAACTCAGCAGCCGGACATATCTGTCTGAGCCATCAAGCACCGACGTGAGTTTGCCACTAAAATGCCGCGCAAAAAGGACTCCCGACAGGCATATGCCGAACCAAGGGAAAATGGGTTCGTAATCCATCATAAATGGCAATGTCGCGCCCAAACCAGTCCAAAGCCAAAGCGGGCCATCAAATGCCGACAGATTAACTTGTCCCATCGCCAGAGTTGCAATCACGACCAACACCAGCACGGGTATGGGCGCGTTTAGAAACAACAGCGCCAAGGCAGTCGAAGCGGCGATTGAGTGCAAAATTCCGAAGCGCACCCATTCGTGGGGCATTGCCAAACGCGTAACCAATGAGACGGCGGCGGCAGCGAGGATCAAGATGCCTAACCGGCGCAGGAACGGCCTCCATTTTATGCCGCCACAATGCGCCAACCACAGACTGATGCCGGAGAGGAACAAGAAGCTTCCCGCAATGAGTTGTGCTGACAATCTAGGGCCGGGCTGGATCATGGTGTCCGGCGGTAAAAAGCCAAACAACGAAAGGTCATATGCAAAGTGAAAGACGATCATCGACGCAAGGGCGAATGTCCGAGCTATGTCAATTTCCGGCACACGACGGCGCTGTATCTGGGGGGCATTGTCGATCAAAGCATACCTTCGTGAGCGGAGTAACTTGGTTGTGGCCTAATGCTAGACAGGCAGGACCAACAAGTTCAAGGCGATACGACCACTGTCATAGTTCTACTCAAGCCCCGCTATCATAACTCCGGGGCTGAACGCGGGGAGAGAAGCGGAGGGAGGATGTGCATGGGAAAGTTGAAAACCTTTTTTGAAAATGGTTCGGGTTCATTTCCGCCCGGGCGCAACATTCTCTGAAAGGTTTCACACTTCGTCAAACCCAGCCAGATTCTCTTTTTTGGATCCCCTGCGCACACCCTTTCGCATATCGAAGCAATGGTAGCTTTGAAAGCTCATTGTCCCCCGGATGAACACAGTGGACAATCTTGGGTTGAAATTTTTTTAAACACGTAGGTTTGCACTTGCATCATGTTTTGTTCGATGTGACCTTGCGTCGTTGGGCTTTTTTGACACATCCAATAATTGTGCTGAAAATTCTAATACAATTTAGGGTTGTTTTTCTCATCGGTGTAACCAAGATTTAACCATGAGCCGGAATCAAGCGATCGACTCGCTGCTAAACGAATTGGGAACTATGGCCTCGGCGGGATATTTCGTCGGGCTGCATATCCGTTTTGCCGCACCTCTCTTGACCTTCCAAACATACCCAAAAACCTGGTCCGATCATTATACACGCAATGCCTATGCCTTGCGTGACCCGATGATCGCCTGGGGAATATCGCGCACCGGGGCAACCCGTTGGAGCGATATCGATCTGCCTGATCCGTTCAACATCATGAAAGATGCTGCGCGCCACGGGCTGGTCTATGGCGTCTGCGTGTCCTGTGGTGATATCTCATCGCGGACAGTTGCAGGTTTGGCCCGGGCTGACCGGGAATTCAACGATGAAGAGATCGCCGCGATCAGCGGTGTCGTGCTTCGGCTTCACCACGTCTCACAACCCCCCGACACATTGACCAAGGCCGAGATTGAAGCACTTCAAGTGCTTGCCTCGGGTGAGCGTTATGCGAACGGTGCGGTTGTGCTGGGCATTTCGGAGAGCGCGTTGAAGGCGCGTCTATCCTCTGCCCGCAAGAAGTTGTTCGCACGCACATCGGCCGAGGCCATTCAAAGAGCTAAGGATTATCGGCTGATCTAAACCCGGCTGTCGCCAGGGCGTGCTTCCCGTTTTTTTCAACCAAACTGGAGGATGTCATGCAGACGACCACACTTTCTTTCGCCAATCTACACAACTATGGCGAGTTATTTGCTAATCTACTTCGCGCTAGACGGCAAAGTTTCATTGTACAGAACCGCTGGGACCTGCCCGAAGCGATGGGGATGGAATTTGACCAATACGACACCCCAGCCAGTCGCTGGGTGGCGGTGCACGAATTCGGGCGGGTGCTGGCAGGCATTCGACTGACCCCCACAACCGCGCGGTGCGGCATCTATACCTACATGATCCGTGACGCTCAGTTGGGGCTGTTGGAGTCGATCCCGTCGGACCTTCTTTACGAAGAAGCCCCGGTGGCTGAGCACACGTGGGAAAGCAGTCGTGTGTTCGTGGCACACGATACCCCGCAGCGGATGCGCCGCGTGGTCCATGGCCACCTGATCGCCGAGATGACCAAATCCGCACGCGACCTTGGTGCGACCCGAGTTCTGGGCCTGATCCCCGCCAGTTGGCCGCGCTGGTCCAAACGGCTGGGGCTGGACGCCAGCGCCGCAGGTCGGGTGATGGAGATTGACGGGATAGACAATCAGGTCGTGTCCATCGATCTGTCTGGTAAGCTGCACTAACCCTTTAATCCGCCTACAGGAAACAGCGGTCATACGACGGATTGGGGCGCAATATCGCGCCCCTTTCTGTTGGCTTGCTAACAATTCGCTGCGTGACAGGGCCTGAGCAAAGACCTGCCACCCTAGCCGGACCGCATGTTCATACCCCTTAAAAAACGGGCCAATCGTTCTTAAATATGATCCAGAGGCGGTTACGCCTCGTATCAAAGCTACAGACAACGAGAGGATGGAACACATGTTGAAGAAATTATCTTTCGCAGCAGCAGCGGTTGCACTATCTGCGTCAAGCGCGTTTGCAGGCAGCCTGACCGAGGCCACGCCTGAGCCTACAATCGCCTATTCCGCCGCACCTGCCGCGACGCCAGACTGGACCGGCGCTTATGTCGGTGCCCAAATCGGGTATGCTGATGTTGGCACCAGTGCTGCGGGCATCGAGGGCAACGGCGTCATCGGCGGCCTGACCGCAGGGTACGATTTTGATATGGGTAACTGGGTTGCAGGTGTCGGTATCGACTATGATTGGGCAGGCGTTGATCTGGCAGGTGCCGCGACGCTTGAGAACGTCCTGCGCGTTAAGGCGCGTGGCGGTTACAAGATGGGTGACGGCTTGCTGTATGCAACCGCGGGCTATGCCAACGCTTATACCGATACGCTGGGTGACAGCGACGGCTACTTCGTGGGTGCTGGCTATGAACAGCGCGTTACGAGTTCCTTCAATCTAGGCGCTGAAGTTCTGTATCACGAGTTTGCGGACTTCAATGGAAGCGGGATCGATGTGGACGCGACCACCATTCAGTTGCGTGGAACCTTCCGCTTCTGATCACCCAGACACCGTCTGAAACCAAAATGGCGCGCCGGATTGGCGCGCCATTCTTGTTTCGCTCAGCCCATATTGGCAGCCAATGAGAACTGCCAGCCAAACCAGTAACGTCCAGGCTTAGTCCATCCACTCGAACGGACGGGTGAATTCACCCAAGCATTGCGCCACTGCTTCGTGATCCACTTCACCCGTTGCCCGCACCCGAGCCACCAGACCACGCTTCTTGTCGTCGATAACTTCCACAATATGTGCCGTATGACCCGCATCCGCCAAAGCCTTGTTATAGACGCGGGTGATCGCGGATTTCCGCAGGTCCGGCTTGAACACCTTGCCCACGGCAGTCTTGGGCAGTTCATCCAGAATCTCGATATGCTTGGGCAGCGCAGCTTTCTCGTGGATGTGTTTCTTCGCATAATCCATCAGCTCATCGGTGGTGACTTGTGCCCCGCCCACGAGCTCAACATACGCGCAAGGCAGTTCGCCCGAATAGCTGTCGGGCTGACCAATGGCGCCCACCATCGCAACCGCTTCGTGCCCGGCCAGAACCTCTTCGATTTCAGCGGGGTCGATGTTGTGTCCACCCCGAATGATCAGGTCTTTGGCGCGGCCGGTAATCCACAGGTAGCCGTCTTCATCAAGGCGACCCAAATCGCCGGTGCGTAGATGGGTACCAGAAGCGAACAGTCCATCGTTCTTGGCCGCTTCGGTATACGTATTGCCCGCGAACACTCCGGGATTTGACAGGCAAATCTCGCCCACTTCGTCCACGTCATGTTCCTTCAGAATGGTCCCTGCATCATCGCAGGTCAGAATTTTCACATCCGTGTAAGGAAATGGCACACCGACCGACCCGATCTTTTTATCTCCTGTCGGCGGGTTGCAGGACACAAGGCAGGTTGCTTCGGTCAACCCATAGCCCTCGACAATGTTCACGCCGGTTGCGGCGACAAAGCGGTTGTAAAGCTCTATCGGAAGCGGTGCCGACCCAGAAAACGCCGTCTTAAGTGACGACACATCCGCATCTACTGGCCGCTGCATCAGGGCCGAGATCGCGGTGGGCACCGTGATCATGAAACTGACTTTATACCGCTCGATCAACTTCCAGAAATTGTCGAACACCCCTTCGCCGCGATACCCCGCAGGCGTTGGGTGGACGAAATGGCTGCCTGCCATCAGAACCGACATCCAAATCACATGCACTGCAAAAACGTGAAACAGCGGCAAGGGGCAGATGATTACATCGTTTTCATCGAACAACAGGCTTGACCCAAGCCAGCCGTTGTAAACCATGCCTGAATACTTGTGCTGTGCCACCTTTGGCGTGCCAGTGGTGCCGCCGGTGTGGAAATAGGCCGCAACCCTGTCTTCCGCCTTGTCTTCAAAATCGAGCGTCGTGTTTTGCCGCTTCATCTCTGCGACAAAATCGAGAACATTCGCCTTGTGCGTCACCGGGTTTTTTGGCCGCAGCAGCGGCACAAGCCAGCTTTTGGGCGGGTTGAGATACCGGTTGAGGTCGATCTCAAGCACCGTTTTCACATTCGGGGCCATCGCGACGGACTTGGCCGCTAGTTGGGCAACGTCAGCTTTCGGGAAAGACTTCAGCGTGACCAGAACCTTGGCATTCGTCTCGCGCAGGATCCCAGAAACCTGTTCAGCATCTAAAAGCGGGTTGATCGGGTTGACGATACCGGCGATCGCGCCGCCCATCAGTGTGTAAATCGTCTCGTTGCTATTGGGCAGAAGGAAGGCGACCACGTCGTTTTCACCAATGCCCAAAGACCGAAACAGGTTGGCCGCCTGGCAGCTACGGTCCAGTACCTGCTGCCAAGTGACAGTTTCCTTGGCATCGGTGGGTCCCGACGTCAGCTGATAGGACGCCGCAGGCCGTTGCGGGAACTTCCTCGCCGTCCGCTCTAGCATTTGATAAAGCGTAACGGGCTTGTCGCGCACGTCCCAACTCATCTCGGCCTCGACCGCATTGCGGTCTTTCATTGAGGCAAAATCATACATTCCATATCCTCCCCTGCGTCCGTATTTTCGGACTGTCATTTGATCATAAGAATGATGCGAAAACCCAAACCCCGCAAGTGTGACGTGACGTGGCGAAATAAGGTGACGCTAGGAGAGGTTGGCGGAGGCGTGCGATCTGCCGCCATCGCCCAGAGGCTCAGCCCATGCCTTCGGTGAATTGCAGGCGGGCCAAACGCGCATAAAGCCCGTCTTGTGCCACCAGCTCATCATGGGTGCCTTGCGCGACGATCCGGCCTTCGTCAAAGACGACGATACGGTCAGCTTTCTTAACCGTTGCCAGACGGTGCGCGACAATCAAAGTGGTGCGCCCTTGGGCCAGTTCGTCCACCGCATGCTGCACCAGTCGCTCGCTTTCGGCGTCCAGCGCTGATGTCGCCTCGTCCAGCAAAAGGATGGGTGCATCACGTAAAATAGCCCGCGCAATGGCGATCCGCTGCTTTTGACCGCCGGACAGCATCACGCCGCGTTCACCCACATAGGTGTCATAGCCTTCTGGCAGTTTATCCAGAAACTCGTGTGCTGCGGCAGCCTGTGCGGCGGCTTCGACCTCGGCATCCGTGGCCTCGGGCCGCCCAAAGCGAATGTTTTCTCGGGCGGAGGCCGCAAAGATAACCGCATCCTGCGGCACCAGGGCGACATATTGGCGGAAATCGTCGCGCCGCATGTCACGCAGATCGGTGCCGTCCAACTTCACCGCCCCCGCTTCTGGATCATAAAACCGCTGGATCAGCTGAATGATCGTGGACTTGCCCGCACCTGAGGGACCGACAAGCGCCACGGTTTCACCCGGGGCAACATTCAGGGTCACGCCCTCAAGCGCCGCTTGCGTCGGCCGCGCGGGGTAGTGGAATGTCACATCCTCGAAATCGATCGCGCCCTTGGGGCGGTCGGTGATGGCCACGGGGTCGATGGGGTCTTTCACCATGTCTTCGGCGTTCAGAAGCTCGACCAAACGTTCGGTGGCACCGGCAGCGCGCTGAAGCTCGCTCCATATCTCGGACAAGGCACCTACGGCCCCGGCCACCATCACCGCGTAGATGACGAACTGCACCAAGGCACCGATGGTTACAGCACCTTCGGTCACATCACGCATGCCAATCCAAAGCACCCCAACCACGCCCGAAAAGATCAGAGAAATGACGATCACGGTCATCACCGCGCGGGTCAGGATACGCCGTTTGGCGGACAGAAAGCTTTCTTCGGTCAGATCCGAGAACGAAACCCGGCTCAGATCTTCATGGGTGAAGGCTTGCACGGTTTGAACAGATGACAACGCCTCGGACGCGTTGCCCGAACTTTTGGCGATCCATTCCTGATTTTCACGCCCCAATACGCGCAACCGGCGGCCCAAGACGATGATCGGAACGATCACCAGCGGCACGATCAACAGCACCAACCCGGTCAGTTTGGCTGACGTCAGAAGCATCAGCACAATGCCACCAAGGAAGATAAACACGTTGCGTAGCGCCACAGATACCGACGATCCGATCACCGACAGAATCAGCGTCGTATCGGTGGTGATGCGGCTTAACACTTCGCCGGTCATGATCTTTTCATAAAAAGCAGGGCTCATCCCGACCACACGGGCAAAGACGGCTTTGCGGATGTCGGCCACAATCCGTTCGCCCAAGCGCGTGACCAGATAGTACCTAAGCCCCGTTCCAAGAGCGAGCAAACTGGCAACCATCAAGGCCGCAAGGAAGTATTTGTCCAAGAGCTGGCTTGTCGCTTCGCCAAACCCATCAACGACCCGGCGCACCGCAATGGGCAGGATCAACGAGATACCGGCGGTAAACATCAGCGCGCAAAACGCCGCTAGAATCCACAACCGATAAGGGCTCATGAACGGCCATAGCCCAGCCAGCGCTCCGATCCGTTTGGATTTCTCGCGTTCGTCCATTTCGACGCTCGAGGCGCTCGCTTCTCTTGCCATATGACCCGCTCCTTTCGGGCAGAGATAGCCGGGCGCGGCGTGGCGCACAAGCGGATGTCGACCATTGGGGTGTCGCGGGTACGCTGGATCAATCACTAGTTGGCGGGGTGCGACGGTCTATGTCCTTTTACAAGGCGCCAGCAAAAGTTAATATCGGGCCTATCGAAAGAACCCAAAAGGAACCCGTCAGATGACCTTTAAAAGCCGCGCGTCCGTCCTTGCCGGTCTGGCCCTGCTGTTGGGCCTTTCTGCCTGCGCCACGCCACAACAACAATGTATCGCTGGCGCAACTGCAGATCTGCGTACCCTGCAAGCCCAGATCAAAGAGACGGAAGCCACGATTGCGCGCGGCTATGCGCTACACAGGCAGTCGATTCCCGTCCCCAGCACACGGGTCTGCTATGACAGCAAGCGGCGCCCTTACACCTGTCACCGGACCGCATTTCGTCAGATTGAAACGCCTGTCACCGTTGATATCAGTAATGAGAAGGTCAAGCTTGCCAGTTTGAAATCAAAACTCGCGCAGGCGCAGCGCAAAGCCGCCCCAGCCATCAAGGCTTGCCGTCAGACTTATCGCGAATGACGCGTGTCGCCATCGTTCTTGGGGCGGCGGTGCGCCCAGATGGAACCGCGTCACCTGCATTGCAGCGGCGGGCGGTCTTGGCGGCTGACCTGTTTTTGCAGGGTCAGGTCGATCAGATAATTGCATCGGGCGGCGTCCCGCGCGCAGGCCGCAGCGAAGCTGCCGTGATCGCTGCCATCTGCACCACCGCCGGAGTGCCGCTTGCCGCCATTCAGATCGAAGAAGAGTCGCGCAACACGTTGGAAAATTTGCAAAATTCCAAACCTCTTCTACCAGCCAAAGCAGACGTCACATTGGTCACCGACAAATACCACGCGTTTCGGGCACGGGTGACCGCACGCGAGCTTGGTCTGCGGGTGCAAAGCGCATCGCCTGCCCTCAAGCCAGCTTCGGCGCTTCGGATTTTTCGAGGATATGTCAGAGAGGCCGCCGCGCTGGGGCTTTATGTGGCGCGCAGGGTGCGACGGATTATTTCGCGACAGTCACTTTGACCGAGGTGCCGGTAGAACCCGAGCCAAAAATACGCACGAAAACAACCGCCCCTCCTTCCACCAGACGTTTGGCGGCCTGCGGCTCTATCGAGCCATTCATCACCATACGTTCCATGATCTCGCGATTGCCGATCGAACCGAAGAACGGGTCGAATTCGTCGCCCGGCTGACTGATACCGAACCGATGGAAATTCGCGCGATCCTGACGCAGAATCTGCCAGGGTTCCGTCAATCGCGCGCCCTTGGAATTAAACAGGTCCGGCTGGCCGATATAGGCGACATATGAGCCGATAAGCTCTTGCGCGCGGGCACCGGTCGCAAATGCAAACGACATCGTCGTCGCCGCCAAAAGCATTGCTGTTAGAACCCCGAAACGTCGTTTTTGTGTCTTATGCGGCATAGGCTGCCTCCAATCATTGCCCACAACTTGGGGGCGGCGTGGTGTGGGGTCAATGGGGCGCTTGTTTTGCTGCCTTAGTGCGGCATTGGCGCGACAGATAACGTGCCGCGCCACCGCGAAGGATTTATTGGGGTTCCGAAACGGTCAGGCCCAGCAGTCGCCAAGCCTGCATTCCGCCACGGTAATAGTGTATTTTTTCAGCAGGATAGCCAGCTTCGATCATCCGGCGCGCGGCTGTCGGAGATTGGCCACACCAGTTGCCGTTGCAAAACAGCGCGACAGGCTTGGCCCCTTCGCAATCGAAGCCGTCGAAATCCACCTCGCATCCCAGCTCATCAAGACGATCGGCCGCTTCATTGTAAGGCATAGAGATTGCGCCCGGTATCGTGCCACCCACATGATCGGCTGGCACACGACTGTCCACCACGATCACCTCGGGGTCTTGCAGCATCTCAAGCATCTCAAGCTCGCCAATAGGTGTCACGCCGGGGGCAGGCACCATCGGTTGCACACAGAAATTCGGACACGGGCGCGACGTCCGCGCCCATTCGCCGGTGACTTGATTGTCCTGATCAGGATTACGTGAAATCTCGACCGGGCCGGACGCGGTTTCAACGGTCACAGCGGCGACATCGGGGCGGATATTCACCCCCTCTGCCAATGCAGGCGCAGCCAACACCGCGGCTGTCAGGAAAGCGAATGCGTATTTCATCATGAAGTCCCTCTCAGTCAAATGTCTCGAACACGTCATACATGACAGGCTCGAAGCTTTTGCACAGGGTCGCGATCTTGCGGTTGCGCTCGCGCATTTCGTCGGTGCGCAGCATGGCTTGAAAATCCTCTCGCCGTTTCCACTGGGAATAGTTGGCGATCCGGGTCTGGGCGTCGTTTACATGCAGGCCAGCGGCCACGAAACCGGGCTGCTTCGAGATGAACTGATGATAGGCCTCGGTCAACGCGTCCAACAGATCCTGACACGTGCCGGGTGTCATTTCGAACGTGGTGATAACGGTTTGATAATCGGGGGCTTTGCTGATCTTGGGCATGGCTTCCTCCTGTTGATAAGGAAAGCCTAAAGCCTTTCGCGCGACAGATGAATACGAGATTTGGGGGTGGGCGGAAATGGCTCACCCCCGGCCGAACCAATCACCGATCAATCGAAGTCGAAAATCTCGGACAAGATCGACTTGCCGCGCTTGCGCTTGAAGCGCTTCGCATAACGATATTCGTCGTCATCGTCATCGTCGTCGTCATAGCGATGCCGATCTTTGCGGGACGGCTTCTTATACCGCTTGTCGTCATGACGTGCCGATCGGGGTTCTTCTGCCCGGATAGGGTCAGGTGCAGCAGGGGGCGTTGCCGGTGCAGGGATCGGGTCTGGATCGGGAAGCACGACGGCTGGGGTCGCCTTTTCGATGATTTTGTCGAGTTCGCCACGGTCAAGCCAAACACCCCGACATTCGGGGCAATAGTCAATCTCGACGCCAAGACGATCCATCATCAGAAGGTTGGTTCCATCAATCGGGCATTTCATAAACGGGCTCCTCCTGCCTTGCTGCAGGAAATGTAGTCAAGAAAAAGCGGGCCGCAAGTGCCCGCTTTCCCCACGATCTTGTTATCAGCACGTTATCGCGAAACATGCACCGCACAAGGTGCGTGACGCACGACACGGGCTGCGGTCGAGCCAAGGAAAAAGTCGGTCAGGCCGGGCCGGTGCGATGCAACAACGATGCAATCGACGCCGTTATGTTTGGCGAAATCGACAATGGCATGACCCGCATGGCCGGACACAACCTTGATTTCAATGTTGGCTTCTCCAGCCAGCGCTTCTTTCATGCGTGCCGCCAGTTCCTTTACATTGTCTTCCAACTGCCCTTCCGGCAGGTACTGGGCGACATAGGCGGGCACCTCTTCCATCACATGGAGTGCGGTGATTTTCGCACCTTTTGCTGAAAGCGCCTTGGCAATTTCCAAAGCTTCATTGGTATCCCGATCATGATCCAGAGCGATTGGCACGAGGACATTCTTGTACATCTTGGTGCTCCTTTGTTTATGTGTTCAGTTTCTCCTTAACATTATGAGTCGCTGGCGAGTCGCTCTATGACACAGGTCAAACGGCTAGGGCTGCGCCAAATCGGCCGGCGTTCCTTGACAATAAAGGACAAGCGGGCTAATTCCGCCCCAACTCCGGGAGTCGAATAGCTTCCGGTCCCATGGCTTATGCCGGGATCGCCCTCTGTCAGCGCGTTGCGCCCACAGGGGCGCTTTTGGTTTGAAGTTTGGAATTGCGCAGCCCGCCCCTTATCTATGGGGCAAATGAAACGGCAAAGGAGCCGAGATATGTTCGAGAGCCTGTCAGATCGCCTATCCGGTGTCTTTGACCGCCTGACGAAACAGGGTGCGCTGTCCGAGGATGACGTAAAAACCGCGCTGCGCGAAGTGCGTGTGGCTTTGCTTGAGGCGGACGTCTCGCTGGCCGTTGCGCGTGATTTCGTCAAGAAAGTTCAGGAACAGGCCACCGGTCAGGCCGTCACCAAGTCAGTAACGCCCGGCCAGCAGGTCGTGAAAATCGTACATGACGCGCTGGTCGAGGTTCTGACCGGTGAAGGCGAGCCCGGCGCGCTGAAAATCGACACCCCCCCTGCCCCGATCCTGATGGTCGGCCTGCAGGGCGGCGGTAAGACGACCACGACCGCCAAACTGGCCAAACGTCTGCAAGAAAAAGACGGCAAGCGCGTGCTTATGGCGTCACTTGACGTTTATCGGCCCGCCGCCATGGATCAGTTGGCGATCCTCGGCACGCAAATCGGTGTCGATACATTGCCGATCGTTCCGGGCCAAAAACCCGTCGACATTGCGAAACGCGCCAAACAGCAAGCGACCATGGGTGGCTATGACGTCTATATGCTCGATACAGCTGGCCGTTTGCATATCGACGAAGTCCTGATGGACGAGGTCGAGCAGGTCTCGAAAGTTGTCACCCCGCGCGAAACCCTTCTGGTCGTTGACGGCCTGACCGGGCAGGTCGCCGTCGAGGTCGCGCAAGAGTTTGATGACAAGGTCGGCATCTCTGGCGTGGTTCTGACCCGTATGGATGGTGATGGTCGCGGTGGTGCGGCGCTGTCCATGCGTGCTGTCACCGGCAAGCCGATCAAGTATGTCGGCCTTGGCGAAAAGATGGACGCGCTGGAAACCTTCGAACCTGAGCGGATCGCCGGTCGTATCCTTGGCATGGGCGACATCGTTTCGCTGGTCGAAAAAGCCCAGGAAACCATCGAGGCCGAACAGGCCGAGCGCATGATGAAGCGCTTCCAGAAAGGTCAGTTCAACATGAACGACCTGAAGATGCAGCTGGAACAGATGATCAAGATGGGTGGCATGCAGGGTGTCATGGGGATGATGCCGGGCATGGGCAAGATGGCCAAACAGGCCGAGGCCGCCGGCATGGATGACAAGGTTCTGAAACGCCAGATCGCCCTGATCCAGTCCATGACCAAACGCGAACGCGCCAACCCCCAGCTTCTGCAGGCCAGCCGCAAGAAACGGATCGCCAAAGGGGCTGGGCTGGAAGTGTCCGAGCTGAACAAGCTTCTGAAAATGCAGCGCCAGATGGGCGACATGATGAAGAAGATGGGCAAGATGGGCAAAGGCAAGATGCTGAAACAAGCCATGTCTGGCATGTTCGGCAAAGGCGGCGGAATGCCCCCCGGCATGGACCCGTCGTCGATGGACCCGAAAGCGCTTGAGCAAGCGGCCAAAGCCATGGGCGGCAAGTTGCCCGGACTTGGTGGCGCGGGACTGCCCTCCGGCCTGTCTGGTTTCGGGAAGAAAAAGTAACATGATATCGCCCGTCACCCTTCCCTGCCCCGGCGCCCATATCGCCGAAGCTGCCCGCAAGGCACTTCCCGTTCTGCGCACAGAGCGGCTGGTGCTACGCGCGCCGGTGCTGGACGATTTCGCGGTGTTCCAACGGCTGTTCTCGCTGCCCTCAGCGAAGTTCATGGGACAGACACCGGGTGACGAGGATATCTGGGCACAGTTCACCAACTATGCCGCCGGATGGGTCCTGCGTGGTGACGGCATGTTTACCGTGTGTCACGACGACACCATCGTGGGCTTTGTCTTCGCCGGTGTCGAACCCGGCGACCAAGCGATTGAGCTTGGCTTTTTCATCGCGCCCGAAGCCCAACGTCAGGGCTTTGCATTCGAAGCTGCCAATGCCGCCTTGGCGCATCTGCGCAGCATCGGGCCAGATATGATCGTCAGCTATGTCGATCCCGCCAACACCGCCAGTCAGGCACTGGTCGCGAAGCTTGGTGGTCAACAGACCGGTACATTGGATGGGTCGCTGGTCTTCTCTTATGCGCTGGACGGCGATGGCAGCCCGGAGGCGTATTCATGACGCTTTCGCTCAACATTCCTGTTCTGACAACAGATCGCTTGGTTATGCGCGCGCCTTGTGAAGCCGACTTCACCGCCGAGGCGGATTTCTATACATCAGACGCGTCCAAGTTCGTTGGCGGACCGATGCCAGCCCACCGCACTTGGCGGTTGCTGGCAACCATTCTGGGCCATTGGGTGATGCGCGGATACGGTTTTTGGGCGCTCGACGACAAGGCGACAGGCACGTATCAGGGCCGCGTCGGCTTGTGGTTCCCGCATGGTTGGTCCGAGCGAGAGATCGGGTGGACCCTGATGCCAAATGCGATTGGCAAGGGCTACGCGACCGAGGCTGCAGCTGCAGCCCGGGCACATGCTTACGGCGCGCTTGGCTGGGACACGGCAATCTCGCAGATCGATCCGGAAAACGAAGCCTCGAAAGCCGTCGCGCGCCGTTTGGATGCACGTTTCGAGGCCATGTATGAAGACCCGGAATACGGTCCGACTGAAATCTGGCGACACCCAGCCCCGGAGGATTGCCAATGACCGACGCCGTCACCCTCGCCGATGAACTTTTGAAAGAACATCGCCAGTCGATAGACCGGCTGGATGCGATCCTGGTCTATACGCTGGGCGAACGCTTCAAGCACACGCAGGCGGTCGGCAAGCTGAAGGCCGAACATGACCTGCCGCCCTCTGACCCGGCGCGCGAGGCCAAACAAATCGAACGTCTGGAAGACCTGGCACGCCTTGCCGATCTGGACCCCGAATTCGCCAAAGAATTCCTGAACTTCATCATTGATGAGGTGATCAGGCATCACAAGAAACACCAAGAATGATTGGGGCCAGGCCCCGCTCAAATAGCTAGTAAAAAGGAAAACTCTCATGGCTATGAAAATTCGTCTCGCCCGTGGCGGCTCGAAAAAACGTCCCTTCTACCGCGTTGTCGCAACAGACTCGCGCATGCCGCGCGATGGTCGCTTCATCGAAAAGCTGGGCACCTATAACCCGCTGCTGCCGAAAGATTCGGAAGAGCGTGTAAAGCTGGACATGGAACGCGTTCAGTACTGGCTGGACCAAGGCGCGCAGCCGTCTGACCGTGTGTCGCGCTTCCTTGAAGCTGCTGGCGTTCTGGAGAAGAAAGAGCGCGCGAACCTGAAAAAAGGTGCGCCCGGCAAGAAAGCCCAAGACCGCGTACAGGAAAAGGCTGACAAAGCCGCTGCCGCTGCTGAAGCTGCTGCTGCCCCTGCCGAAGCCCCAGCTGAAGAGGCACCCGCCGAAGAAGCAACTGCTGAATAATTATTTCCAAGCAGGAGCGGATCTGACATGCACACCTTTTCCAAGGCGTTTCAGTCGGATCTTGAAGATCTGATGCGTTGGCGGCGCGATGTGCGCCGCTTTCGCCCAGACCCAGTGGACGAGGCGCTCCTGCAGGAGTGCCTCGACGCGTTTTTGCTGGCCCCTTCTGTGGGGTTGTCAGAACCGTGGCGGGTGATCCGCGTGGACAGCGCGCAGGCGCGCGCTGCGGCGTTGGCCAATTTCAGCACTGCCAACAATGAAGCGTTGCGCGGGTATTCCGGTGACAAGGCCCAGCTTTATGCCGGGTTGAAGCTGTCCGGGATGCAAGATGCCCCGATCCAATTGGCCGTATTCAGCGACGAAGCGACAGACAAAGGCGCCCAGCTGGGCGCAGGCACCATGCCCGAGATGCGACGCTATTCGGTCGTGTCGGCCATCATGTTGTTCTGGCTGGCGGCGCGCGCACGCGGACTTGGCTTGGGTTGGGTGTCGATCCTTGACCCGGACCAGCTTTGTCGCGACCTTGACGTACCGAAAGATTGGCAGCTGGTTGGGTATTTCTGTTTGGGGTGGCCAGAAACGGTCGATGACAGCCCCGAACTGGAACAATCCGGGTGGGAAGCCCGGCGCGGCGCACTTCTGGTCGAACGCCGCTGAGGATAAGCTAGGAAAGGTGTGTCATGGGTTTGCTTTTTCGTCCCTTTCGGTTGATCCTGATTGTTGGCGCTGGCTTTCTTGCCGGGTTGCTGTTTGAACGAAACTCGATGATCGACCGCTGCCTTGATCGTGGCGGTGCTGTGGATCAGGGCATTTGCGTAGGTGGGAAATGAGCGACGATCGAATTTGCGTGGGCGCAATTGCAGGTGCCTTTGGCGTTAAAGGCGAGTTGCGGGTCAAAAGCTTTTGCGCCGACCCCGAAGCGATCGGCACCTATGGCCCGCTATGGTCTGAAGATGGCAGCCGCCAGTTTACGCTGATCCTTGATCGCGCGATCAAAAACGGGTTCGCCGCCACCATCGACGGGGTTAGGACGAAAGAGGACGCCGACGCTTTGAAAGGCGTGCGCCTGTTTGCCGACCGTGACGCCTTGCCCAGCCTACCCGATGACGAGTATTATCACGCCGACCTTATCGGGCTTGAAGTGCTCGACACTGGTGGCCGCGTATTAGGCCGGGTGTCTGCGGTGCACAATCACGGCGCGGGCGATGTGCTTGAAGTGCAGGGGCCGGGTTTGAAAACCAACGCATTGCTGCCCTTCACCCTCGAGGCTGTGCCGACCGTCGATCTGGGCGCTGGTCGCGTTGTTGCGGACCCGCCCGAAGGGATTTTTCCCGAATGACGCATGTCATTGTCCATGCCGGCTTTCACAAGACCGGCACGACCAGCATGCAGAATTTCTTGAGCCAGAACCGTGCAGCCCTGTCGCCCTATTTCGACTATTACGGCCAACAGGATTTCCTGAACGCAGGCGCGGCAGCGCGGCTTTATGCCCAACGCCCGTTTCCCCACCGCCTGCACAGGTTTCGCAAGGCTTTTCGCAGGTTTCTTTCGTCGATCCCCGACCACAAGTTGATCGTGTTGTCGCGGGAGAGTTTTTCGGGCGGGATGCCGGGGCACCGAAAGCTGGGCGGCAGGATGATCACCTCGTATCATCAGGCTGCTTTGAAACTGGCCCGCGTTATTATCGCTGAGCTGCGCCGCCGGTTCGGGCGTGAGGTCGAGATCACGTTTTTCTATACCACGCGCAACCGCGAGGACTGGATCAAATCGGTGCATGGACACCTGCTGCGCTCGATCGACCTGACAGATGACCTTGACGCGTTTGCGGCGCGCTTCCCAGCCTTGATCGGACCGATACAAGAAGCCCAACGCATGTCGGGCGCTTTGTCCCCGGTCCCAGTCGTGACCGCCGCGTTGGAGGATTTCGCCAGCACCGCGCACGGGACCGCCGAGGCGATCTTGGATATGGCGGGCGTTCCAGGGCAAGTGCGTGACAAGCTGGACCCGGCCCCACATTCCAACCAAGGGCAGCCCGACCATCTGCGCGACGCGTTTCTGGGCTTGAACCGGATGACCCTGTCCAAGCCCGAGCGAAAAGCCCGAAAAATCCAGCTTCTAAGCCCGCGCCAAACGCATCGCTGACTTTTCAGCCCTGCTGAAACCCGCTAAGTGAGGCCGCATGAGTGACAAATCCGACCCCAATGCGCCCAGCGATGCAGCTGCGCCGGCATCTCGTGCGATGAAGTCGCATGGGAAGCTTTCCGTTTCGGCATCTCTGAAACCGCGCCAACTGATGACCAATACACCGCGCTATGCCGGAGCTTGGACAGCGAAGGTCATCACATTGTTTCCCGCCGCCTTTCCCGGCGTGCTGGGCGAAAGCCTGACCGGCCGGGCGCTGAAGGACGGGTTGTGGGCGCTCGATCCGATTGACCTGCGCCCTTTTGGCGAAGGCAAACACCGCAACGTGGACGACACACCGGCAGGGGGCGGCGCAGGTATGGTCCTGCGCGCCGATATTCTGTCACGTGCAATCGACACCGCGCAATCTGACGCGCCGAAGGATCGGGCAAAATGGCCGATCATCTATATGTCGCCGCGCGGCAAGCCGCTCACCCAGTCCATGGCCCACCGATTTGCAGCCTGCGACGGTATAACCATCCTGTGCGGTCGCTTTGAGGGCGTCGATGAACGCGTGCTGGAAGAATACGAGATTGAAGAGGTCAGCCTTGGCGATTTCGTCCTGACCGGCGGCGAGATCGCCGCGCAGGCTATGCTCGACGCGACTGTGCGTCTTTTGCCCGGTGTATTGGGCAACGAGGCGTCGATAGAAGACGAGAGTTTCTCGGCCGGATTGCTGGAACATCCGCAATATACACGCCCCGCCGTTTGGCGTGGGCGGGCGATCCCTGACGTTCTGACATCGGGCCATCACGGCAAAGTCGCGACGTGGCGACGCGAGATGAGCGAGCAAATCACCCGGCAACGCCGCCCTGATTTGTGGGAATCAGTTCAGAAAAAACGCTCTGAACACGGCGCTGACTGACGTTTTTCGACAAGGCTGAATTGGGGCAATATTGTGGCTTTGTTTCGAAAAGTGCAACTTTCCGAAAACTAGTCGGTAACTGTTTCCTGTTTTCTTGAAAACTGACCACTTACACCCTTCTGGCCTCGCTATTTCTGGGGAACCGAGAAAGGTGAATTTGTGTCAATTCTGCGGCGTGCAACCTTTACTTAACGATTTAACGAACACCCATTTACGTGAGATACCGCAGACTAACCGCGCCCATCTTACTTTGTCTCTTTTCGCGATAACCAGTTTTGAATTCTGCAAACGCAACACGGCAAAAAAAGGTGAATGACATGGAACTTCTGATGACCGCTAAACAAAACCGCATCAACGCACTGAACGCCTTGGCACTTAAGAAACGCGCAGTGACCACCCCACGCCCGTCGACTGGCCTCAAGCGACGCATCCCTATGTTCCGTTCTGCCCGCAACGAAATTTCGGCACCCCTCGTCCTCGTCTAACGGACGCCACTCACGAACGCCGAAAAAAGGAAACTGCGCCATTTAAAGGCGCAGTTTCCGTCCGTTCAGAGACCCCCTCTGAAATCACCCAAACCCCTTGATCCGCAGACCCATTGGGCCTATACACCGCCCGTCTGCCACTCATCCGAGTCGCGCGGGCGTTTTTCTTTTGGGCGAGTGCGTTCTTCTGCACATCAGACCCCACCAGAAAATACACAAAGAAACGACGGACGACCTCCTGCGGGCGCAAATGCGAACCCGATGAAGACAAGGAGCTCTTGGACGGCACCAAACTTTGCGGAAAAACCGCAAGCAAATAAGGAGCGTTTCAGATGAACCTGATCGCAGAGCTTGAGGCGGAACAAGTTGCCGCCCTGGGAAATAAAATTCCCGATTTCAAAGCCGGTGACACGATCCGTGTCGGCTTCAAGGTGACCGAGGGTTCGCGCACCCGTGTGCAGAACTACGAAGGTGTGTGCATCAGCCGTAAAAACGGCACAGGCATTGCCGGGTCGTTCACCGTTCGCAAGATTTCTTTCGGTGAAGGCGTGGAGCGTGTGTTCCCCCTGCATTCGACCAATATCGACAGCATCGAAGTGGTCCGTCGCGGCCGCGTGCGTCGTGCCAAACTGTATTACCTGCGTTCGCGTCGCGGGAAATCGGCCCGTATCGCTGAAGACAGCACATATAAGCCCAAGAAAGCCTGAGGAGCGTCATTATGAAAAAGGAAATCCATCCCGATTACCATATGATCGACGTCAAAATGACCGACGGCACGATCTTCCAGATGAAATCGACCTGGGGCAAAGAAGGCGACACCATGTCGCTGGACATCGATCCCACCGTGCACCCCGCATGGAATGGCGGCAGCTCGCGTCTTCTGGACACTGGCGGTCGTGTGTCGAAGTTCAAATCGAAATACGAAGGCTTCGGCTTCTAAGACACGCCTCTTTCCAAACAGGAAAACGCCGTCCCGCTGGGGCGGCGTTTTTCGTTGTGCCATCCGATCCCCATACCCTAGTCTCAAGGCCGCGCATTGCAATTGAGGCACGATATGCTGACCAAATTTGGCCCAGGCATCTGGCTGGCCGACGGTCCTGCTGTTACTGCAGCGGCCGGGTTTCATTATCCCACCCGAATGGCAGTCATGAAACTGTCCGGCGGTGATTTGTTCATCTGGTCACCTGTGGCACTGACCGGTCAGCTCAGGCAGGATATTCACGCGCTGGGACCAGGCCGTCATCTGGTCGCGCCCAATTGCCTGCACCACGTCTTTCTTGAGGAGTGGAGCCGCGCCTTTCCCAACGCAAAAATCTACGCACCGCCTGGATTGCGAGAAAAGCGACCGGACATAAACTTTCACAGTGATTTGGCTGATGCCCCGGATCGGGCATGGGCCGAGGATATTGATCAGGTGATGATGAAAGGGAATGCAATCACGACCGAGATTGTGTTCTTCCATCGCCCAAGTGGGACGGTTTTGTTCACAGACCTTTTGCAGCACCTGCCAAAGGGCTGGTATTCCGGTTGGCGCGCACTTGTTGCCCGTCTGGATTTGATGCTGGAAGCAGAACCGGCGGTCCCACGAAAATTCCGCCTCGCATGCCGGGACAAAGCTGCTGCGCGACGGTCGATTGCACGGGTTCAGGCTTGGCCTGCAGGGGCCGTGGTGATGGCGCACGGTGCGCCCGTGATCGAAAACGCAGCGGATTTCCTGCACAGGGCCTTTCATTGGCTCACCAAGCACAAAGCCTAGCCGCTGCAAGCCATCTACGCGCGGCCTCTTCGACCGGCTCGTCGGTGCTCAAAAACCACCACAAAATCGGTCTTTACTTCAATTCGCGCGACCTCTTCCCCCCAGCACCCTTCGTATTTATAGTCGCCGCATAGAAGAAGCTGCACAACAGTCGGGGATACAGGCGTGGCGCATATTATCGTGGTCGGAAACGAAAAGGGCGGGGCTGGGAAATCCACCGTGTCGATGCATGTGGCAACAGCGCTGTCGCGGCTGGGTCATAAGGTCGGCGTGCTGGACCTTGACCTGCGTCAGAAGACATTTGGGCGCTTTATTGAAAACCGCAAAGCCACCATGGCACGCGCGGGGGTCGAGCTTGCGACGCCTGAATACCATGACCTGCCCGAAGTTGACCCTGCCAGCCTGCGACCCGGTGAAAACCCCTATGACAGACGTTTGTCGATGGCTGTGGCCGCTCTTGAAGCAGACCGCGATTTCATCATCATCGACTGCCCCGGTTCGCACACCCGGCTGAGCCAGGTTGCGCATTCGCTGGCCGACACTTTGATCACCCCGCTGAATGACAGCTTCGTCGATTTCGATTTGCTGGCGCATATCGACCCGGAATCCAGCAAGGTCAAAGGCCCGTCGGTTTACTCCGAGATGGTGTGGAATGCGCGCCAGCTGCGTGCCAAAGCAGGGTTGAAGCCGATTGACTGGGTCGTCGTGCGCAATCGCTTGGGTGCTCAGATGATGCACAACAAGAAGAAAATGGGCGACGCGGTCGATGATCTGTCCAAACGGATCGGTTTTCGCGTGGCGCCGGGCTTCAACGAGCGGGTTATTTTCCGTGAGCTCTTCCCGCGCGGCCTGACCCTTCTTGATCTGCGCGATATTGGCGTTGTCGGACAGATGAATATCTCGAACGTCGCGGCTCGTCAGGAATTGCGCGAGTTAATGAAGGCGCTGAACCTGCCCGGCGTCGAGGTGAAAATCTAACACCGCCCACAGCGCTTTCCCTCTTCCCGCCAGCCCAGCCGGCGTCTAACCTCGCGACCATGTTGCGTTTTGTCCTGACCCGCGCTGTGTCGCTTGGCCTGAGCCTCGTTGTCGCCTCACTGGTGATCTTCGCGATGATCGAGGTGATCCCAGGCGATCCGGCCTCGTTCATGCTGGGGCTGAACGCGCAACCTGAAACCGTGGCTGCCCTGCGCCATGAACTGGGGTTGGACGGGTCGCTACCCGCGCGATACCTCGGCTGGATCGGCGGTTTGATCACCGGCGATTTCGGTATCTCCTACACCTATCGCGTGCCGGTAAGCGAACTTGTATTGGAACGGCTTCAGGTGTCGCTGCCACTGGCGCTTTTGGCCCTGTGCCTGTCGACGATAATTGCAATCCCCATTGGTATGTTCGCGGCCACCCGTCGCGGTGATCCTTCCGATTATGCCATCATGGGGGCCACGCAATTGGGGATCGCGGTGCCTAATTTCTGGTTCGCGATGATTTTGGTCATGATATTCGCGGTTCAATTGCGCTGGTTCTCGGCAGGTGGATTTCCAGGATGGGACGCTGGCATCGGCCCAGCCCTGAAAGCTCTGATCCTGCCCGCAGTTGCACTGGCCCTGCCACAAGCGTCCATCTTGGCACGTGTGATGCGGTCATCGCTGCTGGACGTACTGCATCAGGACTATATGCGCACGGCGCGCGCCAAGGGGCTCACCGCCGCGCAGGCCACACGGCGCCATGCTTTGCGCAACGCGCTTATCCCGGTTCTGACGATCATCGGCCTTCAGTTCAGCTTCCTGTTGGCCGGCGCGATCATTATCGAGAACGTCTTCTTCCTGCCCGGCCTTGGCCGGTTGATTTTTCAGGCGATCACCCAGCGTGATCTCGTCGTCGTGGAAAGCGTCGTGATGCTTTTGGTCTTTGCCGTGATCCTTGTCACCTTCCTGGTCGACATTGCATATGCACTGGTCGATCCACGGCTGAGGCGACGCGCATGACCCGCTTGCCTGCCCAGCTTTGGATCGGCGCTCTTCTGAGCCTCACCCTGCTTGCCACGGCGTTGTTGTCCTTCCTATGGACGCCGCATGATGTGTCCACATTGAGCATCGCCACGAAGCTGCGCCCGCCGTCAGTGGACTACCTTCTGGGCACCGATCATTTCGGCCGCGACCTTCTTTCGATGCTGATGGAAGGGGGTCGCATTTCCATTGCCGTGGCGGTGCTGGCGGTGGGGATCGGCATGATTGCCGGCGTGCCGCTGGGCCTTCTGGCCGCCGCCAATCGGGGCGGCTGGCTGGACGAGGTGATCATGCGCGGCAACGACCTGATCTTCGCCTTCCCATCGCTGGTCATTGCAATTCTGATCACCGCGACCTTCGGCCCGTCCGCCACCAACGCGATCATCGCAATCGGCATTTTCAATATCCCGGTCTTCGCCCGCGTCGCCCGAGGCGGCGCGCTGACCGTCTGGACGCAGGAATACATCATGGCCGCGCGCGTTGCTGGTAAGGGAAAGACCCGCATCAGTGTTGAACACATCCTGCCCAACGTCGCCAACCTGCTGATCGTTCAGGGCACCATCCAGTTTTCGCTGGGTATTCTGGCAGAAGCCGGGCTGAGCTATGTGGGCCTTGGCGCGCAACCCCCGACCGCAAGTTGGGGGCGGATGCTGGCGGACGCGCAGACCATGATCTATTCCCACCCGCGCCTTGCCATCGCGCCCGGGCTGGCGATTGTCATGATGGTTTTGGGCCTGAACCTGATGGGCGACGGGCTGCGCGACTTGCTTGATCCCCGCATCAGAAGGGCGCGCGCATGATCCGCATCGAAAACCTGGCCCTGACCATCCATGGCGCCCCGATCTTGCAGGATGTTGATCTGACGATTGCGCCCGGTCAGGTGGTCGGGCTGGTGGGCGAAAGCGGGTCGGGCAAGTCTATGACGGCGCTGGCCTTGATGGGGCTGCTGCCGCGCGGCGCTGATGCGACAGGTCAGATCTGGCTGGATGACACCGACCTAACGACACTGTCCGAAGCGGCGTTGTGCGACATTCGCGGGCGCCGCATATCGATGATCTTTCAGGAACCGATGACGGCGCTGAATCCGGTCAAGACGATCGGCGATCAGGTGGCCGAAACCCTGCTGATCCATGGCTGCGCCAACCGAGACGACGCCCAGCGCATGGCTGCCGAAAAACTGGCGCGCGTCGGTTTACCTCAGGACCGGTTTCCTTTGGATCGGTATCCGCATGAATTGTCCGGGGGGCAGCGGCAAAGGGTTTGTATCGCCATGGCCATCGCTCTGCATCCCGATCTGTTGATCGCCGATGAGCCAACCACTGCATTGGATGTGACCACACAGGCGCAAATCCTTGACCTCCTGAAAGAGCTGGTCGCTGAAGAAGATATGGGGCTACTTTTGATCACCCATGATCTGGCGGTGGTGGCGGGTATGGCAGACCACGTGGCCGTCATGCGCAAGGGCGTGATTGTCGAACAGGGTCCGACTGAAACCCTGTTTCGTACGATGTCGCACCCTTACACCCGTCAGTTGTTGGAGGCGTCTGGGCATATACCTGCGGATCAGTCGACGCCAACAGATGCCCCCTTGCTTGAAGTGCGAGGGGCGGTGCGAGACTATCCACTGCCCCGCACGCAACTCTTTGGCCCTGCCCCGCTTTTTCGCGCCGTCGATGGGGTCAGCTTCACGCTCAGGAACGGTGAAAGCCTTGGGTTGGTGGGCGAAAGTGGCTGCGGAAAATCCACGTTGTCACGGGCCATCTTGGGGTTGGAGCCGTTGCAGGGCGGTGAAATCCTGCTCAATGGCACGCCCATCGCACCGGATATGCCGCCTTCCCGGCGCGCCGGGTTGCAGGTGGTGTTTCAAGACCCCTATGGCAGTTTCAACCCCCGCTGGATGGTAGAGCGCTTGGTGGCAGAGCCGTTTCATCTTCTGGGTGGGCGGCCCGACAACTGGCGCGACCGTGTCCGGGACGCGCTGGCCGAGGTGGGGTTGGAGGCCAACACCATGACCCGCTATCCGCACGAGTTTTCCGGCGGACAGCGCCAGCGTATCGCGATCGCACGTGCCCT
Organism: Aliiroseovarius sp. M344; assembly: GCF_025140835.1. NCBI lineage: Bacteria > Pseudomonadati > Pseudomonadota > Alphaproteobacteria > Rhodobacterales > Paracoccaceae > Aliiroseovarius > Aliiroseovarius sp. M344. The sequence goes on from NZ_CP081153.1 coordinate 2,406,654, forward strand.
GATCCTGCGCCCAGAGTTGATCATACTGGACGAAGCGGTATCCGCGCTGGACGTATCAATCCGCGCCGATATTCTGGACTTGCTGACGGAATTGAAGGCACGGCACGGTCTGGCGTATCTCTTTATCAGTCACGACCTGGGCGTTGTGCGGTCCATCACGGATCGGGTGCTGGTGATGCAGGCCGGACAGATCGTTGAAGAAGGTGCGACAGACGATGTTTTTGCTGCCCCTCACCACGCTTATACACAAACGCTGATCAACGCGGCGCCGGTCATACCGCCCGCGTGGAAGGACGCATAAGATGAAAGAACTATGGTTCGATCCGACCGAAATCCTGATCGGCGGGGGATGGCAGAAAACAGATGCCACATTGCCCGTCGAAGATCCCTCTACGGGTCAGGCCTTTGCTCATATCGCACGCGGCGGTGCCTCAGAAATTGATGGGGCCGTCTGTGCTGCGCAAGGGGCGCTGGACAGCGACTGGGGACGCCTGACCGCCACCGAGCGCGGACGCATCCTGACCCGGATTGGGCAGTTGGTGGAAACCCGCATCGACGATCTGGCAGCGCTCGAGGCGCGCGACGTCGGCAAACCCCTTACACAGGCGCGCAATGACGCTGTGGCGCTGGCGCGATACATGGAGTTTTATGGAGGCGCCGCCGACAAGGTGATGGGTGAGACGATTCCATATCTGGATGGCTACACGGTCTATACGCTGCGCGAACCGCATGGCGTGACGGGCCATATCGTGCCGTGGAACTATCCGATGCAAATCATCGGACGGTCGGTCGGCGCGGCGCTCGCGATGGGCAATGCCTGCGTCCTTAAACCGGCGGAAGAGGCTTGCCTGACCGCCCTCGCCTTTGCGCGACTGGCCGAAGAGGCCGGGTTGCCGAAGGGGGCACTGAACGTGGTCACCGGGCTGGGTGAAGAAGCGGGTGCGGCCCTGTCCGCCCACCCCGGTGTCCAACATATCAGCTTCACCGGATCGGTGCCGGTCGGCGGGTTGGTGCAATCAGCCGCAGCGCGGAATGTGGTGCCGGTGACGCTGGAACTTGGTGGAAAGTCCCCTCAACTGGTGTTTGATGACGCCGATCTGGACGCCGCCCTGCCATTTCTTGTCGGCGCATGTATTCAGAATGCCGGTCAAACCTGCTCGGCCAGTTCGCGGGTGCTCGTGCAGCGCGGCGTCTATGACGAGGTGGTCGCGCGGATGGGCGCAGCTTACGACGCCTTGAAGGTCGGTCCTGCAACAGCCGATCTTAATGTCGGCCCGCTGATCTCGGCCCGTCAGAAACAAATCGTCGAAGGGTTCCTGTCCAAAGGGGGCGACCTGCGCGTCGCCGGGCGTGGGCAGGTCACAGACGCGCCTAAGGGCGGGCATTACGTCGCGCCGACTCTTTTCGCCGATGTGCCCCCGGATCATCCGCTGGCACGCGACGAGGTGTTTGGCCCGGTGCAGGTCATTATTCCATTTGACGACGAGGGTGACGCCACCAAGATCGCAAACTCCACCGACTACGGGCTGGTCGCCAGCATCTGGACCGCTGATGGCGCCCGCCAAATGCGGCTGGCCAAACGGCTACGCGCGGGGCAAGTGTTCATCAATAATTACGGCGCGGGTGGCGGTGTGGAACTGCCCTTCGGCGGAGTCGGAAAATCCGGTCACGGACGCGAAAAAGGGTTCGAGGCGCTGTACGGCTTCTCGCAACTGAAAACCATTGCCGCAAAGCACGGCTAAGGCATGGGTGCGCGGCTGAAAATACCTAACCGGCAAGCCCGCCATTTATGGCTGTGGACCAACGCCTTGGCCGACACACCTACGGGTGCATTGGATCTTCAGGCGATCATCTGGCGGCTCGGGTTTGTGCAGATCGACACGATCCGCAATGTGACGCGCGCCCATAATCACATCTTGTGGAGCCGCAATCAGAACGTCCGCGAAGGGATGATCTGGAAGCAGCTCGCACAGCGCGAAGTCTTTGAACATTTCACCCATGACGCCAGTCTGATCGACAAGCGCGTCCTACCCTATTGGCGGCGGCAATTTGATCGGCTTGGCGAACAGGTTGGGCGATTTGAATGGTATCAGTCCGGGCTCGCAAAGGCCCAAATTGCGGACATACGCAAGCGTATTGAAACTGAAGGTGCGCTGTCGACGCACGCCTTTGACACAAAGGCCGAAAGTCGCGAAATGTGGGCCCGCCCGCCGCACAAAAAAGCGCTCGATCAGATGTGGTACGCGGGCGAACTGGCCACCTGCCACCGCGAAAATTTCGTGAAGTATTATGATCTGGGCGAACGGGTTTTCCCGGTGCATGACCCAGCCGAGGATGCACATGCGTTGAACTGGCTCTGTGATCAAGCCATCGACAGGCTGTCCTTTGGCTCAACCGGAGAAATTGGCCGCTTTTGGGACGCGATGAGCGCTGCCGAGGCGAAGGATTGGTGCGGCTCTGCCCAGCTGGTCCCGGTCGAGATTGAGGCCGCCGACAAAGGCGTCTATCCGGCACTGGCCCACCCGGATATCGAAGCACGACTAGCCGCCCTGCCAACCCCAACCACGCGGTTGCGCATCCTGAATCCGTTCGATCCGTCGATCCGCGACCGCGCCCGGCTTGAACGCCTGTTCGGCTTCGACTACCGCAACGAAATGTTCGTGCCCAAGTCCAAGCGGCGTTGGGGCTATTATGTCTACCCGCTGCTGGAAGGGGATCGGTTTGTTGGACGGATCGAACTCAAGGCGGATCGCAAGGCGGGAACGCTGAGCGTGATCGGCTTCTGGCCCGAGCCCGGTCTGCGATGGGGCGCGGCACGACACACCAAACTGGACGCCGAGCTGCAACGCTTTGCGCGGTTCGCGGCACTTGATCAGGTGCGCTGGCAAGCCGCACGGGGCTGACTTGCGCCGCTGTCCAAATCGGCGCAAGCTCGTGGCAACAACCTAGGGGGGATTTATGCGGCTTCAGGGTAAAACAGCCCTCGTGACCGGCGGGGCGTCAGGCTTCGGGGCAGGCATCGCTCGCAAATTCGCGATCGAGGGCGCGCGCGTGATGGTCGCCGACCTGAACGATGATCTTGCCCGCGATGTGGCCGCAGAGGTGAACGGCACGGCGCATCATGTGGATGTTTCCAGCGGCGACAGCGTGGCCCAGATGGCGCGCGCAGCGCATGAGCTTTGGGGCCATGTGGACATCATCGTGAACAACGCAGGCATCACCCATCTTCCCAAACCGATGGAGGAGGTGGACGAGGGCGAATTCGACCGCGTCTTCGCGGTGAATGCCAAATCGGTTTACCTGATGGCACGTTATTTTGTGCCGTCCATGAAAGCGGCGCACACAGGCGCGATCCTGAATGTTGCGTCGACAGCCGGGCTGAGCCCGCGCCCGAACCTGAACTGGTACAACGCCTCGAAAGGCTGGATGATCACAGCCACCAAGGCGATGGCGGTCGAGCTTGCGCCACATGGCGTCCGCGTTAACGCCATTTGCCCCGTGGCGGGCGAAACGCCACTTCTTTCCAGTTTCATGGGTGAAGATACGCCAGAGATACGCGCCAAGTTCCTGTCCACGATCCCACTGGGTCGGTTCTCAACCCCCGAGGACATGGGGAATGCCGCCTGCTTCCTGTGCTCGGACGAGGCGTCGATGGTGACAGGTGTCGCGATGGAAGTCGACGGCGGGCGGTGTATCTGATGCGCCCCGGACCCAAAAACCTGATCACCGATGTGGCCGGCCTGCGGGTCGGGAACGCGCAGGATGATGTGATCAAAACCGGCGCAACCGTGCTGGTCGGGGATGCACCGTTCACGGCGGGCGTTCACATCATGGGCGGTGCGCCGGGAACGCGCGAAACCGCCCTGCTGGCGCCGGACAAGCTGGTTCAGCAAGTCGATGCGCTGGTTCTGTCGGGCGGATCTGCCTTCGGGCTGGACGCCGCGTCTGGCGTGGCAGATGCCTTGCGCACGCAGGGGCGCGGGTTTCAGGTGGGCGACCAGCGGGTGCCGATTGTGCCGGGCGCGATCCTGTTTGACCTGCTGAATGGCGGTGACAAGGGGTGGGCCGAAAACCCCTACAAGGCACTTGGCCGGGTAGCGCTAGATGCCGCCAGTGAAGATTTCGATCTTGGTTCGTTTGGCGCAGGCACCGGAGCCACCGTTGACGGGTTGAAGGGTGGTCTCGGGTCAGCCTCGCTGGTGCTGGACAATGGGATCACGATCGGGGCTTTGGTCGCGGTAAACGCGCTGGGGGCGGTCACGATAGGGGACGGCCCTTCGTTCTGGGCGGCCCCCTGGGAGATGGGAGGCGAATTCGGCGATCGTGGCATGGGCAAACATGACCCCTGCGCCGAACCGCGCCCCGAAGCCCGGTTGGGCGAAAACACCACCATCGCCATCATCGCGACCGACGCCAACCTGACACAAGCGCAGGCCACCCGACTGGCCAATGCTGCTCATGACGGCATGGCGCGCGCGATCCATCCCAGCCACACCCCTTTCGATGGTGATCTGGTGTTTGCAGCGGCCACCGGCGTCAAATCCCTACCCGATCCGGGGTTTGATGCGCTCAGGCTAGGCCACGCGGCAGCCACCTGTCTGGCCCGTGCCATCGCCCGTGGGGTCTACGCCGCCACGTCCGCAGAACAGGACACCCTGCCCACATGGGCCGAGAAATTTTCTTGAGGAGGATCTTATGAAACTCATGTTCAAAACCATCGCCGCTGTCGCGCTTCTAGCGCCAACTCTGGCCCACGCCGATGAGGTGACCGAGACACTGCAAAGCGCGCTCAAAGCCTATGAAGAAGGCGACATCACTTACACGTTGGAAGAACTGGAATACGCCAAGCAATTGCTGAAGGCGATGAAAACCGCCGATCTGGCCAAATTCCTGCCCGAAGCCCCCGAGGGCTGGACACGCGAAGTCTCGACCGAGATGAGCGCAGGTCTTTCCATGATGGGCGGCGGCGCGGGGGCCGAGGCGACCTATGCCGATGGATCCGAGGAGTTCTCGATCACCATCATGGCCAACAACCCGATGGTGGGCGCGCTTGCGGGGATGCTGTCCAACGCTGGCTTGATGGGCATGAAGCTTGAGCGGGTTGGGCGGATGAAATACCTCAATCAAGACGGCGAGCTTTCAGGCATCGTTGATGGCCGCATTCTGATTCAGGCCGAAGGGGCCGACATCGCAGTGATGATCCCGGTGCTCGAAACCATCGACCATCGTGCGCTTGAAGATTTCGGACGCTAAAGGTCAATCTAAAAGGGTCGCCACCATATCGCTTTCCGGGTCAGCCAGTGGCTCGATCACGTCGAAATGGTGGCGGTCTGGCGCAATGATCAAATCAGCCTCGGGCCATGCCAGCACCAGATCGCGAGCCTGACCCAGAAATGCGGGGCGTTCATCGGCCCCAACCCAGACGGTGGTCGGAATGCCCGCCCGCGCGTCGGTCAGCACCGGGCTTTCAGCCAGCGCCTCGGCTTCATCAATCTTGAGCGTGTCGTTCATCGCCGTTTGCATCAGCGGGCGAAGATCACCAAGTGGCGATATTGGCATGATCCGGGCGATCCGGTCACGGCAGGCCAGCGGCACATCAAGGCAGTTCATCCGTGCCACCAGATGCCCGCCAGCCGAATGACCCGCCAAATAAACCGGTCCGTCTACCTGATCCGCAGCAGTGTCGATGGCCTTCGCTACCAAGCGTGTGATCTCGGATATCCGCGCGCCCGGTGCCAACGGATACGACGGCAACGCCACCGCAAATCCCTGCGCGACCGCGCCTGCTGCCAGATGGGTCCAGTCGCGACGTCCAAAGGCCTTCCAATAGCCCCCATGGACGAACACAGCGAGTCCCCTCGGTGCCCCCTCTGGCAGCACCAAATCCAACGCATTCGAAGCATCTTCTCCATATAGCACATCCAATCGAAGATTCTTGTGCGCTGATCGAAAGTCGCTCGCCATTTTTTCCCATTTGGCCGGAAATTCGTAACCATTCGGGATGAAATCCGCATTCGCATAGGCTATGTCGAAATTCATATTGGATATCCTGTGTGAGGTTCGGGCCGTGCCCGCAAAATACAGAAGCTATGGGAGATTAAAATGTCCGCAAACGCAACCGAGCTGAAGAGCTTGCTAAAAGACCCGTCCTTGGTCGAAACCCGCGCTTATGTGAACGGTGAATGGGTCGATGCAAAAGACGGCGCGACCTTCAACGTGTCCAACCCGGCGCGCGGTGACGTGATTGCGAAAGTGGCCGATCTGTCGCGGGCCGAAGTCGCACACGCCATTGAATGCGCCGACAAAGCTGGCCGCGAATGGGCCAAACGCACCGCGAAGGACCGCGCCAACATCATGCGCAAATGGTTCAACCTGATGATGGAAAACCAGGGCGACCTGGCGACCATCCTGACAGCTGAAATGGGCAAGCCGCTGGCCGAATCCATGGGCGAGATTGCCTATGGGGCCAGCTTCATTGAATGGTTCGGTGAAGAAGCGAAACGTATCTATGGCGAAACCATCCCCGGTCACCAGCCTGACAAGCGCCTGATGGTGATCCGCCAGCCGATTGGGGTTGTCGCCTCGATCACACCGTGGAACTTCCCCAACGCGATGATCACCCGCAAATGCGGCCCGGCTGTGGCCGCTGGCTGTGGCTTCGTGGGTCGCCCGGCTGCTGAAACGCCGCTTTCTGCCACGGCGCTGGCCGTTCTTGCCCATCGTGCTGGCGTGCCCGCCGGTGTGTTCAACATCGTGCCCAGCTCGCGTAGCTCGGACATTGGCAAAGAGTTCTGCGAAAACCCCTTGGTGCGCAAACTGACTTTCACAGGCTCGACCAATGTTGGCCGCATTCTGCTGCGTCAGGCCGCGGATCAGGTGCTGAAATGCTCGATGGAGCTGGGCGGCAACGCACCGTTCATCGTGTTTGACGACGCCGATCTGGATGCCGCCGTGGAAGGCGCCATCGCCTGCAAATTCCGCAACAACGGCCAGACCTGCGTCTGTGCGAACCGCATCTATGTGCAGGAAGGCGTCTATGACGATTTCGCCGCACGTTTTGCCAAAGCTGTGTCCGCCCTGCCCGTCGGCGATGGCCTGAACGAAGGCATCGCCCTTGGTCCGTTGATCTCTGACGCCGCAGTTCAAAAAGTGCGCGAACATGTGGCGGACGCAACATCGAAAGGTGGCGAAGTGATCCTTGGCGGTAAGGAGCATGAAAAGGGCGGGCTGTTCTTCGAACCCACCATCATCAAGAACGCCACACGTGACATGGAAGTCGCCACCGACGAGACTTTCGGCCCGATGGCGCCGCTGTTCATGTTCAAAGATGAAGACGACGTGATTGCACAGGCCAATGACACGATCTTTGGTCTGGCATCCTATTTCTATGCCAACAACCTGAGCCGCGTCTACAAAGTGGCGGAGGCACTGGAATACGGCATCGTCGGCGTGAACACCGGCATCATCTCGACCGAAACCGCCCCGTTTGGCGGCGTGAAACAGTCGGGCCTTGGCCGCGAAGGCTCCCGCCACGGGATCGAGGATTTTCTTGAGATGAAGTATATCTGCATGTCGGTCTAACCGCGCAAGATACCTTAAGTCTAAAGGCGGCAGGGCAACCTGCCGCTTTTTTTGTTTTCCACACCAAGGATTGACCTTCGGGCTGCGTCTTACTCTATGTGAAGATGATGATGGAACAAGACGAAGAACTGGCCCAAGCGGCGGCGACCGGGGACAGGGCTGCCTTTGCGGCCCTCTTGTCGCGCCACTATGATCGGCTGTTTGCCTTCACGTTTCGTCTGACGGGCCACCGGGCCGAGGCCGAGGATCTGACGCAGGACATCTGCGCCGCTCTGCCTGCGAAACTTGCGAGTTTCAAAGGCGAAGCGCGGTTCACAACGTGGCTTTACCGGGTCGCTGTAAACGCCACCCATGACCACCGCCGACGCGCCGTAACCCGTGCGAAGGCTGCCGACGGCTGGGGCGACTGGGAAGTGAACAGGCGCGCGGCAATCCGTGAGGAAGCCGAGGCGCAGGATTGGTTAGGCCAAGCCATGACCGCCTTGCCCGATGAATTGCGCGATACCGTCGCGCTGGTTTTGGGTGAAGAATTGACACAGGCGCAAGCGGGCGAGGTTTTGGGCCTGTCAGAAGGCACAATCGCCTGGCGCATGTCCGAAGTGAAAAAACGCCTGCGTGCGATGCGGGCAGAGGAGGACGCGATATGAGCGACGATCTTGACGATCTGAAGGCCGCCTTGCGCGCGACCCCGCCTGCGCCAGAACCCTCGAGGAAAGAGGCCGATCTGGCGCTTGCCATGAAAAATTTCGATGACCTCCAAGGATCGCGGTCTGACGCGCGTCCTACCTCTGACACTCCAAAGTTTGGGGTGATTGGAAAAGGAGTTTCGAAAATGTTGAATGCTTTGAATACGCGCGGCGGATTGGCCGCGACAACGGCAATGGTCGCCGTTGGGTTTGCAGTGCTGGTGGTGATGCCGAACGTGGACGAGGTCGCGTTGCCAGACGTGACAATGATGCCAACGCCAACAGTCGATGACGTAGTGCGCGAGGAAGAAATCGCTGCAGCGCCAGCCCCTGCGACGTTGGGCAAAACCGCCCCACAATCGGTGCGTCCTCGGTCGGACATGACTGCGGAGCTGCGCGCACAATCCGGGCAGACCGCACCGGCCGTCGTTGCAGAGCCATTGATGGAGGCCGACGCGTCAACCTTTGCCGACGGTGAAAGCTACGTCATCCGAGGCGAAATGCCCGCCGTTCTGCCGACGCCAACAGAGGTTAACGGCGAAGAATATGCCAACGAAGCCGCCTCGCCCCTGAAAATCACCTCTGAGGAACCAGTGTCGACCTTCTCGATCGACGTGGATACGGCAAGCTATGCCGTTGTGCGGCGTGATCTGAAGTCAGGCTATCTGCCGAACCCGGACGCGGTGCGGATCGAGGAGATGGTGAATTACTTCCCCTACACCTACCCCGCCCCCGATGGCCCGCACCCGTTCGCCCCGACCGTCACGACGATGCAAACCCCGTGGAATGCGGGCACGCAACTGGTGCAGATCGGCATTCAGGGCGAAATGGTCGACGACCGCCCGCCCCTGAATCTCGTCTTTCTAGTCGACACGTCCGGGTCGATGTCAGACCCCGACAAGCTTCCGCTTCTGAAGCAAAGCTTGCGGCTGATGCTGTCCGAACTGCGCCCGGAAGATGAAGTTGCGATCGTCGCTTATGCGGGCAGCGCGGGAGAGGTGCTGGAACCCACCAAGGCTGCGGATCGCGCCACCATTCTGGCCGCTTTGGATCGATTGGATGCAGGCGGGTCAACCGCCGGGGCCGAAGGCATCGAACTTGCCTATCAAGTCGCCGAACGGATGTTTGACGACGGCGAAGTGGGTCGGGTTCTATTGGCCACAGATGGGGATTTCAATGTCGGCATTCACGACCCAGATCAGCTGAAAGATTACATTGCCAAGAAGCGCGACACCGGCACCTATCTGTCGATCTTGGGCTTTGGGCGCGGCAATCTGGATGACGTAACCATGCAGGCGCTGGCGCAGAATGGTAACGGGCAAGCCGCTTATATCGACACACTGGGCGAGGCACGAAAAGTGCTGGTCGACCAGCTGTCCGGTGCGCTCTATCCCCTTGCCGATGATGTAAAAATCCAAGTTGAGTTCAATCCGGCCCAGATCGCGGAATACCGATTGATCGGTTATGAAACCCGCGCCCTGAAACGCGAGGATTTCAACAACGACAAAGTCGACGCCGGTGAGATTGGTGCTGGTCACCAAGTCACCGCGATCTATGAGGTCACGCCGGTTGGGTCGGACGCCGTCTTGACCGACGCGCTGCGCTATGCGCCCGCGCCGGAGGTAGACGGTTCAGGCGAGCTTGGCTTCCTGAAGCTGCGTTATAAGCGTCCGGGCGAAGACATCAGTACCCTGATCGAAACCCCAATCATCGCGGGTGCTGTTGACGCAGGCCCAGAGCAACGGTTTGCCGCCGCCATTGCAGGTTTCGGGCAACTTTTGCGCCAAGACAAATACCTTGGTGACTGGACATACTCCGACGCCATTGCTTTGGCCAATCAAACGAAAGGTGACGACCCTTACGGCTATCGCGCCGAAGCGGTCACGCTGATGCGTCTGGCCGAAAGCCTGTCCAACTAACACGGGTTGACCACCCTTTCCCCCATCCCTATCTTCCCTGTCGCTGCCCCTGCCGGGGTGGCGACATTCTCAGGGCGGGGCGAAATTCCCCACCGGCGGTAAAGGGGCGTAATGCCTCAAGCCCGCGAGCGCTTTGTGTTTCTAATGAAACACTTGGGTCAGCAGATCCGGTGAAACTCCGGAGCCGACGGTTAAAGTCCGGATGGAAGAGGATGGTCAAAGGCGCTCGGGGTTCCCGCGCGCCTTGTCCTTCTGCCTTGGGTCAACGCGTAAGGAAGAAAGGACACTACGCAATGGCTCATCAATCGACACTGACCACGCCTGTAAAGGCGGCGGGTCTTATGGTTCTGGCAGGCGCAAGTTTCGCTGTCGTGAACACGGCCCTTCAAGGGGCCACAATGAAAATTGGGGCCTCCGCGCCCTCGGTCACCTTCTGGCAATACCTGATCGCACTGGGCTTCTATTTGCCGTGGGTGTTTCGACATCGTACTGCGGTGATGAAAACCGGGCAGGTCTGGCTGCATATCCTGCGCGTCGTTTTGGCAGCCGGAGGCGTACAACTTTGGACACTGGGGTTGGCACATGTGCCGATCTGGCAAGCCATCGCGCTGATCCTGTTGTCACCCTTCTTCGTGACACTCGGCGCCGGGCTGATCCTGCGCGAAACCGTGTCAATCCACCGCTGGGGCGCAGTTATTTTGGGGATCCTTGGTGGCGCGATTATTCTGGAGCCGTGGTCAGACCGGTTCGAGCTTGTCGCCCTGCTGCCTGTCGGTGCCGCTGCCTTGTGGGCAGCCAGTTCGGTGGTGACGAAATTCCTGACCCGCGCTGACGGTCCGGAAACCGTCACGATCTATCTGTTGGTTCTGCTAAGCCCGATCAACGCGGCTTTGGCGTTGGGATCCGGCTTTGCCATACCAACTGGCGCAATCTGGTTGGTCGTTGCGGCTGGTCTTTTGACTGCCTTGGCCCAGCACGTTCTAGTGCGCGCCTATTCGCTGGCAGACGCGGCCTTCCTGCAACCCTTTGACCACCTGAAACTGGTGTTCAACGTGGTGCTGGGCTTCGTTGTATTCGGCTTCTTGCCGACCGGGTCGATGTGGTTGGGAACGGCGATCATCCTTGCCGCCAGCTTCTTTCTGTTGGAGCAGGAGCGTCGCCAGACGGCATAAATACAAAAGCGCGGAGGTTGCCCTCCGCGCCCATTTCATAAGGGGATCAAGCCAAGGTTAGGCTTCGATCGCCTTGTGTTCCACGTCTTTGGACTGAGCAATCTCGATCCGACGGGGTTTCAGCGCTTCGGGCACCTCGCGCACAAGGTCGATATGCAACATGCCGTGCTCATGAGCTGCGCCGGTTACGCGAACATGATCAGCCAGATGGAAGCGACGCTCGAACGCGCGGGTGGCGATGCCACGGTGCAGATAGGTCCGCTCTTCTTCATCAGCCTTCTTGGCGGTGATGAAAAGCGCATTCTCGCGAACTTCTACTGACAAGTCGCTTTCGGCAAACCCTGCCACAGCGACGGATATCCGCCAGCCGTCATCGGCGATCTTTTCAATGTTATAGGGTGGATAGCTTTCGCGGCTCACGTCATTGGTCAAAACCCGATCCATCAGGTCGGCGATCTGGTCAAATCCGACAGTGGCACGGTAAAGGGGTGAAAGGTCAAAATTACGCATGGTGTCCTCCTAGAAGCGACTATTGTTGGGCCTTCCCAAACGGGGACAGGCGAGTTCCGGGCCCGCCCATGCGGCACCCGTGTCACAAATTTATGGTGGATTTTTCACCCTTCAAGGGGTCAGGGGCGCAGAAATCTAGCGCCTGTGTCGTTTTCCTGATCGACGCCAATGCGTCGTGATCCAAAGTTGGTGTCCCCTATAACACCAGTGCCGGCCCGCAAAGCGCGCTTCACTTCGGCAACACGCTCGTACAATTCAGCGCCATAAGCGATCTTGTTGCGCTGGCCGCGCGTTCCAGCAGACACCAGCGAGACGATGCGCACACGACGCGCGCTGTCATCAAACACCGGTGCGCCGGACGACCCGAAGGTGACGTTGCAATCAAATGCCAGCAATCCAGCTTGTCGCCCCAACACGTCGCAAACCGCTTGTCGGGACAAGGCTGCATCGCGCCCTTGGCCGTAACTGACCACCGACACCTGTCGTTTTGCCTGCGGCAGACGTGACACAACAAACGGCGCCGCGACTGCGGCGGGGATCGGGGTGTCAAGTTTCACCAATCCAACATCATTGCGAATATTCACCGCGGTCATTCGTTGGTCCGGGTCATAACCGGGATGCATGACAGCTTGAGTAATAGTGCGCGATGCAATCGCGCGCCCATCCCGCAAGCCAGCACGAAACTGAAGCCCTTTGACATTGCCTGCGCGGGCGACACCGCGAAGGCAATGGGCGGCGGTCAGGACAAGATCCGTGGCAATCAGCACGCCCGTGCAATAGCCCTGCTCTCCGAAATCCAATCGCCCGACGGCTTCATATCCGAACAGGTCTTCACGTTGCGTTAGCCGCCGCAGGCCAGTGGAGTCTTCGGCCGTCGCGGTCGGAAGAGTGACCAACATCATCGCGGTGCATGTGATGACGCAACGCAGGAGGTGTTTCAGGGACGCAGGAATTTCGCGCCTCCTGGTCCCGCCGCGCCGGACCCAAATGTGCTGACCGGCGGCCGTGATACCGGCTCGACCCGTGTGAACACGCCGTCACCGTTGGCAAGCATCTGCATCAGGTCTGCGAGAGGTTTCTCAAGATTTGTACCAAGCGACACGGGAATGTCGCGCACCATCGCCTTGGCGGAAATCACCGAAACGATGGCGGGTTTGCCGTCCTGCACAACAAATACCGGCGCGCCGGACGATCCAAAATCGACGGAACAACTCATCACCAAAGCGCCGCTTTGGCGGGCCAGCACCTGACACATCTCCTGCAGGGCCGGGCTTTCTGAACGATCATGGGCATACGAGACGACACCCACCTCGGCCCCCTTCTTCGGTCGCGAATAGACCGCAAAGGGTTTGACTGAGCTCTTGCGTATCGGTTGGTCCAACTCCAGCACAGCCAGATCATTGACCACCCGCGCCGCCCTGTCATCGGCAGTAAATGTATAATCCGGATGCACCACCACGCGCCGCACTCCGCGATATGCCGACGCGCGGCCATTACGCCATCCAGCCAGAAACTGAATGTCTTCGGGGTGGGCCCGCTCTCCGGTCGCCTTGCTAAACAAACAATGAGCTGCGGTCAGCACCAGATTGTCAGCGATCATCGCACCTGTGCACAATCCACCCGGGCCAATATTCAAACGCCCCACGCCTTCCCATCCACGACTGTCATCGCCCGTCATCAAGGTGCGAAGGGGTGACGGGTCGGATGCGACCAGTGGACTGGCGAGCCAAAGGCCCACCGCCATCATAGCAATTAATTTCTTCATTTTCCTGCCTCTGGTGGGGCGGTTCCTCCACCCTCTAACCATATGTTTAGGGCGAAATTGTGGGGAGGAAAAAGGAAAAATGCCGCCATCAGGTCAATTTACGCGGCTGTGGCCCTCCGGTTGCCCAATCCAGCAATTCGACGGTGTGAACGACCGGCACTGATGTGCCGGACCCGATCTGCATCATGCAGCCGATATTTCCAGCCGCGATGATCTGAGGCGTTTTGGCTTCCAGATTGGCAACCTTGCGACGTTTGAGCTCTTGCGAAATCTCGGGTTGCATCAGGTTATATGTTCCGGCAGAGCCGCAACACAGATGGGCGTCGACCGGCTCGACGACTTCGAACCCTGCCCGTTTCAACAGGGTTTTGGGGTGCGTCTTGACCTGTTGCCCATGTTGCAGGCTGCAGGCCGAATGATAGGCGACACGCTTGTTCATCTGCGCCTCGGGCAGGTCCAGCGTCATCAAAAGCTCGCTGACATCCATCGCCAGCCCCGACACTGTCGCAGCATCTTCGGCCAACGCGTCATTGCGGAACATGTGCCCGTAATCTTTAACGGTTGTCCCACAACCCGAGGTGTTGATCACGATGGCGTCCAGCCCGTCGCGGTTTTTCTCGCGCATCCATGCGTTGATATTGGCACCAGCCTGGGCGTGGCTTTCATGCTCTTTGCCCATGTGATGAGTCAACGCGCCGCAACACCCCATGCCCTTGGCCACAACAACCTCGCACCCCAACCGGGTCAGCAGACGGATGGTTGCATCATTGATGTCCGTGTCCAACGCCTTCTGTGCGCAACCGGTCAACAAGGCCACCCGCTTCTTGCGCACGCCCTTGGCTGGGAAGGTCTGAGGTTTGTCATTCTGACTTGGCTTGGGCAGTTTCGGCGGCGCCATTTCCAGCATCGCTTCAAGCCGCGGGTCAGGCATGAATTTGCGCAGCGGACGGCCCAGACGTGCCGCCTGCATCGCCAGCCGGAACCGCCCCGGATAAGGAATGATCTGCGCCAACGTCCAGCGCAACATCCGGTCAAACAATGGCCGCTTATAGGTCTTTTCGATATGGGCGCGGGCATGGTCGATCAGATGCATGTAATGCACGCCTGACGGACAGGTCGACATGCAAGCAAGGCAAGACAGGCACTTGTCCACATGCTCGACCGTTTTCTTGTCGGCGGCGCGTCCAGCCTCAAGCATGTCCTTGATCAGATAGATGCGACCCCGTGGGCTGTCCAGTTCATCGCCCAACACCTGATAGCTGGGACAGGTCGCCGTGCAAAATCCGCAGTGAACACACGAGCGCAAAATCTCGTTTGCGCGCTTGATCGCGGGGTCTTTCAACTGCTCGTCGGTGAAATGCGTTTGCATGTCAGGCTCCCATCAGGCCGGGGTTCAGAATGCCGCGCGGGTCAAATCTCGCGCGCAGGCCTTGGGTCAGGTTCGCGATGGGCGCCGGTTCCGGGTGGAACACTGGCACGGACGCGCGGGTTGCGGCACTGGCCCGCACCAAAGTGGCATGGCCTCCAATATGGCTCAGGTCCTCGCGGATCATCTGTGCGCCTGCGTCGCCTTCGTCCGCCACGCGCAACCAAACCAAGCCGCCGCCCCAGTCAAATATCGCGTCGGGCGACAAGGCACCCAGTTCCCGGACAAGGGCCGGACCGTCTGATGGTTTCACGGAAATACGCCAGACCGCTCCGTCTTTCCCCGCAAAGGGCTTAACGTCGCGCAGATCGGACCAAAGGGCCGCAGATGCAGCACCTTCGACCACATCGAACCCCTTCAAAACACTGTCTTGCAGCGCTTTGGCCCGATAGGCGACAGATTGTTCCAAACCCTCTAACCGGATCATTGTCTGCCCGTTCATCTGGGCCGCGCCGGTCACGTCAAAGGGAGATCCAAGGGCTGCGGCCATAGAAGCCACGGCGGTTGCGGCTGATTGGCCTTCACAGACCAGCGTCGCTTCTGTTTCCGGAATGGCGAGGACCTTCAGGCTTACCTCGGTCAGGATGCCCAGCATGCCCCAGCTTCCGGTCATCAGCTTCACCAGATCATAGCCGGTCACGTTCTTCATCACGCGCCCGCCATTTTTCAAAACGTGCCCTTGCCCATCCACGAAGCGGACGCCAAGACAGAAATCGCGGGCCGCGCCAACCTGAATGCGGCGCGGGCCAGAGGCATTCGTGGCGATCACGCCGCCAATAGTCGACGCACCATTTGTGCCTAACAGCGCGCGCATGTCGCCGGGCTCAAACGCCAGCCGCTGACCTTCGGACGCCAAAAGGGTTTCGATCTCGGCCAAAGACGTGCCAGCGCGGGCAACCATCGTCAGCGCCCCGGGCTCGTAAAGGGACACGCCGTTCAGACCGGTCGTCGATACGTCAGCCCCGTCAACCGGGGCGCCGATGTCGCGGGTGCCGCCACCACGCACCCGCAGGGGGCCGTTCGCCGCGGCAATGAATTCGGCAAGCTCTGCTTCTGTAGCCGGGGTCATGACGCGCGCCTTGTTTCCGTAGTGGACAAAGGAAAGACTTTCGCCGGGTTCAAAAGCCAGTTCGGATCGAACACGTCTTTCACCGCCAACTGGATCTCCAGATCACTTTGGTTGTATTGTGAAATCATTAGGTCTCTTTTTTCCACCCCAACGCCATGTTCACCGGTCAGACAGCCGCCCACCTCAACGCACAGCTTCAGAATATCCGCGCCGAACGCTTCGCATTTCTCAAGGTCGCCGGGTTTGTTGGCATCAAACAGGATCAGTGGGTGCATGTTTCCGTCACCCGCGTGAAAGACGTTGCCCACGTCCAGCCCATAGTCTTTCGACATCTCGCCGATGCGCCGCAGCACCAAGGGCAGCTCAGACACCGGGATCGTGCCGTCCAGACACATGTAATCGTTGATCTGCCCCATTGCACCGAAGGCCGACTTTCGTCCCAGCCAGATTTTCGCGCTTTCCTCGGCCGAAGTACTTTCGCGTATCTCAACCGGATTGTGGGCCCGCGCAATCTTGACGATGCGCGACAATTGATCGTCGATCTCGGCGTCCGAGCCTTCGACCTCGATGATCAACAGCGCCTCGCAATCAGGGTATCCCGCACCTGCAAACGCTTCAGTCGCGCGGATGCAAGGGCGATCCATGAACTCGATCGCAACGGGCAGGATGCCGGATTTGATGATGTCAGAAACACACGCGCCTGCGACTTCGTTTGAATCAAAACCCACAAGCACGGGGCGCGCGCCTTCGGGTTTGGCAAGAATGCGCAAGGTCGCTTCGGTCACGACGCCCAACTGACCTTCCGAGCCGCAGATCAGACCCAAAAGGTCCAACCCGCCCGCATCCAGATGGCTGCCGCCGATCTCGACCACCTCGCCGTCAGCCATGACCATGGTCACGCCCATCAGGTTGTTGGTGGTAACGCCGTATTTCAGGCAATGCGCCCCGCCCGAATTCATCGCGATGTTGCCAGCAATCGCACAGGCCAGTTGCGAGGATGGGTCGGGCGCATAAAAGAACCCCTCTTCCTCGACCGCGCCGGTGACCGATAAATTAGTGCGGCCCGACTGCACGCGAATGATCCGGTTGGCGTAGTCGGTTTCGATTACATCATTAAGACGGGCCACCCCAAGGATCACGCTGTCGGCGGTCGGAAGCGCGCCGCCTGCCAGCGATGTGCCTGCCCCGCGCGGCACAACTGGCACGCCTTCTTCGTGACAGACACGCATGACGGCCGAGACTTCCGCCGTGGTCGCAGGCAATACCGCGCAAAGTGGCGGGCATTTGTAGGCCGTCAGCGCGTCGCATTCATAAACGCGCGTCTCGAACGGGTCGTGCACCACCGCACCCTTTGGCAACACCGATTGCAGGCGTTTTACGATCTGGTCCTTGCGTGCAAGGATCGCGGCATCGGGGGTTGGCATTTGCATCGGAATCCCTCCAGATTCTACAATTGGTAAAAAGATATTACCAATTTTCCCGTTTGGCAACCGAAAGGAATACGCATAGCGTGCGCCCATGTCCCTGACTGAACGCCTTTCCTTATTTTCGCTGTTGGACGGCGTGGCCGTGTGCTTGATCATTCTGGGCTGGGCCATGATTGGCTGGTTGATCGAGAACGCGTCATCCGCAAAGCCCGCTGTCTCTGGCATCGTCGCGCAATACAGGCGCGACTGGATGGAACAGTTTGTCACGCGAGAGCCCAGAATTTTTGACAGCGCCATTTTGTCGACACTGCGACAGGGGGCCAGCTTTTTTGCATCAGCTTCGATGATCGCGATTGGCGGCGGCATGGCGTTGCTGGGCAACACGGAACGTCTGCGGGGTGTCGCGCAAGACCTGACGCTCAGCAGCGCGCCCGAACTGGTGTGGGAGGTCAAGATCCTGCTGGTCGTGCTGTTTCTGGCCAATGCTTTTCTGAAATTTGTCTGGTCACACCGGCTGTTTGGCTATTGCGCGGTTGTCATGGCCTCTGTGCCCAATGATCCCAGCGATCCAACGGCCCTGCCCCGCGCACGCAAGGCGGGCGAGATCAACATCACCGCCGCCCGCAGCTTCAACAGAGGCCTGCGTTCGGTCTATTTTGCATTGGGTTCGCTTGCGTGGTTGCTGGGGCCGGTCAGCCTGATCGTCGCGACCTTCTTGACGGTATCAGTGTTGTGGCGGCGCGAATTTGCGTCTCATTCGCGAACGGTGTTGTTGCGCAGCGACAGCGATTAATTCCGCACCTAAGGCGCCTTTGACGCGCGGACACCTCCGCGTCCCTCAACCAGCCATGCCGCGATCAAAGTCAGCGCGGCAAGCGCCAGCATTAGCCATGGCGGGGCTAGGGGGATGACCCGGATCGCTTGGGTCACATAGGCCTCACGCGGCGTATAACCAATCCACCCGCGCCCATGTGCAATTTGACCCGCCCGCACCGGACGCAAACCTGGCACGCCGCCTTCAATGCGCGTCACGGTGCCCCGCGTGGCAGCCCCCAACGGCATCAGCATTTTTGCATCCGCAATCGGCTGTTCGAACTCTCGCAGGGCAGCAAGCCCGCGCACGACAACGGTTGTCAGGTCATCCTGCGTCACACGATAAAGCCCCTGGTCCGAGGCCTCCAATTCGCCATCAAACACGCCCGGCGCCTTTTCAACCAGTGTCAAAACCGTCTCGGTCCCATCGGGGCTGGTCACGGTCACGTCAGCCACGCTGTCACTCATGGTGCGGCGCTCAATTCCGAGGCCGGTTTCGGTGGCGGTGGCCAACAGCGCCTCTTCCTCAAGTTCAGGTTCGCGCATCAGCCAATGGGCCAGGCGGCGTAACAATTCAAGCTGCGGCCCACCCCCCTCGTAACCCCGCGCCCAAAGCCATGCGTGGTCCGAACCCAACAGCGCCACGCGCCCGTCGTCCACGCGATCGACAGTCAAAAGCGCGCTGTCTTCGGGACCATTCAGGATTGTGTGCCCGCCAGTTGGTTCAAGCTCGACCCGGTGCAGCCAAGACCCCCACCCACCTTCGGGCGCAAACGCCTCCAGATCGCGGGTTACAGGGTGGCGCGCGCCCGCGTCGCTCACCAGCGGTCGAAAGGCTTCTTCGACCAAGCGACCCGTCGGATAAGCGGGCAGGATGCCCGACAGGCCGGACCGCGCGATGCTTTCAGCCCCTGCCAACGCTGGCCCAGCCGCAATCAAAACGGCCCCGCCCCGTTGAACATAGGCCCGCACGCTTTCCAAGTAACCGCCGGGCAAAATTCCCCTCAGCTGATAACGGTCAAAAATGATCAGGTCGAATTCGTCGATCTTGTCCACGAACAGCTCCTGCGTCGGAAAGGCGATCAGGCTGAGCTCGTTCACCGGCACACCGTCCTGTTTCTCCGGCGGGCGCAGGATGGTGAAATGCACAAGGTCCACCGCACTGTCAGATTTGAGCAGGTTGCGCCACGTCCGAGTGCCGGGATGCGGCGTGCCGGACACAAGCAGCACGCGCAAACGGTCGCGCACGCCGTTCACTTCGATCACGGCGGCGTTGTTGCGGTCGGTCAGTTCCCCTTCTGTCGTGGGCAAGGTCACGTGGATCAGATTGCGCCCCGCATGGGTCAGGGTAAAGCGCAGGTCCACCTCAGACCCAACTTCGGCGATCAGGGGGACGGGCGTCCCGCCATCGCGCGACACGGACAGCTCGACCAGATCGGTGACCGGTGCGGACGCGCCCAGCGCATCAACCCGAAGGCGGATCTCGGTCTCCTCGCCCAGAATTGCAAATGCTGGGGCTTGTGTGACGGACAGCCGCAAGTCCCAATCTGCCGCCCAGCCGGTCAGCAAGGTCTGGAATGGCGCGGGCAGGTCAGGTGTAAATTCCGGGTCGTGAACCACGCCGTCGGTGATCGCGACCACGCCTGCAACCCTATCGCGCGGCAGGTCGGCAAGCGACGCTGCCATAGCACGCATCAAATACGTGCCGTCGGGTGCCGCCGGATCCGTAAACTCAGACAATCGGCGCACCGACAGTTCAAGCCCTGCGCGGGCGTCGACCTGTGCGGTCAACGCGGCAAGCGCCGCTTCGTTCTGATCTGCGCGATCTGACAGGCTTTGAGAAGCACTGTCATCCAGTACAACCAGTAAAATATCGGAAAGCGGGTCGCGTTCCTCTTGCTGAAGCGAGGGGCCAGCCAACGCAATCACAATCGCCAGCGCGGCCAAGGCCCGCAGCGCCCAACCTGCAAGGCCGCGCCAAAGCGCCACCAGCAGTGCGCTGGTTGCCAAAGCAGCGAGACCGCCGATCACCGGCCACGCAAGGCCGGGGGTGAATATCAGGTCAGCCGCATTCATTCGCCCAGCCTTTCCAAAAGCGCGGGCACATGCACCTGATCGGATTTGTAGTTGCCGGTCAGCACATGCATCACAAGGTTGATACCGAACCGCACCGCCATCTCGCGCTGCCGCTCACCGGCCTGACCCCGTCCCACCGGAAACATCGCCGCGCCATCAGAACGGACCGCCCACGCGCCGGACCAATCGTTGCCACCGATGATCACCGGGCTGACACCGTCATTCAGGTTGCGAAATGGCATCCCTTCGGCCCGCTCAGCATTAGGGGGAGCGGCTTCAACCCACGCAGGGCCACGAGCGCGACCCGGAAACTCCTCTAACAGATAAAAGGCGCGGGTTAAGACATGATCAAGGGGAACAGGCTCTAAGGGTGGCAACCCCAGCGGCAGCGCAATTGCGCGCAACCGCTGAGCCGCAGCACTTTCGCCGCCAAAACCCGCGTCGCGTGTGTCGAAAAGGATGAAACCGCCCGCCGCAAGATAGCCTTTCAGCCGTGCATATGCCGCGGGGCTGGGTTGGCGGGCCGTTTCCGTAATAGGCCAGTACAGAAAGGGATAGACCGACAAGTCGTCGTTTTCGATATCAAGTCCAACTGGCGGCGCTGGCTCGACCGATGTGCGGGTGAAAAGCTGGTCTGACAGCCCCATCAACCCGGCATTTGCCACCTCATCCGTCGCCCGATCTCCGGTCAGGACATGCGCCAGCGTCACCGTGCTGGCCGCTGCTATGATGTCATCTGGTGTGGCCGCGTCCTGCGCCGCGCCGTCAAGTGGCGCACACAGCATCGCGAGCGCAATCACAGCGCCAACTTGGCCAACGCGCTTGACGGATCGCCCACCCCAAAGCCTGCCAGAAATCAGGAGGCTTGCCAGAATATCCAGTAAGCCTAGCAGCAATGCCCCGGCCAACAGATAGGGTGCAAGAGACCGGGTCGCACTGCGATCCTGCCATCTTGGCACGATACGGGCGGGCCAGATCGCAGGCGACATCTGCGCGTCAGCGGCCAGCGTGTTGACGGCCAACACCCGATCCCCATCCACGTACAAACCCGGCGGCACCTCAGCGCGCGCGCCGTTCAGCAAAGCAGGTCCCTCAACGCCAGCCCGCGCGCCAGCAGAGGCTAGCCGACCGAACGGATCCAGCAGGTGTTCGGCCACCCATTGCGTCCCCTCAAGGGTCTCGGCTTTCACCTGCCCCGGGCGCGTCGACACCGCGAGCCGTTCCAACATTTGGACAAACAGGCCTGACAGGGCCAGCGAAGACCATTCCGCATTGGCCGAGATATGGAACAAGACCACCTGGCCATCGCCCAGCGTTTTTCGTGTGACCAGCGGCGTGCCATCCGCCAGCGACGCCATGGTGCGTTGGGCCAGATCGGGTCCGGGTTCGGCCAGAATTTGCGCGCGCACTAGCACATCTTCGGGCACGCGCAGCCCAAAGAAAGGCGAGGTTTCAGGGAATGGTGCCAACGCGCGCGGGGCACCCCAGCTCATCGCGCCGCCAACCACCCGTCCGCCCGATCGCAGGCGCACGGGAAGCAGGATATCTTCCACCCCGCGCCCGGTGTCGGCAGCTGCCAGTCGCGGTCCGGCGAACCGCAAAAGAAGCCCGCCCTTTGCCACCCAAGCGGCCAGTGCTTTCTGATCGGGCTCGGCAATACTTGGCACGTCGGGCAGGATCAAAACCTCTGGTCCAGCTTCGACCAGTGTCGTGATCGCCTCGCTTTCGATCACTTCGGCGGACGGCACCAATGCTTCGCGCAGGTAATGCAGCGGTGACAGCAGCTCCAGTCCTTCACGCGATTGCGTGCCGGTCAAAAGCGCCACACGCCGACGGCGCAAACTGTCATCAGCCAGCGTCACCGACCCGGCGGCGCGCTGATCTGCCAGCTGAAACCGTGTGATACGGTTGCGCAGTTCAGGCGGCAACGCCATTTGCGCTTCGGCGCGCGCGGATCCTGCCGCAAATGTCAGGGGGGATGTGACAAGCACCCGCTCGACCCCGGTCGGATCGGGACCGACACCCTGCACCACAAGCTCGGACGCTGATGCCGCCCCGCTGCGCAGCGCTTGCAACACCAGTGCGCCATCCTTGGCTTCGGCAGGTAACAGGCCAAAACGAGGGGCCGAGGGCTGCAAAACATCCACTGTGCCCTTTGCCTCAAACGCAGCCAGAAGATCGCTGCGCCCTTTGCGGGCCAATCCATCGGAAAGCCAAACCGTGTCGGTCGATTGCAGGTTTGCAACCCATGCGGATGCCGCTGCATACGGCCCGTCCCATGGCACTGGCGAGAGGCTCGGCAAGCGCGCACGCCAATCCCCGGCACTGAGCCATTGTGGCGCAAGGCTAGCGGCCTCGGTCACTTCATGCGACAGGGTGATTGCAACTGTGCGACCTGCCTGTGCGGCATCATCAAGCTGATCTGCGATGGCCGCGATCCGCTGCGGCCAGTCAGACGCCGCTGCCCAGTGCGCGTCAACAAACACAAGCAAAGGACCGCGCCCGGCCTGACGGTCATCCGGGTTCAAAACCGGTCCCGCAAATCCGAGGATCAGCGTCGCAACCGCCAATAAGCGCAACACCAGCAGCCACCACGGTGTGCGATCACTTTCCGCATCACGATCCTCAAGCCCCAAAAGCAGCGTGACCGCGGGAAAACGTCGGCGAATTGGCGCGGGCGGCACGGCGCGAAGCAGCCACCACAGAACCGGCAGGGCCGCAAGGGCTGCCAGCAGCCAAGGGGTCGTGAACGCGATGGGAAGACCCAATATCATCTGTGCCCCTCGATCGCGTGGTAAAGCCACAGAAGGGCTGCGCTATCAGCTTCGCCGCTGTGGTGAGTGTGGAACTGCCAGCCGGTGCGCCGCGCCAGATCGGATAATTCGGCCTTGCGAGTTTTCAGTCGGTCCAGATACCTGTCACGTAAATCATGCGCCTCGCGGGTGTCATGTTCCAGCCGGCCGCTCATGTCTTCGAAAATCATCCGACCGTGGAACGGAAACCCTTCTTCCACCGGATCTAGCATCTGAAACAGAACACCCGTGACGCCGCGGTCGGCTGCTTGTGTTACCGCGCGTGCGACCGCGGCCGTATCGCCCAAAAAGTCGGACAGGAAGACCGCGCGGGACCGACCGGGCAGATCCGAAAAGCCTGTGGTTTGCGGCTCCATTAACTCTGACGCCATGCGCGATAAAGCCAGCTCGCCCCGTCCGGCTGGGGCCGCACTGTTGGCAAGGCCGACCCGTTCCCCGCCACGCACCAGCAGCGTCGCCAGCGCCATCGCGATCAAGCGCGCCAATGCGCCCTTCTCGGGCACATCTGACGAGGACGAAAACTCCATCGACGGCGACGGGTCAACCCAAAACAGAACGCTTTGCGCCGCCTGCCATTCCTTTTCCTGCACATAGTGGTGATCCGACCGGGCAGACCGGCGCCAATCGATACGGTGTGCGGGATCACCGGGTTGGGCCGGGCGAAACTGCCAAAACGCATC
This sequence comes from Aliiroseovarius sp. M344, assembly GCF_025140835.1. Classification (NCBI taxonomy): domain Bacteria; kingdom Pseudomonadati; phylum Pseudomonadota; class Alphaproteobacteria; order Rhodobacterales; family Paracoccaceae; genus Aliiroseovarius; species Aliiroseovarius sp. M344. Next base: position 2,430,591 of record NZ_CP081153.1, read on the forward strand.
CCCCTGCCCCGGCCTGCGGCGCCCATGCTCCCCCAACTCGACGCTTGCCGCCAAATGGCGCGCTTGCGCCAGAAGCGGCGGCAGTCGCTCGGCCAGAGCTTCCGCACGGGTGCGCAATGTTGGGTTGGGGGTCACGCCGCAGCCGCAGGTCTTGTGGTCTGCTCCACCACAACATCAATGACATCGGCCAGATTGTGACCCGCAGCCCGCGCCCCATAACTCAGCGCCATACGATGGCTAAGCACCGGACGCGCCAGGGCCCGCACGTCGTCGATACCGGGTGCCAGCCGACCGTCGATCAGCGCACGCGCCCGCGTCAACAGCATCAAGGCTTGCGCGGCCCGCGGTCCCGGCCCCCAACTGACCGTGTCGCGCACGATCTGCGGGGCGGTATCATCGTCAGGACGGCTGGCCCGAACAAGATCAAGTATCGCATTGACCACACCATCCCCCACCGGCATCCGCCGCAAAAGCTTCTGTGCCGCGATCAAGTCTGCGCCGGTAAAAACCGGCTCGGCTTGCGCGTCTTCGGTGCCCGTCGTGGCCAGCAGGATGTCTCGCTCCGCGTCCCGGTCAGGGTATTCCACATCAATTTGCAGCAAAAACCGGTCCAGCTGTGCCTCGGGCAACGGATAGGTGCCTTCCTGCTCCAATGGGTTTTGCGTGGCCAATACGTGAAACGGCGCTCCCAGATCATGGGTTTGCCCGGCGACTGACACCTGATGTTCTTGCATGGCTTGCAAAAGCGCGGATTGGGTGCGGGGGCTGGCACGGTTAATTTCATCTGCCAACAGCAATTGGCAAAAGATCGGACCTTTCAGGAACCGGAATGACCGCGCGCCATCCGCGCTTTCTTCCAACACCTCTGCCCCCAGAATATCCGATGGCATCAGGTCCGGCGTGAACTGAATGCGCCCTTCGCGCAGCCCCATCACGGTGGACAGGGTTTCCACAAGCCGAGTCTTTCCCAAGCCCGGCAGGCCGATCAACAGCGCATGCCCGCCCGCCAGCAGTGCCGACAGGGTCAGGTCAACCACTTGATCTTGGCCGATGATCCGGCGTGCAATTACCTCTTTTGCGCGGGCGAGCGTGCCCCCAAGGGCTTCAATCTCATCCAAAAGGGCTTCGTTGGTCATGGATATTCCTCCGCTCCGCTATTACATTTCATTAAAGGCCAAACGCGTCGGGGGAACAAATGACAAAAGCGCCAAGTGACGGGAAATCGCCGGAAAAAGCTGTTGTCGGCGGAAACATGACCGAGGCATTGGCCGCAGCTGCACGTAAAGCAGGCAAGAAAGGCCCGCCACCCGTGCATCTGTGGAACCCACCGTTCTGCGGGGATCTGGACATGCGGATCGCACGGGACGGGACTTGGTTTTACCTTGGAACCCCAATAGGGCGACACGAGTTGGTGAAGCTGTTTTCGTCGATCATTCGCAAGGACGGCGACGATTATTTCCTTGTCACCCCGGTCGAGAAGGTCGGGATCACGGTTGATGACGCGCCCTTCGTCGCGATCGATTTTGAGGCCACTGGTGTTGGCCGCGATCAGGTGCTGACCTTTGTGACCCATGTGGGTGATGAAACTATCGCTGGCCCAGCGGCCCCGATCCGTGTGGTGCGCGACCCCGAAACCGGAGAGCCGTCCCCCTATGTGCTGGTGCGCACAAACCTTGAAGCGCTGATTGACCGCAAGAGCTTCTATCGCCTGATAGAGCTTGGCGCCCATGAAGATCAGGATGGCGAAAGCTGGTTCGGTCTGTGGTCGGGCGGCACGTTTTTCCCGATCATCCCGTCCGTTGAACTGGATGTTTAGCAGACGATCAGGATGCGCCCCACGTATCCTTGAGCTTGTATCCCTCGGGCCACGGATCTGACGGGTCCAACATGTGTTGGTGCGTGCCAGTGATCCAGCCGCGCCCAGATACGGAAGGAACGATGGCGGGCTTGGCGCCGACCTTGGCGCAGCGCACAACTTTTCCCGTGAACTCAGATCCAATAATGGATGTGGCCACAAGGCTGTCACCCAGCGCCATTTCCCCGCGCGCCACCAACACCGCCATACGCGCGGACAGCGCCGTGCCTGTGGGGGATCGGTCGACCTTGCCCGGTTGAATAGCCACAGCAGCCCGCGCCCTGAGCGCACCGTTCTTTCGCGCAAGTGGCCCTGCGAAAAGGCAAAACGAGATGTGATCCCAATCGGCATTCTCTGGGTGGGTAAATCCCAGCTGTTCATTCGCGGCATTGGTGATTTTAACGCCCAGGCGCGCAATATCCGCGGCTTCGTCTTCGCGGATTTCAAAGCCCAGTTTCTGCGCGTCCACGATAACAAAGCTATCGCCGCCATAGGCCGTGTCGACGACAAGCGAGCCCACCCCGTCAATGTGCAGTTTCACGTCCAGTTCGTCCGCGAAGCTGGCGACGTTCTCGACTGTAATGCGTTCAGCTTTTCCGTCTTTGCAGTCGGCACGCACCCGCACCAGCCCACCCGGTGCCTCAAGCACCATCTCGGTCACAGGCTCTGTCATCGGGATGATCCCGCTGTCCAGCAGCACGGTCGCCACACAGATGGAGTTTGACCCGGACATCGGCGGCGTGTCCTCGGGCTCCATGATGATGAAGGCTGCATCGGCCTCTGGATGCTTGGGCGGGACCAGCAAATTCACGTGCCGAAAGACGCCACCGCGCGGTTCGTTCAGCACGAAATTTCGCAAGGTCTGGTCCCTGGCGATGAAGCGGCTTTGTTCCCAGATCGTGTCCCCGGGTGGTGGGGTAACGCCACCAACAATCACATCGCCGACCTCGCCTTCCGCGTGGCAGGATACGACGTGTATGGTTTTTGTGCTGCGCATCTTGGACCCTTTCCCAGGCATTGATCCCACCACTGTTCTTGCTGTTCTGTCATCACACAAGCAGAATTCACCTCGCCGTGCCGGATGCGATGGGCTATGGGAGGCCATGACCAGCACTGACTCATTCGAAATCTTCCTTGTCGCCCCGCCGGGTCTGGAACCCGTCTTGGCCGAAGAAGCCCGCGCCGCAGGGTTTTCGACACCAACGGCCAGCCCCGGCGGCGTCACGACGCGCGGCGGCTGGGACGAGGTTTGGCGGGCCAACCTGACCCTGCGCGGGGCCACCCGTGTGTTGGTGCGCTTGGGCAGTTTTCGGGCGTTTCATCTGGCACAGCTGGACAAACGCGCCCGCAAGTTTCCATGGGGGGACTTCCTGCGCAAAGATATGCCTGTGCGGGTCGAAGCCGTGTGCAAACGGTCGAAGATTTATCACCACAAAGCCGCCGCCGAGCGGGTCGAAAAGGCCATCGCACTGGAACTTGGTGCGACCATCTCGAAAGAGGCCGCCCTGGTTTTGAAAGTGCGGATCGACGACAATCTTGTGACGATCAGTCTGGATACGTCGGGCGAAAGCCTGCACAAGCGCGGCTACAAGACGGCCACGGGTAAGGCGCCGATGCGCGAAACGCTCGCGGCACTTTTTCTGAAGGCGGCAGGCTATGACGGTCAAGACCCCGTGCTGGACCCGATGTGTGGATCGGGCACATTCGTGATCGAAGCCGCTGAAATGGCCGTAGGGCTTCTGCCCGGACGTGCGCGCCGCTTTGCGTTTGAGAGTTTGGCGAGCTTTGACCCCGACGCTTTCGCAGCGATGAAAGCAACAACGGGTGTAGAGGTTCCGTCAGACCGACCCCGGTTCTTTGGATCTGACCGAAACGCAGGCGCAATCGCCAACAGCCAGCAAAACGCCGAAGCGGCTGGCATTGCGTCGCTGACCCAATTCACTGAAGGGTCGATCAGCGACCTTCAACGCCCAGATGCGCCCGCTGGTCTGGTCATCGTGAACCCGCCTTATGGGGGACGGATTGGCAACAAGAAGCTGCTGTTCGCGCTATATGGAACGCTGGGCAAGGTGTTGTTGGAGCGGTTCTCGGGGTGGCGCGTCGGGATCATCACCAGCGACGGTGGATTGGCTAAGGCGACAGGCCTGCCCTTCTTGCCGCCGGGGCCGCCGATCGATCATGGCGGCACCAAAGTGAAGCTTTATCAGACCGCTAAACTGCCATAACGCAAAAGAAAAAGGCCGGACGCTTCGCCCGGCCTTTGTTGACCATGTGGGTAGGATCAAAGACCCCATTTGGCGGCGGTTTCCGTAAAGAACCCTTGTTCTTTCTTCACCTTCACCCAGCTGTTTACATAATTGATCCAAACCTGATCGGCTTGCGGCAACAACATCGCAATCGGGGTCGGCGCGCGCGGAGCATCCACCGAGACAGCAGTCACTTGCGGGAATTTCTCGGTCAGTGTCGCGCCTTCGATATTCGACGTTATGAACACATCGGCACGTCCTGCCAGCACTTCCTGATAGCCGCGTGCGGGCGCTTCGACCACTTTGATATCGGCATCCGGGAACCAGTCGCGGACCATCTTCTCAAACGATGTTCCAAGGGTCGTTGCGACTTTCACGTCGGGTTTATTGATCGCATCCCAGCCATCATAGTTCGCAACCTTGTCTGAGGTCGTAAAGGGCAGGATCTGAACCGAGATATACGGCTCTGAATACCCCGCCACTTTCATTCGCGACGGCGAGATGGAGGCAGAGCCCGTCATGTGATACTTGCCAGCCACAATCCCGTTCACCAGCGTTTTCCAGTCGGTCGGGACGAACTCAAGCTCGACTTCGAGGTCTTTGGCCAATTCGGTCATAATGTCGATATCAAAGCCACGATAGCCGTCGGTCGCCGGGTCCTTCATCGACATCGGGTTCCAGTCGCCCGTCGTGCCCACTTTCAGGACGCCACCCGAAAGAATATCATTCAGGGCCGATTGGGCCTGCGCCCCGCCTGCCAGCATCGTCATCGCCAGCAGCCCGGCCCCCAGAGTTCTCAGAAAGTTCATCGCGCGGTGTCCTTTTGGTGGTTATAAATTTCTCAGTTTATCCATATACCATACGTTTAGCGGCGGCACTTGGACTTGCCGCTCACAATCAGTTGAACAGATCGCGGGCGAAAGAACAAGTGAAGAACATTGATCAGACCAAGCCCGCGATCACGATGGACGCCGTCAGCAAGTGGTATGATGATTTTCAGGTGTTGCGGGATATCTCGCTGACCGTTGACCATGGTGAGAAGCTTGTGATCTGTGGACCATCCGGGTCTGGAAAATCCACGGTTGTCCGCCTGCTAGCGGGACTGGAGACACACCAAAAAGGCTCTATCCGTGTCTATAATCAGCCCGTCGATGCCCAAGGGCGGGGCGATATTGGAATGGTTTTTCAACAGTTTAATCTATTCCCGCACCTTAGCGTTCTGGACAATCTGACGCTTGGCCCGATGCGCGCCCTCGGTCTTTCGCGAAGCGACGCCCGCGACCGTGCCATGGGGTATTTGGAACGGGTGCGTATCCCCGAACAGGCGGATAAGCGACCCGGTCAACTGTCGGGCGGGCAACAACAGCGCGTCGCCATCGCCCGGTCGCTGTGCATGGAACCCAAACTGATGCTGTTTGACGAACCGACATCGGCGCTGGACCCGGAAATGATCGCCGAGGTGCTGGACGTGATGGAGGATCTGGCTCGCGACGGCATGACGATGATCTGCGTGACCCATGAAATGGGCTTTGCCCGTCGCGTGGCGGACCGCATCGCCTTTATGGACGCTGGCGAGGTTGTCGAGATTGGCACGCCAGAGGCTGTGTTTACGGCCCCGAAGTCGACCCGTTTTGCCCAGTTCCTTGACAAAATTCTGAAGCATTAAAGGGTGTGACGATGACCAATTTCCGCCTCTCCCTTGCGCTCTTTTCCCTGTGTGCACTGGCAGCCTGTTCGGCCCCGCCAGGCACGTGGGGCTGGTATGTGATTGACCCGTCCACACAGGCCGGTTGGACCAATGTGAAATTCCTGTTGCGTGGGTTTTCATCAACCATCCAAATCTCGGTGTTGGCGGCAATTGCGTCGATCATCATCGGTCTGCTTGTCGCCCTGCCCGCTTTTGCCAAAAGCCGCTGGTTGCGCCTGCCCAACCGTATCTATGTCGAATTCATCCGCGCGATTCCCCTGCTGCCAATGCTGTTTTGGGTGTTCTATGGCTTGCCGGTCGTCTTGCGTTCGATGGGTATCAGTTTGAACATCGACCCGTTCTGGGGCGCGGTGATCACTCTGGCGCTGTCCGACAGCGCCTTCACTGCCGAGATTTTCCGGTCAGGTATTCAAGCTGTCCCGCGTGGGCAGGCCGAGGCCGCCCAGACCATCGGTCTGACCCGCGCGCAGGCGATGCGCTATGTCATCCTGCCACAAGCGGTGCGGCGCATCTTGCCGCCACTGGCCAACCAATTCATCTATATTGTGAAAATGTCCGCCTTCGCGTCCGTGATCGGGATGGAGGAATTGACCCGTCGCGCCAACGAACTGGTCGTCACCGAATACAGGCCGCTGGAAATCTATACGCTGCTGATCCTTGAGTATCTGGTGCTGGTCCTGATCATCTCAGCCGGGGTGCGGTGGCTGGAACGCAAGATGAATGCGGATGAAAGCCGATAAGCGACCAACGGGTCGCTAGTTCAGGTCTTCCAACAGGCGCTTGTGTTTCTTGGCTTCGGCAATCGCGCCAGCCAACGTTTCAACCCCGCGCGAATGCAGCATAGCTAGCATTTTGCACAGAACTTCGGCTGTGGCGTGCGCGTCCCCCAAGGCGGTGTGCCGCAGTTCTGGCGGGATGGTCACGCCCAACCGGTCACATAACGCATCCAGCGTGTGAACCTCGGTGGTGCCAAACAACACCGCCGACAGCAGCACCGTATCTAGGATGGGATTGGTCCAATCAACGCCACAGGCTTCGGCATGGCGGCGCAGAAACGCCATGTCGAACGGTGCGTTATGCGCCACCAGTACCGAACCGCGTGCGAAATTATGCAGGTGTTTTCCAGCCACCTTGATTGTCGGTTGACCGGTCACCATGGCATCGCTGACGCCATGCACTTTGGTAGACGCAGGCGGGATTTTCATCTCCGGGTCAACCAGTTGATTGATCGTCTCGCCGGGAACAATTTTTTCTTTCACCACCCGCACTGCGCCAATCTGTACCACCTCGTCCTTATGCGGCAAAAGACCGGTCGTCTCGGTGTCGAACACGACGTATGTCAGGTCTTTCAGGCGCATATCCATGAGGTTTTCGGTGGCCTGCCCCTCCATCAAATCGAAATCGAAGACCACAGGTCGGCTTTGGTCGGGGGCAATGTTGGCGTGCGCCTCGTCGATGATCACAAGATAGCCTTCACCAGGACCGAGCGGTTTCAGGCGGGCGTCAAACTCCAACCCGTTTGCAGCGGCGAGATCGGTGAAGCTCTGCTCAAGCCCCGACGAGACCATCTTTTCATAGGCCGCAAGGAACGGGCCTTTTTGAAAATAGTCAAAGATTGAGGCATTCAAACGCGCCGGGCAGACCTGCGACAGCACCCCTGCCGCCTGCGTATCATAAAGCACGATCTGGTGGGCCGGGTTGACCAACACCATCGCGACCGGGATCTCGGATAATAGCGCCGTCAGCCGGGCCTTGTCTGCGGTTAACCGCGCCGTCTCAGAGGCCACGATGCTGGCCTGATCCATGGTCGATCTCATCAACTGTTCCGAGACCGCTTCCGCCGCCGGGGCAAGATCGCCAAGATAACGCGCGGCGTGTTTATCAACGCCGCCCGTGCCGGCATGGGCCCGGGTCCTTAGCCCGCTGGCCAACCGTTCGATCGGGCGGGCTACATTTTCATCAAACAAGAACCAGACCCCAGCACAAAGCGCCATTAGTCCGAAACCAGACAGAACGGCTGCAAACACAAAACCGGACTCGATGCCCGCGCTGCTGGCGCGCGCATAGCCGATCAACAATGCCGCCATCACCAAACCCACCCCGGAAACAGCCAACAGCACGAAAAACAGAAAAATTCGCAGGCGTAACGACAGGGTGGTCAGGATTTTCATGATGTCACCTCAAGTTTGCAGATCGCAGAAAGGATGGGGTCATCGGCGGGCACCTTTACCCAGTCGATGCCCGAGATCTCGCCCGAGGTGTCAAGCTCTACCGCGTCGATCAGGGGCGCGCGCTTGCCCGCGGCACAATCGCCAAGAACAACCATCTTCTCTGGCGCGGACCAACGCCCCATGAACAGCAGTTCGACCATGCGCAGATCGGGCTGAGCCTGATGGGTGCGCAAGGACTGCTCATCAAGGGCGGCGAAACGCTCCACAAATGGCACGGCATAGGTCCAGGGGCGATACATCGAGTTGTTCTCGACCTCCATCACTACGGTCATGCCTTCGGGCAAAATATTCTTCGTTCGGTCATACCAAGCATATTCATTGGCAACGGTCGTGCTAACCATCGCAAGTGCCGCACCAACCGGCATCGCCCATTTAGGTAGCCTTCCACCGGATATCTTGTTCAAAATCAGAACAATACCAGCCCCGGCAAAGGCTGAAACCAAAGTGGCGACCATCTCGTAAAACATTCAGTTTCCTTCCCTTGCGCGCGCGGGCCATTAGCCCAGCATGCCACGCCCGTGCCCAATGGCACTTTGCATTGACTTCACCACAACAAACGCGTCGCGCAGGTGGCTTCGTTCGAATTCAGACAGATCGGACGGCGGCAGATAATTGTCAGGTGCCAGACCAGCTTTCACTTGCTCGGCCTGATGTTCAAGACGCGTTTCCGCAATAAGGTCATAGGCGTCCAGCAGGTCTTGCCCGCCAGACCGGCTCAGCCCGCCAGCATGAATCGCGGCAACAAGCCGCGCCCGCGTATTCACTTCGCTGAGTTTCCCCTGCAACGCATAGACGCGGCCCATATCAACGATTGGCACGACGCCGTTGTGTTTCATATCCAGATGGTTCTTGTGCTCGCCTGACCTGATGGTCGCAAAGCCCCGCAGCAGCCCCAGCGGCGGCGTGTGCTTCAGGCCGTTTGACACCATATGTGCCACGAAAATTGAGTTCTTGGCGGCCAGCGCAAGCGTGTCGGTCTGCAGGTTTCCAAACAACCGCGCATCCCCCGCGATGGCGCGCAGGTCGAACATGACCGAAGCCAGCATCTGCGCTTCAGGCACGGGCTTGGCGATCCAGCCGTCGAAATATTTGCGCCACACCGAAACCGGCTGGCACCAGCGCGGGTTCGTGGCCATCATATCGCCGGGGCAATAGACATAGCCGCACACATCCAGACCGTCGCAGACGAATTTGGCCAGCTTGGCAAAGTATCCTTCCCGGTCTTCGTCCGTTACGTCGTCGGACAGGATCAGGCAATTATCCTGATCTGACACGCCGGTCTGTTCCTGCCGACCCTGACTGCCACAGGCGAGCCAGAGATAGGGCACCGGGGCTGGTCCGAGCTTCTCTTCTGCCAGCGCGACAAGTCGACGGGTCGCTGTATCTGCGATGTCGGTGATCAAACGGGTCACCACCTGATGCGGGCTGCCACCCGCCACAAGTTGCACCAGAAGTTGCGGGATGCGCGCAGTCACCGCACGCATTTCCTGCGCGTCAGCAGCTTGCGCAATCTCGCGCACCAGTTCTGCCGAGCTGACGGCCTGAAACCGGGTCAGGTCCGTCTGACTGACGATGCCGACCAACCTGTCGCCTTCGACGATGGGCACATGGCCAATGCGTTTTTCCATCATCACATGCAACACGTCCGACCCGATGGCAGACGGCGCAAGCGTGATGGGGTTGGGGGTCATCACCTCCGCGACCGGTGTGTCGACCGACAATGCAGCGGCCAGAACTTTACCCGACATATCACGCGTGGTCAGAATGCCGACCAGTGTGTCGCCTTCCGTCATGCACAGCGAAGACACTCGATGATCACGCATCAGGATCGCGGCGTCGCGTACTGTAGTGTCCGGCGCACAGGTGATCGGCTTGCGCGCCATAAAGGTATCAACCTGCGTCGTCGCAAGGCTTTGCTGCTTCTGTTTGCTGGGCTTGTCTGCGCGCGAGCGGTCAAAGAACCGGCGCACCGGGTCATGCTCGGCGACCAAGGCGCGGAAGGCCTTGGCGGGCAGGATCAACAGCATGGCATCCGTCGTTGCGCGGGCCGATGTGACGGCATTGCCGCTCCGCAACAGCCCGCGCTCTCCGAATGAATTGCGAACGCCCAATTGGCTGACGGTGACCTCGTTTTCGTCTGTGACCTCGACCTCGCCTGCGTGAATGATGAAGATACCAGGCAGTTTGGTGCCCAGCGCATAAATGACGTCGCCCGCTGAGACAGCGCGCGGTTCGATCTGCGCCGAAAGCGCAGCAAGCGTATCTTGCCCCAACACGTCATAAGGGTGGACGGATTGCAGAAAGCGGAGGATTTGATCCTGGGTCAACGGCATTCAATTGCGCCTTTGCTGAAAAGAAATGTCCCGCCCGGTTTGCACCGGACGGGACAGAATTGGAAGGGGGCGGGGCGTCGCACGGACCACCCGCCCAAGCCTTTTACTTGCTCTGTGCCGCACCGGCGCCGCGAGGAACGCGAACCGATTCAACCAGCTCCTGAATATGCGCAGGCGTTGGCTTGGTCATACCCGACACAACATAGGCAACTGCGAAGTTGATCGCAGCACCGATCGCGCCGAACGAAGTCGACTTGACCGTGCCCAGCAGCGGATCAGCATCCGTGAAGCTGTTGGTGTCAGGGATGAAGAACCAACCCTTGTGCAGGAAGATGTAGATCAGCGTAACGGTCAGACCCGCCAGCATACCCGCGACCGCACCGGTGTTGTTCACCTTGGTCGAGAAGATCCCCATCATCAGTGCCGGGAAGATCGACGCAGCAGCCAGACCGAAGGCCAAGGCCACCGTTTGCGCCGCAAAGCCTGGAGGATTTAGACCCAGATAGGTAGCCACTGCGATCGCCACGGCCATTGCGACACGTGCCGACATCAGCTCGCCTTTTTCCGAGATCTGCGGGTTAAGGGCACCTTTGATCAAGTCGTGGGATACAGCCGACGAGATCGCCAAAAGCAGACCAGCAGCGGTAGACAGCGCGGCGGCAAGACCACCAGCAGCGACCAGACCGATCACCCAACCAGGCAGGTTGGCAATCTCGGGGTTGGCAAGAACCAGGATGTCACGGTTGAAGTTGGTCAGCTCGTTTCCGGCCCAACCTTTTTCTGCCGCGATGGCCTGAAGATCGGCGTTGCCATCGTTATAGTACTGGATCGCACCGTCGCCGTTCTTGTCTTCCCAGCCCAGAAGGCCAGTTTTCTGCCATGTGGCCATCCAGTCGTAACGCTCGTCGTTTTCGATCTGTTCGACCGTCACAGCGCCACCGTCGATGCCGCCATTGGGCCACATCATTTCCGAGATGTTCAAACGTGCCATGGCACCAACAGCAGGAGCTGTAAGATACAGCAGCGCGATGAACACCAGCGCCCAGCCAGCAGACCAACGTGCGTCAGACACTTTGGGAACGGTGAAGAAGCGCATGATCACGTGCGGCAGACCAGCCGTACCGATCATCAGCGACAGGGTGAACAGCACCATGTTGAACGTGTCTGCATGGTGTGCTGTATACTCGTTGAAGCCCAGCTCGCGCACAATCGCGTCCAGTTTGGCCAATAGAGGCTCACCAGAAGCAGCGTGATCACCGAACAAGCCAAGGGCCGGGATCGGGTTGCCAGTCAGCTGCAGCGAGATGAAGATGGCCGGAATCGTATAGGCCATGATCAACACGACATACTGAGCCACCTGTGTATAGGTCACGCCCTTCATGCCGCCGAAAACGGCGTATGCAAACACAACCGCCGCACCAATCAGAAGGCCGGTGGTGTTGTCCACTTCAAGGAAGCGACCAAACGCAACGCCAACACCGGTCATCTGACCGATAACATAAGTGGTCGAGGCAACGATCAGACAGACAACGGCCACGATACGGGCAGTTTGGCTGTAGAAGCGATCACCGATGAATTCCGACACGGTGTATTTACCGAACTTACGCAGATAAGGCGCAAGCAGCAGGGCCAGCAAAACATAGCCGCCGGTCCAACCCATCAGGAAGGTCGAATTGTCGTAGCCGGTGAAGGCGATAAGGCCCGCCATCGAAATGAACGAAGCCGCTGACATCCAGTCAGCTGCCGTCGCCATACCGTTGGTGACCGGGTGAACACCACGCCCAGCGGCGTAGAATTCTGATGTCGAGCCCGCACGGGCCCAAATAGCAATGCCGATGTACAGCGCGAAGCTCGCGCCAACAAACAGCAGGTTGATCGTAAACTGATCCATGTGTCTCTCCCTTACTCTTCGTCGACGCCGTGTTCACGGTCGAGCTTGTTCATGCGCCAGGCATAGTTGAAAATCAGAATCAGGAAGACGATGATCGACCCCTGCTGAGCAAACCAGAAGCCCAGATCCGTTCCGCCTACGGCAATGCCTGACAGCATTGGGCGCAGCAGGATGCCGAACCCGAATGATACGAGAGCCCAGATAACCAGGCTGATCAAAATGATGCGCACATTGGCTGACCAATATGCTGAGTTGGATGAGTTTTCGGCCATGAAGCCACCTCCCTAACGTTCCACTGACAGGGCGCTCATGCGACCCCGCCTGTCCCTTTCTTATGCAATCGCGTCCTCAACGAGTGCATTAAGATTGCCTGCGATCTCGTCGATGCCCAGCATCGCGTCGACCGTTTTCAGGCTGCCCTTGCCTTTGTAGTAAGCAATGAGCGGTGCCGTTTGTTCGTGATAAGCCACAAGGCGGCTTCCCACGGTTTCGGCGTTATCGTCGGCCCGGCGTTTCATGTCCGTGCCGCCGCATTTGTCGCAAACCCCTGATTGCAGGGGCTGCTTAAACTCGTCGTGATATCCTTCACCGCAACTGCCGCAGGTATAGCGACCCGATATCCGGGTCACCATGGCGGCGTCGTCAACCTCAAGGCTGATTGCGGCGTTGATCTTCTGTCCGCTTTCGGCCAGCAACGCGTCCAAGGCCTCTGCCTGCACGGTTGTGCGCGGGAACCCGTCAAGGATCACCCCCTTAGCACAGTCCGCATCCGCCAAACGATCGCGTAAAATGGCGATGACGATCTCGTCCGAGACAAGATCGCCGGCTTCCATCACCGCCTTCGCGGCTTTCCCGGCTTCGGTGCCGGCAGCCACGGCTGCGCGCAGCAAGTCACCAGTTGACAGCTGCACAAGGCCGAACTTCTCTTCCAGCATCCGCGCCTGAGTGCCCTTCCCAGCCCCCGGGGGGCCAAGCAGGATCAGGACAGGCGCGCCGGTTTTTGTTGCAGCGTCCATCATGCTTTGTCCTTGGTCATCCGGTTGTCGATCAGATCGTCAACCACCGACGGATCCGCCAATGTCGAGGTGTCGCCCAGCGCGCCGAAATCGTCTTCGGCAATCTTGCGCAGGATGCGACGCATGATTTTACCCGACCGCGTTTTTGGCAGGCCTGGGGCCCACTGGATGTAATCCGGGCTGGCAATCGGGCCGATCTCCTGACGGACCCAGTTGCGCAATTCCGTTTTCAACTCGTCGGTGTATTCCTCGCCGTCCATCAGGGTGACGTAGCAATAGATGCCCTGCCCTTTGATGTCATGCGGGAAACCAACAACGGCCGCCTCGGATACCTTGGCGTGGGCGACCAGCGCGCTTTCCACCTCGGCGGTGCCCATGCGGTGACCCGATACGTTGATCACGTCGTCTACACGACCGGTGATCCAGTAATAGCCATCCGCATCACGGCGACAACCGTCACCTGTGAAATAGTAGCCTTTATAGTCGGCGAAATAAGTCGCCACAAAACGCTCATGATCGCCATAAACCGTGCGCATCTGGCCGGGCCAGCTGTCTTTCATGCACAGCACGCCTTCGGCTTCGGTCTCGTGGATTTCTTCGCCCGTGGTGGGTTCAAGAATTACTGGCTGCACGCCAAAGAAGGGCGTGGTGGCCGATCCGGGCTTGGTTGCTGTCGCACCCGGCAGCGGGGTCAACAGGTGACCGCCGGTTTCGGTCTGCCACCACGTGTCGACGATGGGGCATTTGCCGCCGCCGATCACATTGTTGTACCAATTCCAAGCTTCCGGATTGATCGGTTCGCCTACTGTGCCCAAGACCTTGAGATCCGACAAATCGTACCCGGTGACAAAATCGTCGCCACGGGCCATCAAGGCGCGCAGTGCCGTAGGCGCAGTATAGAACTGGTTCACTTTGTGTTTTTCGCACACTGCCCAGAAACGGCCAGCGTCCGGATAAGTCGGCACACCTTCAAACATCAGAGTGGTCGCGCCATTGGCCAGTGGACCATAAACGATATAGCTGTGGCCGGTGACCCAACCCACGTCGGCAGTACACCAGTAAATGTCGCCCTCGTGATAATCAAAAACGTATTCGTGGGTCATCGCTGCCCACAGCAGGTAGCCACCTGAACAGTGTTGAACCCCTTTGGGTTGGCCGGTGGATCCCGATGTATAAAGAATAAACAGCGGATCTTCGGAATTCATCTTCTCGGCGGGGCAATCAGCTGACGCATCAGCCATCAGCGCTGCATAGGAGTGGTCACGACCTGCAACCATCGGCACATCGCCACCGGTGCGCTCGACCACCAGAACCGGGGTGTCGCCCAGATCGCCGTGATCCAAAGCGGCATCCACGTTGGTTTTCAGTGGCGTGTTGCGGCCACCACGAGGGGCTTCGTCGGCGGTGATGACCAGCGACGCTTTACACCCTTCAACACGCGCGGCCAGCGCTTCGGGCGAAAACCCGGCGAATACGATGGAGTGAATTGCGCCGATCCGCGCACAGGCCAACATCGAATAGGCAGCCTCGGGGATCATTGGAAGATAAAGAACAACGCGGTCGCCTTTCTTGACGCCCATGCCTTTCATGACATTTGCAAGCTTCGACACGTTTTCGTGGAGCTCGCGATAGGTAATTTTCTTATCCAGCGTCGGGTCGTCAGATTCCCAGATGATAGCAACCTGATCGCCGCGCGTGGCCAGATGCCGGTCGATGCAGTTTTCGGAAACGTTCAGTTCGCCATCTTCAAACCATTTGATCGACACGTCCGGGTGCTTGAAGGTCGTGTTCTTGATTTTGGTGGGCGTCTTGGACCAGGTAAGGCGTGTCATCTGATCGGACCAGAACGCTTCCGGGTCGTTCACCGAAGCGGCATACATCTCTTGGTATTTCGCAGCATCAATATGAGCGTTCGCGACAAACTCAGCTGACGGAGCATAAGTTTTATCGGCCGTGTTTTCCGACGACATGCAAGGTCCTCCCAATAATTCCTCCGGTCCGCGCTCTCTGCGCGCCCCCATGGGATCTGAACTTATTAACAGTCCCGCTCCCATTGCGTGTGAAAATAGAGTGACAACCCTGCGCCAAACAACAATTTTTCTGTAAAATTGTTTAACTGAGTCCGTGCATATTTGTAAACTTTTTACAGAAATCGGGAATTTTCTATAGAAATGCTGGTATTTGCCTGTGAATGTCCCGCCGCATGATTTGTAAAGCTGACCTAGGTTTTTCGCTAACATTCTTTCGCGCAGGGTCATTGAACCCGCCAATGCGGTGCAACTCTGAAGGTTTTAAGAGAATCTGTGCAGATGCACCAAACTTCCCTAACGGCAATAACGACCGATTCCGCCCAGCTTTTTCCCTGCGCCAGCAGTGCATGGACCCCGCGGCAGGGATCATTTACCAAGGGCGGACGATAACCGCTGGTGACTGATGACCCTCTCTTTTGAAAGCCTGTTGAAATCGCGCCGTTCGACCCGCGCGTTCGAGGCGACCCCTGTTCCACGTGCCACGATCGAACGCATGTGCCGCGCCGCCCGCCGGGCCCCAAGCGGAGCAAATCTGCAGCCCGGTCAGTTTCATGTGCTGACCGGCGCGCCGCTCGATCGGCTGATCGGTGCGTTGCGGGATGCGCAGGAGCTCGATACGCCTGCAGCAGCCGAGTATTCCTATTTCCCGACCCCCATGCCATCCGAGCTGAAGGCCCGCCAAACAGCAGCAGGTTTTGCACTTTACAACGCATTGGGTATCGGGCGGCGCGACGTGGAGGCACGACGCGCACAATTTGCCCGCAACTATGCGTTCTTTGGCGCTCCTGTTGGCGTGGTGGTCACGATCCGACGGGACATGGGCAAAGGGTGTTTCATGGATTTGGGCATGTCGCTGATGTCGTTCCTGCTTTCCGCCGAAGACCAGGGCTATGGCGCAACAGGCATCGGCGCTTTGGCCAATTATGGCCCCGTCGTGCACCGCCATCTGAACCTGCCAGAGGATGAGCTTGTGGTCTGTGGTATCGCGGTGGGCGTGGCTGACAAGTCCGCACCGGTAAACCAGTTCCGCGCGGACCGCGCGGCATTGGAAGACTATACAAGCTTCGACGGGTTCGACTGAACCCCGCGCCGCTTACCGCGCGCGCAGCACCAAGGCCGTGCCAAGGCCACCAGCGGCGGCAATTGCGCCGAGGCCGACCCCACCCCGTGCTTGCAATTCATGAAACATCCGCACCGCAAGGATCGCACCGGACGCCCCAACAGGGTGGCCACGCGCCAATCCACCGCCGCCCAGATTGACGATGTCCTTGGCGATCCCTGCCCTTGTCTGGCACGCGATGGCCTGAACGGCGAACGCCTCCATGATTTCGGTAAGTGTCAGGTCTGAAGGTTTCAGGCGTGCGCTGCCAAGCGCGTCTTTGATGGCATCGACCGGTGCCAAACCGGGCAAGGCAGGGTCGCCGGCGCGGGTGGCACCAGACAGGATGTCCACGGATGGACCCGAAAGGCGTTTTGCGACGCGGTCTGAGACGACAAGACAAAACGCAGCCCCATCCGCCGCGACGGCCATATTGGCCGCGGTGACGTCACCAGACACCACCGGGGCGCGTGCGCAGATCGACGGCGTCAGGGATCGGGCAAAGCCATCTCGCACGTTACCCAGTATCGGAACGATTTCAGATGGCGTCGCGCCTGCGTGCCATTTGACTGCTTTCGCGTGACTGTCGATCGCCCAGTCATCTTGGGCGCGCCTGGAAATCCCCAAGTGCCTGCCCAATGCGTCTGCGGCGGACGCCATGTCGGGATCCCTGTCCGCCCACGGCGTAAAGGGGGCCTGATCATAGGGTTCTGGCGGGCGGCCATCCGCAAAGGTGCGTGACCTTAGGGGGCGGCGCGAATAGCTTTCCGCCCCACCGGCAATGACCACATCGTGCTGGCCGGACAAAACCATCGCCTGCGCTAACAAGATCGCATCCAACCCGCCGCAACACTGGCGATCAATGCTCAGCCCGGCGACGCTCTGCGGCAATCCAGCAGCCAGCGCCGCGCGCCGGGCCGGGTTACCGCCTGCACCCAATGCGTTGGACAAGATCAGCTCGCCGACATCTTGCTGGGCAAGTCCGGCGTCCTTTAGGATGGCAAGGATGACCGGCGCAGCCAGATCGTGAATGTCGCAGGTCGCAAACGCCCCGTCACGTGGCATGACAGGTGTGCGTCGCGCGGCAATAAGGGCGGCGTGGGTCATGCGAGCTGCTCCAACATGTTTTCCAGTCCGATCAGGTCCGGTTTACCCGCGCTTAGCATGGGCAGGTCATCAACAAACAGGATGCGGCGCGGTGTGGCGTAGGGTCCGAGCGCGGCGCGACAGGCGTTCACGATGCCCTGCGCCAGTTCCGTGTTCTGCGGACCTTCCACTATTCCGATAATCACGTGCCCTTTTGTGGCGTCCCGAACCGGGATTGCGGCACATTTTCCAACATTCGGCAGAGTTCTCATCTGTGCCTCGATCACCTCTGGAAAAACATTGTGATCTGCCACAGTGACCATCCGATTTTTGCGCCCCAAGACCCTCAAATACCCCCCATCGTCCAATTGCCCCATCTCGCCGATGGAAAGATAGCCGTTTTGCCAGCGTGTCTCAGGGCTGGACCCATTCACATAGCTGTCAAACAGGTACGGGCTCTTAACCCAGATCTCACCCACCACTTTCGTGTCGACCCCGTGCCGATCCAACACGCGCAAGTCCACACCTGGGTAGGCGCGGCCAACAGTTCCGATGGGCGTCTCTGTATCGCTGATCGTCATAAAGCTCGTCTCGGACGCGCCGAAAAATTCGTGCAGCGCGGCATTTGGGAACAGGTCGCGCAGTTGCGCGCTGGTCAGCGCGTCAAGCTTGCCGCCTCCGCAGAAAACCCAGCGGACGGACCCTACGGGCTTGGTGCCTGCATCAACCAACAGTCGCAGTTGGGTCGGCGTCGCATAGACAACCTGAACCCCAACGTCCCGCATCGCGCTTATTTGCGCACGTGGCCGCAATCCGGTCAGAACCGCCAGATCGCTGCCCATATGTAGTGCTTCCATTGCCCCATAGAGCGTCAGCGAATGTTCAACTGCGCCGAGCACAGCATAGGACGCGGTCGCAGAAACACCGAAATGATCGCGTGTGACCTCGAAACTGGTGATCCATGAGTTGGGGCGGCGGCGAATGGTCTTGGGTGTACCGGTCGAACCTGCGCTTTGAACCATCAGCCATTGCCCGCGCGCCTCGATAGGAACGGGCGTTGTCGCTGAAGCCGTTACCGTCAAACCGTCTTTGTTGCGAAGCGCATGCACAACCGACGCCATCGCCTGCGCCGCGGACGTGCCTGCAGCAGACACGCCGTCGCCGGGGATCGTAACGGTGCTTGCGATGTCCTGCCTGAAGTAATCGGGGATCACATCGGGGTCCTTCGTGCAGTTTGCGTGCCGCACTATGCGACGGACCGCCGCCCCTCACCAGTCCCAATGCGCAGACAAAACGGCGCCTTAGTGCGGTTGGTGGGGGCAGCATCAATGCTGATGACCGCCCCCACAAACCCACTGGAGCCTTTTGCGATTAGTTCAGACGGTGGCCGCTATCCGGTGCGAAATATGACACTTTGCTCATGTCGAACGACAGGTCGAGCATCTTACCCGGTGTCGCGACCGTTTCCGCATGCAGGCGCGCGGTGACCTGCTTTCCACCAAGCTCTGAAACCACATAAGTGTCTGCGCCCGCAGGCTCGACCATATCCACAAGGCAGGACGCTTCCTGCACCGCGTCTCCGGCCCGGAACCCTGCCTCGGCAATGTCTTCAGGGCGCAGGCCAAGGATCACATCCTCGGGAAGGGTTGGTGCATGTTCATCAACCAAAACAAGGGGTTCACCGTTGCCGCGTGCAATCTCGATATGCGCACCTTTTCCATTTGCGCGGGCTTTTGCCGGGATCAGGTTCATCGCGGGCGAGCCCATGAAGTCAGCGACAAACAGGTTGGCAGGCCTGTTGTAAATCTCGGACGGCGATCCGATCTGCTGAATGATCCCGCCTTTCAGAACCACGATCTTGGTGGCCAGCGTCATTGCTTCGATCTGGTCATGGGTCACATAGACCATAGTCGCGCCAAGGGTATGGTGCAGCTTCTTGATCTCGGACCGCATTTCGACCCGTAGCTTGGCATCAAGGTTGGAAAGAGGTTCGTCAAACAGAAACAGCTTGGGATCGCGGACCAGCGCGCGGCCCATGGCCACCCGTTGGCGCTGCCCCCCCGACAATTGGCCGGGACGGCGATGCAGAAGCTGCTCAATCTGCAACTGCGTGGCCACTTCATCCAACTTGCGCGCTTGGGTTTCTGCGTCAACGCCACGCACTTTCATCCCAAAGGTGATGTTCTTGGCGACAGTCATAGTCGGATAGAGCGCGTAAGATTGGAACACCATCGCGATGTCACGATCCTTGGGACTGACATCGGTCATGTTTTTCCCGCCGATCATCAAATCTCCGCTGGTGATCGGCTCCAGCCCCGCGATGCAGTTCAGAAGCGTAGATTTGCCGCAGCCGGAGGGTCCAACCAGCACAAGGAAGTCGCCCGGTTCGATGGCGATGTTGATGTCCTTCAGGATCTCAACCGAACCATAGTTCTTATAGAGGTTTTGGATTTCAAGAATGGGTGCCATGGGTCTTATCCCTTTACAGAGCCCGCGGTCAGTCCGCGGATGAAGTATTTGCCAGCGACGACATAGACAAGCAGTGTCGGGGCGGCGGCGATGATCGCGGCGGCCATATCGACATTGTATTCCTTAACGCCAGTGGTCGAATTAACGATGTTGTTCAGCGCGACGGTCACAGGTTGCGTACCGGCCTGGCTGAATGACACCCCGAACAGGAAGTCGTTCCAGATCTGTGTGAACTGCCAGATGACGGTCACAACGATGATCGGCAGACTAAGCGGCAGGAAGATCGACCAGAAGATGCGGAAGAACCCTGCCCCGTCCACCTTGGCCGCTTTGGTCAACTCGGACGGAATGGAAACGTAATAGTTGCGGAAAAACAGCGTCGTGAAACCGATCCCATAGATGACATGCACGAAGATCAGTCCCGGAATGGTTCCGGCAATGCCCATCATGCCCAGCAGACGCGCCATCGGCAGAAGGACCACCTGAAACGGGATGAAGCAGCCAAACAGCATCAGCGAGAAGATGATATTTGCGCCTGGAAAGCGCCACTGCGCCACCACATAGCCGTTCAATGCACCGATAAAAGTCGAGATTGCGACTGCGGGCACCGCCAGCATCACTGAGTTCCAGAAATAAGGGCGAAGACCCTCGCATTGGATGCCGGTGCAAGCGCCGGACCATGCGGTTTTCCACGCGTCAAATGTGACTTCTCGGGGCAAGGCGACAAGGCTGCCTGTGCGGATTTCTTCCAGGCTTTTCAGCGAGGTGGTGACCATCACGAACAGCGGCATCAGATAGTAGAGCGCGAACAGGCCAAGTAGAATGTAAAGCACCCAACGCAGGGCGATCTTTCCGAACGCGCTGCTTTTCTTTGCGGATGGATATGCAAGATCAGTCATTTTTGGCTCGCAGTTCCGAATAGAGGTACGGCACGACAATCGTGAACACGACAAGCATCATGATCATGGCAGAGCTGGCTGCCTGACCGATGTCACCGCGCGAAAACGCCATGGCATACATGTAAGTTGCAGGCAGATCGGTCGCGTAACCCGGTCCACCGCCTGTCAAGGCAATGACAAGGTCAAAGCTCTTGATCGCGAGATGCGCCAGAACGATGAACGCGGACATGAAGATCGGCCCCATCGACGGGATGATGATCGCGGAATAAATGCGCCATGTCGGGATGCCATCGACCTGTGCGGCCTTGATGATCTCCTCATCAACCGAACGAAGCCCGGCCAGAAACAGTGCCATCACAAAGCCAGAGCTTTGCCAGACGGCCGCAATAACAATGGTGTAGATCGCGAAATCTGGGTTCACCAGCCAGTCGAACGAGAAGCTTTCAAACCCCCAGCTGCGCACAGTCGCCTGAATGCCCAAACCGGGGTTCAGTATCCATTTCCACGCTGTCCCGGTCACGATCATCGACAGTGCCATTGGGTACAGATAAATCGTACGGATTACGCCCTCGGTCCGGATTTTCTGGTCCAGAAGGATCGCAAGAAGAAGCCCCAGCACCATCGCAATGATGATGAACAATGCGCCGAAAATGAAAAGGTTGTTTATTGCTGTGTCCCAACGGGGTGAAGCAAACAAGCGTTCATATTGAATGGTGCCCTCGATCTCGTATTTAGGCAGCAGACGAGAGCGGGTCAAAGAGACCCAGGCCGTCCAAGCGATAAACCCATATACGAAAACGAGAACAGCGATGAATGAGGGTGCCAGCACCATCTTGGGCAGGTGCGTTTCCAGCCATTTTGTCATCAGATCAGTCCCCGGATGGCTTCGCCCCCAGCCCGGTATTGGGCGGGGGCGAAGTGGTCGGTTTTACATGCTATTGGCGACAGCGTCGGCCAGCATCTGGACAGCGTCAGCCGACGACATATCCGAGTTGAAATGCGCGGTCACAACATCGGTGATCGCACCGGCCTGCGCACCGCGCAGCGCCATACCATGCGCATAGCTTGGCAGCAGAGAGCCACCGTCAGCGCTGGCATTCATGTCAGCCGAAGACGTAAGCGCGCAGCTGTCGAACTCGTCCAAAGCGACGTCAACACGTGCAGGGATCGACCCCTTGTTCAGGTTGAACACTTTCTGGAAGTTCTTGCCGACGATCAGCTCTGCCAGAAGATCCTGACCGGCTTTCTTGTCGTCACCGTCCACATTGAACATGGCAAAACTGTCAACATTGTACAGGAAGCCTTCACCCGGTGTCGATTGGCACAGGAAGTCTTCGCCCGGCACTTTGCCAGCCGCAAGGAATTCACCCTTGGCCCAGTCACCCATGATTTGGAATGCAGCCTCGCCGTTCATGACCATGGCAGTCGCCAGGTTCCAGTCACGACCCGAGAAGTTGTCATCCACATAGCCGCGCATTTTGCGCATCTGATCGAAAACAGCGACCATGCCATCCGACGTCAAAGTGTCCTTGTCCAGGTCCACAAACGCTTTCTTGAACCCATCCGGGCCAAGAATGCCCAGCGCGACGGCTTCAAAAACGGTAGCGTCCTGCCAAGCCTGACCACCATGGGCCAGCGGGATGACGCCAGCGGCCAACAGCTTGTCAGCGGCAGCGTTGAACTCGTCCCAAGTTGTCGGCATCGTGATGCCATTGGCTTCCAACACGCCCGCATTGGCCCAGATCCAGTCGATCCGGTGCACGTTCACGGGTGCCGCACACCATGTGCCTTCGCATTTCATGTGGTTTGCAATCGAGTCAGGCAAAACATCTGCCCAGCCGTTTGCATCGGCAACAGCCGAGATATCAGCCAGAACGCCTTCTTCATACCATTCCTGAATGGCGGGGCCTTTCAACTGAACGGCTGTCGGAGCATTGCCTGACAAAACACGTGCGCGCAGGGCGGTCATAGCGGCATCGCCACCACCACCAGCAACTGGCATATCGGTCCAGGTGCCACCTTTTGAGGCGAATTCTTCCTGCAGGACGGCCACGGATTTGGCTTCGCCACCCGAGGTCCACCAGTGCAACACTTCAGCTTGCGGTTCGGCCACTGCAACGCTGCTTGCCATGACAGCAAACGCGGATACGGCCGCAAAAGCGGTTCTTTTCATATTAGAGTCCTCCCATAATCTGCCACCCTCCACGGCGGCGATAGCGTTATCATGCCGTGCAGTGCCGAGTCGGAACAACGGTCAACTTCAGCTTATGGCGCCCGCCGATGCAGATTTCTTGTCAATCTGTTACAGCTTGTTACCTAGACCTTGATTCTGTTGCTTGTTGTTACAATGCAGACCATGAGGATCCGGGTTTTCACCGGGAGGGGACCCTGAGAGTGACAATTCCAAGACTACTTGTTGTTGATGACGACGCAGACATGCGGTCAATGATGACGCAGTTTCTGCAAAAGCAGGGGTTTATCGCGCTGCCAGCCGCGACAGAACACCAAATCCGCCATCACCTAGAGGCCGGACGCATCGACCTTATCTTGCTGGACGTGATGCTTGGTGATGAAAACGGGGTCGAAATCTGTGGCCGTCTTCGCGCCAAACAAGAGGTTCCGATCATCCTTGTCTCGGCCTTGTCTGCCGACCACCAACGCATGGCCGGATACGAGGTCGGTGCAGACGACTATATCGCCAAACCGTTCAATCCGGAGCTTTTGCTGGCCCGCGTGCGGGCGGTGCTGCTCCGCGCGCAGCGCACGCCGTCACTGTCCTATCGCCGCCGCGTCTCTGTGTTTCAGTTCGGTGGTTGGGTGTATGACGGCAAGCGCGACGAAGTGCTGTCGCCCGAAGGGTTTCAGGTTGCCCTATCACAGCGCGAAACAGCACTTCTGAAGGTTTTGTTGGCCAATCCTCATATTCCGCTGACACGCGAAGAAATTGCGGGCGCGCTGGATGTTACGGGTGATACGGACCAGCCTGAAGTCACCAGCCGCGCAATTGACGTTTTGGTCGGGCGGCTTCGCTCGAAAATCGAGAAGAACCCCAAAGATCCGCAGATGCTGCGAACCGAACGTGGCACCGGGTATATCTTTGCCGTCGACGTTAAGGTCGAAGACACCTGATGGCCCAACGACCATCCCTGCGCCTGATCGGCGGTGCGTGGGTCGCACTGGCCTTCGTGGCTGGCGTCACAGCGGCAGGACTGTGGTTGGGGTCGTCGCGGGCGTGGGATCAACATCTGTCGCGCGCCTATGCCGCCGGTTTCACCGTTTATGAAACGCTGCGCCTTGGGGTGCATCCCGACGATCAGATATCAATCAACCAATTGTCGATCGACAATGCCGCGCTTGCCGAGGCGGGCGACTTCGATCGGCTTCCAGATGTTCCCCGCCCTGCTTATGTCACCAATGTCTCGATCCTGATCAACACGACGTCGCCAACGGACCGTGCGGTGTTGACCCTAGGCATCGTCTCCGATCAGCTTGTCTATCCCGTGTCTGACATCGTTTCGACCAACGACCTGATCCCAGCTGAGAAATTGGGTAAAGTGACGCGATTGCTGGCGACCTATTGCAGCGAACCCATCCTATTTGCACGGTATGCTGGCAAGCCTTGGCAACGCGTCGATGGCACCAATATCTGGGGGTGCGATCAAGCCCCGTCTGACATGCGCGTGCCGGTCGCCATCGTGGCTATGATCGCATTGGCAGCCTTGCTGACCCATGTCGGGAATACGGCCGCGAGTTTTGAAACCTTCGCCTTGGCGCTGCGATCCCGGCGCCGCTTTGGCGGCCCCGAAAGTTATGACACCGAGGGACCGACCGAACTGCGCAACATCGTGGCGGCAGTAAACTCTTACCTTGAGGCCGAACGCGACCAACTTGCCCAGCGCGCCATGGTCCTGTCCGGTGTGAGCCACGATTTGGGCACCCCGGCCACTCGGCTCAGACTGCGAGCGGCGCTTATCGAAGACGAGAAGCTGCGCGGGAAGCTGGAAGCAGACATCGACCAGATGACCGGTATGATCGAAAGCGTGCTGACCTATACTCAGTCCGAAATCAACGCCGAAGAACCAAAGCAGCTTTCGCTGACCTCGCTGATTGATGCGCTGGTTGCGGACTATCAGGACACTGGCAGCCCGGTCTCGGTGCGTGAGCATGAGCCGGTGATCGTCGAAAGCGCAGGTTCAGTTTTCATGTCACGCAAGGGCTACAGCACTTTACCGGACGAACGCCGGGTGTTGGTGACAGCGCGCCCGATCTCGCTTCAGCGCGCGATTACCAATCTGATCGACAATGCCCTGAAATACGGACGCCGTGCGATGGTCGATTTGGAAACCGACGCAAACACGGCAACCATTATCGTCGAGGACGAAGGCTCTGACTATTCCGTTGCGGATGTCGAGCGCATGATGGCGCCGTTTGAACGCGGCGAAAACACGATGAATACCAGTGGGTTCGGTCTGGGACTGACCATCGTCTCTACCGTCGCCAACCAACATGGTGGCTCGTTGCGATTTGAAGCGGGGGCAAAGGGGTTAAGGGCGCGACTTACGATCCAACGAAACTGACCAATTCGCGGGTAGTGTCCGCCCGACACAAGCTGCGCCGGACGGACAGATTTCACGTCCTAATGGCGCACCACATAAACCGAACAGGCCGAGTGGCGCACCACGCGGGCTGCGTTCGGTCCAAGCAGATAGTCCTTAAAGTCCGGGCTATGTGCGCCGATGACTATCAAGTCCGAACTGCCAAGCTTTGCAGCGCGAAGCACTTCTTCATAGACAGTGCCCATCGCAACAACATGCCGGATATCGGCATTCTGTTGGTCACCCAAGGCAACCGTCGTCAGGTCTTTCAGAAGTTCGCCAGCTTTCGCTTTGGCCCCTTCCACTTCATGGTCCTGAAAATAGGCCCCGACGACCGAATTGCCATAGTCCGGCACAACAGTGATCACGTCCAGCTGAGCGCCGTCCATCTTGGCCAGCTTGGCTGCGGTGATCAGCACCTCTTTCTCCTCTTCAGGTCGATTGATGTCGACGGCACAAAGGATTGATTTGCTCATGCCGGTTCTCCTTGTGGTGTTTCATCTTCTGCGCGACGCGATTGCAGGAAGGCGACGAGCGCCAACAGCAACAAAGCCGGGATGAAGATGAGTTCTTTGGGCAGTTGATTGGACGGTGCCTGCACCGCTGCAATCTGTACGGGTTCGTCGCCATAGAAATCGAAGGTCGACAGCTTCTCAGACAGGAAGGTGCCAAACATCGGTTCATCCAACTTCATCGTCTCGCCCTCTGGCACAATCATGACACCAAGGCTGTCCATACGGGCTTGCGCATCTGCACCCTCGGGGATGTCGAACACAACCGTCAGGTCTTTGCTTTCAAGCGTGTCAAAGTCAGGGCCTCTGATCACAGTCCGAAGCTGATCACCTGGCGAAGCTTCCTCAAGCGCGGTTGCAAACTGCGCGGGCGGAATTTCCGCAAATGGCGGTTGGATCTGGTTCATGAAGAACCCAGGACGGAACAGCGCGAAAGCAATGAGCAGAAGCGCGACGGTTTCCCAAATGCGCGACTTGGTCAGGAACCAGCCCATCGTCCCCGCCGTAAAGACAAGGATTCCGATTGTCGAGACAATGAAGACAATGATGCCTTGGGTCACAGTCACGTCGATCAGCAGCAAGTCGGTGTTGAAGATGAACACAAACGGCAGCGCCACGGTCCGAAGGCTGTAGAAGAACGCCGTGAAACCAGTTCGGATCGCATCACCACCAGATACGGCGGCGGCCGCGAAACTCGCCAGCCCCACAGGGGGCGTCACATCCGCCATGATCCCGAAGTAGAACACGAACAGGTGCACCGCGATCAACGGCACGACCAGACCAGACTGCGCGCCCAGCTCGACCACAACCGAAACCATCAGTGATGACACAACGATATAGTTCGCGGTCGTTGGCAGACCCATCCCGAGGATCAATGACAGGATCGCTACAAAGACCAGCATCAGGATCAGATTGCCGCCGGACAGGAACTCGACGAAATCCGCCATGACCTGACCGATCCCGGTCAATGACACAGTGCCCACAATAATACCGGCAGTGGCTGTTGCCAGGCCGATACCGATCATGTTGCGAGCGCCGTCGATCATCCCTTCAATCAGGTCCGTAACACCGTCGCGAAGCTGTGCGATCGGGTTGCTCTCTCCGCGGAAAAAGGCCTTGAGGGATTTCTGCGTCAGCAAGATGCCAAACAGCAGGAACGTTGCCCAGAATGCGGACAGTCCCGGTGATTTGCGTTCGATCATCAAGAAATAGACCAAAACGATGATCGGCAGCATGTAGTAAAGACCTGACTTGTAGATCTTCGCCACATCCGGCAGTTCAACCACTTCAGCGTTCGGGTCATCCTGTTCAAGGTCTGGCACTTTCGCTGCCAGATAGATCAGTGCAACATAGATCGCAGCCAACAGGAAGGTCAGCACCCAGCCGGACCCAGATGGGAACAGCGAAACGATCCAGCCGACAGGGTATTGCGTTGCATAGCAAAGAAGGGCGAAGCCCGCGAAGAAGGCGAACATGCCACCGATCGTTTTACCCATGGATACGACTTTGTTGCCAATAGTCGGCATACGGGTTTTCACCGCCTCAAGGTGCACGATGTAAACCAGCGCGATGTAGGAAATGATCGCTGGCAGGAAGGCGTGGGTGATAACCTCGACATACGAGATGCCGACATATTCCACCATCAGGAAGGCCGCAGCCCCCATCACCGGTGGCATGATCTGACCATTCACGGACGAGGCAACCTCGACCGCGCCAGCTTTCTCAGCCGAGAAACCAACCCGCTTCATCAGGGGGATGGTGAACGTGCCGGTGGTCACAACGTTGGCAATCGAAGAGCCAGAGATCAGACCGGTTGCAGCCGATCCGACAACGGCAGCTTTGGCAGGACCACCGCGCAGGTGACCCAGCGCGCCAAACGCCATCTTAATGAAATAGTTGCCAGCCCCTGCCTTATCGAGCAGCGCGCCAAACAGCACGAACAGGAAGACGAACTTTGTCGACACGCCTAGTGCGATGCCAAACACCCCTTCCGAGGTGATCCACATATGGCTCATGGCTTTACGAAGCGACGCACCAGCCCATCGGATCTGGTCGGGCACCACTTCGGACGATCCGAAGAATACGTAGAACAGGAAGACGACGGCCAAAGCGACCATCACCGGACCTAGCGTGCGGTAGGCCGCGAGGAACAAAAAGCCCAGCGCAACCAGAGAAATCATTGCGTCGGTATCGTCCGCAAGACCACCATTGGCAACGATCTTCTCATAGAAGAAATAGCCATACATGGCGAGGAATGCGCCCCCGACACCGAGAATCCAGTCATACCACGGGATGTAATCACGCGGGCTGGACTTGAACAGCGGATAGGCCATAGCGGCCAGAAACACTGCGAATGCCAAATGGATTTGGCGAGAGTTGTTGATTAGATCGCCGGGCAATACATATGGCGCCACGGGCGAGGCCAGCAGCACCTGAAAGATTGACCAAACCAGCGCAATCCCGGCAATCGCCAGTCCGACGGTCCCATGGGGTTTCCGGGCACCGGTATCACTGGCGGCGACAAGTTCCTGAAGTTCTTCTTCGCTTAACGCGCGTTCTTCCTTTGTGGACATCTGTCCCTCCCTTTGCTGCACAGGGCAGCCCACACTGGTTCCGTTCTAAGTGACATGCCCGATCTTGGCGCCGGGTCAGTATGCTTGGGGGCAGAAACCCGCCCCCAAACCATTTGCAATCCGAGACGAGATTACTCGATCAGACCTTTTTCTTTGTAATACTTCGCAGCACCATCGTGCAGCGGAGCGGACAGACCAGCCGACGCCATTTCTTTCGGGTCAAGGTTAGCGAAAGCGGGGTGCAGGCCCTTGAAATCTTCGAAGTTTTCAAAGACCGATGATACAACCGCATACACAGCGTCCTCAGACACTTGATCCGAGCTAACGAAGGTCGCGCCGACACCGAAGGTCATGGTGTCTTCGTCATTGCCGCGATACATGCCGCCCGGAATGGTAGCCGTCCGGTAGAACGAGTTGTCTTCGACAAGTTTGTTCACAACGTCACCAGAAACTTCCACCAGAACCGAGTCACAGGCGGTGGTTGCTTCTTGGATCGAACCCGACGGGTGGCCAACGGTGTAAACCATGGCGTCGATCTGGTTGTCACACAGGGCAGCCGACTGTTCAGACGCCTTGAGCTCGGTTGCCAGAGCAAAGTCACCAGTGGTCCAGCCAAGCGCTTCAATCAGCACTTCCATTGTGCCGCGCTGACCGGAACCGGGGTTGCCGATGTTGACGCGTTTGCCTTTCAGATCCTCGAACGTCTTGATGCCGGCGTCAGCACGAGCAACGACGGTGAAGGGCTCCGGGTGAACCGAGAATACGGCGCGCAGACCTTCGAAGGGACCAGCCTCTTCGAATTTCGAGGTGCCGTTATACGCGTGGTACTGCCAGTCGGATTGGGCCACACCAAATTCCAGCTCGCCTTCGCGAATGGTGTTGATGTTGTAGACCGATCCGCCAGTCGACTCGACCGAGCAACGCACGCCGTGGTCCTTGCGACCCTTGTTCACCAGACGGCAGATCGCGCCACCTGTTGGGTAATACACGCCGGTCACGCCACCGGTGCCGATTGTGATGAACTCTTCAGCCATCGCGGCAGGCGCTAGAACCGCCGTCGCGGCGACCCCTACAAATGCCATTTTGAACTTATTCAACATCATTAAACTCCCTTGTATTGATGTTCTTTTGTTATTCGGACCACACTTCGGCCAATTGGCGATTGCGCAGTTCGACCTCTGCAATACGCTCTTGTGCATCTGCACCAGAGCGTCCGACAACCATTCCGATGATCGTTTCGATCAGGAACAAGGTTGTCACATAGGATGAATAAAAATTGGCGCTGTCCGCCGCTACAACGAAGCTGACGGACGCATATTCCAGCGCCGGACAGGCGTGGGTATCGGTGATGACAATCACGAAGACGCCCAGTTGATGGGCCAGCTTGGCGGCCTTTATCACGTTCGAGGCAAAGGGCGGTTTGGTTACGATCAGAAGCGCATCATGTTCGCCCATTCCGGACAGGGACCCGCCAAGGGATGCCCCCATGCGATTCGCAAGAAGCCATCGATCTGAGCAGAAATTGGCCATGTAGGACATGTATTCCACGATACCCGTCGACCCCAACGCTCCAAGTAACAAAACCTTACGTGCATTGACCAACACCTCGACGCAGGTTTCAAGGTCTTTTTCGTCTACCGATGCCAGTGCGTGGCTGAGATTCGACTGACAAGCCGCGAAATGAGTTTCAATAAACCGGCTTTCGCCATCATCATGTTGCTTCTGAAGTTGTTCGGCTCGTTGCGCGAAATTGTTGACCCGGCGGTCGATCTTGTCGCGCATTTCTTCGCGAAGTTCTTCGAAATCTTCATAGTCCAGAGCTTTGGCAAGACGCGAGAAGGCCGCTGGTGACACACCGCTATTGCGCGACACCGTGCGCAATGGCCGCGTCACCGCATCAAGTGGATTGGCCACGAGAAAATCCGCAGCGCTGCGCAAGGCTTCACTGAGATCGACATAAGCCAACGCGAGCCTCTTTTCGAAGCGTTTTTCCAAATTGCCCCCCTAGTCGGACAAAGGCAGTGTTCTCTTTGTTTCATGGATTGTCAAATACCGATTTTTTTGTTTCAATAGCATCGAAATTCAAGGGGGCCGCCATGTCACACGTCTTTCCACGTCATACCAAAGTCACACCACCCATCGCCGCAAAGGGAGATGGGATTTATATTATTGATAATGAAGGTAAAAAATACCTTGATGGATCGGGGGGCGCGGCAGTCTCTTGCCTTGGCCATTCAGACCCTGACGTTGCGGAAGCCATAAAGACTCAGGTCGACCAACTGGCCTTTGCCCATACCGGTTTCCTGTCATCGGCCCCCGCAGAATCACTGGCGGACCGCTTGATCGCGCATGCACCCGAAGGACTTGAGCGGGTCTATTTCGTGTCCGGCGGATCAGAAGCCGTCGAAAGCGCGCTGAAGCTGGCGCGCCAATATATGATCGAGACCGGCCAACCGCAGCGCACCAAGTTCATCTCGCGCCGGCAGAGCTATCACGGCAATACGCTGGGCGCGCTTGGCACCGGAGGTAACGAATGGCGACGTGCGCCCTTCGATCCGGTGATGGTGTCCGCCTCGCATATCTCGCCGTGCTATGAGTATCGTTTGCGGCATGAAGGTGAAAGTCAGGAAGACTACGGCCTTCGCGCGGCAAATGAGCTTGAGGCCGAGCTGCTGCGCCAAGGTCCCGAAAACGTCATTGGCTTCCTTGCAGAACCGGTCGTCGGGGCAACCGCTGGGGCGGTGCCCGCCGTGCCGGGCTATTTCAAACGCATTCGCGAGATCTGTGATCAATACGGCATTCTTTTGATCCTAGACGAAGTGATGTGCGGCATGGGTCGCACCGGCACCCTGTTCGCCTGCGAACACGACGGCGTATCCCCTGACCTGATCACCATCGCCAAGGGTTTGGGCGCAGGGTACCAGCCAATTGGCGCAATGTTGTGTTCCGGAAAAATTTACGATGCCGTAAGAGACGGCAGCGGCTTTTTTCAACACGGTCATACCTATATCGGCCACCCGGTGGCGTGTGCGGCGGCGGATGCGGTTGTGCGTAAACTAACCGATGGAGGCATGGCGGCCCGCTCGGCGCAGATGGGCGAAAAACTGATGGCCGCCCTGACCGCCGAATTCGGTCAGCACCCACATGTTGGTGACATTCGCGGACGTGGTATGTTCCGTGGTGTTGAGATCGTCGAAGACCGCGAGACCAAAGCGCCCTTCGACCCGCAGAAAGGCATCGCCGCCAAGCTTAAGAAGCAGGCCTTTGCCAATGGGCTGATCTGTTACCCGATGGGCGGCACCATCGACGGGCGTCAAGGCGACCATGTGCTGATCGCACCCCCGTTTATCATCACGGATGAGCAGATTGACGAGCTGGTCGGCAAACTGTCAAAAACCTTTGCCGAGGTGATATGACCGCGCTTCCTGCCTTGATGGTTGCGCCCAACGGCGCGCGGTTGACCAAAGCAGATCACCCTGCTTTGCCAATGACCTTGCCCGAAATTGTGACCTGCGCGCGGGCCTGCCATGCGGCCGGGGCGGATGGCCTGCATCTTCACCTGCGCGACAGCACGGGCGCCCATCTGTTGGATGCCGGGGCCTATCGCGAAGCCGTGCAGGAAATATCCGGGCAATTGCCGGCAATGGCCGTGCAGATCACGACCGAGGCGGTCGGGAAATATGAGCCCCCACACCAGCGCGAGGTTGCTCTGAACTCAGGCGCAGCTCTGGTGTCTGCCTCAATCCGCGAGCTGTGCCGCGACCCTGCGGATGTAACCCGAGCTTTTTATGAAGATTGCGCAGCCCAAGGCATCGCGATCCAGCATATTCTGTATGACCGTGCCGACGGCGAGTTGCTGGCGAAAACGCTTCCGGCTGAGTTGCTTGCCACGTCCGACCTGCAACTACTTTTCGTATTGGGGCGTTATGCGACGGATCAGAACTCGAACCCGCACGATCTGGATGATTTTCTGGATTGGATGGGGGCACACGACCTGTCCCCGGACTGGGCAGTTTGCGCCTTTGGTCAGAATGAAACAGCGTCACTGGCTTATGCAGCTCAAAAGGGCGGGAAGTGCCGCGTGGGATTTGAAAACTCCCGCGTTCACGCGGATGGAACCATGGCCAAGGACAATGCGGAACGGGTCAAGGCCGTCCGCACGGCCATAGGAGCCTCGCCAGCCTAAGCCCACCCGCGCGATTGCCCGTGCGCATTCCCCGATAGCCAAGCCCGCCGATTTGTCGCATGGTAGCGCCACAAATCTGCATGCATCTGGGAGGTATATCATGCGCCAACTACTAAGCCGCACCGCTTTTGCCGCTGTTTCGCTGGCTTTCGCCACGGAAGCCATGGCGACCGAATGGAACGTTTCTGTTTGGGGCAAGCGACGTGCATTTACCGAGCACGTTGAAAAACTGGCCGAGCTTGTCAGCGAAAAAACCGGCGGCGAGTTCACGCTGAACCTCAGCTATGGCGGTCTTTCGAAAAATACAGAGAACCTCGACGGCATCGCCATTGGCGCGTTCGAGATGGCGCAGTTCTGCGCGGGCTATCACCGTGACAAGAACCCCTCGATCACGGTTCTGGAGCTGCCATTCCTAGGCGTCACCACGCTTGAACAGGAAATCGCGCTGTCCCAGGCTGTGTACCAACACCCGGCAACGCAAGAAGATCTGGCGCGCTGGGACGCAACCCTGCTTATGCCGTCACCCCTGCCCCAATACAACCTTGTCGGCGTGGGTGATGCGCCGGCCACATTGGCAGATTTTGCCGGGCTGAGCGTGCGTGCGACAGGTGGTATCGGTCAGGCCATGGAAACGGTCGGCGCGGTGCCGACGTCGATGTCGGCCACCGAGGTGCGACAGGCGATGGACAGCGGCGTCGTGAAAGCCGTGTCCTTTGCGCCCCACGCGCATATGTCGTTCGGCACGATCGAAAACGGAAAATGGTGGACGACCAACCTGAACCCCGGCACGGTTAACTGCCCTGTCGTCGTCAACACACCCGCGCTGGAAAGCCTGTCTGATGAACACCGCGACGCGCTGCTTGGTTCGGTGGACGAGGCGCTGGCGCATTACGTTGAATTCTACAACAACCAAACCATGGCCGCATGGGGTCCAGCGCTGGAAGAACGTGACATCGAACAAGTCACCTTCTCGGACGAAGAACTTGCTGCGTTCAAAACGGCTGCCGCTGCGCCCGCTGCCACCGCTTGGATCGAGGAAAACGCCGCCCGTGGTCTGCCCGCACAAGAACTCTACGATCTTGTGACTGGCATGATTGCGCAGGCGAAGTAAGCCAATCCACCCTGCGCCCCGGACCAAAGGGCGCAGGGTAATCGCTGTCCCCCAGCGCCCTTAGCTTATGAGGTTTTCATGGCTGGTTCGTCCCTTGTGCTGTCTGACGACAGCCGCCTTAGCAAACTTGACCAAGGCCTGTACCGGCTTGAAACCGCGCTTGCGTTGATCAGCGGGCTTGCCGTGTTTTCCCTGATGATCCTGGCCGTCGTCTCCGTCGGCGGGCGCAATTTTTTCCAGCAGCCCCTGCCCGGCTATATCGACTGGATTGAACAGGCTATGCCATTAATCGCCTTCATGGGTATTGCCTATACACAGCGCGATGGGGGTCACATTCGGATGGATATGCTGGTCGGCAAACTGCGTGGCCGTCCGCTGTATCTGGTCGAGATGTTCACCACGCTCGCAATTCTGATTTTCATGGTGCTGATCGTCTGGGGCAGCTGGGCGCATTTCGCCCGCAGCTTTGATTTCGGCGCCCCACTGTGGAGCCGCGACAGCTCGATGGACATTGCCTTGCCACTGTGGCCAGCCAAGTTGCTGGCACCCGTCGCCTTCAGCGTGATTTGCCTGCGGCTGGCCCTGCAAATCTATGCCTTTGGTCGGGCGTTTGTGCGCAACGACACCTCACCGATCGCGGTACCGCTGGTGGCCGATGCGGCCACGCAGGCCGCGATGGAAGCCGAACATGTATCTGGCCATGACATGGGGGGCTCCTAACCATGGAACCCATCGATATTGGGCTGATCGTTTCTGGTGGTATGCTGGTTCTGGTTGTCGTCGGGATGCGGGTCGCCTTTGCGGCCGGGCTTGCAGGGCTGATCGGACTGATCTGGATCTTCTGGGCAAAATTCGGATATGACCCGTCGCGTTTTGGAAAGGCACTTACGGTCGCTGTGAAAACCGCAGGCCAAGTGCCGCATTCCAAGGTGTCTTCTCAGGCGCTCAGCCTGATCCCCACCTTCATTCTGATCGGCTATCTGGCCTATTACGCGGGGCTGACAAAAGCGCTGTTTGAGGCCGCCAAACGCTGGCTTGCCTGGGTGCCGGGCGGGCTCGCCGTCTCTACCGTGTTTGCAACGGCAGGGTTTGCGGCGGTGTCTGGCGCTTCGGTCGCAACGTCTGCCGTCTTCGCCCGCATCGCCATCCCCGAGATGCTGGCTATCGGCTATGACAAGCGGTTCGCGGCTGGCGTGGTCGCCGCAGGCGGCACGCTGGCGTCTTTGATCCCACCTTCGGCAATCCTTGTGATCTATGCCATCATTGTGGAACAGGACGTGGGCAAACTGCTTCTGGCCGGCTTCATCCCAGGCGCGTTTTCAGCGATCATTTATGGCCTATTGATCATCGGTATGGCGATGAGCATCAAAGGCTTCGGCCCACCCGTCACCGGCTTTACATGGAAACAGCGCTTTGCCTCGCTTCCGCCCGCCCTTCCGATCGTCTTCGTGGTCGTGACCATCATTTTCTTCGTCTATAATCCGTTCGGCGGAGACGCCTGGGGCACGCCGACCGAAGGCGGCGCAATCGGCGCGTTCGTGGTCTTTGTCATGGCGCTTTATCAAGGCATGCGCTGGACCGAATTGAAGGATGCCCTTCTGGAGACGGCAAAGCTTACCGTGATGATCTTCACCATTATCTGGGGCGTTCTGATCTATGTCCGGTTTTTGGGGTTCGCCGAGCTTCCCACAGCCTTTTCGGACTGGATCACATCCCTGACCGTGTCGCCTATGCTGATCCTGATTTGCATTCTGCTGGCTTATGCCGTCCTCGGCATGTTCATGGATGCCATCGGAATGCTGCTGCTGACCCTGCCTGTGGTTTATCCTGCGGTCATGGCGCTGAATGGCGGCGAGGCTGTATCCGCCGCCGACAGCACCTTTGGCATGTCGGGCCCGATGTGTGCGATCTGGTTCGGGATACTCGTTGTGAAAATGGCCGAGTTCTGCCTGATCACGCCACCCATCGGCCTGAACTGTTTCGTGGTGGCCGGGGTGCGCGATGATCTGAGCGTTCAGGACGTCTTCAAGGGTGTCACGCCGTTCTTCATCGCGGATGCGATCACGATCGCCCTTCTTGTGGCCTTCCCGATGATTGTTCTGTGGCTGCCAAGCCAAGTGTAACGGCCGGTGCCCTATTTTAAGCGGCCGTCAAATCATGGTTACATCGATCTGCTTTGACCCCGCTTTCAAAGCAGATCGGCGCGGGGCACATAGGCAAAGGACAAAAAACTTGCAGAGATCGGCAAGATTTCTAAATTTTCGGCAATAGCGTCTGGAAATTCACCCAATGTGAACCTAGTTAACTTTCTAATACTGGCGCAGGTCGATCCTTGCGTGCAATTCTTTTGAAGGACGGTCCGATGCCGAAAGACGAGCTGCCAGATTTGAATGGGCAATTGAAATTCGACGATGACGAGGGATCGGGGCAGTCAAAGTGGCTTGCCGCGATGTTTGCGGTGGTGCTGATCGGCTGGATGGGCAGCGGCTTCATTTTACCGTCGCAGCCTGATGAAGAAACCACCGAAGAACCTGCTGCGCGCGCTGTCGCGGTGGCCGTCATGACCTCGGCCGCGCAGGATATTGAGCTGGTATTGATCTCGGAAGGGCAATCCATCCCGGACCGTGCCACCAGCATAACCGCCAAGACCGGAGGCGAGGTCGTATCGGTCGCCGTCGGACGTGGCGATTTGGTCGCCGTTGGCCAAGAGATTGCGCGCCTTGACGCGGAGACCATCGAGGCACAACTCGTCCAGGCCCAAACCCAGTTGGAACAGGCGACCAGCGATCTGGAAAAATCCACGTCGCTTCAAAGAAGCGGCATCACCACCGAAGATCGTGTTTTGCAAGCCCGTGCGGCCAAAGCCTCGGCCGAGGCGGCGGTAACGGCGGCGCAGGAACAGCTTGAAAACACCGTGATTCGCGCTCCCTTCGCCGGACGTCTAAACGACATGACGCTGGACGAAGGAGAATTTGTGAACAGCGGCGATGTGGTTGCCGAACTTCTGGACAACAACCCCCTGACAATCGTCGTCCAAGTGCCGCAACAGGCCTTGTCACGGCTCGAGAAAGGGCAAGCCGCACAAGTGTCCTTCATAACCGGGGAAGTGCGCCCCGGGACCGTGGCGTTCATCGGGGCCAATGCTGACAGCCAAACACGCACCTTTCGCGTCGAAGTCACCGTCGACAACCCCGACAGCGAAATGCCCGCTGGCCTAAGTGCGCGCATCGCCATCCCAACCGGCAAGGCGCGCGGCCACTTCATCTCGCCCGCTATCCTGTCGCTTGGGGCAGACGGCGAGTTGGGGATTAAGACCGTAAATGACGACAACACAGTCGCCTTCGCACCTGTGTCGATCGTGCGGGCCCAAACAGACGGCATCTGGGTCACCGGGCTGCCTGAAAGTGCTGACATCATCACGGTTGGCCAAGGCTTTGTGAATGCAGGCGACACTGTCGATCCGCGCCCCGAAAATGTGCCGACCGCGACTGAGGACCCCCAATGAAGATGCTGATCTCAGCTGCCTTCAATCGCAGCAAAGTCGTGCTGCTGATGCTGGTTTTCCTGCTGACCATCGGCTCGTTCGCCTATTACGCAATCCCAAAGGAAAGCAATCCAGAGATCCCGATCCCGATCGTTTATGTCTCGACCGGGCTGGACGGCATTTCGCCGGAAGATGCCGAGGATGTGCTGATCGGCCCGATGGAGACCGAGTTTGCGTCGCTCACCGGATTGAAATCCATGACCGCGACCGCCAGCGAAGGCCATGCCAGCGTTCAGCTGGAATTCGAGCCCGGCTTTGATGCCGACGACGCTCTGCAAAAGGTTCGTGAAGCCGCTGACAAGGCAGAAAACGACCTGCCACAGGACGCGCGCTTAACAGTGACCGAGATCAACACCGCCTTGTTCCCCATCCTGACCGTGATCCTGTCGGGGCCGGTGCCGGAACGAACGTTGAATGATCTGGCGGATGATTTGAAGAACGACATTGAAGCGCTGGGAGGTGTACTCGAGGTCGATATTGGCGGCAAGCGCGAGCAACTTCTTGAGGTGCTGATCGATCCCACGGTTTTCGAGACCTACAATATCACATTCGAGGAATTGATCGGATCCATCAATCGCAACAACCAGTTGATCGCCGCCGGCGCCATCGAAAGTGAAGCCGG
Organism: Aliiroseovarius sp. M344; assembly: GCF_025140835.1. NCBI lineage: Bacteria > Pseudomonadati > Pseudomonadota > Alphaproteobacteria > Rhodobacterales > Paracoccaceae > Aliiroseovarius > Aliiroseovarius sp. M344. The sequence continues at coordinate 2,468,597 of NZ_CP081153.1, forward strand.
GCGTTTGGTTTTGAAAGTGCCGGGTCTGATCGAAGAGATATCCGACGTCATGGAGCTGCCTGTTCTGGTGCGTGGTCAGACAGTTGTGCCGTTTTCCGATGTTGCCACCATCCGGCGGACGTTCAAAGACCCCGACGGCTTCGCCCGGATCGACGGGCAGCCAGCGCTGGCTCTTGAGATCAAGAAACGTGTCGGCGCAAATATTATCGAAACGGTCGCCGAAGTGCGCGATGTGATCAACACAGCGCAGGCCGGTTGGCCTGACAGCGTACATATTGCCTATACGCTTGATGAAAGCGAACAGGTTAAATCCATGCTCTCGGATCTGGAAGCGAACGTGATTGCTGCGATTATTCTTGTGATGATCGTGGTGGTCTATGCGCTTGGGTTGCGCTCGTCTTTGCTGGTGGGGCTTGCAATCCCCGGCGCGTTTTTGACGGGTGTCGCGGGACTTTACTTCATGGGTTACACGATGAACATCGTGGTCCTGTTCTCGCTGATTTTGGTGGTCGGGATGCTGGTCGATGGTGCGATCGTGACGGTCGAACTGGCGGACCGTTACCTTCATGAAGGCCAGTCTTCAAAGCAGGCCTATGCCGAAGCAGCGAAGCGGATGGCATGGCCGATCATCGCCTCGACCGCCACGACGCTCTGCGTATTCTTTCCGCTTCTGTTTTGGTCGGGCACGGTTGGAGAGTTCATGAAGTTCCTGCCAATCACGGTGATCTTCACCTTGGCCGCGTCGTTGTTCATGGCGCTCATCTTCATTCCGGTTGTTGGCGGCCTGATTGGCAAGCAACAGCGCCAGTCGGCCAAATCGAAGGCGCTGCATTATGCCGCCGAACGCGGTGATCCACGCACGATGACCGGCTTTATGGGGGCCTATGTGCGCTTGCTGAATTGGTCGATCCGACGCCCCGGCATCACGTTAAGCTTCGCGGTGATGGCGCTGGTTGCGTCTTTCCTTGCCTACGGATCATTGGGAAACGGTCTGACATTCTTCCCCGAGGTCGAACCGGATTACGCGCAGGTCGAAGTGCGCGCCAAAGACAACTTCTCGGTCTACGAACAAGATGCGCTGGTGCGGCAGGTCGAAGCCAAGTTGACGAACTACACTGAAATCGCGAGCGTTTATGCCCGTTCAGGCGGCGGGCGTGATGGCAGCGACGTCATCGGATCGTTACAGCTGGAGCTGGCAGATTGGGATACCCGCAGACCCGTCTCAGACATCGCCGAGGATATCCGCACCGACGTTGCAACAATACCCGGGATCGACGTGCAGGTGCAAACCGCCGACGCCGGTCCCGGTGGTGGCAAACCCGTGAATTTGGACGTTGTGTCCAGCAATCCGGCGGAACAGGTTGCCGGGGTCGAACTGCTCATCAAAACGATGGAGCGCCTTGGAGGGTTCATCGATGTGGTCGAAACCCGGCCGTCGCCCGGCGTGGAATGGCAAATCACCATCGACCGCTCCGAGGCCGCGCGCAGTGGCGCGGATGTCGCTATTCTTGGTCAGGCTGTGCAGCTTTTGACGCAAGGCATCACCGTCGCCAACTATCGCCCGACGGACAGCGACGGCGAGGTCGACATCGTCGTTCGCTTCCCTGCCATTGACCGCACTTTGGCCGAACTTCAGAACCTGAGAGTGCCGACCAGTGCAGGGTTGGTTCCAATTTCGAATTTCGTGTCCTTTGAGCCGGCCCCCCGCAGCGGGGTCATCACGCGCATCGATCAAGAGCGCGTCGTGACGATCTCGGCGGATGTGGCGCCAGGCGTGTTGGTCAACGACCAGATCCTTGCGCTGCAAGCCGAGTTGGAGAAGATCGAGCTACCCCAAAGTGTCGGCGTAAAATTCGGCGGCGAGGCGGAAGAACAGGCCGAGGCGATGACCTTCCTGATCGGGGCTTTCCTGTCAGCCATCGGGTTGATGTTCCTCATCCTCCTGACCCAGTTCAACAGCTTCTGGCAAGCCTTTGTGGTGATGTCAGCGATCATCTTTTCCATCGCGGGCGTGTTGTTGGGCCTGATGATCACCGGGCGCCCTTTTGGGGTCGTTATGGGTGGCATTGGTGTGATCGCCTTGGCCGGGATCGTGGTGAACAACAATATCGTGCTGATCGACACCTATAACCAGCTGAAGGCTGACGGTGCGTCGCCGCTCGAGGCTGCTCTGCGCACCGGCGCTCAGCGCCTGCGCCCGGTCGTGCTGACCTCGGTGACGACGGCGCTTGGCCTGATGCCGATGGTGATCGGACTGAACATCAATTTCTTCACCCGAGAGATTGTTTACGGCGCGCCGTCGACCCAGTGGTGGACCGAACTGTCCAGCGCCATTGCGGGCGGGTTGGTCTTTGCAACTGTGCTGACGCTCATTGTTACGCCATCCATGCTGGTGCTCGGCGAAAAGCGGGCAAGTCGCACGGTGGCAGGTAAGGCAGCACTTCCAGCCGAGTGACGATTGTAACCCTGCAGGACTTCTTCGAAAAGATTGGAACGCGGGTAAGACCCGCTGGTGGAGTGGTTTTTCCCATGAGTCTCGCTACGCGCAAACGGGTGAAACAAACCTGAGCCTGATCACCAACAGAAATCCGCCAATAAATTGAAAATATTCAATTTTTTTCTATTCAGCACGCAGAATTTTGATTTTGACCATTTTCTGATAGAATGGCGTAACATTATTTCTTTGTTTAGTTGATTTTAAATACCTAACTTTTTGATTGGCGGTTTTTCGATGGCCAGTTTTGCGCGATCCTTGATCAAGGATACCGGCGTGCGTGCCGATTGGGTAGACCTGCGCGATCAGGACTATTACCCAAATCTGACGGTGCTGCGCGACACAGTATCCCTGAATCCGAACCTTCTGACCCCTGATCCCGAAACCGGGTTGCAGGTGCCGATATTTGGCGCGCGCAATCAGGGGGCCAGTGGCCGCTGTGTCGGTTTCGCGCTGGCAAATCTGATCGACATTCAACGCCATTTACAACATTTGCGCCGCGCGCCCAGTGCAAACGGGCAGGCTATGCCTGATCTGACCAAAGTGATGGAAGATATCGTCAGCGCGGACATGTTGTATCGCATGGCGTCATTCCATGACCGCTATCCCGAACTTGAAAACGGCGAGGTAACCACCGAGGAAGGGATTCTGACGCTTAGGTCCGCGATCAAAGGGTTCTATCACCACGGTGTATGTCGTGATTGGCCCTTTGCTGAACCGGCCACCGATGAAGGCCGCTGGCAAAGCGAGAGTTATTTTGCGGACGGGCTGGACAAGGGGCGCAAATTCACCACCGTTGGGCAGGCTAAGAAAGCGCGCGAGATCGGGTTGGGGGCCTATTTCCGACTGGCCTCGATCCTGAACCATTTCCATGCGGCTCTGAATGATGCCGAGGCGATCCTGACCACCGCAAATGTGCATGACGGATGGCTGGCGGCCACGCCAGACAATGGCGGGCTGATCACGTGGCCCCCCGTCCACGGCAAAACCGGAACCCATGCCTTTGTTGTCACCGGTTATGATGAAAAGGGCTTTCATGTCCTGAACTCTTGGGGCCCCAAATGGGGCGGCTACCAGGGACAGGCGGGGATTGCACTGTGGTCCTATGCAGATTGGGCACAGAATGTGGTCGACAGTTGGGTCCTGCGGCTTGGGGTTTTCGCGCCCTCAGCGTTTGGCGCGTCGGTCGGGGAAAAGGGTACCAAAGGCGACACCGATCCGATCCAATCCGGCTCGACCCCCTGTTTCGAACTTGTTGGCCATTACATGCATCTGGATGACGGATATCACGTGGCAACGGGGTCTTATCCATCGTTCAAGAATGGCTGGACGCGCACCCGCACATACTTATCAGAACGGCTTGACCCAAATGCCGACCCAGCCAACAAGGACAACCAATATCGCGGCGTCCTAGTGTGGATCCCCGGCAGCCTTGAAGGGATCAAACCCGCCTTTGCTGATGCCGTAGGTCGTAAGACCCTGATCAAGGATCTGGGGCTCTATCCTTACACGGTTTTCTGGTGCAACAGCTTCGTGGAAAAGTCGCTTGAGGTGCTGCAAAGCCTGTTTGACAGTTGCGAGGAACAAGCAGGCGAAAACGCCGCCCATCTGGACGAGCTGATCGAAAACCGGGTGCGCGGTGTGGGCCGGGCTTTCTGGCGCGACATCGAGCTGGGTGCACGGCGTGCGCTGCGGGGCACCGAAGAACTGCCTTATGAAGATTTCGAAAATGAAGACCAGGACAAGATCAAGACCGGCTTTGTCGGCGATCTGTTGTTTGACCTTCTAGAGCTGAAAAAGAACACGGGATGCGAACTGCATATCGTCGCGGAAGGCGCCGGTGCGTTGGTGGTGCACGAGATGCTGTCGCTGCTGGAACACAAGACGCGCTGGTTTGATCCCGCGTCGCTGACTCCCGGCGGATCGGATCGGTTCGACACCCTGCACCTGATACATCCTGCAATCGGCATGCCGCGGGCGCAGAAACGCCTGATCCCGCTGATCAACGTGATGAACGACGCCGCAGATGGCAAAAAGAAGCGTAAATCATCGTCCCGCAAGCCCGTCGTGCAAGAATATCTGGAATTCACAACGCCACCACGTGCGCGCATCTACGTTCCGACGCCCGATTTGGAAGAGCGCGTGAATTTCGGCGCCTATGGCAAATCCATCCTGCACCTAGTGTCGCGCGCGTTCGAAGACCGATACCCTCTGCCCCAGAACGCCGACGACACATCCGCGCCCTATCTTCTGCGGCCCCGCCCGTTTCTGGGCATGTCAGGCGTGGCCGACGACAACGCATCGCCAGTCCGAAACGCCGTTTTCCGGCTGAACCGGATTGCCGCACAGAAACACGATCTGGACCGCATCCCCCAGAGCGTTTTGAACGACGACCCCACCATCACCAAAAGCATTTTCGAATGCATTAAAGGATTTCAGGAAAAGGGACACTGAACGCCGCGAAGGAGACAGCAATGACCAAGATCACAGTCGAACAACTGATGTCGAAAATGGCGGAATTGGACGCCGATGATACCGATTTCTCAGAGTATTTCATACTCGACGAGGAGCGGTCAGGCCCTTTCGATCCGCATTTCAAGCTGAACCCGGCGACAGTGCAGATACCGCGTGGTCCGAACGCCGCACAGCGGTCGGCTGCGCTGATGAACTCGGCCAACTGGTTTGCGCGAATGAGCCGCAGAAACGTGTTTCAACAAAAGCTCGCGCGGGGGTATGATGGCCCGATCATCGTGTCCGAAGGGGACAGTTGGTTTCAGTATCCGATCCGCCTGCGCGACACGATCGACCACCTGATGCACCGCTATGCGATATATTCGCTGGGCGCAGCGGGCGATCTTCTGAAACGCATGGCAGACAAGCAGGAATACACACGCGCGCTGGAAGAAACTGGCGCTGGTATTTTGCTTCTGTCCGGCGGTGGTAACGATCTGGTGGCGGGTGGTGCTCTTGCCGCACATCTGGAAGCGTTCGACCCAGACCTCGCTCCAGCAGACTATCTGCTACCATCGTTTCAGGCGCTATTGGACGATGCGCTGACTCATTACGGGCGGATGTTCCGGGACGTGCACCAGAAATTCCCACATGTCAGCATCCTGTGCCACGGCTACGACTATCCCGTGCCAAACAAGGACAAGTGGCTGGGAAAACCCATGGAATCGCGCGGCATTCGCAACAAGTCGCTGCAAATGGCCATCGCCGCCGAGATGATGGACCAGTTCAACCGGCGCCTGCGTCGCCTTGCCCGTTCCATGCCCCATGTGACCTATATCGACTGCCGGGGGGTGGTGGGCAATCACCGCTGGTTTGACGGGCTGCACCCGACCGGCGAAGGTTATGGCGACGTCGCCCAGAAATTCCGCCGCGAGATTGACCGCATTGCCAATGCGCGCAGCGGTCCTCCGGTTGTGATCAGCGGTCCGTTCGGGTCGGCGACGGAGCTGTCGCGCGCCCTGCAAGCCCCCCCGCTCATCGCGGGCGGCGCGGCGAAGGGAATGTCTCTGCATGTGGGCGTCAACACCGTTGACCCCGCCCACTACGATGGCTGGGACGGGCAACTGACCGCTTGCGAATCCGACGCGCTGGCAATGCAGAGCCTCGCGGAGTCCGAGGGCTTTAAGCCCGAGCTTCTGCTGACCCGTGATGCCACCCGTCAGAACGTGGTCGAGCAGATCGAACGCGCCGCGAAAGATCTGTCCCCTGGCGATATGTTCCTGCTCTCGGTCTCGGGCCATGGCGGGCGGGTGCCGGACTTTAATCAGGACGAAGACCACGACGATGACAGCCAGCGGATGGATGAAACGCTGTGCCTTTACGACTTCCAAATCGCAGACGACGAACTTTACATGCTTTGGACGCAGTTCAAGGACGGCGTGCGTGTGCTGGTTGTGCCGGACACCTGCCATTCAGGCTCGATGGCGCGGTTCGGGCCGACCGCCCCGACCGAGCTGTTCGGTCGCGCCATGCCCCATGACCCGCGGATCCGCGCGATGCCCTTGCATATCGAAGACCGTGTCTGGCGGGCCAACGAGGCGGCCTATCGCACCGCCTCAAAATCTTACAGCGCGATGAAAGAAAGCGTCATGACCGCACCGCTAAGCAGTCCCATTCAGGCCTCTGTCCTGAACCTTGGAGCCTGCAAAGACACGCAATATGCGATGGACGGACCGCAAAACGGGGCCTTTACCGGCGCTCTGTTGCAGGTGTGGGACAGCGGGCGTTTTCATGGCGATTATCGCGCATTCCGTGCCGCCATCGATGAGGAGATTGGCAGCGACAGCCAAACCCCTCAACTGTTCGAGCGGTTGCTGAAACAGCCGAATTTCGTTCTGGATCGCCCGTTTACGCTGCAACCTGTCGGCACGGCGTCCAGCACCTGTAGCGACGCAACAAAATCGCGTGCGGCACCAACCGCCCCCGCCATGGATGACGAGGATGAAGGCGATGAACGCGACCTTCTACCCGACGCCGAGGTTGACGCGATCCTGGCAGCCAAATCACGTGGCGCAGGGTTTCGAAGTGCTACAGCTGCGTTAGAGTGGTCTGACTATGCCGACTTTGACGGGTTCATCCGGTCGCTCCGATTGAAGAATTTCAGCACGGACGAGTTTCTGATCCTTGGGGGCGGCCATTCGACCCCCGGCGGGAAATGTCAGGGCAAGAACGCCTATCCGCCACGCAACCTCTGGACCAACATCGCCAAAACCGCACAGGCGCTGGACCATTTCCGCGACCGGATCGGCAAACCGATCGCCATCACCAACGCCTATCGCGGTCCGGCTTATAACGCGTGCATTGGCGGGGCGAAGCAAAGCCAACATATGAAGTTTTGCGCTTTGGACTTCAAAGTCTCCGGGATGAAAGCCCCCGAGGTCGCCAAGGCGCTGCGGTGGCTGCGCGACAAAGAAGGGTTCTTCAAAGGCGGGATCGGCAGGTATAACAGCTTTACCCATATCGACACGCGCGGCACGAACCCCACATGGCCACCTGCATTCCGCGATGCCAAGCTGTCTGGTTCCTCGCCCTTGAACAAACGCGAACCGCGCGATCTGGCGGAACGGATCGCGATCCTGATCGCGACCATGCTTGCCAAACCCAGATCAGCACCCGGTGCGAAATCCCGTGGTTCGGCCTTTGCGGACCCGGTCAGCCGGTCCGGCGACGATTTCGATCCAACGTCGCAGAACGCAGCACACCAACAATCACTGCAAGCCGCGGTCAGCGCGTCCAGCGTGATTTCCTTCGTTGAAAATCTGACCCCCAGCCAGAAAGAGGATGTGCTGCTGTCCACGCTATTCGCCCAACGGGCCGCCGATGCCAAAGCCGATCCGGTGAAGGATCGCGAGGCTTGGCACGCAACCTATATGGAGATGCTCAGCTTGATGGGTTGGACCCGCGAGGCCGCGCCGTTCGAGGCCAGCCAGAAGATGAAAGGCAATGGCAGCTTCGACAAGGTGATCCTGGCCACGCTGGCACAAGTGGCCACCGGCAATCAGTTCAAGATCGTTGAAAGCGCGATGGAGGCCTTGCGCGGGCTGGCGGCGGATGACGGCAAGATCAAGCTGTTTGATTTCGAGACTTCAACCTCGACCGGCGGAAATTTCCAGATCGGCAGTGCCGAGGCGTCAGGCGACGTCGTCAGCATGGCGTTGGGTGCGTTCAACTTCAATTACAAGGACAAGAAACAGAACGTCCTGTTCGTGTCTTGGGGCAAGAACGAGCTGGAGTACTGGTTGTCCGCGCAGAAGGTTTCGCTCAGCCCGACGATCTATGCCGATATACGTGAAATCATTCGCGACAAGCTGGCAGACACGCGTAAAACCCTGATTGCGGATATCGACATCGGATGACCCAGCCTGTTGATCCCCCTGCCCCTGAGCAATCGCACGCCAAGGGGCGTTCGGCGCTGAAAGTCGGGAAGCTGCAGATCGCGCCCAAGCACCTGTTGATTATGCTTTTGCCAATCGTGGTGCTGACGGCGTCCGAATACTTGCTTGGCACGTTTGGCGACACCTCGTTGGTGGTGCCGGACGTGACGCTGAACGAGCTTTCGCCGTTGGTCGAGTTGAACGCGCGGTACAAATTTCTGGCCGCGCTGTTCTTCTTCGTTGCGGTGACCGTCACCCTGACGGCTGTGTTCACAGCAGAGCTTTACGCCCGGCATACGCTGCGGTCGATCTGTTACACGCTGGTCGGGATCGTAGTGGTGATCATTGTGTCGCTCAGCTTTTCCACGTTTGAGCCTGACTGGATGCCCGCCAGCTTTGAAAGCCACTATCTTCTGGGCAACGAGCTGTTTCGCGCAACACTTGGCACTGGGAACTTGCCCGGCTGTGCCCCCGGCGGGGCACTGGCCGATGCCTGCGCCGGTCAAGGTGCATTCTTTGCAATGAAATACCTGCTGAACCATGTGAACATCCTGACCTCACTGTCCGCTGCCGCGATCATTGCCGGCATGGTCCTGTCGTTGGCACGCCCACGTCAGGTCGACCTGACGACAGATGATGGGCTGATCATCGAGGCACAGGCGCTGCAAGTCTCGCAAGAGACCTCGCAGCGGTATCTGTACTGTTCGGGTGTTTTGCTAACCACCGGCATGGTGCTCGTGCTGTCCTGGATGTCATGGCCAAACGCTATGATCACGGATGAAAAGCTGCGCGCAGCACATCACGGGGTCATCAACTCCTTGTCGATGTTTCGCGGCGTGACCTACACCGTTCTGATCTTGTCCTACTATATGCCGGTCAGCCTGATCCTGCGCGTGCGGATTGAGCGCTTCAAACGCGCCGCAAGTGAGGTTGGTCAAGACGAATTGGGGGCAAAATTGGAAGGTTTCAACATCAACCGCATTGCCAGTTTGGATGCTTTCAAGGCAATCCTTGCAATCGTATCCCCGATCCTGGTCAGTGCGATTGGCTCGTTTGTCGAGCTTTCGATGTTTGAATAGACAGTCAAGACGGAGTCGATGCCCACGGTCGATAACTCAGTTGCGAGCGCCGCATTGGGGCAGTCGCAACAGTCGGATCGAGGTTTCAGGGCCGGCCCAGAATATAGTCCGGGATGATACCTGACGTTGAAATCGGCGTGTGTAAGTCATGGCCATCAAAAAAGCCGAAGCCAGCAATCAATGCGGACTTGATACCCGCAACCTGCCCACCCAAAATGTCTGTGTGCAGGCTGTCGCCAACCATAACCGTGCGCGCGGGATCAACGGGACCAAGCTGCGCAAACGCCAGTTCAAAAATATTCTTGAAAGGCTTGCCAAAAAACCGCGGTTCAATGCCCGTCTGGTCTGCAAGCCGATGGGCATAGTGACCCGGCTCTGTCGAAAACCCGTATTCTCGGGGTGCGACGATGTCAGGATTGCCGACAAATACGGGACGCGGGTTGCGGGCAAGCGAGGCTTCCAAAAGCGTTTGCCGGTCGTCAGTCCAGTTGGAACTGCCGAGCATCAAGAAACCCTCAACGTCGTCATAATCCGCCGCATGATCCCCAAGAAAAGCCATATCGAGATGATCCAGCCCTTCAAGACCAAAGCTTTTTTGAGCCACAACCCCCCAGCGTCTTTTGGGTTCGGATGACAAAGCGTGCAGCACCGTCTTTCGGCTCGTGATGACGTCCTCTGGCGCGAAGTCATAGCCGAGCCGTTTGTATTTCTCCATCAAGGTCGAGTGAGGATATCCGGCCGCATTCGAAACCACGATCACGCGTTTTCCTGCTTTTTGCAGGCCAGCCACACGTTCGGGAACGCCCGCTATTGCCGTCTCGCCGATGTTCAGCACGCCAAAAGCATCCAGCAGAAACGTGTCGATGCTGTCGGCTAACCCTCCTAGGTCAGGCAGCCTTTGGACTGAACCGGCACGTTGCACCGCTGGCAAGCGATGCCGCACGGCCTCGTAAGCCGCAAAAGCTTCTGGCATGTTCAAATGATCGCGCCCCGGACTTTTGCTGACACCCATTCAGAGATCACAACGGCAAGAAGAATGACCAATAGAATCAGCGACACTTGCGGCCACGCCAGCACGTTCAGCGAGGACGACAATTGCAGTCCGATACCTCCCGCGCCGACAAGCCCCAATACAGTGCTTTCACGAATATTGATGTCCCAACGAAAAACCGCAATTCCCGCAAAAGCTGGCAAAATCTGCGGCACGATGCCATATGCCATGACTTGCCAACGGGTGGCCCCGGTTGCGGTGACCGCCTCGACCTGTGTTTCGTCGATCTCTTCAATCGCTTCATAAAGCAACTTGGCACAAAAGCCGATCGACCGGATCGCGATGGCAACCACACCCGCAAAGACGCCGGGGCCAATGATCGCGATCAGCAGCAACGCCCAGATGAGCGAATTGATCGAACGCGTCGAGACAATGATCAACAAGGCAACCGGCCTGATGAGAAGCTTCGACGGCGTGGTGTTCCGGGCGGCCGCAAATGCCACGGGCACAGCAAGGATCAGGGCAATGATTGTGCCAAGAGTTGCAATGTTCAGCGTGTCCCAGATGGGTTTGCCAAGTTGCGAAATGTATGACCATTTCGGCGGCGTTGCGCGCGTCCATATATCGTTGGCAATCCGAGGAGCGTCCCAAACAAAAAACCATGTGGTTGATGCGGAAATCTGTTGCCAGCAATAGGCAAAAATCGCCACACCCGTTAGCCAGAGCACCCAGTGAAACAGACTTTCGCGGCCTGTGCGGCGCTGCCATAGTTTCAGTTCATTCTGTTCAAGAACTGGCATTACTGCACCCTCGCCCGGATGACGCCCGACATGTATTCCAACGCCATAACAATGATGATGATCATCAACAGAATGGCCGCAGCGGTATCATACTCATACCGATCAAAGGCAGTGTTAAGTGTCGCGCCAATGCCACCGGCACCGACCAGCCCCAAAATAGCACTTTCACGGAAATTGATGTCGAGGCGATACATCGAAAGCCCGATGAGGCGGGGCATGACCTGCGGCTGCACGCCGTAGTTGATCCACTGCATCCATTTAGCGCCTGACGCCTTGATGGCCTCGGCCTGGACGCGGTCCATACTCTCGATGTCTTCAGCCAGCAGTTTCGACAGGAACCCAATCGTTGCGAAGCTGAGCGTCAGGAAGCCCGCAAGCGGCCCAAATCCAAAAATCGCGACCAGAAGGATGGCCACGATGATTTCCTGCAAGGCACGGGACACAGCGATGATGCCGCGGCAGATAAAATAAATTGGCAATGGGGCGACGTTACGCGCGGCTCCCAGCGCAATGGGGATGGAAATCGCGATACCGACGACGGAAGATGCGACGGTCATGATAATGCTTTCAATCATCCCGTCCCAGATGTCGCCAGAACGTGATGTAAAATCGGGGCTGGTGAACGCCAGCACGAACTGTTTGCCCCGTTCCAGACCTTCGTAAACGCGTGACCAATTCACCTCGATTGTCATGACTGCGGCCACCATGTAGGCCAAGAACCCGACAAGCAAAAGCCAACGCAGCCACGGACGCTTTACAAAAGGTTGTTTCTTCCAGGGCTTTCCCAGTATGGCCTCGAGTTCCGTATTCATTCTACGGTCTCTTCTTCGTCATCGACTTTTTCGATCGTGGCTTCCCAATCTTCTTCGCCATAAATCGTGGTCAGTACATCGGGGGTCAACCCTTCTGGCGGCCCGTCAAATTCAACGGCCCCGAAGCGCAATCCGATAACGCGCTGCACGAACATCTGTGCTAGCGCGACATCATGGATGTTGATAATCGCCGCGAGCCCACGTTCTTTGCAAAGCTCACAGATCAGTCGCATGATTTGGCGCGAGGTTTTGGGGTCCAACGAAGCGGTGGGTTCGTCGACCAACAAAAGAGCCGGGTTCTGGATCAGTGCGCGGCAGATACCGACCCGTTGACGTTGGCCGCCTGACAACTCATCGGCGCGCTTGTCGGCCATATGCGCAAGCCCGACCCGGTCAAGAAGACGGAACGCCTCATCCACATCAGATTGCGGGAACTTGCGTAAAAAGCTGCGCCAGAACCCGACATAGCCCAACCGGCCAGACAGCACATTTTCCATCACCGTCAGGCGTTCAACCAGAGCGTATTCCTGGAAAATCATTCCCATGCGCCGCCGCTCTTTTCTAAGCGAACCTGACGACAAACCGGTCAGTTCCGTACCGGCAAGATAGACTTTACCGGAGGTTGGTTCGACCAACCTGTTAATGCAACGGATAAGCGTCGATTTCCCAGCGCCTGATGGGCCAATCAGGGCCAGAACCTGACCTTCTGGGATTTCCAGATCGACTGCCTTCAGCGCCTGATCCCCGGTTTTATACGTCTTCACGAGCTTCTCAAGCCGCAGCATGAAAGCCTCCCCGCCCCAGTTATTGTTATTGGGTGGGGCGAACCGATTGATCCGCCCCAACAAACTTTATTCGCAGGCGTAGCTTACGTCATTCGCGGCGTCGATCTTGCGGATCACATCCCAGAATTCCTTGTAAGTCATCTCTAGGAATTGGCCTTCGTTCGACTTCTCAAACTCGGCCTGCAGCTTCGTCCCTTCCCAATCAAAATTAAAGAAGGCATTGCGGATCTTTTCCTTCAACTCTGGCTTCAGGTTGTAAACTGTTCCAAATCCGGTGGTTGGAAACGTCTGGGACTTATAGATCACTTTGACGTCGTCTTCTTTGATGACATCGCGGCTGATCATGCGCGCCTTGACCGAGTTTGCAATGGAGGCCGCCACATAGTCTTTGTTGGCCACCCCAAGGATGGAGTTGTCGTGCTTGCCAGAATAGACCGGTTCGAAATCACGGTCGGGCAACATATCAAAGTCACCCTTCAAGATTGCTGACGGTGCTTTAAAGCCGGAATTCGACGTGGGCGACGTAAAGGCCAGTTGCTTTCCTTTGATATCCTCGACCTTTTCAATTCCAGAGCCTGGATAGGTGATGATTTCCATCTCATATCCAAAATTCCCGTCAAGTGACGCCATAATGGTGAATGGATTAAAGCCAGCACAGTTCACAGCCAATGGGTTTGACCCGGTGTTGAAGCCGGCGATGTGAAGGCGACCCGAGCGCATTGCTTCGATCTGCGCCGCGTTGCTTTGCACAGGGAAGAACTGTACGGACTTGCCAGTCTCTGCTTCCATATGCGTCAGGAATTCAGACCAGACTTCTTTGTAAACCGCAGGATCTTCAACGGGTGTATAGGCGAAGATCAGTGTGTCGGGGTCCAGTTGTTCGGCCGGATCAGTGGGTGTATCCGCCAGAAGATCTCCGTCGACATCGCAAAATCTTTCATCCAATGTGCCACGCGGACAGTCTTGCGCAGCTGCGGGTCCTGCCACCGCAAGGCTAAAGGCCAAGGCCGCGCCAGACAGAAGTGTTGTCGTTACTTTCATGAAATTATCCTCCCTAGGCGACGAGGCTAGAGCGGAATAGCGCTAACAAGCAAGAAATAATTCAACTGCTGTTATTGCATGAGGAAGTCGGTTTTTGCCCAATCACTAAAACGGTCGGTTGGCGCGACATCCTCGCATTTGCCGTTATGATAGCCATTGGTAAAGAGCCGGAACGGCACGGCAGCATTTCGTGCCGTTTGGAAATCAACGGCACTGTCCCCGACATAAAGCGACCTGTTCAGGGTGGCACCAAGTTCAGCAATACAACCACGCAATGGGGCAGGGTCAGGTTTCTTTGCCAGGTTTGGCTCGGCCCCGACGATCACCCCAAAAAAACGAGCCAGACCAAGCTCCTCGCATATTCTTATGGCAGGACCTGTCGGCTTGTTTGTGCACACACCCAGCGCAACGCCGGCTGCATGCAACCGTTCAAGGTTGCCAACCACCCCCGGGTAGGGTCGCGTCAAAGTCGTCATGTTCTGTTCATAGTAGCGCAGAAAAAGCTCTAAAGCGTCTGCATGCAAACTTTCGTTAAACTGACCAGTAGCCTTCAAGCTCCGTTCGACCAATTTCTCTACACCATTCCCGATGAATGAAATCGTGGTCTCCAGATCTAGTGGTGGGCGTCCAAGCGCCGCCAAAGCTACATTCGCTGCGGCCTGCAAGTCGGGCGCTGAATGAATGAGGGTGCCGTCCAGATCAAAAACGATTGCTTCAGGTGCTGTCATATTGGTTTCTTAGCGCGTTCCGGCTTGCTGCACCACAGAGACGACACGAGTGAAAGCTGTCGACGACCACAAAGGTCGTAAGGGAGCACGTTGAAACAGGTTGAGAAAATGGTGGAGCCTAGCGGGGTCGAACCGCTGACCTCTTGCATGCCATGCAAGCGCTCTACCAACTGAGCTAAGGCCCCATTCGATGGCGTTCTCGCCGTCAATGCGCGGTATTTATGCAAAGGCGACTATGGGTTCAAGCCCAAAAAAACGCCTTTGCAATAAATTCAATACCGACTTAGTCGTCGTCGTCTGCTGCGACATCCGCGATGTCGTCAAGCGAGACGTCATCTTCATCGTCGTCCTCTAGAATGTCATCGCCCAGATCGACATCGACATCATCATCGTCGTCTTCAAGAACAGCATCTGCGTCTTCGACCAGATCGTCCTTCATCGCGGCTTTGTCTTCCTTGTCGGCAACCATAGTGCGCGATGCCTTGCCGGTTTCGAGGTTCACAACCTCACCCGTATATGGGCTTACCACCGGATTGGCGTTCAGGTCATAAAAACGTTTACCTGTGGTTGGGCAGACGCGTTTAACGCCCCATTCTTCCTTGGGCATGTAAAACCCTTTCCGTTCTGTCTAAGTCGTGCGAGATTTGCCGCAACTGCCACATGTGTGCAGAGGTGTCAAAGGCTTTTCCCTTTATGGGCGGATACCGTGGCATTTGTAAGGAAAAAGGGACCAAATGTTCTGGTCAAAGAAGGCAGACAGATTGATCGAGGCTGAGCAGGTGCATTTGGCAGGCACGCCCGCCGTATCGGTACAATTGCGGCCATCGTCGCGCGCGCGTCGGCTGTCGCTCAGGGTGTCGAAACTGGACGGCCGCGTCACGTTGACGGTGCCGCAGGGCGCATCACGACGCGAGGCCGTCCACTTTGCACAGGAACGCGCAAATTGGATACGCGAGCATTTGGCGGACACGGTGCCAGAACTGCGC
Source organism: Aliiroseovarius sp. M344 (assembly GCF_025140835.1). Classification (NCBI taxonomy): domain Bacteria; kingdom Pseudomonadati; phylum Pseudomonadota; class Alphaproteobacteria; order Rhodobacterales; family Paracoccaceae; genus Aliiroseovarius; species Aliiroseovarius sp. M344. Next base: position 2,484,198 of record NZ_CP081153.1, read on the forward strand.
CCGGTCACCGGGGACTCCGTGCCGTTTTTGGGACACCCCCATCAGATCATAGAGGCCCCCTTGCGGGCCGCACGTGTGGCGGACGGGCAGATTCTGTTGCCACCCGGTGATGATCGTCAGACAGCCGCGCGGCTTGAAGCATTGTTGAAGCGCGAAGCACGGGATCGTCTGGCACATGCAAGCGACCATTATGCGCAATTGGTCGGTCGCAAGTTTGGCCGTCTGACCCTGCGCGACACGCGTTCCCGGTGGGGGTCATGCAGCTCCGAAGGCAATCTGATGTATTCCTGGCGGCTGGTGATGGCGCCTGAAACTGTGTTGGCCTACGTTGCCGCACATGAGGTCGCGCATCTGGTTCATATGGATCATTCCTCTGCATTCTGGGCGCAGGTCAGCGCGATTTTCCCAGATTATCAGGTCCCACGATCATGGCTTCGCGACAACGGGCCACACTTGCACCGATATCGGTTTCGCGATTGACCTCTTGGGCTTATTGACCTCGCGCAGATTTGTGATCACAATTACATTATGCAAGCTCAACCCCGCCAACAATCCGACACCGCCAGCGCACATGAGCGCGTCTACCGCAGCCTGCGGTCACGCATCATGCATGGCGAGCTGGATCCCGGCCAAAGCCTGACGATCCGCGGCATCGGCAAGGAATACGATGTTTCGATGACCCCAGCCCGCGAAGCGGTGCGGCGGCTGGCGGCAGAAGGCGCATTGACCCTTTCCAGTTCAGGGCGCGTTTCGGCGCCGGACCTGACGGCCGAGCGGATTGAGGAACTCGCGGCTTTGCGGTCGCTTCTGGAGCCTGAGCTGGCCGCACGCGCCCTGCCTCGCGCCCATATGGCACTGATCGACCGGTTGCGCGCCATCAACGCGCGGGTATCTGAATGTGTCGCCAAACAGGATGCAGTCGGGTATTTGCGCACCAATCTGGAATTCCACCGAACGCTTTATCTCCGCGCGCAAGCGCCGGCGATACTGGCGGTGGCCGAAACCGTCTGGCTGCAGCTTGGCCCGACGATGCGCGCCCTTTATGCACGTCGCCAACGCACGGACCTTCAAAGGCACCACCGGATGATTCTGTCAGCGCTTGCTGCCGGTGACGAACCTGCGCTGCGACTGGCGGTGCGCACGGATGTGACGCAAGGGTTAAGGATGCTGGTCACTGACTGACCGGCCCAGCCCTGCGTCATTCCAAATGAAATCCCCGGAACTCTTTTACCGTCGACAGGCTGAGCAGCGTTTTCATCTGCGCAAATGACGGAATGGACGACAGTCTTTCACGATAAAGTTTTTCGTAATCTTCAGTGTTTTTCGCCGCAACCCTAAGAAGATAGTCGAACTCCCCCGAAATCAGATGACATTCTAACACTTCTGGCATCTCAAGGATGGCATCTTCGAAGGCTTGTATGTCTTCACGGCGCTGGCTGACCAGTTTGGCTTCGATAAACACCTGAATTTCCAGACCGATCGCCTTGCGGTTCAAACGCGCGGCATAATTGGTAATCGACCCATCCGCTTCCAACAATTTGACGCGTCGATGGCAGGCCGAAATGGACAATCCCACCTTGTCTGACAACTTGGACATCGAAATCGCCCCATCCAACTGCAGAATGGAAAGAATACGAGTGTCTAGCTTATCCATTGTAAATTTTCCTGTTTTTTTTCACAGGATAGTAGTTTTTACGTAAAAATTCCCTTCAAGCAAGAAAATAAGGAACCTTTCCAAGTCAACCATTGCTAGTCTAGACTTACTTAACACGTGACACGTTCACCCAAGGGAGGAAGAAAATGTCCAATAAGATCGTCGTCGGATACGATGGCAGTGACAGTTCGAAAGCGACGCTGGATTTCGCGATCGGACTGGCTAAAGCAAAGGGCGCGTCCATCGTGATCGCGCATGTGCTTGAATGGTCGCCTTACTCATTCCTGACACCAAACGAGCTGGAAGAGCGGCACAAACGTCGCGGCGAAGAACTGGCCCGCGCGGAATCAGCTGTGCTGGCGCCCGTTGTAAAAGAGCTGGCAAACAGCGGGGTCGAGATCTCGACAGCACTGAAATATGGCGGAATCGCCGACACGCTGTGCGACATCATCAAGGCAGAAGGTGCTACGCAAGTCGTGGTTGGCAGAACCGGCAGTTCCGGCCTGTCGTCGCGCATCTTCGGGTCTGTTGCAGGCACGCTGGCACAGATTTCGCCAGTGCCCGTGACAATCGTTCCATAAAAAATAACGAACAGGGATAGTTATGAATAGAACATTCAAGGCAGCGGCCTTAACCGCGCCGGTCATGTTGGCAGCGACTGCGCCTGCAATGGCCCAATCCATGGACCAGAAAATCAACGATATGTTTGCCAGTTCGACAGGCTGGTTCGTCAACTTCATCTTCAGCCCCTTCCCCGGCACGTCCTTTCCTTGGATCGTGGCATGGTTGGTGATTGCTGCTACAATCTTCACGATTTACTTCGGCTTGATCCAGTTCCGGGCGTTCCCGCACTCGATCTCACTGGTCAAGGGTGACTATTCGGACCCCAATGACGCAGGTGAGGTCAGCCACTTCCAAGCGCTTGCGACTGCGCTGTCCGGCACCGTCGGGCTTGGTAATATCGCTGGCGTAGCCGTAGCCGTCGGCATTGGTGGACCGGGTGCTACGTTCTGGATGATCCTAGCGGGTCTGATGGGCATGGCCTCGAAATTCACCGAATGTACGCTGGGTGTGAAATACAGAAATGAATACGAAGACGGCACCGTTTCCGGTGGCCCGATGTATTACATGACCAAAGGCTTTGCCGAACGTGGTCTGCCAGCTGGCAAGTTCATGGCGGTTCTGTTCTCGGTCTTCTGTATTCTGGGTGCGCTTGGCGGTGGGAACATGTTCCAAGCCAACCAGGCACACGCGCAAATCGCCAATGTTGTTGGTGACTTCCCAGGCTGGATCACCGGCATCGTGTTCGCTGTCATCGTGTTTGCGGTGATCGTGGGCGGTCTGAAATCCATCGCCAGCGTGACAGAAAAAGTCGTCCCATTCATGGGTGTGCTTTACGTCCTGACCGCTTTGGTCATCCTGTTGATGAATGCCAACATGATTGGCTGGGCTTTCGGTCAAATCTTCGCTGGTGCCTTCACCGGTCTTGGTGTTGCTGGCGGTATGGTTGGTGCGCTGATCCAAGGGTTCAAACGGGCGGCGTTCTCGAACGAAGCTGGTGTTGGTTCGGCTGCGATTGCCCACTCGGCAGTGCGGACGAAAGAGCCGATCACCGAGGGCTTCGTGTCCTTGCTGGAACCGTTCATCGATACGGTTGTGATCTGCACCATGACAGCGCTTGTGATCATCATCACAGGTCAACTGGTCAGCGATCCTGCAACCGGCCTGTATCTGCTGGACGAAGGCGGCGCGACCATCCAGACCATTGACGGCAACAAGGGTGTAGCCCTGACATCGGCGGCGTTCTCGGCGTCCTTTGGTTGGTTCAAATACGTCCTTGCCATCGCGGTGATCCTGTTCGCCTTCTCGACGATGATCAGCTGGTCCTATTATGGCCTGAAAGCCTGGACCTTCCTGTTTGGTGAAGGCCACACGAAAGAGCTGGTTTTCAAAATCATCTTCTGCATCTTCGTTGTGATCGGCGCCTCGGCCAATCTTGGTCCGGTCATCGACTTCTCGGATGCAGCGATCTTCGCCATGGCGGTCGTCAACATCGTGGCACTTTACTGCCTGATGCCGATCGTGAAGCGCGAGTTGGACAGCTATCTGTCACGCCTGAAATCAGGTGAGATCAAGAAGTTCGTCTGATCTGAAACGCGACACAGCGATGTGCCAAAAAAACGAAAGCCACCGGAGTGATCCGGTGGCTTTTTTTAATGTAGGCCTGAACGCCCTTACGCGTGGATTGCGCCATCCCCACAAGCCAGTGCCGCTTCGCGGACCGCTTCCGAGAAGGTTGGGTGGGCATGGCATGTGCGGGCGAGGTCCTCGGCAGAGCCGCCGAACTCCATCAGCACGCAAGCTTCGTGGATCAGATCGCCGGCTGCGGGGCCCATGATGTGCACGCCCAGCACGCGGTCGGTATCCTTATCGGCAAGGATTTTCACAAAGCCCTCGCCCTGGAACACAGCCTTCGCGCGGCCGTTGCCCATGAAGCTGAACTTGCCGACCTTATAGGCACGACCTTCTTCCTTCAGCTGCTCTTCGGTCTTGCCGACGCTGGCAACTTCGGGCGCGGTATACACGACGCCGGGAATGACATCATAGTTCACGTGCCCAGCCTGTCCGGCGATGGCTTCGGCGGCGGCCATGCCTTCGTCTTCCGCCTTGTGGGCCAGCATCGGGCCTTCGGTCACGTCACCAATAGCCCAGATACCCGGAACTGATGTTTTCCAATGGTCCGTCGCGATCTGGCCGCGTTCTGTCATCTTGACCCCCGTGGCTTCCAGCCCCAGCCCATCCACGAAGGGACGGCGCCCGGTGGCAACCAACACGACATCTGCATCCAGCATTTCTTCCGCGTCGGTCTTGCGAAGTTTGTAGTGCACTTTGGCCTTGGTCTTGGTGGCTTCAACTTTCTGAACCGCCGCGCCCATGATAAATTTCAGGCCCTGCTTTTTCAAAGCACGCTGGAAGGTTTTCGCCAGATCACCGTCCATACCCGGCGTGATCATGTCGAGGAATTCGACCACCGTCACCTCTGACCCCAAACGCGCATAGACCGAACCCATTTCCAGCCCGATCACGCCCGCGCCGATGACAACCATCTTCTTGGGAACCTTCGGCAACTCAAGCGCGCCGGTTGAGGTTACGACGACTTTTTCGTCCACTTCAACACCCGGCAAGCTCGACGGCTCAGAGCCTGACGCAATCACAATGTTCTTGGCGTTGTGCACCTCGTCACCGACCTTGACCTGACCGGCGGCCGGGATCGACCCCCAGCCTTTTAGCCAGTCGACCTTGTTTTTCTTGAACAGGAACTCGATGCCCTTTGTGTTCTGACCAATCACGTCGTCCTTGTAAGCCAACATCTGCTTCCAATCGACCGAGGGACTTTTGCCCTTCAAACCCATCTTGGCAAAGTTGTGCTCGGCCTCGTGCAGGCTGTGGCTCGCGTGCAGCAGTGCCTTCGAGGGGATACAGCCGACGTTCAGGCAGGTGCCGCCCAACGTCTCGCGCCCTTCGACACACGCGGTTTTCAAGCCCAGTTGAGCACAACGGATCGCGCAGACATAGCCGCCCGGGCCGCCGCCGATGATGATTACGTCATAGTCTGCCATGTGTCTTGTCCTTTCGTTTGGGGTCCGGACGTGGCTGCAACCAGCCGACCACTCGCGCACCCCGGAGCATGTTTTTACCTAGTGATATTCATATGAGCGCCGAGATCAACATCACCGCCGTCGCGATCAGCCCCACGGCCCAGATCAGCGACCGCCACGGGGTCCAGCCGAACAGGTAAGCGGGAAGATAGACGATCCGCGCAGCAAGATAGAGATAAGCGCAGGTCTGGGTGGTTGCGGTGGACTGGCCCGACAGCGTCACCACCGCCACGGCAGCGGTGAACAGGATCAGCCCCTCGAAATGGTTGTTCAACGCCCGCTGCGCCCGCCCCGCCTTGCCCTTCAGCTCACGCGGGGTATCGCGCGAGGACGCCGCATATTTCGTGCCCACCTGCATCTGCGCCAGAACGGAGTAGATGCAGAACTGGACCACTTGCAGCAGGCCCGCGAGGGCGAGGATGCTGAGTTCGGGGGTCAATTGCTAACCTGCCGTACGATTTCAGAAATCGGTTTTGTTGGATTCTTAAGGCACTCCTCCGCCAGAAGCCTCAAGGCACGGATAAAACGATCATCATTGTCTGGATATCGAGTATCGCCTACTGCGATAACATAGCTATGCCAAAACATAACTTTCTCGAACTCCAAGGTGTTTGAATTCGAGAAGTTGTCCTGCAAGACCATTAAGTCAAAACACGGCTCACTACCAAACATGTCTAGTTGGGTCGTCATCATCTCACCAAGTGACATTTCAGCGACAACGGGTTGCGCAGCGAAAGCCGCAACGCAAAATGTCGCTGAAATCAAACGGCCTATACACATGTTCTCGGTCATCAAAGATCCATCAACAACCGACGTGGATCCTCCAGCGCCTCTTTCACGCGCACCAGGAACGTCACGGCGCCTTTGCCGTCCACGATCCGGTGGTCATAGGACAGCGCCAGATACATCATCGGGCGGATCACGACCTCGCCGTTGATCGCCATCGGGCGGTCCTGGATCTTGTGCATGCCAAGGATGCCCGATTGCGGCGGGTTCAGGATCGGCGAGGACATGAGCGAGCCATAGACACCCCCGTTCGAGATGGTGAAGGTGCCGCCCTGCATTTCGTCCATCGACAGTTTGCCGTCACGGGCTTTGCGGCCCTTTTCGGCAATCGCCTTCTCGATCGTCGCAAAGGACATCGCGTCAGCATCGTTGATCACGGGCACCACAAGGCCAGTTGGCGTACCAGCAGCGACACCCATGTTTACGTAGTTTTTGTAAACGATGTCGGTGCCGTCGATCTCGGCGTTCACCTCAGGCACTTCTTTCAGCGCGTGACAGCAAGCCTTGGTGAAGAACGACATGAAGCCCAGACGCACGCCGTGTTTCTTCTCAAACTCGGCTTTGTATTCGTTGCGCAGCGCCATCACCTCGGTCATGTCCACCTCGTTATAGGTGGTCAGCATGGCGGCGGTGTTCTGGCTGTCTTTCAGACGGCGCGCAATGGTCTGGCGCAGGCGGGTCATTTTCACCCGCTCTTCGCGCGCGACGTCCCCGGCGGGGCGTGGCGCTGCCGGAGCAGGTGCCGGCGAGGGCGCTGCTTTCGGCGCAGCTAGCGCAGCAGCAACGTCATGTTTCATCACACGGCCATCACGGCCCGTGCCTTGAACGTCACCCGATTTCAAACCGGCTTCGGCCATCGCCTTCTTGGCGGACGGCGCGTCCTCGACGTCCTTGCCTGTCGTCGCGGCGGACGACGCGGCAGCAGGGGCGCTGGCGGCAGGGGCCGCGGTTGCCGCAGCGCCGCCTGCCGAAAGAATGGCAAGTTTGGCCGAGGCATCGACGGTCGCGCCTTCGGCGGCCAGAATTTCAGTCAGAACACCAGCGGCGGGCGCCGGCACCTCGACCGAGACCTTGTCGGTTTCAAGTTCGCACAGCATCTCGTCTTGCGCGACGCTATCACCAACTTGCTTGAACCAGCTGGACACCGTCGCCTCGGTGACGCTTTCGCCAAGGCTGGGAACCATCACGTCAACGGCCTGACCTTCGCCACCTGACGCAGGCGGCGCGGCTTCTGTCTTTGGCTTTGCAGCGGGAGCGGGGACCGCCCCTTCGCCTTCGCCAATGGTGGCCAGCAGCGCATTCACGCCCACGGTTTCCCCTTCGGCGGCAACAATCTCGCCCATCGTGCCCGCAGCGGGCGACGGCACTTCGACGGTCACTTTGTCAGTCTCAAGCTCGCAGAGCATTTCATCAACCGCCACCGCATCGCCCGGTTTCTTGAACCAAGTGGCAACCGTGGCTTCGGTGACGCTTTCGCCCAGTGTTGGGACCCTTACTTCGATGCTCATGGCTTATTTCCCTTCCAGGTTCAGCGCCGCGTCAACGAGCGCCTCTTGTTGTGCTTTGTGTTGAGATGCCAGACCGGTGGCCGGCGATGCCGATGCCGGACGACCTGCGTAAACGGGCCGCAAATGCTTGGCCCCGATACGGGTCAGCACCCATTCGATATTCGGTTCGACAAAGAACCAGGCACCCTGGTTCTTCGGTTCTTCCTGACACCAGACGATTTCTGCCTGCTTGAACCGTTCCAGTTCCTTAACCAGCGACATAGCCGGGAAGGGATAGAACTGCTCGAGGCGCAAAAGGTAGACGTCGGTGATGCCACGGCGGTCACGTTCTTCCAGCAGGTCATAGTAGACCTTGCCGGAACACATCACGACGCGCTTGATCTTCTTGTCAGTGACCAGCTTGGCCTCGGACCGACCGGTGCCATTATCCCGGTCGCCATCATCCCACAACACGCGGTGGAAACTGGACCCTTCGGTGAAGTCCTTGGCATCCGACACAGCCAGCTTGTGACGCAAAAGCGATTTTGGCGTCATCATGATCAGTGGCTTACGATAACCGCGATGCAGCTGACGGCGCAGAATGTGGAAATAGTTGGCGGGTGTGGTGCAGTTGGCAACGATCCAGTTGTCTCCGCCACACATCTGCAGGAAGCGTTCAAGCCGGGCCGAGCTGTGTTCCGGTCCCTGCCCTTCGAAGCCATGCGGCAGAAGGACGGTCAGCCCGGACATCCGCAGCCATTTTGACTCGCCCGAAGAAATGAACTGGTCGAACATGATCTGCGCGCCATTGGCAAAGTCACCAAACTGCGCTTCCCACATCACCAGCGCGTTGGGTTCGGCCAGCGAGTAACCGTATTCAAACCCAAGCACCGCGTATTCAGACAGCATCGAGTCGATGACTTCGTAACGCGCCTGACCTTTGCGAATGTTGTTCAGCGGATAATAGCGCTCTTCGGTGTCTTGATTGACAAACCCAGAATGGCGCTGACTGAACGTGCCACGTGTGGCGTCCTGCCCGGACAGACGAACCGGGAAACCCTCAGTCACCAGCGACCCAAAAGCAATCGCTTCGCCGGTGGCCCAGTCAAATCCGGTGCCACTGTCAAACATCGCCTTCTTGGCATCCAGCAGCCGTCCCACGGTTTTATGCAGCGGGAACCCTTCCGGTGCTGTGCTGAGGGCCTTTCCAATCTCGGCCAGATTTTCGGACGAGATTTCAGTCTTACCGCGCTGATACTCGTCGCTTTCACGATCAAGATGTGACCAGCGCCCATCAAGCCAATCCGCTTTATTCGGCTTATAGTCGCGGCCTGCTTCAAATTCGTCATTCATGCGGGCTTGGAACGCTGCTTTCAAATCTTCGATCTCGCCAGCAGGGATCAGCCCGTCCTTCACAAGTCGGTCAGTGTAGATCTGAAGCGTCGTGGCATGTTTCTTGATCCGCTTATACATCAGCGGGTTGGTGAACATCGGCTCGTCGCCTTCGTTGTGTCCGAAGCGACGATAGCAGAAGATGTCCAGCACCACGTCTTTGTGGAACTTCTGGCGGAACTCGATGGCAACCCGGGCCGCGTGCACCACAGCTTCCGGATCATCCCCGTTCACGTGGAAAATCGGCGCTTCCACCATCAAGGCAATGTCCGTCGGATAGGGCGACGAGCGCGAGAAGTGGGGCGCCGTCGTAAAGCCGATCTGGTTGTTCACCACGATATGCATCGTGCCGCCGGTCTTATGGCCGACAAGGCCGGACAGACCAAAACCTTCGGCCACAACACCCTGACCGGCAAATGCCGCATCGCCGTGAAGCAGGATCGGCAGAACCTGATCGCGGTTTTTGTCGTTAATTTGCTCTTGCTTGGCGCGCACTTTGCCCAACACGACGGGATTGACCGCCTCAAGGTGTGAGGGGTTCGCGGTCAGGCTCAGGTGTACGATATTGCCGTCAAACTCGCGGTCGGAACTGGCGCCAAGGTGATATTTCACATCGCCCGAACCGTCGACATCCTCGGGCTTAAAGCTGCCGCCCTGAAACTCGTTGAAGATCGCGCGATAGGGTTTTTGCAGCACATTGGCCAGAACTGACAAACGACCACGGTGCGGCATGCCCATCACGATGTCTTTCAGCCCAAGCTGACCACCACGCTTGATGATCTGCTCCATCGCCGGGATCAGCGCTTCACCACCGTCCAAGCCAAACCGTTTGGTGCCCATGTATTTCACATGTAGGAACTTCTCGAAGCCTTCAGCCTCGACCAGCTTGTTCAGGATCGCCTTTCGGCCTTCCTGTGTGAAGCGGATTTCCTTGTCAAAGCCTTCGATCCGCTCTTTCAGCCAGCCCGCTTCTTCAGGGTTCGAGATGTGCATATATTGCAGCGCGAAAGTGCCACAATAAGTGCGCTTCACGATGTCGAGGATCTGCCGGATCGAGGCCACTTCCAGACCCAGAACATTGTCGATAAAGATCGGGCGATCCATGTCTGCTTCTGTGAATCCGTATGATGCCGGATCAAGCTCGGGGTGAGACGATTTCTCTTGCATACCCAGCGGGTCCAGATCGGCTGCCAGATGGCCCCGGATCCGATAGGCCCGGATGATCATCAAGGCACGAATGCTGTCCAGCACGGCACGTTTGACCTGATCGTCGGACAGTTTCACACCTTTTTCTGCGGCTTTCGCTTCGATCTTCTTACCCGCTGCTTTCGCTTCGATCTGAGGCTCTTCTGGCCACTGCCCATCCAGCCCGTGCACACGGTCACCGGTCGGCATCGGAGGCCAGTCGCCCCGCGCCCAGGACGGCCCGGCCGCCTCGGCGGTCACATCGCCGCCGTCATCCCCAAGTTCGGCAAAAAACGCCTGCCACGCGGCATCCACCGCGTTGGGGTCGCGCGCATATTGGGCATAGAGCTGTTCCAGATACTCGGCATTATGGCCTTGCATGAAGCTTGACGCATGGAAAAGGTCGTTGGGGCTCTGATCCGTCATGGGGGTCACCTAAAAATTGGTAAACGCGCGCCCCGGGAAAGGGGCACGCGTAGGGGATTTTTATTTACCGATCGCTTCCAGCACGGCCTCGCCCAGTGTGGCGGGGCTGTCGGCGACAATGATGCCAGCGGCGCGCATGGCCTCGATCTTGTCTTCGGCACCGCCTTTGCCACCGGCAACAATTGCGCCAGCGTGGCCCATGCGGCGGCCCGGAGGTGCCGTGCGGCCAGCGATGAACCCGGCAACTGGCTTCCAGCGGCCTTTCTTCTTCTGTTCGGCCAGGAATTCAGCAGCTTCTTCTTCTGCCGAGCCACCGATTTCACCGATCATGATGATCGAGTGTGTTTCGTCGTCGTCCAGGAACATGTCCAAGACGTCGATATGCTCGGTGCCTTTGATGGGGTCACCGCCGATGCCGACAGCCGTCGATTGGCCCAGACCAATATCCGAGGTCTGCTTCACAGCCTCATAGGTCAGCGTGCCAGAGCGCGACACAACACCGACCGAGCCGCGTTTGTGGATGTGGCCGGGCATGATGCCGATCTTGCAGGCGTCGGGCGTGATGACACCGGGGCAGTTCGGGCCGATCAGGCGCGATTTCGACCCTTCGATGGCGCGCTGAACGCGCATCATGTCCAGCACCGGAATGCCTTCGGTGATGCAAACGATCAGTTCCATCTCAGCGTCGATCGCTTCAAGGATCGAATCCGCTGCGAAGGGCGGCGGCACATAGATCACGGAAGCATTGGCTTCGGTGACGTGCTTAGCCTCGTGCACCGAGTTGAAGACCGGAAGGTCCAGATGCGTCTGGCCACCTTTGCCCGGCGTCACACCGCCGACCATTTTGGTGCCATAGGCAATCGCCTGTTCCGAGTGAAAGGTGCCCTGCGAGCCAGTGAAGCCCTGACAGATGACCTTGGTGTTTTCGTCGATAAGGACTGCCATATTAGTCTGTTCCTTTATGTCGAAGCAGAAATTCTGCTCTACGTTTTTCATCTTCCATTTCGTGTTCCTCGCGCAATTCATGCAATTTGGAAGGAACGTGATCTAAGAAGACGGTTGTAAAATCCAAAAACTCTACTCTTTGCGACGTCTTCACATCTGTTCTAATTGTTGCACCGACAATGAGAGTGTCTCGCTCACCTGATCCAATCGTTTTCTCTGGATTTCGGTAGTCGGGTACAAAATTGATTGCATGTACAATCAAATTCAATGCATCCCACATGGTCAGGTTTGCCGAAGACTTGCCTAGCGATGAGTTTCGTAGCCCACTGTCATCAACCAACTCAATGTATCTCCGACAATGAACCGCAAAATCCATCACAATCTCGAAGACACGTTCTAATCGGTCATCTCTATCCCAACTATGGAAAGGAGTGGCGACGAGTCCTTCTAACAAGAAAGCAAAGTTTTTAGCTTTTTCGTATGCGTTGGCGGCTACACCAATGTCCAATCGGTCTAAATCTCGACCCAGTAGTACGGCTTGAGGCTCAGATTCGCTGTCGTAATCACTCAAGATCAAGCTGAATGTACTGTTGTTGGACAATATGCGCGGCCGATCTCTCACCCCTTTACCGCCTTAACAATCTTCTCTGCGCCGTCCGACAGGTTGTCGGCGGCGATGACGTTCAAGCCGGAGCCGTTGATGATTGCTTTGCCCTCATCCACGTTGGTGCCTTCCAGACGCACGACCAGCGGAACTTGCAGGCCCACCTCTTTCACCGCGGCGACAACGCCTTCGGCGATGACGTCACAGCGCATGATGCCACCGAAGATGTTGACCAAGATACCTTTGACCTGCGGGTCTGAAGTAATGATCTTGAACGCCTCTGTGACTTTCTCTTTGGTCGCGCCGCCACCAACATCAAGGAAGTTGGCAGGTTCAGCACCGTACAGCTTGATGATGTCCATGGTGGCCATCGCCAGACCAGCACCGTTCACCATGCAGCCGATCTCTCCGTCCAGAGCAATGTAGTTCAGGTCGTATTTCGACGCTTCCAGCTCTTTGGGGTCTTCTTCGGTGGTGTCGCGCAACTCGGCGATATCCGGGTGGCGGTAGACGGCGTTTCCGTCAAAACCAACCTTGGCATCGAGCACTTTCAGGTCACCACTGTCAGACACGATCAACGGGTTGATTTCCAGCATCTCCATGTCTTTCTCGGTGAAGGCTTGGTAAAGCTGGCCCATCAGTTTGACGCATTGCTTGACTTGCGCGCCTTCCAGGCCCAGCGCAAACGCAATGCGACGGCCGTGGAAACCTTGGTAGCCCGTTGCCGGATCAACCGAGAAGCTCAGGATTTTTTCGGGCGTCGCGGCGGCGACTTCCTCGATGTCCATCCCACCCTCGGTCGAGCAGACGAACGAAATGCGCGAGGTTTGGCGATCAACCAGCAGAGCGAGGTAAAGCTCACGTTCAATGCCTGAACCAGCCTCGATATAGATGCGGTTGACTTGCTTGCCCGCCGGGCCGGTCTGGTGGGTCACAAGCGTGCGGCCCAGCATCTTCTTGGCTTCTTCCGCGGCTTCCTGCACCGATTTGGTCAGACGCACACCGCCCTTTTCGCCAGCACCCGCTTCTTTGAACGAGCCCTTGCCGCGGCCGCCTGCGTGGATTTGCGCTTTGACCACCCAAAGGGGGCCGTCGAGTTCACCTGCGGCGGTCTTGGCTTCTTCTGCTCTTAACACAGGGCGCCCGTCGGAAACGGGGGCGCCGTATGATTTCAGAAGGGCCTTCGCCTGGTATTCATGAATGTTCATGAAGTCATCCTATCCAGTTGGTCCAATTGCTCTGGGACACCATGCACAACTGTCTGGCTGGCCGAAAACCTTTTTTGCGGAAATGGGGGATTTTTGCGCTAAACCTGCTTTTTTGTGATCACACCCCAAAAAACTGTGATCACAAAATAACTTTACCAGTGCAATTTCGCCCGAACATCGTGATTCTTAAGGCGCTTGGGCAGAACGAAAAAGGGCGCCCAACTTTCTGGGCGCCCTCTTTAAATCAGGTCGAAGGATCAGGCCAACGAATTGTCGATACCTTTACAGGCCTCAACCAGGCCTTTGACGGCGTCGACAGATTTGTCGAACATGGCCTGCTCATCTTTGCTCAACTGAATGTCGATAACCTTCTCGATGCCATTCGCACCGATAACGGTTGGAACACCAACATAGAAGCCGTCCAGACCGTAAGCACCGTCAACATATGCGGCACATGGCAGCACGCGTTTCTGGTCATTCAGGTAAGCCTGAGCCATTTCAATCGCCGACGCAGCCGGGGCATAGTAAGCTGAACCGGTTTTCAGCAGGCCAACGATTTCTGCGCCGCCATCACGGGTGCGCTGAACAATCGCGTCCAGTTTTTCCTGACTGGTCCAACCCATTTCCACCAAGTCCGGCAGCGGGATGCCACCAACGGTCGAATAGCGGGTCAGTGGCACCATCGTGTCGCCGTGGCCACCAAGAACGAAGGCTGAGACGTCGCGCATAGACACGTCAAACTCAACCGACAGGAAATGACGGAAGCGCGCCGAGTCCAGCACGCCAGCCATACCGACGACTTTCTGATGCGGTAGGCCCGAAAACTCGCGCAGCGCCCAAACCATGGCGTCCAGCGGGTTGGTGATACAGATCACGAACGCATTCGGCGCGTGCTCTTTGATGCCCTCGCCAACCGATTTCATAACTTTCAGGTTGATGCCCAGCAGATCATCGCGGCTCATGCCCGGCTTGCGCGGAACACCAGCGGTCACGATGCAGACGTCTGCGCCCGCAATACCTTCGTAGCTTGTGGTGCCCGACAGCGATGCGTCAAACCCTTCTACGGGGCCGGATTCAGCGATATCCAACGCCTTACCCTGCGGGATGCCATCAGCAATATCAAAGAGGACGACGTCGCCCATTTCTTTCAGTGCAGCAAGGTGAGCAAGGGTGCCACCGATCATACCGCTACCGATAAGCGCTATCTTAGGTCTGGCCATGAGTGTGATCTCCGATCAGTTGTTTTCGGGCGCATGCGTAGTCCGAATATGGCGTTCGCGCAAGAGCGCTGCACTGCGGCGTGACGCGGTCCTTGCCTCTGAACCGCGTTCACGATAGCGCTAAAACACACATTTTCCAGCGGTTTGAGGCGCATTACATGCCCGAGGCACTAGACATCACATTCTTTGCCTTTGCGATCCCTGCGGTGATCTTTGCGGGTATTTCCAAGGGCGGGTTCGGGTCAGGCGCGGCCTTTGCCGCGACGCCTTTGCTTGCGCTGATTCTGGAACCGGGGGCGGCCATCGGGCTGATGTTACCCCTTCTGATGCTGATGGATGTGACAGCGCTGAAGCCGTATTGGCGCAAGTGGGATATGCCGTCAGCCAGGGCATTGGTGCTGGGCGCGGTGCCGGGGGTCGCGGTCGGCGCGCTCTTGTACTCCATCGCTGACCCCGACATCTTCCGCCTGTTGATCGGCCTGGTCGCTGTGGGGTTCGTCATGTTTCAAGCCGCCCGCGTGCGCGGTCTGATCCGGCCAGCCGCGCAGCCGATGTCGGCGGGTCTGGGTGGGTTCTGGGGTCTGATTGCCGGGTTCACCAGCTTCATCAGTCACGCTGGCGGACCACCCGCTGCGGTCTTCCTTTTGTCGCGTCGGCTGAACAAGACCACGTTTCAGGCCACAACAGTGATCAGCTTCTGGGCGATCAACATCATGAAGTTCGTTCCCTATTTCTTGCTCGGGATTTTTTCATGGCAGACGGCAAAAGCGGACCTGTTCCTGATCCCATTTGCCATTCTTGGCGTCTGGATCGGCGTTCACATGCACCACCGCCTGTCCGAGCGGAGCTTCTTTGCCTTCACCTATATCTTCCTGATCATCACCGGCACAAAGCTGATCTGGGAGGGGCTGACCTGATCAGCGCCAATCGCGGACAGAGATAAATTTCTGCGTTGCGGCAATTCTAGCCTTGCGAAATGGTGCGCAAATGTGATCCCTTGCGCAACAATATTACGGAGGTCCAGAATCATGTCCACTCGCCCCTATCGTTCCGTTCTCTACATTCCGGGCTCGAAAGAGCGTGCGCTGGACAAAGCACGTGGCTTGCCCGCTGATGCGATCATCTTCGATCTGGAAGATGCCGTCGCCCCCGACGCCAAGGTCGAGGCACGCGCAACCCTGAAGGCCGAACTGGACAAGGGCGGCTATGGGAACCGGGCCAAGATCGTCCGTATCAACGGGTTCGACACGGCGTGGGGCAAAGACGATGTGGCAGCCTTTGTCGGGGCGGATATCGACGCGATCCTGATGCCCAAGGTGGATAATGCCGCACAGTTGGACGAATTGGCGGCACTGATCCCGAAGGTTGATCTGTGGGCGATGATGGAAACGCCGCTTGGCATGCTTAACGCCGCCGAGATTGCCGCCCATCCCCGTCTGAAAGGTTTCGTGATGGGCACCAATGACCTTGCCAAAGAGCTCAACACCCGTTTCCGCGCCGATCGGCTGCCGATGATGGGCGGGCTTCATTTGTGCATTCTGGCGGCGAAGGCGCATGGCGTGGTGATCATCGATGGCGTCTATAACGCCTTCAAAGACGACGACGGTCTGAAAGCCGAATGCGATCAGGGGCGTGACATGGGTATGGACGGGAAAACCCTGATCCATCCGGCGCAACTGGACATTGCCAACACCGCGTTTGCTCCGTCCGAGGATGAAATCGATCTGGCCCAACGCCAGATCGCCGCCTTCGAAGACGCCGAGGCATCGGGCCAGGGGGTCGCGGTTGTGGATGGTAAAATCGTCGAAAACCTGCATGTTGTGACAGCAAAGGGCATTCTGGCCAAGGCAGAAGCCATCGCCAAAATGGCCGACTAACGCGGAGAACACACATGACCATCCTGATCATCGGCATCGCCTTGTGGTACGGCGGGCACTTTTGGAAACGCGCCTTACCCGCGCGCCACGCAGCAATGGGCGACAAGGCGAAAGGAGTTTCGGCGCTAATCCTTCTTGCCGGCATTATCCTGATGGTGATCGGCTACCGCAGTGTCGAAAGCTACGATTTGGTCGCTTATCCACCTTTCCTGAAACACATCAACAATCTGGCCATCGTGTTCGCGATCTATTTCATGAGCCCCGGACCATCGAAAGGCGCGCTGTTTTACAAGATGCGCCACCCGATGCTGACGGGCTTCATCATCTGGGCCGTGGCGCATATCTTGGTGAACCCCGATCTGGCGTCCATGGTATTGTTCGGCGCGCTGACGATCTGGGCGGTCGCCGAGATCGTCGTGATCAATCGGGCTGAACCAGAGTGGACACCAAACCCGAAAGGCCTCATCGCCAAGGATGGCATGTTCCTTGGTGCCTCGGTGGTTCTGACCCTGATCATTGGATTTATTCACGGGCTCATTGGCCCGTCGCCGTTCGGGATGTGAGCCATGAAACTGTATCGCCTGCTGACCGAAGACGACACGTCTGCCTTTTGCCATAAAGTGACCGCGGCCTTGAACAAAGGGTGGGAGTTGCACGGCGACGCCGCCTATGCCGCTGATCCGACCACCGGAAAAATGCGCTGCGCGCAAGCGGTCGTAAAAGTCGTTCCGGGCGACTACACGCCCGACACCAAACTCGGAGATCACTGATGGCGAAAACCAATCCCGGCCGCTTTTTCGAAGATTACAAGCTGGGCGATGTGATCGACCACGCCGTGCCGCGCACCGTCGCCGAAGGGGAACGCGCGCTGTATCACGCGCTCTATCCCGCACGCCACGCGCTGTATTCCTCGGATGAATTTGCAGGCAGTTGCGGGTTAGAAGGGTCGCCCATCGACGACCTGATCGCCTTCCACGTCGTGTTTGGAAAGACCGTTCCCGACATCTCGCTGAATGCGGTGGCCAATCTTGGCTATGCCGAAGGCCGCTGGTTGAAGCCGGTCTATCCCGGTGACACGCTGCGATCGTCGTCCGAGGTGATCGGGCTGAAACAGAATTCAAACGGCAAGTCGGGCGTAGTTTGGGTGCGCACGCGTGGTGTAAACCAAGTGGGCGAGCCGGTGTTGGAATATGTGCGCTGGGTCATGGTGCGCAAAAACGATCTGGACGCGCCAGCACCCGAAACCGTTATCCCGGACTTGAAAGGCACATTGAACGCCAGCGATCTGGTGATCCCAGAGGGGCTGTCATTCGAGGACTATGATTTCACCTTGGCCGGAGAGCCGCACCGCTGGGGCGACTATGAAGTGGGCGAGAAAATCGACCACGTGGATGGCGTTACCGTTGAGGAAGCCGAGCATATGATCGCCACGCGACTGTGGCAAAACACCGCCAAAGTGCATTTCGACGCGACGTTCCGCCCGGATGGTCAGCGCTTGATCTATGGCGGTCACGTGATTTCGATGGCGCGGGCCTTGTCGTTCAATGGGCTTGCGAACGCCCAGATGATCGTCGGCCTGAACGGCGGTGCGCATGCCAACCCCTGTTTCGCAGGCGACACGATCCGCGCATGGTCCGAGGTCTTGGACAAAGCCGACACCGACGCCCCCGGCGTAGGCGCTGTGCGCTTGCGCTTGGTCGCGGTGAAGCACGGGGCAACCGAGTTCGCCTTGAAGGGCGACGACGGCAAGTATTTGCCCGAGGTGATGCTGGATCTGGATTACTGGGCGTTGTTGCCCAAGTAATTTTGCCGTAACCGAACAGAAGGGCAAGCCCACGCTGCCACGCAGCATTTCGCGCACCGTGTTTGATTTGATTTTTCGCGCAAATGCCGCCCATCCCTGTGATCACAAGATTTATTTATGTGATCACAAGGGTAGTTTTTCACTCTTGTTAGCGCAATTTCCCTGTTTTTCGCCGTCCATAACGCGTGACTCTGGCTGGCAAAAAGCGCTATTCCTGTCACAACAGTCGCAACAGACAGAAGGAGGCCGCCATGGCCGACGTGAATAGGGGCAACCGCCCTCTATCCCCGCATCTGCAGATTTACCGCCCGCAGCTGACCTCCATTACCTCGATCTTCGCCCGGATTACCGGCGTTGCCCTTTTGGGGGCCGCGATCTTGGTCGTATGGTGGTTCATCGCAGCCGCAATGGGTCCGGGATACTACGATTTTGTTAATGGGCTGATGACGTCGTTCATCGGCGATGTGATCATGTTCCTGGCGCTTTGGGCATTGTGCTACCACGCGCTGTCCGGCCTCCGGCACCTGATCTGGGACATCGGCATTGGCCTTGATGTTGAAACAGCCGAGAAGATGGGCATTGGCGTCATCATCGGCTCAGTCGTTTTGGCGATCCTTGTCGCCATCATTGTGTAAGGGGGCAGGCATGCATTATCTGACCGACCGAAAACGCGCAGTGGGCAAAGGGGCTTCTGGCTCTGGTACCGAAAATTTCTGGGGACAGGCTATTTCGGCTGTTGGCCTTCTGATCCTGATGCCTCTGTTCGCGCTGACCTTTGGCTGCGCCCTTGGCTTGCCATATGAAGAGGCCGTGGCCTATTACCAACGCCCCTTCCCGGCCATCATCGCTGCCATGACGCTCGTGACAGCGATGGTTCATTTTCGCCACGGCATCCAAGTGGTGATCGAAGATTATTCGCGCGGCGTGACCAAGAAGTTCCTCGTGATCACCTGCACCGCATTGGCTTATACAATTCTGGCAGTTGGCCTTTATGGTCTTGCCCGCATCGCCTTTTAAGACCGGAGAGCAACCCAAATGGCAGCTTACGAATACGAAACACACGAATATGACGTGGTCGTGGTCGGTGCCGGTGGCGCCGGTCTGCGGGCCACGCTTGGCATGGCCGAACAAGGTTTGCGCACCGCTTGTGTGACCAAAGTTTTCCCGACCCGCTCGCACACTGTGGCCGCCCAAGGCGGCATCGCCGCGTCCCTGTCCAACATGGGCCCGGACAACTGGCAGTGGCACATGTATGACACCGTGAAAGGCTCGGACTGGCTGGGCGACACGGACGCGATGGAATATCTCGCCCGCGAAGCGCCCAAGGCGGTTTACGAGCTGGAACACTACGGCGTGCCCTTCTCGCGCACCGAGGAAGGCAAGATTTACCAGCGTCCCTTCGGCGGCCACACCACCGAATTTGGTGACGGTCCACCTGTTCAACGGACTTGTGCCGCAGCTGACCGGACCGGTCACGCGATCCTGCACACGCTTTACGGCCAGTCGCTGAAGAACAACGCGGAATTCTACGTTGAATACTTCGCCATCGACCTGATCATGTCGGATGACGGCGAATGTCAGGGTGTTGTCTGCTGGAAGCTCGACGATGGCACGATGCACGTCTTCAACGCCAAGATGGTCGTTCTGGCCACCGGCGGTTACGGACGCGCCTTCTTCTCGGCCACCTCGGCCCACACCTGCACCGGCGACGGTGGCGGCATGGTGGCGCGCGCAGGACTGGCCTTGCAAGATATGGAGTTCGTTCAGTTCCACCCGACCGGCATCTACGGCTCGGGTTGTCTGATTACCGAAGGTGCGCGCGGCGAAGGCGGCTATCTGGTGAACAGCGAAGGCGAACGGTTCATGGAGCGATACGCGCCCCAGTATAAAGACCTTGCCCCGCGCGATTACGTATCCCGCTCGATGACCATGGAAATTCGCGAAGGCCGCGGCGTCGGCGCGGAAGGTGATCACATCTTCCTGCACCTCGATCACTTGCCTTCCGAGGCTTTGGCCGAACGCCTGCCCGGCATTTCGGAAAGCGCCAAGATTTTCGCGGGCGTCGATGTGACCAAGGAACCGATCCCGGTTCTGCCGACGGTTCACTACAATATGGGCGGCATTCCAACGAACTATTGGGGCGAAGTGCTGAACCCGACCGCCAAAGACCCGACCGCTGTAGTACCCGGTCTGATGGCTGTGGGCGAAGCGGGTTGTGCCTCGGTGCATGGCGCGAACCGCCTTGGCTCGAATTCGCTGATTGACCTTGTGGTCTTTGGCCGCGCCGCCGCGATCCGCGCCGGTAAGATTGTCGACGCTGACAGCGCCAATCCGGTTCTGAACCAAGGCTCGGTCGACAAGGCGTTTGACCGTTTCGACGGGTTGCGCAATGCCAACGGTTCCGTTCCAACCGCCGAGCTGCGTCTTGAAATGCAGAAGACCATGCAGGCAGATGCCGCCGTCTTCCGCACTGCCAAGACCATGAAGGAAGGCGTCGAGAAGATGACAGCCGTGGCCGCCAAGATGGACGATCTGTCCGTCACCGACCGCTCGCTTGTTTGGAACTCGGACCTGATGGAGACGCTTGAGCTGGCAAACCTCATGCCGAACGCACTGGCGACCATTCACGGCGCGGAAGCGCGCGAGGAAAGCCGCGGGGCGCACGCCCACGAGGACTTCCCCAAGCGTGACGACAAGAAGTGGCGTGTCCACACCGTCAGCCGCGTCGATGGCAACAAGGTTGATCTGAGCTATCGCCCCGTCATCACCGATCCGCTGACCACCGAAACCGAGGGTGGCATCAGCCTCAAGAAAATCGCGCCCAAAGCGCGGACGTTCTAAGGAGGACACGACATGGTACAGTTTAAGCTTCCGAAGAATTCAACAGTCCGCACCGGCAAAACCTGGCCCAAGCCAGATGGCGCGACCAACGTGCGCAAGTTCCAGATTTACCGCTGGACGCCGGACGATGGCGAAAACCCTCGCGTCGACACCTATTTCGTCGACATGGATAAATGCGGCCCGATGGTTCTGGACGCGCTGATCAAGATCAAGAACGAGATTGATCCTACACTCACCTTCCGCCGGTCGTGTCGCGAAGGCATCTGCGGATCCTGCGCGATGAACATCGACGGCATCAACACGCTGGCCTGTATCTATGGCATGGACGAGATCAAGGGCGACGTGAAAATCTACCCCTTGCCGCACACACCTGTCGTGCGCGACCTGATCCCGGACCTTACGCATTTCTATGCACAGCATGCCTCGATCATGCCGTGGCTGGAAACCAAGACCAATCGCCCGGCGAAAGAGTGGAAGCAGTCGATCGAAGACCGCAAGAAACTTGATGGCCTGTATGAATGCGTCATGTGTGCCAGTTGCTCGACATCCTGCCCGAGCTATTGGTGGAATGGCGACCGCTACCTTGGACCAGCCGCGCTGCTCCATGCGTATCGCTGGATCATCGACAGCCGTGACGAAGCAACCGGTGAGCGTCTGGACGAGTTGGAAGACCCCTTCAAGCTGTATCGCTGCCACACAATCATGAACTGCGCCAAGACCTGCCCGAAAGGTCTGAACCCGGCCAAGGCAATTGCCTCGATCAAGAAGATGATGGTCGAACGCACGCTTTGATTGAGCGCCAGATATGTGCGAAAAGGGCGGTCTGTTGACCGCCCTTTTTTATGCGAGGTTCAATGTCTGGCTATTCAGGTGCACCGCTCGAAAAGAAACTTGGCCTGAAAGACGGGCAGCGCGTGGCGTGGATCAATCGCCCCGATACCCATGAAGGCTTGACCACCAGTCGTGCGTTCATCTTGGTGGACGACACCACGCCCAAGACGCTGGGTGGCCCTTATGATGTTATCCACTACTTCACCGACAGCAGGGCAGAGCTGGAAACCGCGCTGCCTCAACTTCTGGCCAACCTCGACAAAGACGGGATGATTTGGGTGAGCTGGCCCAAGAAGGCCTCAAAGGTGCCGACGGATATGAACGAAGACGTCATCCGAAACCTCGCGCTTGAGGGCGTGCTTGTCGACGTGAAAGTCTGTGCTGTGGACGAGATCTGGTCGGGTCTGAAACTTGTGATCCGCAAAGAACACCGCGCGCAGCACGGCTAAGGGTTACTCCCGCGCGCGAAGCACCCGCGCAGGGCGGGCAGACAGCGGACGCCAGGCATAGAACAGCCCCGCCAGCACCGTGGCGACGACACCACCTGAAACAATCGCGACCGCGTTCAAGGCATCAAAGACAAACCGTTCTTCCATGATGTAATGGGTCACCGCCCAGCCAGCCAAACCACCGGCAAGCACTGCAACCGCCCCGGCTGCCGCGCCCAGCACCGCGGATCGGATCGCAAAATTGGCCAGAATCTTCGCGCGTGTGGCCCCCAGTGTTTTCAACACCGCGGCCTCGTATGTCCGCGCCCGTTCGCCAGCCGCAGCCGCCCCCATCAACACCACGAACCCGGTCAGCAACGTTGCCAACGCACCATAGGTAATCGCGGCTGCCACCTGCCCCATGATCCCGGTCACCTGCGTAATCGCATCGCGCACCGAGATCAGGGTGATGTTCGGATAGGTTCGGCCAAGGTCGCGCAGAATTGCGGCCTCGCCGGCCTCGTCGGAATAGATCGTCGCGATGTAGCTGTGCGGCGCCCCCGCCACCGCAGAAGGATTTAAGGTCATCACAAAGCCCATCCCGGCCTGACTAAAATCGACCTCGCGCAGGCTGGTGATTTCCCCGGTGATGTCGCGGCCCAGAATATTGACGGTCAGGCTGTCGCCGATGCCGATCCCCATCTCTTCGGCCTCTTCCGCCGCAAAGCTGATCTGGGGCGGGCCTTGATAGTCTTCGGGCCACCACGCCCCTTCGACCACCGTGGTTCGTGTGGGTTTGTCTGAATAAGTCAGACCGCGATCACCGCGCACAACCCAATGACCGCCTGCAACCTCGCGGGCTGGCCGGTCGTTAATCTTGGTGATCATCCCGCGCAACATGGGGGCCGTGTCGATCCGGCTGACCAGCGGGTCACCGGTCAGACGCGCCGTGACGCCGTCAATCTGGTCGGGCTGGATGTCCACAACAAAGAAGCTGGGCGCCACTTCAGGCAAGTCCCGCGCAATCGCACCGCGCAGGTTGTTGTCAATCTGACCAACGGCCGCCAGCACGGCCAGACCCAACCCAAGCGACAGCACGACCGCACCCGCTTCCCCACCCGGACCGCCCACCGCACCCAAAGCCATGCGCAATGTGGGCCAGCCGCGCAGGGCTTTTCGGTGTCCGACCCAGCGGGCCGCCCAGCGCACCGCCAGCCCGGTCATGACCAATGCGGCAAAAGCACCACCCAAGCCAAGGAAACTCCACATCGCTAGACGCGGCATTCCGGACAGTTGTGCCGCCGACCAGATCAACACAGCTAGAATGGCCAGACACAGGCCGATGAACAGCGGTCGCGGCAGGCGCGTGCTGCCAAGGGCGGCGTCGCGAAACAAGGCCGCGGCTTTGACTTCTTCAGTCCGCGACAGGGGCCATAACGTGAAAAGCAGCGCGGCGAGCACACCGTAAAGGGCCGCCTCGGCCAACGGTTTGGCATAGATCGTGATCTCGGCGGTGATGGGAAGCGCTTGTGCGATCAATGGGGCCAGTGCGACGGGCACGACTGCGCCCAAAAGCAGACCAAGCGAAAGGCCGATGACCGTCAGCAACCCAATTTGCAGGAAATATGTCAGAAAGATTACCCGGCGCTCGGCGCCAAGGGCTCGTAAGATCGCAATTGTCCCCGTCTTGCCATCCAGATAGGCCCGCACCGCGGCCGATATTCCGACCCCGCCCACCGCCAAACCTGCCAGCCCGACCAGCACAAGAAATGCGCCCAGACGGTCCACCAGCCGCCGCATACCCGGCGCACCATTGCGGGCGTCCTGCCACCGCGCACCATTGGCTTCAAGCGTTGGCATCAAAGCCGCATAGGCCGCGTCCATGCTGACCCCGACCGGCAAACGCATCTTATAATGGCTGTTGAACAATGTGCCCTCAGCCAGCAGCCCCGACCCATCCAGGGCCGCGCGCGCCACGATCGTGCGCGGACCAAGGCTGAACCCTGAGGACGCGTTATCAGGTTCTTTGACCAGTTCGGCCATCAAGACAAACTCTGCCCCGCCCAGACGAAACTGTTCGCCTTGGGTCAGACCCAGCCGGTCAATCAACAGGTCATCCATAACTGCGCCCGGCACGCCACCCTGCCCCTCCAGCGCGGCAGCCAAGTCAATCGGCGGGTCCAACACGACTTCGCCAACAAGCGGATAGGCATCGTCGACGGCTTTGACCTGTGTCAGCCCGCGGTCGTCCCCCGTCACGACCATGGACCGGAAATCCGCGAGCATCGACATTTCCGCTTCAAGCGAGGCCAG
This sequence comes from Aliiroseovarius sp. M344, assembly GCF_025140835.1. Classification (NCBI taxonomy): domain Bacteria; kingdom Pseudomonadati; phylum Pseudomonadota; class Alphaproteobacteria; order Rhodobacterales; family Paracoccaceae; genus Aliiroseovarius; species Aliiroseovarius sp. M344. Next base: position 2,508,858 of record NZ_CP081153.1, read on the forward strand.
CAAATCCGCTTCGGCGTCATCTGCAAACCGATAGGTGAACGACACGGACGCATCACCGCCAAGCAAAACGGCGCCCTGAGACGCTAGCCCGGCACGCAGCCCTTCGCGCACGCTGCCCACGCCCGCGATGGCCGCGACACCCAAAACGAGGCAGGCTAGAAAGATGCGAAACCCACGTGTGCCGCCGCGCATCTCGCGTCGTGCCAGACGCAACGCCATATTCAGCGTTTGCATCATACGAGCACCCCATCCTGAATCTGGATGATCCGATCACAGCGTTCTGCAAGCTCTGGCGCGTGGGTGACAAGGATCAGCGTCGCGCCGTGACGGTCCCGCAGCCCGAACAACAAATCCATGATCGCCGTGCCGGTTTCACCGTCCAGATTTCCCGTCGGCTCATCCGCCAACAGGATTTCAGGGCGTGGCGCAGCTGCGCGCGCCAGCGCCACGCGTTGCTGTTCGCCCCCCGACATCTGGCTCGGGTAATGATCCAGCCGATGCGACAGTCCAACCGCATCTAATTCCAAGGCCGCGCGCTCAAATGCGTCCGACGCGCCCGCCAGTTCCAGCGGTGTCGCGACGTTTTCCAGTGCCGTCATTGTCGGAATAAGGTGGAAAGATTGGAACACCACCCCCATATGATCCCTGCGAAAGCGGGCAAGGTTGTCTTCGTCCATAGTACTTAGATTATGCCCCAAGACGTTAACAGTTCCTCCGGTGGCTTGTTCAAGCCCCCCCAACAACATCAGGAGAGATGATTTGCCAGATCCAGACGGCCCCGTCAGCCCCAACGTCTCGCCTGCCAGCACAGACATGTCTATCCCCTTGAGGATCTCGGTCCGACCGGCATTATGGCCAAGGGTCAGGCGGGCGTCGGTCAGGGCAATGATCGGCTCGGGCATGGGACATCCTGTAGGGGGCAAAGCATTATGATATCATGTGGATATGGGGTTTTGACCCGACTTCTCAAGAGCTTGGGCATAATGGTTTTGTTGACAGGTGCGGCGCGCGCCGAAGCCGTGACAATCCTTGCATTGGGTGACAGCCTGACGGCGGGCTACGGATTGCCGCAAGATGACGGCTATGTACCCCAGCTTGAGGCTTGGTTAAACAAGAATAATGTCGAGGCGACCGTGATTAATGGCGGCGTTTCAGGCGACACCACCGCAGGCGGAGCAGCCCGGTTAGGCTGGGTTTTGAACGACGATATCGACGTTGTGTTGGTCGCGCTGGGAGCGAATGACATGTTGCGAGGCGTCGATCCACAGGAGACCTTTGACAACCTTGACCGCATTCTGTCCGAGTTATCTGCCCGCAATTTGCCCACGCTGCTAATCGGCATTCCCGGCCCCACCAATTTCGGACCGGATTACAAACAAGCTTTCGATGAAGGTTTCGTGAAACTTGCCGCAGCGCATGGTATCGCGCTGTACCCAAGTTTTCTGACCGGCCTGACAGATGTTGCCGGAACCGCAAACGGGGCGCTTCGATATTTGCAACCCGACGGGCTGCACCCCACAGCAGAGGGGGTTTCTCTGATTGTCGAAGCGATAGGTCCAGCCGTGCTGGACGTTTTGCCGTGATCGCGGACAGCGCGCGCGAGGCCTTTCAACAGCTATATGTTGCACTTTGCGTCGATCAATCTCGCCCACCTCACTTTTGGACAGGTTTAACAGCCCAAAACCTATCCCTAGTGACACCTGTTCCTGCCTCTTGGGCTGTGCGAATGTAACGCTCCATAAAAAATTAGCTCGGTCAAAACCGGGCAAAACACGCGATGCGGAGCGCTCCTGTGACAATCCTGTTGGTGACAGAGGATCTTGCGGTCCAGAACAGGTTCAAATCTGTTTTGGAACACGACAAGGATGCCTCGTTGCATGTCTGCGCGGCGGTGCAAGATGCCGAAAGCCTGCTGAACCAGCACGCTGGCACCAAAGTGATCGCCGTGGATTTCAGCACACCGGGCCTGGGCGGGTTGAAGACTATAGATCGCTTGGTCAAGGCTCGGCCCGCCGCACGGGTCGTGTTGTTGTTTCAGGTGCCGTCTTTCGAGCTTGCACGCCAAGCATTACGGCTTGGCGTGGCGGCTTGCGTTTCCGCCGAACTGCCGCCGGGCGATTTATCCACGGTTCTGTCACTGGCAATGGGCCCCAATGAATTGATCTTACTGCCTAGGGGAACATCGACCGTAAAGACCAAAGACCATTTGCTGTCTCGGCGCGAATTGCAGATCTTAGCGCTGCTTTGCGATGGTCAGCAAAACAAAGAAATCGCCCATAGCTTCGGCATTCAAGAAGTCACGGTGAAAATGCATATGCGGTCTGTGATCCGCAAACTGGGTGCCCGAAACCGGACCCATGCCGCGATGATCGCCCGAGACCTTGGGCTGGTCTGACGCGCCCTCAATCCTCGGGCGGAGCGTCATCCCAGCGGTCACTTAAGATGCGATGACTGTCCCCATCCGGATCCTCGTATTGCTCGCTTTTCAGCGTCCAGAAGAACGCGGCCAACCCAAGGCCACCCAGCAGAAGCGAGACAGGGATCAAATAGACAAGCACGTTCATAGATCAGCCTTTCTTCAGCCGCAGAGCGTTCAGCGATACGGTCACTGACGAGGTCGACATCGCAAGTGCCGCAGCCAGTGGCGTCGCCAGACCGATCAGAGCAATCGGGATCGCGATGGCGTTATAACCCGCTGCGATGGCAAAGTTTTCCTTGATACGACGTGTGGCTGCTTTCGACATGTCGATTGCACCTGCCAGTGGCTCCATCGACTTACCCAAAAGCACAATGTCGGACACCACCCGTGCAGCCTCAAGCGCCGAGGCGGGTGAGATCGAGACATGCGCAGCCGCCAGCGCCGCCGTGTCGTTCAACCCATCCCCAACCATCAAAACCTTCTTGCCGGCCTTGCCAAGCCGGGCGACATATTCGGCCTTATCTTCGGGCAACGTATCGGCTTGCCATTCGGAGATGCCGACACGTCCGGCAATATCCGCGACGGCGGCAGGCACGTCGCCTGAAATCAGGGTGATCCCCATGCCCTTGGCCTTCAGCGCGGTGATCGCTTCTTCAACCCCCGGACGCAGCGCGTCGGTAAATGTGAAGGCCACGGGTCGCGCGCCGGACACCGATAAATAGGTTGCGGTTTGCCCAACCGAGTTGGCCCCCAGCCATTCAGCGCGACCCAGCCGCACGATCTTGCCTTGCCAGTTTCCTTCGATGCCGCGCCCCGGCACCTCGTGAACCAGAATAACCACGGCGGGTTGCACACCTGCCGCGCGGGCGGTTTGCGTCAGGGATTGCGCCAAAGGGTGGCTGGACCCCGCGGCCAGTGCCAGCGCAACTTCAAGATCGCGGGGTTTGTGACGGGACAATTCGTCCAAAGCCGGCTTGCCCTCGGTTAGCGTGCCGGTTTTGTCAAACACCACGTGATCGACTTCGGCCAGCCGTTCCATCGCGGTGGCGGATTTCAAAAGCATCCCTTGTTTAAAAAGGCGCCCGGACGCAGCGGTGGTCACGGCGGGTACTGCAAGACCCAAGGCACACGGGCAGGTGATGATCAGGGTCGCCACAGCGATGTTCATCGCCACACGCCAGTCGCCGGAATACCAGAACCAGAACAAAAACGCTGCCAACGCCAACAGATGCACCACCGGCGCATAGACAGCTGCGGCCTTGTCAGCCAACGAGGTATATCGGTTGCGGGCAGTTTCCGCGATGGCCACCAGATCGGCCATGCGGTGCAACGAGCTGTCACGTCCAGCCGCCGTCACCCGCACGGTCAGCGGGCCTGTCAGGTTCACTTCGCCTGCTGAGACGATGCTTTCGGGCGCGGCTGCAACCGGCAGGCTTTCCCCCGTCAACAGCGAGCGGTCCAGTTCGCTTGCCCCGGTGACGACGATCCCGTCCACCGGCACACGCGCACCTGGCACGACGCGCACAATGTCGCCGGGCGTAAGGTCGGACACGGCCACATGCTCGTCCGCTTGCCCGTCAATCACACGCGCAGCCCGCGGAACTTCAAGCGCCGCCAACTCTTCGGCCGCAGACCGCGCCACGGCACGGGTCCGATAATCAAGGTAGCGACCCGCCAGAAGGAAGAAGGTCAGCGACAGAGCCGCGTCGAAATAGGCGTGTTCGCCAGAATGCATCGTCTCATAAAGGGACATGCCCAGTGCCAGCAGGATCGCGAGCGAAATCGGCACGTCCATGTTCAGACGCCCAACCCTGAGGGCAGACCAAGCCGACCGGAAGAAAACCTGACTGGAGAAGGCGATTGTTGGAATGGCAATACCGGCGCTGATCCAGTGGAACAGGTCACGTGTCGCATCCGTTGCGCCGGACCAGACCGCGACGCTCAGCAGCATCACGTTCATCATGGCAAAACCGGCGACGCCCAATCGCATCAGCAGGTCTTTGCCCTGCTTGTTGGTCGCGGTCGATGTCAGTTGACCCGGATCCAGCTCATACGCCTCGAACCCGATCCCGGTCAGATAGTCGGCAAGCGTTTGCGCTTCGACGCCCGGGTCAACATCCACGGTGGCGCGTTTCAGCGTCAGGTTCACCCGCGCTGCCCGCACACCGTCTTGCTTGGCCAAGCCCCGCTCGACCCCCGAAATGCACGCGGCACAATAGATTTGCGGCAGCGACAGAAGCACCCGCTCTGCCTCCATCCCGTTGCCGCGATAGCCTTCGCCCGCGTGCTCTTCCGCAAGCGGGGCCGCGGCACAAGCCGGGCAGGCAGAGATCGGGGTGGCCATAGGTGCGTTCCTTGTCGGCTGTTGGTCCGGCCTTATCTGGCCGAAATATAGATCGGAATGCGGCGTTGAAAGCTGGTGCCGTCTTCGGCAATCACGTTCAGCCGCAGGTTCCAGTTGCCTTCTCCAAGCGCACCGACCTGTGCCAGATAGACGCCGTTTGATCCCTGATCAAAGGTTGGCTCCTGATCTTCTTTCACATGGGTCGCGCGCCCCAGCAGACCATAGACGGATTTGACCACGACAGGGTCGCCGGCCTGATCCTTGATGTCCAACACAAGTATTTCGCCGTCCACATCAGCTGCGACCTCCCAGCCCAACGCATCTTGTGCTGCCTTCTGCACATCAAATTGCTGGCTGGCGACATAGGAGTTCTTGGTCTCGAGCCCCGGAAAGGTGCCGATTGCGGAATACGCCATGAAGAGGTTCACACCGATAATGACAGCAAAAGCCGAGACCACGATGGCCAGAACATGTTTGCCCGTCAGTTCGAACTCTTCTTTGTCGGTTGGATTGTTCATAATCCTAACGTCCTCTGCCGTTGAATACGGTGTCCAAGTGGACACGGTCCCCTGTTACACCATCCACGACCCAAAGGCGCAGCTCTGTGCGATCAGTGCGCGCTGCCTCGGACCCCGCCGGGGCAATGACATACACCCGCTGCTTTGCTTCAGTATCAGGTGGCGCGACCAGAACAAGCTTGTCGCTGCCTTCAAGCTCGATCACCATATCACTGCCATCGGACAGCGAAAAATAATAGGGCCATTCTTCGCCATGGCGGTTACGTACACCTACGTCATAGGTATTGCGGATCGCCCCGTCAGACAGCGTCACATAGGTCGGGTTACGCACCGGGCGCACCGTGACATCGACGCTCGGCCGGACAAACAACGCCACCGTCAAGGCAACGCCGACCAAAGCCCAAAGCGCGGTATACAGGATCGTGCGCGGGCGCAGCAGGTGTTTGATAACGGGTATCTTCTCGTTCCCGGCGCGTTCATACGCTTCGTCTTTCAAAGCCAGATAATCGATCAGGCCACGCGGCTTGCCGACTTTCTCCATCATCTCGTCGCAGGCGTCGATACACAGGCCGCAGGTGATGCATTCCAGCTGCTGACCGTCACGGATGTCGATCCCCATCGGACAGACGTTCACGCAGGCGTTGCAGTCAATGCAATCGCCCAGATCATCACGAGCCTTGCCTTTCCCACGTGGCTCACCCCGCCAATCGCGATAGGCAATGGTGATGGTGTCCTCATCCATCATAGCGGCCTGAATACGAGGCCACGGGCAGGCATAAATACAAATTTGTTCGCGGGCGAGCCCGCCAAAGATGAACGTCGTCAGCGTCAGCACCAAAATGGTCGAATAGGCCAGCGGATGTGCATTGCCCGTCACCAAATCAACCAGCAATGTGGGCGCGTCGGCAAAATAGAACACCCACGCCCCGCCGGTCGCGACCGCGATCACGATCCAGAGGACAAACTTAACTAGCCGCTTGCGGACTTTTTCGGCGTTCCAATTCTGTCGATGCAGGCGCAACCGCGCGTTTCGATCGCCTTCGACCCACCGTTCCACCAATATGAAAAGGTCGGTCCAGACGGTTTGCGGGCACGCATACCCACACCAGACACGTCCAGCCGCCGAGGTGAACAGAAACAACCCAAGCCCGGCCATGATCAGCAGACCCGCAATGAAATAGAACTCGTGCGGCCAGATCTCGATCCAGAAGAAATAGAAACGGCGGTTGGCCATATCCACCAGCACCGCCTGATCAGGCAGATTTGGACCGCGATCCCAACGGATCCAAGGGGTAAGGTAATAAATACCAAGGGCAATGCCCATGATCCACCACTTCAGGCTTCGAAACGTGCCCTTCACCCGTTTGGGGAAAACCGGCTCGCGTGCGGCATAAAGTTGTTCGGGGGCGTCAGACATGGACAGATTCCGATCCTGCGTTTCGAGTTGAACTTCGAATTAAGAACTATTCTACATTGCAGCCTTGATGTGGATCAAAGATTTTGCCACCGCTGCGAAACCCTTTTCGCGTTAGTCATTGATAATTATCAAGCTTTCAATATGTCGCAGTGCCATCGCGTCGCAGCATGTCAATTGGCCGCACCTATCCTAGCCCGTATGCCTTAGCTGCTTGGCGCATTTGTCGCAAATCACAAAGCCCCGAAACGCCTGGCGTCCGGGGCTTTTAAGAAGGTGGCACCGACCCCGGAGAAACGCGCGAACAGGATCAGGGGTCGGTGCCGTTGACCGGGGAGTGAGGCCCCGGAACTTTGTCAGTTGGCCGGTGGCTTATTCGCCGCCGCCCAACTGGTGGACATATGCCGAAACGGCATTGATCTGGCTGTCGCTCAGCTTGCCGCTCCAGGCTGGCATCACGCCGAAGGGGCCTTCCGCAACGATCTCGGTGATCGCGTCGGCAGTGTCGCCATAAAGCCAGATGGCATCCGTCAGGTTCGGTGCACCTTGGGTGCGGTCGCCTGTACCGTCTTCCATGTGACAAGACGTGCAGTTGTCGGCAAAGACGGTTGCGCCAGCTGCTGCCAGTTCCATATTGGCCTCTGCTTTGGTGACCGGTGAGAGTGACATCGCATAGGCCACGACCTGTGCAATTTCTTCGTCGCTCAGATAGTCATCCCCAAAGGCGGGCATTTCTGAATACCGGGTGTCGTCATCATCTTCCGACCGGATTCCGTGTCGAAGGGTCAGCTGGATATCTTCCATGGTGCCGCCCCACAGCCAGTCATTGTCCAGCAGGTTGGGATAACCAACGTTACCGGCAGCCCCTGATCCGTGACACTGCGAACAGAAGGTCGCAAATGTCGCGCGGCCCGACTGGATCGCATAGTTGTGCAGATCGCTACCGGGTTCCAGCGCTGTCAGATCAGCCGATGCCAGCTGGGTTTCCAACTCGCCATTCATGGCAGTAAAGCGATCAATCTCAGCGGCGACTTCAGCGCGGGTTGAATACCCAAGGTAGCCAGCCGTTGCACCTTTGATCAGTGGCCATGCGGGATAGGCGATGGTGTACCACACGCCCCAGATGATGGTCAGATAGAAGACCCACACCCACCAACGTGGCAGCGGGTTATTGAACTCCTGAATACCGTCCCATTCATGGCCGGTCGTTTCGGGCTCTTTCTTTTCAACAGGTTTTTTACTCATTGCCGCAACTCCTCTTGAGCTGAGCGCCCGGGGTCATTCCCGGTCACCGGCAGGTTTGTCTTCATGGCGGAAGGGAATGCTGGCCGTCTCTTCGTGGACCTTGCGGCTGCCCGGGCGAAAGGCCCAGGCAACAACTGCAAGAAAGAAGATAAACATGGCCAGAAGCACCCAGCTGTCTGCGATCTCGCGAAGCAGTGAATAGGTGTCCATCATCCCGTCTCCTTACCGGCTCGGGTCGGGCGTAAAGGTCGAGAAGTCGACCAAAGTACCCAACATCTGCATGTAGGCGATCAGTGCGTCCATTTCCGAAACACCCGGCGCGCCGTCGAAGTTGCGCACTTGCGCTTTCGGATAGCGTGCCAGAAGCCCATCATAGTCGCTGTCAGGATCTGCCTGTGCCAGCCAGTCGGCTGCGGCGTTTTCCATCTGCTCGTCGGTGTAAGGCACACCGACCATCTGATTGGCTTTCAACAGGTCTTCGATATATGTCGGCTCGATCAGGCGATCCGCCAGGAAGGCATATTTCGGCATCACCGATTCCGGCACGACCGACTGCGGATCTTTCAGGTGATCCACATGCCATTCATCCGAATACCGGCCACCGACGCGGGCAAGGTCGGGCCCGGTCCGCTTCGATCCCCACTGGAACGGATGGTCATACTGACTTTCCGCGGCCAGCGAGTAATGGCCGTAACGCTCCACCTCGTCGCGCATCGGGCGGATCATCTGCGAGTGACAGACATAGCAGCCTTCACGCACATAGATGTTCCGACCCTCAAGCTCGAGCGGCGAATAGGGGCGCATGCCTTCTACATCCTCGATCGTATTTTCGAGGTAGAAGAGCGGTGCGATCTCTACGATACCACCCACGGTGACAACCAGAAGGCTACCGACCAGAAGAAGCGTTGCGTTCTTTTCAAGAACAACGTGTTTGTCGAGAATTCCCATTGGTCCTTCCCTCCTTATTCAGCCGGAGCCGCTTGGGCGTCATCGGCAGTTTCAACTGCCGGCGAACGCTTAACGGTCATCCAAAGGTTGTAGCACATGATCAAGGCACCCGTGAGGAACAGAACCCCACCCATACCGCGCACCACATACATCGGGAACTTGGCGGCAACGGTGTCAGCGAACGAGTTCACCAGGAAGCCTTGCGCGTCAACTTCACGCCACATCAGGCCTTCCATGATCCCGGTCACCCACATCGACGCGGCGTAAAGCACGATACCGATGGTGGCGAGCCAGAAGTGCCAGCTGACCAGTTTGTTGCTATAAAGGCCCGCGCGGTTCCACAGTTTGGGGACCAGGAAGTAGAGCATCCCGAAGGTGATCATACCGTTCCAGCCCAGCGCACCCGAGTGCACGTGACCAATAGTCCAGTCAGTATAGTGCGACAGCGAGTTCACGGCGCGGATCGACATCATCGGACCTTCAAAGGTCGACATGCCGTAAAAGCCGATCGACACAACCATCATCCGGATGACCGGATCGGTGCGCAGTTTGTCCCAGGCGCCAGACAAGGTCATCAGACCGTTGATCATGCCGCCCCAGCTCGGCATCCACAGGATGATCGAGAACACCATGCCCAAGGTCCCAGCCCAGTCAGGCAGAGCGGTATAGTGCAAGTGGTGCGGACCAGCCCAGATATACAGGAAGATCAGCGCCCAGAAGTGAATGATTGACAGTTTGTAGGAGAACACAGGGCGTTCAGCCTGTTTCGGCACGAAGTAGTACATCATACCAAGGAAGCCAGCCGTCAGGAAGAAGCCAACCGCGTTGTGGCCGTACCACCACTGCGTCATGGCATCCTGCACACCCGAGAAGAGTTGCACAGATTTCGAACCGAACAACGACACCGGCATGGCCAGATTGTTGATCACATGCAGCATCGCGATGGTGATGATGAACGACAGATAGAACCAGTTGGCGACATAGATATGCGGCTCTTTCCGCTTCATGAGCGTGCCCATGAACAACAGCAGATAGGCCACCCAAACGATGGTCAGCCACAGGTCAGTATACCATTCTGGTTCGGCGTATTCTTTTGACTGGGTCGCGCCCAGCAGATAGCCGGTAGCGGCCAAAAGGATCACGATCTGGTAACCCCAGAACACGAACCATGCCAAGTTGCCGCCCCAAAGGCGTGCGCCCGAGGTGCGTTGTACAACATACATCGAGGACGTAATCAGCGCGGTACCGCCAAATGCAAAAATCACCGCAGAGGTATGCAGCGGGCGCAAGCGTCCAAAGTTTAGATATCCCTCGGCCCAGCCAAAGTTAAGGCTTGGAAACGCCAGCTGAAACGCGATGAACGTCCCAACCAGAAACCCAACTGCGCCCCAAAAGGCGGTCAGAGCAACGCCCACGCGCACGGGGCCATCCATATAGCCGGTTTCCACGACCTTCTCTTCACCCACACGGCGGAGTGAAAAGACAAACAGGCCGGCCGCGATCAACGTCACCAGGAGAGCGTGCACCTGATACGCGATGTCGCGGGCATAACTTGCGGCGATTGCGGCCATCACTGCGATGAGGCCGTAGATCGCCAATTTGAGGTAATCCCACATTTTTGCGTCCCTTCGTCTTATGCCATTCGCCCCCCTCCCACGACCGGATGGGGGCACTTCTTGACTTTTGTCGGTTTCTACCTATCTCCCCAAGCCCGCTTTGATCCATATCAAAACCGTGCCGTTGGGCTTGAAAAACCGGGATTGACCCATGTCAAAGCGTCGCAGGCGCGTCAGATGCACGCTGGTTGGCAGGCCAACCCGGAGGGCAATTCGATGAACTATCGCACCATCACCACAATCGTTACCGACACCAATTACAGCAAAGGCGCGCTTGAGGCCGCAAAAGTCATTGCAACACAGCACGATGCGCATCTGGAAGTGCTGTGTCTTGGCGTAGACCGATCTCAGCAGGGTTTTTACTATGCTGGCGCCTCGGCCATGGTCGTTCAGGACAATTTAGCGCAGGCGCGCGAAGAAGCCATCGAACTTGAGACATTTGCGCGTCAATCGCTCGCCGCTCACGCGCTGCCTTGGTCAAGCGCGGCCCTGACCGCGCAAATTGTCGCACTAAACGGCGTCGTTGCGCACCGCACACGGTTTGCAGATCTAACGGTTCTGCCGCGTCCTTATGGCGAAGGCCGCGGCCATGACGCCGAGGCTATTGTTGAAGCCGCACTGTTTGACGGCAACGTGCCGGTTCTGGTGATGCCAGACGGTGCCAGCTATCCACAATCGGTTGGCAACGTTGTGGTGGCATGGAACGAAAGTCCCGAAGCGCTGCGTGCTGTGCGTCAGGCTTTGCCGTTCCTGAAGCAGGCCGACACAGTGTCGATTGCAGTGATTGATCCGCCCCAGCATGGCCCAGAACGGTCGGATCCCGGGGGCGCGCTCAGCCAGCTGCTTGCCCGTCACGGCGTGCGCGCCGAAGTATCTGTTTTGGCGAAAACAATGCCCCGCATCTCTGACATCCTGAACCGGCACGCCCGCGATCGGGATGCCGATATGATTGTCATGGGGGCCTATGGGCATTCGCGGTTCCGCGAATCCATTTTAGGTGGGGCGACACGGCACATGCTGGAAGTGGCCGAAGTGCCGATCGTGCTTGCCCATTGAGCTTAGCTAAGAACGAAAACAAAGGGCGCCGTATTGGCGCCCTTGGACTTTTTGGTCACTTCTAGCTTAAGGCACGCCGATCAGGTGATTGGTGCACCATCAACATCGTCACCGGCTTCGGACACAAGCGCTTCAAGGTCCGGGATCAAAACACGGCGTTTGCCCTGAAGCTCGATCACACCCGACTTTTTCAAAGCTGACACCTGACGGCTAACCGTTTCCAGCGTCAGACCAAGATAATCCGCCATGGATTCGCGCGTCAGCGGCAGTTCGAAGCTCATCCCATCGCGCGGCGGTCGCTTATGAAGGGATGCATCGCGGCGTGCCAGAATGGTCAGCAAGCTGGCGATCTTCTCGCGAGCGGTTTTGCGGCCAAGCACAAGCATCCATTCCCGCGCACTGTCGAGTTCATCCAATGTCATCTGCAAAAGCCGCGTGCCGATCGCAGGCGTCTTTTCCATCATGTCTTCAAAGGGTTTTTTCCGAAAACAGCACAATGTCAGGTCGGACACAGCCACCACATCGAAAGGTGCGGTATTGCGCCCCGGTCGACCGATAAAATCGGACGGCAGCAGCAATCCGACCATCTGGGTGCGCCCGTCTTCCATTGTTTGGCTCAGCGTTGCAATGCCACTGACAACGCTGGATACGAATTCCATCGGGTCGCCAGACCAAATCACAGGCTGCCCCGCTTCAAAGGTGCGATAGTATTTGATCGCGTCCAACTGTTCCAATTCGTCAGGTTCGCAACGCGAGCACACGGCACGGTGGCGAATCGGGCATGTGCCGCAATCACGGGTGTTAAAACTGATGTCGTTCATTTTTTTATAACAAGAGAAGTATCTTGTTTGATCCTGATCAAGGTTGCGCGCGCAATACTGCGTAAACCCTATTCGAATGCAAACCTCTTCGCAACTTAAACGCCTTGGTCTTTTTGACGCGCGCGTGCCCCGCTACACCAGTTATCCAACCGCGCCTCATTTCAAGCCGGGCATCGGTGCTGAACTGTTGCCGGATTGGATAAGAGCCATCCCCGAGAATGAAGCGGTATCGCTCTACGTGCATATCCCGTTCTGCCGTCGGCTGTGTTGGTTTTGCGCGTGCCGCACCCAAGGCACCGCGACAGCCGAGCCGGTTGCCGCCTATCTGGACAGCCTGAAACAAGAGCTCGCCACGATCAAAGGCCTTCTGGCTCCGGGCATAAAAATTGAGCATTTGCACTGGGGCGGAGGTACACCAACGCTTCTGCAACCAGACATGATCACAGATTTGACCCACAGCATCTTGAATGCCGTGCCACTTGCTGATGCCGCCCAGTTCTCGGTCGAAATCGACCCGTCCGAGATCGATGAGGCCCGTCTTGATGCCCTGGCCGCTGCCGGTATGAACCGTGCCTCGATCGGGGTTCAGGATTTTGACCCAATGATCCAAGAGGTCATCGGTCGCCCACAAAGCTATGAGATTACAAAGCAAGCGGTCGATGGCCTGCGCGCGCGTGGGATCAACAGCCTGAACATGGATATTCTGTATGGGCTGCCTCATCAAAACACAGCGCGAATCATAGATTCGGTCGAAAAGCTGATCAGCCTTGGCCCGGACCGGGTCGCGCTGTTTGGCTACGCACATGTGCCATGGGTCGCGCGTCGCCAAACCCTGATCCCGACCGAAGCGCTCCCATCCGCAGAAGAACGGCTTGGGCTTTATTACACGGCCCGCGACCTGTTCCTTGCCGCCGGGTATGACGAGATCGGGATCGACCACTTCGCCCTACCCTCAGATGGTCTGGCCAAGGCTCACAAGGCTGGCACCATGAAGCGCAACTTCCAGGGTTACACCGAGGATGTTTCGAAGGTGATGATCGGCGTCGGCGCCAGCTCGATCGCGCGCTATCCGCAAGGGTATGCACAGAACGAGCCCGCAACGTCGAAATACCAAGCCGCAGCCCGTGACGGTCGCCTTGCAGGTGCGAAAGGCCATGTTTTCACAGATGAAGATATTGCGCGCGGCCGGGTGATCGAAGAGCTTCTGTGTTATTTTCGGGTGGATTTCTCGAAGCTGGCGGACGAGCTGTCGCGACCGATCGAATACTTCTTTACCATGGTCGACGGGCTGGAGTTGGCAATGCCCGGCACAACGGACCTGTCAGGCACCGTTCTTTCGATTCGGCCCGAAGCGCGGCCCGTGGCGCGCATGATCGCGCGGCACTTCGATGATTACGAGATGAATGAAAGCGGACACAGTCAGGCAGTGTAGTCGCTGTCTGACCTAACGGTCCTTGCGCAGGGTGCGGTTACGATATCCTGCTTCGGTGGCGATATCGTCCAGAACTGTCGCCAGCGTCATTTCGTGATCGAACTTACCGGTTTGCAGGAATTCCGTGACTTCAGCGATGACCAACGGGTTCACCATCATGAACGTGTGGGTCACAGGCAAAACAATGTGATCGTTCATCCCGCTAATCCGGGTGCTGCTCACCGATACTTTTCCGTCGTCTTCCCCTTCGATCACGGCCGAATAAATTGGGTTCAACGAGCGATTTCCCGCAATCACACCCAACTCAAAATTGGCACGATCAGTTTGGTTGGGGATCGAATCTTCGCCGGTCCCAAGTTGCAGTCCCGCCGGCCCATTCAGCCATTCAAAAGGCTCCAATTCACCAAACGCGTCAACAAGCTGCGAACCTTGGTTTGGGGGGGCGAGCATGACCACACGCCCCATGTCAGCAGGGCGATTGTCCTGCAACCACACCCGCGCAAGGATGCCGCCCATCGAATGGGTTACGAAATGCACCTTCTGATCTCCGCACAAGGCGAGCGCGGGGGGAATGGCCGCTTCGACCAACACGTCAATCCTTGCCTTGGTCGACGGGTATCCCAGATTGGCCACATCATAGCCGGCAGCGCGCAGGCTTTCTTCCATCACCCACATAGATGACGGCGATCGGGCGAGCCCGTGCAGAAGCACAACGCATTCCGCGCGCGCAGGCACCGACACGGCAGCCAAAAAGCCAAGGGCAAGGGTCAACGATCGCAACATGCCGATTAAATACGCTCCCCAAGCACCGGTTGCGAGAGGCAGCTTGTCACAGGGCCGTCGATAAGCAAGTCTTGGCGCATGTCGATATCCTTCAAAACACCACGGCTCGCTGTGCGAGGCCTGATTTTGCAAGACAATCACCTGTTGATGGTCAATGCCTATGGCGGAGGCGTCTCTGACCTTCTGTGCCTGCCAGGCGGCGGGGTCGAGCCTGGCACCAGCCTGCCCGACAATCTGATCCGCGAGGTGCATGAGGAAACCGGCCTAACCGTTTCAGTTGGCGTGCCTGCGTTGGTCAATGAATTCCACGACCCTGACACGGGCTTTCATCAGGTCGAAGTTGTCTTTCGCTGCAGGTTGGAAACCGGGCAGCTTGACCCTTCATGGCGAGACCCCGAAGACATTGTGACTGATCGACATTGGGTTTCGCGGGACCAGATTTCTGCTTTGCACTTCCGCCCCATTTCTCTACCCGAATTGGCATGGGGAAAAAGCCAGAGCGCGCCCACTTACGACGCTTTGGAAACCATCGTCAGATAGAAAACGCCCCCGTGCAATATGCCGGGGGCGTTTTCATCGTCTCTTGCTAGGCTCAGCGCACTTCGGTGTAGAACCCCGGCGCGAACCAGCGGATGATCAAAGCACCTGCGCCAGCCACGGCAACGGCCAGCGTAGCGATCCACCCGATATACGGGATCAAGGCCAGCAACGTGATCGCTACGGCGCCCACCAAAGCAGCAATTGCACGCTCTGACAGTGTTTCCGGCAACGGTCGGTTCACCGCGCCCATGACGCCAACTCCAAGGATATAGGTGCCGATAACATAGCCGGCGACAGCCAGAAGCAGGGCCAACACAATCGACGCAGGGATCAAAAGGATCCCAAACCCGGTCATTGCGAACAGGAACAGCGATCCAGCAAGCGCCGAGATGGTCAAAAAGCCCATCCAGAGTGCCCGAACTGGTGTCTCCAGCGTTCGCAACCGCAGAGCCAGCAGGAATGCAGGCGCAATCGCCGCGATCAGCGTCGCCAAGGCCGTCAGGATCAGGATTGATGTGATCTTGTCCCCAAGCCACGCGCCCCAGCCATAGCTTGAGCGATCAAACGTCGCGCCACCATCCGGGTCAGCGCGCGCGTCGAATTCTTCGGCACTGTGGCGCTCAATACGATCGGCCGGAATGACAGATGTGGGGATCGCAATCCCTTCGGGGTCGTCGGCATACAGATCAAGCTTGCCATCGATGCGGGCATTGTCGCCAAAGCTGATGTTATCGACCGCGAAGCTGGCGTCGCCCGAGATAACGTCCGTTAGCAAGATGTTTTCTGCCGCCACAAGCGCGCTGTCACCAACAGCACCGTTGATCTCAACCCGTTGGGCCGCGACGCGCAAATCGCCCTGGATCGCATCACCGATCAGCACCGTATCGCCCGCCAATTGTGCATCACCACCGACGGCGCCAGCAACGTTCACGTTCATACCGGCAGCATAAAGACTGTTCCCCACCGGGGCCGAAATCGACACAGAACGACCACCCACATGGGCGCTGCCGCCTACAGGCGCGGAAATAACCACTGTGTTGCCGATGACAAATGCGTCGTCCACAGCATCGCCTGACAAAGTAACATTATCTCCGGCGACATATGCGTCGCCGCCGAAGCGAAAGACCTCTTGCGCGGTGGCCGGCACCGCCAGAAGGGTCGTTATGAGAAGAGTAAGAATTCGTAACATGGCTGTCCCCGCCAAATGTTTATGTAATACCTATTAACATAGTGGATATTTCGGCAATTTGTAAGGGGCCATTCTGAAATTTCCATTACGAAAGAAAAGGGCGCTCGATTGAGCGCCCTTTCTAATACTTCTCTGAAAGACATTCGGCCATAAGGCCAGATGCAGCCGAATTCCTGACGGAATTCTTTTTACATCATGCCGCCCATGCCGCCCATGTCGGGCATGCCGCCACCGGCACCGCCGCCATCTTTTTGCGGCTTGTCCGCTACCATGGCTTCGGTGGTGATCAGAAGACCAGCGATAGAGCCCGCATCTTCCAGCGCAGTCCGAGTAACTTTGGCCGGATCAATGACACCAAACTTGAACATGTCGCCATATTCCTCGGTCTGTGCATTGAAGCCAAAGGTCAAATCGTCGCTTTCGCGAACTTTGCCAGCAACAACTGCGCCGTCAACACCAGCGTTTTCAGCAATCTGACGCAGCGGCGCTTCCAGCGCTTTCATCACGATGCTAATACCCGCGTTCTGGTCAGCGTTTTCGCCTTCCAGACCGATAAGGTGTTTACCAGCCTGAACCAGAGCGACACCGCCGCCAACAATCACGCCTTCTTGCACAGCGGCACGGGTCGCGTTCAGAGCATCGTCAACACGATCTTTACGCTCTTTCACTTCAACCTCGGTCATGCCGCCGACACGGATCACAGCAACACCGCCTGCCAGTTTGGCAACACGTTCTTGCAGTTTCTCACGGTCGTAATCCGACGTGGTTTCTTCGGCTTGCGCGCGGATCTGTGAAACACGCGCTGCGATCTCGGCCTTTTCACCAGCGCCATCGACGATGGTCGTTTCGTCTTTGGAGATCTGGATTTTCTTGGCCGAACCCAGCATGTCCATGGTCACGCTTTCAAGCTTCATGCCCAGATCTTCCGAGATCACTTGACCACCAGTCAGGATCGCGATGTCTTGCAGCATGGCTTTGCGGCGATCGCCGAAGCCCGGAGCTTTAACAGCAGCAATTTTCAGGCCGCCACGCAGCTTGTTGACAACCAAAGTCGCCAGCGCTTCGCCTTCAACATCCTCTGCGATGATCAGCAGCGGTTTGGTCGACTGGATAACCGATTCCAGAAGCGGAACCATCGGCTGAAGCGACGACAGTTTCTTTTCGTGCAGCAGGACAAGGCAGTCGTCCAGCTCGGCAATCATTTTGTCAGGGTTGGTGACGAAATATGGCGACAGGTAACCGCGGTCGAACTGCATACCTTCAACGACGGTGGTTTCGGTTTCGAGGCCTTTGTTTTCCTCAACCGTGATCACGCCTTCGTTGCCGACTTTTTGCATCGCGTCAGCGATCTGGCGACCGATTTCCGACTCGCCGTTGGCCGAGATGGTGCCAACCTGTGCGACTTCATCAGAATCTTTGACTTCGCGCGCCATCGCTTTGATGCTTTCGACGACTTTCGCAACAGCAGTATCGATGCCGCGCTTCAGGTCCATCGGGTTCAGGCCAGCAGCGACCTGCTTCAGACCTTCGCGAACGATCGCCTGGGTCAGAACGGTGGCTGTGGTGGTGCCGTCACCGGCTTCGTCATTGGTGCGGCTGGCGACTTCTTTCACCATTTGCGCGCCCATGTTTTCGAACTTGTCCTCAAGCTCGATTTCTTTTGCAACCGTCACACCGTCTTTGGTGATGCGCGGGGCGCCGAACGACTTGTCCAGAACCACGTTGCGGCCTTTCGGGCCGAGGGTCACTTTGACAGCGTCAGCGAGGATATTGACGCCACGCAGCATTGCGTTGCGGGCATCGGTGTCGAACTTTACGTCCTTAGCAGCCATTTAGCTTACTCCTGGAAATACGTGTAAATCGGTCAGACGATCAGGCAATGATGCCCATGATGTCGGATTCTTTCATGATCAGCAGCTCTTCACCGTCGATGGTGACTTCTGTGCCGGACCATTTGCCAAACAGGATTTTGTCACCTGCTTTGACGTCCATCGCGATGCGATCGCCGTCGTCGTCCTTTGCGCCTGCGCCAACAGAAACAACCAGACCTTCGGCCGGCTTTTCTTTTGCGCTTTCTGGAATGATCAACCCGCCGGCTGTTTTCTCGTCGCTTTCGACGCGGCGGACCAATACGCGGTCATGCAATGGTGTGAATGCCATTTCTGAGGCTCCCTAAGCTCAGTTTCATTTCGCTTAGCACTCACCGGATGCGAGTGCTAACGACGAAGAGTTAGGGAGTCGTACGAGGGGTGTCAAGCAATCGAAATAGTTTTCTGAGCTGCAACCATCTTTGGCCGGAACAAAGGCCTCTGCGTTGGCCCTAGCATGACGGCTTGGTCAGCCAGCCAATGCACATATCTGCCGTCAGCTATAAAACCCCATCGGGTAGAATTTCCAGTCGATGGTCCACCGCATCTAGCGAACAGTCGCGCGAAAGGCAATTCATCCAGTCGCGCGAAAGGCAATTCATCCGGATCAATCTTCCTGCGCCGCGCGTCCTTCCTCTGTCAGACCATAGACACCACGCTCTACCCGCACAAACCAGCCATAGTGGTTGATCGCCATCATCCGGGTTGCCGTGGTAACGCCGGTGGCTTTCACCAGTGCAGCCCCCTTCATCGGCCCCTCTTTCGCCAGAAACGCCGCCAGCTTCTCGGCGTCCTGCCGATAGGCCGTCACCACCTTGCCGCGCGTGCCGCCGGTGTTCGGGTCGCCCTCACGTCGTTCAAATTCAGACAAAAGACGCGCGGTTTTCACTTTTGATTTGCGGGGCCGGAACGGGCTGGGATCGGCGTGCAATTGGACAAATCCATCCTTCAGGCGAACCGACAGCACACCCAGCCCTAGCCGCTTGCACAATCCGACATTTCCTTTGAACGCCCGCCATCCCGGTTTCCCCGACCAACGCGGCACGGCGACATAGACCAAATCGGTTATCGCCTGCCGCGCCACGGCCTGTTGCAGAAGCGTCAGAGAAAACCCCGCCTTCAGCTCGACAATCGCCGGGTCTGCCCCCTCGCGCAGCGCCACAACATCCGCAGGTCCGACCTCGGATTTCACCTCATAGCCCAACCCTTCAAGCCAGGCCTTCACCGGGGCGTACAGCTCTGTTTCTGCGGGTTTGGCCACGGCGCGCGGTCTCCTGATCAGGGGCTTTGCGCAGTTTCGCGGCCCGGCGCGCCCTTCGCAACCCATTTACGAATTGACCTGCGCGCATGGCAAACTTTCTGCACTTGCATAAATGTTGGCCCTATCAGTGGTGACAAGCCTGATTTGCCTTCCTATAAGGCTCGCAACCTCGATGACACCAATACGGATGACGCACATGACCACGCTAGTTTTCGGCCACAAATCCCCTGACACCGACTCGACCGGATCGCCCATCATCTGGGCGTGGTACCTGAACGAAATAAAAGGCGGCAACGCCGAGGCCGTACTTTTGGGCGAACCCAACACCGAAGCCGCATGGCTGCTGAAGCGCTGGGACCTGCCCAAGCCGCGCATCATCGCCGACGTGGCCGACGACCAGCCCTGCGTCGTCGTCGACACCAACAACCCCGCCGAGCTGCCCGCCAACATCAACGGCGCCGACTTGCAGGCGATCATCGACCACCACAAGCTGGTCGGCGGCCTTGAAACCAAAGGTGCAATCGACATCACCATCCGCCCCTTGGCCTGCACCGCGACCATCATGTACGATCTGATGGGTGACGATGTGGCGAAGATGCCCGATTGGGTCAAAGGCGCTGCCCTGACCTGCATCCTGTCTGACACGCTGGAGTTCCGCTCGCCGACCACCACCGACCGCGACCGCGACGTCGTGGCCACGCTGGCCGCCGATCTGGGTGTAAACGTAACCGAATACGCCGCCGAGATGTTCGCCGCCAAATCGGACGTGTCGGAGTTTTCAGACGCTGAACTGATCCGCATGGATTCGAAAGAATACGAAGTCGCTGGCAAGAAATTCCGCGTGAGCGTTCTGGAAACCACCGCACCAGAAATCCCGCTGAACCGCAAAGCCAGCCTGATGGAGACCTTCAAAACGGTCGAAGCCGAAGACGGCGTCGATCAGGTCCTGCTGTTCGTCGTGGATATCCTGAAAGAGGAAGCCACCCTGCTGGTCCCCAACGATCTGGTGAAAACCGTGGCGGAGAAAAGCTTTGGGGCGAAGGTTGACGGCGACGCCGTTGTACTGCCAGGCATCATGAGCCGGAAGAAGCAGATTATTCCTAACCTGGCTGTGTAATTCCTTTGGATATAAAACGAGGAGGCCCGAGCATTCGGTTGGGCCTTTTTCGTTGAAAGCCGCTGGCGCACCGGCGCAGCGCAAACATTCACTTAAATATCTAAATTAATATCCACTTCGTGCGGGAATTCCCCTTTTGCGATATACTCGAGCTCTTCCGCGGTTGATTTGCGCCCCAGAACTTCATTTCGATGCGCGTGGCGGCCAAATCGCGCGATCACCGCACGATGTTTTCTTGGCTGACCAGCCCCGAATTTATAACCGTCCTTAAGGTGTTCCGGTGCTTCTTCGACGATCTTGTCGGCAATTTCGATGGCCCGATCCAAATTGGACATGTGCTGGGCGCATTCGCAATGCTCTAACGGCAGCTTGAACACGGATTTGTACCAAACGTTTTCAAGCGCATCGAAATGCCCGTTCTCTAAACCTTCAAGACACAACGCCAACGCTTTGGGGTCTTGCGAAAAAGCCTTGGGTGTTCCCGCCCAAACGGTCCTTGGGAACTGATCAAGAAGCACAATCAAGGCAAGCCGCCCAAGTGCTGACTTTGACCAATCATCATACTCACCCGAGGCCGCACGTTCTGTAACCTTTGTGTATTTCTTAAGAATCTCCTTATTTGCGCCACCGCGCATCCGCCACATCCACAATTCCATGTGCCGTTTCGGCTCCGGGTTGGGACCATCCGGGAACCAGAATTCGAGTATCTCGTCAGGCGTTACATCTGATTGGTTTGTCATCTCGAACCTTTCCTAAGCGCGGCAAACAATGGACAGCGAACCAACTCGGAAACAAGCCGACTTCTCTAGTGTAGCTGACAGAACGAAACACGCCAAATCTCAAAGTGGATTACCTCCCCCTAGCCACCTCCCGTTCCCTCTGCCATATCTGCGCTAATCAAGGAGCCTCCCAATGACCCATATCATCGAAAGCCTCAGCGACATTTCCAGCAACTACGACGCCTATTTCGTCGATCTCTGGGGTTGCGTTCATGATGGCGTGCATCCTTTCCCGGACGCTGTTGAGGCATTACGCAAAGTCCGTGCGAATGGTGGTTTCGTCGTGCTTGTGACCAACGCACCGCGTCACAGGACCTCGGTCGAGGCGCAGTTGGATCAGATCGGCGTACCGCTTGATTGCTGGGACACGATTGCGACCTCAGGCGACAGCGCGCGGGCGGCGATGTTCACTGGCGCAGTGGGCAACAAGGTCTGGTTCATGGGCGAAGCGCACGACCGGTCCTTCTTCGACCCGCTCGCCATCATCGACGATCCCGTCGACATCAAAGAAGTCGCGTTGAACGAGGCCGAAGGAATTATCTGTTGCGGCCCCTTTGACCCGCATGCCCATCCCGACGGGCTGCGGCCTCAGCTTCTTTTGGCCAAGCAGAACGGACTGAAGCTGCTCTGCGCCAATCCGGACATCGTGGTGGATCGCGGCGAAACGCGGGAATGGTGCGCGGGGGCCGTTGCGCAGCTTTACACAGAAATGGGCGGCGAAAGCCTGTATTTCGGCAAGCCGCATCCCCCGATCTATGACCTCGCGCGGCGTCGCATGGCGGCCGATGGTCGGCTCATCGATGATAGCCGCATTCTGGCCATTGGCGACGGTATCCTGACCGACATCAGAGGCGCACAGGGCGAAGATATTGATTCTTTGTTCATCACCGGCGGGCTGGCGCGTGCGGAAACACAGACAGATCGGCAGCCAGACTCAGAGGCGCTTGGGCGGTTTGTCGCAGCCGAGATGATCACGCCGACCTTTGCCATTGGCTACTTACGCTAGGGTTAACTCCTTTGTGAGCCTTACATAGAAGGATCAAACGGGCTGCCGAAAAGTCGCAACCCGCCTGTCTTGGATAATTCCAGCCCGACGGTGTCGATCAATCCAGATCACATTTCTTCTTGATTTTCTGCGACTGCAAAGTAATATTATTGCCAATCCAGAAGGCTATTGGTCTTTTTATAACCCGGAGGATCCAGATGTTGGACAATTTCCCGCGTGGCACGATCTGCATTGAAGAGCTGGAAATCGGCATGTCGCGGCATGTCACAAAGGAAGTGACAGATCGGGATATCGAGATGTTCGCCGAGATTTCGACAGACCGGAACCCGGTGCATCTGGATGACGATTATGCCAATGACACGATTTTTGAGGGGCGAATTGCCCACGGGATGCTGACGGCCGGCCTGATCTCGGCCGTGATCGGCGAACAGCTTCCGGGACATGGCACCATCTATATGGGCCAAAGCCTGACCTTCCTGGCCCCGGTGCGCCCCGGCGATACCGTGCGTGCAGAAGTCACCGTGATGGAGATTGACCACGCCAAACGGCGCGTGACACTCAAGACAGAATGTCTGGTGGATGGCAAACCCGTGCTGAAGGGTGAAGCCAAGGTTCTGGCACCGTCAGCCAAGTTCGACTGACGCATCCGAACAGTAAATCCAACCGCCTGTCGCCGCTGGGCTTGCACCTGTGCGCTGTGAGCGATAATGCCAGCACATGCGGATCATTCGAGATTATCAGTTTGTTGAAGAAGCAGATCGCGGCGCCTCGGCCGCGATTGGAAATTTCGATGGCGTGCATCTTGGCCACCAATACGTGATTGACATTGCGCGTGCGCAGGCCAAGACCAGCCAGACACCGCTGGGTGTCATGACATTCGAACCGCATCCCCGTCAGTATTTCGCCCCCCACTCTGCGCCGTTTCGGTTGATGGGGGTGGATGCCCGCGCGCACCGGTTGGAAAAGCTGGGGGTTGAGCGGCTCTATGAACTGAGTTTCAACGACACGCTCTCTGCGCTGACCCCGGACGAATTTGCGCAACGGGTGATCGTGGACGGGCTGGGGTTAAGCCACGTGGTCATTGGCGAAGATTTCCATTTTGGCAAAGGGCGTGCCGGAAAATCGGCCGATATGGTCCAATTGGGTGAACAGTTGGGTTTTGGCGTAACGGTTGCCCCGCTTATGTCTGACGAGGTTGGCGAGGTCAGTTCGACCGCAATCCGCGAGGCGCTGACCGACGGGCGCCCGCGCGACGCTGCACGCATGTTGGGGCATTGGCACCGGATCGAAGGCGAAGTCATTCGCGGCGACCAGCGCGGCCGCGATCTGGGTTACCCGACAGCAAACTTGTCCATCGCCGATCTGCACCCGCCCAGATTCGGGGTCTATGTTGTCGAAGTCGATATTCTGACAGGACCGCACAAGGGCAGCTATGGCGGGGCCGCGTCAATGGGCACACGACCAATGTTTGGTGAGAACCTTCCCAACATCGAAAGCTTCATTTTTGATTTCTCAGGCGATATTTATGGCGAGGAAATCTCGGTCGCCCTGATCGAATACCTGCGCCCGGAAGAAGTTTTTGACGGGCTTGATGCCCTAATCGCCCAGATGGACACCGATTGCGCCCGCGCGCGTGACATTCTGGCGAAGGTATGAGGTCGCAAAATGATCCGACACATCGTATTTTTCACCGCCAAGCGATCGGAGGATCGTGACACCATCCGCAGCGGTCTGGAGCTTCTGAAAGACATCCCGCACAGCCTGCGCCTTGAGGTCGCCGAAAATTTCGCGACAGACCCGATCCCCGGCCCCTCGCCCGATGTGGTTGTCTATGGCGAATTCGAGGATGAGGCCCAGCTTGCCGCCTATAAAGCCCATCCGCTGTACGAACAATCAATCGCGCGGGTGCGCCCCCTGCGCGAGTTGCGGATCGCGGCGGACTTCACGGCCAGCCAATGACAATGGGGTTGCGCAAGAAATTCTGGAACCTCCCGCTGGACAGCCTGACCAAGTCGGAATGGGAAGCGTTGTGCGATGGCTGCGGCAAATGTTGCCTGAACAAGCTGGAAGATGAAGACACCGGCGACGTGGTGTTCACTCGCGTGGCCTGCCGCTTGCTGGACGGCGATACCTGCCGTTGTTCGCAATATGACATCCGCCTGCAATTCGTGCCGGAATGTATCGTCCTGACCCCGGAAAACATCGGCGAAACTGCTTATTTCATGCCCGCCACCTGCGCCTATCGCCTGCGCCACGAAGGCAAACCGTTGGAGGATTGGCATCCGCTTGTGTCCGGCGATCCAGACAGCGTTCACAAGGCAGGTCGCAGCGTTATGGGATGGACTGTCCCCGAATTTGAAGTTCCCGAAGACGAATGGGAAGACCACCTGATTGAGGAACCTCACTGATGTTTTTTGCCTCTGACAATTCCGGCCCGGCCCACCCCAAGGTGATCGAAGCGCTGACCCGCGCCAACGAGGGATACGCCATGCCCTATGGCGCCGATGCTATCATGGACGAGGTACGCGCACGTATCCGCGAGATTTTCGAAGCTCCGGAAGCCGCAGTTTATCTGGTGGCCACCGGCACGGCCGCAAATTCGATCAGCCTCGCCACCCTGTCGAAACCATGGGACACCATCTTTTGCGCGACACAGGCGCATATCCACGAAGACGAGTGCAACGCGCCAGAATTCTATACGGGCGGCGCCAAACTGACCCTCGTCACGTCTGATCATGCCAAAATCTCTCCTGCCGCTTTGCGCCGTGCTGTTGAGGCCGAAGAAGGACGGGGCGTGCATGGTCCGCAACGTGGCCCGGTGTCGATCACCAACGTGACCGAACGCGGCACGGTCTATTCTGTGGCCGAGTTGACCGCGTTGTGCGACATCGCGAAATCCTTTGACCTGCCCACCCATCTGGACGGTGCGCGCTTTGCAAATGCGTTGGTCACACTTGGCTGCACGCCAGCCGAGATGACATGGAAGGCCGGCATCGATGCGGTCAGCTTTGGTGGCACCAAGAACGGCTGTATGGGCGTCGAAGCAGTGATCTTTTTTGACCCAAAACACGCGTGGGAATTTGAGCTACGACGCAAGCGCGGTGCGCATCTGTTTTCCAAACACCGGTATCTGTCGGCGCAGATGCTGGCCTATCTGACAGGCGATCTGTGGCTGGACCTCGCCCAGCGTTCAAACGCCGCCAACGCGCGGTTGGTGCGTGGGTTGAAGCAAATCGAAGGCGTGTCGTTCCTGCATGAACCTGACGCCAATATGAGCTTCGCTGGATGGAGCCGCGCGGGCCATCAGCGCCTGCACGACGCGGGTGCTGCTTATTACATCTGGGAAGGGACGCTGGACGGCCCCGACCCGGACGAAGTGCTGACCGCGCGCATGGTGACGGACTGGTCGATGACCGACGCCAATATTGATCGGTTTCTTGATCTGGTGCGCGGCTAAAGTCTGCGCGACTCGGTCTGGTTTAGGAACGCGGATATGGCGTCGCCGACCTCTTTGGCGTGCGTGATCGGGGCCATGTGCCCCGCATCTGCGAAGACGCGCCGCTGAACGTTTGGCAGGCGCGCGGACAGCACGTCATGCACCGCCCTGACCAGGGCTGGGGACCGCCCACCCTCCATCAACAGGACCGGGATGTTTAACCGTTCCAACGCACCAGGTGCAGCCTGCCCATGAATGTCGTCATGGGTCACCGATTTCCCGGCTGGGATCAGGTGAATCCGTCGCGCCATATCCTCGCGCAATGCCATCGGGAGCACTTGCCATGCCGCGTCACGACCCCACATCACGTTGAACAGGCGCGCAGCCTCCATCCTGTCACCGGCGCGCATCGCATCTGCGAAGGGTCCGTTCATATAGTCGAAATTCTCGGCGTATGCCGGATGGTCCTTCGCCGCCGCAAACAACACCGGTTCGAAAAGCGTTAGGCTTCGAACGCTGTCTGGGCGGCGTTGCGCAAGCCGAAGGGCAATCGTCCCCCCGAAACTGTGCCCGATCAGGTCAACCGGCCCGGTGGTTTCTTGATCCAACAATGCCTCGGCGATGTGCACGGCCGTGTCCTGATAATCACCAATCTTATCCCAATCTGCACTGCGCCCATGGCCGGGCAGATCAAGCGCCAACATGGTCAAATCGCCTGACAGGCGTTTTTCCAATCCGCGCCACGCTCCTGAATGGGCCAGGGAACAATGCACCAAAAGCGCCGTGCGCAGGCCATAACCTGAACGGTGCCAATAGGTCTCATGACCCGTAAATGTCTGTAGATTCATGCTTAATTGGCACTCAGATGGGCATCCAGCGCCTCCAGACGGTCCTGCCCCCAGAACCTTTCCCCATCATCACAGATATAGAAGGGCGACCCAAACACCCCGGCACTGACTCCATCTTCAAGGTTGCGGCCATAAGCCTCTGCGCCTGCCAGCAAGCCCCTATCGGCTAGGCTGGGGTCAAAGCCTGCGTCGGTTAAGCAAGCCTTGATGACTTCGTCCTGAGCGATGTCTTTTTCGCCTGCCCAACAAGCCCGCATGATCCCTTGAACCAGAGCGGCAACATCCCCGCCACCTGCCGATTGCGCCGCTATGATCGCATAAGAAGCAGGTGCCCCGTTGGTGGGCCAATGAGCCGGGGTGTGGTTCATCGGCATAGCGAGGGTTTTGGACCAGCGCTTCAGCTCCTGCATCCGATATTCCATGCGGGCGGGGTGGCGATCCTTGGGTAAGGTGCCCCCGGTTCGGGTCAACAATTGGCCGATATCCAGCGGCTTATAGGTGATCACCGCCCCGTGGCGCGATGCGATGTCTTCCAGTCGCGAACCGGCCAAATAGGCCCAAGGCGACAACACTGTGAAATAATAGTCGATCTGCTTCATTTTTCCGGTCCCTGTTGCGCCAATGCTGTTTCAAGGAATCTATCGCGATGGTAAGGGGTGTCAACGTCACGATTCTGTCATACTGACCACCCGGGGACCGCTGCCATGCCATCCATCACTGAACCGAAACTCATTTCGGGCAATGCAAATCGGCCCCTTGCCGAAGCGATTGCCAAACGCATGTCAATGCATCGCGGATCCGCAGTCGGATTGGTCGACGCCCGCGTTGAACGTTTCAACGATGGCGAGATTTTCGTCGAAGTCTACGAAAACGTGCGCGGCGAGGATATGTTTATCATCCAGCCGACCTCGAACCCTGCCAATGACAACCTGATGGAGCTTTTGATCATCGCCGACACGCTGCGCCGGTCGTCAGCGTCGCGCGTGACCGCCGTGATCCCCTATTTTGGCTATGCCCGTCAGGACCGCCGCACCAAGGCGCGCACACCGATTTCTGCCAAGCTGGTTGCCAATATGATTGCGGGCTCCAGCATAGAGCGGGTTTTGACCATGGACCTGCACGCTGCGCAGATCCAAGGCTTCTTCGACATCCCGGTCGATAACCTGTATGCCAGCCCGATTTTCGCATTGGACGTCAAACACCACTTCAAGGATTGCCTGGACGAGGTCATGGTGATCTCGCCAGATGTGGGCGGCGTGGCCCGCGCACGCGAACTTGCAAAACGTATCAACGCCCCGCTTGCGATCGTCGACAAACGCCGCGAAAAAGCCGGTGAGGTCGCTGAAATGACCGTGATCGGTAATGTCGAAGGCAAACGCTGCATCATCATCGACGACATTTGCGACACAGCTGGAACGCTGTGTAAAGCTGCCGAAGTGCTGATGGAAAACGGTGCGCAAGAAGTGCACTCCTACATCACCCACGGCGTCATGTCGGGCCCCGCTGTCGAGCGTGTGTCCAAATCGGTGATGAAATCACTGGTGATCACCGATTCAATCCAGCCGACCGACGCCGTGAAAAATGCGCCCAACATTCGCATCGTGCCGACAGCTCCGATGTTTGCACAGGCAATCCTGAACATCTGGGGGGGCACATCCGTGTCCTCATTGTTTGATCACGACACCTTGGGTCCGCTTTACGAAGGCATGTATTGGTAACTGCCAATCAGCAACTGGCACAACAAAAGGCCGCGCACTTGCGGGGTCTTTTTTTTTAAGACAGACGCCTAAACGTCCCAGTCTTCATCGCCGGGGACCTCGCCGATAGCGGTCCAGTCCACGCGTACCCGCGCAACGCGCGTGTCACCCCATGTGCGAAATACGATCTGAAAGCCGGTTTCGGTTATGGCGTCCGCAGAAATGTCGGCGCGCGCATTGGTGCGTTTATCAAGATCCCACATCGATACGCTGACATGCACAACTGGCGGAGTCAGAAATTGCTCCGAAAACTCGACCAGCGTTTCAAGCTTGCGCGGGCCGTTGCCGGTCCACATCTCGCCGTCATCCTCGAAATCAGAGAACAGCACTTTGTTGCCCTGATCGATTCCGACCAAGTGGCCTTTAATCCGTCGCATGCCGCCGGCCCCATTGAGACTCAATTCAGCATAGCAGACCCGAAACGTGGCCCGGTGACAACCCGCACTTACCGTCCAAGTTTCAGGAATAACGGGAAAATCAGCAAGACAAGCCCTCCTGAAAACAAAAATGGAGCCCCGGGAAGATAGATTGAAGCCTCGGCATCAGCGAAGATTTGAAAGATCCACGTTACAACCATGGGCGCGATCACTGCTGCGACCGACCCAAGGCTGGCAATCACCCCCTGCAAAAGTCCCTGTCTGTCTTCGGCGACCATGTTGGCCATCATGGCCGTCATTGTGGGTGGTGCCATATCTGCAAGCGCTGCAATAAGGATGACAGCGAACATGACATATGCGCTGGCGGTCACCCCAAAGATGAAGAGCGCGACAATGGCGCAAATCACCGAAAAGATCAGGGTGCGATACTCGCCCAATCGGGGGATCAAAAACCGCATGACGACGCCTTGCGTAAAGGCAACAGCGATGCCATAGGCCGCAAGCGTCAATCCAATCAACGCGGTGCTCCATCCAAAAACCTCGCGGGTCCAGAACGCCCAGAGCGTCGGATAGACCATGTTCGCAAATTCGAACAGGAAGATCAGAAGCAGCGGCAACAATAGCCCCGGCAATTTGAACGCATCAAGGATCGAGCCAAAAGGGTTCAAATCTCGGCGACGGAAGGCCCGTCGTTTTTCGGGTGCAAGGCTTTCCGGCAAAACAAATATCCCCAGCACCACGTTCATCCCTGCAAACGCGGCAGCGAGCCAAAACGGCGCGGTCAGGTGGAAGCTCGCCACAAAACCACCAATCGCAGGGCCCATCACAAAGCCGATACCGAATGTCGCCCCGATCAGTCCGAAATTGGCCGCACGATCCTCGGGTTTCGAAATGTCGGCCAGATAGGCCGTTGCCGTGATGTAGGTTGCCCCCGCAATCCCCGCGAGGATGCGCCCCAACAGCAACCACCAAAAGGTCGTTGCCAAGGCCATGACAATGTAATCAATGGTCAATGCCACCAGCGCCAAAAGCAATACTGGCCGCCGCCCCAAACTGTCTGAGATACCACCAATGATGGGGGCAAACAGAAACTGCATGGCCGCGTATGACGCCATCAGGATCCCGCCCCAGAACGCCCCATCAGCTGTGCTGATGGCCCCGACGCGCTGCATCAGGTCCGGCATAATCGGAAAAACGATCCCAATCCCCACGGCATCCAATAGGATGGTGGCCAGAATGAACCAGATCGCCGCGCGGTTGGATGTTTCAGGCTGCGAAGTCATGGGCTCATCTGTGCCGTGATTGCACGCTAAGCGCAAACGCAAAAAGCCCCGCCAGTTGGGCGGGGCTTTTGCAATCTCAAGAAACGCAGGGTCAGGCTTTTACTGACAGCCCCAGTTCGTTGGCCATCGCAGCGATGTCCACCGTGCGCTTTGCCAGTTCGTCCAGGTTCTCAGCAGTCGCATTTTCTGACGCAGCGGCGGCGTCAGACACGAACCCATCCAGTAACTCCTGCGTCATCTCAGACACCGGAACTGCGCGTTCGGCCAGAACCGACGTGCCGGTTGCGGTGACTTCAGCAAAGCCCCCGGTCACGGCAAATTCGGCATTGCCTTCTGGCGCTTCAACGCGAACGATACCGGGACGCAACGTCGTGATTGTCGGTGCGTGGTTCGGCATTGCTGTCATGTCACCATCCGTGCCCGGCAGTTGGACCGCCGTTGCCTGAAGCGAAGCCAGGCTTCGTTCGGGCGACACCAAGTCAAATTGCATCGTATCAGCCATTCAGGATCTCCTTCGAGGATGATCGGGGGTAGGTCGCCCTACCCCGTCCCGGTCCCAATTAGGCAGCGTCAGCCGCCATTTTTTCGGCTTTGGCCATCACTTCGTCGATGCCGCCAACCATATAGAAGGCGCCTTCGGGCAGATGATCATACTCGCCAGCCACAACAGCCTTGAACGACGCGATTGTGTCTTCCAGCGGAACCTGAACACCGTCAGAGCCTGTAAACACTTTCGCAACGTCGAAAGGTTGCGACAGGAAGCGCTCGATCTTACGCGCACGGGCCACGGTCAGTTTGTCATCTTCCGACAGTTCGTCCATGCCGAGGATGGCGATGATGTCTTGCAGCGACTTGTAGCGCTGAAGCACCTGCTGCACATCGGTCGCAACTTTATAGTGCTCTTCACCAATGATCAGAGGGTCAAGCAGACGCGAGGTCGAACCAAGTGGGTCAACAGCCGGGTAGATACCTTTTTCCGAAATCGCACGATCCAGAACGGTCGTCGCGTCAAGGTGAGCAAACGATGTTGCAGGC
Organism: Aliiroseovarius sp. M344; assembly: GCF_025140835.1. Lineage (NCBI taxonomy): Bacteria > Pseudomonadati > Pseudomonadota > Alphaproteobacteria > Rhodobacterales > Paracoccaceae > Aliiroseovarius > Aliiroseovarius sp. M344. Next base: position 2,539,950 of record NZ_CP081153.1, read on the forward strand.
GCAGGGTCAGTAAGGTCATCTGCAGGCACATACACGGCCTGAACCGACGTAATCGAACCCGATTTGGTTGACGAAATACGTTCCTGCATCGCACCCATGTCGGTGGCCAGCGTTGGCTGATAGCCAACCGCCGAAGGAATACGACCCAACAGAGCCGAAACTTCCGAACCAGCTTGCGTAAAGCGGAAAATGTTGTCGACGAAGAACAGAACGTCTGAGCCGGTGTCGTCACGGAATTGTTCCGCCAATGTCAGACCCGACAGGGCCACACGCATACGTGCTCCGGGAGGTTCGTTCATCTGGCCGTAAACCAGCGCAATTTTCGACTTCTCCAGATCGTCGGGAACGATAACGCCCGATTCAATCATCTCGTGGTACAGGTCGTTCCCTTCACGGGTCCGTTCACCAACACCCGCGAACACAGACACACCAGAGTGCACTTTCGCGATGTTGTTGATCAGTTCCATGATCAAAACGGTTTTACCAACGCCGGCACCACCGAACAGACCAATTTTACCACCCTTGGTGTAGGGGGCCAGCAAGTCGATGACCTTGATGCCGGTGGTCAGAATTTCAGTCTCCGTCGACTGTTCGTCAAACGCAGGCGCGTCGCCGTGGATCGGGCGGCTGTCTTTCGACTTCACAGGACCTTTTTCATCAACGGGCTCGCCGATAACGTTCAGGATACGGCCCAGTGTCGCATTACCAACGGGCACCGCGATGGGTGCGCCTGTGTCAGTAACGTCTTGACCGCGCACGAGGCCTTCGGATGCGTCCATGGCGATACAGCGCACGGTGTTTTCTCCGAGGTGCTGTGCCACTTCCAAAACTAGTTTGTTGCCGTTGTTGTCAGTGGTCAGGGCGTTCAGAATGGCCGGAAGGTCATCCCCGAACTGAACGTCCACAACGGCGCCAATCACCTGCGTGATCTTACCTTTAGCATTAGCCATTGTCGTTTCTCCGGTTTCTTAGAGCGCCTCGGCGCCCGAAATAATTTCGATAAGCTCGTTGGTGATCACTGCCTGACGTGAACGGTTATACTGAATGGTCAGTTTCTCGATCATTTCGCCAGCGTTGCGGGTCGCGTTGTCCATTGCGGCCATCCGCGCGCCCTGCTCAGAAGCAGCGTTTTCCAAAAGCGCCGAGAAGACCTGAGTGGCCACGCCCGAGGGCAGCAGCGTTTCAAGAATGCCTTCTTCCGACGGTTCGTAATCATAGATCGTCGACGCTTCCGCACCTTCTTCCGGGGCATCAAAGCTTGCCGGAATGACTTGCGTTGTTGTCGGGACCTGCGTGATTACGCTTTCGAACCTGTTGTAGAAGATCGTCGCCACATCAAACTCACCTTCGTTAAAGCGGTGAATAAGGTCGTTGGCAACAGCCTGAGCGTTTTCATAGCCGACATTGCGCACGCCCGACAAATCCACATGGTGAATCATATGGCTGCCGTATTCGCGCTTCATCTGCTCGCGGCCTTTCTTGCCGACGGTCAGAATCTTCACCGTCTTGCCAGATGCCAGCAACTGTTCAGCCTTGGCGCGAGCCAGCTTGACGATCGACGAGTTGAAGCCACCGCAAAGGCCGCGTTCGGCGGTCATGACCACAAGCAAGTGGACTTGATCGGAACCCGTACCGGCAAGCAGTTTGGGCGCGCTATCGCCCCCGCTTGAAGCGGCAGCCAGCCCACCCAGAACAGCATTGAACCGTTCTGCATATGGGCGACCTGCTTCGGCAGCTTCTTGTGCCCGCCGCAGTTTTGCGGCGGCCACCATCTGCATAGCCTTCGTGATCTTCCGAGTGTTCTTAACACTCTCGATCCGATTTTTGAGATCCTTAAGGTTGGGCATCGTTTCCGGCCCCCTTAAGCGAAGTCAGCGGCGAACGCGTCCAGCGCAGCTTTGACCTTGTCCTCAAGCTCACCTTTGACCTTGCGATCATTGTTGGTGATATCGGCAAGCAGATCGGCGTTGTTCTGACGCAAGTGGTTCAGAAGACCCGTTTCAAAGCGACCAACTTCGCTTACGGCGATCTTGTCGAGGTAGCCATTGGTACCAGCATAGATCACGCAGACGATTTCAGCGTTGGTCAGCGGCGAATACTGAGCTTGCTTCATAAGCTCGGTCAGGCGTGCGCCACGGTTCAGAAGCTGTTGCGTTGCCGCATCAAGGTCGGACCCGAACTGAGCGAATGCAGCCATCTCGCGATACTGAGCCAGCGACAGTTTAACAGGGCCCGCAACCGAAGACATCGCTTTGGTTTGAGCGCTTGAGCCAACACGCGACACCGACAGACCGGTGTTCACAGCAGGGCGGATACCTTGGTAGAACAGTTCGGTTTCCAAGAAAATCTGACCGTCGGTGATCGAAATCACGTTGGTCGGAATAAACGCCGAAACGTCGCCACCTTGAGTTTCAATGACCGGCAGAGCCGTCAGCGAGCCGGAACCATAATCTTCGTTCAGCTTGGCCGAACGCTCCAGCAGGCGCGAGTGAAGATAGAAAACGTCGCCTGGGTAAGCTTCACGTCCGGGCGGACGACGCAGTAGAAGCGACATCTGACGGTAGGACACAGCTTGCTTTGACAAATCATCATAGATGATCAGCGCGTGGCGGCCGTTGTCACGGAAGTGCTCGGCCATCGCGGTCGCGGCATATGGGGCCAGGAACTGCATGGGCGCCGGGTCAGATGCGGTCGCAGCCACAACGATCGAGTACTCAATCGCGCCGCTTTCTTCCAGTTTCTTCACCAGCTGGGCAACGGTCGAACGCTTCTGACCAACAGCTACGTAGACACAGTAAAGCTTCTTGCTTTCATCATCGCCAGCAGCGTCGTTGTAAGACTTCTGGTTCAGGATGGCATCAAGGGCCACAGCTGTTTTGCCGGTCTGGCGGTCGCCAATGATCAGCTCGCGCTGGCCACGGCCAATCGGGATCATCGCGTCGACCGATTTCAGGCCGGTTGCCATCGGCTCGTGAACCGATTTACGCGGGATGATGCCCGGCGCTTTCACGTCGGCCACGCCGCGTTTCTTGGATTTGATAGGACCTTTGCCATCGATCGGGTTGCCCAGACCGTCAACAACGCGACCCAGAAGCTCGTCACCGATTGGCACGTCCACGATCGAGTTCGTGCGCTTGACGGTGTCGCCTTCTTTAATGTCGCGGTCTGAACCGAAGATAACAACACCAACGTTGTCGGCTTCAAGGTTCAAGGCCATTCCGCGGATACCACCGGGGAACTCGACCATTTCACCAGCCTGGACTTTATCAAGACCATACACACGGGCGATACCATCACCGACCGAAAGCACGCGGCCAACTTCGGCCACTTCGGCGTCTTGGCCGAAGTTCTTGATCTGGTCCTTCAGGATCGCAGAAATTTCTGCTGCTTGGATACCCATTATCCGACCTCTTTCATGGAATTCTGAAGTGCATTGAGCTTCGCGCGGATCGACGTATCAATCATGCGCGAGCCCACTTGGACGACAAGACCACCGATGAGTGTTTCATCGACGGACAGGTTGATGTTCACATCCTTACCAATAGTGGCTTTCAATGCCTTGGCAAGTTTGTCTTGTTGCGCCTTTGTCATGGACTTGGCAGCGGTCACCTTGGCGGTCACCTCGCCTTTGTCTTCAGCTATCAGCGCCTGCAGGGCAGCCACCAACTGAGGCATCACGAACAGGCGTCGCTTCTGGGCCATCAGCCCAAGCGTGTTCGCGATCATCGGCGATAGTTTCATTTGCTTGGCGATTGCGTTGATTGACGCGCCCTGTTCGTTCCGGCTGTAAACCGGTGAACTGATCAGGTTGCGTAGATCTTCGCTTTCGGCGAGAGCAGCATCAAGGGCGGTAACATCCGCCTCCACTGCTTTCAGGTTCTTACCCTCTTTGGCCAGGTCAAAGACGGCAGTGGCATACCGCTGGGCAATGCCAGTTGAGATCGAGACTGGTTCGGACACGTCCACCCTTCCGATGTCTTTAGCCCCTTTGTGATTTGCCTTTCGGCAAACCGGGGCGGCCTACAGATGCCGCATGTTCTCGCGTGTCATCTAAATCGATGAAGCATGTAGCAGGGATAAACGCACCTCGCAACAGGCTTGCAGGGGTTTAACGCCAACATCTGACCGCCTTTTTTGGGCGGGTCTTAGGCTAATTTGGGCCAGACCCTTTCACCAAAGGGGAAAATGGCGGTGCTGGGTGCTGAAAGCGTGAAGTATTTTTCTGGATACATTTGTATACCAAACGCTATGATTCCGTCCGTCGATCCCGAAAACCGCCTATTCTATGGCTGAATCCAAAGCCCCACTGGGGTTGATTCTGCCACTGCGAAATGAGCTAAAACGTTTCGCGTAAAACCTGACTTACAGGATGTTCGGGGAACGCCCACAATTTTCATATTTTGCGCAGCGCCACGCCTGTCCCCAGCCTCAAGTAAAAGGCGAGACGCTTTAGTTTGTCTTCGGTTTGGCAGATCGTGATGCACTTGGTTCGGGCACGCCCAAACCTTCTAGCACCTTCAACGGTCGTTTCACTGCCTGGGCCAAGCCGGGACGTTTTGGCGCAGGGATTTGCTTTGACACTTCGACCATCAAAACGCCCCCTGCCAAGATCAATGGCAGCTGAAGACCGGCACGTTCCCAGAAATTCCCGGTTTTAAGCCAGAAACGTCTGGAAGATGGCGGCTGATAAAGCGCCGACAGATGGCGTTCGACACGGAACCCATGCTCTTCCAACTGCGCTTCAAGCTGGCTCAGCGAATAGGGGCGACCATAGCCAAATGGCGTGTCGTCTGATCTGGCCCAAAGTCCGGCCCGATTGGGTGTGATGAACAAGGCCCGCCCACCAGGCCCAAGTACGCGATAGGCTTCGTCTAAAAGGAAGCTCGGTGTCTCTGAGGTTTCTAACCCGTGCATCACGACCAGCTTGTCGACAACGCCTGTGTCGAGTGGCCACATCGTGTCCTCAACCAAAACAGAAACATTCTTCAAACCAGCCGGCCAGGGCATCACACCTTGCGGCGCAGGCATTAAACCCAGCACCCTGCGCGCCGAAGACAGGTATGGCCGCAGTAGAGGCACAGCAAAACCAAAGCCCGCGACAGTCTGACCCTTGGCCTGAGCCGCGGGCCACATCGCTGTCACCTTGTCTCGGATAGCCTTCTGCGCCGCACGCCCAAGCATACTGCGATAATAGAAATTGCGAAGATCCTGCACATCCAGATGCATGACGCTAGCGGCCACCTGCTCGGTTTCGTTGCGCCAAGACTAACTGATCACTCGCAAAATGGAATGCGCGACGGGCTTGGCGTGAAGGGAAATCTGTCATGCGCGCGATTGGCGCATCACCAAGACCAGATTATTCGCCGGCATCTCGATCAGGTCGACACGATAAAGCCCGGCTTCGGTCGCCCATGCCTCGATCACTTCGATATCCTTATAGCCGATGGCGGGGTCATTCTCTGTGAGCGTGGCATGGAACGCGCGGTCGCTGTCTGACCGAAAATCACCTGCCGTCCGGAACGGACCGTACAGAAACCAATAGCCGCCCGGCAAAAGGTTGCGGGCGACACCTTTTACGACGGCTTGTGCAGACGGCGTTGCAATAAGATGCATCAGATTCACCGTTACCGCCATTTCGAATGGCCCAGTGCTCCAACTTGGGGCTGTCGCGTCCAGAACCTGCGCGACGCGCATATTCAGAAGCCCCTTTTTGGCGCGCCAGGCATCAATGCTGTTCAGGCGCTTTGGGTCAATGTCGGTCGGTTGCCAGATCGTGTCGGGAAACGCTTCAGCAAAGGCGACGGCATGTTCACCTGTCCCTGACGCGATTTCCAGCGCCACGCCCCCACGTGGCACATATGGCTCAATTGCGGACAGGATTGGGTCCATATTGCGCGCAGCGGATGGCGCGGATAATCGCCCGTCTTCGCGCGTTTGCGCGATGGAATTCGGCTTCTCTCCGGCCATAATAGCCCCCCAGTCTAATCGCAGTATTGAGCCTTGCCGACCTTTCGGCAAGAGTAGAGATAGAAACCGGAGATATGCATGCTTACACTGGTCACAATCCCTTGCCTCGCCGACAACTATAGTTTCCTGCTGCATGATGAAGCCACAGGCGAAACTGCGCTGATCGACGCCCCTGAAACCGGGCCGATCATGACCGCGTTGAAAACGCGTGGCTGGCAATTGTCCGAGATCTGGCTGACACACCACCACTGGGACCATGTCGAAGGTGTCGCAGACCTTGTGAAGGCCACCGGCGCAAAGGTGATTGGCGCGAAGGCCGACGTCCACAGGTTGCCTGACCTCGATCGCGCCTATGACGACGGGGATCACTTCCAGTTTTCCGGACACGACGTTCAGGTCATGGACGTATCGGGGCACACGGTCGGTCACATCGCCTTTCATGTGCCTGATACAGGTGCGGTCTTCACCGGTGACAGCCTGATGGCGCTGGGGTGCGGGCGATTGTTTGAAGGCACACCTGAACAGATGTGGTCCAGCCTGTCGCGTCTGGCGGCGCTGCCAGCTGACACACTGGTCTGCTCGGGCCACGAATATACAACCTCGAATGCCGCCTTTGCAGCAACGGTCGAACCGGACAACCAAGCGCTGAAAAAACGAACCGAGGACATTACAGATTTACGCGCCGCAGGCCAGCCCACTGTGCCGTCGCGCTTGTCTGACGAACTGGCAACCAACCCATTTTTGCGTGCCCACTTGTCCGGCGTAAAAGCCGCCCTACATATGGAAGCCGCCTCCGACACCGAAGTTTTCGCCGAGATCAGACGTCGCAAAGACAAGTTTTGACGCAGAAATTGGCCCAATCACGCCTTCGAGAGAAAAAATTGACAAGAAAAAGCTTGAAGATACGCCAGGAAAACCGAACTTTAAGAATATGAGGCGACGATAAAGGCGGGAGAACCGTCATGCGGCAGATCCCGCACCAGCTACGAGGAGTGTTCGACGTGCCATCCTTTTCAAAACCGCTCGAAGAAGCCATTCACCACGCTCTTGCATTGGCGAATGAACGAAAACACGAGCTGGCGACGCTGGAACACCTGCTTCTCGCGCTGCTGGACGAACCTGATGCGGCCCGCGTAATGCAGGCTTGCTCGGTTGATCTGGATATATTGCGCAAGGTTCTGGTCGAGTTTGTCGATGAAGAGCTGACGACCTTGATCACTGATGTCGAAGGCAGCGAGGCAGTGCCAACCGCAGCCTTCCAACGCGTCATTCAACGCGCCGCCATCCACGTACAAAGCTCGGGTCGCACCGAAGTCACCGGCGCGAATGTGCTGGTCGCGATCTTTGCAGAACGCGAATCGAACGCCGCGTTCTTCCTGCAAGAACAAGATATGACCCGCTATGATGCCGTGAATTACATCGCCCATGGCGTTGCGAAGGATTCAAGCTTTGGCGAAGCGCGCCCGGTATCTGGCGCCCCTGAGTTTGACGAGGATGTGCAGGACGCGCAGCCCGCCGAAGAAAATGACAGCGCGCTTGCGAAGTATTGTGTCGATCTGAATGCCAAGGCGCGTGAGGGCGACATTGACCCGCTGATCGGCCGTGAATCAGAGGTTGAGCGTTGCATTCAGGTGCTGTGCCGCCGCCGCAAGAACAACCCCCTTTTGGTTGGCGACCCCGGCGTGGGCAAGACGGCGATTGCTGAAGGATTGGCTGCCAAAGTCGTTGGCGGTGAAACCCCTGAGATCCTGTCCGAGACAACGATTTATTCGCTTGATATGGGCGCACTTCTGGCTGGCACCCGCTATCGCGGCGACTTTGAAGAGCGCCTGAAGGCCGTGATGAAAGAATTGGAGGACCACCCGGATGCGGTGTTGTTCATCGACGAGATTCACACAGTGATCGGCGCTGGTGCGACATCTGGTGGCGCGATGGATGCGTCGAACCTTCTGAAACCAGCACTGCAGGGTGGCAAACTGCGCTGTATGGGATCGACAACCTATAAGGAATTCCGCCAGCATTTCGAAAAGGATCGCGCGCTCAGCCGCCGCTTCCAGAAGATCGACGTGAACGAGCCGACAGTCGATGATGCGGTGAAGATCCTGCGCGGATTGAAGCCCTATTTCGAAGAACATCACGGCGTGAAATACACCGCCGAGGCCATCAAATCGGCGGTCGAGTTGTCGGATCGGTATGTGAACGACCGCAAGTTGCCCGACAAGGCCATCGACGTGATTGACGAAGCTGGCGCCGCTCAGCATCTGTTGATCGAAAGCAAACGCCGCAAAACCATTGGCGTTAAAGAGATTGAAGCCGTCGTTGCAAAGATCGCGCGTATTCCTCCGAAAAGCGTCTCGAAAGATGACGCTGAAACGCTGCGCGACCTTGAAAAGTCGCTCAAGCGGGTGGTGTTTGGGCAGGATAACGCAATCGAATCCCTCGCCTCGGCCATCAAGTTGGCGCGGGCCGGGCTGCGCGAACCCGAGAAGCCGATTGGCAACTACCTGTTCGCTGGACCGACCGGCGTGGGCAAGACCGAGGTCGCCAAACAGCTCGCCGACAACCTTGGTGTGGAGCTTCTGCGCTTTGATATGTCCGAATACATGGAGAAACACGCGGTTTCGCGTCTGATCGGCGCGCCTCCCGGCTATGTCGGGTTTGATCAGGGCGGCCTGCTGACCGATGGTGTCGATCAGCATCCGCATTGCGTGCTTTTGCTGGACGAGATCGAGAAAGCGCACCCGGACGTCTATAATATCCTGCTTCAAGTCATGGATCATGGCGAATTGACCGACCATAACGGTCGCACGGTCAGTTTCCGCAACGTGGTGTTGATCATGACATCGAACGCGGGCGCGGCTGAGCAGGCCAAATCCGCCATCGGCTTTGGACGTGACCGTCGCGAGGGCGAAGATACCGCCGCGATTGAACGTATTTTCACGCCCGAGTTCCGCAACCGTCTCGACGCTGTCATCAGCTTTGCGCCGCTGGGCAAAGAAGTAATCTTGCAAGTGGTCGAGAAGTTTGTGCTGCAACTGGAAGCCCAGCTTTTGGATCGCGGGGTCAGTATCGAGCTGACGCGCGCGGCAGCCGAGTGGATCGCCGACAAGGGCTATGACGACCGGATGGGCGCTCGTCCCCTTGGTCGGGTCATTCAAGAGCACATCAAGAAACCGCTGGCCGAGGAGCTGCTGTTTGGCAAGCTCACAAAGGGTGGATTGGTTCAGGTTGGCATCAAGAATGGCGAACTGGACCTGCGGATTGAAAAGCCGAAAAACCCGCAACTTGGGTCTCGCAAAAAGCCACCATTGCTGACCGCGGACTAAGGCCGGCAACCAGAAATCGGAAAAGGCCGCAGTTGCTCGCTGCGGCCTTTTTTGTTGATACGCGTAATTACGGGCGCCTAGCGCTCTGTCAGTTTCAATTCTATCCGTCGGTTTTGCGCGCGCGCTTCGGCTGTGTCGGCTGCATTCACAGGACGGTATTCGCCAAATCCCGTGGCCGCCAGACGATCAGGCGGAAAACCGAGATCGTTGATCATGTATTCGACAACCGACAGCGCGCGCGCCTGGCTTAGTTCCCAGTTGTTGCGATACCTGCCGGTGCCCGAAAGCGGTACGTTGTCGGTGTGACCGTCGACGCGGATGATCCAATCAACCTCGGACGGGATTTCGCCTGCAACCTCTGACAGCAACGCGGCCACATTGGCAACCTGCGCCTGCCCTTCCGGCTGCAGCGCTGCATCTGCGCTGGTGAACAGCACCTCGGAAGAGAAAATGAACCGGTCGCCGACGATCTGCACGCCCTCCCGATCCCCCAAAACCTGCTTGAGCTTGCCGAAGAACTCGGACCGATAGGCGGCCAGTTCCTTGGCTTCTGCTTCAAGCCGCTTACGTTCTGCTTCCTCAAGCGCCGCCCGCTTGCGTTCTTCCGACGCCACCCGCGCGAGCGCTGAGTTCAGCTCGGACCCCAGCTTTTGTATCTGGACCTGTGCTTCCTCATCACGGGCGTTTCCGTCGTCCAGTATCGACTGAAGGCTGCCAAGCTGCGTGCGCAATGCGGCGACTTGTTCATTGAGCAGCGCGATCTTTCGCTGGCTTTCGGCGCTTTGGGCTTCTTCCTCGGCCAGTGCCAGATTGGCCGCTGCCAACAGGCGGGCGCGTTCATCCGCCTCGCTCAACGTCGCATCTTTCTGGTCTTCAGCCGCAAGGCGGGCAGCCAGCGCGGCGGCGAGTTGCGCGCGCAAACTGGCGGCATCGGCCTGCGCGGCGTCCTGTTCGTCCAACTGCAACAAAGCGGATGCCAACCGCTGTTCCAGATCAACGCCAGCCGCTTTCGCCGCTGCAAGCAAGGTCAGCGTGTCCTCGGCCTGCTTGCGCTCTGCCTCGAGCGCCAGGGTCATCGCCGTCAATTCCTCATCCGCCGTTTTCAGCCGTTCGCGCAACGCCGCCGCTGCCGCAGCTTCAACCAGTCGACTGGCCTCTTCCTCGTTCAAAGCAGCGGCGCTGTCCGCAGCTTTGGTTTCCAGATCGGCGACCAGCGCCTCCAATGCCTCGCGTTTGGCCGCAGCCAATCGGGCGGCTTCTGCACTCGCGTCAACCTCGTCACGCGCCTTGGCCAAAGCCAAGGTCAATGCCTCTTGCTCGGATATCAAACGCCCCTGCGCGGCCTCCAGCTCTTCGACTGTCGCTGACAAGGCCGAGCCTTCGGCACGTGCCTGATCGCGTTCGGACAGCAAGGTCGCAACCTGCGCTTCAAAACTGGTAATTTTTGCGGCCTGCGCAGCAAGGTCATCAGCCTGCGCGTCCGTCTGGGCCGTCAGCTGCGTGATCAGCGCGGCTTGCGCGTCCGACACTGTCCGTGCCTCGGCCAATGTCGCATTCAGATTGCCCAGCTCGTTTTGCAGTTCAGACGTGCGGGACCGTTCAAGACCCAACGCATCTGCCAGCCCTGCGACCTGACTGGACAACTCATCCAACTCATCGGCTTGCCCAGATATGGTTTCGCGCAGAATGAATTGCACGATCATGAAGATCGTCAGCACGAACATCAAAACCAGCAACAGGGCCGTCATCGCGTCAACGAAACCCGGCCAGATCGAGCCGCTCATCCGTTGAACCGATCGACGCGTCAGGGCCATGGCTTATGCCTCGTCCTGACCGCTTGCGACCCGGATTGCATATGTCAGCGTCGCAAGATCGCTGCGCAGGTCGGCCAGACTTTCCTGACGTCCCGCCTGCATCTCTTCCAGAATACGCAAAAGCTGAACGTCAATGGAGCGAAGACGCATACGGCTTTCCGCATCGGGTTGCGCTTCAGCCTCTTCACGCTGCGCCTGCAATGTAACGATCAACCGTTCCTGTCCATCGGCCAGCCGGGTCAGCGCTTCGCCCTGACCGTTATCTTGCCCCAAATGGGTTGATACCGCGTCCAGCTTGTCGGCCAGCTGACGCAACCGATCATCAAGCATCGAGCGTTGGACATCTGTCTGTGTGAACAGCGTCTGCATCGCCTCGATCTGTTCGGCCAGCACGCCCATATAGGCACCGGCGCCCGTTTCATCCGCTTCGCTATCACCCGAGGCGAAACTGATCTTCGTGATGGTGGACAGCCATTCCTCGAGCTCTCGGTAGAACCGGTTCTGGCCGTGCCCGGCAAACAGCTCAAGCAAACCGACAACCAGTGACCCTGCAAGACCGAGGAGCGAGGAGGAAAACGCCGTGCCCATACCGCCCAACTGGACCTCAAGACCGGTCATCAACCGATTGAAGACTTCGACACCGCCCTCGCCTTCGCTGGGTGCCAGCGAACGGATTGTGTCGACGACTGCCGGGACGGTCGTGGCCAAACCATAAAATGTTCCAAGAAGTCCCAGAAAAATCAATAGGTTGACAATATATCGCGTGATGTCCCGCGCTTCGTCAATCCGGGTCGCGATACTGTCGAGGATCGACCGCGATGATGATGCCCCGATCTGCAAGTGAGACCCACGGTTCGACCGAAAAAGCGCGGCAAGAGACGCCAGCAATCGCGGCGCGCGGTCAGGATCGTGGCCGTCACGCTGCTGCACATATCCTTCGATCCAGCCAACGGACGAAAAGACCTGCCAGACCTGCCAAAAACAGGCCAGCAACCCAATCACGAAGACAAACAGGATGAAACCGTTCAGATAAAGGTTGGCCTGAAAGACGGGCAACACCCGTGGCAAGGCGATGAACACGCCAAACCCCACCAACCCAAGCACCACCAACATCACGAAGATCTGGCGGATCGGGTGGGTGAAGGACGGCTCGACCCCTCGTTTTTTGGGCGCAGTCAGCGTCCCGCGATCCAACTGATCCATGCGGGCAATTCCTTGTCGCCATTGTTGTTGTGCACAGGATAGGCGCAACAGCAGCAGGTGCCAAGCATTGTCTGAAGACTAGCTTTCGACCAGCGCGCGCACCTGTTGAGACAACCAGCTCAGGTCCTGATCCTCGATACCAAGCTCGGTCAGATGCCCGGCGGTGTTGTACAGGTATTCGGTGTTTGGCCCTCGCCCACCGACAGCGCGCGCGATAATCTTTGCCTGTTCATCAAGCTCGATCTGGCAATACTGCACGTGGTCCGGGTCAATGACATATGTCACCGCCTCAACTGAACGTCCGTCCTGCAGCGCGATGACCAACCGTTTTTCAAGATAGGCAGAGGACACAAGTTCGCGCTCGCGCAGCTCTGCCAGCGTCTTGTCATGGCTTTTGGGGCAGGCCCTAAACGCGAGCCCTTGGCAATGCGCACCGTCCATTTCATCCAGCGCAAGCACCAGCCCCGGCGCCTCCTCGGTTCCGCGATGGTGGATCGAACGCATACAAAAGCTGCGGTGATAGCCGGGCAATGTGGCGACAATAGCCTCGGTATGATCGAAGCCGGGGTTCCACATCAAAGAGCCGTATCCGAAAACCCAAAGATCTTGCGTGCTCATTTCACTCGCTCTTCATCACGTGCCGCTTTAGATACGCCAATAAGCACGCAAAACGACAAGAGGAAAGAGTGATGCGCAAATTGATCGTGATTGCCCTTGTGTTGGCGGGTCTGTGGGGTGGGTACTGGTTCGTTGGTTCAAAAGCCACAGAACGCGCATTCAGCGCATGGATCACAGATCGCCAAGCCGACGGCTGGGTGGCCGAGGTGGAGGACCTGTCCACACGCGGATTTCCCAACCGGTTCGATACGATTTTCACCGGTCTTGAGCTTGCAGACCCAGACACCGGATTGTCATGGATCGCGCCAGAGTTCCAAATCCTCGCTTTGTCTTACAAGCCGTATCACGTGATTGCCGCGTGGCCTGGCACACAGGTTATTTCGACCCCTGAACAACGGATCGAGATATCCGGCAGTAACGTGAAAGGGTCGATCGTGGTGGCCCCGACACCGGCGCTGACGCTAGAGCGCACCTCGATCGTGCTTGAAGGTCTGGAAATGTCGTCTTCGGCTGGTTGGGTTTCCGCGCTCGAGCGCGGGCAATTGGCGACCCGTCAGCTGGAAGATGGGCAGAACCGCCATGAAATCCACTTCGAGGCGGCCAACCTGACGCCCGCATCTTCGTTCGTGCGGACTTTGGATGCCGATGATCTTTTGCCACCGGTATTTGAAGGGGTCACGCTGAAAGCAAATGTCGATTTCACTGCACCTTGGGACCGCGCTGCCATCGAAGACGCGCGCCCGCAAGTGTCGCGCATTGATCTGACCGAGCTGAAGGCCAAATGGGGCGAACTAGAGCTTTGGCTGGCAGGTGCCGTTGATGTCGACGACCGCGGAAGGCCAAATGGCAACGTGACTGTAAAAGCGCGTAACTGGCGTCAGATGATCGAGATTGCGCGCGCGTCCGGCGCATTGGCACCGGAGCTCGTTTCAACCGTCACTGGCGCATTGCAATTCGTGGCGGGTTTGTCCGGCGATGAAAAAACGCTCGATGTGCCGTTGCGCTTGTCTGGCGGTACGATGTTCTTGGGGCCGATCCCGATTGGGGCGGCCCCTGTCATTCGCATTCGCTAAGCGTCAGCGACAATAAGACCCGCTGCGATATCGCGCGGTGTCCAAATGCAGATGGTCCTTGTGATGTCGGTCCGAGTTGGGGCCAAGAACCGTGCCAAACGGGCCACACGCAGCTTTGTGCATCTTTTTCAGCACATTACCCTTTACCGGATCGCGCCAACCTTTCAGGACAGATATCTCGGCCCCGTTTTTCAACCGGACACCGGCAATATCGATCGCCCGGCCACGCCCGTGTTCGCTGATCTTTGCGCCGGGCTTGTTGTTGCGGGTGCGGCAGGCGTAATGCGCCACCACGCGCAGCGAAGATGGTCCGCCGCCCAAGCGACCGACCGCTGGGAAAACGCCTTCGCGGACCCATGTGTTCAGGGCCTTCGCCGTTGTGCAATCCATCACCGCCGGTTGGCTCAGCTTGACGCCGGATACCTCAGTGACGCGCACGGGATCGGACACACCGCAGCCCCGGATCTTTCCCGGGATGGCAGAAATATTTTGGCCTTTGATATCGTTCACACCGCAAACCCGCCCCCGGCGACCAGACGTCGAAGGTTTGGGCGCTGATGCCGCGACTTTACGGACAAACCCTTTTGGCCGATTTTTCGGGCGCAACGATTGACGGACCGCCAGTTTAGTCGGTTGAATCCCAGTAACAGACGAAGCGGCGGCCAGCCTTTCGGTCGGGCGCGCCTGCGGTTGCACGGGGGTCCGCGCAGACGGTTTAGCGGCGGAGCTAAACGTGGTCACGATCACAGTGTCCGGACGGGGTTCCGGACGGGCGGACGTATCGGGGGCGGATGCAAAAGCAGTCACGCCAATCCCGCATCCCAGCATCAAACCTATCGCAACATTTAAACAATCACGACGCCAAACCTTTGCCGCCATCTTTACTGCTCCTTCAAACATACTCTGGCAGAACGGATCAATCGCGTTTGCCGGTTCGACCGAAATCGGGCGCGTCTGTATCTTGCCCGGCTTCGATAATACCACGACGGATCGCACGGGTTCGAGTGAAATAGTCAAAAAGGGCGTCTCCGTCCCCCGTCCGGATGGAACGTTGCAGTGCAAAAAGCTCTTCCGTGAACCGGCCCAGGATCTCTAACGTGGCGTCTTTGTTGGCTAAAAACACATCGCGCCACATGGTGGGATCCGATGCCGCGATGCGCGTAAAGTCGCGGAAACCCGCCGCCGAGTACTTAATGACCTCGCTGTCGGTGACCCGAGACAGGTCGTCAGCGACGCCCACCATTGTGTAGGCGATCAGGTGTGGCGTGTGGCTGGTCACGGACAACACCAGATCATGGTGTTCCGCGTCCATCATTTCCACCAGTGCGCCCATGGCTTGCCACAGATCGCGCAGCCGTTCGGTGGCGGTCGTGTCTGCACCGTTCGGGATCAGGATGGTCCAGCGATTATCGAAAAGCGCAGCAAATCCTGAACGTGGCCCACTGTGTTCGGTGCCCGCCAACGGGTGGCCGGGCACGAAATGAACATGGTCGGGAAGATGCGGCGCGACGGCTTCGATCACGGCGGCTTTCACTGATCCGACATCGGTGACGGTTGCACCATCTTGCAGGTGCGGTCCGATCTCGGCTGCCACAGCGCCCATTGCCCCCACGGGAACCGCCAGCACAACAAGATCCGCGCCCACAACCGCCTCGGCTGCAGTGTCTACCACGCGGTCGCAAAACCCGATCTCACGAGCAATGTCGCGTGTTTCTGATGAACGCGCTGTGCCGATAATTTCACCAGCAAGGCCAGCACGGCGCATGGCATGCGCCATTGATGAGGCAATCAGACCAAGGCCGATCAACGCAACGCGGTTGTATATCACACTCATGCCTGATCCTCACCGTCCAGCCGATCTTCGTCCAATAGCATTAACCTCGATCCCGGCGCGCCACCTTTGAACCGCCCAATCATATGCGCCACCCGGCGGCACGACGCTTCGTCACCTACGGTGATACGCAGGCAGTTCGGCAATCCGTATCCCGCAACCAGCCGCACTATGATCCCTTTCTCCTGCAAGAAATCGTTGCAAGCCGTTGCTTCATCCGCATTGGCAAAACGGGCAAGGATGAAGTTGGCGCAGGATGTGTCGGACGGCACCCCAAGTTCAGCCAAAGCTTCGGCCAGCCACGACCGCAGCCGTGTGTTTTCTGACAAGCAGCGCGCCACGTGGGCGCGGTCATGCAGGGCGGCTTCGGCCGCTGCCTGCTGGGCCATTGACAGATTGAAAGGGCCGCGCACGCGGTTCAACACATCAATCACCTCGGCCGCACCGTAGCCCCAACCGATCCGCAATCCGCCAAGCCCATACATCTTTGAAAAGGTCCGGGTCATGAATACATTGGCGTATTTCTCGACCAGTCCCGCGCCGCCATCGAACCCATCGACGTATTCTGCATAGGCGCCATCCAGAACCAACAGCACGTTATCCGGCAACTCGCGCGCCAATCTGGCCAACTCGGCGTGGCTGACCATCGTCGCCGTTGGATTGCCTGGATTGGTGACGAAAACCAGACTGGTCCGTTCCGTGACGGCTTTCAGAATTTCGTCGACGTCGACCATCCGCTCGCGCTCTGGCACCATGACAGGGGTCGCACCCACCGCCAGCGCCGAGATCTTGTACATCGAAAAGCCGTGCTCGGTGTAAATCACTTCGTTTTCAGGGCCAGAGTAGCACTGGCACAGAAAAGTAATAACCTCGTCCGATCCGACACCGCAGATGATGCGATCGGGGTCCAGCCCGTGAAGCTTCGCGATCGCTGCGCGCAGTGTGCTGTGATCCGTATTTGGGTATCGGTGCAACTCATGCGCCGCGCGCTGGAAGGCGTCGATGGCGTCGGGGCTGGGGCCAAACGGATTTTCGTTGGAGCTTAGCTTTATTACATTCGCCACACCGGCAATGCTCGAAGCACCGCCAACATAGGGCTTGATCTGCATGATCCCCGGCTGAGGTTTCAATTTGGTCATAAGTTTGCCCCCTAAGAAGTGATTTACAGAGGTGAAAGGCTCAGAGAAAGGCCGAATGCGCTCGACGGTGAATTGCTCATGACGCTGAGGCTTCACTGCACACACACTCGTTAACCTCACGCAAAAAGAAACCCGCCCAAAAACCTGGGCGGGTTCCAAAACTCTGCGATGTTATAAGCTTAGCTTAGTTTTTCGCGTAGAATTCGACGACCAGGTTCGGTTCCATCACGACCGGATACGGCACGTCCGAAAGGCCGGGCGTCCGGGTGAAGGTTGCGGTCAGTTTCGAATGGTCAACGTCCAGATAGTCAGGCACGTCACGCTCGGGCAGCTGAACAGCTTCCAGAATGGCCGCCATTTGCTTCGAACGGTCACGCACTTCGATCACGTCACCTTCCTGCACACGGTAGGAAGGAATGTTCACCTTCTTGCCGTTCACACGCACGTGGCCGTGGTTCACGAACTGGCGGGCAGCAAAAACGGTTGCCACGAACTTGGCGCGGTAGACAACAGCGTCCAGGCGGCGCTCCAACAGACCGATCAGGTTTTCACCGGTGTCGCCTTTGACACGCTCGGCTTCACCATAGATGCGGCGGAATTGTTTTTCGGTCAGGTCGCCGTAATAGCCTTTCAGCTTCTGCTTGGCGCGCAGCTGCAGACCGAAGTCCGACAGTTTGCCCTTGCGGCGCTGGCCGTGCTGGCCGGGGCCATATTCGCGGCGGTTTACCGGCGACTTGGGGCGGCCCCAGATGTTTTCGCCCATGCGGCGATCAATTTTGTATTTGGCAGACGTGCGTTTGGTCACGGCTGGTCTCCTTCATAAAAGTATCGAAGGGCGTTGTCCTTTGGCCGAAGCCCGACAGGCATCCCTTCGCAGGGGCCACCAACACCAATGAAAACCGGCCCCTTGCGGGACCGGATTTGGGGCTTATAGCGCCGTGAGTGGTGGTGTCAACGCCCCGATAAGTGCGTTATGCGATTTCTCCGCGCAAAATCGCGGCCTCGCCCCGGTTCAGACTGCGGCGGGCATAGCCGCCATAGGCCATGGGGTTGAAGTCCAGTTGCGGAAACATCTCGATCAAGCGGTTGCGTTGGTCGGGCTCCAACGAGTCCAAATTCGCATTTGCCGGATGAAAGCTTTCAGCGGGAACACCGTTTGCCCACACAACCTCGTGGTTTTCCAAAAGCACGTGGTAGTACGTGATCTCACGGATCGTGTAGTCGACAACAACCCGTCGTTCGTCCACCAGATCGCGCGCCGAGATCAGCACTTCGTCTTCGTTGAACAGCTCGCGCGCGCGTTTTCCGTTCAACAGAATCTGGTGCTGCCCCGACACAATCAGGTCCGCATCTGGCTGCCCAGAGCGGATCGCCCCGGCCCGCAGCCGGATCGGCCGCAGCTCTGGCATCGCAAACATCCGTGCGCCGGTGATGCGCTTGTTACCGATCCACAACACCTTCTGGGTGCCGTTGTCACGGGTTTGCAGCTCGTCACCTTCCCGCAGATCTTCAACAGGAACTTCGCCGCTATGCGTGCGCAGCCGGGTGCCGGGCGCAAAGCAAATCACCCCTGCCGGTTGCTCAACCAGTTCGTTCTTTGGGTTTGGCGACATACTGGCCCGCACCACCCAAAAATCCGTATTTGCCGGAGGGAGTTCGCCGACGAACATCAGAAGTGTCTGATCATCAGCGCCATCGATTAACGTCACGACATAGCTTGCATGCCCGTCCGTAATCTCGAAACCCATATTCAATTGATGACTGTCGACCGAATGCGACCCAAGGGGACGTGAGGGATCGATCGCTGCCCCGACGAGTTTGTGCACACTATGTGCGGCCCGCCTACGTTGGTCTTGCTCTCCGCTTGCGCTCTCTAAGTCGCGAAGTTCACGTGGCCCGTCGACGCGCAACGGTGTACCCGTCCAGCGCCAATTCGACCCTACGCCAAGTGACGTCACCGATGCCCCCGGCATTCCGTCTACTTCTGTCTGCGACCATGAGATGACAAACGTGCCATTAAAGCCCGTTTCCATGCCCGATAACCTGCCATTTTTTGTTTTTATTACGCGAAGGCTAGCATGGGTGATTCGCTTTGTTAAGAAATTTGTCTGCGCAGTCATCTCCGGCGGTCTGGCGCGATCAAATCGCAACAGTCACAACAGTTCCCGAAAATCTACGGTGCGACGCTCATTTCAACAGGATTGCAATGCCCGATCGCAACTGGTAATAAAATCTTACCAATTTTTGCGGAGCGTCCGTTATGCCGATCATCACTGAAATAGAAGACCTTCGTCGTATCTATGCCCGACGGGTGCCAAAGATGTTCTATGATTATGCCGAAAGCGGCAGCTGGACCGAACAAACCTTTCGCGAGAACAGCTCGGATTTCGACAAACTTTATTTCCGCCAACGCGTTGCCGTAGACATGGACAACCGCTCTACCCGGTCAACGATGATCGGGCAGGAGGTTGCGATGCCGGTGGCACTCGCTCCGGTCGGATTCACTGGCATGCAATGCGCGGATGGAGAGATAAAGGCGGCGCGCGCCGCCGAGAAATTCGGCGTTCCATTCACCCTGTCGACCATGTCCATCTGCTCGATCGAAGATGTGGCAGAGCACACAAACGCGCCCTTCTGGTTTCAGGTCTACACTTTGAAGGACGTTGATTTTATGCAGCGGCTGTTCGATCGCGCCCGCGCTGCCAAATGTTCGGCGATCGTTATCACCGTGGACCTGCAGGTGCTGGGTCAACGCCACAAAGATCTGAAAAACGGCCTGTCCGCCCCGCCCAAGCTGACACCCGCATCCATCGCCAACATGATGACCAAGGTGCAATGGGGTCTGGGCATGCTGGGAACCAAGCGGCGGTTTTTTGGCAACATCGTCGGGCACGCACAAGGGGTCGAGGATACATCGTCGCTCAGTGAATGGACGGCGCAGGCCTTTGATCCTTCGCTCGACTGGGATCGCATCCGGCAGTTCAAAAAGATGTGGGGCGGACCCTTGATCATTAAAGGGATCATGGAGCCGGAAGACGCGATTGAGGCGCTGAATGTCGGCGCGGATGCGATCATTGTGTCCAATCACGGCGGGCGGCAACTTGACGGGACGCTTAGCTCCATCCGTGCTTTGCCCGCGATCCTGGACGCTGTTGGTGACAAGATCGAGGTGCATCTGGACAGCGGCATCCGCTCGGGTCAGGACGCGCTAAAGGCTATCGCGATGGGCGCGAAAGGCACATATATCGGCCGCGCCTTCACCTATGGCCTAGGGGCAATGGGCGAAGAGGGTGTGACCAAAGCACTTGAGGTGATCCACAAGGAAATGGATATCTCGATGGCCTTTTGCGGGCACCGGGACATCAACACGGTCGATAGATCAATTCTGCATGTTCCCAAAGGTTTTTCTGGCGACTGGGAAAGCTGACGGCGTTGCAAATGGTCAGAAATAGCTTCTGACCAGCGCGCCCGAGATCAGCGTCCATCCGTCTGCCACAACGAAGAAGGCCAGTTTGAACGGCAAAGATACAATTGCCGGCGGCACCATCATCATGCCCATCGACATCAGGATCGCCGCGACGACGAGATCGATCACCAAAAACGGCAAAAACACCAGAAACCCGATCTGAAACGCCCGTTCGACTTCAGACAACAGGAATGATGGCACCAGAAGTGAAAGCGGGGCGTCGTTCCCAATCACCGTGCCCGCAGTCTGTTCACGCAAAGCTGCCAGATGTTCAAACGTCTCTGGATCGATCCGCGCGGCCATGAATACACGGAAAGGATCGATCGCCGCCATGAAGGCAGGCTCAACCTCGAGCACCCCGTCTGAGAACGGCTGACCACCTTTTGTCCAAGCTTCCAGAAAAACCGGCTCCATAATGAAATAGGTCAGGAAAAGCGCAAGGCTGATGATCAGCATGTTCGGGGGCGACTGCTGCAATCCGATGGCTTGCCTAAGGATCGACAGCACCGTCACGATGAACGGGAAACAGGTCACCATCACCGCGAGGCCGGGAACAAGGCTTAAGACGGTAACCAGCACAAACACCTGAATGGTCCGCGTGGCCAGCGACCCGCCCTCCCCAACAGAAAGGGTAATGTCTTGCGCGACTGCCGCACCTGAGGTGGCGACACAAGCCGCCACCGTCAGGGCCAATAGACCAATCCAACCAAGCCAATTCGCGCGAGACAAGTGCCTCATAGGCCGGACTTCAGGTCTGCAATTTCGGTTAGACGAACGGCCAGGCGTCCCTGAGAGTCACCTTCCAACTCTTCCAACTGGCCGCGCCCGATCAACTTGTCACCGACGTAAAGCTCGACCGGATCTTCGATCCGCTTGTCCAACGGCAAGACCGTATCTTGAGACAATTGCAGCAGTTCTTTCACCGTTGGGCGCGCCCGCCCGACCGAAATCGTGATCTCGATTGGAACCTGAACAAATGGGCTGGAATTGGCCTGGGTTTCAGGTGGGTTCTGGGGGTCAGCCATGATCAAATGCCTTTTCATTGATGTCATAAAGCGCGGTCACAGCACCTTTGATGCGCGACAAAGCGGATGTCAGATCGATGCATCGTTCGGACTTTGCTGAGCGCAAAAATACCTGACCGTCTGGCAAGGTGTCGTCTTCGAAAATTTCCAGCGGTGTCGCGTTCACCCGGCCCATCAAGTGATCCAGAACCCGGCGACTGCCAGCTGACACGCGCACCTCGATCGGGGTATCGGCAGCTTTTTCGGCAAGCGGCATGATTTCATCATTGATGACGTGGCCCAGCGCATCCTGCACAACCTCAGGCAACAAGGTGTCGACCATCGCGCGCAGCAGGGGTTCAAGCGAACCCAGAACATGGCTTCTTGCCTCGTGAAAGGTGAAACCGAGGTCTTCCAGGTTTCGGGCAAACTCAGCCTCGATCCGATCCTTGTCGCCATCCGCTTCTTTCAGCGCATCATCCCATCCGGCGCTATAGCCAGCCTCGTAAGAGGCAAGGCGAATCTTTTCCAGTTCGGCCTCTGCGATGCGGTGCGGACCAGCCTGTGAGGCGGGCAGATTGACCAGATCGAAATCCTCCAGCTTCAAAGGTTTGGTCATCGCGCGACCTCTTCATCTTCTTCCATCCAGCCGCGTAGGATTTCAACGGTGTCCGATTGCCGTTCGGCGATCAGGTTGCGCAGGCGCTCGACCGGGTCTGGGCCGGTCAACTCCGCTTGACTGGAAGGAATAATTTCAGTTCCAACTGGCTGGTCGAGAACCGCAGGCAAGTCTGTTGCAGCCGACGGGACAGACTGCGCCAATGCAGGCGCACCAGCCGATTGGTCAGCGTCGTCATCAGGCCCCGGAAGTGCTGCCGCCGTACGTGTGCCAGATGATGCCAAGCTTGATGCGAAGATCGGGCGCAACACAAACAGCCCGAGCACAATCGTGACAATCGCCAGGACGGCCATCTGCACCAACGCCATGACGTCAATCGCCAAGCTCGACAGCAGCCCGCCAGACGGTGCGCTGCCCGCAGCGGGGACAGGTTCGAACTGCAATGATTTCATTGTGATCTGATCGCCACGCGCTTCGTCGAACCCGACAGCGCCTGCAACCAGTTCGCGAAGGCTGGCAAGTTCCTCGGAACTGCGGGCCGTCCAGACCACGTCGCCATTTGCATCTGTTGCACGAATACCGTCGATCAGAACGGCGACGGTCAGGCGCTTGACAGCTCCGGGTCCGGTGACGACTTCACGCGTGGTTTCGGAAACTTCATAGTTGATCCGCTCCCGTGTTTCAGAGGTGTTCGACGACGAATTTCCACCGCCCGCAGCATCACCATCCGGAAGGTTCGATGCCACCGTCACCCCACCGCTTTCGCTGTCCTTAGCGGTGTTCGATGTCTCTAACGTATCCGTCGACACGGCCACACGGGCTTCAGGGTCAAACCGGCGTTCAAGAATGGACTCCTGCTCGGTCACCGTCTCTAGATTCAGTTCGACCACTGCATTGCCAAAGCCAACCCGCGCCTCCAACAATCGTTCGACGTTTTGCTTAAGAACCATGGCGCGATCCGAAGCGAGGCTGTTGAGATCTGATCGCTCGTCGGCACTTGCAATCAAGCCCCCGCGACTGTCGATGATCGAAACGTGATCGGGCGACAGCCCCGGCACGGCTGACGCCACAAGAAATTTCAGGGCTTTCGCTTGGGCGCCGGGTAAATCACCGCTTGCAGTCGTCACCGTCACGGACGCCGAAGGCTCGCTGCGTTGGCGAAACTGCTGAGTCGACATATTTCCAATGTGAACACGCGCGTTCTGGATCATCGGGCTTGCGACAATGGTACGCGCCAGCTCGCCTTCTTTTGCGCGCCAATAGGCCGCGTCAAACATCTGCGAGGTTGTTCCAAACCCGCTCAGCCCATCCAGAAGTTCGTAGCCCTTGCCACCGTTTGCAGGCAGCCCTTCGCTGGCCAAAGTCATGCGCAGGCTGTCGCGTTTGGACGTGTCAACAAAGATCGACCCGCCGCGAATGTCATAGGCAACGCCGCGCGCCTCCAGCGCCTTGACGACGTCACCCGCAGCACCGCTTTCCAACCCCGCGTAAAGCAGCGTCATTTGTGTCGAGGTCGCCATGCGCGACAACCCAATCACTGCGACAAACATGCCCAGCGTGGACGCAACCACAATCAGGCGTTTCCGCATATCCAAATTGGCCCAAACCTTGGCGATCTGCTGCAAGACGCAACTCCTTTAACCGAGCGGGCTTCTGCCCCCGTCACAGCCCACAGTCTTCCCCGATTGGCCTTAACAATTGGTTAGTGGCCGGCGGCTTATAACGATTCGAACGAAATTCTCTGGGTGCCCCATGGCAAATAGCAAATTGAACATCGAAGCCGACGAACAGCCGTCACAAAAGAAGTCCAAAAAGGGCCTTCTGATCGGTCTTCTGCTGGCACTTGCATTGGGTGGCGGCGGTTTCTTTGCAACCTATTCCGGATTGGTCGGCGGAGCCCCCAAGCAGGATGCTGAGGCTAAACAGGACGCGCCCGTCGCGGACCTGCCTGCGGTGGCCTTTGTCGAGTTGGAGCCCTTGGTCATTTCGCTCAGCAGTTCCGCAAGAAGTCGTCACCTGCGGTTTCGCGGCTCACTTGAGGTCGTGCCGGGTCACGAGGTCGAGGTATCCAACCTGCTGCCGCGGGTCATTGATGTGCTCAATTCCTATCTCAGAGCCGTCGAGGTCACGATGCTGGAGGACCCCACTGCGCTGATCAAGTTACGTGCGCAGATGCTGCGGCGCATCCAGTTGGTCACAGGTGAAGGTCGCGTGCGGGACCTGCTCATTCTTGAATTCGTCCTCAACTGAGAAGGAGGAGTACGTATGGATATTATCGCTGACATTATGCTGGGCATTGGCGCAATTGGCGCCGCTATTTATTGCATGGTTTTGTCCAGGCGTTTGCGCCGATTCAACAACCTACAAAACGGAATGGGCGGCGCTGTTGCCGTGTTGTCTGCACAAGTCGACGACATGACGACATCGCTAAACAGCGCAAGGGACGCGGCGGGACAAAGCGCTGCTGTGCTGACCGACTTGACCGAGCGCGCCGAAGCGTCAGCGCAGAAACTTGAGCTGATGATGGCCAGCCTGCATGACCTGCCTGACGTCAAGCAGGCGCTGGGCCCTGACGTGCCGCCACCCGATCCGCCCACCGACCCGGCACAGCATCAAAGCACTGACGTCGGCAACACTGCGCCGCCGATGTTTTTCAGCCATCGTGTAATGGAAGCAGCAGAATGAATCGCGTGAAAACAAAGCAAAAATCTGCCCGCCGCCGAGCCACCGGCCGCCGCACATTGCTTACAATCGCACTGCTGCTGAGCGCGTCGGGTCTAGTTCGTCTGGGCGGGATTGGATTTGCTGTTGCGGAGGATTTTAACGAACTTCTGCGCGGCACATCGGTTGGTAATGGCGAACGCCCGGCCTGCACAACCGAAGCTGACATAGAGACGGTCCTCTCTGCTCTTCAAAAACGTGAAACGACTTTGGTTGAGAATGAGACCGCACTTGAGGCGCGCCTGAAAACACTCGCGGTTGCCGATCGGGAGCTGACAGAAAAAATGCAGGCGCTGGTGGCGGCAGAAGATCAATTGGCCGCCACGATGGCCGTCGCGACAACTGCCGCGTCCGACGATCTTGCACGTTTGACCGCGCTTTATGAAAGCATGAAGCCGAAACAGGCCATTCCACTTTTCGAAACCATGGACCCAGAATTTGCCGCCGGTTTTCTGTCGCGCATGAAGCCAGCCGTTGGCGCCCAGATCATGGCCGGGCTCGATCCGCAAACAGCCTATGCCATCAGTGTAGTTTTTGTCGGTCGCAACTCAGAAGTGCCGACAAACTAAGAAACTGTGGGGGTTTGTTAACCCCTTTCTGCCATCTCTAATATGATTGCGGCGCGCCGAAACAAGGGGGGCGAAATGATTGGATTTGTTGGCATCGCACTAATTTTTGTGATGGTCTTTGGTGGCTATCTGGCCGCCGGCGGCAAGATGGGAATTATCCTTAAATCCCTACCATTCGAATTTACGATGATTGGCGGCGCGGCGGCCGGGGCGTTCATTATTTCAAATGATATGGCAGCCATCAAACACACCCTGAAGGACCTTGGTAAAGTCTTCAAAGGTCCGAAATGGCAGCCGGAAGATTACCGCGATCTCCTTTGCCTCCTGTTTGAATTGATCAGACAGGCGCGCCAAAACGCAGTCGCGCTGGAGGAGCATATCGAAAACCCGGAAGAAAGCGCGATTTTCAGCCGCTACCCCAAGATACTTGCAGACCATGAAGCGGTCGCACTCATCTGTGACACCTTGCGATCTGCGTCGATGAACTACGACGATCCCCATCAAGTGGAGGAGGTCCTCGAAAAACGGATGGACGCTAATTTGCATCACGCGCTGCACTCCAGTCACGCGCTGCAAACGGTCGCGGACGGCCTGCCCGCCTTGGGTATTGTCGCCGCCGTTCTGGGCGTGATCAAAACCATGGGTTCGATTGACCAGCCGCCGGAAATTCTCGGCAAAATGATTGGCGGGGCGCTGGTCGGAACGTTCTTGGGGGTGTTCCTGGCCTACGGACTCGTTGGACCTTTTTCGGCGAAAGTAAAAACAGTGGTGGAAGAAGACGCGCATTTCTATCAGCTGATCCGTGAAGTCCTGGTCGCCAATCTTTACAATCATTCGGTCAATATCTGCATCGAAGTTGGCCGTCAAAACACGCCGGGACATCAACGCCCGAGTTTCTCAGATCTTGAGGACGCCTTGAAAGAGGTAAAACAGGTGGCCTGATGCGCAGAACGTTCATCCTTTGGTGCCTTTGTGTCTGTTGGCCGGCAAGCCTGACAGCGAAGGAAGTCACGGTAAGGTCGGGGGAACATACCGGTTTTTCTCGGCTGGTCGTGTACACAAAAAGTACCGACACGCCCGATTTGATACAGACAGAAACCGGTTTTCGACTGTCCTTAGGCAACACGTCCGTCAAGTTTGACATCTCGGCAGTTTTTGACCTGATTCCGCGCACGCGTATCTCCGCACTGACATCACAGGGCGGCGGCATTCTGGAGATAACCGTGCCGTGCAAATGTGACGCGAGGACAGAGGTTTTGCCAACCGGGCAATTCGTGATCGACATTTCTGACACGCCACTGCCCAGCGCGAAATCTTCGTTGCAAGATGACACGCAAACCATAGCCCGCGCTGAAAATCACCAAACCCAACTTAGTACGCGCCTGGCCCGGCGAGGGCTTCCCATCGCCATCGGTGAAGCCGAAAACCAACAAGTTTTGCCCGTGAGTCAAACCAACAACCACCCTGACCAAGACCTACCGGCGACCAAACCCGCAGCAACCGAACCTCATCCGCTGACGGAACAGGGGCTTTTGGAACAATTGGCGCGCGCCGCGTCGCAGGGACTCGTTATCGCACCGCCCATTCCCGCCCTTCCAGACAGCGAACAAGCGCTGGCGCCGCCCCTAGTTGAACAAACACAATCGCAGGAATTGCCGACGCCTCCGCAATCGGCAAATGACCACCTGCGAGTCCAGACCTCGGTTGATCGTGACTTCGGCGGTTCAATCGGCACCCCAGCTGCGGTTGAAGACGGTACGCCCTGTCTACCGGCTCGGTCATTTGCAATTGCGGACTGGGGCGACGACGATGAGCGCTCGCTGGATTTCGCGGCACACAAAACGAATTTGTTGGCAGAATTCGATACGCTGGATCAGCAGGCATTCAAACAAATCCTACAGCATCAAATTTATTTGACTTTTGGCGCCGAGGCGCAGGCTTACATGAGAACGTTTGGTGCGGGTTTTGACGATGACGCAAACTTGCGGTTGATGGCGGACGTCATGGAAACCGGTTCCTCCGGAGATTTCGCTCGCATGGCCAGTCAGCTGGCTTGTGAAGGCCCAGTTTCGCTTTGGGCCGTGCTGGCACATCCCCGACTTCCCAGAGATCAGCGTATCAACACGGCTGCGGTGATCTCGGAATTTTCCGTCTTACCACGTCACCTCCGCGTCCATCTTGGCCCAATGGTGATGCGCAAGTTTTTGGCGATTGGGGACACAGAAACAGCTATCGAGATCAATGGTATTGTGCAACGCGGCGTACCAATTCAGGAGACTGCCAACGCCCTTTCCGAAGCGCAGCTCTCCATGGCAACCGGACAAGATACCCAGGCCAGAGATACACTGACCAAAATCGTTGACGCAGACGACCAAAACTCCGTGGAGGCCGTACTTTTGCTTGTCGCAAGTCATATCGAAAACCAGCAAGGCATTCCGGACCGTACGCTGGAACTTCTGGCTTCGCTTGCGCATGAACATCGATCTACTGAAAGGGGCGCCGATCTTGCCATTGCTGAGATCAGAGCGCTGATTCATACGGCGCGGTTCACGGCTGCAAAGACAAAATTAGCCGGCCTTGAGCAGTTCCCAGACAAAAGCAACGACGAGCATCTCGCCTTATTGGAAGAGTTTGGTTCAGCATTGGCAAATTCAGGGTCGAATGCCACGTTTCTTCGACATGCAATCGGTCTTCCTATCTGGTCGGAAGCCACTGAGGTCACGCGCATCATGCTAGCAGACAGGTTGCTAACGCTGGGGTTTGCAGAGACGGCAAAGCGCTTGTTGTTGGATCAGCCCATGCCTCCAAGCCGCGAAGCGCGCCTGCTGATCGCTAAGGCCGCTTTAGCGCTTGGTGAAGTCAAGGTCGCCATGGGCTACCTGAGTGGTCTTTCTAGCCCCGAGGCCATGCAACTGCGCGCAGCAGCACTTGATGAACCCGACGAGCAGGCGATTTCAATTGCCGAGCCCCAAGACACGCCGCAAATAGGCGACGGCAACCAACAGCCAGAAACATCACTTGAAAAGTTACGCACGCTGATCGAACAAAGCCAGGAAGCCCGGGCCATCGTCGACGCCGCTTTGAAAGATGCCCCGGTCCGCTAGGCCTTGTTTGTGGTTACCGCTTGTTAAGCATGCGCTCGTAAATTGGGGGCAACACACAAGCGGGAACTTCGACTCGATGGCCAACGACAATCTCTCCGGCGGCGAACCACGCCAGTCAGCGCTGCAAATGACGATGCTCTGTCTAACCTTTTGTTGCCTATTTCTGGTTAACAGCGCTGCGGCCTCACTGGCATTAAGCGGGCCAAGCTACACAGAAGTCTGTGAACGCTCGGCTGAGGTCGCCGCTGCACAGACTGGCGTACCCGTTTCTGTCTTGAAGGCCGTTTCATTGACCGAGACCGGACGAAAATTTGCGGGCGAGCAGCGGTCTTGGCCCTGGACAGTAAATATGGAGGGTGTCAGCGCTTGGTTTGACACGCTCCAGGATGCAAAAACCTATGTCTACCGACATTTCAAAAACGGTGCGCGCAGCTTCGACATTGGCTGTTTCCAGATCAATTACAAATGGCATCACCAGCATTTCACCTCGCTGGAAGAAATGTTCGAACCGGAGCAAAACGCGCTCTACGCCGCTCGTTTTCTAACGGATTTATTTCAGGAATTTGGGGATTGGACTGCCGCCGCCGGTGCATTCCATTCCCTCACGCCAACCCTTGCTGCAGGCTACAAAAAAAGATTCTCTGAAAACCGAGCGAGGTTTCTTGTACTGGACGATCTTGCGGCCGACCCCCTTCGTCCAGACGGCATTGGACGATCACCGACAAGAACGCGGGTGTCCGCGAGGGTTGAACCGCGAGAGAACAGGTTTCCCCTCCTCACGCAAAGCGACGGCCAAACTCAGCTTGGTTCGCTGGTTCCACAAACAGCCGCCGCTGGCCTTGGCTCAATGTTGGCCGCCCCGCCCAGGAGTATGTGGTAATGCCTGCACTCAAGGATATTTTTCACCCGACCATCCTGCTTGCGCTGGCACTGATGGCGATCATCGTCATGATGATCCTGCCAATGCCCGCTTGGGTATTGGATGTAGGTCTTGCCGCGTCATTCGCGTTGGCAATCCTGATGTTCACAGTGACGCTGTTCATCGAACGGCCATTGGATTTCTCAGCCTTTCCGACGGTATTGCTTGCCTCTTTGATGCTGCGTCTGTCTTTAAACGTATCGTCAACCAAACTGATCATCGGACAGGGTCATACCGGCACGTCTGCCGCAGGCAGTGTCATCGAAGGCTTCGCCAGTTTTGTGATGGGTGGCAGTATTTTACTAGGCCTTGTCGTGTTTTGCGTGCTCTTGATTGTGAATTTCATCGTGATCACCAAAGGCGCGGCTAGGATGGCCGAAGTCGGCGCCCGGTTCGCGTTGGACGGTATGCCCGGCAAGCAACTAGCCATCGACAGTGACATGTCAGCGGGCGCGATCGATCACACAGAGGCCAAAGCGCGCCGCGAGAAAGAGCAAGCTGAAACCACATTTTTCGGCTCGCTTGATGGTGCGTCGAAATTCGTTAAAGGCGACGCTATCGCGGGTCTTTTGATCACCTTTCTGAACCTTGTGATGGGGTTGGTCATCGGTGTGGTCGTGCATGACATGGAGATCGCCCACGCTTTCCAAACTTACGCGATTTTAACTGTCGGTGACGGGTTGGTCACGCAGATACCCGCGGTGGTGATATCCATCGCGTCAGCGCTTTTACTGGCGCGGGGTGGCACGTCGGGGTCGACGGATCTGGCGCTTTTCTCACAGCTTGGCAAATACCCTTCGGCATTGGCGACGGTGGCTGTCCTGATGGCCCTTTTTGGTTTGGTTCCAGGGTTGCCGTTTGTCCCGTTCATTTTAGGCGCGATTGCACTGGGGGCTGCGTCTTGGAAAGGGCGTCAGGTGCAGATGTTGAAAGCGCAAGAAGCCGACGCCGAACTGGTCGAAATCGACAAGTTGCCGCAGAAAGAAAGCCTCGGCGACATCCTAGATCTTGACGACATACACGTCGAGTTTGCACCTGACCTGGTGGCAATGGTCTTGGATCCAGCCACAGGGCTGGACGCGCGTATTGCGAGCATTCGAAACCATATTGCGGGGTCGTTTGGGTTGATCCTTCCCGAAATCCGACTAACCGACAACAGCACGCTCCCGCAGGGCACCTACGCCATTAAAATTCAGGGCGTCGAGCAGGCACGCAATATCTTGCGAACGGACTGCGCGTTGGTCATCTTGTCAGGCGGTGACGATAACCTGCCGGATGGCGAAGACATCAAAGAACCTGTTTACGGCGCTCCTGCCCGCTGGATCAGTGACGACGCGCAAGAGGAGGCCGCCCTGTCGGGGTGCGCGGTCATCGCGCCCACAGAAGTCCTTGCGACCCACCTTCTTGAGGTGATGAAGCGCAACTTCCCACGTCTTCTTGGTTTCAAGGCGCTGCGCCGCCTTCTGGATGAATTCGTCAATCTTTCAGACGCTCCACGCGCCGAAGCCAACCGCCGAATGCTGGATGAACTTGTCCCGGAACGAGTGCCGCTGGACCTGTTGCATGCCGTCCTTCGATTGCTGCTGGAGGAACGTGTCTCGATCCGCAACTTACCCTTGATTATTGAAAGTATAGCCGAGGCCCGGCCAATGTTCACTTTGCCAGATGCGATCTGCGAATACGTTCGACAGCGACTTGGCTTTCAATTGATCGCAGAATTAAAACGAGAGGATGGCACTGTGCCGTTGGTCCAGCTTGCCCCGGAATGGGAAGCAACCTTTCAAACGCATCAGCTTGATGGCGATCGCGGCGGTGACGTCGCTTTGCCGCCCGAGGAATTTAACAGGCTGGCAAATTCCGTTGCCGACAAAATCGCCCGCGCTGGCGAAAGTGGTATATACCCCGCTGTCGTCACATCATCGCGGCGACGGCGTTTTCTGAAAACGGTTCTGTCCGCCAAGGGTATCGCAAACCCTGTGCTGTCATTTGAGGAAATCGGGACAGAGGCCAAACCCTCACTGGTCGGGATGATCCCGGCATGATCGACGCGCTGGCACAAATATCCGACCTGACGCAAAACCTGTTGCAGTTCGGCATGGTTGTCTTTTTGCGGGTCGGCGCGGCAATGGCGGTTCTGCCAGCATTCGGCGAGAGATCCGTGCCGGCGCGTGTGCGATTGTTTCTGGCATTTGCGTTTACGGTGATCGTCGCCCCTGTTGTCGCCCCCGAAGTCTCGGTTGCCACGCTGCTGCCCAATCTTGGACTGCTCTATATCTCTGAACCGGTGATCGGGCTGGGGTTTGGTATTGCCATCCGTCTCTTGATCATGGCGCTACAGGTTGCAGGCAGCATTGCGGCCCAATCAACGTCGCTGGCCCAACTGATGGGTGGGGCGAACGCCGACCCGCAGCCCGCCATCGGGCATGTTCTGCTGGTGGCGGGGCTCGCATTGGCCGTGATGCTGGGTCTACACGTCAAGCTGGCAGAAGGTCTGATCCTGACCTATCGCGTTTTTCCTGTGGGTCAGTTGCCAGAGGCACAGGCCTTCTCGGATTGGGGCATCGCGCAGGTGGCCGGGGCTTTTTCGCTGGCCTTCGCGCTGGCGGCACCCTTCGTCATCGTTTCATTACTCTACAACGTGGCACTTGGGGTCATCAACCGGGCCATGCCCCAACTGATGGTCGCATTTGTCGGCGCACCCGCGATCACTGCGGGCGGCTTAATTCTGCTG
The DNA here is from genome assembly GCF_025140835.1 of Aliiroseovarius sp. M344. Lineage (NCBI taxonomy): Bacteria > Pseudomonadati > Pseudomonadota > Alphaproteobacteria > Rhodobacterales > Paracoccaceae > Aliiroseovarius > Aliiroseovarius sp. M344. Next base: position 2,572,054 of record NZ_CP081153.1, read on the forward strand.
CTTCTGACGGCCCCCTTATTGCTGCCGGTCTGGCAAGCGGCGCTTGAGGTAACTTTGGCCAATCCGTTCGGAGGTTGGTGATGTCGGACACGGAAGACTACGACAGCAAACAACATGAGCCAACACAAAAGAAACTGGATGACGCCCGGCGGCGGGGCGAGGTCGCGCGCTCTGCTGACCTGAACACGGCAATCTCTTATCTGGCCCTCTTGCTCGTCGCGACGTCTATCGGGTCTGCAAGCCTGAAAGGTCTGGGCGCACTTCTTGCTGGATCCCTTGCGCGATCAGACCAGATTTCTGAGGCCATCTTTCATGGTGGCGCCCCCTTCACCGCGTCTCTTCTGACGGGCATTGGTCAACATGTAGCGCCTTGGCTATTTGCGCCCGCTTTGGCCGTTCTGCTTCTAACGATTGCCACGCGCAGTTTCGTCGTCGCGCCGGAAAAACTGCAACCGAAACTGAACCGGTTGTCCTTGATCTCAAACGCCAAGAACAAGTTTGGCCGGTCAGGTTTGTTTGAATTTGCGAAAAGCTTTGTGAAATTGACAATCTATGCGCTTGTGCTGGGTGTTTTCATCTGGATGAACCTTCCGGAAATGCTTGCAACCATGTCGTTGAGCGCAGGAATGACGACTGTTGTCTTGCTGGACCTGTGTGTCGAATTTTTCGCCCTTGTTCTGTTGGTTGCACTCATCATCGGCGGCATCGACTATTTCTGGCAACATCATGAACATCTGCGGAAAAACCGCATGTCCCACAAGGACCTGATGGACGAAATGAAGCAGAACGAAGGTGATCCGCATATGAAAGCCCAGCGTCGGCAAAAGGGCTATGACATCGCGATGAACCAGATGCTGGCCGACGTTCCAGAAGCCGACGTGATTGTCGTGAACCCCACACATTATGCGGTGGCTTTGAAATGGTCCCGCATGCCCGGTGCGGCGCCGATCTGTGTTGCGAAAGGCGTGGACAAAATCGCCGGGCGAATCCGCGAGGTGGCCAACGAAAACGGTGTTCCTATTCACAGCGACCCGCCGACAGCACGCGCCCTTTTCGCTACGGTCGAGATTGGTGACGAGATACCACAGGACCAGTACAAGGCTGTCGCTGCCGCGATCCGCTTCGCCGAGAAGATGCGCAAACGCGCGCGCGGCATGTTCGAGGCGAACACATGAGCAACCCGCTCACCGATTTGCGCGCGTTGGCTGCAATGCAACACGAGGCTGCCATGTCCAACCTATCGCGTCACAATCGCATGATCCTGACCCTGGAAGACCAAATTGCACAGCTGCGCGCGCGGCTTTACGCGACCCCCACCGCTGAGGGCGACGACGGCTTGTCGCTGTCGCTGACCAGCGGGCATTACGACACTTGGCAGCGCTGGGCAGAGCGGGAACTGGCGGCGCTCAATGCAGAACTGGCCCGCGAACGGGCTGAACGCGAGAGTTTTGTCTTATCGGCCAAACGCGCCTTTGGCCGGAAGTCTGCAACCGATGCCTTGTTAAAGAAATACAAAGCCGAGAAACGGATCGCCGCGCGGAAGCGGTTGGAACACGATGCGGCAAACGATCAGAGGTAAGAAACCTCTTTCCTTTTGACCCCCACCGGTCTATAGGCACGGCTTCAACTGCGGGGCTTACACCCTTGGAGGATTCCCGCATCAACAAACTGGAGAATTTCCATGGCAAAACAGATTCCTGATCTTGACGCCACGGTACGGACGGGGACAGGCAAGGGGGCCGCTCGTCAAGCTCGCCGCGAAGGCTTGGTACCGGGTATCGTGTATGGTGGTGGTGAAGACCCGCTGCCGATCAACATCCCCTTCAACGACCTGCTGAAAAAGCTGAAAGCTGGCCGTTTCCTTTCGACACTTTGGAACCTGAAAGTAGACGGCCACGATGACTTCCGCGTCATCTGCCGCAACGTTCAGCGTGACGTCGTGAAGGACCTTCCGACCCATCTTGACCTGATGCGCCTGCACCGCAACACGCGGATCAGCCTGTTCATTCACGTTGAGTTCGCCAACGAAGAAGAAGCACCCGGCCTGAAAAAAGGTGGCGTGCTGACCGTTGTTCGCCCAGAAGTCGAACTGAACGTTCTTGCCGGTGAGATCCCTGAGCAGATCGTTGTCGACCTGACTGGCCGCGAAGTCGGCGATGTCATTCACATCTCGGATGTGGATCTGCCGAAAGGTGCAAAAGTCACCGTTGACCGTGATTTCGTAATCGCCAACATCTCGGCTCCAAGCTCGCTGCGTTCTGCGGATGACGAAGAAGAAGAGACAGAAGAGGTCGCACCAGACGAAGTCGAAGCGACTGAAATGAAGTCTGAAGAATAAGAGCACCGTTTTGGTGACGGAAAGCGGGCCCCATCGGGGCCCGTTTTTTTTTGTTATAGCTTCTTATTCAGATTGGTTTCGGGCCAGCGTACCAGCCATTGATTGCAACACCCGCCAGCGCCCACTAATTTACGTGAAATGCCATCCCATCCGGCAGAGAGTGAATGCGCGAAAGGTCAGACCATGAAGTTGTTCGTAGGCTTGGGCAATCCCGGCCCGAAATATGCGGGGAACCGCCACAATATCGGGTTTATGGCGCTTGACCGAATCGCAAAAGATCATGGCTTTGCTCCGTGGCGGGGCAAGTTTCAGGGTGCCGTGACCGAAGGGCGGTTGGGCCGCGAGAAGGTTATACTTCTTAAACCCGAGACATTCATGAACCTGTCTGGCCAGTCGGTGGGTGAAGCGATGCGGTTTTACAAACTGACCCCTGACGACATCACTGTATTCCACGATGAACTGGACCTTGCGCCGGGCAAATGCCGCGTCAAACAGGCCGGGGGGCACGCGGGACATAACGGTTTGCGCTCGCTTCATGCCCATATTGGGCCAGACTATGCCCGCGTGCGTTTGGGCATCGGCCATCCGGGCAACAAAAATGCGGTTTCATCCTACGTGTTACGCGACTTTGCCAAGGCCGACCAAGATTGGCTTGAGGATGTTTTGCGTGGCTGTTCGGATGGGGCTGTCGACTTGGCTGAAGGCGACAGTGGAAAATTCATGAACGCCATCGGACGGCGCGTGAACCCGCCCCGCTCCTCCGCCACGCAACCCAAACCAGAGCCGACCCCCTCCGCGACGCCAGCACCTGAGAAACCGGCGACACCCGAAGATACGCGTAGCCCGCTGCAGAAACTGATGGACAAGTTTACTTGACCCTGCGCGCTGCACTCAGCCATCAGGCGGAAAGCAACCGTCAGTTGGGCTCTCCGTTCACGGCCCGTGTTCTGGACCTGCTGGCTGACGGGTTGCAGCCCGGCACGCCGCTTTCCGATCGCATGTTTGATTGGCCGGGGGATATTGGACCGCGCGGACATTCGCTGCCCTTGCGGTTCTTGGCAGGCCTGCATGCACTGGTTTTGACCGGCAAATGCCCGGAACTCGCCTCGGTCTATCCACCAAACCCCGCGCCCGACGACGACGCCCTGTGGTCTGCGATCAAAGTCGCACTGCACGACCACGCGGGCAGCCTTGACCGGTGGCTCGACAATCCCCCGCAAACAAACGAAGTGCGGCGCGCCGCTGTTCTGGTCGCCGCAGGCCACTGGTTGGCTGCGCGATATGAATTGCCGATACAAATGTATGAACTGGGGGCAAGCGCCGGGTTGAACCTGATGTGGGACCGCTTCGCGCTGGCATTGCCTGATGGACAGATCGGTGCGCCTGATCCGGTGATCACCCTGACACCTGACTGGCGCGGCGATCTGCCCACCGGCGAAAGGCCATCTATTACCGCAAGACGCGGCGTCGATCTGATGCCGATGAACGCAAATGATCCGGAAGATGCGTTGCGTCTGATTTCTTACCTTTGGGCCGATCAGCCGGAACGACTGGCACGCACACGGGCTGTCATCGACATTCTGGATGCGCAAGTCGATGCCGGCGATGCCGCTGCTTGGCTGGAAAGTCAGCTTCAATCGACGGTGCCTGATCATCTGACATTGGTCTATCACACCATCGCATGGCAATATTTCCCGCCGGAAACCCAGTCCCGTTGTGCAGCAGCCATTCGTGATGCCTCGCGAAAGGGACCGGTAGCGCATCTGTCGATGGAGGCGGACGAGCGGCTCAGCGAAGGCGCAGCCTTGTCGCTGACGCTCTGGCCCGAAGGTGAAAAGTTGACGCTTGGTCGTGTCGATTTTCATGGACGATGGGTGCATTGGACGGCACCTTAGCCAAAAAACCGAGGGTCCTCATGCGTATCATCCTGAAGCGACTGGCGCAGATTCTGCTGGTCATTCTTTTGTTGGCCATCGTCGCCGCGATTTGGAAACGCGAAGAGGTCGGCAGATTGCTGGCCGTGAACTCCTTGTTTTCAGAGGAAAAGATCGTTCACAACTTTTCGAACATGGAACGTGCGTTCCTGACGAAAGCCATGTCACGTGGCACAGGCGAGGTTAGCCCCCTGCCCGTTGGCGCGCCGATCACGCTGCCGGAAGGTGCGCAAGACTGGATCACCGACCGTGCCGTGACTGCGCTGGTCGTCCTGAAAGACGGCGAGGTCCGTCATGAAAGCTATCACCTTGGCACGTCGCCCGAGGATCGCCGGATCAGTTGGTCGGTCGCCAAAAGTTTTCTGTCTGCGCTGACGGGTATCGTCTTGGAACAAGGTGCAATTGCATCGCTGGACGATCCGGTGGAGCGATATGTGCCCGAACTTAAAGGCAGCGCTTATGAAGGGGCGACCCTCCGCAATGTGCTGAACATGTCATCCGGTGTCGTCTTCAACGAGGATTATCTGGACTTCAATTCAGATATCAACCGCATGGGCCGTGTGTTGGCCTTGGGCCAGTCGATGGATGATTTTGCCGCCGGTCTAAGCGTAACTTTTGCCGCCCCGGGCGAGACTTGGAAATATGTCTCGATCGACACGCATATCGTCGGGATGGTGATCCGGGGCGCAACCGGGCAAACCATTCCGGACTTGCTGGAACGCTACATCGTGCAACCGATGGGGTTCGAGGCCGACCCCCTCTATATCACCGACGGCCACGGCGCGGCGTTTGTCTTGGGGGGCCTGAACCTGCGCGCCCGTGACTATGCCCGTTTTGGACAGATGTTCCTGCAGGGTGGCACTTGGAATGGCACCCAGATCGTGCCCGCAGATTGGGTGGCCGCATCCACCACACCGTCAGCCCCAACGGCCAGCGGCGAGCAGAAATATGGCTATCAATGGTGGATGGCGCCCGACGCGCCCGAAGGTGAATATTTCGCTCGCGGCATCTATGGCCAATATATCTTTATCGACAGTGCACGTGGTGTCGTAATTGCCACCAACGGGGCAGATCGCGGGTTCCGCGAAGACGGTATCAATGACACCAACATCGCCATGTTCCGCGCGATCGCCGCGTCAATGGATTAAGCCTGTGTCAGTTGGCGCTGCGACCTTCCGTGTCTGACATGTCGAAACCCAGATATTTGGCGACGGTATAGATATCCTTGTCGCCACGTCCGCACATGTTCATACAGATGATGTGGTCCTTCGGCAGGTCTGGCGCGATCTTGGCGACATGCGCCAATGCATGACAGGGTTCCAGCGCCGGGATAATCCCTTCTGTCTCGCAACACAGCTGGAACGCATCCAGAGCTTCCTTGTCAGTAATCGCGACATATTCGGCGCGGCCGATTTCGTGCAACCAGGAATGCTCCGGCCCGATGCCGGGATAATCCAGTCCCGCCGAGATCGAGTATCCGTCAAGGATCTGACCATCATCATCTTGCAGCAGGAAGGTGCGGTTGCCATGCAGAACGCCGGGGCGTCCACCAGTCAGCGAGGCGCAATGCTCCATGTTATCGTTGACGCCTTTGCCGCCAGCTTCCACGCCGATAATGCGCACGCTGTCGTCGTCAAGGAACGGATAGAAAAGTCCAATGGCGTTTGAGCCACCACCGATGGCGGCGATGATCGTGTCAGGCAGCCGGCCCTCGGCGGCTTGCATCTGTTCTTTCGCTTCTTTGCCAATGATCGACTGGAAGTCGCGCACCATCGCCGGATAAGGGTGCGGACCGGCTGCAGTACCGATGCAATAGAACGTGTCTGACACGTTTGTCACCCAGTCGCGCAGCGCGTCGTTCATCGCGTCTTTCAGCGTGCCGCGACCCGAGCTGACAGGGATCACCTCGGCCCCCAGAAGACGCATGCGGAACACGTTCGGCGCCTGCCGCTGAACGTCATGGGCGCCCATATAGACGATACATTTCAGACCGAACTTGGCGCAGACCGTCGCCGTGGCAACGCCGTGCTGTCCTGCCCCGGTTTCCGCAATAATCCGCTTCTTGCCCATCCGGCGAGCCAACAAAATCTGACCCAACACGTTGTTGATCTTATGCGCGCCGGTGTGGTTCAACTCGTCGCGTTTCAGATAGATCTTCGCACCCCCCAAACGCTCGGTCAGGGTTTCGGCGAAATAAAGCGGGCTGGGCCGACCGACATAATGGGTCCAGAGGTATTGCATCTCGGCCCAGAAACTATCGTCGGTCTTGGCTTTCTCATACTCGGCTTCAAGGTCGAGGATCAGCGGCATCAGGGTTTCGGACACGAAACGCCCGCCGAAATCACCAAACCGGCCCTTCTCGTCCGGGCCGTTCATGAAGCTGTTGAAAAGATCGTTGGCCATGGGCTCACTCCCCCTATGCGGCAGCCTGTGCGGCGGCACAAAAGGCCGCGATCAGTCTCTCATCCTTGATCCCCGGCGCAGTTTCAACCCCTGACGACACATCCACTTGTTTTGCGCCAGTTAAACGGGCCGCTTCGGCGACGTTCTCCGGTGTCAAACCACCGGCCAACATCCACGGGCAAGGCCAATATTTCCGTTGCACCAGTCGCCAGTCGAAGGTGATCCCATTGCCCCCGGGCAGATCAGCGCCCTTGGGTGCTTTTGCATCTATCAACAATTGATCCGCGACCGGCGCGTAAAGATCAATCTGGGCGACATCGTCCGGCCCGGCAATACCGATTGCCTTCATAACCGGCAGGCCAAACCGGGCTTTGACTTCGGCCACCCGCCGGGGGCTTTCCGATCCGTGTAGTTGAAGCATATCGACGGTGGTCTCACGAACGATCTGGTCCAAGGTCGCGTCATCGGCATTGACCGTTAGCGCGACTTTCGCAATGCCGATTGGCACATCGACCATCAACGCCGCCGCATCAAGCAGGCTGACATGACGCGGGCTTTTCGGAAAGAAGACGAAACCAAGATAGCGTGCGCCCGCATTGGATGCCGCCATCACATGGCGGGGCTCTTTCAGCCCGCAGATTTTGACTGTGGTGCCCATGGGCGATTAACGAGCGTCGTCGATCAAAGCCAACACATCGTCTCCGGTGCGCGCCTTGGGTTGATCACGAAGAGTCTTAACCTCTCGCGCCAATTGATCGCGTTCTTTGCGGTGGCGCGCGCCCTCGGCCCGGATCTTGTGTTCCCGGAACCATTCCCAGATGAAGCCGATCAGAACGCCAGCGATCACGCCAGCGAAGATCACCACAAACAATGGCAAGGTCAGCGACCAGCTCCAGCCCAGAAAGCCCGATAGCTCCTGCGGCAGCAGGTGGACGGTGACGGTGTCGCGATTTGCCAAAGCGACTGTGATCAGGGCGACCGCAAGGGTCACCAGAAATGCGTAACGGATGTATCGCATAGATACCTCTTACTTGCCGTTCAAACGGTCCCGAAGAAGTTTGCCGGTCTTGAAGAATGGCACATGCTTTTCTTCAACCTCGACCGACTCACCCGTCCGGGGATTACGCCCAATACGAGCATCTCGTTTCTTGACAGAAAATGCGCCAAAGCCGCGCAGTTCGACCCGGTCTCCCTTGGCCATTGCTTCTATAATCTCTTCGAAGATCGTGTTCACGATGCGCTCCACGTCGCGCTGATATAGGTGCGGGTTTTCATCCGCGATCTTCTGGATCAATTCCGACCGGATCATTCTGGTCCCCCCAAATTGGCTATGTAATGGATTTTGCATCCTTATTCTGTCTGACTATAGGAGCAAACAGCCGCGCGAGATACAAGCATTGCCGCATTCAGGGTGTAATTTTGGCGTGAATCTCGCCATTTTTTTGCGAATTTCGGGCAGATGCCGCAGCGGCAAATTGGTTAACGCCAAAACTCACGTCTTTGTTGCAGCGCAGCAAAGACTGTTGATTCGAAGCAAAACGGCCCCGCACATCGCACGGGGCCGTTCGCGTTTTCGAAGGTGCGGGACTTAGTCGTCCTGCTTCAGCGCTGCGCCAAGAATGTCGCCCAGCGATGCACCCGAATCCGAGGAACCGTATTGTGCGACGGCTTCTTTTTCTTCGGCAATCTCGCGGGCTTTGATCGACAGACCAAGGCGGCGGGATTTCGCATCCACATTGGTCACGCGAACGTCCATCTTGTCACCAACCTGGAAACGCTCTGGGCGCTGCTCGGCACGGTCACGCGACAGGTCAGAGCGACGGATGAAGGATTTCATGCCTTCATACTCGACTTCGATGCCACCCTCTTCGATCGAGGTCACTTCAACAGTGATGATCGAACCGCGCTTCACGCCGCCAATGGCGTCTGCAAAGGGGTCGCCGTCCAAGGCTTTGATCGACAGCGAGATACGCTCTTTGTCGGTATCAACTTCCGAGACAACAGCTTTGACGATGTCGCCTTTCTTGAAGTCCTGGATGGCTTCTTCGCCGCGCTGGTCCCAGCTGATATCGCTGAGGTGAACCATGCCGTCGATTTCGCCTTCGAGGCCAATGAACAGACCGAATTCGGTGATGTTCTTGACTTCGCCTTCGACCTCGGTGCCCTCGGGGTGGGTTTCTGCAAACACTTCCCATGGGTTGCGCATGGTCTGCTTAAGACCAAGCGATACGCGGCGTTTGGCGCTGTCGATTTCCAGAACCATGACTTCGACTTCTTGCGAGGTCGACACGATTTTACCTGGGTGAACGTTCTTCTTGGTCCACGACATTTCAGAAACGTGCACCAGACCTTCAACGCCCGGCTCCAGCTCAACAAACGCACCGTAATCGGTGATGTTGGTCACGCGGCCAGTGTGTGTGCTTTCCAGCGGGTACTTGCCAGCAACCAGATCCCATGGATCGTCTTGCAGCTGTTTCATACCAAGCGAGATGCGGTGGGTTTCTTTGTTGATCTTGATGACTTGAACCTTGATGGTTTCGCCGATCGTCAGGATCTCGGAAGGATGGTTCACACGGCGCCATGCCATGTCGGTGACGTGCAGCAGGCCGTCTACGCCGCCGAGGTCAACAAACGCACCGTATTCGGTGATGTTTTTGACGACGCCGTCAACCGCTTGGCCTTCGGTCAGGTTGCCGATGACTTCAGCACGCTGTTCGGCACGCGATTCTTCCAGAATTGCACGACGCGACACAACGATGTTGCCACGGCGGCGGTCCATTTTCAGGATCTGGAACGGTTGCTTCAGACCCATCAGCGGGCCAGCGTCACGCACGGGGCGCACGTCAACTTGGCTGCCGGGCAGGAACGCAACAGCGCCGCCCAGATCGACCGTAAAGCCGCCTTTGACGCGACCGAAGATTGCGCCTTCGACGCGCTCTTCGTCTGCGTATGCTTTTTCCAGACGATCCCATGCTTCTTCGCGGCGGGCCATCTCACGCGAGATAACAGCTTCGCCACGGGCGTTCTCTGCGGAACGCAGGAAGACTTCCACTTCGTCGCCAACAGCGATTTCAGGAGCTTCACCAGGATTTGCGAATTCTTTGATGTCGACGCGGCCTTCCATTTTGTAGCCTACGTCGATGATCGCTTGGCCGGCCTCGATGGCGATGACCTTACCTTTGACGACAGAACCCTCTTCGGGTGTGTCCATTTCGAAGCTTTCGTTCAGGAGGGCTTCGAATTCCTCCATCGTTGCTTTAGCGCACATATGCGATTTATTCCTTTACAAGTCGTTATTCGGGCCGTGCGGTTGTCTCCGCAGGTCTTGGATTGTCCAATTTGGTCAACAAGTTAACCACAAAACAAAGAGGGCCGGCATGTCCGACCCTGCTCATATTTCTTCAGTCGCGGTGTTTTCACCTTGTCAACAAGGGCGGGGATTACGTGGATTCTGTCAAAAAAGCAAGGACTGATGCATATCATGGCAGCGCCGCGCGTCGCACTTATGCTGACGTAATGAACCGAGGAGAGATCATTAGCTGGCTCATGGCAGGGGATTCTGCAATCGCATTTCAGACGATGCGCGATCTTCTACACAGAACCCGCCCCGAACTTCAGGCGCGTATTGCGACCAATGGGTGGGGCAAAGCTTTTCTGGATGCTCGCAACGCGACTGGTGGCTGGGGTGATCGTTACTATGGGCCAAAGTGGGCCTGTACACATTATGTGTTGCTCGATCTGGTAAACATGGCGTTCCCACAAGATCACCCAGAAGTCGCAGCCTTGGTGCACGATATTGCCGTGCGACACGTGTCGCATGACGGTGGGTTCGCTATTTCTTCAGATGACAAGTTAAGCGACACGTGTGTGACTGGCATGTTCCTGAACATCGGTAGCTATTTTGCAGCGCCCGAGGCGTCACTTCAGAGCTTCGTTGATTTCCTGATTTCGGTTCAATTGCCCGATGGTGGATTCAACTGCCAGATCAACCGCTCTGGTTGCAAACACTCATCTTTGCATTCGACGCTGTCGGTGCTGGAAGGGCTGCACAGTTTCGAGGCTTGTGGCTACGCCTACCGAAAAGACGAATTGAATCAGATCGCAACAGAGGCACGGAGTTTCATCCTTCGGCATCAGTTCTTCCGTTCCGAACGAACAGGAAAGATCATCAACGCGGATTTCCTGAAGCTGCGCACGCCTGCCCGATGGTATTACAACACCTTGCGCGCGTTGGACCACTTCCGTGCGACGGGCCAGCCGTTTGACCCCGCGATGACCGACGCCTTGGACAAGCTGGTCACCCAACGCAGGCCGGACGGCCGGTGGCCGCGCGGACCCAAAGTTGCAGGCAAAACAGTGTTCGAGATGGAACCGCCGCGGGAACCGGGACGGTGGAACACGTTGATCGCCCTGCGTGTGCTGGACGCTTATCCCCTCACCTGATCCACGGCTAATATGGCGCTGGCCACCGCCTGATCAATCGACATCTCAGAAGTGTCGATGATTACGGCATCATCAGCTGGCTTCAAAGGGGCTTCTGCGCGCTCACTGTCGCGTTTGTCGCGCGCGATGACATCAGCCAGAACCTGATCACGCGTATCGCTGTGACCTTTAGATGACAGCTCCAGAAACCGCCGCTCCGCGCGGACTTCAGCGCTGGCCGTCACGAAAAGTTTCACCTCGGCAGTTGGACAGACAACGGTTCCGATATCCCGCCCATCCAGAACAGCCCCCCCGTCACGTAGGGCGAAGTCATGCTGGAACTGCACCAAAGCAGCCCGCACATCAGGCAAAACAGCCACGCGGCTGGCGGCTTGCGCAATGTCAGGGGTGCGCAGGTCACCTTGCAAGTCTGCTGGCGTTAGATTTTTCGCGGCGGCAACCGGATCACCACCCGACAAAACCTTGGCCCCAACCGCCCGATACAAAAGTCCGGTATCAAGATGCGCAAACCCAAAATGAGCGGCAACAGCTTTGGAAATTGTGCCTTTACCAGCGGCGGCTGGTCCGTCGATTGCTACAGTGAAAACCGTCATAAGTTCGATCTGACAATTTGCGCACCCAGCCCCGCCATCAAAGGTTCAAACACCGGGAAGCTGGTGGCGATGGGGCCGCCATCATCCAGATGGATGGGCTTTTTCGATGCCATGCCAAGACAGGCAAAGCTCATGGCTATGCGGTGGTCGAGTACTGTGGCGACGGTTGCACCACCAGGCACACCTTCGGGGCCCAATCCGTCCACGGACCACCAATCCTCACCCTCTTCGACGGTGACACCGGCAGCACGCAGTCCCTTGGCCATCGCATCTATCCGGTCGCTTTCCTTTACCCGCAATTCGTGCACACCCGGCATGTTGGTTGTGCCCGACGCGAACGAGGCGACAACCGACAGGATCGGGTATTCATCAATCATGCTCGCGGCCCGCTCGGGTGGGACGACGATCCCTTTCATGTTGGGGGAATACCGGGCCCGCAGGTCTGCGACAGGTTCGCCGCCTTCAAGACGCTCGTTTTCAAACGTCAGATCAGCGCCCATATCCTGCAACGTATTAAATAGCCCAGCACGAGTCGGGTTCAGGCCGATATTTGGGACCAGCACGTCCGATCCCGGCACGATCAACGCAGCACAGACCGGAAAGGCGGCAGAGCTTGGGTCCCGCGGCACCGCAATGGTTTGCGGCTTCAGTTCCGGTTGACCCGTCAGGGTGATCACATGGCCTTCGTCGGTCTGTTCGACGCTGATCTCTGCGCCAAAACCTGCAAGCATGCGTTCAGTATGATCGCGGGTGGCCTCTTTTTCGATCACCACCGTCTTACCGGGCACGTTCAAGCCCGCCAGCAGCACCGCTGATTTCACCTGCGCCGAGGCCATAGGCGTCGTATAGCGCACCGCCACAGGCGTGCGCGCACCGACGATGGTCATCGGAAGCCGCCCGCCTTCGCGACCGAAACTTTGCGCGCCAAACAACGCGATCGGGTCGGTCACCCGGCCCATCGGGCGCGACCGAAGCGAGGCATCGCCGGTGAAGGTCGCAGTGATCGGCTGGGTCGCCATCGCGCCCATGATTAGGCGCACCCCTGTTCCCGCATTGCCGCAATCAATCACGTCTTCAGGTTCGGCAAAGCCGCCAACCCCCACGCCGTTCACCCGCCATTCGCCGTCACCCAGACGCTCTACGTCAGCGCCGAAGGCACGCATGGCGTTGGCTGTGCCAATCACGTCCTCGCCTTCCAGCAACCCGGTAATATGGGTTTCGCCCACAGCCATTGCGCCAAGGATCAGCGACCGGTGGCTGATCGACTTGTCGCCGGGCACCCGCGCCTCGCCTTTCAGAGGGCCGCATTTGCGCGAGGTCATGGGGATGGCGGGGCCGTGTCCGGACATTGGAGTTCTCCTGTAATCTGCGATTTCTGATAGCGCAGACATCTGAGCGAGGCCAGAGTGAAAGGGGCGTTGCCCCTCGGCCTACGGCCTCACCCCAGGATATTTCCGGCCAGAAGAAGCGAGTTTGGGTGGTCAGAGACGCCGAAATGTCAGGTAGTGGGGCGTTCGGCCTTCGCGCAAGGCTTTCTGTTCATAGCGCGTCGATATCCAATCGTCCCATGGGGTGCGCCAGTCTGTGGCACGGTTGCCCAACCATTCAAATCCGGCCCGCGGCACTTCTTCCAGTGTCTGGCGCACGTAATCTGGGATATCGGTCGCAACGCGGAACGCGGCCCCCGGTTTTAGAACGCGATGAAAGGGATCAAGGTATTCTGGTGTCACGAACCGGCGGCGATGGTGCTTTTTCTTGGGCCAGGGGTCTGGATAAAGCAGGAATGCTTTGTCGATGGACTGGTCCGGTAGCACGTCAAACAGGTCGCGCACATCACCCGGGTGCACTGCAACATTTTCGCACCCTGCGGTGCGGATCTTGCCCAGCAACATGGCAACGCCGTTGATGTAGGGCTCGCACCCGATGATGCCGACATCTGGGTTGTTGGCAGCTTGGTGCACCATATGTTCACCGCCACCAAAGCCGGTTTCCAGCCAGACCGGTTTACCGTCGAACAGCGCCACAAGGTCGATCTGGGTGCGATCTGGGTTTGCTTCCCAATCCACAGCGCCGGGGCTGAGGGCCGCGAGGTCTTCCTCGAGATACCCCTGCTGGCTGTCGCGCAGGTGTTTGCCTTTGAGACGGCCATAGAAATTGCGCCACGGCGCACCGGAGGCATGTTTGTTCTGGGGCGTGTCATCTTGTGTCATGGCCGCGCCTATGCCGTGCAAAGGGCGGGTGCGTCAAGTGACGACCCGCCCTTCTTGTGAGGTTTGTGGATGCAAACGACCTTAGACAGCCTTTTTCAGCGCATCGACCAGATCTGTTTTTTCCCAGCTGAAGCCACCTTCTGCGTCTGGTGCCCGGCCGAAATGACCATATGCGGCGGTCCGCTCAAATATCGGCCGGTTCAGTTGGAGATGCTCGCGAATACCACGCGGCGTCAGGTCCATAACCTGCCCAATTGCTTTTTCGATGTCGGACTCGTCCACTTCGCCCGTGCGGTGGGTGTCGACCAGAATTGACAAGGGATGCGCCACCCCGATCGCATATGACAACTGCAATGTGCAGCGTTTCGCCATACCCGAGGCGACAATGTTCTTCGCCAAGTAGCGCGCGGCATAGGCAGCTGAACGATCAACCTTGGTGGGATCTTTCCCCGAGAACGCACCGCCGCCATGCGGCGCGGCGCCGCCATAAGTATCCACGATGATCTTGCGGCCGGTCAGGCCTGCGTCCCCATCGGGGCCGCCAATCACAAACTTACCAGTTGGGTTCACGTGCCAAACAGTGTCGTCTGTCAGCCACCCATCCGGCAGCACCTCATGGAAATATGGGGCCACGCGTTCGCGCACGTCGTCCGGCGTCATGGCCGCGTCCAGATGCTGTGTTGACAGCACGAGCGATGTGACTTCAACCGGCAGGTCATTTTCATAGCGAACGGACAGCTGCGATTTTGCGTCAGGGCCCATCCAGCCTTCGGTGCCATCTTTGCGCACCTCTGCCAGACGGCGCAAAATGGCATGGCTGTATTGCAGGGGGGCTGGCATCAACGCGTCGGTCTCGACGGTGGCATAGCCAAACATGATCCCCTGATCACCCGCGCCTTCGTCTTTATTCTCGGCCGCATCCACGCCTTGGGCGATGTCGGCGGATTGGGCGTGCAAAAAGCTGTCGACTTTCAGATTGGCCCAGTGGAAGCCTTCCTGTTCATAGCCGATGTCTTTCACACATTCTCGCGCGATGTCTTCAACGCGTTGGATAACGCTGGCCGGGCCGCGCACCTCGCCGCCGATCACAACACGGTCGGTGGTGGCAAAGGTTTCGCAGGCAACACGAGACTGAGGATCTTCGGACAGGAAAGCATCAAGGACAGCATCAGAAATGCGGTCGCAGACCTTGTCAGGGTGTCCTTCAGAAACGGATTCCGAAGTAAATACGTGGTTCTTACGAGTCATGAAAGTGCTCCGATTTTAAAGCCCAAACCACGTCAGGAAGCCGTTGTGGCGGGATATGTCTTGGCGTTACATGTCAAACCGTTTGTGGTCAACGTGCTTTTGGGGTCCGACGGACAAACAGGGTGCACAATGCAACAGTAATCAGAAGACCCAATGGCAGGTCCCCAAAGCGAGCATAGGGCGTGGGCGGGGCGGCGCTTGGCAGCGCTGCATCCAGATATCCGGCTTCACCAAGCGACATCGACGCACGTAATGCGCCACGCGGATCGACCACCGCGGATATGCCTGTGTTGGCAACCCGAATAACGGGAAGGCCAAATTCGATGGCCCGAAAACGAGCTTGGGCCAGATGCTGAAAGGGCATCGAGTAGTCGCCAAACCATGCGTCGTTGGTGGCATGAAGGATCCAGTCAGCACGCGTTGGTGCCGCACGAATGTCGCGGGGGAACACAGCTTCATAACAGATCAGCGGAAGGGCCAGACCCGCAGCGCCCGTGTCCAGAACTCGCGCGCCCGGTCCGGCCGAATAACCGTTTCCGGCTTGTGATGCGAAAGCGCTTATGCCGAAACGTTCCAACCAATTGCCAAGCGGGATATATTCACCAAATGGCACCAGATGGTGCTTGTCATAGGTAGACTGCACCTGACCATCTGGGCCGATCAACGCAAGGCTGTTGTAGTATTGCAGCTCATCACCGCGCTGCACGCCAAACAGCACTGGCACGCCTTGCGCCGCATCCGCAATCGCGTCGCGCACATCATCTGCCCATTCGAGCAAAGTTGGAACGGCCGTTTCGGGCCAGATCACCAGATCGGGCCGGGGCTGGCCGGGCATTGGGTCGGCAGCCGTGAAATCCACTTGGCGTCTGACAAAATCAAACGCATGGCGCCGATCCCATTTCAGGTGTTGGAGCGCGTTGGGTTGCACGAGCCGTACCGTGACGTCCCGGTCGGGCGGCAGAGGTTGACCGCCCCGATAGAGCCCGCCAGTCAAAGCAACGCCACCGATTGCCAGAAAGAGGGCGGCATGGGCCATTTGTTGACGCGAGCCCCTCCTTTGCGATGCCAAATGTGCACCCAGTGCGGACAAGAGCAAAGTCAGCCCACCAAGCCCACTAGCCCCAATATAAGCAGACAGTTGCGCGAAAGGTGTTTCGATCCAAACATGGCCGGGATTGCCCCAAGGAAAACCGGTAAACAGCCAGCCCCGAACCAACTCCGCCCCGGTCATGGCCAGCGCAATCGCGAGCCATCGCACCGACGGTCGCGCGATGCGGTGTGCGACGTAAGTTGCTATGCCCCACAAAAGCGCAAGGCCCGCCGCCATGAAAAATAGCGCGAAAGGCGCCATCCAGCCGTGGCGCGGCGCATCGACAAAGAAGGGTTCAACAAGCCATGACAACGTAACGCCGAAATAGCCCACGCCCAGCCCCCAAGCCCGCCACCCGGCTTGACGCGGTCGGTCTGCCTGCAAAACAACATAGATGGCAGCCGCAAGGCCGATCAGCGTAAAGATCGGCCAGTCAAACGGCGCATGACCCAGTGCAGCCACCGTGCCCGCCACAAGTGTGGTAAGCACAGGCCAGAACCCAGCCGCACGACCGCTTTTAATCATTAGGTTTTGGAGGGATCCGAACCCGAAGGCGCTTGATCCGGCGCGGGTCGGCATCGACCACTTCGATTTCGGGACCCGCAGGGTGCGAAATCACTTCACCACGCGCCGGCACGTGCCCCAACAATACGAAAACAAGTCCGCCAAGTGTGTCGACCTCTTCATCGTCGATTTCGTCGCCACACAGCGATATACCGATCTCCGCCTCAAATTCGTCCAGTGGAGCTTTAGCCTCGGCCAGATAGCAGCCCGGCTTTTCTTCGATCCACAATGCGCCTTCTTCAAGGTCGTGCTCGTCCTCGATCTCGCCGATCACCTGTTCGATCAGGTCCTCGATGGTCACAAGCCCGTCAACACCACCATATTCATCAATAACCAGCGCCATGTGTATACGCTCGGTCTGCATCTTTTGGAGAAGAACACCGATTGGCATAGACGGCGGCGCATACAAGAGCGGACGCACCAGATCACGCAATGCGAAGGGCGGCATCTTAACGCCTGCATTGCCGTTGAACCCATAGTTCAGAGCAAGGTCTTTCAGATGCACAAGCCCGATTGGCGTATCGAGCGTGCCGTCAAAGATCGGCACACGTGTCAGCCCTGTTTCGCGAAACAAAGCAACCAAGCCGTCTTTTTCGATGTCTACCGGGGCAGAAATGATTTCAGCCTTGGGGACCATGACGTCTTCGACGCGCATGCGTCGCAGGTTCATCATGCCCGGCGTTACGAAAGTGGATATTCCGCTCGTCGCTGCAGGAGCATCTTGAGGAAGCTCGTTGGTCGTATCCGTGGGGCTTAACACCCCGACAATACGACCGAAAAAGCCGGTCCTGCTACTTTCGGCCTCTATCGGCGCGCTTTGCGCTGCGTCAGTAGACCCGTCTTCGGTGTCGCCCATCTTTCCTTTTCCACAATGGCGCAAAATTGCGCACGTTATCCTTCATATGGGTTGCAAATGCCCATCTTGCCAAGAATTTCAACCTCTAGACCCTCCATCAGGGCCGCATCTTTGTCGTCTATGTGATCATAACCCAACAGATGCAAGGTTCCATGCACCAATAAATGAGCCACATGGGCAGTGAATTGCTTACCCTGCGCAGACGCCTCACGCTGACAAGTCTCGAAAGCGATTGCGATATCGCCAAGCTCTGGATCGGTGGGCCGCAGCGGGGTGCCACCCGCGCGGTCAGATGCCCGCTCTTCCGATGGCCACGATAGTACATTGGTGGGGCTTGGCTTATCGCGAAAATCCCCATTCAGCTCAGCGATCCGTGCGTCATTGCAGGCCAGCAGACTAACCTCGAACGTGTCGCCTAAGGGGGGCGTCAATCCAAGATGCGCAAAGGTTGCGTCGGTGGCCTGCTCTGCCAATGGACCAAGCCCCGCTGTTTGCCAGCGGTCATCTTCGAATACCACATCAACAGCCATATCAGCGGTCGCGTTGCTCGCGCTGAGCTTTCTTGACCATCGCCATCTGGGCCGCGTCGTCATAGGCTTCAATGATTTTGGCGACCAGCGGGTGGCGCACCACGTCTTTCGAGGTGAAATAGTTGAAGGCAATCTGGTCGATGCCTTTCAGCAGCCCTTCTGCATCGCGCAAACCGCTGTCCACGCCACGCGGAAGGTCGATCTGGGTGCGGTCGCCGGTGATCACCATGCGCGATCCTTCACCCAGCCGGGTCAGAAACATCTTCATCTGCATGGTGGTCGCGTTCTGCGCTTCATCCAACACGACATAGGCGTTGGACAAGGTGCGTCCGCGCATGAAGGCCAGCGGAGCAATCTCGATCCGCTTCTCTTCAATCAGCTTCGCCACCTGTTTGGCGGGTAGGAAATCATTCAGCGCGTCATAAAGCGGCTGCATGTAGGGGTCGACTTTGTCTTTCATATCGCCGGGCAGATAGCCAAGCTTCTCGCCCGCCTCAACCGCCGGACGACTGAGGATCAAGCGATCCACATGGCCACCAAGGAACATGTTCACTCCGACTGCCACAGCCAGATAGGTTTTGCCTGTGCCAGCCGGGCCGATCCCAAAGGCCAGTTCGTTCTGAAACAGGTTCAGGACATAGGATTTCTGGGCTTCGGTTCGGGGCTCAATCGTCTTTTTGCGGGTCTTGATCTCGACCGCGCCGCCCCGGAACATCTCCATCTGGTCGCCATCGCGGGTGCCAGTGCCAGCATCTGACCCGCCCATGCGAATCTCAGCATCGATATCACCCGGTTCAATCGACTTGCCGCTTTCCAGCCGCTGATACAGCGCCTGCAGCACTTCGGCAGCCTTGGTGCGTGCGCTTACTTCGCCAAACAGGGACAGCTGGTTGCCGCGACGCACGATCTGTACGCCCAGATGGCTTTCAATATGTGTCAGGTTTCGGTCAAACTCGCCGCATAAGTCGATAAGCAGCCGGTTGTCGGGGAATTCAAGCAACGTCTCTTCGCCGGTGTTTGCGTCAGGCGTTGCGGTCAGGTTTTCAAATCCCAATACGGGGTCTCCTGGTCAGATCCTATATGTTGATGGTGCCAAGGGAAGAAGGCGGGCGCAAGCCCTCTTAGAAAAACTTCACGATTTCGATACAAAGATAGCGAAGGTCAGAGGTCGCCAACCAGCTCGCCTGCAAGCGAATTGGTGCTGCTTTCGACGATCCGCACGCGCTTCAATTCGCCGACCTTTCCGTCAGGGGCGGCTACATGCACCGCGTGCAAGTAATCTGATTTGCCAACCATCTGACCGTCCAGACGGCCCTTCTTTTCAAACAGAACACCCACTTCTTTGCCGACCATACTTTGCTGCACGGCGCGCTGCTGTTCTGTCAGCAAGGCCTGAAGCTGGTGCAATCGGTCGGTCGCGACCGTGTCATCGACCAGCGCGCGTTCTGCGGCCGGGGTGCCGGGACGGGTCGAATATTTGAAACTATAGGCCTGCCCGTAATTGACCTCGCGGATCAGCGACATCGTATCCTCGAAATCCTGATCATCTTCTTCGGGGAAGCCGACAATGAAGTCGCCCGACAGCAGGATGTCAGGGCGCGCTTCGCGAATGCGCGCGATAACACGCAAATAATCCTCGGCTGTGTGGCTGCGGTTCATCCGTTTCAGAATCTTGTCCGACCCCGACTGCACGGGCAGATGCAGATAAGGCATCAGCTTCGCGCAAGTGCCATGTGCCTCGATCAGATCATCGGTCATGTCGTTGGGGTGCGAGGTGGTGAAGCGTATCCGCTCAAGCCCATCGATCCCATCAAGCGCCCAGATGAGTTTGGCAAGCGACCAGTCGCCCCCTTCGCCTGCGCCATGATAGGCGTTGACGTTCTGACCCAATAGCGTGATCTCGCGCACGCCGCGTTCGACCAGATCACGGGCTTCGCGCAGGATGCGGTCAACCGGGCGGCTCACCTCTGCGCCACGGGTATAGGGCACCACGCAGAACGCGCAGAACTTGTCGCAACCTTCCTGCACCGTCAGGAACGCCGACGGATTGCGTGCGGCCTTCTTGGCGCCCTGACGCTTGGGCAGATGTTCGAACTTGTCCTCTTCCGGGAAGTCGGTGTCGAGTGCTTTTTCCCCCTTCGCGACCTGCTCCATCATCTGCGGCAGGCGGTGATAGGTCTGCGGACCGACAACCAGGTCGACCAACGGCTGGCGGCGCATGATTTCTTGGCCCTCGGCCTGTGCCACACAGCCCGCAACACCGATTTTCAGGTTGGGGTTCTCGACCTTCAGGCTCTTCAAGCGACCCAGTTCGGAATACACTTTCTCAGCCGCTTTTTCGCGAATGTGGCAGGTGTTCAACAAGATCATATCCGCATCATCGGGCCGATCCGTTTCAACATACCCGTCCGCACCCAGGGCTTCGACCATGCGTTCGCTGTCATAGACGTTCATCTGGCACCCATAGGTGCGAATGAAAAGTTTTTTCGGGTCAGACATGACGCGCATTTCCCAATGAATGAGGCTTTGGATCAGGTCCTGTGTCCTATAGCAAAGCGCATCATGCCGCAACGCTTGCAAAAGGCTTTGATTTCATAGCATTTTGGCGCGGAAGCTGCAGAATCCTGCGGCGAGAAAGAGTGACTTATGCGGTATCAAGGCCTGACAGATTTCCTGAGCACCGGCGCCAAGGCGCTGGCCAAAGGCCCTGTTGG
This sequence comes from Aliiroseovarius sp. M344, assembly GCF_025140835.1. NCBI lineage: Bacteria > Pseudomonadati > Pseudomonadota > Alphaproteobacteria > Rhodobacterales > Paracoccaceae > Aliiroseovarius > Aliiroseovarius sp. M344. Next base: position 2,592,977 of record NZ_CP081153.1, read on the forward strand.
CATGATCTTTGTCGAAGATCTGGTGGAAGTAGAAAGCACCATCACCCACCACCAAAACGCAGGGTTCGCCCAGATTTTGGTCTTCGCGCCCGACGCGTTGGTTCTGCCCGACGCGGTCGAGGCCTCTATCCACCGTATCCCTTACGCCATTGCACGAGCGGGTGCTTTGGAACATGCCGTCAACAAGATCATCGACGCCGCGCCCGGCACTTGGCTTTATTACTGCTACAACGCCGAATACCTGTTTCATCCGTTTTGCGAAACGCGGTCTATCGGCGAGCTTTTGGCCTTTCACGCCGAAGAACGTCGCGGCGGTGTTCTGACCTATGTGGTTGACCTTTATGCCGACGATTTGGGGCAATTCCCGAATGCAGTGTCATTGGATCATGCCTATCTGGACAAGTCGGGCTATTACGCGCTTGGCCGCCCGGGCGCGGACGGCAACCCTCACGATCGTCAATTGGATTTTTTTGGAGGCCTGCGCTGGCGGTTCGAGGAACACATCCCCGCGGCCCGTCGCAAGATTGACCGGATATCAATCTTTCGGGCGAAAAAAGGGTTGAGACTGCGCCCAAACCACACGTTCAACGATGAAGAATACAACACCTTTGCCTGTCCTTGGCACAACAACATCACCGTCGCGATTGCCAGCTTCCGCACGGCGAAAGCTCTGAAATCGAACGCCGGCTCCACCTTCGAGATTCCCACATTCAAGTGGCACAATTCGGTTGAGTTTGAATGGACATCTCAGCAGTTGTTGGACTTGGGGCTGATGGAGCCTGGGCAGTGGTTTTAAGCGGTCAAAAGCGCCTCTCTTTACATCGCCCTTCAATCCTTTAGGGTCTGCGCATCACACGAGCACCCGTGCAGCAAACGGCCTCGTCCATTAATCCCCCAACATCGCGAGGCAACAATGACCGAGGTCACAACCGGCGCAACTGTGCGCATTCACTACACAGGCTCACTTGAAGACGGGACGATCTTTGACAGTTCCGAAGGTCGCGATCCGCTGGAATTCACAGTCGGGTCCGGCATGATCATTCCGGGCCTTGATAAGGCGCTGCCCGGCATGGCTGTGGGCGAGCAGAAAAAAGTGACCATCGCACCCGAAGAAGCCTATGGCCCGCGTCAAGAGGAAGCTCTGCTGGAGGTGCCGCGCAGCGACATCCCTGCCGAAATCCCGCTGGAAGTTGGTTTGCAGCTCCAGATGACTGGGCAACAAGGCCAGCCCGTGCCCGTTACTGTGACAGAGATGACCGACGACAGCGTCACGCTTGATGCCAACCATGCGTTAGCAGGTCAGACACTGATTTTCGATTTCGAAGTGGTCAGCGTCGGCTAAGCGCCGTTTGGGAAAGAGCGCGCGCTTCGCGCGCGTTCGAGGGGCTTTGCCCCTCACCCCAGGATATTTAGGGCCTGAAGAAACTATTTGGCGTTTTCTGCGGCCTGTTATTTTCGGCGCAGGCGTATTACGACATCGACTTTAGCGATCTCGGTCCCATCCGGTGCTTCCGGCAGGCGCGCAATTTTCAGGTCCTCGTCTGGGGCATCCATCAATTCTTCTGTGTCTTCCCAGAAAAAATGAGGGTGGTTCGAAACGTTTGTATCGAAATAGCTGCGGGCCCCATTCACGGTGATTTCGCGCAACAGCCCGGCTTCGGAAAAGACGCGAAGTGTATTGTAGACAGTGGCCAGAGATACCCGCTCGTCACTATCGCGCGACGCTTCATATAGGCTTTCGGCCGTCACATGGCGATGATGACCATCGCCGATCAGAAGCTGCGCCAGAGCCAACCGCTGGCGTGTCGGCCTAAGGTCTGCGCTTGCCAACCACGCGGCTTCTGTAGTGTGCTCTAGTTGGTTCATAGGTCTGTTGTCTGGTCCGAAGTGATCGAATATCCGTATTGAATATAGGGGCTCGACCGCCAAAGCGCCAATTCTTTTTGATCTGTCGGTGTGGCTGTGTTGCCCGCCCGCTTCGGCCTGCCCTTGCGTCCGGCTTGGGCCGGGTGATAGAGGGTGAAGGGAAGGAACACACAAGATATGGGGCGCAGGGAATGGCGGAATATCCGACGAGTTTTGATAAGGAAGATCTTCTGAAATGTGCGCGGGGCGAGTTATTCGGCCCAGGAAATGCACAACTTCCTGCTCCGCCCATGTTGATGATGGACCGCATCACGGACATTTCAGGCGATGGCGGCGAGCACGGCAAAGGCCATGTGATCGCCGAGTTCGACATCACGCCCGACCTTTGGTTCTTCGACTGCCACTTCCCCGGCAACCCGATCATGCCCGGCTGCCTTGGTCTGGATGGTCTTTGGCAATTGACGGGGTTCAATCTGGGTTGGCGCGGCTGGCAGGGACGCGGCTATGCGCTGGGTGTCGGCGAGGTCAAGCTGACCGGAATGGTGCGCCCGGACCGCAAGATGCTGACCTATCGCATCAACTTTACCAAGGCGATCCAAACGCGCAGATTGACCATGGGCGTTGCAGACGGGATTGTGGAAGCTGATGGAGACGTTATCTATCAGGTCAAGGACATGAAGGTCGCCCTGTCTGAAAGCTGACGGGACATAGGAATACTGGGGAATACTGGTGCCGGACGATTGGCACCGCCACGCGAAGGAGTGCGCATATGCGTCGTGTCGTCGTTACCGGTCTGGGCATTGTCTCGGCCATCGGCAACAACAAAGACGAGGTTCTAACCTCGCTGAAAGCCGGTAAATCGGGCATCTCTGCCAATGCGGATATGGTGGAGCATGGATTCCGCAGCCAGATTGCGGGGATGCCGGATATCGATATAGCGGCGCATGTCGACAAACGCACGCTTCGGTTTATGGGGCCGGGTGCCGCGTACGCCCATATCGCCATGACACAGGCGATCGCCGATGCCGGTCTGGGCGAAGACGACGTTGTGAACCCCCGCACGGGTCTGGTCGCAGGCTCTGGTGGCCCGTCGACGAGTGCCATGTTCGCAGCCCACCAAACAGCTTTGGCAACCGGGGCGACAAAGCGGATCGGTCCGTTCGCGGTGCCGAAATGCATGGGCTCGACCGTTTCCGCGAACCTTGCGACCGCATTCAAGATCAAGGGCATTAACTATTCGATCACCTCGGCCTGCTCGACATCTCTGCACTGCATCGGCAACGCAGCCGAGCAGATCATGATGGGCAAGCAGGACGTGATGTTCGCCGGCGGCGGCGAAGAGCTGGACTGGACACTGTCTTGCCTGTTTGACGCGATGGGCGCAATGTCGTCGAAATATAACGACACACCCGAAAAGGCGTCCCGTGCCTTCGATGCCAATCGCGATGGCTTTGTCATTGGCGGCGGTGGCGCAATACTGGTTCTTGAAGACCTTGAACACGCAAAGGCGCGCGGTGCGAAAATCTATGCCGAAGTCACGGGCTATGCCGCGACCTCGGACGGCCACGACATGGTGGCCCCGTCAGGCGAAGGCGGCGAACGGGCCATGCGTCTGGCGCTGGACATGCTGCCAGAGGGGCGCAAAGTCGGCTACATCAACGCGCATGGCACCTCGACTCCTGTGGGCGATGTGGGCGAGGTTGAAGCGGTGCGCCGGGTCTTTGGCGACGGTTCTACACCTCCGATCAGTTCGACCAAATCGATGACCGGCCACAGCCAAGGCGCCACCGGCGCGCAAGAGGCGGTGTACTGTCTGTTGATGCTGGAACATGATTTCATCACGCCGTCGATCAATGTCGACGAACTGGATCCAGCCATCAAACCTGGCGAGATCGCAACCTCGCTGGTTGAGAACGCAGGGTTGGACACGGTGATGACCAACAGCTTCGGGTTCGGCGGGACCAATGGCTCGATGCTTCTGAGCAAATACAGCGATTGATATTTGAAACAAAATTGAGGAACTGACATGGCAGGGCTTATGCAAGGAAAACGCGGCCTCATCATGGGGGTTGCCAACCAACGGTCGATCGCATGGGGCATCGCGCAAGCAATGGCCAACGAAGGCGCGGAACTGGCGTTTTCCTATCAGGGTGACGCGTTCGGGCAACGCGTCCAGCCGTTGGCGGCATCGGTTGGATCGGACATTCTGGTCGATATGGATGTCACCGATGATGCCGCGCTGGACAAAGGGTTTGATGACCTGTGGTCCAAGTGGGACAGCATTGACTTTCTGGTTCACGCCATCGCGTTCTCCGACAAGAACGAGCTGACTGGCCGCTTTGTCGATACCAGCCGCGCGAACTTCAAACATTCGATGGATATCAGCTGCTATTCTTTGATCGAGGTTGCACGTCGCGTCGCCCCCAAAATGAACGAAGGCGGCACGATCCTGACGCTGACCTATGGCGGGTCGAACCGGGTGACACCGTTCTATAACGTGATGGGTGTCGCAAAGGCGGCGCTTGAATCGTCCGTTCGTTATCTGGCCAACGATCTTGGCCCAGATGGCATCCGCGTCAACGCCATCTCCCCAGGCCCAATGAAAACGCTGGCAGGCGCGGCGATTGGTGGCGCGCGCAAGACCTTCCGCCACACCGAAGCCAATTCGCCGATGCGTCAGAACGCAACGCTGGAAAGCATTGGGGGAACCGCGGTTTATCTGGCCTCAGATTACGGAGCCTGCACGACGGGTGAAATCATCACCGTTGATTGCGGCTTCCACGTTCTTGGGATGCCACAGCCAGAGAACCTCTGATCCTGCCCGCAAACACCTGACATTAAGTACCAAAAACACCCGCTGATCCCGGCGGGTGTTTTGCTGTGATGCGGTTGCCTGCCTTCTGCTTGCGCCCCTCCGCCATCCGGTGCTTACTGACGCAATAAAGATGCGAGACGGGAGCCGAGATGCAGAACTTTATCGCTAGGGATGGCCTGACGCTTGCCTATCGGGATGAGGGCGAAGGGTTGCCCGTTCTGGCCTTGTCGGGGCTGACGCGGAACTCGGACGATTTCAACTTCGTCGCGCCACACTTGTCGCGGGTCCGCCTGATCCGCATGGATTATCGCGGGCGAGGTGCGTCGGATTGGGGACCTTACCAGACCTATACCGTCCCGCAGGAAGCCGACGACGCGCTGATGTTGCTCGACCATCTGGGCATTGATCAAGCCGCAATCCTTGGCACATCGCGTGGCGGATTGATCGCGATGGGCATCGCCGCCGCCGCAAAAGATCGCCTGCTTGGAGCGTGCCTGAACGATATTGGCCCGGTGATCGACCCGCGTGGCCTTGACTACATCAAGGGCTTTTTGGGCCGTCAACCTTCGGCGCGGTTTTATAAAGATGCGGCATCGATTCGAGCGGAACTAATGGAAACATCGGGGTTTCACGGCGTCCCTGCAGAGAGGTGGGAGGCCGAGGTCCGTCATCTCTATACCCAAACTGAAACCGGGTTGAAGAACCGCTATGACGCAGCCTTGCGCGACGCGGTTTTGGAAAGCGGCGCACAACCTGCGCCCGACCTGTGGCCGTTTTTCGATGCATTGCAAGGTCTGCCACTGGCCCTGATCCATGGCGAAAATTCGGACATTCTGATCGACGAAACGGTCAAAGAGATGCAGCGACGCAACCCCGATATGCGCTATGCCCGTGTGGCTGATCGTGGCCATGTGCCCTTTCTGGACGAGCCCGAAGCATTGCAGGTCATCCATGATTGGCTGGAGGATATGCGGTGAATATCGACGAAATCCGCGCCGCTGCCACCCGCCTTCAGGGACATGTGCGCCGCACACCGCTGCTTTCCTCTCCTTTTCTGGACGAGGTCGCGGGCAAGCGTGTCTTTCTGAAGCCCGAATGCCTGCAACACACCGGCAGTTTCAAATACCGCGGTGCACTCAATGCGATATCAAAACTCAGAAACGCTCAACGCACGAAAGGGATCATCGCCTATTCGTCGGGCAACCATGCACAGGGAATTGCACTGGCAGCTAGCCAAGCAAACGCCCCGTCGGTGATCGTGATGCCCTCGGATGCGCCGCGTCAGAAAATCGACAACACCCGCGCCTTGGGAGCCGAGGTTGTGCTGTTTGACCGTGAAACCGGGGATCGCGACAAGATCGGGGCAGAGATCGCAAGTGATCGCGGACTGACCCTGATCAAACCCTTTGACAATGCCGATGTGATCGCCGGTCAGGGGACTATTGGTCTGGAAATCGCAGAACAAGCGCGCGAGGCCGGAGTCGACGCCGCATCGGTGCTTGTGCCGTGCGGCGGGGGTGGCCTGACCTCGGGCGTGGCGCTTGCGCTTGAAGCGAATGCCCCGGGCTTCCGCGTCCATCCGGTTGAACCAGAAGGGTTTGACGACGTGGCACGATCGCTGGTGTCAGGGCGCATCGAACAGAACACCCGGCGGTCAGGGTCAATCTGCGACGCGATTATCACGCCGTCGCCGGGTGACTTGCCTTTTCCGATCCTGCAAAAGCTGTGCGGTCCGGGTCTGGTGGTCAGCGAAGACGACTGCCTGCGCGCCATGGCCCATGCGTTCAACGCCCTGAAGGTCGTGATCGAACCCGGCGGAGCGGTGGCACTGGCGGCCGCCCTGTCCCAAGCTGACAAAGTTGACGGCTCTTGCATAATCGCCATCGCGTCTGGTGGTAATGTGGATGCACCCATCTTTGCCGACGCCCTGAACCGTTTTGCCTGACCGGAGGATTCCATGACAGATTTCACCATCGCCTCGTTTAATGTGAAGAACCTGATCGGAGCAAATCAGGAGTATTACGAATTTCAAAGCTATACGCCTGAAGAATATGCGTGGAAACGCGACTGGATGGCCGATCAATTGATGGCACTGGACGCCGATATCATCGGGTTTCAGGAAATCTTTGAAGAAGACGCTCTGCGTGACGTGATTGGCGAGGCGAACAAACGCACGGCGGCCCTGAACGCCGCAACGATCCCGGACAAAAGCAAGGGCTATCACCGCAAGGCGATCTTTCGCAAACTGGCGATCCGACCATGGGACATGGATCATTTGGCCTTTGCGCCCAATGCAGCAGACGAAGGCCCCGGCCAACGCAGACCCGGTGTCGCGATCCTGTCGCGCTTCGGGTTTGCCGAACCGCCGCAGGTCATTCAGGACCTGCCCGACCCCTTGACCATCCCATTCACTGCCCTGCGCGGGCTTGAGGGTGAGGCCGGGCACTACACGCTGAAGCGCTTGTCACGCCCCATCCTGCGCGCCCGCATTCCCATCGGCGATCAGGTTGTCACAGTGTTCAATTGCCACCTGAAATCGAAGCTGGGCGAATACATCCGCCCCGCCGGCGCGGAATTTGCGCCCGAGGAAGATCTGACCAACTATGATCCGGTGGGGCGCGCCCTTGGGGCTGCCCGCGCTGCCATGCGCCGCATGGCCGAAGCCTGGGTTCTGCGCAGTTTCATCATCGAAGAGTTGCGCCAGAACAATCCGGTGATGGTTCTGGGTGACTTCAACGATGGTGAACACGCGGTCAGTTCGGAAATCATCTCGGGCGAGGTGCCGTTCAAGAACTATGCGTGGATGTTGCGACACGATGCTGCATCTGACCGCGATCGTTATTCCAAGGAAGAAAGCACCCAGATAACACGCGCGGTTGAAGCGGTTCGTCTGCATTCGGCCGAAAAACTGTTCGTGCGAAAATCCTTGCGCGACATGGTGTATACATCGGCATTTGCGGGCGTATTCGAAAGTATCGACCAGATTTTCCTCAGCCATCATTTCCATCCCGACAACGCCCAGCGCATCGCTGATATGACCTATTTCAGCGTGCTGAACGACCATATCACCGACGGCTCGCACCCCGAGGCGCCGTACAACAAACTTGCGTCGGATCACGGGCAGATCATGGCCTATCTGACCATGCGCGGGGACGAGGACGAGAAACGCGGATGATCGTCATTCCCGATGACAACGGCCTGAGCCTGCATGCCGTCGAAAGCGGGGCCAAGGCCGGTCCCGTCGCGGTTTTTGCACATGCTCTTGGGTCGGATCTGACAATGTGGGACGCCGTGGTGGCGAAGCTGCCGCAAAACCTGCGCCTGATCCGCATGGATATGCGCGGCCATGGCAAAAGCCCCTGCCCCGATGGCCCTTACGCGATGGGTGATCTGGTCGGCGACGCTGCACGCTGTCTGGACAGGCTGGGGGTAAAGGATTGCGTCTTTGTCGGCCTGTCCATCGGCGGTATCATCGCGCAGGGGTTGGCTGCAGAGCGGCTGGACCTTGTCCGCGGCCTGGTGATTGCCAACACCGCAGCCAAGATTGGCACGCCCTCTATCTGGGCTGACCGGATCAAAGCGGTACGCGAGGGCGGGATCGAAGCCGTGGTCGAGGCCAACATGCAGCGCTGGTTCTCCCGCGCAACACAGCGCAACCACCCTGACGTCGTCGACGCGGCCCGCGCGCGACTGCGCTCCACGCCCCTTGCCGGATATCTGGGCTGCATGGAGGCGATCGCCGACACCGATCTTTACGAAAGCACCGCCCGGCTGCGCCTGCCCACGCTGGCCATTGCCGGGTCCGAGGACGGATCGACCCCAGCCGATCTGGTCAGGGAAACCGCCGGACTGATCCCCGGTGCGCAATTCCAACTGATCCGCGGCACCGGTCACTTGCCGCCGGTCGAAAAGCCCGACGAATTTGCACGCCATCTGACAGATTTCCTTGCCCGCATCGGTCACGTCTGACCCAGCGCGCTTTGCGTGCGCTACAGAGATCGAATTCGGGCTTGGCAACCGACCCCGAACTGCGCAACCATGCCCCAAACCACTCGCAGGAGACCCCGATGGACAAGATCAAGGCAGCCGTCTGCCATAGTTTTGGCGACCCTCTGGTGATCGAAGAGATCACCATTCGTCCCCCCGAAGGCAGCGAAGTCGAGGTCACGCTGGACGCGGTCGCAATTTGCCACAGTGACATCTCGTATATCGACGGCGCCTGGGGCGGCTCCCTGCCCGCCGTCTATGGGCACGAGGCCGCTGGGCGGATCACGCGGACTGGGAACTATGTGAAGGGTCTGGCGGTCGGCGACCCTGTAGTGGTCACGCTGATCCGCGCCTGCCAGTCCTGCCCCAGCTGTGCCGCCGGATCGCCGGTGACCTGCACGACCTCGTATGACGGCGACCTCGGGCCGATCAAGACGGCGGACGGCGGAAAACTACATCAGGCGATGGCGACCGGCGGATTCGCCGAACGTGTGGTTGTGGAACAAAGTCAGGTGGTGAAACTGCCCGACGGAATGGCGATGGACGTCGCTTCGCTTCTGGCCTGTGGCGTAATCACCGGCGTCGGGGCCGCTGTGAATGCCGCCAATGTTCGCCCCGGCGATGTTGTCGTGGTCATTGGTGCTGGTGGTGTCGGTCTGAACGCCATCCAAGGTGCACGCATTGCTGGCGCATCCCGTATCATCGCTGTCGACATGACCGAGGATAAGCTGATCGCCGCGATGGAGTTCGGAGCGACTGATGGTGTCCTCGCAACCGGCGACGCCCCGTGGAAAACCGCCATGAAAGCTGCCGGGCGAGGCGCCGATGCGGTGCTAGTCACCGTTGGCGCGATCCCTGCCTACGATACCGCGCCGCGCTATTTGGCGCCGGGTGGTAAGGTCATTATGGTCGGCATGCCCCATTCTGGCGGCATGTCCACCTATGAACCTGTTGTGCTCGCGGCATTGGGCCAAGGCATGGTTGGGTCAAAAATGGGCGACGTGGTGATCCAGCGCGACATCCCGTGGATGATCGACCTGTATCAACAGGGCCGTCTGAAACTGGACGAGCTTATTTCCGGCCATTGGCAATTGGAACAAATCAACGAGGCGATTGCCGACACCAAGACCGGCGCGGCGCGGCGCAACGTGATCGTGTTCAACCGCAGCTAAAGGGGTCCCCGATGCGCCTGCAAGACCTTGAGATTTTCGTCGTGGCCCCACCCGCACCCGGTTGGGGTGGCCGGTATTGGATCTTCGTGAAGGTCACAACGGATGACGGCATTACCGGTTGGGGCGAGGTCTATGCCGCCGCCGTTGGCCCGGACGCCATGCGCGCGGTGATCGAAGATGTTTTTGCCCGCCACATGCTGGGCGAAAACCCTGAAAACATCGAGCTGATGTTCCGCCGCGCCTATTCCGCGGGCTTCACCCAACGGCCCGACCCTACGGTGATGGGGGCGTTCTCGGGCCTTGAGATCGCATGTTGGGACATCCTTGGCAAAGCGCGGGGGCGACCGGTCTGGGCGCTGCTGGGCGGCAAGATGAACGACCGTTTGCGGTCTTACACCTATCTCTATCCCGATCCACACCATCCATTGCCCGCGTTCTGGACCTCGGCAGAAATGGCAGCCGAGGCCGCTGTTACCCGCGTGAACCAAGGCTTCACCGCCCTAAAATTCGACCCCGCTGGCCCCTATACCATCCATTCGGGCCACATGCCGTCGATGCGCGACGTGACCCGGTCCGCCGAGTTCTGCGCCGCCATCCGCGAGGCTGTGGGCGACAAGGCCGACCTGCTGTTTGGCACCCATGGCCAGTTCACGACGGGCGGTGCGATCCGCATGGCCGAGGCCATCGCCCCCTATTCTCCCCTGTGGTTTGAAGAACCCATTCCGCCCGACAACATCGCCGAAATGGCCAAAGTTGCCCGCGCCAGTTCCACACCTGTTGCCACCGGCGAACGGCTGTCCACCAAGGCCGAGTTTGCCGAGGTGCTGCGCCAGGGGGCGGCCTCGATCCTGCAACCCGCACTGGGTCGTGTGGGCGGCATTTGGGAGGCCAAGAAGATCGCCGCCATCGCCGAGGTGCACAACGCCCTGATTGCCCCGCACCTTTATGCTGGCCCCATCGAATGGGCCGCAAACATCCACCTTGGCACGTCGATCCCGAACCTTTTGATGGTCGAAACCATTGAACAGGGCGGTGATTTCCACCTTGCCCTGATCAACCACACACTCACATGGGAAGACGGCTATGTCCTGCCCCCGGACGCCCCCGGACTGGGGATCGAACCGGACGAGGCCTTGATGCGTGCCCATCCCTACACGGGCGATGGTCTGCACCTTCAGCCGCAAGAAGACCCCTGCAGCTATACGGATGAAAACTGCTTTGAAGGCGGGGCACCGGCGCGCAAGGGGTAATGGCGATCCCGGCAGGACTCGAACCTGCAACCCTCTGCTTAGAAGGCAGATGCTCTATCCAGTTGAGCTACGGGACCGCACAACAGAGCCTTACCCCCGGCGCAGCCCCCCTTTCAACCGCAAATCGCGCAGATCAGCCGTTGATCTGCTTGGCGACCACCCAAGACACCGGCAATGCCACGGCGAAACCTGCGATCGCGGCATAGATGATGGGCTGCGCAGTATCCATTCCGACAGTCAGCGCGGCGACAATAAATATCCCGGCGAGCGTTGCACCGAGCAGGATGTAGATAACGGCGGCGAGACGGAACATGGCATTCTCCTTGCATATATTCGCAAATACGCAAGTGTTTTGGACCCGGCCAACATGGACCTCTTTGATCTGGATCAGTCGCCCATCATCGCACGCGCGACAAAGTAGCTCACCGGCAATCCGATCACGAACCCAACTGCCGCGGCCCCCAGCAAAGGCCACAGCCCTGACACGCCGTTCACCAGCGCGACCACCACAAGGACCGAGGCCAGCGTGGACCCAATGATCCCGTAAAATGTCATGACGATCTTGAATAGTGCCGAACGCATCAGGGGTCTCCTTGCCCGGCGACATAGCCGACCGACCCCGCCCTGCCTACTTCTTCTTCACGAACTGCGTCAGTATGACAATGCGCTGCCCTTCAACGCGACCCTCGATATGTTCGGGGTTGTCCGCGACAAGGCTGATCCCCCGCACCGCCGTGCCGCGTTTTGCCGTGAACCCCGCGCCCTTCACGGGCAGATCCTTGATCAACACCACGTTGTCACCTTGACTCAACGTGGCCCCGTTGCTGTCCTTGTGTTGCGAGGCCGCGGCGACATTGTCGACCCACACCTGCGTGTCCTCGTCCAGATACACCTGATCCAGCAAATCCTGCGCCCAAGAGGCCTCAATCCGCTTCAACATTCGCACAGACAAAACCTGAACCGCCACATCCTCGGACCACATCGAGGACGCAAGCCCCCGCCAATGGGTCTCCTCCGGCGTGCCGTCGATCTGAACGGCACAGGTGGCGCAAATATCAACCGCCGCGCCCTCGGGTCCGCCGGGGACGGGGAAAGCGGAGAGTGGGGCGTCTGCGGCGCAGAGGGGGCAGGTCATGGGAGGCTCCTGAGTTGGGTGAGGGAGCTATAGGGGGGAAGCGGCGGAGAGGGAAGAATGAAGGCACCCTTGGCCGTTGACCATAAGTGGCATTCGGCTAACTATACTCAACCAAAAAAGACTTTCTTACCCCAAGGATTCATTAAATGGACCAACAATCATCAGAAGACACAGCTAAAAAATCTTTCAAACAGAAGCTGGGGCTGCTGGTACGTGCTCGCCTATTGTTCAAGAGAGAAATAGAAATTGATGCTAGCCGAGGTGGAGTGTTTGATCAGGATTATTTGGCTCGACTTATAAGTACTAGCAAACAAATCGATTTAGAGATGAGCAGAATGCTCTCATTGTCTGCAGGCGCTACGTTTATTCTTTATCTCGTCGGAATTGGCTCCAAAACTCCTCTCGCCATATGGGGGCTGAACCTTCATCAGGTTCCCGGCATTGCAATTTTTCTTTCTTTGTTTGCGGCCTTTAGCTTAGCTTTATCCACTTTTGCGTTCCTAAACTCACAAAGCTACGCGGCGTTAATTGATGAAGTTATCCTGAATATGGCAGATGGTGGTATCGTTGACACAGATGCGATCAAAGCCAGTTATGCAAGAGAATGGCTAGTACTGAAAGTTCTTCGAAAAGACTTCAGCTTCTATTTTCCTGTTCACATCTCAATGGGCCGCACAGGAAGAGTTTTCAGCGCTGTAATGATGTTCCTTGCGGTATCACTCGTATTGCTACCATTCATATCGCTCGTGTGCGCACTCCCCTATCTTGCTATTACCACACTCCCGGATGGACTAACGGCATTGCTGACGCAATGCATCACAGTTGCTAGCGCCTTATTTGTAGTGCTTTCGATGCTCACCTTGTTGATTGGCTTTGAGTGTGACGTCGAACTAGAAGACCCCAATGAGACACAAGAACAGGACAAAGCCTGACCCTGGGTGGGCGGAACGCCCTCCCGTGGGGAGGGTCGGGCGTTGTCCGGTCTATCGACCGGACGGGAGGGTTTTGGAAAACGAGAGCGAAAGAGCCGCGAGGGGGTGCGCACGCGATTTGCTTTGCAATTCGCTGCCGCGCACTGCGCGCATAAGTTGGCCGACTTTTAGTCGTCCATCTTAAGCGCACTGATAAACGCTTCCTGCGGGATATCCACTTTCCCGAACTGACGCATCTTCTTCTTACCAGCCTTCTGCTTCTCCAGCAGTTTCTTCTTCCGGGTCGCGTCGCCGCCATAGCATTTCGCGGTCACGTCTTTGCGCAGGGCAGACAGCGTCTCGCGCGCGATGACTTTGCCGCCAATCGCCGCTTGGATCGGGATTTTGAACATGTGGCGCGGGATCAGGTCTTTCAGTTTCTCAACCATCGCGCGGCCACGCATTTCAGCGCGGTCACGGTGAACCATGGTGGACAGCGCGTCGACGGGTTCGTCATTCACAAGGATCGACATCTTGACCAGATTATCTTCGCGATAGCCCAGCATTTGATAATCGAAGCTCGCGTAACCTTTTGTTACGGATTTCAGGCGATCATAGAAGTCGAACACAACTTCATTCAACGGAAGGTCATAAACAACCATCGCGCGCGACCCGGCATAGGTCAGGTCCAGCTGGATGCCCCGGCGGTCTTGGCACAGCTTCAGCACGTCGCCCAGATACTCGTCCGGCACAAGGATCGTTGCTTTGATGCGCGGTTCTTCCATGTGGTCGACCGTTGACAGGTCGGGCATGTCGGCGGGGTTGTGCAGTTCGAACTGCGTGCCGTCGCGCATGAAGACGTGATAGATCACGCTGGGCGCGGTGGTGATCAGCTCGATGTTATATTCACGCTCGATCCGGTCGCGGACAACTTCAAGGTGCAGAAGGCCAAGGAACCCGCAGCGGAAGCCAAAGCCCAGCGCGGCCGAGGTCTCCATCTCATAGCTGAACGAGGCATCGTTCAGGGCCAGCTTTTCGATGCTGTCGCGCAGGTCTTCAAACTCGGCCGCGTCAACGGGGAACAGACCACAGAACACCACGGGCTGCGACGGCTTGAAGCCCGGCAGCGGCTTGTCTGTGCCCTTCTTTTCGTGGGTGATCGTGTCGCCCACCCGCGTGTCGCGCACTTGCTTGATCGAGGCGGTCAGAAAGCCAATCTCGCCCGGTCCAAGTTCGTCAATCGGGACCATCTGGGGGGTAAAGACACCGATACGGTCCACAGGATAGACAGCATTGGTCGAGATCATGCGAATGCGCTCGCCCTTTTTCAACTTGCCGTCGATCACCCGGATCAGGACGATCACACCCAGATAGGCGTCATACCAGCTATCCACCAGCATCGCCTTCAACGGCGCATCCGGGTCGCCCTTCGGCGCTGGCAGATGCTGCACAATCGCCTCCAGTGTTTCGTGGATGCCCTGCCCGGTTTTGGCCGACACCTGAATGGCTCCCGAGGCGTCGATGCCGATCACATCCTCGATCTGTTCGGCCACGCGGTCACAGTCTGATGCGGGCAGGTCGATCTTGTTCAGGATCGGCACAATCTCATGATCCGCATCGATGGCCTGATACACATTGGCCAGCGTCTGCGCCTCGACCCCTTGGGTTGAGTCGACGACCAGCAGCGATCCTTCGACCGCGCGCATCGAGCGGCTGACCTCGTAGGCGAAATCAACGTGGCCCGGGGTGTCGATCAGGTTCAGGACATATGTCTGGCCATCATCCGCGGTGTAGTTGATCCGCACCGTGTTGGCCTTGATGGTAATCCCGCGCTCCCGCTCGATATCCATACTGTCGAGCATCTGCTCTTTCATATCCCGCAAAGAAACGGTGTTCGTCTCCTGAATCAGGCGGTCAGCAAGCGTGGATTTCCCATGGTCGATATGCGCGACGATCGAGAAATTGCGGATGTGTTTTAGGTCAGTCATAGTGCAGCGTATTATAGGGATTTGGGGGGCGGTCAAGCACCCTTGAGTAAGACTCGACACCGCTCGTGCTAGAGGATTCGAACATGAATGCAGAAGATGAGATTAAAGCCATTGAAAACAACAGGCGAATTCTAAAAGAGCAATTAGCCGAGTTAGACCCGAAAGCCGCTTCGTATCTTTCGGATTGCAATCAACTTCGTGCGCATTTTGAAACATTGGAGAGAAAGATTTATGCGCAGTCGGGAGAAGTAGAAACGGTTTTCAACCCTGTTCTCTATCGGGAAGCACTGAATACACGTTTGAATACTGAAGCGATCTTAGAAAAGTTAACAGTTTGGGGATTTCGCTTTAAACAAGGGTTGTTTGCCATGGTCATGGTTGCCATTGTTTTCGGCCTTAGATCTTTTTTCTAATACGGTTAGAATTTTCACCAGAAATGACATGTAAACATCTAAGCAGTGAATCCAAACAACACTAACCAGCCTATGCCCAGCTCAGACTAGGTGACGACGTAGGTTTCGTCATGAATGGCGTCCTATGCACCCCTCCAAACTGCTTTCCAGGACGAAGAACCGTGTATCGCCACCCCTCACCCCACTGGCAGCACATTCCGTTTCACCATCGTCCTCAGCGTAAAACTCGACCGCATCCGCCTTACCCCCTCGATCCGCATCAGCTCGTGTTCCATAAAGCGGTCGAAGGCGGTCAGGTCGGCGACGACGACGCGCAGAAGGATGTCTCGGTTGCCGGTCATCAGGTGGCATTCCATGACCTCCTCCATCCGCGACACGGCGCGTTCAAACCGGGTCAGGGCATCGCTGTTCTGGCTCTCTAATTCAACCGAGATGAACACCGACACCGGCAAGCCCAGTTTGGCCTGATCCACCCGCGCGCCATAGCCTGTGATGACACCAGAATCCTCCAATGCTGCGATCCGGCGCGCGCAAGGGGTAGGCGACAGGCCGACAGAATCGGCAAGCTCGCCCAGCTTCTGGCGGCCGTTTTCCTGAAGCGATGCAATGATACGGCGGTCTGTCGAATCCATAAGAAAAATCTCGTCTGATAGGGTTATCACAAGAACTATCACCAATATTTCGCAAAATCACGCTGTATTTTGGTGAATATCCGCCCTTCCCTTCCGTTAAGTTCGCGCCAACACGGGAGAACACCATGAATATTACCCAAGTGGCTTCGGCTACCCACGAAGAAGTATACCGGGTCGAGGCCGCAGACTGCGGATTGATCGGGTTCATCGCCATCCATTCAACCACGCTTGGCCCCGCTGCTGGCGGATTGCGGATGCGCCCCTATGACAGCGAAGAGGCTGCACTGACCGACGCGCTGCGCCTGTCCGAGGGGATGACCTATAAGAACGCCGCTGCTGGTTTGCGTCTGGGTGGCGGCAAAGCTGTCATCATGGGCGATCCCGCCACGCTGAAAACACCCGCACTGCTGCATGCGTTTGGCCGCGCGGTTGACGCTTGCCAAGGCCGCTACTGGACGGCCGAGGATATGGGAATGACCACGACCGACATGGCCGAGCTGGCCCGGGAAACACGCTATGTTGCTGGTCTGGCAGATGGCACCTTCGCGTCCGGCGACCCCTCGCCCATCACCGCGCGTGGCATTTTCAACGCGATCCGTCGTGTTGCGTTGCACCAGTTTGGCGACGCAAACCTGACGGGCCGAACCGTGTCCGTTCAGGGACTGGGTAATGTGGGTTGGAACCTGTGCGCGCTTCTGACGGATGCAGGTGCCAAGTTGATCGTCACCGACATCAACCCTGACCGCATCGCGGCCGCCGTTGACACTTTCTCAGCGAAACCCGTCGGGTTGGACAACATCTATGCCGTTGAGGCTGACATTTTCGCGCCCTGTGCGATCGGTGGCATCCTGAACGAAAACACCATTCCGCTTCTGAACGTGAAGGCCGTGGCTGGCGGGGCGAACAACCAATTGGCCAAACTGTCGGACTCCGATTTGCTTGCCAAGCGCGGTATCCTTTATGCCCCTGACTTCGTGGCCAATGGCGGAGGCATCATCAACGTCGCAACCGAAGTGCTGGAAATCGAAGGCCGCGTCGACTGGGTCGCCAAAAAACTCGTAGCGCTGGACGACACGATGGAAGCCATCCTGTCGGAAGCCGCCAAACAGGGCGTCAGCCCCGCGGCCATCGCACAGGACGTTGTTGCCAAAACGATCAAAGCCCGCGCAGCGTAAGCTGAAACAGGGAAGACGTTGCCGCGTCTTCCCTGACGCTTTAGTCTTGGCCTCAGGAACCACATGCCCGAGACGCCATGACCCCAGCTTATGCCGACATACTGACGATCACACTGAACCCCGCGCTGGATATGACAACCAGCGTTGATTCAGTGCGAGCAGAAGCCAAGTTGCGGTGCGATACACCGGTTCTGGATCCGGGTGGGGGCGGGATCAACGTGGCCCGCGCCATCCGCCAGACCGGCGGCATTGCAACGGCCTTCATTGCGCTGGCTGGCTTTCGGGGGCAACAATTGGCCGCGCTTCTTGAAGCTGACGACGTGCCAATGATCACCTTTTTATTGCCTGGCGAAACCCGTCTTTCGCTGGCCGTCGGCGACCGGCTCGCCAAAACACAATATCGCTTCGTAATGCCCGGCCCGAACTGGACGGATGGTGATTTAACCACCCTTGCCGAGCAACTTACTCAGGTCATCACACCCGGTATGCAAGTTGTCCTTTCTGGCTCTCAGCCGCCGGGCGTTCCCGACAGTTTTCCCAAGACGCTAGCCAATATCACCAAGGCAAAAGGGGCAGTTCTGACGCTTGATACTTCAGGCTCAGCCTTGTCAGTGCAAGTGACACATGACGGGGCCGTGCCGGATGTCCTGAGGCTTAATGGCGCTGAGAGCGAAGCACTGGCGGGTCGCAAACTTACCTCGTTGACCGATATTGAAAAGTTCGCGCGCCGGCTGATCGCCGATAGTCATGCCCGCGCGGTGGTTTTGGCGTTGGGCGCAGACGGATCCGTTCTAGCAACCCCGGACGGGGTTCTGCACGCCGTTACGCCACGGGTGCCTGTGATCAGCGAGGTCGGAGCCGGTGATAGTTTTGTTGGCGCTTTTACCCTGACCCGCGCGCGGGGCGGTGATTGGGCTGAAGCATTACGATACGGCACTGCCGCTGCCAGTGCCGCTGTGATGAGCCCGGCGACAGATCTTTGCCTTCCCGACGACCTGCAAAACCTGTTGCTGCAGGTGATCATCACGAAGCTTTGAGGCGCAAGGTAAATTGCATACCGTCCTAATTGAGGGTATCATATCAGGGTAACGGGCGCTTAAGACCCGAACGACCGAGGCAGATTTTTTACGAGGATAGCAATGAAACGAGTACTTCTTTCACTTGCACTGATAACAGTAATCTTACCCAGCCAAGCAGCTATCGCCGGTGGGTCAATCGAGCGGGCATGCTTAAGCGCGGATCGCGCAAACGCATCGCGGGCATTGTGCGGATGCATTCAGAATGTCGCAAATTCCATGCTGACGAATTCTGAACGCTCGAAAGTCGCAAAGTTCTTCAAAGACCCGCATCGAAGCCAAGCGACACGCCAATCCGACCGCAATTCGGACGAGAAGTTCTGGAAGAAATACAAGAAGTTCGGTCAAACGGTCACATCTTACTGCCGCAACTGACTAAAGCGTTTCGAATTAAACCTGAGACAGGGATCATTCGAAGCGTTTTAGGCTTCAAATTCAGCGATCAAGCCGCGTGATGCGGCTTCGACAAGATCCAGTGTCTCGTCGAAATTGCGTGTGTAGTAAGGGTCCGGAACGTGGTCCATACCAGTGTCCGGTGCAAAAGCTGTGAACAGCTCGACCCGCGTTGGGGACCCATCGGGCCGCATCCTTTCGATCGCGGACACGTTGTCGTCATCCATGCCGATAATCAGGTCAAACTGCTCGAAATCAGCGGTTTGAAACTGGCGCGCCCGCAGCATCGACAAGTCATAGCCGCGCGCCTTGGCGGCTTTTTGCATTGGGCCATATGGGGCATCTCCAATGTGCCAGTCCGATGTTCCGGCACTGTCAATTTCCAGTTTTAGTGAAGTATGCCCGGCGGTCATTGCCCGGAAAACGCCCTCGGCGGTCGGGGATCGGCAGATATTGCCCAGGCAGACGAAAAGGATGCGGTGTCTCATGGGCTCGTTCTAACGTGGCCGCCGTGGCCTGTCACGTGTGGTCAGGACTTGCCATGCGGCCGCCATGCCATCTTCATGTAATGCGTGCCCGCCGCCAGCTCCTCCAGCATCTGGGTCAACCGCTTTTCCCGCGTCTCTGTGCGTTTGGCACGCGCGATCCACGCCAGATAGTCATTCCTTTGATAGGGTGGCCGCGCATCATAGGCGTCGCGCAGTCCAAGCGCCTGTAGCCGGTCTTGAATATCTGGTGGCATAGGTTGGATGGGTCGTTGCAGGGCCATTGGGCATCTTCACACCTGAGCTGCGGCATGGTCAAGACGCGGTCGCCCAGCCCATACGGGCATGGCTTCGCCAATGGCCGACACGCCCCTTGCAAACGCCTGGCAACACGGTCAAAACGCCGCCATGTCTCGCATCAAACCTTACACCATGTCCTGCCCTATTTCGCTGTCGCTCGATCTTCTCGGCAACCGTTGGGCGATCCATGTGCTGCGCGAACTTCATGCCGGGCCCAGCAGTTTTGCGCAGATAAAAACGGGCTTGCCGGGTATTGCGTCGAATATGTTGTCCGCAAGGCTGTCCGAGCTGTGCGAGGCGGGGCTGATTGCCAAAACCCATCGCGTTTACACCCTGACCGCAGCCGGGCAATCGACCCGGGCGATCCTGTTTGAGCTTGCGCGCTTTGGACGAGGTTTGTCGACGCCAGACGCGCCTGCGGATCCGGATGGGGTATCGCATCGTGCTGTGGTTCTGGCCGGGGCGATCGAACGGGCGGCTGGCCCATTGGATGACATCCGGGCGGAAATAGTTCTGAATGGTGAGCCCTACGCGCTGACCGTGGCGGGCGGACGCGTTGCCTTGCAGGCCGGATCCATGCCTTTGGCCCCCGTCCAACTGGCCTTTGACTGGGCCGATGTGGAAGCCGTCGCGCGCGGCGACCAACGGGTGGCCAGTTTTGCGGCCGAGCGCGAGATTATCGCCGAAGACCCGCTTCAGGTCGCCGCCCTGCTCGACCTGCTGCAAAAGGCCATGGACATCTATGGAGGCTTCAAGTGAGCCACATTGTCATTCTGACCGGCGCGGGCATTTCCGCCGAAAGCGGGCTGGGCACGTTTCGCGACAAAGATGGGCTCTGGACAAAATACGACCTGAACGAGGTAGCGACCCCCGAAGGGTTTGCGCGTAACCCCGATCTCGTCCACGAATTTTACAACGCGCGCCGCGCCAATTGCCAAAATGCGCAACCAAACGCGGCACACACGGCGCTTGCGCATCTTCAGTCAACGTATTCTGGCCGCGTGACCATCATCACCCAGAACGTGGATGACCTGCACGAACGCGGCGGTGCCTCGGACGTAATTCACATGCATGGTGAGCTGTTTGGCGCGCTGTGCGCCGCCTGCGATCACCGTTGGCCAGCGCCGTTTGAGATGTTGCCCGCAGACGCCTGCCCCGCGTGCAGGGCCGCTGCAACGCGCCCTGACATCGTTTGGTTCGGCGAGATGCCATACCGCATGGACGAAATTTACCAGCACTTGTCAGGGGCCGACCTGTTTGTCGCCATCGGCACGTCTGGCAATGTTTATCCCGCTGCGGGCTTCGTCGCGGACGCGCGTGCGGTGGGTGTCGAGACGCTGGAACTTAATCTGGAACCGTCCGCCGTGGCTGGCACCTTCGATGCGGCACGTTTCGGACCGGCAACAGACGTGGTGCCACTGTGGGTCACTGAGGTTCTTCAGCAATCCTGACTGGTATGACCGCACCTGTTTCGGTGCGGCCAACCGGGGATGACGAGGCCCCAAAGGGCAATGGGAAGGGCTGGGACGCAGATTAGCCCCTCCCCACCCAAACTTAGTTCGTGGGGGTGGCGTCCTGTTTCATCTGGCCGCCCTTCATCTTGCCGTGCTGCATGCCGCCGCCCATCGGGTTGCGGTTCAGATCGACCGGGATATCAACCGTCATTTCGCCAGCTTTCTCGAAAACAAGCGTGACGCTGATGGTGGAGCCATCCTCAAACGGCTGGTTCAGGCCCATGAACATCACATGGTCGCCACCACGCTGAAGCATGTGCATGCCGCCCGCTGCGACCGGGAAGCCTTCTTTGACCTCCATCATCTGCATGACGCCCTCGGCGGTTTCCTTGTGCGTATGCAGTTCGACAAGTTTGGCCACATCCGATTTGGCGGCAATCAGGCGGTCATCTTCTTCGCCCTTGTTCATGATCTCGAAAAAGGCAGCACCCGCCATCGCGTTCATACCTGCGGCACGCGCATAAGCGTCGTTGATCATGATATCGCCTTCCGCAAGAGCTGGAAGCGCGACCAATGAGGCCGCGGTTGCGGCAAGAATGGTTTTCATAGGGGACATAGTCGTATTCCTTTGGTCCGTCGTTGAATTGAGCTGAAAAGTTGGAGTCAGACCAATTCAGGGGGACCTCGGGCCGAAGGCGTAAGCTCGGTGCGGCCAATATGCGCTGTTGCATGTGCTGCAGCGAGTTGGATGACCAGACGTTCCTCTGGCATTTGCACAACAGGCAACGAGAACTCGGCGGCAAAAATCTGTGCGCCGTCCGGGCACAGATGCACGGTTTCGATGGGTTCGCCATCCGGGCCAACTGTCAGGACCTTCATCCCGACGCCGGTACAGATGACCATCTCAATCGCACTGCCGACGTCCGGATTGTTGCCACGCGCATGCGCCAGCGAAAAGCTGGTGACGGTAAGCACAAGGGCTAGAACATATGCAAAGAATGTGCGCATCATGGGTCAAGAGCTATGCGCTCTTTCCACCCAGCACAAGCGACAAAAGGTATCAGTTGGCAACACGCGAAAACCGCCCGAAGCTGCGAAGCTTGGGCGGTTTCAAACCGGTTGATCCGGGACGCGCGTGGGCTTAGGCGGCTGCCAGAGCTTTCGCGACTTCTTTCTTGACCTTCAGCGCGTTGGCCGACAGCTCAACGTCTTTGGCTTTCGCCAGATACGCATCCAGACCACCACGGTGATCGACTGAACGCAGCGCTGCTGCCGAAATGCGAAACTTGAACGCGCGGCCAAGTGCTTCGGACTGCAGCGTCACATCGTTCAGGTTTGGCAGAAACCGGCGGCGGGTTCTGTTTTTGGCGTGGCTGACATTGTTGCCAGTCATCGGGCCTTTTCCGGTCAGTTCGCAAACGCGCGACATGGTTTTTTCCTTGCTCTCTCGGGCCAGATTGGTGAGGTTTTCTGCGCGCCCTCGCGCACTCACGTCCAGCCGGTCAATACAAACGGGCGCCGCAATGGCAGCGCCCCAAATTCCGTCCGCGGTGAATAGACGTGATTCAAAGGCACGTCAAGTGAGTCGGGCGCAGAAGTTCAGGCGCTGACAACGGGCCAGCATTACGGATCGGATAAGCGCTTTTTGCTTGGCAGGCAAGGGCAATCCATGGGTTGGATCGGCTTACTCAGATGCCTCGACCGTCCCTCCTGCAGAGGCAAATCGACCTTCGGACCAGCTGTAGGCCCCGAAGCACGGTTCATAGCCCGAACCACCACAATTGGTTCCGTGTTCCGCTAGCAAAAAGATCGACCGGTCACCAAATGACGTGGTGATATTGCCTTCGCCGAGAAACTCGAAGCGTTGATAGCCGTGCTCGGCCTGCGGTGAGGAAACGAAGACCACAATCAACCGCCCTCCACTGCCGCTATTGAACGACGCCATCGAGGAACAGGTATAGACGCCCGTATCAAGGATCGGGTCTGTGATTCCGTCGCCATTGAAATCGGCAACCGTCTGCAACCCCCCCTGATTGATCTCTAAGCTGCCATCCTCGAACTCTGCACAATCTGCGGCCATCTTGGCCTCAAAGGATTCAAGAGCAGGTGCAAATGCCGTTGTCCGGTTCTCGCCCGGTGTTTGTTGCGCCATGGTCGCAGAGGCGGCGGACAAGGTGGCGGCGAAGGCTAGGATCGACAGGCGTAGAGACATTTGAAAACCCTTTCGAGGCACTTTTCGACCTCAGGCAGTTAGGTAGCGAGGGAGCGGTTATTAAGGGGGCAGCAGGTTTCTAGTAAGAGTTAGCCCTAAGTTATCGTCAGGATCGACTAATGAACAGGTAACCCAACTTGCCAAATTCTGCCGTCCATTCGAATTTATGTGCGGCAAAAATATCTACAAAAGCTTTGATGTTCGATACCTCATCTGCGATCAAAACCCAGCCGCTGTCTTTCACATGATCAAGCAGCTTCGTCAAAACGGCAAGCCGCGATGGTTTCGGCAGCATGTGCAATGTTCGGTCAATCAAAATGACATCGAAATCACCTTCGGGCACGTAAGCTTCAATATCTGCAACGACACCTTGGACATCCAAGTTTTCCTGCTTGGCCGACGCATTAAGATCACGGATGCCGCTTGGCGATATGTCTACACCAACGACGCTGTGGCCATGCCTCGCGATGAACAAGGCGTCTCGCCCTTGCCCGCACCCCACATCCAGAATTCTAGCGCGCTTGTTCTCATATCGATCAAAGAATTCAACAAAGACTGCCGTTGGTTTTCCAAGAGCGTCATGGGTTTCACGATAGAGTTTGTCATAGTCATAAGCCATAAGCGCCACAGTATTGTGCTGGCTTCAAAATGACTAAGTGAAATATTTCGTGAAGGGTTGCTAAGCCGCCACCTCCCGCTTCCGATCAGCAAGCAGGGGGCTAGGATGACCGATCACGCCCGCATCAATCCTCGCCCAGGAACCCACCTGATTGACGCTCCCACAGACCCGCATAGGTGCCGCCCTGCGCCAGCAAGGCGTCGTGACTGCCGGTTTCGATGATCCGGCCTTCATCCAGCACGACGATCCGGTCCATCTGGGCGATGGTGGACAGGCGGTGAGCGATGGCGATCACGGTCTTGCCCTCCATCATGCCATAAAGCGTTTTCTGGATGGCGGCTTCAACCTCGCTGTCCAGCGCCGATGTCGCCTCGTCCAACACAAGGATCGGGGCATCCTTCAGCATCACCCGCGCTATGGCGACCCGCTGACGTTGCCCGCCTGACAGTTTCACGCCACGCTCGCCCACATGCGCGTCATATCCGCGGCGACCTTGCGGGTCTTCAAGCGTCTGAATGAACTCATGCGCTTCGGCACGCTTGGCGGCCGCAATCATTTGCGCTTCGGTTGCGTCCGGGCGCCCGTAAAGGATGTTGGCCCGAACCGAGCGGTGCAAAAGGCTGCTGTCCTGTGTCACCATTCCGATCTGCGCGCGCAGACTGTCCTGCGTAACATCGGTCACGTCCTGCCCGTCGATCAGGATTTGCCCTCCTTCAGGGTCGCGAAACCGCATCAGCAGGTTCACAAGGCTGGATTTGCCCGCACCTGACCGTCCGACCAAGCCGACTTTCTCGCCTGGTTGCACTGTTAGCGATACATCTTCCAGCCCGCCGGACCCCTTGCCGTAGTGGTGGGTGAGGCTAACAAAGGTGATCTTGCCATCCTCGATGAGAAGGTCTTTGGCGCCTTGGGCATCCTTGAGTTCATGCGCGACCGCGATCGACCGCAAGCCTTCGCGGATCACGCCCATATGTTCAAACAGGCGGATCGTGACCCACATGATCCAGCCGGACATCCCGTTCAGGCGCACCACAAGGGCCGAGGCTGCGGCAACTTCGCCCACCGAAACCTCGCCCAAGGTCCACAACCAGACAGCCGCGCCCAGAACACCGACAATCAGCAAGCCGTTCAGAAGGTTCAGCCCGAAGCTCAGCTCGGTCATCAGGCGCAGAAAGCGTTGGAATCGCAGACGCAACCGTTTGAGCGACGACAGAACATAGCGTTCCTCGCCCGCCCCTTGCGAAAACAATTTCACGCTTTCGATATTGGCATAGGCGTCCACGATCCGACCCGTGACCAAGGACCGCGCATCGGACCATTTCTCGGACGCGACCGACACACGCTTGGCGATGTAACGCACATAGAGCACATAGAATATCAGCCAAATGCCAAGCGGCAGCGCCAGACGAATATCGACCTGCCCAAGGATCACCATCGCGCTGAGCACATAGGTGGTCGCGTAGAAGATGCCTTCGAAGAACATATAGGTGCTGTCTTCGACCGCTGGTCCAAGCTGCATCACCCGGTTGGACAACCGCCCGGCAAAGTCGTTCTGGAAGAACCCCAGGGACTGACCCAACAGGTGGCGGTGGGCACGCCAACGCACTTGTTCCTGCATGTTGCCCGCCAGGGTTTGCTCCAGAAAAAACCGGTTCAGTGTGATCGCCAGAGGCCTGAGGAAAATGATCAGCACCGCTGCAACCAACAGCTCGACACCATTGGTGGCCCAGAAGCTTTCTGGTGTGGTCAGGTTCATCAAATCAACGACCCGCCCGGTATAGAAGATAAGACCCGTTTCAATCAGCGCCACCAACACACCCGTCAGCGCCATCCAGATCATCCACTTCCGGAAAGGTCCGAACTGCGATTTAAAGAATGGCCACAGAGTTTTGGGCGGCGTGCCCATATCGTGCGGGGCAAACGGGTCAACGAGATTTTCGAAAAAACGATACATGAAGGCGCTCCGTGCGCTTATGGAATAGAGATGTAATGGACGGGGCTGACGACAGCCCATCAGGACCGCGACTTACGCTTGAATTGGGGTCCTGAAATTTCGCATCCGGCATCTCTCCTTCATGTTCTGAGAGGACGCTAACGCAGATGTTAGCGCCGATCAACCCCCCGGCAATCTGGGCGGCAGTTGATCAAGGGGCGCTGCCCCTCGCGGCGGGGCCGCTCACCCCGGGATATTTGCGGCCAGAAGAGGCCGGGTGCGGGATTATTCGTCGCAGGCCGGGCGGATATGAGCAAGAATGTCTTCTGCTGCACGGGCGGCCGAGATTTGGCCAGCGGCAACTTGGTCGCCCAAGGCATTGATCCGACGCTTTGTTTCTGACTGGCCAAGAATGGACAAAAGCCCGATGCGCACGTCTTCTTCGAACCAGTGGCGCGCCTGCTGTGCGCGGCGCTTGTCCCAATGCCCTTCGGTCCGGCGCCAATCGACGAGTTCTGCCATCGTGTCCCAGGCCTCTGGCAACCCGTCTTGGGTCACCGCTGACACCATCATGGCCTTGGGAAAGCCTTCCGGATCATAGACACGTTTTCGCAAAAGCCGTAGCGCCCCCGCGTAGTCTGCGCAGGTTCGCATCGCGGAGGGCTTCAGATCGCCGTCAGCTTTATTGACCAGGATAAGATCGGCAATCTCCATGATGCCGCGTTTCACGCCCTGCAGCTCGTCCCCGCCAGCAGGTGCGAGCAGCAGCAAAAACAGGTCGGACATTTCCGCAACCATCGTTTCTGATTGTCCAACGCCGACGGTTTCAATCAAGACAATTTCAAAACCTGCAGCCTCGCATAGCGCCACCGCTTCGCGGGTGCGACGCGCCACACCACCCAGTTGCGACTGAGAGGGAGACGGGCGAATAAACGCGTTTTGCTCGCGGCTCAGGCGTTCCATCCGGGTTTTGTCGCCAAGGATGGACCCGCCAGACCGGGCCGAACTAGGGTCAACTGCAAGCACCGCAACCCTAAGACCCTTTGCAATCAGGAACATGCCGAAGGCTTCGATGAAGGTCGATTTGCCGACACCCGGCGTGCCTGACAAGCCAATGCGCAAAGCCTGACGTCCAGCCGGGGCCAACTGATCCAGCAGCTCGCCCGCCTGCTTTCGGTGATCGGCACGGCCGCTTTCCACCAGTGTGATCGCACGTGCCAAAGCCCGCCGCTCGCCTGCGGCCACCCGATTTGCCAGATCCTGAATGTCCATCTCGCCTCCAACTTTCGCACTGTCATGCCGCGCGACACGCGGTCTGTCCAGAGGCCCAGCGCTAACAGTGGGCAAACAAGCAGCTAGCATCTGGACCCAGACCGGTTGAAACCCGATAAGAGGGCATGCACAGCGATCTGCCCATCCATGACGCCCTTCCCGCCCTTCTGACCGCTTTGCGGGACGCGGGGCGCGCGGTGTTGATGGCACCGCCGGGGGCAGGCAAAACCACTGTCGTACCGCTGGCAATGCTTGAGGCACGCGTTTTCAGCGGCAAGCTTGTCATGTTGGAACCGCGTCGTCTGGCTGCGCGCGCCGCTGCCGAACGCATGGCGCAAACACTGGGTGAAGCTGTTGGGGACACCGTCGGATATCGCATTCGCGGGGAAGCAAAGACCAGCAAAGCCACCCGGATCGAGGTTGTGACCGAAGGCATCCTGACCCGAATGCTGCAATCTGATCCGTCGCTGGTTGGAATCGGCGCGGTGATTTTTGACGAATTTCACGAACGGTCCCTGAACGCGGATCTTGGCCTTGCCCTGACCTGGGAGGCCATGCAGGCGCTGCGCGAGGATTTGCAACTGGTCGTCATGTCCGCCACCCTGGACGCAGATCCGGTTGCAGATCTGCTGGACGCGGCGCCCATTGTTCGCTCGGACGGGCGTGCCTTTGCGGTAGAAACCCGGCACCTGCCCGCCCCTTTGCCCAAAACAGCGCGCCTGCCCGACGCAACCGCGACGCTGGTGCGGCAAGCTGTTGAGGAAACCGAGGGCGGCATTCTGGTCTTTTTGCCCGGCGAGGGCGAAATCCGTCGGACTGAGGCGGCACTTGGCCCTCATCTGCCAGCGGATTGCCACCTTCATCCCTTGTTCGGCGCGATGGATTTTGCAGCCCAGCGCGCCGCGATCGCCCCGGCCAGGTCGGGGCGCAAAATCGTTCTGGCCACATCCATTGCAGAGACGTCCCTGACCATTCAGGACATTCGCGTCGTCGTTGATGCTGGCCAAGCGCGGCGCGCCCGGTTTGATCCCGGATCGGGCATGTCGCGTCTGGTCACAGAGCGCGTGTCAAAGGCCGAGGCCGAGCAGCGCCGGGGGCGTGCCGGTCGCGTTGCTGAAGGCGTCTGTTACCGGCTGTGGACCAAAGGCGAAGAGGGCGGGTTGCCCCCGTATCCGCCAGCCGAGATCGAAACCGCCGATCTAGCACCGCTGGCTTTGGAGCTTGCGGTTTGGGGATCGCCGGATGGGAGCGACCTTTCCTTTCTGACACCACCCAACGCGGGCGTGCTGGCCGAGGCCCAGACGCTTTTGCTTGCGCTTGGTGCGCTGGATGGCGCAGGCCGTATCACGCCACACGGCAGAACCTTAGCCCGGTTGCCCATGCACCCGCGCCTTGGGCACATGCTGGCAACTGCAGGACCAGATGCCGCTGACCTCGCAGCCCTGTGGGGTGAGCGAGATCCGCTGCCGCGACATGCGCCGAACGACCTATCCCTTAGGCTGGACGCCATTCGCGACCCGAAATTATTCGAGGCGCGGCGCGGCATTTCACCCAACAGGGGTGTGATCGAACGCATCCTGTCCGAGGCACGCCGACTTCGCAAACTTGTGACGCCGACTGACCGCACGCTCAGTGACGCCCAAATGGCCGCTTTGGCTTATCCTGATCGCGTGGGGCTTAGGCGCTCGGGCGATGCCCCTCGATTTGTTCTGTCTGGTGGCAAAGGCGCGGTGATGGACGCGCATGACCCACTCGCAAATGCCCGGCTGATCGTCGCGACCGACACCGATGGCAACCCGCGCGAGGCTCGGATCCGGCAAGCCATCCAGATTGGCGAAGGTGAACTGCGCGAGATGTTTGCCGATCAAATCGCCTGGGTCGACCACTGCGCATGGTCCAAACGGGACGGACGTGTCGTCGCCCGAAGGCTGGAACAGCTGGGCGCTGTGGTACTGGACGACCGCATGTGGAAGGACGCGCCAGAACAGGACGTGGCCCGCGCCATGTTGGATGGCATTCGCGAATTGGGTTTGCGCCCTTCTGACGCGTCGCGCAGGTTCATCGCACGGGTCGAGCTGTTGCGGGCAGGTGGTGTCGCCCTGCCGGACATGTCCGATCCCGCCCTTCTGGATACTCTGGACGATTGGCTGTTGCCGCACATCTCGGGCGTTAAGACAGCCACCGAATGGAAACGCTTTGACCTGCTGGATGCCCTGCGCGCCCGACTGGACTGGTCGCAAATGGCGCAGCTTGATCGCGATGCACCCGCCCATTTCACGACACCGATGGGTCGTAAAACACCGATCGACTATTCTGGCGACACGCCCGAAATCAGCCTGCGCTTGCAAGAGATGTTTGGCACGACACACCACCCGATGATTGGCAAAACGCCTTTGCGCGTCACGCTGTTGTCGCCCGCGCAACGCCCGGTGCAGACCACGACCGATATTCCGAATTTCTGGGCCACAAGCTATCAGGATGTGCGCAAAGACATGCGCGGACGTTATCCAAAACACCCCTGGCCCGAAGATCCAACACAGGCCAATCCAACCCTACGGGCGAAACCGCGCAACGGCTGAAATCAGCCACAGTTTTCTGCAAAACCAGCCCTTCACAGGCCGTTTACTTGCATTCTGCCCCATAAATCCCATATTTAATGGATATAAAAATAACCGAGCAAAAAGCTCAGAACGCGCAGGTACAAAATGTCATCCTTACTAGAACAGGCTTGGAATGAAGTCGTCAAACCCCTGTTTCAACGCCCGAAACGATTGCAGGTGGCCGCGTTGTGCTATCGCGGCGCAGGCGATGACAAAGAAGTGCTGCTGGTGACATCGCGCGGAACTGGGCGTTGGATCTTACCCAAAGGCTGGCCGATGGACGGCAAGAACGCAGCCGAGGCCGCCCGGCAGGAAGCTTGGGAAGAAGCCGGTGTCTCAGAAGGCCAACTGGATCGCACCTCGATCGGCGCCTTCGACTCTGAGAAAGAGATGGATTTCGGGGGCATCGCCCGTTGCACAACATCTGTTTTCCCGCTGAAGGTTGAAAAGCTCGATGATGATTTTCCCGAAGCAGATGAACGCAGGCGGACCTGGGTTCCGGCTGAACGTGCTGCCGAAATGGTGGCTGAAAAAGACCTCCAGAAAATCTTGCGCGAATTCTAAGCCACAGCGTTCCAACGCTTAGGCTCAATAAACCCGAATCTGTTGCATTTGCTGCCCTGACCGTCTAGCGCAGGCGCTAAATTGTGACGGCTGCGTAACGGCCGTATAACAACCTGCCGGCCAAGGGGTGGAATGATGAGCGCAGACAATCGTGGCAGCCAGTGGAAAACGCTGGACAAAGACCTGAACCGCATAAGTCAGGTCGAATACGCCGCGCAGTATGTTTCCCGACCACTGGTCGGTATGGGCGTAGCTCTCGCTTTCATCGTTATTGCGGCTTTGGGGGCAGCGGTCTTCTTCGGTCAAACACCAACGTCTTTGGTTGTTGTGATTGCCGCGGCGTTTGGCGCTTACATGGCGTTGAATATCGGCGCCAATGATGTTGCCAACAATATGGGCCCAGCTGTAGGGGCGAACGCGCTGACTATGGGTGGCGCAATTTTCATTGCCATCATTTGCGAAAGCGCTGGCGCGCTCTTGGCGGGAGGCGATGTTGTCTCGACCATCTCAAAAGGAATCATTGACCCATCGGGTTTTGATCAGTCGCGCGCCTTCGTCTGGGCGATGATGGCTGCCCTGATCTCGTCGGCGCTTTGGGTGAACCTGGCCACCTGGGTCGGTGCGCCGGTCTCGACAACCCACTCCGTCGTCGGCGGCGTTATGGGGGCAGGTATCGCAGCCGCCGGATTTGCCGCCGTTAACTGGCCAACAATGGGCAAGATCGCAGCCTCTTGGGTGATATCCCCCGTTTTGGGCGGCGCGATTGCGGCGCTCTTCCTTGCCTTGATCAAACACAAAATCATCTACCAAGACGATAAAATCGCCGCCGCAAAACGGTGGGTTCCGGTTCTGATCGGCATCATGGCCGCCGCATTTGGCACTTACCTGTCGATCAAAGGGCTGAAACAGATCATCAAAATTGACCTTGGAACTGCCCTGCTGATCGGCGCCGCAGCTGGCGTCATCACTTATGTTGTTTCAGCCCCGTTGATCGCGCGTCAAGCTAAGGGGCTCGAGAACCGAACCAAGTCCCTGAAGACCCTCTTTGCCCTGCCTTTGATCTTCTCTGCCGCCCTGTTGTCCTTTGCTCATGGGGCAAATGACGTGGCAAACGCCGTCGGGCCTCTGGCCGCGATTGTCCACGTGGAAAGCGTGGGCGACGTTGCGGCCAAAGTGACCATTCCGACATGGGTCATGGTCATCGGCGCCTTCGGCATCAGCTTCGGCCTGATGCTGTTTGGCCCGAAACTGATCCGCATGGTGGGCAGCCAGATCACCAAACTAAACCCGATGCGCGCCTATTGCGTGGCGCTGTCGGCGGCCATCACGGTGATCGTCGCCAGCTGGCTGGGCCTGCCCGTCAGTTCGACCCATATCGCCGTGGGCGGCGTTTTCGGCGTCGGGTTCTATCGCGAACACCATATGGAGCGCCGCCTGCGTCGGTCCACCGCCGCCCGCCCCGAAGTCAAACGCATCGCGCCCGAAGAACGCCGTCGCCGCAAACTGGTGCGCCGCTCCCATTTCATGACCATCGTTGCGGCCTGGGTGATCACGGTTCCGGCCGCAGCTCTCATGTCAGCTGTAATTTTCTACGTGCTGAACGCCATCGCGGCCTGAACCCCACCGCTGCCCGCCAACCTTCTTCTGGCCCGAAATATCCTGGGGTAGGTGCCACGCGCAGTGTGGCACCGTAGGGGCAAAGCCCCTGCCCGGCCTTGCGACCAAAGCCTATTTCCCCAAACACCAGCGCATCACGGCCTTCTGGGCGTGCAACCGGTTCTCGGCTTCGTCAAAGATCACAGATTGCGGGCCGTCCATGACCGAATTCGTCACTTCCTCTTCCCGGTGCGCGGGCAGACAATGCATGAACAGCGCGTCGGGCTTGGCATGGGCCATCAGCGCATCGTTGATCTGATAGGGCCGAAGCAGGTTGTGGCGCCGCTCGCGGGCTGACGGCGCGTCGTGCATCGACACCCATGTATCGGCAACCAGAAGGTCCGCCCCTTCGACTGCTTTTACCGGGTCGCGAACGATTTCAACATTGGCGCCTTTGGCGCGCGCCTCCTGCACAAACATGGCCTCAGGGTCCAGCACTTCCGGACCGGTGAAGGTCACATCAAAGCCGAACTGTCCGGCGGCGTGCAGGAACGAGGCGCAAACATTGTTGCCATCGCCCGCCCAGACAACCTTCTTGCCTGCGATCGAGCCGCGATGCTCTTCGTAGGTCAGAATATCAGCCATGATCTGGCAGGGATGCGAGCGGTTGGTCAGGCCGTTGATCACCGGCACATCGGCATATTCCGCCATTTCCAGCAGCGTGGCTTCCTCAAACGTGCGGATCATGATCAGGTCGACATAGCGGCTGAGCACCTTGGCGGTGTCGGCCACGGTCTCACCATGACCCAACTGCATCTCGGACCCGGACAGCACCATGGTCTCACCGCCCATCTGGCGCACGCCCACGTCAAAGCTGACGCGGGTCCGGGTGGACGGCTTTTCAAAGATTAACGCGACCATGTGGCCGTCAAGCGGCCGTTCGTCGTCCAGCGCTGCCTTGGGGCGACCTGCGCGCGCGGTTTTGATGCGGTGCGCTTCGGCCATCATGCCGGTCAGGTCTTCGGGGCTTGTCTTGTTGATGTCCAGAAAATGCTTCATGGGTTCTGGCCCTCCACGGCCTTGGCAGCGGTGTCCAGACGCGCGACGGCCTCGGACATGTCTTCGTCTTCAATGGTAAGGGCTGGCAGGATGCGCAGCACGTTATCGGCAGCCGGAACACACAGCACCC
The DNA here is from genome assembly GCF_025140835.1 of Aliiroseovarius sp. M344. NCBI lineage: Bacteria > Pseudomonadati > Pseudomonadota > Alphaproteobacteria > Rhodobacterales > Paracoccaceae > Aliiroseovarius > Aliiroseovarius sp. M344. The sequence continues at coordinate 2,626,014 of NZ_CP081153.1, forward strand.
CCGCGCCATAACAGGCTTTCAACACATCGGTGTTGGGCGCTTTGCAGATCAAACCCAACATCAGGCCCGCGCCTCGGACGCCCACGAAAACATCAGGATGTGCCGCAACCAGACCTTCCAGCTTTTGGCGGAGCAGCCCCGATTTGCGGCGCACCTCTTCAAGAAACGCCTCATCCGACACGATTTCTGTCACTTCAGCGCCAATGGCACAGGCCAACGGGTTGCCGCCATAGGTCGAGCCATGGGTGCCCGCAACCATACCACTTGCGGCGTCTTCGGTCGCAAGAACCGCGCCCAGTGGGAATCCGCCCCCAATGCCCTTTGCGACCATCATGATATCGGGTGTCACACCCGACCATTCATGAGCGAACAGTTTACCCGTCCGGCCCATACCGCATTGCACTTCATCAAAGATCAACAGCGCGCCGGTTTTGTCACACGCCGCGCGGATCGCTTTTAGCTCTGCGTCAGGCACAGGGCGAATGCCGCCCTCGCCCTGCACCGGCTCGATGATTACAGCGGCGATGTCCTCACCCGCCAAAGCGTTGGTCAGTCCATCCAGATCCCCGAAAGGCAGATGCGTAAATCCGGGCAAAAGCGGGCCGAAGCCCTTGGTCAGTTTCTCGCCGCCAGCCGCAGCAATCCCCGCTGATGATCGGCCATGGAACGATCCTTCAAACCCGATGACCCGTGTGCGCTCGGGCTGGCCTTTATCATGCCAGTATTTCCGCGCCATCTTGACGGCAAGTTCGCACGCTTCTGTGCCCGAATTTGTAAAGAAAGCTGTATCCGCAAAGGTAAGATCGACCAGCGTATCAGCCAGCTTCCGCTGTTCGGGAATGGTATAGAGGTTGGACACGTGCCACAGCTTTCCGCCTTGTTCAGCCAGCACCTTGACCAGCGCCGGGTGCGCGTGGCCCAGCGCGTTGACCGCAATGCCAGCCCCCAGATCAACGTATCGCTCGCCGCGCTCCGTGATCAGCCAACTGCCCTGACCCCGCTCAAAAGCAAGGTCTACACGGTTATAGGTCGGAAGAAGCGACGGGATCATGTCGGTATCCTTTATAAAAGAAGCCCTTGGGTGCCGTATGGCTGGCTTCAAGTCAACAATTTCAAAAGAGGACTGCGCAAAAGCGCGGGAACAAACAGAACGTAACGTCAGACGCAGAAGCGTCGGCGTCGGGTGGCAGCGATATGCAAGTGTTTGTTCATAAGCTCGGCATAAGCGAAGGCAAATCGTCTGTCCACACTTTTCAATCGCCTCGCCGCCCGGTAAGCGGGGCCGATGGAAACACGCCCCAATCCCCTCGCCGCAGCAGGCTTTATGCTGCTGGCATCATCCCTGATTGCGGGCACGACGCTGATGGCCAAACTTGTCGGGCGCGACGTGTTGGGCGACCCATTACATCCGCTGCAGATCAGCCATGGCCGGTTCCTGTTTGCCTTTCTGGCAATCAGTTCGGTCGTGGGAATCGTCCGCCCGACGATCAGAACCGCGAACCTGCCTTTGCACATCGCCCGGTCGGCGTCTGGCTGGACTGGCATTTCCCTTATGTTCGCAGCGGTTGCGTTCATACCCTTGGCGGATGCCACCGCCATCAGCTTTCTGAACCCAGTTTTTGCAATGATTCTTGCCATTCCCCTGTTGGGCGAGCGTGTCGGGCCGATCCGGTGGTTTGCCGCGGCGACGGCCTTGGTGGGCGCATTGATCTTGATCCAGCCTGGCGCTGGAAGCGTCCATCCGGCCGCCCTTCTGGCACTGGTTGCAGCGATGGTCATGGGGTTTGAGATCACCCTGATCAAACGGCTCACGGGGCGCGAGGCTCCGTTGCAGATCCTGTGGATAAACAATGGCATTGGCCTGACCATAGCGACGTTGGCCGTCATTTGGGTTTGGCAGCCTCCGACACCAGCCCAATGGGCAGCGTTGGCGGCATTAGGTTTCATGATGGCACTGGCCCAAACCTGCTTCATCCAGTCGATGAAGCGCGCCGACGCCAGCTTTGTCGTACCGTTCTCATACGCCACGTTGCTGTTTGCAGGTCTTTATGATTTCACCGCTTTCGGGGTCGTTCCTGTGACCACAAGCCTGTTAGGGGCCGGGATAATCATCGCCGGCGGCATCTTGTTGGCATGGCGCGAAAGTCGCAGGTCGCGCTGATCCCGTATCTGCGCTTGTATCCCCCGCGCCTATGACTAAAATAGGCGCTTGTGAATTCACTGGGCTGTCCGGGCCATACCCGGCAGTCGACCCCAAAAACGGGAAGAAATATGTCCTGGACCGACGATCGCGTTGAAATCCTGAAAAAGATGTGGGGCGAGGGGCAATCAGCCTCCGTCATCGCCAAAGAACTTGGGGGTGTGACCCGCAATGCTGTGATTGGCAAGGTGCACCGTCTGGGCCTGTCAAACCGGTCTGGTGGTGGCTCGAAAGCTCCGGCCAAGGAAAAGGCTGCGCCCAAGGCCGCCGCCAAACCTAAGGCCCCACCCAAAAAGGCCGCGGCTAAGAAAGAGGCGGAAGCCGCCTCAAAACCTGCTGCCGAAGCCCGACCCATTCCGGCGCGCAAGCAGATCATTCCGGCAGGCCAACCCCTGCCGCCACAGCCGTCGGCTAACGAAATCAGCCCCGAAGCGCTGGCATCGGTGCGTGAAGTTGAAAAAGGCGCTAAGAAGCTGCACTTGATGGAACTGACCGAACGGACTTGCAAATGGCCCATCGGCGATCCGGCGACCGAAGAATTCTGGTTCTGCGGCCTGCCCGTTCAGCAAGGCAAACCCTATTGCGAGGCGCATGTAGGCGTCGCGTTCCAGCCCATGTCCTCGCGTCGCGACCGCAAACGGTAAGACCGTCACGAAATTCAGACCAAAGGCGCGTTGGGCAACCTGCGCGCCTTTTTTCATGTCTGCACGCCCATGCGATGTGCGCTTTTGCTTTCCAGCCTGCCCACATGCGGCTATATGCGCGCCATGACAGATCCAGTGAACCCACCAAACCTTCGTCCTGACCTTGCCCCGAAAGCCCGGTTCTCCGAGCCCAAGCGCGATGGCCAGCCGACCATCGGCATGGTCAGCCTTGGCTGCCCCAAGGCGCTGGTCGACAGTGAACGCATCCTGACGCGCCTGCGCGCCGAAGGCTATGCGATCAGCCCGGACTATACCGGGGCCGACGCGGTGATCGTGAACACATGTGGATTTCTGGATTCAGCCAAGGCCGAAAGCCTTGAGGCCATCGGCGAAGCGCTGAATGAAAACGGCCGCGTGATCGTCACCGGCTGTCTGGGCGCGGAAGAGGATTATATCCGCGGCACCCATCCCAGCGTTCTGGCCGTGACTGGACCGCATCAGTATGAACAGGTTCTGGATGCCGTACACGGCGCCGTGCCGCCCAACCCCGACCCGTTTGTGGACCTGTTGCCTGCGACCGGTGTGTCGCTGACCCCGCGCCATTACAGCTATCTGAAAATCTCGGAAGGCTGCAATCACAAGTGCAAGTTCTGCATCATTCCCGATATGCGCGGCAAGCTCGCCTCCCGCCCTGCCCACGCAGTGATCCGCGAGGCAGAGAAGTTGGTCGAGGCTGGCGTCAAGGAACTGCTGGTCATCAGTCAGGATACGTCAGCGTATGGTGTCGATATCAAACACGCCGAAGATCGCGGGCATCGTGCCCATATCACCGATCTGGCCCGCGACCTTGGATCGCTGGGGGCTGGGCGCGATCTGTGGGTGCGCCTGCACTATGTCTATCCCTATCCGCATGTCCGCCAGTTGATCCCGCTGATGGCAGACGGGCTGATCCTGCCTTATCTGGACATCCCGTTCCAACACGCCCATCCCGATACGCTCAAACGTATGGCGCGCCCGGCGGCGGCGTCTAAAACGCTGGACGAGATCGCCGCGTGGCGCGCGACCTGCCCGGACATTACCCTGCGGTCCACTTTCATCGTCGGCTATCCCGGCGAGACTGAGGACGAATTCCAGACGCTTCTGGATTGGATGGACGAAGCACAGTTGGACCGCGTCGGCTGCTTCCAATACGAAAACGTCGATGGCGCCCGGTCAAACACCCTGCCCGACCACGTCCCAGCCGAGGTCAAACAAGATCGTTGGGACCGGTTCATGGAAAAGGCTCAAGCTATCTCTGAGGCAAAACTCGCTGCGAAAGTTGGTCAGCGCATGGACGTGATCATTGACGACATCGACGAAGATGGCATCGCCACCTGCCGTACCAAAGCCGATGCGCCCGAAATCGACGGCAACCTGTTCATCGACGAAGGCACCGAGGCGATGACCGTCGGAGAGATTGTCCGCGTCGAAGTGGATGAGGCCGGGGAATACGATTTGTGGGGCGTAGCGCGCAAGGCATAACCTCTTTACCCTTCTATCATTGATCCAATACGCCACGTCGGGCGTATTCAACACAATGTAGGGAGGTTTCTTGAATGCGTTATCTGCTTATCGTCATTGCGTTTGTCTGGGGAAATGCTGTGCCCGCGCAGGCCCAAGATCTGTCCATCAAGGATGTGATCGCGTCACAGATCGAAGCCTTCGAGGCCGACGATCTCGAAACGGCATTCTCCTTCGCCTCGCCCAATATCCAGTCCATTTTCGGAACGCCCGAAAACTTTGGCAGCATGGTGAGCGGAAGCTATCCAATGGTCTGGCGCCCATCCGACATCACGTTTCTGAACAGCGAGAACAGAAACGGCTCGACCTGGCAGCGCCTGAAGGTCACGGATCGTCAGGGCGCCGGTTTCTGGTTCATTTATGAGATGATCTTGATTGACGACAAGTGGCGGATCAATGGCGTGTTCAAGATCGACGCTCCGGGGTTGAATGCCTAAGCGCGCTTGATTGGTGTCAGGGCAATGTATTGTTATTTCTGCCAGTCTGTGCCTTGATTATCTCCTTAAAAAAGGGAGATCGGACCATGGTGGCAGCGGCGAGAGAAGTCTCTGGTAAGTGTCTTTGCGGCAAGGTTAAATTTCGCGCGACAGCCACAAATCCGACGATCGCCGCCTGCCATTGCGACATGTGCCGAGGTTGGTCGTCCGGTCCCTATTTTGAGATCACGTGCCAAGACCTGTCCTTCGAGGGGGCCGACAATATCACGACATTCCGCTCGTCCGAATGGGCAGAGCGCGGGTTCTGCAAGACCTGCGGATCAAACCTGTATTACCATATCATTGATGCAGATGAGTATCAGATGTCCGCTGGCCTTTTGGATGACACATCAGACCTGAGCCTGTCGTTACAGGTGTTTACCGACAGCAAACCGTCCTTCTACACGCTGGCAGACAAGACTAAGATGATGACAGGGGCTGAAGTCTTTGCTGCCTACGCGCAATCGGAGGACTAGTGCCGAAGCATAAGCTTGCGATGTCACCTGCGTTACACGCACGCGACTCGCCAGACCGCATCCAGCCGCCTATCCACGCGTTTCTGGCGCCGCCGATGTCAGTTACTCAGTTGGCCAACCCGTCCACCGAACGTGTCACCGGCACCAAGCCTTCGTCAGCTATCTGTCAGGTCTAAACTCGGCCCTATTACACCAAATACTTGTTGAAATGCGCCAACGTGCGGTCCCATGCCAGTGTTGCGGCGGCCTCGTCATAGCGGGGAGTGGTGTCATTGTGAAAACCGTGATTCACACCCGCGTAGATATGAGCTTCGTACGTTTTACCCGCTGCCATCAAAGCCTCTTCATAGGCGGGCCAGCCAGCATTGATGCGCTCATCCAGTTCGCCATAGTGAATGAGAAGCGGTGCATTGATCTCGGGTACATCGGCAGCGTCTGGTTGGCGGCCATAGAACGGCACCGAGGCTGCCATGTTGGGATACGCCACGGCCAGCGCATTGCACACGCCGCCCCCGTAGCAGAAGCCAACGGCACCGACTTTGCCGGTTGACCCTTCATGGCCCACCAGAAACTCGAACGCCGCGAAAAAGTCTTCCATCAGCTTGCCGCCATCCAGCTCTTTTTGCATCGTGCGCCCGTCATCGTCATTGCCGGGATAGCCGCCGAGGGGCGTCAAACCGTCCGGACCAAAGGCAAGGAAACCAGCCTTGGCGGTGCGCCGCACTACATCCTCGATATAAGGATTGAGACCACGATTTTCGTGAACAACCAGTACCGCAGGCAACAGGCCAGTCGCGCCGGCCGGTTTGGCCATCAAGCCTTTGATCGTGCCGTGACCATCCGGGCTTTCATACTCAACAACCTCGGTCTCGATCGCGGGGTCATCCGGCGCCACCTGTTGGGCTAGCGCATAATTCGGTTGCAAACTTTCCAAAAGCGCAGCCGCCGTTACTCCAGCCGCGGCATATTTCGTCGCGTTGGTCAGAAACTGGCGTTTGGTCATCTTGCCATGCACGTAGCCGTCGTAAAGTTCAAGCAAACGCGGGTCGAAATCGGAAGCACTTTTACGTTTCATAACAATCTCCTGCTGGGTGTTAACTGTGAAAAGCGGGACGGATAGCGTCGAAACAGCATGTCTGTCGCGCGGATAGTTCCAAGCCCGCAGCCGACAGATCCTGCCGATCACTCTAGACTGCGGGCGCAAGCTGTCTATTCACATTCCCTTGCATAGGTTATTCAGGCAGAAACCGGCGCGAGGTCTTCGTGCATTATTACGCGTGGCGTGCTGGTTTGGACCAACTCAAATTAGCCCTCTGTCGACACGCTAAACAGCACCCAGCCATCGATCCGTGCGACTTCGGTGCCGCCGGTTTCGGTCATGAACACGCCCAACCCTTCGTAGTCTTCCGGGCAAGCGACAAGATCTGCCGTGTGATCAAGGAATTCGACGGTTTCGGCGCTTTCACCAACGCGGCGGCATTGATCACCATCGGCGCGGTAGCCGTCCCCAAACAAGGGAAGGTCGGTTGCGGGTGGCGTGTATGTTGCGGCGGTTTCGCAGGCAGCCAGCAAACCGATTGCAAACAGGGGTATGAACTGTTTCATCAGGGATCTCCATCTGGGTCCCCCAATCATACCATAAATGAAGGGGCTCGGCATATCCTTACCGAACCCCTTGTTTTCAAGATGTTACGCGCTTTGGAGCGGTCTGACCTCTATTTCGCGCTCACCGCGGGCTTTCATGGCGCTGGCGGCTGCGTGGCTGGCTGCGAGGGTTGTAAAATATGGGATCTTTGACATCAGTGCGACGTTACGCATTTCGCGGCTGTCGTTAACGGACTGCGTGCCTTCGGTCGTGTTCATGACCAGATGCACCTCGCCATCCTTCATGCGGTCAACGATGTTTCGACCATGCTCATACACCTTGGCGACTGTCTCGGTTTCCACGCCATTTTCCGACAGGAACGACGCAGTGCCGCGGGTGGCGAGAATGGTAAAACCCTGTTCTTTCAACAATCTGGCCGTCTCGGCCAGTTGTTCGGTCTTGTCACCCTCTTTGATCGACAGGAAAACATTGCCTTGCGTTGGCAAGACGGTTCCAGCGCCAAGCTGCGCTTTCAAGAATGCCATTGCAAAGCTTTTGTCTGCGCCCATCACCTCGCCCGTCGACCGCATTTCCGGGCCCAGAAGCGTATCAACGCCGGGGAAGCGGGCAAACGGCAACACAGCCTCTTTGACCGCAAAACTGTCAATCTCGGGATTGACCAGATCAAACGCTCCCAGCTTTTCGCCTGCCATGACACGCGCCGCAATTGACGCGATCGGGGACAACACAGCCTTGGCTACAAATGGCACAGTGCGCGAGGCCCGCGGGTTCACCTCGATCAGATAGATCTCGTTGTCTTTGACGGCGAACTGCACGTTCATCAGACCCACGACGTTCAACGCCAAGGCAAGTGCTTTGGATTGTTCGCGCAGACCAAGGATAATTTCGGGACTAAGACTGTAAGGCGGCAGTGAACAAGCGCTGTCGCCCGAGTGAACACCCGCCTCTTCGATGTGCTGCATGATACCGGCGACATGAACGCTTTCACCGTCGCACAGCGCATCCACATCCACCTCGACCGCGCCTGACAGGTAGCTGTCAAGCAGCACAGGGCTGTCGCCTGAAACCACCACAGCCTCGGCGATGTAGCGTTCCAGTTGCGCCATATCGCGCACGATTTCCATTGCGCGGCCACCCAGAACATAGGACGGGCGGATCACCAGCGGGAAGCCGATATCCTCGGCAATCGCAAGGGCTTCGGCATCGGTCGAGGCGATACCGTTCTTGGGCTGCTTCAGGCCAAGTTGGTTGACCAGCGCCTGGAACCGTTCGCGATCTTCAGCAAGGTCAATCGCGTCCGGGGTGGTGCCAAGGATCGGAATGCCCTCGGCCTCCAGCGCGTTGGCCAGTTTCAGGGGCGTCTGACCGCCAAATTGGACGATCACACCGTGCAGCGTGCCATTCTCCAACTCTTTCGTCAGAATCTCCATCACATGCTCAAAAGTCAGCGGCTCGAAATACAGACGGTCCGAGGTGTCATAGTCGGTCGAAACCGTCTCGGGGTTGCAGTTGATCATGATCGTTTCATAGCCCGCCTCGGTCAGCGCGAAACACGCGTGACAGCAGCAGTAATCGAATTCGATCCCCTGCCCGATCCGGTTCGGGCCACCACCAAGAATGACCACTTTCTTGCGATCTGACGGGCGGGCTTCGCACTCGACATCACCCATCATTGGGGCTTCATAGGTCGAATACATATAGGGTGTTTGCGCTTCAAATTCGGCGGCACAAGTGTCGATGCGTTTGAACACGGCGTTGACGCCAACCTTGCGGCGGGCGCTGCGCACATCGCTTTCCTTGAAGCCCGTCAGCTTGGCCAAACGCGCATCAGTAAAGCCCATCATCTTGAGCTTACGTAAACCGGCTTCGTCAGACGGCAAACCGCTTTCTTTGACGGCGGCCTCGGTTTCGATAATCTCGCGAATACGCGCAAGGAACCATGGGTCAAAGGCCGTACAGGCCTGAATATCCTTGTCGGACATGCCAAAGCGCATGGCTTGCGCGATTTTCAGAATACGGTCGGGGCGCTGTTCGGAAATGGCCTTGATGATGGCGGCTTGATCGGGCGCGCCGGGGATGTTGATCTCGTCAAACCCGGTCAGGCCGGTTTCCATCGAGGCCAGTGCTTTTTGCAGGCTTTCGTGGATGGTGCGGCCGATCGACATAACCTCGCCCACAGATTTCATCGCGGTGGTCAGCTCAGGTTTGGCACCGGGGAATTTCTCGAAGGCAAAGCGCGGAATTTTCGTCACGACATAGTCAATTGTCGGCTCAAAGCTCGCAGGCGTCACTTTGGTGATGTCATTGTCCAGCTCGTCCAGCGTATAGCCAACCGCCAGCTTCGCGGCGATTTTGGCAATCGGGAAACCCGTGGCCTTCGAGGCCAGCGCCGAGGACCGCGACACACGCGGGTTCATTTCGATCACCACCATGCGGCCGTCTTCCGGGTTCACCGCCCATTGCACGTTCGATCCGCCGGTTTCGACGCCAATCTCGCGCAGAACGTTGATCGAATGCGTACGCATCAGTTGATATTCTTTGTCGGTCAAGGTCAGCGCAGGCGCGACGGTGATTGAATCGCCCGTATGCACCCCCATCGGGTCGACGTTCTCGATGGAACAGACGATGATTGCGTTGTCAGCGGTGTCGCGCACCACCTCCATCTCGAACTCTTTCCAGCCCAAAAGACTTTCGTCGATCAGGATCTGGCTAACCGGCGAGGCATCTAGGCCGGTGCGGCAATAGTGCTCGTATTCCTCGCGGTTATACGCGACACCACCGCCGGTACCGCCAAGTGTAAAGGCCGGGCGAATAATCGCGGGCATACCCACATAATCAATCGCGTCCAGGCATTCCTGCATGGTGTTCGCGATGGTGGCTTTCGGGTTTTCAATTCCCAGACGATCCATCGCTTCGCGAAACAGCTTGCGGTCCTCGGCCATTTCAATGGCATCGCGTTTCGCGCCAATCAGTTCGACATTGTATTTGGCAAGCACGCCCAGATCGTCCAGTTTCAGCGCGGTGTTCAATCCTGTTTGTCCGCCCATTGTGGGCAGCAAGGCGTCCGGGCGTTCCTTTTCAATGATCTTCGTAACCACGTCAGCGGTAATCGGTTCGATATACGTGGCATCCGCCATGTCCGGATCGGTCATTATCGTTGCTGGGTTCGAGTTCACCAGAATGACCCGGTACCCTTCTTCACGCAGCGCCTTGCACGCCTGCGCCCCGGAATAATCAAATTCGCAAGCCTGCCCAATGATGATAGGCCCCGCGCCGATGATCATGATTGAGTTGATATCGGTTCTTTTAGGCATGATGACCCCCATCGGCAGACTGGATCGCGGCCGGGATTCTCACCCGCGCGCAAATTGTCGTGGGTTATAGAGAAGGGGGCATATTGCGCAAGCCCTGATTGGGGTCAGTGGTGAGGTTTGGTAGGGCAGAACCGCCAATACAGACCGGAGTATCGCAGAACGGCGCAGTTATTCTGAAACAAAAGCGCTGCGGCTTCCGGACCGGACGCAGTCATTCACGAAACCTGCATTTTTGCGGTCATGCGCAGCACACCCACAAAGACGAGTACCGCAAGCAAGAAATGAAACATCATCTGAGGGATAAATGACCACCAGATTTCATCGAAATAAAGATAAAGGGGCAGCGAATATCCCACGAGCAGAAGGGCGAATAACAAAAGCACCCGATGGCTTTTTGAGTACTCAAGAACTCCCGGCAACAGCATCGTCGGTAAGATTAGGTAATGTATCCAACCCAACGGGCTGGTGAACAACAGCACCAAAGAAATCAGGATCAATCGGCTCCAGATGCGTGCTCGCGGTGATAACCCGCGCGACATAAGAAAAGTCGCAACCACACCCACTACAAACGACAGGCTCACAATCCAGCTGATCCAGCGCGGTGGAAAGATGAACTCCGGTTCTTCCACCCTCCACGAGAAATCACCGGTGAACACCAACCACAGCTGATAGAGTTCTATTTCCAGACCCAGATTAATCCGGCTGAGCATTGTCCCACCATCCAATTCGGCGAGTTTCGCCAGAAATGCCGCATGGAGCGGCCAGCCAGCCACAGAGACTGACAAAACCGCCAAAATACCACCTATCAGGGTGAAACTGGCCAGTGCCCGCCAATTCCGCTCCATCAGAAAAATGATAATGAACATCGCTGGCGCCAGTTTGACGGCAGCGGCCAGCGCCAGCCACCCACCGGATTGGACAGGCCTGTTGTCCGCCAAGCAGCAGAACGATAACAGGATCAAGAAGCAGACGCCGATCTGCGGTTGGCCCAAGTTCAATGCGAGGTGAGAGATGCTGCTTGTTGCAAGCAAAATCACCAGAAAAAGCGCCCAATTCAGTGCTCGCACGTTGGCAGGTCGAAGTAACCGAAATCCCAGCCAAATCATTCCAAGAAATGCCGCTACGTTTGCACAAAGCACAACTTTGGCCACAGTCCCGAAGCCCAGGAAAGCCGTGACGGGCGCAAGAAGAGCGGCCCAAAGAGGTGGATAAACATACGGCGCATAGTGATATATCGGCTCACCATAGGTCGCTGCGATCACTTCTGTCGCATTGCGCCATGCCTCGGGAGTTTCGTTCCAGAAAAAATTGCCATCCGACTGGTAAACGAAGTCAAACAGCCCCTGCTCATAGAATTGCGCAGCAACATACAGTGCAGCAAAGTCATGCGGAAAGGTTGACCAGTAACCCGACAGCAAAACGGCAGACAGGCAGCCTAGCAAAATGGCCAGCTTCGGAAAATCCGGCAACCCGGCGAAGGTGGACCCCGATCCGGTCACCACCGGCTCGGTTGGTTCAAATTTGTTACTCAAAATAGTCCGTGCCTCCGAAATACAATACCTATCAGGACGGTTCTTTTGCGGTTTCTATCGGCATTGTGCATCTGGGAAAACATTTTAGCGCCTTTGAAACCGTCTTTTCCGCGCGATGTTGCCGCTTCGGCTTGACTTTGCGTGCCAAGGCGGGTGTATCGGCGCGATACATATGAACCGCTCGACGGGGGCACCCATGCACGCTTTTCGCAGCCACACTTGCGCTGAACTGAACAAATCGAATGTAGGCGACACGGTTCGCCTGTCTGGTTGGGTCCATCGGGTCCGCGATCATGGCGGCATTCTTTTCATCGACCTGCGCGACCATTACGGCATCACGCAAGTGCTCTGCGACCCCGACAGCCCGGTCTTCGCCGAGATGGAGAAGGTGCGGTCGGAATGGTGCATACGCATTGACGGCAACGTGAAGGCCCGCGACGCTGATCTGGTAAACGATAAAATCCCCACAGGCGAGATCGAAGTCTTCGTGCGCGATTTGGAGGTGCTGGGCGCCTCCGAGGAGCTGCCACTGATGGTCTTCGGCGATCAGGAATACCCAGAGGAAACGCGCCTGAAATACCGCTTCCTTGACCTGCGCCGCGAGGTGATGCAGGAAAACATGAAACTGCGCTCGGACGTTGTGGCCTCGATGCGCAAGCGAATGTGGGATCAGGATTTCCGCGAATATCAAACGCCGATCATCACAGCGTCGAGCCCTGAAGGCGCGCGCGACTTCCTTGTGCCGTCGCGTCTGCACCCCGGCAAATTCTATGCCCTGCCGCAAGCCCCGCAGCAGTTCAAACAGCTGATGATGGTCGCCGGGTTCGACAAATACTTCCAAATCGCACCCTGCTTCCGTGACGAAGACCCGCGCGCGGACCGGTCGCCCACCGACTTCTATCAACTGGACATGGAGATGTCCTTTGTCACCCAACAGGACGTGTTCGACACAATCCAACCGGTGTTGAAAGGTGTGTTCGAAGAGTTTGGCGGCGGGCGCAAAGTCGATCAGGATTGGCCACAGATTTCCTATAAGGATGCCGCCCTTTGGTATGGCACCGACAAGCCGGACCTGCGCAACCCGATCAAAATGCAGGTTGTCTCGGATCATTTCCGCGGTTCGGGCTTTGCGATTTTCGCCAAGCTGCTGGAACAGGACGGCACTGAAATCCGCGCCATTCCTGCACCAACCGGCGGCTCGCGCAAGTTCTGTGACCGGATGAACAAGTTTGCGCAGGAACAGGGTCTGCCCGGCATGGGCTATATCTTCTGGCGCGAAAAGACCGCAGATTCAGTGGCACAGGAGCTTGGCATTCCAGTCAAAGACGCGCAGGCCAAACTGAAGTCCGGTGAAGTTGAAGGCGGCATGGAAGCCGCAGGCCCCTTGGCCAAGAACATTGGCCCCGAACGCACAGAAGCCATTCGCCAGCAATTGGGGCTGGGAGTCGGCGATGCGGCCTTCTTCCTTGGCGGAAAGCCCAAAGCGTTCGAACCCGTAGCCGGGCGCGCACGCAACGTCATTGGGGACGAGTTGAACCTGCTGGACAGGGATCGTTTTGCGTTTGCGTGGATCGTGGATTTCCCGATCTTCCAAATGGATGACGAAACCGGCAAGCTGGATTTCGACCACAACCCCTTCTCGATGCCGCAAGGCGGGATGGAAGCCCTTCAGGGCGATCCGCTGACTGTGCGTGGCTATCAGTATGACCTGACCTGCAACGGGTATGAGCTGGTATCGGGCGCGATCCGAAACCACAAACCCGAGATTATGTTCAAGGCATTTGAACTGGCTGGATATGGCGAAGACGAAGTGCGCAAGCGCTTTGGCGGCATGGTCAACGCGTTCCAATATGGCGCCCCCCCGCATGGTGGCTGTGCGGCCGGTGTGGACCGCATTGTGATGTTGCTTGCCGATCAGGAAAACATTCGCGAGGTGGTGATGTTCCCGATGAACCAACGCGCAGAGGATCTGATGATGAACGCACCAAGTGCGCCACTGAACGAGCAGTTGCGCGAGCTGCACCTGCGCGTCATCCCTCAGGAATAAAGGCGGGCCCGGTCAACGGGCTGACTACAAAAAGTAAAGGGTGCGTGTGAACCACACGCACCCTCGTTTTTGTCCGGCGGCAGCTCGCCGGAAAAACACTCTTGATCAACAACCAGTTACAGGACGGGTCTTGATCATATTAATGAGTTGCATCGCTCAACCCGACTTATGGTCAGGCTACAGTCAGAACCAGTGCGGTTGCCATCATGGCTGCACCGGATACCAAGACCGTCCAATCGATCACAGCATTGCCAAACTCGTCATCCGCGAACCGTTTAATTAGGCTTTTCATAATATAACCCTCGTAGAAACTTTCTGCTCACTCCGTCTGATATTTTTTTGCCATCAGAATTGGGCGGAAATGAGGTGCTCCTCGGCCAATTTCGTGCACCGGAAAGGTAATTTCACGGCAGCGGCTGGGTGCCGTAACGTCAGCCCAAAGCCCGCCGAAAGGCGTGCGGCAACAGGATTACCGCGGACTTGCAGCCTTGAGTCACAGCACCTGTCGGTCGGCCAGCCGATCCTGAACCATCCCTTCAACACGCGCCAGATCCGGTCCCGTTCCGCGTCCCTCGGCACGCGCCTGTGCAAGGCTCGTCGCGGCCGCTTCAAGAGGGTTGTCATGGGCACTGCGCGCCAGAACGCCCAGAAACTGCGCGATATAGTCCTGCGTCGGCCCATCCACCCCATCGCGTATCAGCGCGGCGGCATGACTTAGATCATCTTGAAACGCCAATTCGTCAGGCGCGATTATGTCTTGCGGGATGGCACGAGGTGTCGGCGGGCCTTCGGCCGGCGGGAGAACCGACAGAATGCTGTTCTGGAACTCGGCCAGACTGTCAACGGGTTTAGCCAAAAATCCGTCCGCGCCTGCCTGGATCGCGCGGTCGCGGGTGGTGTCATCACCGCTCATCGCCAAAAGCACCGGAACCCGGATGGAATCGGCTGCCAATTCGGCAATCAGGTCGGCACCTGATCCGTCCGGCAGCCCCATATCCACGATCACAATCGAAGGTCGGTAAACCCGCAAATGCCGATGCGCCGCGCGAAGGCTGTCTGCGCGTCGAATGCGCGCGCCTGATCGCAGACTGAGCAGTCGGATCGCTTCGGATGCAAATCGGCTGTCTTCGACCACCAGAACAGTCAATCCCTGTAAAGGGCGGTCGGCAGTTGGGGGGGTGCCCATCATGAATAATTCAAGGTCATCGCTCATCAGCTTTCTCCTTACGCGGATCAAATTGCGCGAAAACTGCCTAATAACTGGTTAAGCCAGCACGCGTGGCGCTGTTTTTTCCGATGCGGCACTGCAGCACTTGCCCGGCTGGCACAAGCCCGGCATAACCAATCCAAGATTTGTCTGTATTTCGAATGGGAGAGAAAACATGATTGGACGTCTCAATCACGTGGCGATCGCCGTGCCGGATCTTGAAGCCGCGGCCGCGCAGTATCGCGACACACTTGGCGCAGAAGTCGGCGCTCCGCAGGACGAACCCGACCACGGTGTGACCGTAGTTTTCATCAATCTACCCAACACCAAGATCGAACTGCTTTACCCCTTTGGTGACGCATCGCCGATCGCTGGGTTCCTTGAAAAGAACCCGTCCGGCGGCATCCACCATATCTGTTACGAGGTCGACGACATCATCGCCGCACGCGACAAGCTGCAAGCCTCGGGCGCACGTGTGTTGGGCACCGGAGAGCCCAAGATCGGCGCACATGGCAAGCCCGTCCTGTTTTTGCACCCCAAGGACTTCAACGGCACGCTGGTCGAGCTGGAGCAGGTCTGATGTCCATCACCGCCGCCATTGTCCTTTACGTGGTGATCTGGTTCGTAACCATGTTCGTTGTGCTGCCCATCGGCCTGCGCACCCAAGGGGACGAAGGCAAAGTGCTGCGCGGCACCCATGCGGGCGCTCCTGCCAATTTCCGGCTGGGACGCACCGCGATCATCGTCACGATAATCGGAACAGTCATATGGGCGATTGTGGCGGGGATTATCGTCTCGGGTTGGATCACGGTCGAGGATATCGACTGGTTCAACCGGCTGGACGACACCTAAAGGACGGCAGGCCTGGCGTGCCGCCTATGGCGTAGCCCCTTGTTTGGCTGGCACCCGACCCTCTGGCGACAAACGCCACACATCGCGCCCTTCGATCACCACGGCGGTCAGTGTCTTTCCATGCCCTGCCCCGGTATCGATATTCACCCGGTTGCCATAATGCGTCACCGCATCCACCGGTGTGTGGCCGTGCACGATCAGCGGTCCGTGATCAACGTTTGAGTTGTGGAACTCCTGACGAATCCAGCACAGATCATCCTCGGTCTGTTCGGTCAAAGGAACACCGGGGCGAATCCCTGCATGAACAAAACAAACCTCGCCGTGCTGGTACATGGCAGGTAGTGCCTCCAGAAAGTCACGGTGGGTTTGGGGCACAGCAGCACGGGCTTCGGGATGCAGCTGATAGGTGCGGATCCCGTCTGGCACCCCAACGCCATAGCTTGCCAGTGTCTCGACGCCGCCAAGTCGCGGGTGCAGCCAGTTATGGTCGATCAACAGCTGGGTATCGACCATCGGGTGTTCCTGCAGAAACATCGACATCATGCGATCATGGTTGCCTTTCAGGACAATCCAGTTTTCGCCGCGCGCTTGCCCGGCCATAAGATAGCCGATCACGCCGCGCGCATCCGGTCCACGGTCCACAAGGTCGCCGATATGCACAACAGGTGCCCCTTCGTCGCCGCAGCGCGCGCGGTCTTCGGCTATCAACGCGTGAACAGCCTGCAACTTGTCCAAGTTACCATGGATATCCCCAATTGCATATGTCCGAACCATGATTTGCCCTTTGACTTGCGGTGCTAAACTTATGGGTTTTCCCCGCGACCTGAAACTTTCGTTTCGCGATAACACCCTTGACGCACACTTATCAGGGAGACGCGAAATGAAACAAGCGATTGCGGAATTTATTGGGACAATGACTCTTGTCCTGTTTGGTTGCGGCGCGGCAGTGATCGCCGGCGCCGATATTGGCCTGACTGGGATCAGCTTCGCCTTTGGCCTTGCACTGATCGGCATGGCCTATGGCATTGGCGGCGTTTCTGGGTGCCATATTAACCCGGCCGTCACAGTCGGGGCCGTTGTAGCTGGTCGGTTGCCAGCGTCAAAAGCTGGCACTTACATTGTGGCGCAAGTTGCAGGTGCAACCGTTGGGGCGGCGATCCTGTATTTAATCGCCTCTGGTAAAGGCGGCGGCTTCGATGTGGCAACGTCGGGCCTTGGTCAAAACGGATGGGGCGCGGGTTATCTTGGTGAATACACGATGATCGCTGCCTTATCTTTGAACTGGTAGCGACCTTCCTGTTCGTGGTGGTCATCCTGGGCGCAACAGGCGCAGGCGCACCCGGCGCGGTGGCTGGTATCGCGATTGGCCTGACACTGGTGGTGATCCACCTGGTCGGCATCAACGTGACCGGCGTTTCCGTGAACCCGGCGCGATCATTTGGTCCGGCACTGTTTGCGGGCGGGCATGCGATCGGACAGCTTTGGCTGTTTATCGTCGCACCTATTCTTGGCGCGGTTGGCGCCGGGGTCCTGTTCAAAACAGGTCTTTTGGACGCCGAATAACAAAAAAGGCCCCGGTTATCTCCGGGGCCTTTTTCGTCAGGGCGATGGTCTATTGAACTTCAAAGGCCAGCGGCTTCACCGAATTGAAAAGACCCGTATCACATAGGGCTTTCAGCACAGTGTCCGGGATCGGATTGTCGACATAGAGCAGCGCAATCGCATCGCCGCCCGTATCTTTTCGACCCAAAGTGAAGTTCGCGATATTCACGCCATGTGCCCCCATTGTATTGCCCAAGGCGCCAATGATGCCCGGCTCATCGTTGTTGGTGGTGTAGAGCATGTGACTGCCTATCTCGGCATCAATGTTGATACCTTTGATCTGGATAAAGCGCGGTTTTCCGTCCGAGAAGACCGTGCCCGCAATCGAACGCTCACGGTTTTCCGTCACCACGGTCAGTTTGATATAGCCATCAAACGATCCGCCTTTGGCCTGCGTGGTGGTCGAGGTTTTGATCCCCCGATCCGCAGCTACAACAGGCGCAGACACCATGTTCACATCCGGCAAGACAGGTTTCATCAGCCCTGCCAGAACAGCACAATCCAGCGCTTTCAGATTCATCTCGGACGCGACACCATCGTAAAGAATGTTTACGGCCTTGATTGGACCTTCTGTCAGCTGCCCGACAAATGCGCCCAGATGTTCGGCCAGTTTGATCCATGGCCCCATGACCTTGGCTTCCTCGGCCGTAACAGACGGCATGTTCAACGCGTTTTGCACCGCACCGGTCAGCAGGTAATCCGACATCTGCTCGGCCACCTGAAGCGCCACGTTTTCCTGCGCCTCAGTCGTAGCGGCCCCAAGATGCGGGGTGCAGACGACGTTGGGCAGGCCAAACAGTGGGTTTTCTATGGCGGGTTCCACGGCGAACACATCGAACGCCGCACCGGCTACGTGACCGGATTTCAACAGGTCCGCCAATGCCTCTTCATCGACCAGACCACCACGGGCGCAGTTGATGATCCGAACGCCGTTCTTAGTTTTCTCAAGGTTTTCGCGGCTCAGGATATTGCGGGTCTGTTCGATCAGCGGCACGTGCAGCGTGATGAAGTCAGCGCGCTTCAAAAGCTCGTCCAGCTCAACCTTTTCGACACCCATTTTGTCGGCTTTCTTCTGTGACAAGAACGGATCAAAGGCGATGACTTTCATTTTCAAGCCCAGCGCGCGATCGCAGACGATGCCACCGATATTGCCCGCACCGATGACGCCCAGCGTCTTGTTGGTCAGCTCGACCCCCATGAACTTCGACTTTTCCCACTTTCCGGCATGGGTCGAGGCAGAGGCCTCGGGTATCTGGCGCGCGACAGCGAACATCATCGCGATGGCGTGTTCGGCGGTGGTGATCATGTTGCCAAACGGTGTGTTCATGACGATCACACCTTTCTTGGACGCGGCAACCTTGTCCACGTTATCGGTGCCGATCCCGGCGCGCGCGACCACTTTCAGGTTGGTGGCCGCTTCCAGGATTTTGTCAGTCACCTTGGTTGCCGAGCGGATGGCCAAGCCATCATATTCGCCAATCCTGGCCAAGAGAGCGTCTTTGTCCTTGCCCAGCGCGGGCTCGAAATCAACGTCGATGCCGCGATCACGGAAAATCTGAACGGCGGTTTCTGAGAGTTTATCAGATACGAGTACTTTGGGGGCCATCTGTCTGGTCCTTTTCACAAAGATGTTGGGGGGGTGCCCCGCGCTTTGGAACGCAGGGCGAAATCTTATTGAGCGGCGATCTCGGCGTTGAACGCCCAGTCGAGCCACGGCATCAGGGCGTCAACGTCCGAGGTTTCGACCGTGCCACCACACCAGATCCGCAGACCTGCCGGGGCATCACGATAGGCTCCGATGTCCAGCGCCACGCCTTCAGCTTCCAACCGCTTGGCAACGGCCTTGGCAAACGCCGCGCCGTCCTTGATGCGGTCATCGGTAAACTTCAGACAAACCGAGGTGTTTGACAGCGTCGCCGGGTCATGCGCCAAGAAATCAATCCAGTCGCGCATCTCGACGAAGTCGGCAATCGCCTTGGTGTTGGCATCCGCGCGATGGATCAGACCTTCCAGCCCACCAACCGATTGCGCCCAGTCCAGCGCGAAAAGGTAATCCTCGACCGCCAGCATCGACGGCGTGTTGATGGTCGCGCCGGTGAAGATACCGTCGATCAGCTTGCCGCCCTTGGTCAGGCGGAAGATTTTCGGCAAGGGCCACGCAGGCGTATAGCTTTCCAGACGCTCAACAGCGCGCGGGCTGAGGATCAGCATGCCATGTGCAGCCTCGCCGCCCAGCACTTTCTGCCAGCTGAACGTGGTCACATCTAACTTGTCCCACGGCAGATCCATCGCAAACGCCGCCGAGGTCGCATCACAGATTGTCAGACCCTCGCGGTCTGCCGGGATCCAATCGCCATTCGGAACCCGCACACCCGAGGTGGTGCCGTTCCAAGTGAAAACAACATCGTTGGTGAAATCGACCGACGCCAGATCAGGAAGCTCACCGTAATCAGCTGTTTTAGCCACCGCATCCAGCTTCAGCTGCTTGGTCACGTCCGTGACCCAACCAGCGCCAAAGCTTTCCCACGCCAGCAGTTCGACCCCGCGTACGCCCAGAAGCGACCACAGCGCCATCTCGACCGCACCGGTGTCCGAGGCAGGCACGATGCCGATCTTATAGTCAGCTGGGATGCACAGAACGTCGCGTGTGCCTTCGATCGCGGCTTTCAGCTTGTCCTTGCCAATAGCGGCACGGTGCGAACGGCCAAGTGCCGCGTCCGACAACGCATCCAATGTCCATATGGGGGGTTTGGCACAAGGGCCAGAAGAAAAGCGCGGATTGGCCGGCCGCGTTGCCGGTTGAGAAATATCAGTCATGATACCCTTCCAGATATGAGCCCCTCGTTGGGGAGGGGTGTCCCACTGATCGACGTAAGGCGCATATCCGTCTGGCACAAGATCAAAAATGTCGTTATAGCCCCGCCGAGCGTCGGATTGTGGCGCTACCTGTCTACGATCGGAAACTTTCGCCCGCACAGATGTTCACATTGGTCTTGCCCGCAGGGGTGGGTGCATGATCAGTAAGCAGCAGACAGATAGGAAGCTCATCATGCCAGTGGCCAAGGCCCGCCCTTTTTTAGACCTGCTGAAACGCAGACGCGGATTCTTTCGACATGATGCGTTCGATCAAGACCTCTTTGATCGCATCATGGCAAAGCCAAAGCCCCACAATCTTTACGCCATCTTCTTCACGCCCCGAAGCGGCAGCACGCGGGTTACACGGCTGATTGGGGATGCAAAGCTGTCAAACCACCCCGGTGAATTCTTCAACGAATATTTCATCGACCAGATCGCGCAACGGCATTCGGCCCGCAACCTCAGAGAATTTGTCGATCTGATACAGCGCCACAGGCAACGGGGTGGCCAGTTCGGTTTTGAAATAACCTACAAACAACTCGCAACAACCTTTCTAACTGGTGGCCGTTTCCTATCTATTGTTAAACCCGATCACACGGCTTGGCTGATGCGGGAAGATATCGTCGCTCAGGCTGTGTCCGGTTCGCGATTAGTACAAACACAAGTGCCCCACACGCCGACAGCCGATCAGGTAAAGTTGGAAAAGGCAGAACAGCAATTCAGCTATGACGCACCTCAAATCGCAGCGATGATAAAGCGGATCATGTGGATGGAGGCGCGGACCGAAAAGCTGATCCAGCGCGCGAACTTGGATACGTTCAGGTTTTCCTACGAGATGACAAATGCACTTGGCCCCGAACGCACAACACGGCTGTTGGCGACAAAACTTGGCCTGCCTGTTCCCGCTGGCGAGGTGGTAGAACTGCACCAAAAGTTGCCGGGAACAAAAGGTCACGCGTTTGCCGAACGCTTTCGCGCAGAACATATGGCACTCGTTGCGAATGTTGAAGAACAACGCGCGCCGCTTCTTGCCTTCATCGAGAAACAAAAAGAACTTTACCTCTAACGGACCCAAACATGTACATCGCCACTCTTCTGACTGCCCCAGATGCCGCCAACCTTGACCCGGCCTTGGTTGATAACCTGCGCAACGCATGGGGCGGAAGTGCGGCGCTGTGGCTGTCTCCGGACGAAGCGGCCGAGTTTGCGTTGGCCCAATTGCCGGACAACCGATGGACGGTTTGGTCTGATCTTCAAAAGCTGGGCGTTGATTTGATTGTCCAACCCGAACAGGGACGGCGCAAAAAAATGCTGTTGGCGGATATGGATTCGACCATGATCCAGCAAGAATGCATCGACGAGTTGGCGGACGAAGCCGGCGTGGGCGCGCGGGTGAAAGACATCACGGCGCGCGCGATGAACGGCGAGTTGGATTTCGACGGCGCTTTGAAAGAGCGTGTTGGCCTGCTGGCAGGTCTGCCGGAAACCGTCATCGGCGACGTGCTGGCGCATCGGATCACCCTGATGCCGGGGGGCCGCGCGCTACTTGCGACGATGAAAGCGAACGGGGCTTATGCGGCGCTTGTTTCGGGCGGCTTCACGTCCTTTACGGCCCACGTTGCCGAAACGCTTGGCTTTGACGAAAACCGCGCGAATACGCTGTTGATTGCAGACGGGCAGCTGACCGGACAGGTCGGGCTGCCCATTCTGGGCCGCGAAGCAAAAGTCGCGGCACTGAAAGAAATCTCGGCCCGCCTTAACCTGACCCACGACGACGTGATGGCGGTGGGCGACGGCGCAAACGACCTTGGGATGTTGGAAATGGCAGGCGCAGGTGTGGCCCTACACGCCAAACCGTCGGTCGCAGCGCAATGTGACATCCGCATCAATCACGGCGACCTTACCGCGCTGCTTTATATTCAAGGCTACGCAAAGACCGAGTTCGCAGGTGTTTGACCTGACGACCGAAGTCGTCCTGTTGCTGATGGGCGCCGCCTTCGTGGCGGGCTTTGTGGACAGCATCGCAGGTGGAGGAGGGTTGATCACCCTGCCCGCCCTGCTGCTTGCAGGCGTGCCACCGGTTACCGCGCTGGCCACCAACAAGGTACAGGGGCTGTTCGGTGCAGGCATGGCGGCGGTCACATATGCCCGAGCCGGTCACGTGAACCTGCGCCGCCAACTGCGCGCTGCGGCATTATCCTTTGCTGGCGCCGTCATTGGCGCTTTGCTGGCAAGTTCACTGCCCACAGACCTTATTCGACTGGGTCTGCCTGTCTTGCTGATTGCGGTTGCGGTCTTTTTTGCCGTGAAGCCCGGCCTTGATGACATCGACAAGCAAGAGCGGATCACCCCAGTTTTGTTCACAATCACATTTGTCCCGCTGATCGGGTTCTATGACGGGCTGTTGGGGCCGGGTGCTGGCGCATTTTTCATGATCGGGTTTGTCAGCCTTGCGGGCTATGGCATTTTGCGCGCGACGGCCAATACCAAGCTGCTGAATTTCGCATCGAACCTAGGCGGGCTGGTGGGGTTCATGCTGGTTTCCCCACCCCTGTGGGCGCTTGGGCTGGCGATGGGTGTCGCCCAAATGGCCGGAGCTTATCTGGGGTCTACGCTTGCCTCGCGGATCGGGGCCAAGCTGATCAAACCTGTCTTGGTCATCGCCTCAAGCGCATTGGCGTTTAAACTGCTGGCAGAGTGGTTTTAGCGCAGTAATGCCGCGGAGGGCCTGATCTCACCGGTGTGCTGGCCAGCACGATTGAGAACATCCGGGTTCATCCGTTTTCTTACCATCGGATCATTCGCATCCAAGACCCCAAGCTTCACAAGAATGGCCGCGATCGCACATTCCGAGGCACGCGTGGCCCCGTCGGTGATTTTAAGTGCAACCCCCAGCTCTTGTTCTGGTAAAATCGCCACAAAGAACGCCTCGGCCCCAGTTTTCAAAACAGCTTTTCCTTTGGCGGCGCGCATCAATTCAGTGCAGGCGCGGGTTTCGCCAGCTACCAGCTCAGGGTGCAACATCATCGCCTCGCGCAATCTCACCGCTGCGTCGTGCCGTTTGTCGCCACCCGCTTTCGCCCCTGCAAAAGCCCCCATGGCACGGCCCATCCCCGCCAATGTCGAAGCGAAATTGGGGGCCGAGCAGCCATCAATCCCATAGCCGGGGCTGTCTTCGGCCGTGATATCCTCGAACGCGGCCTTGATGGTTTTTTGTATTGGGTGGTCAAGGTCCACATAGTCTGCGCCACCGCCCATATGGCGATTCAGGGTCAGAAAACCCGCGTGCTTGCCCGAGCAATTGTTGTGGATGCGGCAGGGGCTTGTGTCTGTCTTGATCAGGCCCACTCTGGCGTCCCTGTCATCTGGCATCTGTGGGCCGCACAACAGATCATCATTGCCCAGACCCATATCGGAAAGCCAACGGGTCACACGATCTGTATGAATGGCCGCACCTTGGTGGCTGGCACACGACAGCGCCAGTTGCTCGGTGGTCAGACCCGCAGCATCCGCCGCACCACTTTCAACCAAAGGAAGCGCCTGCAACATCTTGGCCGAGGATCGCGGTAAAATCACCTGATCGGGATTGCCCCACGCCTCGACAATCTCGCCTTTGGCACTGCAAATCACCGCATGGCCATGATGCTGGCTTTCAAGGATATCGCCTCTCCAAACCTCGACAAGACGCTCCGCCTGAGACATAGAATGCTCCTTTCCCTGTGAAACGCGCAAAAATCCGCCACAGGGGCTTTTATTACGCGCGCATTTCGCGCTAAACTCTGAGCACAGACTTGGAAACGACCCAAGCGCAACAGTCAAGGGCCGCGTCAGACGGTTGGGACACGCAAGGGCTTGAGGCAGTAGCAGCTGGAGGCTGTGTAAACATGATACGAACGATTTCAGGCGCGTTGTGCGCACTGGGTCTGTCGCTGGCGGCGACGGGCGTTTCCGCTCAGGAAAGCTCGAACCGGGTCGCAGCAAACACGGATTGGAGCGTGTTTGTAGAGGACAGCCCAAAAGAGTGTTGGAGCGTTTCGAGCCCAAAAGAAACGGTAAACACCAAGAATGGCCGCTCGGTCGCAGTGAAGCGGGGCAATATTCTGTTGTTCGTCAGCTATCGCCCCGGGCAGAAGGTTAAAGACGAGGTGTCGTTTACTGGCGGCTACCCTTTCGCCCCCGGATCGACAGTGTCGTTGCAGGTGGGTGATTCCACCTTCCAACTGTTCACAGATGGCGAATGGGCGTGGTCAGCATCGCCGGGCGATGATGCAAAGATCATTGCCGCGATGAAACGGGGCGCAAGTGCGGTTGCAAGTGCGCAAAGTTCGCGCGGAACCAAGACGCAAGACACGTTCAGCCTTCTTGGGTTCACGGCAGCTGTTGAAGAAGCCGGAAAACGCTGCGGAAGCTAAGCTGTAAGATGTTCACGAACTTCTGACACGCCATGGTACATTCCATGGCGTGACAAGCCATGTCTGCTACACTATAGACTGCCGCCTTGCACAGAATGGAACGCGCTATGGAACCCACCGCCCCGATCACACAGGATGTCATGACCATCCCTCGCAAAACCGACGACACGGGCAAGCGCAACCTCGTGGGGATGACGCGTGATCAATTGCGGGATGCGTTGATCGCTGTCGGAACCCCTGAGAAACAGGCCAAAATGCGGACAGGCCAGGTCTGGCAGTGGATTTACCAGTGGGGCGTGCGCGATTTCGACGTGATGACCAATCTGGCGAAACCATATCGCGCGTTGCTGGCCGAAAACTTCGTCATTGAGATCCCAGAGGTCGTGACGCGCCAAATCTCGGAAGATGGCACCCGCAAGTATCTTGTACGTATCGCAGGTGGGCACGAGGTCGAAGTCGTCTACATTCCCGAAGAAGGGCGCGGCACGTTGTGCATCAGCTCTCAGGTCGGGTGCACATTGACCTGTTCTTTCTGCCATACAGGCACTCAGAAACTGGTGCGCAACCTGACCTCGGCCGAGATTGTCGGACAGATCATGGTGGCGCGGGACGATCTGAACGAATGGCCCGAACCGGGCACGCGCAAACCGGACGAAGCCCGGTTGTTGTCCAATATCGTTCTGATGGGCATGGGCGAGCCGCTTTATAATTTTGAAAACGTGCGCGATGCGATGTTGATTGCCATGGACCCGGAAGGCATCCAGCTGTCGCGCCGTCGCATTACATTGTCGACATCAGGCGTCGTGCCCGAAATCGCCCGCACTGCCGAAGAAATCGGCTGCCTTCTGGCCATCAGCTTCCACGCCACCACGGACGAGGTGCGCGACAAGCTGGTCCCAATCAACAAACGCTGGAACATCGAAGAGCTGCTCAAAAGCCTCGCGGCCTATCCGAAAGTGTCCAACTCGGAACGGATCACCTTTGAATATGTGATGCTGAACGGGGTGAACGATTCCGTTGAAGACGCGCATCGTTTGGTCGATCACATCAAGCGCCACAAGATCGCCGCCAAGATCAACCTGATCCCCTTCAACGAATGGCCCGGGGCGCCCTATAAACGGTCGTCAAACAATCGGATTCACGCCTTTGCGGACATCATTCACGAGGCCGGTTTTGCCAGCCCCATTCGCAGACCTCGCGGCGAAGACATCATGGCCGCCTGCGGTCAGTTGAAGTCCGAGACCGAGCGCGCGCGGAAATCGAAGCGCCAAATCGAGGCTGAGGCGGGGTTGGGGTGAAGAAACCGTTGAATCGATGTCGGCTGTGAGCCCATTTTGTCCGATGCTGCACGCTGCATCAATGTCCGCTTCTTGGCGGGGATGAAAATGCAAAAGTGACGGGTCCTTTAGATATGGATATTCAATCTTGTTGGGATTGCGACGGGGCCTAGTGACCGTAGAAATACGGATTGGTGTTTGCGCCCGCACCTGCGATGAATGCAAATGCCTGTCTCATACTCAAATAATTTTTGGCGAAACGCTTTGCTATGGGCGTGTGCCGTGATGCTCGCGCTCAGCGGGTTGGCGTTCTTTGAACGGCAAAACTTGCTGCGTGAACTGACGGTCAAAAGTGAAACGCTGCATCGTTTGGCCTCTCAACGTGCGGATCAGCATGATGCGCATTTAACATCGTTGTCTGCGATTTTTGTGGCGGGCGGGGTTGCGCGAGAGGATTTATTGCTCGACGTGGCCGCGACGATAAAGAGGTTTTATCCACGGATTGTGTCGCTGAATGTCGTGCCATACGATCCGTCCCAACCCGTGATAGAAACGCAGCCTGGCCTCTCCACACAGACGAGGGAGCGCGTGGTTGAACTGGCCCGCCGCTCGACCGGGGCATTGCAAATCGGGCAAATGCCAGACTTGCCAGATCAATACCTGCTCGTGAAACGGACGCCCAATTCTAACGCAGCACAGCATGGTTTGGCCCTAGTGATCGACGCCCGCGCACTGATTGCAACAGATGATCCATTTTGGAATGGGACATCGGCGTCTTTGCGTCTTTCCACACCGGACGGCCAAACAGTGTTAGCAGGACAGCTGTCATCAGGCGAGTTTGGGTTTTCCAAACCACTTGGCAGTGCGTCTCAGCCTTTGGTATTTGAGACGTCTTTGGCCATCGGTCTCTCTGACCTTTTACCAGTCGGAAAAGTGGTCTCTGTCATCGCACTGGTCACGGTGGTCTTTTTGCTGTCAGCTTTCGGTTTCAAACAACGCGCGCACACAAAAGATGCAGAAAACCGCGCAAAACTTAGCGCGCAGGAAACCCGGCTGGCCCACGCCTCCCGCGTCAATGCGATGGGTGAAATGGCCAGCGGCATGGCGCATGAACTGGCGCAACCGCTGACCGCTATTCTGAGCCAGGCACAGGCTGGCCGCCACTTGGCGCGGCGTGGTGATGTTGAACGTCTTGGCACTATTTTGGACGACACGGTTTCCCAAGCACAGCGCGCGGCGAATATCCTTGATCGCCTAAGACGCTGGAGCAAACCAAACCGTGCGCCGTCTGAGGCCTGTTCCGTCCATGAAGCTATACAAAGCGTGCAGAACCTGCTGGCATTGGAGGCGAAGACAAAGGGGGCTGCCATTACCCTGTCGCTGCATGATGATCCGCTCTTTGTTGATGCTGATCCGGTCGAGTTGGAACAGGTTGTGTTTAATCTGGTGCGCAACGCACTTGATGCCTCAGACTCGGCACAGGTCACGATCCGTACGAATGTCGATGGTCATTCGGTTATTTTGGATGTCAGCGATACCGGACCGGGTGTCCCGGAACACCTTAAGCCCCGCATCTTTCAACCATTCGTGACAGGCAAAGCGGACGGAACGGGGCTTGGCCTCGCGCTGTGTCAAAGACTGGTTGAGGAAATGGGCGGTGAAATCATTTTGCTGGACGACACTGAGCAGACCACTTTCCGTATGTCCCTGCTACTCTCAAACAAGGCGGGGCCACAATGACCAACCATGTTTACCTCGTTGATGATGATGAGGGCGTGCGCAACGCGCTGAGCCTTCTGTTGGAAACCGTCGGGCTGAATGTGCGTAGCTTTGCGTCACCGGAGACATTCTTGGCGCAAGCGGCAGACCTGACGCCGGGCTGCCTGATCCTTGATATCCGGATGCCCGCGATCTCGGGTCTGAAACTACAAGAAAGGCTGACCGACCAAGGCGTGTCGTGGCCCACGGTGATCATCAGCGGGCACGGCGATATCGAAGCGTGCAGGCGCGCGTTTCGCAATGGGGCGATCGATTTTTTGAGCAAGCCAGTAGACGAACAAGACCTGATTGATGCAATCCAAAGGGGTCATGCAGAACTTGAAATACGCCGACAGGCTTCTGAGGAACGCGCAGAAGCGGTGGCGTTGGTGCAGCACCTGTCTACGCGGGAACAAGAAGTTCTTGAGATGATCGCAAAGGGTTTGACCACAAAGCAAATCGCAGATGCGCTGACCCTGTCGCCCCGCACGGTTGAAAGTCACCGTGCAGCGATTGCGGCCAAAGCGGGCACGTCTTCAGCGGCGGAACTCACGCGGTATTGGCTGGATGCAAAAGCGGATCAGTAGAACTACGGACACCTTTGTGGATGCTACGAATATCGCGGGTCAGCGCGGCGAATTACAAACGGAGCATCAGTTAAACAAAAGGAAATAAAAAATGATCCGTTCTATTGCTCTTGCGACCGCTCTGCTGACACCCATCGCAGCCTTCGCCCAAGACCTGCCCACAGCGCCTTTCCTGCCGCTCGATATGGCGACCACTGCCGCCCAAGCCGCCGTCGCCGCCTGCTCTGGCGAGGGCCACAATATCAGCGTAGCAATCGTCGCGCGCAGCGGCGAAACGAAGGCGCTTTTGCGTGCTGATAATGCAGGCCCGCATACTGTCGGTTCCAGCACAGGCAAAGCGTTCACATCCGCCAGCATGGGTCGTGATACGACAGGTCTTGCGGGCTTTATCGGCGGCAACCCTGAAAACGGCGGGCTGCGCGATATGGATAGCCGTCTGGTCATCCAGGCTGGCGGTCTGCCCATCCGGATCGGTGGTGCATTGGTCGGTGGTATCGGTGTTGGCGGCGCGCCATCCGGCGCAATCGACGAGACATGCGCCCGAGCAGGTCTTGACGCGATCGGTGCTGAGTAAACCACACCGTCCGCCCCTTGTTGGGGCGGGCCCCTCTCTTTGAAAGGTAACATCATGCTTCGTTCCCTCCTGTTCGCTTTGGCAATCAGCACCGCTGTGTCTGCCCATGCGCAAACAGCCCCGTCTGCCTCAGACATCGCGTCTTACACAGGCTTGCACCTTGCCGCCCACGAGGGCGACGTGGATGAGATCAACCGTCTGATCGCAGCAGGTGCCAATGTGGATATCCGAGATCGGTCACAGCGCACGCCCGCACATGTCGCAGCCTTTGCATCACATGATGACGCTCTGATCGCACTGGCCAATGGTGGAGCGGACATGAACGCCCTCGAAAACCGTGTTTACGATGTACTGACAATCGCAGCCGTCGCGGACGATCCCGAAATGGTATCGCTGGCAATGGAACTTGGAAACGAGCCAGACCTGATCACCAGCGTTTACGACGGCACGGCCTTGATCGCTGCGGCGCATCTCGGACATCACGACGTGGTCGCGCGTCTTGTCAAAGGCGGCGCACCGCTGAATCATATCAACAACCTGGCGTGGACCGCTTTGATAGAGGCTGTCATATTGGGCGACGGTGGCCCTGACCGCATCAAGACGGTGCAAATCCTTGTTGATGCAGGCGCTGAAAAATCCATCGGAGATCGCGATGGAGTGACGCCACTGCAACACGCCACGTCACGCGGCTACGCCGAAATGGTCGAAATCCTCAAATAAGAGGTATGGCGATGACCCTATCAAGTTTATGGCAGCCGCGTTCATCAAGGTCGTTGCCACCTTCCTGTAGCCGCCGTTGGCGCAACCGCAGCGAATGCTCACTATGTCCCGCATACCGGCCATTCACTCCCTTTTACCGCCCTGGCAGCTCCGTCCGCTTGTCCGTTGACGCCCAGTTATCAATCACGTCGACCGCCTCCTGAGCCGTTTCAACGAAACTGAACAGATCCAGATCCTCGGCGCTGATGGTCCCCGCGTCAGAGAGTGCGTCCCAGTTTACGATCTTGGTCCAGAAGTCGCGGCCAAACAGTAGGATCGGCACTTTCTTCATGCGGCCTGTCTGGATCAGGGTCAGGCTTTCGAACAGCTCGTCCAATGTTCCGAAACCGCCGGGAAAGATGGCGATGGCTTCAGCGCGCATCAGAAAATGCATCTTGCGAATGGCGAAATAGTGGAAGTTGAAGCAGAGGTCAGGCGTCACATATTCATTCGGTGCCTGTTCGTGCGGCAATACGATGTTCAAGCCAATAGAAACGCCGCCCGCGTCTTCTGCGCCGCGGTTCCCGGCCTCCATCACGCCGGGGCCGCCGCCCGTGACAACAACGTTTTCGCGGTGGTTGTTCACCTTCGACCGCAGCGTCATCAGGCGGGAAAATTCGCGGGCTTCGTCATAGAACCGGGACAAGTCCGCCAGCGTTTTGGTTCGGGCGCTATCTTTCTTTGCAGGTTCAGGGATGCGCGCACCACCAAACAGCACGACGGTCGATTCAACACCGTATTCCTGCATCATCAGTTCAGGTTTCAGAAGCTCCAGCTGCAGACGCACCGGACGCAATTCATCGCGACACATGAACTCCTGATCATCATAGGCCAGCTTATAGGCCTGCGCGCGGGTCTGTGGCGTGTCGGGTGTGTGATGCGCCGCTTCGCGGTCTTGCTGACTGTCGCGGAACGGATGGTTTCGGTCGTCTTTCATTGTCACTGATCCTGTCACTTGTGCGTTCTTACAAGAGCTAGCGCCTTTAAACACGAAGAACCAGTGCCACCTTTTCACACGGGCGCGACCCTGCCGGGATGGCGCAATTCATTGCACAAATCACCGTTCCGCCTTATAGGCCATTCCAGACCAAATTCACCCAACCTCATGCACGGAGCCCTTTGACATGTCGAACGCCCAACTCGAAGCTGCCATCGAAGCCGCCTGGGAGGCGCGCGACACAATCACCCCCGCGACCACCGGCGAAACCCGTGAGGCCATCGAAGATACGCTGAACGCGTTGGACGGGGGCAACTTGCGCGTGGCAGAACGTCAGGCGAACGGCGACTGGCATGTGAACCAGTGGGCCAAAAAGGCCGTGCTGCTGGGCTTCCGCCTGAAGGACATGGAAAAGCAGGACGGCGGTCCGCAAGGTGCTGGCTGGTGGGATAAGGTCGACAGCAAGTTCAAAGGTTGGGGCGACAATCAGTGGAAAGCCGCAGGCTTCCGCGCTGTCCCAAACTGCATCGTGCGCAAATCAGCCTTTATTGCGCCCGGCGTGGTCCTGATGCCCAGCTTCGTGAACCTTGGCGCATATGTCGACGAAGGCACGATGGTCGACACATGGGCAACCGTTGGATCTTGCGCCCAGATCGGCAAGAACGTCCACCTGTCGGGTGGCGTCGGTATCGGCGGCGTGCTGGAACCAATGCAAGCTGGTCCGACCATCATTGAAGACAACTGCTTCATCGGTGCGCGTTCGGAAGTTGTCGAAGGGTGTATCGTGCGCGAAGGGTCCGTGCTTGGTATGGGTGTCTTCATCGGCCAATCGACCAAGATCGTGGATCGCGAAACCGGCGAAGTCATGTATGGCGAAGTCCCGCCTTATTCGGTCGTGGTCGCAGGCTCGATGCCCTCGAAAAACGGGGTCAATCTGTATTGCGCCGTGATCGTGAAGCGTGTGGATGCAAAGACCCGGTCGAAAACCGGGATCAATGAACTGCTGCGAGACTGATACCCGCGCTCATTCGTCGAATACAAAAAGGCGTTTCGGCTCACTGTCGACACGCCTTTTTTTAAGAATCTTTCGGAAAAAGTGACGTAAAAGGTGCGGTGATCCGTAATACCCTCATACCAAGGGAGGATCACATGATACGTCTACTTCTACTCAGCAGCCTGATCGCGGTTGGTTTTGCCGCAGAAGCCGCCCAAACGCGTGACAAGCCCACGTCTGCGGCCTGCACCTTCACGGTCTGACCCGGCAAGACTTGATCCCGGCGCAGATGCAGCCTAAGCCCGGCGCATGAGCAAAGAGAAAAAACCGAAAAAGCCGCATCAGGTCTATACCCTTCTGGTCGAAGTCGGGCGCAAAGACGGCGATGGCCTGCCCGAAGGCGCAACCGGTGCTGCGCTGGTCTGCTATGCGTCCGGTGTGGACGAGGCCGAGGCCGTGCGCGAAACCGTCGCAATCCTGAAGCAAGCCGATCTGGCCCCGCTGGATGTGAACGGCTATGGCAGCCTTGAGGAACGACTGGCCGAGGGCCACGACATTCCCGGCGATGAACGCACATTGATGGGGCGCGCGTTGAAAGAGAACAGCGTGATTGTCGCGCAGATGACCCCGTTCTTTGACGAAGATCCCAGCTAGATGGGCGCTGTGTTCTGGGATCTTGACGGTACGTTGACCGACCCTAAGCCCGGCATAACCGGAAGCGTTATCAAGGCGCTTGAGGCGATCGGGATGGAAGCGCCGTCGCCCGACGATCTGGAATGGGTGATCGGCCCTGCCCTGCTATGGAGCTTTGAAAAGCTCGGCACCCCTGATCCCCAAGCGGCGCTGGACCACTATCGGTCGTTCTACGAAGACGGTGGCGGCATGTATGACTGCACCGTTTTCGATGGCATACCCGAAGCACTGACCACCATCAAAGCCAACCATGTGATGCACATCGCCACCGCGAAACCGCATGCCTACGCCCGCAAAATCACCGCCCATTTCGGCTTGGCGCAGCACATGACGCATGAATTCGGCCCCGAGCTCGACGGCACTCGCAACGACAAAGGCGAGCTTCTGGCACACGCGTTGAACCTAACGGGCCACGATCCCGCCCAATGCGTGATGATCGGCGACCGGCATTACGACTTGAACGCCGCCCGCAGCGTGGGGATGAAATTCATCTCGGTCGCGTGGGGCTATGGCGCGTCAGATGATCTGTCATCGGCAGACGGTTTTGCGAAAACGCCCGGCGATTTGCCGGGCGCTGTTCATCGGTTGCTGTGTTAGCTGTTCGCCCTATTGCGTGCGCACGATGGTCTCAAACACATCCGGCAAACTGGCATCTGGCTGAATCAAAGCGGTCAGCGGGATCTTGATTTCAGCGGTCGTGCCGTCATCAGACAGGACACCATTGGTTTCGACGATTTCTTTACCCGTGATGATCATATGAATGCCGTGACCTTGGAAGGCTTGCTGCATCATGCCCATCATGGATGGGTCCATCCCGCTTTCCGCAGCCACCCGTTTCATTTCAGCAAGATCGAAAGACAGTTTCACAAACGGTCCGGCCATGCGTTCGATTGTGACCCCTTGATTGGGATTGACCCCACTGTTCGCGGCGGCGTTTTTGCTTTCCTCTTCAATCTTCGCGATCAGATTGTCGATCGTGTCGGTTTCTTCGACCAGACAGCTAAAAGTTCCATCTGCAAGCTGCTTGCCCACACCGTCCCTACAAGGGTCTTCGCCGCTTGAGGCGATCATGCCGTAGAGTTCCGGGCCCATTTTCATATGCGCCGACATCGTCGCCGTTTCGTCATCATGGACGATAAACTTGAGGTCGGCGTCAAAACAGGCTGACAAAGGCAGGATGAGCAAAAGGAAGAGGAGTTTTTTCATCAGAGCGTCCATGCAAAAGGAGAAGTCTGCGCGCAGGTTAGAACGGCCGTTTCCAGACGTCCAGCCGCACCAGCCCTTGCCCCGCAGAAGCGCCACCAATTGCAGTGCCCCTTCTGACAGACTACAGAGGTCATAAAGGAGCCTGTGCCATGCCCGAAACACACCCGCCAATAGACCCCGTTGCGTTGACCCAGCAGCTTGTGAGCTGTCCCTCGGTCACCCCGGAAGAAGGCGGTGCCTTGCGGCTGTTGGAAGGTCTGCTTAGCGGAGCGGGGTTTACCTGCACCCGAATTGACCGGGGCGGTGTTTCGAACCTGTTCGCCCGTTGGGGGTCAGGCAACGCCCGCACGCTGGGCTTCAACGGCCACACAGATGTGGTGCCGGTGGGCGACGCAGATGCGTGGACGGTCGATCCGTTTGGTGCAGAAATCCGTGATGGGTTTCTGTATGGGCGCGGCGCGACGGATATGAAATCCGGGGTCGCAGCGTGGGTGGCGGCCGCCATTGATTTCGTGGCCGACGCACCTGAGAATACATCCCTTGTGATCACCATCACCGGGGATGAAGAAGGCGACGCCACAGATGGCACGACAGCGATCCTTGATTGGATGGCCGCCGCGGGCGAGACCATCGACGATTGCATTGTCGGCGAACCCACCAGCCCAGACGTGATGGGCGAGATGATGAAGATCGGGCGGCGCGGATCGATGACAGCCTATTTCTCGGCGCGCGGTGTGCAGGGCCATGCGGCCTATCCGCACCGGGCCTTGAACCCGGTGCCAGCACTTGCTCAATTGATTACCGACCTAGCGGGACATGAGCTGGACAAAGGTACCGACCATTTCGACGCATCGACGCTGGCGGTGACGACATTTGACACCGGCAATCCCGCAACAAATGTCATTCCTGCCGAATGTAGGGCCACCGTGAACATCCGTTTCAACGACGCCCACACGTCCGACAAGCTGAACAGCTGGCTGCAAACTGAAGCGACCCGCGTTGGCAAAGCCACCGGCGTCGATATCGAGATGACAACCAAAGTGTCCGGTGAAAGTTTCGTCACACCGCCCGGTCCGTTGTCTGACCTTGTCGCAACAGCGGTCGAGGCCGAGACAGGCAGACGGCCAGAGGCGTCGACAACTGGTGGCACGTCGGACGCGCGTTTTGTGAAAAATATCTGCCCGGTGGTCGAGTTTGGGCTTGTCGGCAAAACCATGCACGAGGTCGACGAACGGGTGGAAGTTGCCCAGATCGTCCAACTGAAAACCATTTATTCACGCATCATTCGGGATTATTTCGCATGAGCCAGATCCCTACCAAACAGGAGATACTTGACTGGATCTCCGATAATCCGACGCAGACCGGCAAGCGCGATATTGCGCGCGCCTTTGGCATCAAGGGGGCTGCGCGGATTGACCTGAAGCGCATTCTGAAAGAACTGGAGGCCGAAGGGCATCTGTCCAAGCGCGGCAAGACCTATCGCGACCCAGACAAGCTGCCGCCCGTGTCAGTTCTGCGGGTCGATGCGCCTGATGCAGACGGAGACCTTTACGCGACACCGATGGAATGGGCGGGCGAAGGCGCAGCACCGCGGGCCATACTGGTGATGAAAAGTTCCGACCCGGCGCTGGAACCCGGTGAACGGATTTTGGCGCGCATGACCGAGGTCACGGACGAGCCTTATGCCTATGAGGCGCGCCTGATCCGTCGTATCGGCACCAATCCGATCCGCATCCTTGGCATCTATCGCACCGGATCCGACGGCGGGCGCATCGTGCCTGTCGACAAAGGGCAGGACAAGGAATGGCGCGTCGATCCCGGCGCCGACGAAGGGGCAAAGGATGGCGAGCTGGTCGAAGCCCAGCAATCCGGCCCCAAATCCCGCATGGGCCTGCCCCGCGCCCGCATTGTCGCCCGCCTTGGCGACCCCACGGCCCCCAAGGCCGTCAGCCTGATTGCAATTCATCAACACGGCATCCCGGACGCGTTCCCCGACAACGTGATCGACGAAGCCGACACGCACAAGCCCGCAGGTCTGAAAGGGCGCGAGGATTTGCGCCACTTGCCGCTGATCACCATCGACCCGGCCGACGCGCGCGACCACGATGATGCCTGCTATGCGCATGCTGATGACAATCCGAAGAACCCCGGAGGACACATCGTCTGGGTCGCCATTGCCGACGTGGCCCATTATGTGACGCCCGGCTCTGATCTGGACCATGAAGCGCGGCGGCGGGGCAACTCGACCTATTTCCCGGATCGGGTTGTGCCGATGCTGCCCGATCGTCTGTCCGGCGATCTGTGCAGCCTGCACGAAGGCGTGCCGCGCGCCTGTATCGCCGTTCGCATGGTGCTGGATGCGCAGGGTGCGAAAACAAGCCACAGCTTCATTCGGGGCCTGATGAAATCTCACGCCTCGCTCAACTATGCCGAAGTGCAGGCGGCGCAGGATGGAAACCCGAACGAGAAATGCGCGCCTTTGATGGAGGAGGTCATCGCGCCGCTCTACGCCGCGTATGAGACGACCAAACTGGCACGGGCCTCGCGCCAACCGCTGGATCTGGACCTGCCAGAACGCAAGATCATCCTCGATGACAAGGGTCATGTCGCCTCGGTCGCGTTTGCAGATCGGTTTGACGCGCACCGCCTGATCGAAGAGTTCATGATTCTGGCCAATGTGGCCGCAGCCGAGGAGTTGACCCGCCTGAAGCGCCCGCTTCTGTTCCGTGTGCACGAAGAACCCAGCGCCGAGAAACTGGAGGCCCTGCGTGAAGTTGCCCAAGCCTCTGGCTTCACGCTGGCCAAAGGTCAGGTGTTGAAGACCCGTCACCTGAACCAGTTGCTGGCGCAGGCGCAGGACACCGAGTTCGATGAGCTGGTCAATATGTCGACGCTGCGATCCATGTCACAGGCGTATTACTTTCCTGAAAATTTCGGCCATTTCGGGCTGGCCCTTCGATCCTACGCCCATTTCACCTCGCCTATCCGGCGCTATTCCGACCTGATCGTGCACCGCGCGCTGGTCTCGGGCCATGGTTGGGGCAAGGATGGGTTGAGCCCGGAAGACATCGAAAAACTGGAAGCGACCGCCCAACACATTTCCGAGACAGAACGGCGATCTATGGCCGCCGAGCGCGACACCACCGACCGTTATCTGGCCGCCTTCCTGGCAGAACGTGTCGGCAACGAGTTCACCGGCCGTGTCGCCGGCATCGCGCGCTTTGGTTTGTTCGTGAAGCTTGA
Organism: Aliiroseovarius sp. M344; assembly: GCF_025140835.1. Taxonomy (NCBI): domain Bacteria; kingdom Pseudomonadati; phylum Pseudomonadota; class Alphaproteobacteria; order Rhodobacterales; family Paracoccaceae; genus Aliiroseovarius; species Aliiroseovarius sp. M344. The sequence goes on from NZ_CP081153.1 coordinate 2,662,826, forward strand.
CGAAACGGGTGCCGATGGTCTTGTGCCGATCAGTTCGCTTGGCAACGAGTATTTCCGCCACGAAAAGGAAGAACAAGTGCTGGTCGGAGAGCGGTCCGGGCTGGTGATTGGCCTTGGGCAACGCGTGACCGTACGACTGGCTGAGGCTATTCCAACCACGGGCGGACTTACCCTTGAACTTCTGAACATCGAGGGGCGCAAGCTTACCCCGCAACGTTCGCGCAAAGGGGGGAAGTCTTCACCACGGAAACCCATGACAACAAAAAGAAAATCAGCAAAAGTGAAAAAGAAAGTGAAACGATCCCGGCGCTAGTTCAGTGCCGTCCGATTTGGACAAAAGGTATGAGTTTGTGTTGAACAGTACATTGTTAGAAGAAGAATTTGCGGCCTGGCGTTTGGCTTTCATTGACCGCGCGCGCCAAGCCGGGCTGTCAGACCAGATACTGGAGTTCTGCGCAAGCTACCTGCGACCAGACGCGCGCATTCACGAAAAGCAGTCCAACCAGTCGGAATTCACACTGACGATCTCTGATTATCTGAACCGCGCTGTCCCGGAAAAACGTATCCGCGACGGTCGCGCGCGGTTTCGCGCCAATCGTGACCTTTTGCACCGTGTTTCGGAAAAATATAGCGTCGATGCTCAGGTTATTATGGCGATTTGGGGGATCGAAACCAATTACGGCGCGACCCGAGGCGATTGGCTGGTTCTCAGCGCGCTTGCGAACTTGGCACATGCCGGGCACCGCGCAGAATTTTTCGAGAAGGAATTGATGGCCGCTTTTTCCATTGTCGAAGCCGGCGACATCGCCCCAGCCGCCATGCTGGGATCGTGGGCAGGCGCAATGGGGCATGGGCAATTCATACCAACCAGCTTTCAGGAGTTTGCCGTCGACAGTGACGGTGACGGGCGCCGCGATATTTGGGGCGACGATCCAGAAGACGGGCTGGCGTCTATCGCGAATTATCTTGTCCAGCACGGCTGGCGGATGAATCGACCAAGCAGCATCGAAGTTCGTTTGCCAGAGGGTTTCGATTATGCGCTGGCTGGTCGCCAGACCAGATTGCCCGTCACCGACTGGGCCACGATGGGCGTTGTCTCGGCAGAGGGCGGACCGGTCCCTGATTACGGAGAAAGCTCGGTCCTGTTGCCGTCAGGCGCGACGGGCCCCGCATTCATGACATTTTGCAACTTCGACGTTCTGTTGTCGTACAACCGCGCCGAAGCCTATGGCATAGCGGTCAGTCATCTGGCCGACAGGTTGCAGGGCGGGCGACCGATCAAGGCCACCTGTCCTGACGATCTGGTTGTGCTTAAACGTGACGAGATGCGCGAGTTGCAGGAACGCCTGACGGCTGCTGGCCATGATACCTTTGGCGCGGACGGGTTCACGGGGCCCAACACGGCGAAAGCCCTGCGCTCTTATCAGGCCGCGCATGGGTTAGTGGCGGACGGGTTTGGGTCGGGTGCAATGCTGGATCATTTGCGCGCGCGGTCAGGCTGAGCGCGCTACTCAAACTCCATCTCGGCGAACACCTGACCGGCGTTCTTGGTGGCAAGCTCCTCGAACGTATCGTGATGCGCGAAAGGGGACTGGTCGACGTAATATGCCTCTTCCAAAGTGCCGCCGTTTTCCAGCAACGTTCCGATCTCGCCGCGCAGGTGCTTCAGATAGCCGATCGTGTGCTCATCGACCTGCGCCATATTGGTGGGGTAGCCGTGGCCGGGGATCACATAAGTCGCACCGATTGGTGCAAAAACGGTTTCCCAAGTCTCAATCCAGCAGCTGGTGCAGGTGTCCTCAAAAATAGGGGGTATGCGATTGTGAAACGCCATGTCGCCTGCAATCATCAAGCTGTCTTCGGGCAGCCAGACCTGAATGTCACCGGGGCTGTGCGCAGGTCCAGAGTGCAGAACTTCGATATGTTTTGACCCCATGTCGATGACATGTTTGTCCTCGAAGGTCTGGGTCGGCCCCATCGGTTCCGTCCCCTCGGCATGTTCAAGCGCATAGCGCTTCATACCCTCGAAAATTTGCGCGCCGTATTCTTCGAATTCTTCCGCCGCATCTACATGGGCCAACACCTCGATACCTTGCGAGATCCAGTAATTGTTGCCCAACATCGCATGGCCCTGTCCATTCTCGTTGATGACGAGTTTGACGGGCTGGTCTGTGATCGCCTTGATCTCGGCATGCAGCGCTTCGGCCAATTTGTAGTGAGCGCCGGCGTTCACCACCACCACGCCATCACCGGTCACGATAAAGCTGAGATTGTTGTTGTGGCCTGTGTTCTCATAGCCCGGAGGTGCCGTGGCGCCGATGGCGGACCAGACATCCGGGATCACCTCGACCGGTTTTTCATAAAGCACCGAGCCAGGATACTGATCCGGGATATCTTCATCCGCAAATGCAGGTACCGCGACAAGGGTAAAGATGGCTGTGATGGTGCGAAACATGTGATCCTCCGGCTGGTATTTCCGAAAGACTGACATATTCGTATATGTTAATCCAGCTTCAACAGCGGATCAGTTTTGAGCGGCGGAAGCTGCCGCGCGAATGGCGCGGATATTCGCGCCATAGACCTCAGGATTATCCACCGATCCTCCTTTGAAAACAGCAGATCCCGCGACCAACACGTCCGCCCCCGCTGCTGCCACCAGCGGTGCCGTTTCGGTTGTGACTCCACCATCTATCTGGATGTGTATCGGGCGGTCGCCGATCATCTGGCGCGCACGTTGTGTTTTCTCAACACCCGAATGGATAAACTTCTGCCCGCCGAAACCTGGGTTCACGGTCATGATCAGGACCATATCAATAAGGTCCATGACATGTTCGATGCTTTCCAGTGGCGTGCCCGGGTTCAGGCTGACCCCCGCTTTCACGCCCTGCGCCTTGATGGCCTGCAGGGTGCGGTGAATATGCGGCCCCGCCTCAACATGCGCGGTGATCATGTCGGCACCGGCTTCTGCGTAAGCCTCGATATAGGGGTCGACCGGCGCGATCATCAGGTGCACGTCCATGAAGGTTTTCACGTGCGGGCGGAAGGCTTTGACAGCAGGAGGGCCGAACGTAAGGTTCGGCACGAAATGCCCATCCATGACGTCAACATGTACCCAGTCCGCCCCCTGCGCCTCGATGGCTTGGATTTCTTGTCCAAAATTCGCGAAATCGGCTGAAAGGATCGAGGGCGTGATCTTGATCGAACGGTCAAAAGGCATGGACTGGTCTCCGGCTGGTTATTCTGACGCCCTTATACCGGGATATCCGAGATTGCGAAGGGTGAATGCGACGGCTGTTTTACCGTCGCGGCAGATCTGCATCGCAACGTTCGCCCCGCATGCAGGCTTCGATCTTGTTTAGCGTTTCATTTGAAGGGTCGCCGTGGGCGAACCCGCCGCAGGGGTTTGTCTCCAACAGATAGGCCCTGTCTTTGCGCTTCAAAAACACCAAGGTGCGACCCGTCGACAACCCGCCGCACCACGGGCCGAAACACTGCACGTTGATGTCGATCTGACGCTGAAAGGCATTGGTGAAGCCGCTGCGCGTCAGGCTTTTGCCTGCAATACGCCCAGTCAGGTAATTGTCGGGTTTGACGTCCTCTTGGCGGTTCCAGTCCACCTGCGGCAGGTGCTTCTCGTCGAAACTGAGGTTGCCCAGAACCACCACGTAATCGTCCGACGACTTCGCGGCATCTTGAAAGGCCGAAATGGCGTTATAGGGCATGCAGGACAAAGCCAAGGCAGGTAGCGGCAACCCAATCATCACCGCCAAAGCAATCCAACGCATCACAAGTTACCCTTAAAGGCGTCCAGCACCTTTGCATAAATATCGCGCTTAAATGGCACGATATTGGCGACCACATCAGCCGGATCCATCCATGCCCATTGGCTGAACTCTGGGTGTTCGGTTTCGATGTTCACCGCGCTGTCATCGCCATGGAACCGCACGAGGAACCAACGCTGTTTCTGACCACGGAACCGCCCTTTCCAGACGCGCGGGACCACGTCATGGGGCAGATCATAAGGCAACCAGTCCGGCATCTCTGCCTCGACCTGCACCAAATCCTGCGTCACGCCGGTTTCCTCCCAAAGCTCTCGCAGTACCGCATCCCGGGGGTCTTCGCCGTCATCCACACCACCTTGCGGCATTTGCCAAGCGGTCTTGGTGCCCAGTTTCGGTGCATCCAATCGCTGGCCAACGAACACCTTGCCTTCGCGATTGGCAAGCATGATACCAACGCAGGGGCGATAGGGTAATTTTGCGATGTCTTCCGGGTTCATGTTGAACTCTTTTCTTAGGGTCAGTACCTGAACATCAATCTTACTGGGTCATAACAGGCAAGAACGCAAAAGGGCCACCCGTTTGAGCAGCCCTTTCACAAATTTCGGACCCGGTTATTGCGCCATGGCGATGGTGGACAAGCCCTTGATCAGGTCAACCGCATAAGACAGTTGGAAATCATCATCGCGCAGCTTGGCGGCCTCTTCGGCCTCTTCACGCTCTTCCTCGATTTGACGCTTTTCGTCGTCGGTCAGGCTGTCGTTGTTCAAGCTGCCCCGCAGGTCAGCCTCGGTACGCTGGCGACCGGTTTCTCCGTCTTCGTTCTCAGCCTCTGGAATACGCGGAGGCTGCTTCACAACGATGTCCGGTGATACGCCCAGCGCTTGGATCGAGCGCCCCGACGGCGTGTAATACCGTGCAGTCGTCAGGCGCATTGCGCCGTCAGAAGCCAGCGGCATGACCGTTTGCACCGACCCTTTACCAAAGCTTTTGGTTCCCACAACGATGGCGCGATGGTGGTCCTGAAGGGCGCCAGCCACAATTTCGGACGCCGAGGCCGAACCGCCGTTGATCAGGACGACCATCGGTTTACCTTCTGCCAAATCGCCGGCTTCAGCATTCACACGTTCGCTTTCGCCGGGGGTGCGGCCACGGGTCGAAACGATCTCTCCGTTTTCAAGGAAAGCATCTGACACTTCGATCGCCTGGTTCAGAAGACCGCCCGGGTTATTGCGCAGGTCCAGCACAATGCCTTCGACGTTCTCCATCCCGCCCAGCGCTTCAACTTCGCGCGCCAGTCCATCGGACATGTTCGCATAGGTCTGGTCGTTGAACGTGGTCACGCGCAGCACCACCGTATTGCCAACAGAGCGCGCAGTCGCGGCGGTCAACTTGATCGTATCGCGAATGATCGAGACATCGAAAGGTTCGTCAACGCCTTCGCGCACAACCGTGATGATGATCTCGGACCCGACCGGGCCACGCAACATGTTCACAGCAGAGTCCAGCGTCAGACCCATCAAGGCTTCGCCATCCACATGGGTGATATAATCCCCGGATTCCACACCGGCATCTGCCGCGGGCGTCCCGTCCATTGGCGATACAACGCGCACGAACCCTTCCTCTTGGGTCACTTCGATACCCAAACCACCGAACGAACCGCGTGTCTGCACCCGCATATCGGCTGCATCCTTAGGGGAAAGATAGCTGGAATGCGGATCCAGCGAGGTGAGCATGCCATCAATCGCTGCCTCGATCAGATCAGCGGCGTCCACCTCTTCCACATATTGGGCGCGGATTCGTTCGAATATGTCGCCAAACAGGTCCAACTGCTCGTAGACAGTTGTGTTACTAGTGGCATCTTGGGCGAGAAGCGGCCCTGCAACCTGCGTGGTCATAACCGCGCCTGCCAGAGTGCCTCCTAAGGCGGCCATCACGAATTTCTTCATCAATTTCAATCCTTGCCTGCCGCGAACCACTCTGCTGGGTTCACGGGCGTTCCATTCTTTCTCAGCTCTATATAGAGCGTTTCCGACCAGTCTGCGCCAGTTCCTTCCTCCGCAGCGATCAAAAACGCTTGATCATTGCTCAAATCTGCTCCGCCCATCAGGCCAATTGGCGCGCCTTTCGGCAGGACTTCGCCAACTTCGCCGTAAAGTTGGCCAAGCCCAGCCAGCACCAACAGATAGCCTTCGTCGGGCTCAATAATCGCAACGTTACCATAATCTAGCAAAGGCCCAAGATAGCGGATGGTTGCGTGCCAAGGCGTGGTGACAAGGGCCAGAGGCCGGGTCGCAACCACATATCCAGGGCGCCGCACACCAGCCGCATCAACCTCGTCAAAGCGGCGAATGATCTGGCCCAGAACCGGCATCGCCAAACGGCCTTGGATGCTATCGAAACGTTGCGATGCCGCCGCGCCACTAGCCGGCACGGGTTCCGACATCAAACCGTCTGCAAAACTTGCCAGCGTGTCCGAACTGTCGACCAAAGACTTCATGCGCGCGTCGTCGATGATGAACCGGCGCGGTAATTCCGTGCGTCGTGCGATTGCAAGGCTCAGTTCGAAGCGCGCATCCTGCGCGCCCTCAAGGCCGGTTTTCAACGTCTCGACGGCATTTTCCTGCAAACCTCGCAGGATCTGCAGTTCCTCCAGCCCGCTGCGCAGGGTTTCAGCCTGGGCCTGCAGGGCGGGGGCGACTTCGGACAAAATCATGCCAGATCGGGCAGTGCCGATGGGACCAGCAGGATGGATCAGCAGGGCGGGTTCGGGGGCACGTTCGATGGTTTGAAGCACGCCCAAAAGCTTGGACAACCGCCTGCTTTCCGCCGTCAACGCGCCTTGGATTGTGGCCTCGCGCAGGCTGGCGCGCCGCAACCCGTCGCGCAGGGCGGACAGACCTTCTTCGTAGGCTTGAACAGCTTGTGTTAGCGCTGCGATACGGTCATTGGATTTTTCGGCCTCAGCCAGTGCAAGCGTCGCCTTATCAAGCGCCAACATCGCGGCCCGTGCCGCGTCTGTCGGTTCTGATTGCGCACGCGCCGGATCCGTCGACACCCATGCCAGACAAACTGCCCCCGCAAGCAGAGGAAAAAGGCGCGCCGCCCCCATCACCGGCGGATCAGGCTTTCGCCTGTCATTTCAACCGGCTTGTCTATTTGCATCAGCTCCAACAGTGTCGGGGCCAGATCAGCCAAACGACCATGCGCAAGCGTTGCGCCTTCGGGTCCGCCAAACAGGATCACGGGAACAGGGTTGGTTGTGTGTGCCGTATGCGGGCCATTGGTCGTCTCGTCCCACATGGTTTCGCAATTGCCGTGATCGGCGGTCACGATCATCGCGCCGCCGACATCTGTCAGCGCTTCTATTACCTTGCCCAGACCTTCGTCGACAGCTTCGCAGGCGGCGATGGCAGCGGCCAGATCACCGGTGTGGCCCACCATGTCGGGGTTGGCATAGTTGGTGACAATCAGGTCAAACCTATCGCGAATGGCACCAACGAAATGCTCGGTCACCTCGGGCGCCGACATCTCGGGCTGCAAGTCATAGGTCGCAACCTTGGGACTGGCGGCCATATAGCGGACTTCGCCGTCCACCGGCGCTTCTTTTCCACCGTTCAGAAAGAAAGTGACATGAGGGTATTTCTCGGTCTCGGCGGTGTGAAATTGTGTTTTGCTATGCTGCGCCACCCATTCAGCCAGCGTGTTCACAATGTTCCGCTTGGGAAAACAGGTTGTCATATAGGCGTTGTGAGCGTCGGAATATTCGACCATCCCCAGCATTGCAGACAGTTTCGGCCGGCGCCCTGTGTCGAACTCTGCAAAATTGGGCTCGCCAACGGCGCGCAAAATCTCGCGCGCACGATCCGCCCGGAAGTTTACGAAAAACAGCCCGTCGCCGTCTTTCATCCCACCGTAACCCGTCACTACCGCCGGGGCGACAAACTCGTCCGTTTCGCCTTTGGCATAAGACGCCGCAAGGGCTGCATCCGCATCTGCTGCGCCATTCCCCTGCCCGGTTACCATGGCCTCATAGGCACGGCCCACCCGCTCCCACCGATTGTCCCGATCCATCGCGAAATAGCGGCCCACAACGGTGCCGATGCGTGCGCCCTCGGGTAGATCGGCTTCAAAGGCGGCGACTTGTTCGCGCGCCGATTGCGGCGGCACATCGCGCCCATCAGTGATCACATGCACGACAACCGGCAGACCGGCATCGATCAGTGCCTTGGCCGCAGCGACCAGATGGTCCTGGTGACTATGCACCCCACCGCGGCTGACCAAACCGGCAATATGGGCGGTGCCGCCAGCGGTCTTGACCTTCTGTGCGAAGTCACTCAGGTCTTTATTTGCAAAGAACGAGCCATCCTCGATCGCCAGATCAATCTGCCCCAAATCCATCGACACGACACGACCCGCGCCAATGTTCGTATGCCCAACTTCCGAGTTTCCCATCTGCCCGGTTGGCAGGCCGACATCGGGTCCATGGGTGATCAAAGTGTTGTTTGGGCAGGTCGCCATCAACCGATCAAAATTTGGTGTATTTGCCAGCACAGGCGCATTGTAGTCGCGACCTTCGCGCAATCCCCAACCATCGAGAATACACAGAACGACAGGCTTGGGCGTGGTCATTTTCAGGGATCCTCTGGCTGCTCTGATCCTATTTATGGCGCGCAAGGCACAGACGCAAGGCAGCCGCATCAGCGCGTGTTTTGGTCAGGCCCGGTGATAGGGGCTTCCGGCAAGGATCGACGCCGCCCGGTAAAGCTGTTCAGACAGCATCACACGCACCAACATATGCGGCCAAACCATCTTACCAAAGGACAGGCTTGCATCGGCTTTGGCGCGCAAACCGGGGTCGATCCCGTCGGCGCCGCCGATCACAAAGGCGACGTCGCCGCGACCATCATCGCGCCAGCGCCCCAGAAGATTTGCGAAACTGGGCGAGGTCATGACTTTGCCCCGCTCATCCAGCGTGCAGATCAACGCGCCTTTGGGCAGGGCGCGTTCCAACAGGGCAGCCTCAGCCGCCATACCGCCACCCTTCTTGTCTTCAACTTCATGAAGGTCAACCGGACCCAGACCCAACGCGCGACCAGTGCGGTCAAAGCGGGTCACATAGTCGTCGATCAGGTCGCGCTCAGGGCCACCGCGCAGGCGGCCCACAGCGCAAATGTGTACTTTCATGTCAGGCCAATCCTGACACTCAGCTTGGCGCGCCCGTCGTTGCGCCCGGCTCCAGCCACATCTTTTCAAGCTGATAGAACTCGCGCACTTCCGGACGGAACACGTGGATGATCACATCACCCGCGTCGATCAGCACCCAGTCGCCCTGATCTTTGCCTTCAATTTTACAGAAGACATCCATTTCCTGCTTGAGCTTCTCGGTCAGCTTTTCCGAGATCGCAGCAACCTGACGGGTCGACCGACCGGAACAAACGACCATATGATCGGCCATCTCTGATTTGCCACGCAAATCAATGATCACCACATCTTCGGCTTTGTCATCATCAAGTGAGCTAAGAACGCGCGACAAGATGTTGTCGCTGACGCTTGTTTGAGGGGCCACCTTCATTGCGGGTTTCCCTGCGGTCGCATCTTCAGCGACCTCTGTTTGCGGAGACAGAACATTGTCCTCCTATCGATGCGCGCCAATCCGCCCCGGCGCTGGGCACATAAGAATCGTAGCATCACATGGGGGCTATCTCAACGTTGGTCAAGCAACTGGTCAGGATCGGGGGTGCAAATGGGTCACGCTTGCGGTTTTTCGCCAATTTCCACCTCCTCCAGCAACCGAACTTCGCGTTGCGGGAACGGGAACGAGATGTCGTGTTCCCGAAACGCATCCCAAAGCGCCAGATAAACGTTGCCGCGAATATTGGTCAGGCCGCCCGTCGGATCATCAATCCAGAACCGCAGGATGTAATCGACCGTGCTGTCACCAAAGCCAACAATGTGGCAAACCGGGGGGCGAAAACTCAGCACCCGCGAGACACTGGTTGCCGCCTCGATCGCAACTTTTCGCACCTTATGTGGATCATCCGCATAGGCAGTGCCAAAGAAGATATCCAATCGCACGAACGAATTGGTGTGAGACCAGTTCACCACCTGCCCAGTGATCAGATCCTCGTTCGGGATCAGGTATTCGCGCCCGTCCCGTGTGACAACCGACACATAACGCGCGCCCAACTGTTGGATCCAGCCGAAGGTTTCACCCAGACTGATCACGTCGCCGGGTTTGATGGATTTATCCAGCAGAATGATGACACCTGAGACGAGGTTCGACACGACTTTCTGAAGGCCGAAACCCAAACCAAGACCAATGGCACCAGACAGGAACGCAAGCCCCGTCAGATCAACGCCAATCACTTTCAAACCAAGGAAGAACGCCGCGCCATAGGCCAACAACTGAATGAACTTAACCGTCAGCACCTGCATCGACGGCGAAATGTCGTCGTTGTTGCGCACCCTTTCAGACGACGCGCGGCTGAACATGCGCGCGAGGGCGAACAACGCCGCCGTCACCACCACCGCGCTGATCACATCTAAAAGCGAGATGCGGAAATCGCCAACAGAAATGGCAAGGTTATCAAGCACATCGCCAATTTCGTCCGTCACGCCAAGGTAGTAAATCGTAACGTAGATCCACAGGCCCCACTTGGTGGTTCGGCGCAGCATGCGGTTTTCGACCACCACCGAAGCATAGCCGACCAATATCCATGCCAATGCCAACGTGCCGATTGCGGCGATCAGATATGACCGCGACGGCCAAGTCACTTCGCGCATTACTGCCACGATCAGCCACGAGGCGATGACAAACAGGATCATCGGAATTCGGCGGCGGGTGTGGATGGCCAATCGCAATCGGCGCTTAGACCAGCCCTCGCGTGATCGCAACCAGTGGTCGACTTTCGGGTTCAGGAACTTGCCTGCACCCCAGCTCGCAATCGCAAGCAAAATAATGGCTGCCACTTGATACAGCCGCCAAGTCTGCCCAAGGCTTAAAACAAAGGCCGCACCGTCGTTCCACAAAGGCATCAGCTGATCGCGCAACGAAACGATTGTCTCGTTGGCGAGGTCTGGCAGGTTTTCAGGGCCAGAGCTGGTATTAGGTGTGGTGCTGGCGCCGGACGGCGTCGATTGTTCGCTCTCCATCCGCTGACTTTTGCACGCAGGTTACGGCGCGTCCAGAGGTCGAATTCAACACCAACCCCATGCGCCCTTGCCCCTTATGCTGCAAAGGAGTATCTCGATGTCATGACTCGGGTTTTCGATATGGATGAACGTGCGCGCCTGCCTTGGCGTTTTTTTGGTGCGACACGAAATGTGCGCGCCCACCTATAAGGTGGTGCCCCAAACCTATCACAACCTGACAGACATCCACGCCTATCCACGGAGAGCGAAATGACCGCCCCGAAGACACTCTATGATAAAATCTGGGATGCCCATGTGGCCCACGAAGCCGATGATGGCACTTGCTTACTGTATATCGACCGCCATCTGGTTCACGAAGTCACCAGTCCGCAAGCCTTTGAAGGGCTGCGTCTAGCGGGCCGTCAAGTGCATGCACCTGACAAAACGATCGCCGTCCCGGATCACAACGTGCCGACAACTCTTGATCGCGCCAAGGGCATCGAGAACGAGGAAAGCCGCATCCAAGTCGAGGCGCTGGACAAGAACGCCAAGGATTTCGGTATTCACTATTACCCTGTCGACGACGTGCGTCAGGGGATCGTGCACATCGTCGGACCCGAGCAAGGTTGGACCCTGCCCGGCATGACCGTCGTTTGCGGCGACAGCCACACCGCGACCCACGGCGCGTTTGGTGCCTTGGCGCATGGCATCGGCACATCTGAGGTCGAACATGTATTGGCCACGCAAACGCTGATCCAGAAAAAATCTAAGAATATGAAGGTTGAGATCACCGGAAAGCTGACGCCCGGTGTGACCGCCAAGGACATCACGCTTGCGGTGATCGGCAAGACCGGCACCGCTGGCGGCACCGGCTATGTCATCGAATATTGCGGCGAAGCGATCCGCGACCTGTCGATGGAAGGGCGTATGACCGTCTGCAATATGGCCATCGAAGGCGGCGCCCGCGCCGGTTTGATCGCGCCTGACGAAACCACCTTCGAGTATGTCAAAGGCCGCCCCCATGCGCCGAAAGCGGGTCAATGGGAGCAAGCGCTGGCATACTGGAAGACGCTTTATACCGACGAAGGCGCACATTTCGACAAGGTCATCACCCTGAAAGGGGAAGAGATCGAGCCGGTTGTGACCTGGGGCACGTCGCCCGAAGATGTTTTGCCGATTTCAGCCATTGTGCCCAGCCCCGAAGACTTTACCGGTGGCAAGGTCGAAGCTGCCAAACGCGCCATCGAGTATATGGGCCTGACACCCGGCCAAAAGCTGACAGATATCGAGATTGACACCGTCTTTATTGGATCATGCACGAACGGGCGTATCGAAGACCTGCGCGCCGTCGCGGAGGTGGTCAAAGGCAAGAAAATCAAGAACGGCTTGCGCGCGATGATCGTGCCAGGGTCCGGCCTTGTGCGCGCTCAGGCGGAAGAAGAAGGACTGGCTGAAATCTTTCAGGAGGCTGGTTTCGAATGGCGTTTGGCCGGGTGCTCGATGTGCCTTGCAATGAACCCGGATCAGTTGGCCGAAAAAGAGCGCTGCGCTTCGACATCGAACCGGAACTTCGAAGGCCGTCAGGGCTATAAAGGCCGCACGCATCTTGTCAGCCCGGCAATGGCCGCAGCCGCAGCTTTGACGGGTCGCCTGACGGACGTCCGCGAGTTGATGTGATTCGCGCTAAGCGAAACGTTACGAAAACAGCTAACTAATTGGCTATTGTGCGCAACTTGGAAACAGTTGCGCACACTTTCCTTCTGCGCCTATGCCCTTGCCACTACTTTGAATTGTTATTGCCACATTTCTGACGAATTCCTTTGAGCCCGGCTGGCGGCACTATTATTATCATAGTCATTCCACTACCGCGCTGGGGAAGCGGTGTATGCATTTAACTGGGTTACAGGATTTGAAGGGGTAATAATGAGAAAGCTATTAACAGCTGCGATTGTCGCAGCAGGTTTCGCGACCGCATCGGATGCAGCCGTCCTGAGGCTGGATGGTTATACATCCACAGTTCAGTCGGTTTCAATCGGCTCTTCCCCGGTGGCAAACACGCCGGGTACAGTTGGAGCCACGGGTTTCAACCTGACCGACACCACCGGTAACATGGGCAGTTTCGTCGGCTGGTGCCTTGATATTGCGCATTATCTGATGGGCACAGGATCCAGTCAGAATTACACACCAACCAATGATCCGTTTTCAAACAGCTTTGGCCTGACAGATACTGCCCGCGATCGCGTGCAGTCAGTATTTGACGCCAACTATGCGGGTTTGGACGCGACAAATGGCGACCACGCCGCCGCGTTCCAAATGGCATTGTGGGAGGCCGCCTATGAAGACGACAATACCGCATTAAGCGTTTCGTCTGGTCTGTTTCAGGCAAGCAGCACCGGCAGTACATCGCTTGCAAACCAGTATTTGTTTGCTGCTATGAACTATGCAGGTGGCAGCCAATGGAACTTGTCTTTCCTTCAGGTTGACGGTGACGAAAATCGCGGGCGTTACACGGGTCAAAACCTTGTGACGGTATCGCCGGTCCCAATCCCGGCTGCTGGTCTGCTGTTGGTGACTGGCTTATTCGGTTTAGGGGCCATCACACGCCGCCGCCGCAAAGCGTAAAGCGTTTCGAGAAAAACCTGCGACACCGGTTTTTGGCGAAACGCGCGATACGTTGAAGTATTGAACAGCGTTTCGAATGATCCCTGTCTCAGGTTTAGTTCGAAACGCTTTAAACAACACCCTTTTCACCACCTGAACCCGGCTCTTACAATCAGAGCCGGGTTTTTCGTGCGCATTGGCTTGGATTCGCCTGCAAAACCTGCATAAAGCAGGGGAATGAATGACGCAGCCATGACGATTTTCCAGGCGTGGCCGATGCAGAAAGGTGCGTGCTATGGAAAAGTTCCAAAAACTTCATGGGATCGCGGCGCCAATGCCGCTGGTGAACATAGACACCGACATGATCATTCCGAAGGTTTTTCTGAAGACCATCAAGCGTTCCGGTCTTGGTGTGAATCTTTTTGACGAGATGCGGTTTGACCGAAGCGGCAACGAAATCCCGGACTTCGTTTTGAACAAACCACAATACCGCGATGCCCAGATTTTGGTGGCCGGTGATAACTTTGGTTGCGGTTCGTCGCGCGAACATGCCCCGTGGGCCATTGCTGACTTCGGGATCAAATGCGTGATCTCAACCAGCTTCGCCGACATCTTCTTCAGCAACTGCTTCAAGAACGGTATCCTTCCGATCGTTTTGCCGCAGGAGCAGGTCGACATTTTGATGGCCGACGCCGAGAAAGGTGCCAACGCCCTGATGACCATCGACCTCGAATCGCAAGAGATCACAACGTCGGATGGGGCGGTGATTCCCTTTTCAGTTGACGAGTTTAAGAAGCATTGCCTGCTGAATGGGCTGGATGACATCGGTCTTACCATGGAAAAACAGGGGTCAATCGAAGCGTTTGAGGCAAAGGCTGCCACACAACGTCCTTGGGTCTAACCACCTGAAAATTAAATTGAATCATGGGGTCATTCGCAGGGATGGCCCCATTTTTACCTTATTTTGGTGCAAAGTCGCACCAGTTTCCCCTTAAATCGAACACATTTTTCAACTCATTTTAGGCACAACTTGAAGTGGGAGTAATATGCGACGCAGTATGTCGTAATAAGAAGCAGTGACCCGCTGAATGAGGAAACGCTGACAGGGATCAAAGGTGCGGCAGGAAACAGCACCCATCCCGGTGGAAGGAATAAGGTAGTGGTTAGCCGAATGATTGGCGCGATAGCGCGAGCATTCCTGATGGTAATTTTGATTGCAACCCCGTCAATTCTTGTGCCGGGTGTCAGTCAGGAATCCGGACAGATCGTAACGATTGTTGCTCTGTTTGCAGCTGCCTTGACCATCTTTGAATATGCGTCGACCTATCCCGGATTGGTCGAGTTTCGCGACGCCCCACCCTTCAACCGTATTCGTTTTGCCGCACTTTTTGCGACGGTGTTTTGCCTGTCGGTGATCGTGCGCGGTCAGACCGACCATTCGACGGCGACCCAATTCATGACTTCGGTCGGTATGTTGATCGGTCAGGCCATCGATTTCCCTTATAGCCCCGTGCGCTTTGTTGTCTCTATGTTGCCGGAATCTGCGACGTTCAACGACATGGTGCTTCTGCGGGCTGCCGCCGGGATGAGCTATCTGATTTCCCTTCTTTCCATGGCAGTGTTCCTGATGTCGCTGCGCTTCACAGAATGGCCTTCCAGATCGAATGGTGCCTTTAACGTGTGGGTAAATTTGCCAACGTTTGACCCCACCACTGGTGGCGATGTGGTTCGCCGTTTGGTCCGCGACGCGCGCTTTAACATCGCGCTTGGTTTCCTATTGCCCTTCGCAACCCCCCTCATCATTACAGCAGCGGTTTCACTTTTCGGATCGGTTTCGGTCGAAAACCATCAAACCATGATATGGACAGTCGCCGCATGGGCCTTTCTTCCCGCAAGCCTTTTCATGCGCGGTATTGCAATGCTGCGTGTCGCCCTGATGATCAGCAGCGAGCGCAAGCGCAACAAACGCGAAGCAACTGCCAGCGGGATGGCACACGCCTGAAGCGCACATGCTTCGACATAGCGCGGCACTTCAGTTGGATCGCAAAGGCTGCGCTGGTTTTTTCCGCTTTGACCGCTCCGTTGGCCGCGAATGCGTTGGACCTTCGGATAGCGACCTATAACACCGAGTTAAGCCGCAAAGGCCCTGGACTTCTATTGCGGGATATTCTGTCCGGCAAAGACGAGCAAATCGCAGCGGTGCTGACGGTAATTGTGACAGCTCAACCAGATATTCTGGCGCTGCAAGGATTTGACAACGATCTTGAACTCCACGCCCTGAACGCATTTCAAAATGCGTTGGCCGACCGTGGCCATGCAATGCCATATGCCTTTTCAACCGTACCCAACGCAGGTCTTGCGACTGGATTGGATATGGATGGCAATGGCCGCACGAACGAGGCACGCGATGCCCAAGGCTATGGGCGCTTTACTGGGCAAGGCGGTATGGCGGTCCTGTCACGGTATCCGATTGGCGAGGTGCATGATTTCACGGGCTTTCTGTGGAAAGACCTCCCGGGCGCTATACCCCCTAGTGAAAACGGTGCGCCCTTCCCTTCCCCTCAAGCCTTTGCAGCTCAACGGCTCAGCAGCGTGGCGCATTGGGACGTGGCTGTGAAACTGCCCGACAATAAAGTGCTGCACCTACTTACGTTCCATGCCACCACCCCCGTTTTTGACGGCGAGGAAGACCGAAACGGTCGTCGCAACCACGACGAAATCGCGTTTTGGCAGCGGTATCTGGACAACGCATTGCCCGTCACCGCCCCCAATGGGCCAGTTGTGATCGCCGGGGATGCCAACCTGGATCCAGAGGATGGCGACGGCCGCCAAGCCGCCATACGCCGACTGCTGCGCGACCCACGACTGCAGGATCCGATGCCTCGGCGGTTGGTCGCGGAAGAGGCGGTCGACGCAACCCACTCTGGTGACCCCGCATTGGACACGGTCGACTGGCCTGATCCTTTGCCTGGTGATTTACGTGTCAGCTATGTCCTGCCGGCCGCCGAGCTTGAGATGACCGATGCTGGGGTTCTCTGGCCCGCAAACGGCGAACCACTTCACACGGTGGTTACAACCGCCTCACGCCACCGACTTGTCTGGGTCGATCTGCGCTTCTAAGCCTTCGTTTCTTGACGCTACGCCGCCGACAGGCTAGGCCAATCTGCGACGCATTTCAGAGCAAGGACAAGCCCATGACGAACCCCTCCCTCCTTATCCTGCCCGGTGACGGCATTGGCCCCGAAGTGATGGCCGAAGTGCGCAAGATCATCGATTGGATCGGCGACAAACGCGGCGTGACTTTTGATGTGAGCGAGGACCTTGTTGGCGGGGCCGCCTATGACAAGCACGGTGTTCCCTTGGCGGACGAGACCATGGCGCATGCGCAAAAGGTCGACGCCGTCCTGCTGGGTGCCGTGGGTGGTCCGAAATACGACGATCTGGATTTCTCGGTGAAACCCGAACGTGGCCTTCTGCGCCTGCGCAAGGAGATGGACTTGTTCTCAAACCTGCGTCCGGCACAGTGCTTTGATGCGCTGGCTGATTTCTCGTCTCTGAAAAAGGACATCGTCTCGGGCCTCGACATCATGATCGTGCGAGAGCTGACGTCGGGCGTTTATTTCGGCGAGCCGCGCGGCATCTTCGAAGAGAACGGCGAGCGGGTTGGCATCAACACCCAGCGCTATACCGAAAGCGAGATTGAACGCGGGGCGCGGTCAGCGTTCGAACTGGCCATGAAGCGCGACAAGCGTCTGTGCTCGATGGAAAAAGCCAACGTGATGGAATCAGGCATCCTGTGGCGCGAAGTCGTGACGCGGGTGGGCAAGGAATACCCCGAGGTCGAACTGTCCCACATGTATGCAGACAACGGCGCCATGCAGCTGGTGCGCGCGCCCAAGCAATTCGACGTGATTTATACCGACAACCTGTTTGGCGACATCCTGTCGGATTGTGCCGCCATGTTAACGGGTTCGCTGGGCATGTTGCCTTCCGCGTCATTGGGAGCCCCAATGGCCAATGGTCGCCCGAAAGCGCTTTATGAACCCGTGCATGGGTCTGCCCCGGACATTTCTGGTCAGGGCAAAGCCAACCCCTGCGCCTGTATCCTTAGCTTTGCCATGGCCCTGCGGTATAGCTTCGACATGGGGGCAGAAGCGGACCGCGTGGAAGCTGCGGTTGAAAAGGTATTGGCTGACGGCACCCGCACTGGCGACCTTTTGAACGAGCCGGGCGCAACACCTGCAACGACCTCGGAAATGGGTGATGCGGTTGTCGCGGCTCTGAACGCGAGCCTTTAAGCTGTTCTTAAATGTTATTGTAAACCGGCTCGCCTTGGTGTGGGCCGGTTTTCTTTTGGCCGACCGGTCCCCATATACCGGGCATGTCATCAATAACCTTGCACACCGGCCTTCCCGATGGTTTGGAAACCGAAGCCGCCACCCTTTACTGGGAGACCTTTGGCGCAAAACTTGGAAAGCTACTTGGGCCGGGTGACAAGGGACGCCGCTTTTTTACCGAAACCATCAATCCAGATGCCGTGGTTGCCGCGACGAATGAGGCTGGCAACCTTCTGGGGATCGCGGCACATAAATCGGGGACCAATGGATTTTCCACAGCATCGACCCGCGACCTATTCAAGCATTACGGGATTGGCGCGCTTTGGCGATTGGTGCCCTTGGCGATTCTGGAACGTGACGCGCCGACGGATACGCTTCAAATGGATGGGGTATGTGTGTCTAAAGAAGCGCGCGGCAAGGGTGTTGGCTCGGCCTTGTTTGACGCGCTGTTTACCTTTGCCCGCAAGCAGGAATTCAAACACGTTACATTGGACGTCATCGACACCAATCCTCGCGCCAGGGCCTTGTACGAACGTCTTGGCTTCGTGGCGACCGGCGAAGAAACAACTGGACCTTTGAAGCCCCTTCTTGGTTTCAGCAGCGCCACCAAAATGGTGCTGGCCCTTTAACGCGGCATTTAGGGTCTTGCCTCTTACCCTGCTTGCAGCTATCCCGCGCGTCACGGTCGGGCTGTAGCGCAGCCTGGTAGCGCACCTGCTTCGGGAGCAGGGGGTCGGAGGTTCGAATCCTCTCAGCCCGACCAATTTCCTAGATTTCCAAAGGCTTCAGGTAGAGATACGATCTTTGCTCCGAAATTGCAGTTGCTCAGCGGAAGGACTGCGGCGGACGTTGGGCCCAAACAGCCGGCAACCTGCCGTTAATTGATAAACGGAAACGTCAGGAAATAGTACAGGCGATATAGCCAGTTGGTATCCTGCATACGCCGCTGATCGGTTTCACATTCTGCTTCTACGCAGGTCGTGGCGTCTGAAAACGGCGGTTTGTCCATGCTGCAAGAAGCAAGTGCGATACAAAAACTGATTAAAATTACGGATTGGCGCAATTCACTTCTCCAACGCGCTTGCAGCTTGATCACGAACGACCGCAAGGCAGGCTTCATAACTATCGGTGATGCTGTTTTCCAAAAGGTATCGCAATTCAATCGGACGGTCTGCGGCGGCGCAGGGGTCCTGAGGTTGAACCTTCGGGGCGCAGGCAGTCATTGCAACGACGGCGCAGCCCAAGGCGACGCATTTGGAAACCTGTGCGGGTGCAAACATCGTCATGCCAGTGCCTCCAATGTTTTGATATTTCGTTGGAAATCAGAGATCATCGCCATCTGAGTTTTCAGTTCGGCCTCCAATCGGCGGGTCGCAGCAGGGTTGTCCGAATACAGCGGCAGCACCTCTCGTAATGCCAACGCCCGGGACACTGCATGTGATTTAAACGTCGATAGATCTGCAATTGCGGCTTTGGAAACAGCAGCTGCTGGCTGGGCTTGTTTGGTCTTCACCAGATTTGATGACAGGATCAAATCGAAGCGGGTGTTCCGGCTGTCGGTTTTGACTGACTCAAGAACTTTCTCAAGCGACCAACGCCGAATAAGATAATTCTTGTGCTCTTGGATCAATTGCGAGGCCACACGTTCCCCGGCACTTGCGCCAACGATACCACCAAGGACTGCACCGCCCGCGATCGTAGCTGGGCCAGCGTCAATGATCAGCCCCAGCAGCGCGCCGCGCAAGGCCCCGCCCATCATACCTTGCTGGCGAGCTTCCACGGTCAGCTTGTCATATTCTGCACTTCTGGCTCGGATCAGATCTTGTACGTCAGTGACCCCGGCGAATTCAATTGATCCGGTCGGAGCACCTACATCAGTCGTCATGCTGCTTGATGGTGACGAATTTGCGACGTCGGTGGCAGCCGATGTCTTTGGTGCCTCTTGCGAAGCGCTCTTTGGTTTTTGGTCTACACAACCCGTCAATACGGTTGCTAGGATCGCAATAGCTAAACCTTGTGTGTGAATGTGTCTCATCCCCAAAGGCACCCCCAAAATAAAATACTGACAAAACAGCCTTTGCTGTTGCGCCAGTCATAGCCATTTGGCGCAATCTGACAAGGCTTTCGCGGGAAATTAAGTAAACTACAACCATTGATGTGTTAGGTCGGTCACGGGAAATAGGCCAGCGGCCACGTCGTCCTATAGCCCATTCTAAGTGGTTGGAATAATACAACTTAAGATCGCACAGAATTCGCCTTATTCGGGCGTCTTCTTGTTTTGACGCAACAGTGGGAAACAACAACATCATGTTATCGCTGCCATCAAACCGCCTCTATTGACAAATAAATGCTGTCTAGGATTCAAAAGTAGTAATGATTTTTTGTTAATTAGTAGGTTGGATAAATGAAAGGCTCGCGGTCAAATCGGCTGACTTTGTCTGTTTTTTCGGTCATGTTCGTAGCGGCCGGTTTCTTTGTCTCGTTGTCGGTCTATGCGTCAAAGTTTATCTGGCCCGACGCCTCAGAATTAACAGAGCAGTATGCCAGCTACGACGCGCTTGCCAATGGCACAGCCGTTGAAGCGCCGATTTTGGAAGCAATTGTCCCTGAAGTTGTCGCAACCGTCGCTCAGCCGAAATCGCCCGTCACAGGATCTGAAGTTGCCATTTTAACCAACCTGCCTGATCCCTCCATCAAACCAGCAGATCGAAGCCTCTTACCGCTGGAAACCCTGCCATTCGGTTCTCCACTGCGCCGTGAAAACGATACTGCCGATATGGCGCCTGCGCCAACGGCACCAAAAGCGCCGTCGAACAGTGCTGCGGCACGCGATGACAGCCAGATATTCGCGGCCTACTCTTTGGGGACAGCCGAAGTTGGTGCGCCCACCGCGACCACACCCGTATTTGATATGGGCCGGGCGACGGAAGCCTCAACACTGGCTGCAAAGGATCAGCATGATGCTGACTACGACCTCGATATGCGGGTCGCTGCCTTGGCGCAAACCGTCACAGTCCCAATAGCCAAACCAACCCCTGCCGATTTATTCGTGCTTGCCGACGAAGCGCCTGCGCCATTGACCGAAGCCGTTTTTGCCATGGCCGAGACGATCCCGGCCATTGTTTCAATCTGGCCGCAGAAGGTTGATCACGATGCCGTTCTTGCCGTTTCGCGTGCGATGGACACTCCTGACACAGACCTTGCACCAACAATAAACGCCGCTATCGCGCAGCCGCAGCTTCAGAAATCACCTGACACCATGGCCACACCTGACCTGCAACTGGCGGCGATGACAGGCGATCTGCAAAGCCCGCCACTGAACCGCAGCCTGCTGAAGGTTGATGAAGACCTCGCCCGGGACATCGCAAACATACTCGCGGAAACGCCAACTCCGTTGCCGAGCACACAGGACTTGCTGGAAACCTCTGGCGCCGCGCCCGAAGCATCGCCGCGCCCGATGCGCAGGGGGCAATTACAGCAAGTTGTTTCGGTCTGGCCGCAGAACGTCGATCACAAGTCCGTTCTTGCCGTTTCGCTTGCGATAGACACACCTGACACAGACGCTGCCCCAGCTATCAACACCGCCATCGCGGAGCCTCAGCTTCAGAAATCACCTGACACCATGGCAGCACCCGACCTTCAGCTGGTCGCGATGACGACCGATCTGCAAGTGCCGCCAACGATCGCCAGCGTGCTGAAAGTTGATGAGGGCTTGGCGCGCGACCTCACCGAAGCACTGGCAGAGGTGCCGACGCTCTTACCCAGCGCACCGGCCCTGCCAGAAACCGCAGCCACATACGCCGCACCCAAGGCTTCTCCGCGCCCGATGCGAAGGATTCAAAGGGCGCGAAAACCAACGCCGCCTGCCACGCAGGCTGTCGCACCACGCCCGTCTGTATCCCAGCAAGACGTCGCCGATGTCATTCCAGCATCCGCACCGGCTCCTGCCCCTATTCTGCCAGTTGATGGACGCAGCCGGATCTCGGTTGTTGGAGTATTCCAGACCGACACGGCCGCCTGGGCATTGTTGGAGTTGAGTGACGGGCGCATCATCAAAGCGACCAAGGGTACTCAACTCGACGGTATGTCTGTCTCGCGCATTCGCGGTAACAAGATCTGGATCCGAAACGGCGGTTCTGAGAAGGGGCTGACAACCGGGCAGGTCATAGCACTGGATTAGCTTTTTGTGCGCCGACTAGATTGGCGACGCATCAGGTGACCTCATTAACCCCTGTTCAGAAGATAGTAGTCCATCCGCTCGGTCTTATGCACAAGTGTGTAGTTTTTCATCAGTTCGTCAAACCGTGGGTCGCCTTTCATGAAGGTCATCCAAGTAAACGGATTGTCGGAAGGAGGCATGACAGCACGGTCCGAGACGATCAGGTCAGGCATATATCTGATGATGTCTTCAAAGTTATCATTGCGATTGCGATCTGCGATAGCTTGCAGTTGTGCACAAAGGTCAATCTGGGCGTTGCAATCTGTAGCCTCAAGTTGTTGCACCGCACCTGGATACAGCCAATTCGCAGGGTAGCGGCTAACCCAGTCCACGCCCAACCGCAGTGCTACGGGAGCCCCTGGATCGAGTTGGAACGATCCTGTCATAATGCTGGAAATCGGTCCGACTTCTTGCGCAACTTGGATCACTTCTTCGGTGATTGTGCTCGTGTATTTGCCGCGGTCGTAGAGACCCATCAAAAGTAAAGCGCTTGCCAAACTCGACAGGACTGCCCCAAGTGAGACAGGGGTGCTGTTAACCAGAAACCACGCACCAGCCAACAAAGAGTACGTGACGAAGGGGATCAGTTGATAACTGAAGCCGGTGCTTTGAACGACGAAGCTTGCCAGTGCGGCCAGTGCGGCCAAGGCAAATGTCATTCCACCGTCTGTCCTGCTCCTAACAACTGGCAGCAAGATGATCAGGCCCAGCGCCAGAGGCTGAATTGACCCGGTTAAAGAAAGGATGACGGTGTTCTTGTAAGCCCCGTAAACTAGACTTGCGATTGGAATGATTTCATTCAGGTATTCTGGGTGCCTGAGGGCCACAAAGGCCAAATAGCAAACGCCAACTGCCAACATCACCATGTAGCGCGCATAGAGAATTGGTTTCAAGGATCGGTTGCGCCACATATCCCGCAACAGGAAGGCAACTGGGAACACAAGGAAGAAGGGCTTTATGCAGATGCCTATGGCAGCAAAAACACTGCTGGTCAGGGACGGTGATCTTGCGGATGGTGAAAGATTCCAAATCAGCCACGGCGACAGAAAAAGCACCAACAGATGTTCTCGCTGAACCGTTTGGTCTGCTGCCGCCAGAAGGTATACAACTGCCATGGCGAAAAAGAACACGTTGCGGCGAAACGGCGACAAATCCGTCGTGCTGCGCAGAATTGCTCCGGACCAAAGCAAGCTGGTATAATACAGCAAAGTAAAAAAGATGTACTGTCCGTTTGAATCACTAATGCTCAGAAAATCGGCGATCCAAATTGCCGGGATCGTCAGATAGAATGTCAGGGGTGGATTGACCTCGATAATGTCGACATAAAGCTTTGCGCCATCGAGCATTTTCCGTGTCGCTACCAGATACCAAGCAGTGTCGTGGTTAACCGGCCAGTTCCAAAACACCCACATAAACAGCACTATCGCGCCCGTTGCGATAACAACCATGGGCCAAGAGGGCAGCAAAGGCTTATCGCCATGCGAAAAGACCCAAAACCGCAGCGCCAGAAACGTAGCCAATGGCACAATCAATGCCACGAGCCCCATCGCCAGATAAAAGCTACCACCGGCCAACGTGCTGACCACCCAGACAATTGAACTGCTGGCCGCCAGCCCGGTCAAAGACACAAAAAGAAATTTCGGGAAGTGCTGTTTATGGTTTGCTTCAGCCGCAAAGGTGAAACTGGAATGGCCCGAATATGAAATCAGCACTGACCCGCAAAAGCCGATGAAATTGGACCACATTTCAGGCGTGACAAAGAACTTGTGCGCAATGGTCGCAAGCAAAACATGCGTGATCGTGGCCAGGCCACCAACACCTATGAAACGGAACAGTTGTGCGAGCAACGGTCAAGCTTTCTCTAGTACTGCGCCAAGGGACAAACCAACAGGCAACCTGATCCGACCCAGAACAAATCGCTCGGCACCAAAGATATGACGCATCAGGCTATTTAACCATGCAGGAGGCATACTGTCGTCCGGCGCCTCGCTTCCCGTCAGTTTTTTGACCGCTCGGGCGGCGATCGCCAAAGGGAACAGCAGCGTATTGAAATAACTGCTGTACGTCACCTTCAACCCAGCTTGCGCTGCGACAGCTGCCAAGTTTGTGCGGGTATAACGGCGAAAATGGTGATGGGCTTCATCGTGGTTTGACCAAAGGAAAGGAAAGGCCGGAACCGTCACCAGAAGTTTGCCACCCGGCTTCAGACGCGACGCCAGTGATTGCAGCGAGGCGACATCAGGTTCGACATGTTCCAGTACATCAAAGAGGCCGATCAGGTCATATTCTTTTCCATCAAATGGCACTTCATCGGGCAATGCGCCAAACTTGATGTCCAGCCCGGATTTCTTGGTCGCGTCATCCCGGGCCGTTTCGTCATACTCAAAACCGTCGACTGTACCGAACTGTCGAAGCAACTCCAAATTGCCACCACTGCCACACCCGGCCTCCAGAATTTGTGCCTCTGCGGGCAAGTTTGCGCGCCGCCGTATCAAGGTCTCGATCATATCCCTGCGGGCGACAAACCACCAATGGTGCGCTTCCAGCTCTTTCATCCGTTCGTATACATCACGATCCATGCGCGGCTTCCTCATCGATATCCTGTTTGTAATACGAGCGCACGATATAGAGCGGGCGCTGCCGCACCTCGGTATAAATGCGCCCGACATATTCGCCAATGATACCCAGTGCGAACATATTCATACCCCCGAAGGTCAGGATCAAAATCGCGGTCGAAGCATAACCAGGTGTATCGACGCCGAATACCAATGTGCGGACAAACAAAAACAACGAGTACATAAGCGATCCGAAAGCCATGGTGAGACCCACATAGGTCCAGATCCGCAATGGCGTGGTTGAGGCCGCGAAGATGCCGTCCAGCGCCAGTTTCCACAGCTTCCAATAAGACCACTGAGTCTCACCTTCTGCGCGCGCTGGTCGCTCATATTCAACCTCGGTCGTCTCAAATCCAACCCAGCTGAAAATGGCTTTGTTAAACCTCGACCTCTCACCCATCGCGCAAATGGCATCCACCACTTCGCGGTCCAGAAGGCGGAAGTCGCCAACACCGCTTGGAATGGGGTACTCGGCCAGCGTGTTGAATAGGCGGTAAAACAGACCAGCGCTGGTGCGCTTGGCCCATGTGTCAGTATCTCGTCGTGCACGACGCGCATTCACCACTTTCGCGCCGTCGCGCCAGCTGGCGACCATTTCGACGATCACTGACGGCGGGTCCTGCAAATCGACGTCAATCGGTATGGCGGCCTCACCACGAGCATGGTTCAAACCGGCCGATAATGCGGCTTCTTTTCCAAAGTTGCGGGAGAGATTAACCAACGCGACTTCCGGCCATTCATCGCGGCAGGACAAGATCGTGCGTTCGGTCGCGTCGCGGCTTCCGTCATTGACGAACAGGTATTCGACATCCAGATCGTCGCGCAAAGGCTCCAACGCCTTGGCAGCTTGTTCAAGAAAAATGCGGATACTTTTTTCTTCGTTGAAGACCGGTATTATCAACGAGATGAGTGACCGGTCTTGATGGACCGGACTGCTGTTATCCAGCAGGGTGTCACGGCTTGATCCTGCCATAAAATTTCGGCCCCAAATATGCGCCCGCTGCCATGTGGGCCGCGGGCTTTCTCTATTAGGTGCAGAATATGATAACCCGGAGTCGCGTGGCAAGCCACGCAGCCGTTTTTATTGGAGTCCGCAACAATGCGCGGCCCGGACGCTACGCCAGTGGGACGTGGACAGGTTTTCCAGCCGTCAACCCGCGCACCTTTTCGACTATCGCGTCAGCATCAATTCCGTGATGCTTATAAAGATCACCAATGGTCCCTGTCTGGCCAAAGTGTTCGACCCCCAAGGGTATGGTCTGATGGCCAATCACACTGCCCAGCCACGCCAACGTCGCGGGATGACCATCGATCGCCGTTACCAGTTTGCAGTGATACGGCAAGCCTTGCATGAGTTGCTCGATGTGAGACATCGCGCTGGCATTGCCACGCGCCCGCGCGCGCAGTGCGGCGGTCCATCCTGCGTTCAGGCGATCTGCCGACGTCACGGCCAAAACGCCAACGTCACGGCGGCCTTCGCCGATCATGCCAGCTGCCTTGATCGCTTCGGGTGCGACCGAGCCCTGATAGGCGATCACAACCTCGCAATTCGGTCCGGGTTTGCGCAACCAATAGGCACCGTCGATAGCGCCTTGACGGAAAGCTTCATCATGACGTTTGCCGGGTTGTTCAATCGGGTTGGTGGTCAGGCGCAAATAGACCGACCCGCCGGTTTCATCGCGCAGCCATGTGCGTTCGTCCGGATCCCCTTCGCCATCACGTTGCAGATAGGCAAATGCCCATTCCATGATCACAGCAAGTTCGTCCGCAAAGGCGGGCTCAAACGCGGCCAACCCGTCCTGAGACATGCCGATCAGAGGCGTGCCGATGGACTGGTGCGCTCCACCTTCAGGCGCCAGCGTGACACCTGACGGGGTACCAACCAGCAGGAACCGCGCATCCTGATAACAGGCATAGTTGAGCGCATCGAGACCACGACACACGAACGGGTCATACACTGTTCCGATCGGGATCAACCGCTTGCCAAACAAGCTGTGCGACAGACCCGCCGCGCCCAGCAGCAACATCAGGTTCATTTCGGCGATGCCCAGCTCGATATGCTGGCCCTCTGGTGTAAATTCCCATTTTGCGGTCGACGGAATACGGTGTTCGATGAAGGCATCCGCCTGCGCTGTTCGGGCGAACAGTTTGCGCCGGTTGACCCACGGGCCAAGGTTGGTGGTGCCCGTTACATCCGGCGACGTGGTGACGATCCGCGCGGCCAGATCGCTGTCGCCCTTCGACAGATCGTCCAGCACCTTGCCAAACGCCATCTGGGTCGAGATCTCGCGGTCCGAACTCAGCTCAATCGCAGGGACGTCCAATTTGGCATCCGCAAACCGCCGTGTGCCCTTAGCAAAAAACGGTACTTGGCCCAAAAATTTTTGCAGCGCTGACGCATCATCAACAGTTGCGAACGGTTCCCACTCCTGCCCTTCTGCAACACCCATATCGGCTTGCCATTCGGTGAACTGCGCCTTGTTCATCAGCCCGCCATGGTTGTCCTTGTGGCCCGCAATGGGTGTGCCCCAGCCCTTGATCGTATAGGCCAGAAAGCAGGTCGGACGGTCATGGTCGATTGCGGCGAAAGTGTCGGCCATTGTCTCGACGCAGTTGCCCCCAAGGTTCTCCATCAGGTCCGCCAGTTCATCATCCGAGCGACGCTCGATCAGCGCGCTGACATCCCCCTGATCGCCCAGATCATCCATCAGACGTTTGCGCCAGACCGCGCCGCCCATATAGGTCAGCGCCGAGTATTGCTGGTTGGGACAGGCGTCGATCCAGTCGCGCAGTGCAGCGCCGCCCGGCTCTTCAAATGCCGCACGTTGCAAGACTCCGTGCTTCACCCGCACCACGTCCCAGCCAAACGCGTCAAAAATCTTTTCAACCCGTTCAAACAACCCTTCGCGCACGATCCCGTCCAGCGATTGCCGGTTGTAGTCGATGATCCACCACGTGTTGCGCAGGTCATTTTTCCAACCCTCCTGAAGGCATTCGTAAATGTTGCCCTCGTCCAGTTCGGCGTCGCCGACCAGCGCCACCATCCGGCCCATGGGCGCGTCTTTCCCCCACGGTTTCGCCGTGATGTAGTCCTGAACCATCGACGCGAACGAGGTGATCGCAACGCCCAGCCCAACCGACCCGGTCGAGAAATCAACATCGTCGATATCCTTGGTGCGCGACGGATAGCTCTGCACACCGCCATAGCCGCGAAAGTTCTCCATTTTCTCGCGCGTCTGATGACCCATCAGGTACTGCATCGCGTGGAAGATCGGGCTGGCGTGCGGCTTTACCGCGACCCGATCCTCGGGCTTCAGCGTGTTGAAATACAGCGCGGTCATGATCGACACCATCGACGCGGAGGAGGCCTGATGCCCGCCAATCTTGATCCCGTCTGCCTTTGGACGGACGTGGTTGGCGTGGTGGATCATCCAATGCGACAGCCACAACAGCCGTTGCTCGATGGTCTTGAGGTGCTGGATGTCAGCGGTCTTTTTGGCGGCGTCCTGTGCGGTCATGGGGTATTCCTTCGGTCCAAGTGCCCGCCACGCGCGCAGCAGCGCGGTGGCATGGCAAGTCCCTCTTGCTGCATATCTGCAATTTGGGTCGATGTCACAGATGGTGTCCGGTCGGTTATACCACCCGGACAGGCTGTCTACTCGGCTGCGTGCTGCATAACCGGTGGAAGCGATTTGCCCAGATCGGCCAGAATATCCTCGACCTCTTCCAGTCCAACCGAGAGACGGATCAACCCGTCTGAGATGCCATGCTCGGCGCGTTCTTCCGGCGTATAGGTCGAATGGGTCATCGACGCCGGGTGCTGGATCAATGTCTCGGCATCCCCCAACGACACGGCGCGCTTGATCATCGTCAGGCGGTTCATCATCGCGATACCTCCGGCAATGCCGCCGTCAACTTCGAAGGCAATCATTGCACCGGGTTGGTCCATCTGACCTTCGGCAACGGCGTGTTGCGCGAAGCTCTCAAGACCGGGAAAATGTACCACGTTGACGGCGGGATGGGCTTCCAGCCAACGGGCAACAACCCGAGCAGACGCACAGTGACGGTCCATCCGCAGTGCCAGCGTTTTCAACCCGCGCAGGATCAGCATCGCGTTAAACGGCGCCATAACAGCACCGGTCATGTCCTTCATACCGACAAGGCGGATTTCTGTTACCTGCTCCAACGAGCCGACCACAAGCCCGGCCACTACGTCTCCGTGACCGCCCAGATATTTGGTGGCGGAATGCACCACGATGTCTGCGCCATGTTCGATCGGGCGGGTCAGGTATGGCGTGGCATAGGTATTGTCGACAACAACCGTCGCCCCAGAGGCATGCGCTATATCCGACACGGCCGCGATATCTACCAACCGCATGTTCGGGTTGGCGGGTGTTTCAAAATACACCACGCGGGTCTTGTCGCTGATGATTGCGCGCAGGTTTTCAGGGTCGGTCATGTCGGCATGCGTGATGGTGACACCCCATTTTGCCAACCCGTGCTGCATGAAGGCAAACGTGCAGCCATACAGCGTCTTGTCCACGATCACTTCGTCACCCGGCGACAGCAGCGTCCACAGCGTCGCGGTGATTGCACCCATACCAGAGGACAGGGCCAGACCGGCCTCGGCGCCTTCCAGCGTCGCGATGCGCTGCTCAAGCAGATCGCAGGTCGGGTTCGAGATGCGCGAATAGATATGGCCCGGACGTTCGCCTGCGAACATCTCGCCCCCGGCCTCGGCGGTTTCAAACGCGAAGGTGGACGTCAGATGAAGCGGCGGGGTCAGCGCGCCCTCATGGCCCTGTGGATCATAGGCGTGGTGAATGGCACGTGTGGCGAAACCGTTTGAGGCGGACGAGGTCATGGCAAGCTCCCTTAAAACTCTTGCTACCATTTTGTCGGATTCGGGCTTTGCAGAGATTGCGAATTATGCCAGTTTATGGGTCAATAATAGCATTTCCTGCCAATGAGGCCCCTATTGGACCGAAAAGATCGCCAGATTATCCGTGCATTGCAGCAGAACGGCCGTATGACAAATCAGGATTTGGCCGAGGCTGTGAACCTGTCGCCGTCGCCTTGCCTGCGTCGGCTGCGCAACCTTGAAACATCCGGTGCGATCCGTGGGTTTGCCGTCGACGCCGACGCGGCGGCCTATGGCCTGCCCATCACGGTTTTCGTGCGCATTCGGCTGGAACGTCACAACGAAGATGACGTGAAGCGGTTCGAACGACGCGTTCTTTCGATCGAAGAAGTGCTTGAATGTCACGTGCTGACTGGGGCGACTGATTACCAACTGCGCGTGGTCGTGTCCGATCTGGATGCGTATGAGGACTTTATCCGCAACCGCATCCACCCAATCGGCGGCATTGCCTCGATCGACACCAGCTTTGTCTATGGGACGGTCAAGAAGACCGCTGTTTTCCCATTGCCCGATTAACCCAGCGCTGCGCGATCATGCGGGGCTTCAAAGTCGATATTCGGGCCCTTCGGCACCACTCGGCTGGGATTGATGGTCTCGTGACTGGCAAAGTAATGGTTCTTGATATGCTCCATGTTCACAGTCGCCGCGACGCCGGGCTGCTGGTAAAGATCGCGCACGTAACCCCACAGGTTCGGATAATCGACAATCCGGCGAAGGTTACACTTGAAGTGGCCGACATAAACCGGGTCAAACCGAACCAACGTTGTGAACAGTCGCCAATCGGCCTCGGTTATGGATGATCCAGTCAGGTATCTTTGCGTCGCCAGTCGCTGTTCCAGATCATCGAGGGTGTCAAAAAGCGGCACAACCGCTTCTTCATAAGCCTCTTGCGACGTTGCAAAGCCCGCTTTGTAGACGCCGTTGTTGACAGTGTCATAGATGCGGTCGTTCAGGGCGTCGATATCGGCACGCAACGGCGCGGGATAGAAATCACCATCCTTTGCCCCGACGCCATCAAAGGCCACGTTGAACATGCGAATGATCTCGGAGCTTTCATTGGACACGATGGTCTTGTTTTTCTTATCCCACAGAACCGGCACCGTCACCCGCCCGGAATAGTCAGGTTTCGCAGCCGTATAAACCTGATGCATAAACTCAGCGCTGTTGACGGCATCGGGCACAACACCATCCCCGGCATCGAAGGTCCACCCATCCTCTGCCATGTACCAATGCACGACCGAAACAGGGATCATCTCCTCCAGCCCCTTCAACGCGCGAAAAATCAGCGTGCGGTGCGCCCAGGGGCAGGCCAGCGAGACATAGAGGTGATAGCGATCAGGCTCCGCTTTAAAACCTGCGTCCCCGCTCGGGCCTGCTGATCCATCGGCCGTGATCCAGTTGCGAAACTGCGCGTCTTTGCGCTTGAACCGCCCGCCACTCGATTTCGTATCGTACCATTGATCAACCCACTTGCCGTCCTGCAGCAATCCCATGCCATGCTCCTTTGTGTTTGGGGACACTTGGTCAGTATTACGTAAACGGTAAGCGGATTGGATCAAAAACTGCACGACACCGCAACACAAGGCCGTGTGGCTTAACCTGCCAAGGCGCGGCGAAGCGCGTCATCAGCCTTTGGCCTTTGCTTGGCCACGGCGTCCCGCTTGACGGGCCCATACCCACGCATTTCAAGTGGAGCCGTCAGAAATGCCAACGCATCTTCCTGATTGTCCGTGGTGATTTTTCCCGTCAACTTCTTCAGACCGTTTTCATACCAATTGACCAGCGCCACCTCTTCGCGACGCTCAGTTGTGTAACCAAACGGATCGAACATCGTGCCACGCAATCCCTTGAGGCGCGCCAGCCGGTTCAGCACCGGGGTCATCCACGGGCCAAACGCGCGCTTGTGCGGCCGTCCCCGTGCGTCTTTGCCCAGTGGCAAAAGAGGCGGCGCGAAGTGATATTTAACCGAGAAGCCGGGTTCGAATTCTTGTTCCAGCTGCGTGTCAAACCCCATTTGGGTGTGCAGACGCGCAACTTCGTATTCATCCTTGTATGCCATCAGCTTGAACAGGCTTTTCGCGGCGACAGGCAGGACATCTGCTTCCAATGCCTGCGGCAACGACGCGGAAAAATCTGCCAACGCCCTGCGGTAGCGGTCCGCATAGGCGGCATTCTGATAATCGACCAGAAAGACTGCCCGGGCCTCAATCAGATCCGCAGGCGTCGGTGCCTCGGTCGGCTTTGGATCGGCCACGGCCACGCGGTCAGGTGCGGCGGCCAGCACGCGGCCCAGATCAAACGCGCGGCTGTTTTCGGCTATCTTCACCCCGTTCAACTGGATGGCCTGCTTCAATGCGGTTTCCGACACCGGCACCAGCCCCATTTGCCACGCATAACCCAGCATGATGACATTTGCATAAACAGCATCACCCAGCAGCGCCTCGGCGGTCTGATTGGCATCAAGACCCGATACATTGACCGATCCAACCGCTGCCCTAACGGCCGCCTCGCGCGCATCAATCCGCAAACTGGCATCGCGCGACAGGACAAGATCACCGGTCGGCATTTCCGCCCGGTTCAGAACCACCTTGCTGCCGGAACGATAATGCACCGACGCTTTGGGCGAAGATGACACGACCATATCGCAACCAATCACCGCATCCGCTGACCCGATGTCGATCCGAACCTGATGCACCGCGTCGGGCGACGCACCCAGCCGGAGATAGCTCAGCACCGTGCCAAACTTCTGCGCGAACCCGGTGAAATCCAGCACGCTGGAGCCTTTGCCTTCAAGATGCGCGGCCATGGTGATCAAGGCACCAACGGTCACGACACCGGTCCCGCCTACGCCTGTCACCAAAAGGTCAAACGGCTCGGTGAGGTCCGGCAACACCGGGTGTGCCACATCGCCCAGCATCGCGGCTACATCCAGCTGTGATGTATCCCGCTTGCGCCGTGTCGCGCCTTCGATGGTCACAAAACTGGGGCAAAACCCGTTCAGACAGGACAGGTCTTTATTGCAACTGGATTGGTTGATCTTCCGCTTGCGTCCAAACTCTGTTTCCAGCGGCTCGACACTCAGACAATTGCTTTCGACTGAGCAGTCGCCGCACCCCTCGCAAACCAATGGATTGATATAGGGCACCGTTTTCGGGTCTTCCATCGTGCCGCGTTTGCGGCGTCGACGTTTTTCCGTGGCGCAGGTTTGTTCATAGACCAACACCGTGACACCCGAAATGTCGCGCAACTCGCGCTGCACCTGATCCATTTCTGAACGGTCATGAAAAGTGACCCCGGCGGGGAAATCTGCATGTGATAACTTTCCAATGTCATCGGAGACAAGCGCGATCCGGCTGACCCCTTCGGCACGACAGGTATGCACAATGCCAGCCACGCTGATCGGGCCATCCACGGGTTGCCCGCCGGTCATCGCAACTGCATCATTGTAAAGGATCTTGTAGGTGATGTTGGTGCCTGCCGCGATCGCCTGACGGATCGCCAACGAACCGGAATGATACCACGTGCCTTCGCCAAGGTTCTGGAAGATATGCTTGCCGCCATTGAACTTCGAGGTCGCGACCCAAGGCACGCCCTCGCCGCCCATCTGGGCATAGCCAACCGTGTTGCGGTTCATCCAGCTGGCCATCACATGACACCCGATACCGGACGCCGCGACACTGCCATCAGGCAGCTTGGTCGATGTGTTATGCGGACAACCCGAACAGAAATACGGAGTGCGCGACGCGCCTTCGGTCTTCAGCACACACGGCGGTTGCTCTACCAGCGCGTCGGCCTTTGCTTTGAAATCTTCGCTTGGGAAAACTTGATCCAACCGTGCGGCCACGATGGGCACAAGCATCAATGGGCTAAGCTCGCCCGTCCACGGGATCAGCGGCTCGCCCTGACTGTCATATTTTCCCACCATGCGGTTGGGTTTATCGCCGGGCCAGTCATAGAAATATTCCTTGAACTGGCTTTCAATGATCCCGCGTTTTTCTTCGACCACAAGCACCTCGGCCTTGCCACGTACGAACCGCAAGGCGTCGCGGCGCGCCAGCGGCCAGACCATGCCGACCTTGTAGATGTCGATACCCAGCGCCCGGCATCTGGCTTCGTCCAACCCCAAAAGACGCAACGCTTCCAGCAGATCCAGATGCGCCTTGCCGGTGGTGACAAATCCAAAGGTGGCGTCATCAATATCGTAAACCGCCCTGTCAATCGGATTGGCTTCGACGAAGGCGCGCACGGCTTTCAGCTTGTGGCCGATGCGGGTCTCGATCTCGGGGCTGGGCAGGTCGGCGTGGCGCACATGCAACCCGCCCGGCGGGATCTCGATCTTTGGCAGGGTGAACTGACGGTCTGGCCGCAGGTCCACGGATTGGCCAGATTCTACCGTTTCAGAAATTGCTTTGAACCCGACCCAAGTGCCACTGAACCGTGACAGCGCCAAACCATATTCGCCAAACGCCAGATACTCGCCAACTGAAGCTGGATTCAGTGTGGGCATGAACCACGCCATGAAGGCGACATCCGATTGGTGCGGCATCGAGGATGAGACACACCCGTGATCGTCACCCGCAACCACAAGCACCCCGCCCTTCGGAGCTGAGCCATAGGCGTTGCCGTGCTTCAGCGCATCGCCCGAACGGTCCACCCCCGGGCCCTTGCCATACCACATGGAAAATACGCCCTCGACCTCGCAATCGGGGTCAAGACTGGCTTGCTGCGCACCAAGAACTGCGGTCGCGCCAAGGTCTTCGTTGACGGCGGGCAGAAAGGTGATCTTGTGTTCCGCCGCGCGCTTGTTCTCTCGCCACAGCTCAAGGTCTAATGCACCCAGCGGCGACCCGCGATAGCCCGAGATGAAACCGGCGGTGTTCAACCCCGCAGCGCGATCCCTGCGCGCCTGATCCAGCATAATGCGTACTAGTGCCTGTGTGCCAGTCAGAAAAACCCGTCCCGTGTCACGCGCATAGCGATCAGCAAGTTGATAGGTTGAGAAGTCAGAATCTTGGCGTGTCATGGCAGGCTCCGCTGTTGCTCAACCAAGATATTTCATCGATCTTGGTGATTCATACCTTTCAACACCGAAAGATACGCGATATTTGGTAATAAATACCACTTTCAGCGACCAAAAGGGATATTTTCACCATGGACCTTGACGACAAGGATCGGCGTATTCTGGAACTGCTGCAGAAAGACAGCACGATCTCGAACGCTGATCTGGCCAATGCGGTGGGCATGTCGACGTCGGCCTGCTGGCGTAAAGTACGGATGCTGGAAGAGGCGAAGATCATTGAACGCTACGGCGCTTATCTGAACGCTGCCAAGGCCGGGCTAAAATTTCAGGCCATTGTGCATGTTCAATTAACCCGCCACGATCCGGACAAGGTCGACGACTTCATCAAGGCCGTAAACCGGCGGCCGGACGTGGTGGAATGCTTCGCCACCACCGGGCAAGCGGATTATCACTTGCGGGTGCTGTGCCGCGACCTGCCCGCGTTCAACGCGTTTCTGGAAGGCTTCCTGTTCAAACTGAAGGCGGTTGAAAGCGCGCAAACCAACGTGGTGCTGCGCGACATCAAGAAGCACTCGCCCATCCCTGTGTGACAGAGGGGTTAAGACGCGCGCAGACCGGATGCCATGCGCCAACCCAGCAAAACGATACCAATGACCGCTAAGCCGATCACTGGCCAGTTTTGCGACGGGATGTTGGCCGCAATAACCCCGGTCAGGGCCCAGATCAAGGCAGCGGGGTATGACCATGCAGCGGGGCGCAAGGATTGAACGTAAAGGGCGGCAATCAGCACGATCACCAGCATCAGCAACGCGGCGGCTTGAACTGACAGTACCTCGTACCCGCCCAACACGACACCCGTGCCAACCCCGGTCGCGGCTGTGAGCCAACCGGCATAAAGCGCCACCGGCCGTAACTGCCACCAAGCATCATCATCCCCGGCACGAAGCATTGCGACAATTGCTGCCACCGCCATAGCCAATATCATCACTGTTGCAAGGAAGGGTGAAGCGTTGGCCGCCGCAATCCAGAAACATCCCAACAGCAAACTGATCGCAAGAGGGCGACGCATCCTCTGCCAATCCGCATCATCGGGCGCTTTGAAAAGCCCCCAGACGGCGCCTGCGATCAGCCAAAGATAAATCAGACCCCAGATACTGAACGTCCAACCCGCTGGCTGCACTGGCCAGAAGGTCTCTTTGTTGGGGAACTGGTCGGGCGAATATCCGGCAAAGCTGCTGCTGAACAAAGGCGACAGCATGAAGATGATCGACAGTACAAGGACCGCAATGGCCAGAAAGGGTGCAGAACGTGGCATTGTGTTTTCTCGTGTGTTGGGTCTTTGATCAGGTGGCAAGGGTGTGGTCTTGGATCAGGGTTGGCCTCCGGAAACCGGGCGCATTGTTGCGATCAATTCGGCCACCTTAAGGCCAAACTTGCGCATCTCGGATTTGTTCATGATGACTCCGTCCTGTGTCAGGTAAAGCCAATCGGTTGCGGTCAGGGTGTGACCACCTGCTTCTGGCGGCAAAACAATCTGGTACTGCATCGAAACCGTCGACCCGGAAACGACGCCTTTCGCCTCGCCCACAATGTCCTCGGCCGTGGCTGTGAATGTGTTGCCTTCGCCCAGTTTCAGAAACCATTTGCGGTTTTGTTCGCGCCCGTTGGAATAGGTGAATTTTTCGGTCAACGTGCCGGTGTCACCGTCCCAGGTGCCGACCATTTCTGCCACAAAACTGTTCGTCACCCTGCCTTTCGGACCATAGATCAGCCCTTCGGATGCAAACGAGCCGGAAAGATGTTCTTTCAACGAAAAGGCTGGGCTGGTCCCGGCATAGTCCTCGGGGCTTTGGGCACGGAAGCTCATAAGCAGTGTCTTGGCAAGTGTTGCCGCCAAAATCAGCAATAACAGCGCTGTCAGGATTTTCATTGGGTTCGGTCCTCTGTCGGAAGCGCCAGCACAAGGCCAAAAGCGCAGAGTTTTAAGATACAGGGTACGACGGCATAAGCCATGTTCAGCGTGTTCAGCGCATCGGCGCTGTTCACCTGGCCGGGTTGGAAACCACTGCGGTCAAGCAGTGGCAAGACAGCGAAAGCCGCAAGTGCCAGCCCCAACTTGCCCGCAAATGACCATATGCCAAATGCCGCGGACGCACTTAACCCTGCCTTTGTCAGCACAACGGAAAACATGGCGGGCAGAACAACCATGTCAGCCCCCAGCGCCGCACCCGACGCCACGCAAATAATGGCAAAACCAACCAAGTTGCCGGGGGCAAGAAACGCAGCGCCCACAAAGCCAAGGATGGCCAGCGGCATCGAGATCACAAGCGTCATTCTGGTCCCAACGCGACGGCTTAAACGGGTCCAAAGTGGAACACTCAGCCCGGCGCACAGGAAGAACAGGATCAGCAGCGGCCCAGCCTTTCCGGGCAACTGCAGCCGATCTTCCACAAAAAACAGAAACAGGGTGGAAGTCACCGCGACCGGCAAACTGTTGACCAGAGCCAGAACAAGAAGTCGCACCGCCCCTGCCCCGGCCAGTCCGGCGAATGTCAGGCCGTCGCCCAACACAGGCGGGCGCCGCCAGATCGGAAAGCTGAGAACTGCGACCACGACTGCGGCTACGCCCAGAAAAACCCCAAAGGCGGGATAGCCTTGCCCACGCGCGCCCAGCCCCATGAACAGGGCCGGTGCTATGGCCGCGATCACCACCCCGACCAACATGCCAATTTCGCGAAAGGCCGCCAGGGTCATCAGGTCATGTTCGCTCGTGGATTTCGCAAGCGTTGCGCTGCGCCCGTACAAAAGGATCATACCAAGGCTATAGGCTGAAAACAAAAGCACCAGAACGGCAATCAATTGAAGGATAACACCTTCGCCGGGTTGCAAAGCAAACAGGATGGGAAACCCCACAGCCAAGCCAGCGGCAGCCAGCATCGCAAAAAGCGTTTGCGCTTTGGGCCAACGGTCTATCGCCCAGCCCAGCAAGGGATCCTGCACAAGATCAACCAGCCGAATGACCACCAAGATCACCCCAATCACGCCCAGCCCGACACCAAGATTCACCGACGCGAAACGCGGTAAATGGATGTAGAGCGGAATGCCAGCCGCGGCCAGCATCAGCGCATAGAGGCTGACGCGCGGGTAAACCATGTTAGGTTCCGGTCAGTTTCTGTGTAAAGGATTTCGATCGGGTATTGTCGCCCACGAAAATACCCATGAAGCGGCTCTTGATCTGCGGATAGGACAGCGTGCAGGTGCGTTTTCCGTTACGCCAGAACCCGATTGCGTCCGCACCGTTTGACACGGCAAGATAGCGATCACCCTTTTTCACAGCATCAAAACAGCTATTCAGATGCGCTTCCAAAGGAAGCGCACCACCGGTTCGCTTGAATTCGCGCATCGTAGCCTCGACAAGGTCGTATTGGGACAGGTTGCGCAGATAGGTCAGTTCGATCCCGAAATCCTTGCCCCAATCCAGCGCCGCACCCTTCACAGTGAAAAGTCTTGCTTGATACAGCGGCAGGCCCAGAAACCGCAACGTTGCGGTGCCGCGCACCTGAGCCCCGGGAAGTGCAGCAGCTGCGATGTTGCTTTGTGCCAAAGCGGGAGCCGCGGGTGCCCCTGCCAATGCAATAAGTACCGCCAGTTTTCTAAGTATGTGCATGAGCCAACTCCACTTGAACGACATTGGTGTGCCCGACGGCGAACGACGCCGCACAAATTTCGAGATAATATTGCCAATTGCGCTGAAACGCCTCGCCATAGCCCATCTCGGCCACCTTGCGTTTCTGCGCGGTGAAGCGTTCGGCCCAGAAGCGGCACGTCTTGGCATAGTCCTGCCCGAAATGAAAATTGTCTTGGACCTGCAAGCCCGCATTGCGCGCTTGTTCGTCAATCACGCTGTCCGACAGCAACATGCCCCCCGGGAAGACATACTGCCGTATATAGTCAGACGAGGTTTTGTAGGTTTCAAAGAAACTGTCTTTCACCGTGATCGCCTGCAACAGAACACGACCGCCTTCCGCAAGGTTGTTTTTCAGAACCGAGAAATAGTCAGGCCAATAGCGCGCGCCCACAGCCTCGATCATCTCGATCGAGACGATGTTGTCGAACTTTCCGTTAATGTCCCGATAGTCGCGCAGCTGAATATCGGCGCGTCCATCCAGACGGCACTCGGCATAGCTGTGTTGGTTGCGCGAGATCGTCACACCGGTCACGTCGCGGCCATCTTGCGTGGCGTGTTCAGCAAATCCGCCCCAGCCACAACCGATTTCCAAAATCTGCTGACCCGCCCCAAGACGGGACAACGCGCGGGCGTTTTTCCGGTTTTGAGCGTCAGCCAGATCATCGCTTCCATCGGCAAAAAGTCCGGAGGAATAGGTCATGCCCTCATCCAGCCACAACTGGTAGAATTCGTTCCCCACGTCGTAATGTGACCGAATATTCTTACGCGACCCGCGGCGAGAATTGGCCCGCAACATCGTGTCGACCACGCGAAACTTTGCCCGGTTCAACACACTTGCCTGATCGTAGGACCCAAGATGATCGCGGTTGCGCATGGCGATCGACATCAGCGCTTCAATCGACGGGGTGTCCCACATGCCCTGCACATAGGTTTCGCCCAGCCCGACTTGGCCGTGCGCGGCCATGGCAGACACAGCCGCCCAATCGCGGATCACCATCTCGGCTTCGGGGCCGGATGTGCCGAACCGATAAAGCTCACCTTCCGGCGTGCGCAGTGTCAATTGACCTTCGCGCAGACGCTCACAAGTTGACAGAAATTCCGACTTCAGGGCTTTGTTCGTCAAACGCAATTTCGCATCCTTTCAAAGGGTCGTCTTTGTTGATCATCCGCACGATACGCATTGCGCTGGCAATGCCGTCTTCGTGGAAGCCATGGCGATGATAAGCCCCGGCAAACCACGTCCGGTTCAGACCCTGCATGGCACGCAGTTCATGTTGCGCCTGAAGCGCGGGCTTGTCGAAAACAGGGTGAGAGAACTCAACCTCGTCATAAATTTTCTCTGCAGGGATCGGGGCCGAGGGATTCAACGTCACGAAAAGCGGATCGGTTTCGGGGATATTCTGCAGTTTGTTCATCCAATAGGTGACACCAATGTCCCCATCTTGCGACCGGTAGGCCCAGCTGGACCACGCCGCCTTGCGCTTGGGCATCTGACCGCTGTCGCAGTGCAAAACGGCTTTGTTCACTTGATAGCGGATGCGGCCCAAAGCTTTCGCCTCGATCTCTGTTGCATTGTCGCCCAACATGGCCAACGCCTGATCGGAATGGCAGGCGAGGATGATGTCATCATAGCCTTTGTCTTCTGCCTTTGCCGTCTGGACTGTGACGCCGTATAACATGCGTTCGACCCGCGACACCGGCGCATCCACACGAATGTCGACGCCGCGCGTGCGCAGCGCAGCTTCAAGCCGTGTCACGTATTCGACGCTGCCACCTTTGACCGTCCACCACTGGTGCTCTCCCAACCCAGCCAAAAGCGCATGGTTGCGGAAGAACTGAACAAGGGACTTGGCCGGGAACTGATCAACATCATCCACTGGCGTGGACCAGATCGCGCCACACATCGGCATCAGATAGTTGTTGCGAAACCACTGACCAAGGCCAAGCTCGTCAACCAGCTCTCCGATTGTTTTGTCGTCATCCTTTGCAGCGTCTTCTGCCCGTTTACCGAAACGAATGATGTCTGCGATCATTTTGTAAAACTGCGGCCGCAACAGATTGCGCTTCTGCGCGGTGATGCATTTCAGGTTGTTCAGCCCATATTCCAGCCAACCGTCATTGATGCTGGCGCCGAAGCTCATTTCGCTTTTGGTGACAGGCACGTCCAGTTCACGAAACAGCCGCGTCAAATAGGGATATGTCACATAGTTGAAGACGATGAACCCGGTATCAACGGGCTGATCGCCATTCTTGCCGGCCATGACGGTCCGCGCGTGACCACCCAATCGCGGCGCAGCTTCGTAAATCGTGACGTCATGATTGGGCGACAGATAATACGCTGCCGACAATCCCGAAATCCCGCCGCCGACGATCGCTATTTTTCTTCGCGGACCTTGCTGTTGGTCGAGCATTGATGCCTCTTTCTTTTAATTCAAAGCTTATTACGGTTGCAGGTCCGGCTTGGATCAGAAAAGACCAACAAAAATATCTGCTAAAGCCAGTTGGACAAAGTAGCGCTGTCGGTCAGCTAAACCGATTATTGGTGATCCAAACCCCAGTTTCGTGCGTAATACGGTCAAGATGGTCGAACATATCCAAGCACACACGTTGCATGCCCGTCGTGGCAAGCTAAAAAACGCCTTCACATATGGCGTTGATTTTGTGCTGTGCGACCTGACCAGCAATACCCTGCCCGCCCTTCTGTCCCGCAACCGGTTTAACCTTTGGTCGCTTTGGGACAAACATCATGGTGGCCCACGCGGCGATG
The DNA here is from genome assembly GCF_025140835.1 of Aliiroseovarius sp. M344. Lineage (NCBI taxonomy): Bacteria > Pseudomonadati > Pseudomonadota > Alphaproteobacteria > Rhodobacterales > Paracoccaceae > Aliiroseovarius > Aliiroseovarius sp. M344. Next base: position 2,703,907 of record NZ_CP081153.1, read on the forward strand.
GTCGAGGCCTCGACTGGTTTCGTGACGAATTGGAGCAACGCGGCTTCCCAGCCAACGACCACGACCTGTCGCTGTTAGCACAGCCAAGTTTTCTTGGGTTTCACTTTAACCCGGTCAGCTTCTGGATTGCATCGAAAGACGGTACACCCCGCGCCTTCATTGCCGAAGTGAACAACACGTTCGGGCACCGGCATTGCTATTTCTGCGCCCATGATGATTTCAGGCCGATTGAAAAACACGATGCAATTATTGCCGTGAAGATGATGCATGTCTCGCCCTTCCAAAAGGTTGAGGGCCAATACCAATTCAACTTCGGTATGACTGCCGATCGGTTCGACATCCGCATCCGATATGAGAATGGGGAAGAGGGGCTGCTTGCCACGTTGGTTGGGGATCGCAGGCCGGCCACAAACGCTTCGCTTGCCTGGGCCGCGCTTCGCCGCCCGCTTGGTGCGTTGCGTGTTGTGTTCTTGATCTATTGGCAGGCGCTGATCCTATACATCAAACGCGCGCCCTTCATGCGAAAACCCGCACCACCCGAGCCATTGATTTCGGACAGTAAAACATATCGGGGAACCGAAAATTGATTGATTTCAAAGGCAAAACATATTGGCTGGTCGGGGCCAGCGAAGGGTTGGGCCGCGCCTTGGCGCAAGATCTTGACAAAGAAGGCGCATGTCTGGTCCTGTCTGCCCGGAGCGCAGATCGCCTGCAAAGCCTTGCAGACCAACTGACCAATGCACGCGTTGTTCCCATCGATGTGACCGATCCGGATCAGGTGAGTCAGGCCGTTGAAAAGGTCGGTAAAATCGACGGTATCGTCTATAATGCTGGTGCCTATGAGCCCATGCGCGCCGCCGACTGGGACAGCAAATCCGCCATCATGATGTGTAACGTCAATTTTATGGGCGCCATGCATGTTCTGGGCGAAGTCGTACCGGCATTCGCCAAAGACGGTCGTGGTGATATCACCCTTATTGGATCACTGGCGGGCTATCGCGGCTTGCCGGCCTCTATTGGTTATAGCGCCAGCAAGGCAGCCATTGTCAGCCTGGCCGAAACCATGCGCTTTGATCTGAAGGACACTGGCGTTGTGGTGCGCATCGTTAATCCGGGATTCATCAAAACCCGGCTAACCCAGAAGAACTCGTTCAAAATGCCGATGCTGATGTCGCCCGAAGACGCAGCCAAGTGCGTGTTGAAGGCCATGCGGAAGACGCGGTTTCGCACCGACTTCCCTGCACCGTTCTCATGGGTAATACGCCTGTTGGAATACCTGCCCGACCTGATCGTCTATCGCGGCAAATAATCGGGCATCTGCCCTGCGCTACGTCAGAAGATTTATCGTAAACAAAAAAGAATGCCGCCCAAATATTGAGCGGCATTCTTCTGCGTTTGGCATACGCCCTTTTTCTTAGCCTTAGTGGCAGGCAGGGCGCGCGCCCGGCAGAAGCACCTTGTCGATCACGTGAATAACACCGTTGTCGGCCATGATATCCGCGATGATTACATTGGCCATGTCACCTGTGCTGTCAGCGATCTTCACACCATCAGCGCCTGCCGAGATGCATAGACGCGCACTGGTCAGGGCTGGTTTGAAATAATTCGAGCCCATCGGGATCATCCCGGCGGTCAGTTTGCGGTCATCGACGTGATACAGAAGAATATCGGTCAATTGACCCTTGTTTTCGGGCTTCAGAAGCGTCTCGACGGTGCCTTCAGGAAGCGCGGCGAAAGCGTCGTTCACTGGTGCATAGACGGTGAAGGGGCCGGGGCCCGACAATGTGTCGGCCAGACCAGCCGCCCCGACAGCTGCAACGAGGGTCGAGAAACGCTCGTCTGCGGCAGCAATCTCGACGATATTGTCAGCTTGGGCGGCATTCGCAGCGACGGTCAAAGCAAGCGCAGCAGCAGCGGTTTTAAAAACATTCTTCATAAGTTGATCTCCTAGTTGGAAGGCAAAGTGCCCATGGTTAACTCTTACTTATGTTAGGAATACGGCTGGCTTTGGCTGGTGGTTCACTGTGTTTCAAAGACTCACACAAACGTGAGGGCGTGCCTTCTAAACATTTGATAACAAAAAAGAACCAGCGCCGAAGCGCTGGTTTTACCGTAGGTGTAAGGGGTGCCGTGAGTGGTGCGTGGCAAACCGTTATCTAGATACGAAAGAAAGGTTGCAGCAACCGCGGCATAAGCTCGTTAAACCGCAACGGGGCGTCTGTTGCGGCCAGACAAATGCAGGCCTCTCCCGGATCGGCAACCGGCGTGTGATCAAGATCTTCATCTGCAATCTCGATGTCACCTACGCCAAAACGCCCTGTTTCATCACTGAAGCTGCCCTGAAGCACCAAGGTCATCTCCATCCCGTTGTGCCCATGATCAGGAACGGCCTGACCTGAGGGGATATAAAGCAGACGAACCGAGCCTTGCTTGTCCGCTGAGAGGATGGACTGACGCACCCCCATACCGACAGATCGCCATTTAGGCTCCTGACCTTTCAAAGCCTGAACGACAGGGCTTGGGTAAATCCCCTGACGGGAATAAACCGGCTCTGCTTTCACAGGGGCATCCAACTGGGCCAGCAAGTCAGCTTTCATATTGCCCGACACCGCGACATGATCGACGGCCTCCAGCAGCGCCCCCCCCATGTTGTGATGCGCTTCCAAAGATGCGCGACATTCCGTGCACAAAGACACATGGCTGGCGACCGCCACCGCATAATGATGCGGAAGATTGCCCGAGGCATAGGCTGCCAGAATTGCGTCTGGTATATGATGGGTTATAGCGCGCATTATCGCATTCCGTTCAGTTCATGTCTCAACCGCTCCAGACCAAGCCTGATACGGGATTTTATTGTTCCAAGTGGCAGACCGGTCTGGTCGCTGATTTCCTGATGGGTCAGCTCGCCCAGATAGGCCTTTTCGATCATCTCGCGTTGCTCAGGTTTGAGCGATGACAACGCTTTTCTGAGCTCGCCAGCTTCCTGCTGAACCGCAAGGATCTGGCTGGCATCAGGTTCCGATCCCGGATCTTCAGCCAGCTCTTCTGGCACCGGGCGACTGTCTTTGCGCACAATGTCGATGTGCCGGTTGCGTGCGATCTGATAGATCCACGCTGACACCTGTGCGCGGTGCGGGTCAAACATCGCGGCCTTGCGCCACACGGTTAACATAACGTCTTGCACAATCTCTTCCGCCTGCGGCGCAGAGCAGCCCGTCCGCATGATGAAACCTTTCAGACGCGGTGCAAAGTGGTCAAACAATGCACCAAACGCATCCCGATCGCGGTTGTCACGAACGGCGAGCATCCAAGTGGTCTGCTCTGAAATCTCGATCTTCTTCTGCGGCACCGGTTTTCCTTCACGACGGCACACAGGCGGCATCGGAGGCCGGGTGGTGCGCGGGGGATCAAGGGTCAGTGTCAACATAACCTCAATACGCGGCACTATGAAAGTCGGATCACTTTGAGCGAAATTTTTTTCGCGGCCTGATCACGTTCTGAAGCAATAACAGGTTTTTACTATCCTACCGGTGCGAAACGCGGTGGAACAAATGCGTAAATGTTGCAGCACCCAGAATGGGGATCAGCAGGTTCACCAGCGGGATCGACAGCGGAATGGCCATCAACGTGCCTGCCAGCCAGATTTGCATGTTGTGTTGCGACCTCAGGCGGTTGGCTTCGGCGCGGCCAACGCGGCGCATGGCAGCCATCTGAAAGTATTCACGTCCCAGAAGATAGCCATTCACCACCCAAAACAGGATCGGCGCCAGCGGGCCGACAAAGAAAAACAGGATCAACGCGATCAGGTTGACCCCGACAATCACGCCAAAGAAGCCCAGGCTGTCGCGGATCGTTTCGGTCATCGGAACATCAGGTGCAGGGGCCAGTTCGGGATAATGCCGCGCCTCTACCGCGTCGGCAACGTCATCCAGAAAAATGCCCGTGAAAGCGCCTGCAACCGGCACCATCAGCACAACAGACAGAATAAGCATCAACAGAAGCGACGCCCACCATGCAATGCCGTCCACCCATGAGACATCGCCAATCAGCGGCAATGACACCGTATCCGGCACCAGAAAGCCCACCAACCACGTCATTGCGAGTGTCACCGCAATCAGAAGGCCGACCGTCAGAGCCACACCCTTCATCAGGACGTTGCGAAACCGGGGATCAGTCATCTGACCGACCGAGCGGAAGAAATCTTCAAACATCATATTGCTACCCAAGTTGTGATGGCGCTTACGTCCGGGCGGGGCCGTTCAGGCGGCGCGCTGGTCTCTGTGCCGATATGAATGATACCGGCAACGGTTTCGTGACCTTTCAATCCCAATCCCTCGGTCAGGAACTGGCGATCATGGCTTGGCCAACCGGACAGCCAGTTTGCCCCCCAGCCCGACGCCAAGGCGGCGTTCAAAAGCGCCAGACAGACCGCCCCCGCAGAATACCGCTGCTCGATCTCGGGCACTTTGGGAGACGCCACGGGCGCCGACACAACAACCACCGCCAGCGGACTGTCGGAAAAGGCCGATTGCGCCTTTGCGATCTGTTCGGGCTGTTCCTTCAAAGCCGCGCCGCGCGTGCCGACAAGTTGGGCCAGTCGCGCCATCGCCCCTTGCTCCAACACAATAAACCGCCACGGTTCCAGTTTGCCGTGATCCGGGCTGCGGGCCGCCGCCGTCAAGATCGGCACCAATGCGGCGCGATCCGGCGCGGGTCCGGTCAGGGTTTTGGCAGGGCGTGAACGACGGGTAAGCAGGAAATCCAGCGCAGATTGATTGCGGTCAGGCATGGTTTTGTCCTTGGTTTGGCAAAATGCAGGCTTGGCCGCTGTTGCGGCTGGCTTATGGCACATGTCGTGTGTCAGGCGGCCTGCGTCAAGATGTTACATCACTTAACATCGAAAAATTCCTGCAACTCTGTGATCAGATCCGAATAGACCGCCTGCATTCTTGGGTTGGGTTGGCGCGCGGCGAACGTCTCGGCCAGGGGATCAAGGGCGTGAATGGCCGCACCAGACATTTCCTCGAGCACTGCATGACCGCAAAAGGGCACATAAACCTCGGAATAGCCGCCTTCATGCGCCATCATCAGACGCCCGCCACAATGATCGTGGGCCAGTTCCATCACCATGCGTGTCATTTGCCGGAACGTGTCGGCGGTTGCAAGCATGCAGGACAGCGGATCAATCAGCGCCGCGTCATAGCCACAAGCGATGATGATCACCTCTGGTTCATGCGCACGGATTGCCGGTGCAACCAGTCGTTCCATCACTTCCAGATAGGTGGCGTGGCCTGCACCCGGTGGCAGCGGGATATTCATATTAGCACCCTGCCCGGCACCCTCGCCGCGCACATCTGCGTCCCCAGTATCGGTCGGGTAGTTTCGTTCCTGATGGATCGAAATCGTCAAGACATCAGGATCGTCAATAAACACCGCTTCTGTCCCATTGCCGTGATGCACATCCCAGTCCAGCACCACAAACCGCTTCGCCAACCCGGTCGCCTGCGCGTAGCGAACGGCAATCGCAAGGTTGGCCAACAAGCAAAACCCATTTGGAAACTCGGGCAGGCAGTGGTGGCCGGGCGGGCGCGACAGCGCATAGGCATTTTGCACGTCACCCTTCAGAACCGCCGCAAGCGCCGCAACAGACAGACCGGCCGACAGGGTGGCGATTTCGTACCCGCCCTGCCCGAATGGCGTGCGCAGACCCAGTTCACCCCCGCCTGCGTCCGAGACACGCTTGAATTCATCCAGAAACGCCGTCGGATGCACTCGAGATAACATCTCGCGATCAGCCATCGGCGCGGTTTGTGCGTGAAGCGCGCTGGTCAAACCGGTCACGTCCATCAGGTTTTTCAAGCGCCGCTTGGTTTCGGGGTTTTCAGGCAGGCCACCTGCGGCCAGCGGTTGCACCAGCCCGCCCACCGGAAGGTTTCCGGCGTAGTTCCCGCCAGAATGCCAGAAACATTTCTCGTCCCAGAAAAAGCCGGTCTTGGCCATCACGCACACTCCATTTTCAAGCAGATTGACCCAGCGCGCTTGCATCGTCCAGCCCTGCCCCACAGGATGGCGGAATGAAGAAAGGCGATCTCTCCCATCTTGCGACGCCCGGCACGTTGTTGTCGGTGCGGGTGACGCCAAAAGCCGCACGCAATCAAGTCGACGAACGGGGTGATCAACTGCGCGTTTCGGTGACCACCGTGCCCGAAGACGGCAAAGCGACAAAAGCCGTTATCAAACTGTTGGCGAACGCCCTTGGCATCGCAAAATCGCGCCTTGTTCTGACACAAGGCGCGACATCGCGAGATAAAGTCTTTCGGATCGATTAGCCCTGATCGCCTGCGCGCGGAATGGATGACGCGGAATAGGTGCCTTCATTCGGATCGTCATATCCACTGCCCCCCAGCGGATCGGAACCATATTTGTTTGGCCCATTGGTGCCCTTGCTGGCAAACCACACGATCAGGATGATGGTGCCGATCAATGGGATCAATGCCAACCAATACCACCAACCACTGCGGTCGGTGTCGTGAAGACGGCGCACCGCAACCGAAATCATTGGCAGCAGCGTCGCCAGTCCAAACAGTCCAGATAGGATTGGAGTGGAGGTCTGCGCTTGGAACCCGCCTTCCATCGTTGTCACAGTTCCAAAAAGGAAGCTGTCAAAGATACCGAGAATGATCTGCCCGGCAAAAACAAAGAGTGCAAAGAACCAGAATTCCGACCTCTGGGCACGCCCACTGAATGTCACGTATTTCGAAAAACACGTCCGAATTGAGTCCATAAAGCTCATGATCTGTCCCCTGTTCAGGTTACTTTTTTGCTCCGATGCGAGGTTCGTCCCCGGCGATCAGTCGCTCAATGTTTGCGCGATGGCGGGCGAAAATCAACAACGCAAGCGCGATCGACAGGGCCACGAAGCCGGGAAACCCCAGCAAAGCCGCCATGATGGGGGACAAAGCTGCCGCCGCAAGGGCCGCAAGCGATGAGATGCGGAACCCAAGTGCGAAAACAAGCCACGCCGCACAGGCCGCCAACCCGACGGGCCACGCTAAGGCCAGCATCGTACCCAGCCATGTGGCGACCCCTTTACCCCCTTTGAAGCCCAGAAATACCGGGAAGCAATGGCCTAGAAAGGCAGCGAAACCAGCGAGCTGTGCCGCATCTTCGCCAACCAGAGCACGTGCCAGAAGCACGGCGGCCCCGCCCTTGCCCGCGTCCCCCAGAAGCGTCAGCAGGGCTGCGGGTTTGTTTCCTGTGCGCAGAACATTGGTGGCACCAATATTGCCAGATCCGATCTGGCGCAGGTCACCTAGCCCGAACAGCCGCGCCATGACGATGCCAAAGGGGATCGAGCCGAGAAGATAGCCCAAAAGGGCGACCAACAGGAGGACGGGAAGCGACGTAACCAGCTCAGGCATCGTAGCCTCCAAACACGCGATCACCGCCAACCCATGTGCCCAACACGCGACCCTCCATCCGCGCGCCGTCAAACGGCGTGTTTTTGGATTTCGAGTTCAGTTCGAACCGGTCCAGCACGAAGGGCGCATTTGGATCGAACAGAACCAGATCGGCGGGTGCGCCTTGCGACAGCTCGCCACCGGGCAAACCGAAACGACGCGCCGGGTTCAGCGACAGCGCGCGCCAAAGCGTCGGTAAATCGATCAGCTCCGCATGGACCAACCGCATGGCAGCAGGCAAAAGTGTTTCAAGGGCAACTGCGCCTGATGCGGCCTCTTCAAACGGCAGGCGCTTGCTTTCTTCATCCTGCGGGGTGTGCATGGACGAGATGATGTCGATCAGCCCGGTCGCCACAGCCTCGACCATGGCCAGCCGGTCATCTTCGCTGCGCAACGGCGGTTTGACCTTGAAGAAGGTGCGATAGTCGCCCACGTCTAATTCGTTCAGCGTCAGATGGTGAATGTTAACCCCGGCGGACACATTCAGCCCCGCGGTCTTGGCGCGCTGCAACGCAGGCAGCGCATGGGCGGTCGACAGATTGTCCGCGTGATAGGCGACGCCCGTCATCTCGACCAGCGCCAAATCGCGTTCCAATGCCATCCGCTCGGCCATCGGACTGACCGCTGGCAAGCCGCGCAGACTGGCAAACTTGCCCGAGGTTACAGCAGCCCCCTTCGACATATTGGGATCTTGCGGATGGCCGATGATCAGCGCGCCAAGGCTGCGCGCATAGGTCATCGCGCGGGAATAGACCTTGTTGTCGGTGACCACATGATCACAATCGGTGAACGCGACGGCGCCTGCATCCAGCATGAACCCCATCTCGACCATCTCGCGACCTTCGCGGCCTTTGGTCAGCGCGGCCATGGAATGCACATTGACAGGTGCGGCCTGCGAGGCGCGGCGCGCGACGAAGGCCAGGGTTTCTGGTGTGTCCACGGCCGGCAGTGTGTCCGGGCGGATGACCATCGTGGTGACCCCGCCGGCTGCCGCCGCAAGGCCCGCGCTGCGAAAACTTTCCTTGTGCCGTTCGCCCGGCTCGCCGATCTTCACGCCGATATCCACAATGCCGGGGGCCAGACATTTGCCGCCACAGTCGATCACGGTTCCGGTTTCACCGCCGTTCACGCTGGCAATAACACCGTCCTCGATGGTCAGGCTGCTGATCTCATCGGTGCCGGCTTCGGGGTCAATCAGGCGGGCGTTTGTGAAAGTTGTGGTCATGCCGTGGCTCCCGCTACGCCCCGAGCTCGGTCAATCGCGGCTTGGGTGGCCTTGGTGTCGGCCTGATATTTCATCATGTATTTGTCGCCCGTAGTCGTCACGACCTGTGCGGCCGAGAAGATGGTGTTCACCTTGGCAATATTGCCCAACAGTATAGAGCGTTCGCCCGGGCCAATCAGTCGCCGGTTGGTCAGGTACCACGTGAACCCGAGTTGTTCGCGCGCCACATAAAAGCCCCGCACAGCGATGGCAGCAATGGACCCTACAATGCCGGTCCACGCATGCGGGTTACCCATATACATGAGGACGCCTGACATGATGACTGCGCCCAGCGCGGCAAGCAGAACATGCTCTTTCACATAGGTCTTCAGGTTGCCTGAAAAACTCTCGATCAGCCGCTCGCCGGGCTCAAGGTCCGGGCCGGTCTGGTCTTCCAGACGAGGCTCCAGCTGCATCTCAGACATACACACCCTCCGGTTGGGCAGCGCGTTCTGCACGCAGATTTCGCGCCAGAAGGTCCATCGCAGCCATTCGCACCGCGACGCCCATTTCGACCTGTTCCTGAATAACGGATCGGTTGATGTCGTCGGCGATGGTGCCGTCAATCTCGACCCCGCGGTTCATTGGGCCGGGGTGCATGACGATAGCGTCATCTTTGGCATGCGCCAGCTTTTCGGCGTCCAGCCCATAACGGTGATAGTATTCGCGCTCCGAGGGGATAAAGCCGCCATCCATACGTTCCCGCTGAAGACGCAGCATCATGACCACATCGGCATCTTTCAGACCTTCTTCCATGTCGTCATAGACCTCAACCCCGAATTGGTCGATCTGCGACGGCATCAAAGTTGGCGGCCCGACAAGGCGCACGCGGTTTTCCATCTTGCCCAGAAGGATCAGGTTCGACCGCGCCACGCGGCTGTGGGCAATATCGCCGCAGATCGCGATGGTCAGACGATGCAACCGGCCTTTCTCGCGCCGGATCGTCAGCGCATCGAGCAACGCCTGCGTCGGATGTTCGTGCTTGCCGTCGCCCGCGTTCAGAACCGCGCAGTTCACCTTTTCGGCCAGCAAGTTCACCGCGCCGGAATGGGGATGACGCACCACCAGCAAGTCCGGGTGCATCGCATTCAGGGTCAGCGCGGTGTCAATCAGCGTTTCGCCCTTTTTGATCGAGGACGCCTGCATCGCCATGTTCATCACATCCGCGCCCAGTCGCTTGCCCGCGATCTCGAACGAGGCCTGCGTGCGGGTCGAATTTTCGAAAAACATGTTGATCTGCGTCAGACCCGCCAACACATCAGACCGCTTCTGCGCCGACCGGTTCAAGTCCACGTAACTGTCTGCAAGATCAAGAACGGATTTGATCTCTTCAGGGTGAAGCGGTTCGATCCCCAGAAGATGTCGCTGGCGGAATGTCATACGGGCCTCCGTCCTGTTTCCAAGCGCTTATAAGATCGGGCGAAGGCTTCGTCCATCCCCGAGATCAAGCTGCGACAGGCGTTTACCTTCGCGTCGGCCACGAATAGGCTTATGCACATGGAATCGGCACAAGACTGGCACAGCGCGAAGGCGCTTCTGGAATGGCATATCGAGCTGGGCGCGGTGGACGCGATCGGCGATGCGCCTGTTGACCGCTATGCGCTTGACCCAACGCCGCCGAAACCGGCAAAAGCCGCCCCGGAAGGGCCCAGCCCGGTACACGCCGCAAAGCCACCCGCCGCCCCCCGTCGTGACCATGTTGCAGTGGCAAAACAGATCGCCGCTGCAGCGCGCGATCTGGATGCGTTGAAGGCCGCCATCACGGATTTTGACGGGTGTGAATTGAAACGCGGTGCTCGCAACACGGTGATCGCTGACGGCAACCCAGCCGCCCGCGTGATGATCATCGGCGAAGCCCCGGGCCGTGACGAGGATATCGAGGGTAAGCCCTTTGTTGGTCGGGCGGGGCAGCTTCTTGACAAGATGTTTGCCGCCATCGGAATGGGGCGTGATGCGCCCTTGTCGAAAGACGCGATCTATATCACCAATGTGATGCCGTGGCGCCCGCCCAGCAACCGCGACCCGACCCCTGACGAAATCGCGATGATGATCCCGTTTCTTGAGCGACACGTGCAGTTGGTTGCCCCTGAACTGTTGGTTCTGATGGGAAATACGCCCTGTCAGGCCGTGCTGGGCCGCAAGGGTATCTTGCGCATGCGTGGTAACTGGGATCAGGGCTGGGGGAAACCGGTCATGCCGATGACCCACCCGGCTTATTTGCTCAGAAACCCAGCGGCCAAGCGCGAGGCTTGGGCCGACCTGTTAGAAATACAGGCAAAGCTGCGAGAGCAGGCATGAAGATTCTGGCTTTTTCAGATCTGCATCTGGATCAGCGCGCAGCAGACCTACTTCTTGAAGCCGCAACAGATGCCGACTTGGTGTTAGGTGTCGGAGATTTTGCGCAACGCCGTGTTGGCTTGGCAGATTATGTCGCGCAGTTTGCCCAGTGGGGCGAGAAGGCGGTTTTTGTTCCCGGCAACAATGAAACTGACGCAGAATTGCGCGCAGCACTGCGCGACACAGGTATCCACATCCTGCATGGCGATACCGTAACGGTTGCTGATGTGAAAATCGCTGGCATCGGTGCCGCAATCCCGCCATTGCCCCCATTGGCATGGGTCTCCTTCGATCTGAGGGAAGAGGACGCCGAAACCTTGCTCGACCCCATTGCCGATGCCGATGTCTTGTTATCACATTCGCCGCCTAAAGGCGTTGCGGATGTTCATCAGGACCTTGGTTCATTGGGATCAGTAGCTGTTCGGGATGCGACTTTACGCCTGTCGCCAAACTGGCTTCTGTGTGGGCATATTCACGACGCTTGGGGCGAGCAAGGTCGGCTGGGAACAACGAAGGTTCTTAACCTTGGACCAACACCAAACTGGATTTCACTAGACTAGGATCAAACGATGTCGCACATCACACCACAAGCTGCCGCCGCGCGTGACTTCATCCCGGTCCGTATCGCCGTGCTGACAATTTCGGACACGCGCGAAATGGATCAGGACCGCTCTGGTGACACGCTGGTGGAGCGGCTGGAACAAGCCGGTCACATTCTGGCTGACCGCATGATCTGCCCCGATGAACGTGGCGAGATCGCAGACCACCTGCGCGCGTGGTCGCTGGACCCCGAAATCGACGTGGTGATCTCTACTGGTGGCACTGGTTTGACCGGACGCGATGTTTCGGTCGAGGCGCATCGCGATGTCTATGAAAAAGAGATTGAAGCTTTTGGCACCGTGTTCACCATTATCTCGATGAACAAGATCGGCACCTCGGCCGTGCAAAGCCGCGCCACCGGCGGTGTCGCCAATGGAACCTATCTGTTTGCCCTCCCCGGAAGCCCCGGCGCGTGCAAAGACGCGTGGGACGATATTCTGGTCCACCAGCTCGATTATCGCCACATGCCGTGCAATTTTGTCGAGATTTTTCCGCGTCTGGACGAACACAAGCGACGGAAATGATCCACTTATCCGTATTAAGCGTATTGAATACGCACACCTTCGACGTGCCGAAACTGTGACCACACGCCGCTTGCTTGCAAAGGCATAGCAAGACAGGATGTTGTGGCGTTAAGTGGTGGAGTAGCAACATGCGTTTTCTGGGCCGTAGCCTGATCGGGCTGTTCCTTCTGGCCGCAACTCTTGGGTTGCTGGCCATGGCGGCGGGCATGGTGAACTCGGCGTTCAAAGCCCGCGCAGAACGCGACAATGCTGAACCCACGGCCCGCGAACGGGTGTTTTCTGCCAATGTCATCACCATCCAAGCGCAAACCCTGACGCCAGTGCTCACGGCCTATGGCGAACTTGCTGCGCGCCGCGCGCTTGACGTGCGGGCCTTAACAGGTGGCACCATTACCGAGATTGCACCGAACTTCGAAACCGGCGGTGCAGTGCGCGAAGGCGATCAACTCCTGCGCATCGACCCAACAGATTTTGAGTTTGCAAGGGAACTGGCCGAAACAGATGTCACACAGGCAGAAGCGGAATTGCGCGACGCCCGCGCGGCTTTGGAACTGGCTGGCGATGATCTGACCAATGCAACCCGGCAGGCCGATTTGCGCGAAGCAGCCCTGACACGGCAACGCGACCTTGTGCAGCGCGGCGTTGGCACCGAAGCGGCTGTGGAAACCGCTGCCCTTGCTGCGTCGGCCGCGCAGCAGGCTGTGTTGGCAAAACGGCAATCCGCCATCACCGCCCAAGCCCGCGTCTCGACCGCAGACGCGGCATTACGGCGGAGCAAAATCCAGTTGGACGAGGCCCAGCGCCGCCTTGAGGAAACACAGATTTCTGCCGAAATCAGCGGGATTCTAACCGACGTGACTGTTCTTCGCGGTGGCGTCGTCACCGCCAATGAAAAAATTGGACGGATCATTGACCCGACGGCGCTCGAGGTGCGGTTTCGCGTCTCTGCCGCGCAATATGCCCGACTTCTGGGATCTGACGGCACGCTGACCAACACCGATGTCACCATCCAACTTGACGCTACCGGCGTGAACCTGACCACGACCGGGCGCATCGACCGCGAAAGCGCCGATGTGGGAGAAGGTCAGACCGGGCGCCAGATCTTTGCCACGCTCGAACCGGCCCCGGGCATGCGCCCCGGTGATTTCGTCACCGTGATCGTGGCAGAGCCGCCGTTGGAAGGCACTGTTCTGTTACCCGCCTCGGCGCTGAGCGCGCAAAACGAAGTCCTGGTGCTTGGCCCCGAAGACCGCCTGACCAGCGCCAAGGTCGAACTGTTGCGCCGCCAGGGCAACGACGTGATCATACGCGCGACGGCACTTGAAGGGCGCGAGGTGGTATCCGAACGCACCCCGGCCCTTGGCGCTGGCATTCGCATCCGCGCGGTGCGCGACGGCGAGGGCATCGCCCCCGAACCAAAAGCCGAGATGGTCACACTTGACGCCGACCGCGTCGCGCTTTTGCGTACATTCGTGGAAAGCAACAAACGCATGCCTGAGGAAGCCCGCAATCGCATCCTTGCTCAGTTGGACACCGGATCCTTGCCAGCCGAAACGCTCGCGCGGCTGGAACAGCGGATGGGGAACTAGCGCATGGGACGTGGTCTGTACCTTCTGTCCTATTTTACGCGCCATGCCACGGTCGCGAACCTTCTGTTGGTGGTCCTGATCGCGCTTGGCTTGTTTGCCTATCCCCGGATGCGGGCACAGTTCTTCCCTGATGTGGTGATCGAAAGTGTTTCGGTCCAGACCTCTTGGCAAGGGGCCGGGGCGGAAGACGTTGACGAAGCAATCGTTCGGATCATGGAACCCGCGCTGCTGGCGGTCGACGGTGTGGAAAGCGTCAGTTCGCGATCCTTCGAAGGCAGCGCCAGCATCACGCTGGAGTTCGAACCGGGCTGGGATGTTGCCCGCGCAGCCGACGACGTTCAGACAGCAGTTGACGAGCTTTCAGATCTACCGGAAGACGCAGACACCCCGCAGGTTCGGCGTGGCGCGTGGCGCGACAGCGTAACCGATGTTGTGATCTCTGGTCCGGTCGGGATCGAGCAACTTGGGCGGTTCGCCGACGAGATGATCATTCGGCTGTTCGAACAGGGCGTGACGCGCACGGGCATTCGCGGTTTTGTCGCCCCCCGAACGATCATCGAGGTCACATCGCTCTCCCTGATCGAGCATGACGTAACGATGGCCCAGATTGCCGAAGCGATCGCCGGTGAGGTTGCCGCCGACCCGGCGGGCGACGTGGCCTCGGGCGCTGCGCGCGTACGCACAGGCATTGCCAAACGCAGCGCTGACCAGATCGAGGCGATTGTTCTGAGGTCAAACCCTGATGGCTCAAAACTGACCATCGGCACGGTCGCGCAAGTGAAAGTCGAAGGCGTGGACCGCGACAGGTCTTACTTCGTGGGCAACGATGCAGCGATTGCGCTGAACGTATCGCGATCGGCCCAAGGCGACGCGATCCGCATGCAGGAAATCGTCGAAGAGGTGCGCGCCGAACTTCTGACAACACTGCCTGAGGGCGTTAAAATCTCGCTTGTACGCACGCGCTCTGACCTGATCACCGCCCGAATTAACATGCTGATGGAGAACGGTCTACAAGGGCTGACACTCGTGCTGCTGTTGCTATTTTTGTTCCTGAATGCCCGCACCGCGCTTTGGGTGGCGGCTGGCATTCCGGTCGCCATGACGACCGCGATATTTCTGATGTATATGTCGGGGCTGACGCTCAACATGATCTCGCTATTCGCTTTGATCATCACGCTGGGGATTGTCGTCGATGACGCAATCGTCGTTGGCGAACATGCGGATTTTCGAGCACGCCGCCTGGGCGAAGGCCCGGTTGAGGCCGCTGAAAACGCCGCGAAACGGATGTTTCCCCCGGTTTTCTCGGCCACCCTGACAACCGTGATCGCGTTTTTCGGCCTGACCGCGATCGGGGGGCGGTTTGGCGACATGATTGCCGACATTCCTTTTACAGTGATTGTCGTTTTGGCGGCGTCGCTGATCGAATGCTTCCTGATCCTGCCTCACCACATGGCCCATGCGTTGACCCACACCGCAAAGGAACATTGGTACGACTGGCCATCACGACAAGTGAACAAAGGGTTTCGGATCTTCCGCGACAAAGCTTTCCGCCCTTTGATGGGCTTGGTCATCAAAGCCCGCTATCCGGTCATCGCATTGACCCTTCTGATCCTCGCCAGCCAGGCGTCCATCTTTATCCGGGGCGACTTGACGTTCCGGTTTTTCAACGCACCCGAACGGTCGTCTGTCACAGGCAATTTCGCCATGGTGTCGGGCGCAAGCAAAGACGACACGCTTGATATGATGAGGCTGGTGCAAGAGGCCGTGGAACAAACAGCCGCCGTTTTTGAAGAAAAGCACGGTCGCAATCCGGTGGTTCATGCCTTGGCCCAGATTGGTGGCAACGCCGGGCGGGGCTTGTCCGGCGTGGACAGCAAAGACAACGACCTGCTTGGTTCAGTTTCAGTCGAATTGATAGATGCCGACCTACGACCCTACAGCGCGTTTGCATTCGTCGGTGCGTTGCAGGATGCCGTCGAAAACCATCCGCTGCTTGAGGTGCTGTCGTTCCGCGGCAACCGCTATGGTCCGGGCGGCGACAGTCTGGATGTCGAGCTTTATGGCGCAACGTCCGAGCAGCTGAAGGCGGCGTCGGAAACCTTCAGAACACGTCTGTCGGCCTTTCCAGAAGTCTCGGCACTGGAAGACAGCCTGTCTTATGACAAAGAAGAGCTCATCCTTGATCTTACGGCACAAGGTCAAGCGCTTGGCTTCACAATTGACGGGCTGGGTCGCGTGCTGCGCAACCGCCTGAACGGAATTGAAGCCGCGAGCTATCCCGATGGCACGCGGTCGGCAGAAATCCGTGTTCAACTTCCAGAAACAGAGCTGACATCAGACTTTTTGGAACGTACGCAATTGCGCACCGAAAGTGGTGCATATGTGAACCTCGCTGACCTTGTGTCTGTTCGCGCGCGCACCGGGTTTGCAAGTGTTCAGCGCGAAAATGGCATCCGCTTGGTGAATGTCACCGGCGACATCGACGAAAACGATGCCGCGCGCGCCGAGGAAATCCAGCGCACCATTGGAACCGAGATCCTGCCAGAACTGGCCGAGGAATTTGGCATCGCCTTCCAACTGGGCGGGCTCGCGGAACAACAGCAGGAGTTTCTGGCCGACGCAAAGACCGGATTGATCCTTGTGCTGCTCGGTATCTTCCTGACGTTGGCTTGGATATTCTCAAGCTGGACTCGCCCGCTTGTCGTTATGGCAATCATTCCGTTCGGGTTGGTGGGCGCCATTTTTGGGCACGTCCAGTGGGATGTGCCGCTGTCTATGTTTTCGGTTGTTGGGTTGATCGGAATGACAGGGATCATCATCAACGATTCAATCGTGCTGGTCACCACCATCGACGAATACGCACGCGAGCGCGGATTGGTGCCGGCCATCATCGACGGGGCCGCAGACCGGCTGCGGCCGGTGATGCTGACCACGATGACGACGGTTCTTGGGCTTGGCCCATTGCTTTATGAATCGTCCCGGCAAGCGCAGTTCTTGAAACCCACCGTCATCACACTGACCTATGGGTTGGGCTTTGGCATGATCCTTGTCTTGCTTGTTGTGCCCTCGCTGGTGGCAATGCAGGCTGACATGAGCCGCATGGTCCACGCCCTAAAACGGGTTTGGTTGGGGCGTCGCCGCGACAGTTTGAAGCCGACAATCTGGTTGGTGGGTGGTGCCACATTGGCAATGATCGCCACCTTTGGACTCAGCGTCAGCTTTTGGGGTCTGACGGTGCAAGCGATCTCGCGGTTCATAATGATCAGCGCGGGGATTGCGGTCTTGGGATACCTGGCCGGGGCGGCGTCAATGCGCGGGCGCAGCCCCTAATCAAACGTACCAGTCACCCGACCCAGCAGCATGAAAGCACGCGCGGTGCGGGTGTCTGCAAGTGCAGCAATATCCGCATCCGATGCGTTCTTCTCAAATCCGGCGAAGGTCTGGTCGAACCGACGCAGAAAGTGGTGTGCGGCATCCCGGAAAATCGGGTCCTGCTTCATCCGGCCAGCGGTCAGGGCCAAAGATGACCGGTCGCGCACCCCGCCCAATGCAGCCACGCTGCGCCCCCGTTCGCCGGCTGCAAATTTGCGCCAGATTTCAGGACGCGCGCGATCCGGGCGCAGATCGTCCATATAAATACCGTCTTGCGACAAAAGGGTCAGAACGTCTTGCGAGGCCTGCACCAATCCAGCCACCTGACGGTCATCAAGCGCACGCCGCAGGGCCCGGAAGCCATCCGCATCATCAGCCGTTTCCGGGAAATGCAGGGCACGAATGAAATCCTCTACCGACAGCGGCGGGTTCAGGTCCTCGACCGGTGTGCCCAGTGCAAGGCTGGTCTGATCGGCGGTAACCTCTCCGCCTGCATCCGGCAAAATTGCAGGGCTGGGGTTCGACGGCGTTGGGTTGGCCAAAGTCGGCAAACCCGGACGAATGGACGTGAACGTCGCCAATGCGGTTTCGGTTTTGCGACTGACCTGCGCGATCTCGTCCAACTTCTGCTCGACTTTCGAAGCCTGCGCAGGCGTGCCGGTAAAGCCCTGTTGCTGTTGGATATAGGCAGACCGCATGGCGTCTATGGCAGCGCTCAACCGCACACTTTCTTCGCGCATGATCCGCGCAGATCGAAGGGCCGCGACAGCCACCCAGATAACCGCGACTGGCATTATGACCGCAACAAGCGTCATCAGGAACTGCAACGGGCCGGCAAGGCCAGCATCGTCGCTTTTTCCAAAGCCCAGAACCATGAAGAACAGAATGCAGCCGGCCAGCCAAAGGCCAGACAGTAAAAGGCCAATGACTTCTCCCGCGCTCAGCGATGGAACCTGAGCGTGAAGCGCTCTGCTGCGCCCTGTGCCCAGGCTTGCTGGTCCGTTTTTCGCCTTGTCGCTCATCCTGTTCCTCTTGTCCGACCCACGCGGCGTCAGATCCATTCGATCTTCAGGATCTCGTAAGCCTTTTCACCGCCGGGCGTGCGCACTTCGACGCTGTCGCCTTCTTCTTTACCGATCAGCCCACGCGCCAGCGGCGATTTGATGTTGAGCTTACCGTTCTCAATATCTGCCTCCGGCTCACCGACGATCTGATAGGTCTTCTCTTCATCCGTATCTTCGTCAACGATGGTGACGGTTGCCGAGAACTTCACGGCGCCTTTCAGGTTTGCCGGGTCGATCACCTCGGCCAAGGACAAAACGCCTTCAAGCTCTTTGATGCGGCCTTCGATGAAGCTCTGCTTTTCACGGGCAGAATGGTATTCGGCGTTTTCAGACAGATCGCCATGCTCACGGGCTTCGGCAATTGCACGAATGATCGCCGGACGTTCCTCGGACTTGAGGATTTTCAATTCATCGTTCAGCGCAGTGTGGCCCGCGCGCGTCAGCGGTATCTTATCCATCAAACCTATTCGTTCTTCCAAGGCCAATGCGCGTTGCCACATCGGCGTAATTTTCACAGTGTCACGATGACGCAACATCGGGCAAAGTACCCGGTTGCACCGAAAATCTAGCAAACCCGCACGATTTGCAACGGCATTATTTCCCTGAAGGCCCCCACAATGGCATGACCTCGCCGAAACGCCATGTCAGCGCAAACAACCAAAAAATGGCCGAAAAACACGCGCTTGACCGCCTTGTAACGCAGTGTCCTGATTGACCCGCGCGATATGCCAAGCTAACGATCTTGCGAAACGGACCATCCGGGGAAAAGAAAATGAGCGACATTGAACGCGAAAGCATGGAATACGATGTGGTCATCGTGGGCGCAGGCCCCGCAGGCCTGTCTGCCGCGATCCGCCTGAAGCAGCAAGATGCAGATCTGAACGTGGTCGTGCTGGAGAAAGGCTCTGAGGTCGGGGCGCATATCCTGTCCGGCGCGGTCTTGGACACAAGCGGTCTGGACAAGTTGATCCCTGATTGGAAAGACAAAGGCGCGCCAATCAACGTGCCGGTTAAGAAAGACAACTTCCTTGTGCTTGGCCCGGCTGGCCACCTGCGTGTGCCGAATTGGCCTATGCCGCCGTTAATGAACAACCACGGCAACTATATCGTCTCGATGGCAAATGTCTGCCGCTGGATGGCAGAGCAAGCCGAAGAACTGGGCGTCGAGATTTTCCCCGGCATGGCATGCTCTGAACTCGTCTATGGCGACAATGGCGAGGTCAAAGGTGTCGTCGCAGGCGTTTTTGGATTGGAACCCGACGGATCCTATGGCCCCAACACCGAACCGGGGATGGAGTTGCACGGCAAATACGTCTTCATCTCGGAAGGTGTTCGCGGGTCGTTGGCGAAAGAGATCATCGCCAAATATGACCTGCAAGCAGGCCGCGATGCGCCGAAATTCGGCCTTGGCATGAAAGAGATTTGGGAGATCAACCCGGAAAAGCACCACGAGGGCACTGTGACCCACACGATGGGCTGGCCTTTGGGGAAGAACGCCGGCGGCGGATCTTTCATCTATCACCTTGAAAATAATCAGGTTTACGTGGGCTTTGTGGTGCATCTGAACTATCGCAACCCCCACGTTTACCCTTACATGGAATTCCAGCGCTTCAAGCATCACCCCGAGATCGCGAAGCTGCTTGAGGGCGGCAAACGCGTGGCTTATGGCGCGCGCGCCATTTCCGAGGGCGGGTATCAGTCGATGCCGAAAGCCTCGTTCCCCGGTGGTGCACTTTTGGGCTGTTCGGTTGGCCTCGTGAACGTGCCGCGCATCAAGGGCAACCACAACGCCATGTTGTCAGGTATCGCGGCCGCTGATGCCGCCGTGAAAGCCATCAAGGCGGGTCGCACCGGTGACGAACTTAGCGACTACGAAGAAGAACTGCGCACCGGCATGATCGCCAAGGACCTGAAGAAAGTGCGCAACGTGAAGCCGCTCTGGTCGAAGTTTGGCCTGACCGCATCATTGATGCTGGGCGGTTTCGACATGTGGGTTCAGTCCCTGTTGGGCTTTTCGCCCTTCGGCACCGTAAAACATGGCAAGAACGATGCGCAGGCCACCGGCAAAGCCGCGGATTTCCCGGTCATCGATTATCCCAAGCCTGATGGCAAACTGTCGTTTGACCGCCTGACCAACGTGGCCTTCGCGGCGACCAACCACGAAGAAAGCCAACCATGCCACCTGAAGCTGTCCGACCCGGATCTGCCGATCAAAGTTAACCTGCCCGAATTCGACGAACCCGCGCAGCGTTACTGCCCCGCTGGCGTTTATGAGGTGGTTGAAGAAGACGGGAAAGACGCGCGCTTTGTCATCAACTTCCAAAACTGCGTGCACTGCAAAACCTGCGATATCAAAGATCCAAGCCAGAACATCAATTGGACCGTCCCGCAGGGCGGCGACGGGCCGAATTACCCGAACATGTAAGGTTCATTTGGTAAAAAACGTAATTGTGAGGGGTGGCCATGTGCTGCCCCTCATTGTTTTCAGGTAACTTGCCGATTAGGTTCCAAACCAACGCGTCTGATTGCGACGCCATCTAACAAGAGAGTTGCCCGTGCTGCCCCTCAGATTTCCAGCCTCCCGCCAGCTCATCGCTGCTATGATCGCGGCCTCGTGCCTTTCCGGTTTCGTCCCAGAGGTTGCGCGAGCTGATGCGGCAGCGGGGGCCTATCTTGCAGCGCGTCAGGCGGATCTGTCCGGCGATTTCGCCAAGGTCGTCGAATATGGAACGCGGGCCCTGATCGAGAACCCAGACCGCACCGACATTCTGGAAGGTTTGGTTGTCGCACATACCGCATTGGGTGAGGTCGACAAGGCCCTGCCGATTGCACAGCGCTTGGCGTCGGTCAGCCCCGACAACCAACTGGCAGGCCTTGTTCTTCTGGGCGACGCCTTGGCCAAGGAAAACTGGGACGAAGCAACCGCGCTGTTGGACAGTGGCGTCTCGATCGCGGGGATGGTTGACCAAATGATCATCGCCTGGGCCAGCTTGGGCCAAGGCCGCATGTCGCAGGCGCTTGAGGTGTTCGACGAGTTATCGAAGGACGAAAACAGCCGTGCCTTTGCGCAGTTCCAAAAGGCGCTGGCACTGGCACATGTCGGCGATTTCGAGGGTGCCGCAAACATCTTCAGCGGCGCCGAAGGTGACCTGCACCTGAACCGCGGCGGTATTTTGGCCTATGCAGAGGTGCTGAGCCAACTTGACCGCCACGATGACGCCTTAGAACTTTTGAACGCCAACGACACTGGTCGGGTCGACCCGGAAGTCAGCGACTTTGTTGCCAAGCTTGAAGCGGGCGAAGTTTTGCCCTTCACCGGCATTGTTTCGCCCAATGACGGTATTGCCGAACTTCTGTTCGCCGTCTCTGAAAGCCGAAGCGCAGATGCGGACCCAACAATCGCGCTTATCTTCAGTCGGCTTGCCGAACATTTGAACCCCGACAACGCCGCGACAATTCTGTTGTCCGCGCGCCTGCTTGAACGGATGGAACGCCACGGCCTTGCGGTTGAAGCTTATGGGCGCGTACCGGACGACAGCCTGCTGTATCAAGAGGCCGCATTGGGGCGCACAGATGTATTGCGCCGGTCCGAAAAGTTTGAAGAGGCGATTGCAGAACTCAGCGCGCTGGCCGATGCCTTCCCGGACACACTTCGGTTTCGGGTCGCGCTTGGCGATACGTTGATGCAGCAGAACCGCTTCGAAGACGCCCGTGCAGCTTATGACCTTGCGATCGAGGCATTTTCCGAGGACTTGCCGGGGCAATGGGCCACCTATTTCCAACGTGCCATCGCGTTGACGAAAATCGATGAATGGCCCGCCGCAGAGTCCGATTTCCGTAAAGCGCTGGAACTCAGCCCCGAAGAACCAAACGTGTTGAACTATCTCGGCTATACCTATGTCGAACGTCGGGAAAATCTGGATGAAGCGCTGAACATGATCGAACGCGCAGTCGCGGCGCGGCCTGACAGCGGCTACATCGTCGACAGCCTGGGGTGGGTGCAATTCCGGCTGGGGCGCTATGATGATGCGGTTCAGAACATGGAACGGGCGGTCGAACTGATGCCGGTCGATCCGATCTTAAACGACCATCTGGGCGACACCTATTGGGCCGTTGGACGCAAGCGCGAGGCCAGGTTCCAATGGAGCCGCGCCCTGAGCTTTGTCACAGACGATACCGATCTTGAGGAATTGAAGCCGGATCGCGTTCGCCGCAAGCTTGAGGTCGGACTGGATGTCGTTCTGGAAGAGGAAGGGGCCGACCCTCTTACCAAGTCCGAATGACCATCTGTAAAGTTTTTGCGCCGGCAAAAGTGAATGTGACGTTGCATGTGACCGGTCAGCGCAAAGATGGCTATCATCTGCTCGATAGTCTGGTGATGTTTGCCGATGTGGGCGACCGCGTGACCGTAAGGCCGGCCGCAACGCCGAAATTCGAAGTCACCGGCCCGCGCGCTGAAAATGTCCCAACGGACAACACAAATCTTGTGGTTCGCGCCGCCGCTCTTTTCAATGAACCTGTGCATATTGTGCTGTCCAAGCACCTGCCCGCCTCGGCTGGGATTGGCGGGGGCAGTTCGGATGCGGCCGCCACGGTTCTGGCTTTGGCCGAAGTCACTGGCACCACCCGCTTGCCTGAGGGTGTGACCGAACTGGGCGCTGATGTGCGTGTCTGTCTGCTTCGGCAAGCTGCGCGGATGCGCGGCATTGGGGAAGATGTCATCCCCTGTCCCGGCCTGCCGCCGCTGTTTGCCGTGCTTGCGAACCCAGGCGTAGAAGTTCCAACACCTGTCGTGTTCAAGGCGCTGCCCAACAAAACCAACCCGCCGATGCCCAAACGAGTGCCGCAAGGCCTTAAGACACGGGCCTTCATCGACTGGTTGGCTGCTCAGCGCAATGATCTGGAAGCACCGGCTATAGCGCAAGCAGCGATCATTGAAGAGGTGCTCGCTACCTTGAAAGCCCAGCCGGATGCCCGGCTTGCCCGGATGTCTGGATCAGGGGCGACGTGCTTTGCGTTGTTTGAAACAGAACAGGCCGCGCAGAACGCGGCCCGATTGTTGTCCGATCAGCAGCCTGACTGGTGGGTGGAGCCCACGCGCCTTAGCTGATCCGCGCCACGACGAAGTCGGCAATATCATGCAACATGTCGCGGATCGGGTCATCGGGCAGCACCGTCAGAGCTGCTTTTGCCTTGTCCGCCCAAACCATGGCGTCCGACCGCGTGTCATCAAGCGCGCCATGTTTTTTCAACAGACCCAGCGCAAAATCAAGATCACCGTCATGCTGGCGGCCTTTTTCAATCGTGCGCGACCAGAAAGCGCGTTCTTCATCGTCGGCTTTGGCCACGGCCTTGATCAGAGGCAGCGTCAGTTTG
This sequence comes from Aliiroseovarius sp. M344, assembly GCF_025140835.1. Lineage (NCBI taxonomy): Bacteria > Pseudomonadati > Pseudomonadota > Alphaproteobacteria > Rhodobacterales > Paracoccaceae > Aliiroseovarius > Aliiroseovarius sp. M344. The sequence continues at coordinate 2,727,493 of NZ_CP081153.1, forward strand.
CGTTCACGAAAATCGTCTCCGATGTTTTTGCCAATGGCATCACCACCGGTGAAGTCCAACAGGTCGTCAACGATCTGAAATGATACGCCCAGCGCATCGCCGTACTCAAAAAGCGCCTGGACTTGTGCTTCATCAGCACCCGCAATCACGCCACCCACTTCGGTCGCAGCGGAAAACAAAGCCGCCGTCTTGCCGCGTACCACTTGCAGGTATACCGCTTCGTCAGTCGCCAAATCCTGCGCCGCGGTCAGTTGCAGCACTTCCCCCTCAGCAATCGTCGCCGAGGCATTGGCCAGAATATCAAGAACCCGCAGATTGCCGGTTTCGACCATCAGTTGAAAGCTGCGCGAAAAAAGGTAATCGCCAACCAGAACGCTGGATTTGTTGTCCCATAAAAGGTTTGCCGTCGGACGACCGCGTCGCTGACCGCTTTCATCGACAACATCATCATGCAACAGCGTGGCGGTATGGATGAACTCAACCGTTGCCGCCAGATGGATATGGTAAGGCCCATCGTATCCGCAAAGTTTCGCGGCCGCCAAGGTCAGCATCGGGCGCAGGCGTTTGCCGCCAGCATCAACCAGATGGGCGGTGACCTCTGGGATGCGTGGTGCATTTTTTGAGGCCATACGCTGGCCAATCAGGTCGTTCACAGCCGCCATCTCGTCCGCAAGATGTGCACCCAAACGTTCGCGTGGTTTATGTGCTGCTTCGATCAGCATGTTCACCTTCCCGTCACTTTGCCCGTCATCCGGCTCGACAAAGCCGCGGACCTGCCATTAAGTCCGTAACTATGAAAGAGCTTCTTCGGACAACAGACCCAACTTTGATCCCATTCGTCACAGCCCTTCTTGATGGCGAGGATATAAACTGCTTTGCGATGGACGTCCATATGAGCGCGCTGGAAGGTTCTATCGGAATTTTGCCCCGCCGCCTGATGGTGCTTGAGAAGGATTTGTTTCTGGCCCGCGCAATTTTGCGCGACAATGGCGTGGACTACGAAGGCTAAAACAATGACACAGGCAGCCCCCGAATTGACGAAAGATGCCTTTCTGGGCGGCCAGTTAACGCTGGCGCAACCGATGAATGGCTACCGTGCGGGTGTCGACCCGGTTATTCTGGCTGCATCGGTCAATGCCTCTCCCGGACAATCGGTTCTTGAACTGGGATGCGGGGCGGGGGCCGCGTCACTTTGCCTTGGGCAACGCATCAAAGGTCTGCGGCTGGCTGGGCTGGAACGGCAGCCGGATTATGCGGATTTGGCCCGTCGAAATGCAGCGCATAATAAGATTCCCCTGACCGTGCACACTGGCGATCTGGCAAGCATGCCCGCCGCCCTGCGTGACGAAGTGTTCGACCATGTCATCATGAACCCCCCCTATTTTCGACGCGACAGAGGCACCGCATCCCCAGATGCTGGGCGCGAAGGTGCCTTGGGCGAAGATACGCCGCTGGTCATCTGGCTTGATCAGGCGACGCGTCGGATTGTCCCCGGTGGGTACCTGACACTGATCCAAAACGCCGAGCGGTTGCCGGAAGTGTTGACGGCGATGGATCACCGGTTGGGCGCAGCGGTGGTGAAGCCACTTTGCCCTCGTGTCGGACGACCTGCATCGCTGGTTATCGTACAAGCGCGCAAGGGGGCACGAGGGGCCTTCAGACTGTCAGCTCCCCTGATCCTGCATGAAGGCATCAAGCACGAAACCGACCGCGACCATTACACGCCCGAGGTCTCGGCGATACTGCGAACCGGCGCTGAGTTGTCGTTGGCCTAGCCCAAACGCACATCGCAAACTCATCGAGAAATTTCGCCATTCAGATGCAACGACCCCGTGACAAGCTGCAAAATTTGTGGTGCACTCGGGTTGTCCAGTTACATCAGAGGAGGAACGCCCATGAGCATGAGTTCGCATCTTGAAGAGCTGCGGAGAAAACACGAGGTTCTCTCTGACAAGGTCGAGGCGATCCAACGGGCGCCCGGCAGCAGCGACCACGAGATTTCTGAGCTGAAGAAGCAGAAACTCCTGCTCAAGGAAGAAATTGAGCGTCTCGCAACCGCCTAAGGCCTATCAGACCGGGTCAGTTGCCTGCGCTTTGTGCCGAACTGGCCCGCGCGGCCATCGCCGCGCCAACCGTGATCAGAACACCGGCAAGGATCAGTGACACGCGTGGCTCTGCCACACCTGCAAGGATCAAGACCAGTGTCGACAAAAGCGGCGCGCCATAACTGGCGACGCCCAAAAGCTGGATATCGCCCCGCTTCACCCCAATGTCCCACACATAAAACGCAAGTCCGACTGGACCCAGCCCAAGACCAAGAACGGCGGCCCAGCCTATTGCACCAACCGGCCAAGCTGTTTCTTCCCATATCAGATGTGCGCAGGCAGCGAGCCCCGCTGTCAAAAGGCAAAAAACGACGACCGAGGCCGTCGGCGTATTCCCTAACTTGCGCGACAAAACCGAATACCCCGACCACGTCAGTGCGCATAGGAAAGCCAGCCCATAACCGGGCAGCGCGTCGGCGCTCATCCCGGTCGAGCTACCCAAGACGATGATTGCCGCGCCAGCAAACGACACTATCGCACCGACGATATGCAGGGGTTTTAGCCGCTCACCCGGCAACAGGCCCGAGAACAAAACGATCAAGAGTGGCCAAAGGTATGCGATCAATCCCGCCTCGGCAGCTGGCGCCATGCGCAGGGCTGAGAAATACAGTGCGTGATAGCCGAACAAGCCAAGGGTGCCGAAGGCGTACACGCGCCAGCCGACATGGGTAAGGCGGCGCAGATCTCCTGTTATTGCGATCCAGACCAATCCAAGGCCGCCGCCAATCAGGAATGTCAACGCCGCTAGCTGGAAAGGCGGTACAGGTGCAGATCCGACTGTGAACAAGGCCAGCAGTGACCAAAGCAGGACGGCAAGAAATCCTGTCAGCGTCGCTCGATTTCGGTTCATATTCTGCCCTCAGTGCTGACCTGAATACGCCCTTCACCACATACCATCAACCGCACCCCCCCCTGAAAAGCAAAAGGACCGGCTGCGATAGCCGGTCCCTTCAGGTTCTCTGCTGACAGATCAGGAAAAGAACTGCGCGCCATTGGCTGAGATGGTCGAGCCATTGATGAACTGCGCGTCATCCGATGCCAAGAAAGTCACGCAACGTGCAATTTCTTCAGGTTCACCAAGCCGGCCCGCTGGAATACCTGCGATGATCGACTCGCGAACCTTCTCGGGCACTGCCATAACCATTTCGGTAGCGATATAGCCTGGGCAAATTGCGTTTGCGGTAATGCCAGCGCGCGCGCCCTCTTGCGCCAGTGACTTCACGATCCCCAGATCGCCAGCTTTGGTCGCTGCATAATTGACCTGAGCAAACTGACCTTTCTGACCGTTGACGGAACTGATGACAATGATCCGTCCGAATTTGCGTTCCCGCATGCCGGGCCAGATCGGGTGAACGGTGTTGAACACGCCGGTCAGGTTGGTGTCGATCACCTCTTGCCATTGCTCTGGCGTCATCTTGTGAAACGGAGCGTCCCGTGTGATGCCAGCATTTGCGACCACAACATCAATCGGCCCAACGTCGGCTTCGACTTGCGCCAGCCCGTTTTTCGATGCCTCGTAGTCGCCAACGTTCCATTTGTATGTCTTGATGCCGGTCTCTTTCGTAAAGGCCGCAGCCTTCTCGTCATTGCCCGCATAAGTGGCGGCTACGTTGTAGCCTTCTGCTTTAAGGGCTTTTGAAATCGCCGCGCCAATGCCGCGCGATCCCCCGGTGACTAGTGCAACTCGAGCCATGTATTCCTCCGTTATAGAATCTAGGTGTCGTAACTCTGTTATCTTTTATACACTCACTGCGCAATATTATTGCGCAAACTTTTGCCGCAATGCAGAGTTTATTTTCGCTGCACAACAGTACGGAAATAAAAAAGGCGCCCGAAGGCGCCTTCTCTTTCCTTCAATCGGAAGGCTTATGGGCGCTCAAGGCACATTGCCACGCCCATGCCGCCGCCGATGCAAAGTGTTGCCAGACCCTTCTTCGCATCGCGGCGCTTCATCTCGAACAAAAGCGTATTCAGAATACGGCAGCCCGAAGCCCCGATGGGATGGCCAATTGCGATCGCGCCACCATTCACGTTCACGATGGCATTATCCCATTCCATGTCTTTGTTCACAGCGCAGGCCTGTGCGGCGAAGGCTTCGTTGGCTTCCACTAGATCAAGATCCTGTGCTTTCCAGCCCGCTTTTGCCAGCGCCTTTTTCGAGGCGTGGATCGGTCCGACACCCATGATCGACGGGTCCAGCCCAGCGGTGGCATAAGACGCGATGCGCGCCAGCGGTTCCAGTCCGCGCTTCTCGGCTTCCTCTGCAGACATCAGTAATACGGCGGCAGCGCCGTCATTGATGCCCGACGCGTTGGCCGCGGTCACAGATCCGTCTTTAGTAAAGGCCGGACGCAGTTTTTGCATCGCTTCCATCGTCGCGCCATGGCGGATGTATTCGTCTTGATCGACGACGATATCGCCCTTGCGGGTCTTCACAACAAACGGAACGATTTCATCGGCGAATTTCCCGGCTTTCTGAGCCGCTTCTGCCTTGTTTTGCGAGGCGACAGCGAATTCGTCCTGCATGTCGCGGGTGATTTGCCATTGCTGGGCGACGTTCTCGGCGGTTTGCCCCATGTGGTAGCCATTGAAGGCATCCCACAGGCCGTCCTTGATCATCGAGTCGATGAACTTCATGTCACCCATTTTGTGACCCGCGCGCAGATGCGCGACATGGGTGCTGAGCGACATGCTTTCCTGACCGCCCGCGGCGACAATCGCCGAGTCGCCAAGCATCACATGCTGGGCGCCAAGGGCGACGGTGCGCAAACCCGACCCACAAACCTGGTTGATGCTCCAGGCAGAGCTTTCTTTGGGGAAGCCCGCATTGATATGCGCCTGGCGCGCGGGGTTCTGGCCCTGACCGGCCTGAAGAACCTGCCCAAGAATGGTTTCATCGACCTCGCCTTTGTCGACACCAGCGCGGGCGACTACGGCCTCAAGCACAGCGGCCCCCAAATCGTGAGCGGGCGTGTTGGCAAAAGAGCCCGAGAAGCTGCCGACAGCAGTCCGCGCGGCGGATACGATTACAACGTTGGTCATGATGGTTCCTTTTCCTCCAAACTGACAAATCCCCGGTGCCAACCATCGCGAAACGTGGTTATGCAAGAAGAGATCCGATGTTGCGCGTATCCTGTGCTGCATTGCAGAGAAAATCAAGTCGCACGCGCCCGCGCCGTCAGCGGTCCGGGAAAATGAAGGCCGGTCAGGGCGCTCGCTGCCAATAGGGATTTATCGTTGGCGCCCCAAAATAAAATCCCTGCATGCAGTCCACGCCAATCGAGGCAAGATAGGCCGCATCCAGATGGCTTTCGACACTTTCCGCAACGGTGAACATGTCAAAATGTCGGGCGAGGGACAGCATCGCTTCGGTCAATATCTGGTTGTCGGCATTTTGGTGGATACCGCGGATGAACTCGCCGTCGATCTTCAGGATATCAAAGTAGAAGTCCCTGAGATAACGAAAGGAAGTGAACCCCGCTCCAAAATCGTCCAGCGCGAAGCTGATCCCCTTTTGCTGCAGTTCAGCCATGAAAACTTGCACCAGATCTGGCATCGTGATGGCCGTACGTTCGGTGATTTCCAGAATCAGCCGTTCGCCCACCGTCGGGTTATCTTGCAGCCCACGATCCAAGACCTGCTTCCAACCCGGATAGGCGATCGAGCGGGCCGACATGTTGATCGCCAACCGCAACCCCGGTTCAGCCGCCAACACCTCCAGCCCTTTTTCCAAAGCAAGCGCATCAAGTATACGCCCCATTTCGGTGTCTTCGACGGCATCAATAAAACTTTTGGCGGGAATCACCCGGCCCGATGAATCATGCACCCGCAACAGACCTTCATAAAATGCCATTTGATCAGGATTGGCGGTCTGCACGACCGGTTGATAGGCCAGTTTCACCTGTTTGTGGCGTAACGCATGGCGCACCAGATCCAGCGCCTCATGATCGCGCAGATCAACAGCGACGGACAGTGGATCGCTCATCGGGGCGGTGCTTATTGGGGCGGATTGCGGCGCATCGACCCGTTTGAAGTTTTGCAGCATTGTTATTCTCCGTCGCAACGTTGAGACATTGATGCGCCACATATGCTAACAAGCTGTAAAATCTTCAATTTCCTGATAATTTTACGGAAATGATCTAATGGGAGCTCAAATATGACCCAACGCTGCGCTTGGTGCGGAGAAGACCCGTTTTATGTCGCCTATCACGACACCGAATGGGGTGTGCCAGAATATGATGGCCGCGCCTTATGGGAAAAACTGATCCTTGATGGGTTTCAGGCCGGGCTGAGCTGGATAACAATTCTGCGCAAGCGCGACGCCTTCCGTGCCGCGTTTGAGGGGTTCGACCCAGCGGTTATCGCCAAATGGGGCGAAGATGACGTTTCCCGGCTGTTGGGCAATGCGGGTATTATCCGGCATCGCGGAAAGATCGAGGCCACCATTGGCAACGCTCGGGCTTATCTGGATTTGGGCGGTTCGCAGGCCTTTTCTGACTGGATATGGGGCTATGTCGACGGCGTGCCGCAAATTGGGCAATTTGCAAGCCTTTCTGATGTCCCAGCCTCCACGCCGTTATCTGTGCAGATTTCGAAAGACCTGAAAAAGGCGGGCTTCAAGTTCTGTGGTCCAACCATCGTCTATGCATGGCTCCAAGCTTGCGGCCTATTCAATGACCACACCACTGGGTGCTTTCGATTTGATCAGGTTGCTACCGAAGTCCCGCCAGCAAGTCCCGGCTGGGAACGCCCGTAACCGGGACGCCGCGCGCGGTTTGATAGGACCTGATCGCCGCCCGCCCTTTTTCACCGATGACACCATCGGGACGTCCGGCTTTGAAACCCAAGTCGTTCAGCCGTTTTTGCAGCTCTTTTCGCTCGGCAGTAGTCATGCCCCAAGGGTCCCCCGGGAATTTTGCCCGAATGGCACCGCGACCAGCCAGCCGATCGGAAAGGTGCCCAACGCCGATGACATAACTGTCGGCGTAATTGTAGGTCTTCAGCACATGAAAATTGTCGAAAATCATGAAAACGGGGCCCGAAGGGCCAGCAGGCAAAATCAGCGCGCCATGATCCGACCCGCTGAGCTTTTCGCCTGATGCGTGGGTCACGCCAAGCTGCGCCCAATCCTTTTGCCGTTGCGCATAGACACGGCCGGTGCGGGCAAGATCAAACCCTTGCGGCAGCCGGACTTCATAAGCCCAAGGCTGGTCTTTCTGCCACCCCTTGGCCCGTAGATACGCCGCCGTCGAGGCCAGCGCATCCGTGGGGTCATCGGCCCAGATGTCGCGACGACCGTCATTGTTGAAATCAACCGCGTAGCGCAGGAATGAACTCGGCATAAACTGCGTGTGCCCCATGGCCCCAGCATAAGAACCCTTCAACCTGCTAAGCGAAGTGTCACCTGACTCGAGTATTTTCAGCGCGGCCAGAAGCTCGACTTCGAACAAGTCACGACGGCGGCCTTCATATGCCAATGACGCAAGCGTCGACAGCACCGGGGCTGATCCACGCACAGCGCCAAAGCTGCTTTCCATGCCCCAGATTGCCACGATAATTTCGCGCGGTACGTCGTATTCCGCTTCGATTCGGCCCAAAAGTGTTGGATACCGCGACAAGATCACCTGCCCACCTTTGACCCGTTGCGGGGACGCCGCGGCGGCGATGTAATCACCAAGCGATCTTGCGGTTTCAGCTGGCGCTTTGTCAGTCTGGACCACCCTCGGCAGAAACTCGACCTCATCCAACGCGCGCAGCGTATCCGCCAGCAATCCATTCGCAGCGGCGCGCGCGCGGAAACCTGCGCGCCAAGCTTCAAACCCGGCGTTTGCCAGCGCAGCTTTGGGTGCAATACTTGTGGCCAAGAGCAGCCCAGCCACTTGTCGCCTTGAAAAACTTCTGATTTGCATGCCTTTTGACACCCCAGTCATCGCAGCCTCATCCGTGCCTCTCTGCGGGCACCGAATGCGAATAATACGCCTGTTTGTGGCGGCCACAAAGGGTCGCGCGGCGGATCGGCGAAGTGTTGCGCGGTAGATCGGCGGTCCGTCGCTGACGCCACCGCGGCGCAAGCCGTCGCTACCGGCATCGTACCAATCTTCCCTGCCCAATTGCGCCTTCGGCCCGTGCCGCGTATAGCAATCCAAACAAGCTTGAAGACCCGAAAGGCCAACCATGAGTGACGACAGCAAATCCGCAAACGCCATGTGGGGTGGCCGCTTCTCGGCAGGCCCCGATGCGATCATGGAGGCGATCAATGCCTCGATTGGCTATGACCAGCGCATGGCGCGGCAGGATATTGACGGCTCGCGCGCGCACGCGTCCATGTTGGCGGCGGTCGGTGTTATCACCCAACAGGACGCTGATGCGATCCGCGCCGGTCTGTCGGAGGTTCTGGCCGAGATCGAAGGCGGCACCTTTGCCTTCTCGACCGCGCTGGAAGACATTCACATGAATGTCGAGGCCCGCTTGAAAGAGATTGTCGGCGAACCAGCAGGCCGTCTGCACACCGCCCGGTCGCGCAACGACCAAGTGGCCACCGATTTCCGCCTGTGGGTCCGCGACCAGTTGGATGCCGCAGTCGAAGGGTTGGAGGCGTTGATCCACGCCCTTCTGGGGCAGGCCGAGATCGGTGCCGACTGGGTCATGCCCGGCTTCACCCATCTTCAGACCGCCCAGCCCGTCACCTGGGGTCATCACATGATGGCATATGTCGAAATGTTCGCGCGGGATATGTCCCGTTTTCGCGATGCCCGTGCGCGGATGAACGAAAGCCCTTTGGGTTCGGCCGCGCTGGCCGGCACCTCGTTCCCCATTGACCGACACATGACGGCAGAGGCTTTGGGCTTTGATCGCCCGTCGGCCAACTCGCTGGACGCGGTGGCAGATCGCGATTTCGCGCTGGAGTTCCTGTCGTCAGCCACGATCTGCGCCATGCACCTGTCACGCTTTGCCGAAGAGCTGGTGATCTGGTCCTCGGCGCAGTTCCGCTTCGTGCGCATGTCGGACAAATGGTCGACCGGTTCATCGATCATGCCGCAAAAACGCAACCCGGATGCCGCCGAGCTGATCCGGGCCAAGATCGGGCGGATTATGGGCGCAAATATTGGGCTGATGACGGTGATGAAGGGGCTTCCGCTGGCCTATTCCAAGGACATGCAGGAAGATAAAGAACAAGTATTCGACGCTGCCGACAACCTGATGCTGGCGCTGGCTGCAATGACCGGCATGGTGTCGGACATGGCCGCCAACACTGAAAGCCTTGAGGCCGCTGCGTCCTCGGGCTTCTCGACCGCGACCGATCTGGCTGATTGGTGCGTGCGCGCGCTGAACATGCCCTTCCGCGATGCACACCACGTCACCGGGTCACTGGTTGCGATGGCCGAGGCACGCGGCTGCGACCTGCCAGACCTTAGCCTTGCCGACATGCAATCGGTCAACGACCAGATCACCGACGAGGTATTCAGCGTGCTGGGTGTCCACAATTCTGTCGCCAGCCGCACGTCATATGGCGGCACAGCCCCGTCCGAAGTCCGCAAACAAGTCGCGCGCTGGAAGGAGATACTGGCATGATCCGTGTGACCTTGATCCTCGCCCTTCTTGGCCTTGCTGCCTGTGGCGCTGATGGCGAACCCATCCGCCCCGGCAGCCCCGAAGACATCGCAGAACAGAAAGCGCGCCAATAGGCACGCAGACCAAAAAGGCTCGCCCATGGATCATTTCCTTTACCAAAACGGCATTCTGCACGCCGAAGACGTGGCAATTCCTGAAATTGCCGCGAAAGTCGGCACGCCTTTCTATGTCTATTCCTCGGCCACACTGAAACGTCATATCGGTTTGTTCACCGAGGCACTTGGTTGGGCAGACCACCTTGTCTGCTTTGCGGTCAAATCAAATTCGAACCTCGCCGTGTTGAAACTGCTGGGCGATCTGGGGGCGGGGATGGATGTGGTGTCCGAGGGCGAATACCGCCGCGCGCTGGCCGCTGGTGTTCCGGGTGACAGGATCGTCTTTTCTGGCGTTGGAAAAACCCGCGACGAAATGCGGCTGGCCCTGACCCACGGCATCCGGCAATTCAATCTGGAAAGCGAACCCGAAATGCGGGTGCTCTCTCAGGTTGCCTCTGAAATGGGTGTGGTTGCCCCCGTGACCGTGCGGGTGAACCCGGATGTGGATGCGAAAACCCATGCCAAGATCTCGACCGGTAAATCTGAAAACAAGTTCGGCATCCCGATTGCGCGCGCCCGCGCGGTTTATGCCGAGATTGCCACCCTGCCCGGTTTGAAGGCCGTCGGCATCGACGTGCATATCGGCTCGCAACTGATCGATCTTGAGCCGTTCCGCCAAGCCTATCAAAAGGTCGCCGAATTGACCGAAGCGCTGCGCGAAGATGGCCATGACATCACGCGGCTCGATCTGGGCGGCGGGCTTGGCATTCCTTATGAGCGGTCGAACTCTGCGCCGCCCTTGCCCATCGAGTATGGCAAGATGGTGCGCGAAACCGTTGGTCATCTTGGCTGCGAGATTGAAATCGAGCCGGGTCGGCTGGTGTCCGGCAATGCCGGGCTGATGGTCACGTCTGTCATTTACGTCAAAGAAGGCGAAGGGCAGGATTTTCTGATCATCGATGCCGCGATGAACGATCTCTTACGACCTGCCATGTATGACGCGCACCACGATATTGTGCCGGTCATCGACGCAGAACCAGGCTTGGACAAAGCACGCTATGACATCGTGGGTCCGATCTGCGAAACCGGCGACACCTTTGCCAAAGGCCGCGATCTGGACGCGTTGCAGCCCGATGACCTGATCGCATTCCGGTCGGCGGGGGCCTATGGCGCGGTGATGGCATCAGAATACAATTCCCGCCCGCTGATCCCCGAAGTTCTGGTGATGGGTGATCAATTTGAAGTCATCCGGGCCCGACCCACCTATGAAGACATGCTGGGACGCGATACCATCCCTGCATGGCTGTGAACTCAACGCGGGTCCAATGACCCGCCCAACATTACCTGACGAGGTGCAATCGCACCTGAAATGGCCCTTGCGTTTGACAGGGGCGGGTATGGTTGTGGAACGGGCCTGGCAGGCGTTCTGGCCCTTGGTGTCGGTCCTTCTATCGGCGTTTGCAGTATGGAGTTTCTGGACATCCGGCCCATCCTCCTTTGCGACCGGCTTAATGGTGATTGGCGCTGCCGCAGCCCTGACCGCGCTGATTTGGGGCGCACGCAAATTCGCATGGCCCGGGCGGGCAGATCGTATCGCGCGGCTGGACGACAGCTTGCACGGCCACCCGATTGCCGCCCTTCAAGACAAGCAGGCAACTGGGCGCAACGACGCGGCCTCGCGCGATCTTTGGCACACCCATCTGCACCGTATGGCCCAGCGTTTAAAGGGAATTCGGCCGGTTTCGCCCAACCTGCGCGTTGCGTTGAATGACCCCTTTGGTTTGCGCCTGATGGCCGCCACAGCCGCGGCACTGGCCCTTGGTTTCACCCCTTGGCTCGACCGCGCAAGCGACTTGCCGGGCGGCAATGGTGCGGCCGATGCCACACCGATTGCGAGCGCCAGTTGGGAAGGATGGATCGAACCACCCGGCTATACTGGACGCCCCAGCCTCTATCTGGCGGACCAAAGCCCGGGCCCGCTGGCGGTGCCTTCCGGCAGTCGCTTGACCTTGCGGCTCTATGGCGACCTTGAGGCCCTGTCGGTCACCTCCGATCTGTCGGACGCGCCGATCACCGGCCCGACACAGCAAAACTATGTGCAGGTTATCACCCAAGATGGCCTGCTCCGCATCGACGGCCCCGGCGCGGCCGCTTGGCAAATCAGCGCAATTGGCGACACCCCGCCGACCGTGCGTGTGGCCGGAGACCTCTCGCGCCGCTTGGCTGGCGATTTCTCGCTCTCGTTTATTGCCACGGACGACTATTCGGTCACAGCTGGGCAGGCCGAGGCATCTCTTGGTCTTGAGCGCATAGACCGTCGCCATGGGCTGAAGAATGATCCCGAACCCCGCCCGCCACTGATCGTTGACTTGCCGCTGCCCTACCGGGGGACTCGAACCCTGATCGAAGGGGTGTTGGAAGAAAACCTAATCGAACACCCATGGGCAGGTCTGCCAATCACCCTGACCCTGAGGGTCGAAGATGGCGCAGGTCAAACTGGCGCGTCCGCACCGATGAACATCATTTTGCCAGCTCGTCGCTTTCTGCACCCTGTTGCCAAAGCGCTGATCGAACAGCGCCGCGATCTGATGTGGTCACGCCTAAACGGAGGTGGTGTCGCGCAGGTTCTGCGCGCCGTTCTGAACCGCCCCGATGATCTTGATCTGCCAGACGGTGTCTATTTGCGGCTGCGCGGGGCGATCCGCCGGCTGGAAGCGGGTCTTGCCTTCGCTGATCTGCCCTCTGGATTGCCGGAAGACTTGCGGGACGAGGTCGCAGCCCTGTTATGGGACGTTGCGGTTGAACTTGACGATGGCCGCCTTGCCGATGCACTTGCGCGCATGCAGCAGGCGCAGGACCGACTGGAACAGGCGATGCGCGACGGTGCCAGCGAAGAAGAACTGGCCGAACTGATGGACGATGTCCGCGAGGCGATGCGCGACTATCTGGATCAACTGGCGCAAAACCAACAACAGAATGGCCCTCAATCAGATCAGCCGCAGTCTGAAAACGGGGTCGAAATGAGTCAGGCCGACATCGAAGACATGATGGACCGCATCGAAGAGCTGATGCGCGAAGGGCGCGAAGACGAAGCGATGCAGATGCTCGACCAGTTGCGCCAGATGATGGAAAACATGCAGATGGCGCAGGGCGGGCAATCCAGCCAGCCCGGCGAAAATGCGCGCGAGGGTCTTCAGAACACATTGCGCGAGCAACAGGGCTTGTCAGACCAGGCGTTCCGCGACCTGCAGGAACAAGGCCAAGGCTCTCAAGCGGGCGAAGCCGAGGGCAACGAAGGCCGCGATGGCGGTCAAGGGCGCGGGCAAAGCCATAGCGGATCCGGTGGTCAAGAGGGTCAAGATGGCCAAGGTGCTGGCGCAGAGCAGAACAGCGGCGCCGGTGACGGCAACGATCTGGCTGGGCGGCAAAGCGATTTACAACGGCAACTGGAAGCCCAGCGCCGCGACCTGCCGGGCGCAAGTGGCGAGGCGGGTCAAGCCGCGCGCGACGCGCTGGATGAGGCTGGCCGCGCCATGGGCGACGCCGCAGACGCTTTGGAACAAGGCGACCTTCCCGAAGCGTTGGGCCGTCAGGCCGATGCGATGGAAGCCTTGCGCGAAGGCATGCGTCGCTTTGACGAGGCGATGGATCAACAACAAGCCCAGCGTGAAGGCGAACAGGGCAACAGCCCGGGCGAAGGCCGCAGATCCAGCCAGCGCGACCCACTGGGACGCAACCCGGATGGACAGTCTGGGGCAGTTGCCACGGACAGTCCGCTTGAGGATGGGGAAGATGTGTACCGCCGCGCGCAGGAACTTATGAACGAGCTGCGTCAGCGGTCTGGCGAAAGTGAGCGCCCAGATTTGGAACGCGACTATCTGAAAAGGTTGCTGGATCAGTTCTGATCGGGTCAGTTTAACGGCAGGCTCAATACCGCTTTCGTGCCGCCAAAGCTGCCGAAATGGTGCCTTCGTCCAGATAGTCAAGCTCGCCGCCAATTGGCACACCCTGCGCCAAGGATGAAACAGCGCACCGCCCTTCCAGTTCTTCGGCGATATAATGTGCTGTAGTCTGGCCATCGACGGTGGCGTTCAGCGCCAAGATGACCTCGGTCACATTCTCATCAGCAACGCGCTGAATAAGGCGTGGGATACCAAGATCTTCCGGGCCGACCGCATCGAGAGCTGAGAGGGTGCCACCTAACACGTGATAGCGGCCCTTGAACCGGCCCGCGCGCTCCATCGCCCACAAGTCGGCGACATCTTCGACGACGCAAATCTCGCCCACCGCGCGTTTTTCAGAAGCGCAAATATCGCAACGATCCGCGGTTGAGACATTCCCACAGACCACGCATTCGCGCGCTGTTTCTGCCACAGCGGCCATCGCATCTGCCAACGGGGTCAGCACAAGCGCGCGCTTGCGGATCAGATACAGAACTGCGCGCCGGGCTGACCGCGGCCCCAGACCGGGCAGCTTCGCCATCAACTCGATCAGGTTCTCGATATCTCGTGGGGCTTCTGACATGCGCTGATCTGCCTTAGAACGGCAGGTTCATGTCCTTGGGCAGGCCAAGCTCTTCTGTCAGGCGCGACATTTCGCTTTCGCTGCGATCCTGCGCCTTGGCCTGCGCGTCCTTAATTGCGGCCAGAATAAGGTCCTCGACCACTTCTTTTTCGTCAGGGTTGAAGATCGAAGGATCAATATCCAGCCCCGTCAGCACGCCCTTGGCCGTGGCTGTGGCGCGCACCAAACCGGCGCCGCTTTCACCAACCACGGTCATCGTGGACAGGCTTTCCTGCAGATCCGACATTTTTGTCTGCATTTCTTGTGCGGCCTTCATCATCTTGGCCATATCGCCAAGACCACCCAGTCCTTTCAGCATTTTACGCTCCTCGAAATCTTTTGCGAAATCATCTGTTCGGCTCAGTCCTAGATACGGTCAGCGCACATGGCTTACAAGGTGTCACGGGGCTTGCATCACGTCTCTTCGAACGGGTCCCATTCATCCTCGACCTCTGGCAGAGCTTCGACAGCGGCCTCGCCGGCCATATCCGCTGCGGTGCGAATCTCGGTGATCTGCGCGTTCGGAAAGCTCGCGATCACGGCCTGAACCAACGGGTGCGCTGCTGCCTCTTTTTGCAACGCAAGCTTTTCGCTATCACGTATTTCGGTAATCGTCGCTGTATCGCAGCCGTTAACGAGCGTGACGCCCCAGCGCACACCGGTCCAGCCTTGCAACCGTTGCGCCAGACGCGCGGCAAGGTCGGACGGGGCCTCATCTGACGGTGTAAATTCGATCCGCCCCGGCATGTACGACGCGAGCCGCACGCCGCCCTCAACTTCGACCAGCAATTTCACATCTCGGTTGGCCCGGATCAGCTCTATCACGTCCTCAAACCGGGCATAACGCGCCAAGGCGTTTTCCGGCTCGGCTGACACTGCCAAAGCGGTTGCCCCGCCACTCGGCACGCCACCGGAAACGGCACTGCGCGACACAGAGGTGGCGCCCGTTTGACCGCCCCCCGATGGCGCAGGGGCACCGCCTGCCGGCCCGGGCGGCGGCACCGGTTGGTCTTTCAGCTTGCGCACCAGTTCTTCGGGCGTGGGCAGATCAGCCACATGGGTTAGCCGAATAACCGCCATCTCAGCGGCCATCATCGAATTAGGTGCGACCGAAACTTCTTCGATTGCTTTCAGCAACATTTGCCACATCCGCGACAAAACCCGCATCGGCAGCGCCTGCGCCATGGTTTGCCCGCGGTTGCGTTCGTCGGTCGAGACGGTCGGATCCTCGACAGCCTCTGGTGTAATCTTGATCACGCTCAACCAGTGCGACACCTCGGCCAAATCGCGTAGCACGGCCATGGGGTCAGCCCCGTCGGCATACTGCCCGCCAAGCTCGACCAGCGCACCGGCTGCATCCCCTTTCAGGATCAGATCCATCAGGTCCAGAACCCGACCCCGATCCGCCAGTCCTAACATGGCACGCACTTGGTCGGCGGTGGTTTCCCCCGCGCCGTGACTGATCGCCTGATCCAACAGGGATTGCGCATCGCGCGCCGACCCTTCGGCGGCGCGGGTGATCAAAGCCAGCGCATCCTCGGCTAT
Source organism: Aliiroseovarius sp. M344 (assembly GCF_025140835.1). Lineage (NCBI taxonomy): Bacteria > Pseudomonadati > Pseudomonadota > Alphaproteobacteria > Rhodobacterales > Paracoccaceae > Aliiroseovarius > Aliiroseovarius sp. M344. Next base: position 2,743,373 of record NZ_CP081153.1, read on the forward strand.
CTCAGCCCCTTCTGCGTCGGCGATCCGGCGCAGCATCAGCAACATGTCTTCGGGCTCGATCCGGCGCAGATCAAACCGCTGGCAACGGCTCAGAACCGTCACCGGAACTTTGCGAATCTCGGTCGTCGCGAAAATGAATTTCACATGCTCGGGTGGTTCTTCCAGCGTCTTCAACAGCGCGTTGAACGCACTTGTCGACAGCATGTGAACTTCGTCGATTATATAGATCTTGTACCGAGCCGATGCCGCCCGGTAATGCACGCTGTCGATAATCTCGCGGATGTCGCCAACACCGGTGCGCGACGCCGCGTCCATCTCCATCACATCGACGTGCCGACCTTCTGCGATGGCCACGCAATGTTCGCACTTTCCACAGGGTTCCACCGTCGGCCCACCGGTGCCATCAGGCCCGATGCAGTTCATTCCCTTGGCGATAATCCGTGCAGTCGTCGTTTTGCCGACCCCACGGATGCCGGTCATAACAAAGGCCTGCGCAATCCGATCAGCTTCAAATGCGTTTTTCAGCGTGCGCACCATCGCCTCTTGCCCGATCAGATCGGCAAAGGTTTCTGGACGGTATTTGCGGGCAAGAACCTGATAGGGTTGGGCCGTTTTCGCCGTGTCGGGTGTGGTGTCGCTCATCATCAGCCTTTATCGGGATTCGTCCGGTCAACGAAGCCTAAAGCGCGCCGGGGCGAGGGTCCACCAAAGAAGCATTGTCCGTCACAGCGCCCAAAGGATGCCCCCGACCGAAATGGTCGCGACGGTCATCAATACAGCCAGTGTTGTGAAGGATTTTGTCGGCATGGCTTCTGCATCATTGTCTGAAAGGCGCATCAGCGTTTTGCAGGCCTGTCGCCGCGCGGCCCAATAAATTATTATAGCCGTCAGCAGAAACAACGAGGCAACCAGCTTGGCCGCCCATGTCGGATCAAACGCCCCGAAAACGGCCTTCAGGCCAATCGCAACACCGACCGCCCCCAGCCCGGTGCCCATCCACGCCGAAAACGTGCGTTCGTTGGCCATGATGGTTCGATCCTCGGCCCAGCGCGTTCGGGTTTCGGCTTTTTCTTCGCTGTCTTTTTCCTGGTGGCTGGCCATCTTTGAACCCTACCTCGTCAGTTTGCGCGGTGCGACCCGTTTTACCCGTCGCACCACGCGATGGGCACGAACCTAACGACCCTTACGCTTTCCGGCACCCCTTGTGGCGCCTTTCACCATCTTCGAAAACTTCCGCTCACGCGCCCGGCTTTCGGCCACGGTTTCGGTGTTCTTGGCCTCACCGGACCGCAACTTGCGCCACCGCTCCAACCGATCAATGTCAAGCTCACCTGCTTCGATGGCGGCACGCACCGCGCACCCCGGTTCGGTGTCATGCGCGCAGTCAGAAAAACGACATTGCGTTTCCAACTCGGCCAGATCGTCAAACACGGTGTCGATCCCCTCGCGGGTGTCCAGCAGCCGCAAGGCGCGCATTCCGGGCATGTCGATAATCCACCCGCCCTGCCGCATGGGCCGCATGCTGCGCGAGGTGGTAATATGCCGCCCTTTCGCGTCATCCTCGCGAATCCCGCCTGTGTCGGCATCGCCACCTGTCAGCCCGTTGGTCAGAGTGGTTTTCCCCACGCCCGAGGACCCAATGAAGGCCGCTGTTTGCGGCGCTTTGCACCACGCGGCCACAGCGGCCGCACCGGATGGATCACGAGCGTTTACGGTCAAGATCGTCAACATCGGATCAAGGGTTTGCGCTTCAACCTCGTATTGACGAGGGTCGTCGCTCAGGTCGGATTTGGTCAACACAAGAACAGGGTAACAACCTGCCTCATGCGCCAACGCCAAAAACCGTTCAATCCGCGCAATGTTGAAGTCATCGTTGCACGATGTCACGATAAACAGCGTATCAACATTGGCCGCGATCAATTGGGTATGAGCATCTGTCCCAGCCGCGCGCCGTTGCAACAACGATTTGCGATCCAGACAGTGTTGAATGCGCATCTCTGCATCAGCCAGAACCCAATCGCCAACCGCCAGTTCACCTGCGATGATCTTGGGCGAGGTCAGCATAGCCTCGCCAGCTTCGCCCAGTGCGTCCATGCGGCTGCGATGGATGTCCGTGATGCGGTATGGGGTCAGGTCGGCGGTATCGTCGTACTGCGCCCCGAAGAAAGAGGACCATCCAAGGTCCGTAAGTGTGTATGTCATTGGTCTGCCTGTTTCAGCATAGCTTGGCACCCCGCGCGCCAACGCGGCTTGGGGTGTGCGTGCTCAGGCAGAAAGGGGATAGACCCGCTTAGCAAGTTCCTGCCCGAAGGGTGATGACGACATTCATGTTAGCCCTCCGATACTATGCGGGCAACGCCATCTGGCAGCCCTTGGGTTCGTGTCCCTATGGGTGATACGTCGGTTCACCTGCCGGGGCTTCAAATTCCGCGAATTTGAAACTGGGTGAGAGGCTGAACACGACCCAAGCGGGGCTCGTTGTGGCTGCTTCCTTCCGGATCTGACCAGGTTGGCGAGGCGCCTGCCCGCGCCAACCTCTCGCCCCTCATATATGAGGCGAAAACCGTCGATGCAAGCCTCAGAGTTCCATCTCGTAATGCGCAAAACCATCATCATCGGTGTCTTTTACACACCGTATGGACAGCCACGGGTAATTTTGGCGCGCCATTTGCGCGGCGGGCGAGGATTTGAAACGGATACTCGCCCCCTCAACTTTGGCAAGTTGCCAAATCGGCTCGTCGCCAACCGCGATCACACCTGCTTGTTCCACATAGGCTTTCAAAACATCGCGAATGGCCAAAGGTGGCATCGCGATAATCTGATCCGTCGGGGCCGCAGGATACCCCCCGCCTCCGCAGGCGCGAAAATCACTGGTGGCCAGCAAAAAGGCGTCATCATCTGCCACCAACCGGCCATTGTGACGCAGGTCAACCACCCGCCCGCCACCCAATCCTGACGCGGCCAAAGTGGGCGCAAGCCGGGCGGGCTGGCTCAGATCAATCAGATAGGTCAGACCCAGCACCGATTCGAGCAGATAGCCCGGAGTGCAGGCCTCTTTGAGCGGCACTGCCCTTTGCCCCGACAATACCTGATTGAACAAGCTGGCTGATCGCTCAAGCCAGTCTTTCATAAATGCGCCGGTCACGCGGATCAGTGTCTGTTCGTTTGGGAAAAGATAGAGGTCAGACAGGGACCGAAGGGTCATCTGGCCTGCCCGCACATCTGTGTAATATTTCGCCCCCGCAAGGCCCCCGGATTTGAACGGTGCGCTGGACGCCAGAACAGGAAGGTCCCCACCCAGAACCTCTGCCTGATACCGGCGGGCATGATCCCTCATCGCTTCTTGCACAAGACGTGTCGCGCGATCAGCACCGACCAACGCAAAGTAGTTCTCCAAATCCTGCGCACAATGGGCGATCGGCGTCCGCATGTGGGACAGCGTCCGCTGATGCAGTTGCTGAAACCATTTCGGAAAGTCACATGTTGCGCCTTCGCCATCGGGCTTCACGTTGGCACCCAAGCGCGCCGACGCTTTCACTTTTCTGAGGGCAGCCCTGCCAGAGCAGACCTGCCAACCGGTGCCATCATGTTGCAGCGCCAGATCAATCACCCCTAGATGCGATCCCCAGAACCCCGGCACGACGGTCGGCACCCGGTTAAGGCTTTCGCACAACCCGTCTGGGCCAACCCCGGGCGAGGTTTGTTGTGGAAAAATCTGATGCGTATGGCCGCCGACGATCGCGTCTATTCCCGCAACGCGCGCCAGCGGCAGCAATGCGTTCTCCATCCCGGCCGTGTGGGTGGCATCGCCCAACCCTGAATGTGCCAGCGCAACGATGATATCTGCGCCACGTGCTTTCAAGTGAGGCACAAAGGCCTGCGCGGTTTCAACGATATCCCGCGTTTCAGGGGCAGTGCCCGAGTTGTGACCCAGCTTCAGCGAACCGGGCGGAAGAAATCCGATCACACCAATGCGGATGTTTCTTGGAAGACCGTCTGCGTCGACAATCTGACGATTGAGCATCGCATAGGGTGGAACCAGCGTTGTGTCCTGCGTCGCCGCCGCCGCCCGCTTCAGGATCGTATTGGCAGACACGATCGGAAACCCGGCTTGCTCGATCGCATCAAAAAGCACCCCGATCCCGCGGTCAAAGTCATGGTTGCCAAGCGTGCCCGCGTCATAGCCCAGAAAATCCATCGCCGCGATCATGGGATGCACTTTGGGTGCACCTTCGCCGCCTGCAGCGCGATATTGTTCGACCACCAGATCGCCCATGGCAGTGCCGTGCAGAAAATCACCGTTGTCCAGAAGGATCGTGTTGGGTTCTTCGGCTCGCGCGGCCTCGATCAGTTGGGCGGTGTTGGTCAGACCCCAACCATCAACCGGACGGTCCGAGAGATAGTCATAGGGTAGAATGTGCATGTGCAGATCGGTTGTGGCCAAGATACGCAATTTCGCTTGCGTCACGCAGTCGGGGCCGCTGCGTCGCTCCAATTGCTGTAACACCAAAGAGACTCCTGCATTCCGGGCAAATGGTTTTCAAGCCCTCGCGGCTTATTGAAAAACATTCAGAAGTAATTTTAAAGACTTGATATGCAACTTTAGCGTGTTTTTCTGACTTGTTGTAAATCCGGGTGGCAATCACCGAACATCCTGTTAGCGTTCGCCGCGAGTTTCAGCGACAGATGAGGGCAGCATGAAAATCGCCGAGCAAGTTACATTCGGTGCGGGGCTATTGGATCGCGCTGCCGAATGGCGAGGCGATGCGGATCGCCTGACCCACCTTGCTGAAACAGCCCGTATTTTGCCGATGTGGCGCGGCAAGCCACTGATCAATCGGGGTACCGAGCAGCAGATTGATCTGGCCTATCTGCCCCTGAGCCACGCCGAGCTTGCGATCCGTAAGGATCGGCTGGTGTTTCTGGGCCGTGATGATGTTGGTCCGCTCTTCGCTGCCGACGTTTCTGACTGGCAACCCGAGGGCGACATGCCCGACCCGAACGCGTTTCTGGATCAAACATGGCAACACTTTCCCGACACGCCGGACAGCCACGGGTTTGCCGAGCTGCGTGGCACCATGGCCCAGCTTACCCCGTTGCAGGCCGAAGTGGCCGCCACGTCGCGCAGCATACTGGAATGGCATCGCATCCACGGGTTCTGCGCCAATTGCGGCGAAAAAAGCATCTCGGCGCAAGCCGGTTGGCAACGCAACTGTCCGGCCTGTCATCGGTCCCATTTTCCGCGCACTGACCCGGTGGTCATCATGCTGATCACACATGGCAATGCGGTGTTGGTTGGGCGCGGCGCACAATGGCCCGAAGGTATGTTCTCACTTCTGGCGGGATTTCTGGAGCCCGGCGAAACCATCGAGGCTGCAACCCGCCGCGAGGTCTTCGAAGAAAGTGGTGTGCGTGTCGGTCAGGTTGACTATCTGTCGTCCCAGCCTTGGCCCTATCCATCATCTTTGATGATTGGAACCCACGGGGTCGCCACCACAACCGAGATCACAATCGACCCCAACGAGCTGGAGCAGGCGATGTGGGTCACGCGCGAAGACATGTTAGATGTGTTTGCAGGCCGAAACCCGGATATATCGCCAGCCAGAAAAGGGTCTATCGCGCAGTTCCTGATTTCAAACTGGCTTGCGGATCGGCTTGATTAAGACCACAAACAAGCAACCACCCGACAGAAGTCAAAGAGACCGAGTATGAAATTCAAGACGCGCGAAGACATCGAAGCCACATTGGAACAGGTGTTTGAAGCTGTGTCAGATTTCGACGGCATGGAACGGGCTGCGCTGCGCCGCGGGGCGGAAGTCACGCGCACCGATACTCTGACTGTGCCGGGTCAGGGTATGACGTGGCATGCCTCTTTCCCGTTTCGCAACCGGACCCGCGTTGCCGATATGATGTTGAAAACCTATGACGCACCGCATCAGCTTGAACTTTTTTCGAAAGTGTCCGGGATCGAGGCCACGGTGGAAGTCGAACTTCTGTCGCTCTCGCGCAATCGCACACGGATGAGCCTGAGCGTCGACATGCGGCCGAAATCGATCCCGGCGCGGCTTCTCATACAGTCAATGAAATTGGCCCGCGCTTCATTGGTGAAGCGGTTTCGCAAACGGGTCGCGGATTATGCGCAATCTATCGAAAACCGCTATCGTCCGACGACCAACCCGATTCGCTAATCAGTCACGCGCCGGGTCACGCGGATAGACACCAAGGATTTCTAGCGTCGACGTGAAATAATCCAGCTCTTCCAAGGCCAATTGCACGGCGCGGTCATCAGGATGACCCTCGATATCGGCATAGAATCGCGTGGCGGTGAACGAACCGTCCACCATATAGCTTTCCAGCTTGGTCATGTTCACGCCGTTGGTCGCAAAGCCGCCCATCGCCTTGTAAAGCGCGGCGGGGATGTTGCGCACTTCGAAAACAAAGGTTGTCATCATGCCATGGTCGCCACGTCTGCTGTGGTTGGGCTCGCGCCCCATGATCACAAAGCGGGTCGTGTTGTGGCCGTGATCTTCGACATCTTCGGCCAACACATCCAGCCCGTAAATCTGCCCGGCCAGCGAAGATGCCAACACGCCCTCGCCCGCTGTTTTTGCCTGCGCCAGTTGCCCGGCCGCGCCGGCGCTGTCAGCGGCCGCAATCCCACGAATACCGTGGCTTTTCAGAAACGTGGCAGATTGCGGAAGCAACACCATATGAGCGCGCACGGTCTTGATATCATCAACTTTCGTGCCCGGAAGCCCCAGCAAGCTGATGCGCACGCGCACGAAAGCCTCGTCTTGGATATGCAGTCCACTTTCAGGTAGCAGACGATGAATATCTGCAACCCGGCCATAGGTTGTGTTCTCGATGGGCAGCATTGCTTGATCCGCAGCACCGCTGCGCACCGCCGCGATCACCTCTTCAAAGGACTCGCAAGGCATCGGATCAAGGCCGGGACGGGCCGCAATGCAGGCCTCGTGCGAATAGGCGCCAGGCTCTCCCTGAAAGGCGATACGGCTCGTCATTTCGCGGTCCCCTGTTGCCGGTTAGCGTTAAAGTCCAACTTGTCGCGCCTCATATCGCTTGAAACATGGCAATGGAAGCGGCTAGAAGGCTTTTGACTTTGGATGAGACGGAACGCGACATGTTCGACACAATGACAATGACGAAAGCCGGGGCTGCTGTAATCGGCGCTCTCCTGTTCTTCCTGCTGGGCTCTTGGGCAGCAGACAGCCTGTATTCGACCGCGGCCGGTGGCCACGGCGATGAAGGTCACGCCGAGACAGGCTACATGATCGCCACCGCCTCTGGCGAAGGCGAAGCAGCTGCAGAAGAAGAGGCCGTGCCCTTTGCCGACCTGCTGGCGGCTGCCGATCCGGCCAAAGGCGAAAAGGTCTATGGTAAGTGCAAAGCCTGCCACAAGCTGGAAGACGGCGCGAACGGCACCGGTCCGCACCTGTATGGTTTGGTCGGGCGCCCGATCGCTGGCGTCGCTGGCTACAGCTATTCAGACGTCATTGCAGCCCTTGGTGGAAACTGGGGCCCGGATGAACTGAACGAATGGCTTGCCAACCCGAAGGCGTTTGCACCGGGCAACAAGATGACCTTCGCGGGATTGAAGAAAGATACGGATCGCGCCGACCTGATTGCCTATCTACAGACAATTGGCGGCTAAGCGCTGATACATTTGCTTTTTAGGGCCGTCCCGACACCGGGGCGGCCTTTTCTTTGCGATATCGCCACTGTTTGCCCCGTATCGCGCACCGATCACCAAATCGCGCCTTGCAGTTTATCGGGCCGCACCATTAGCTTGTCTGAAACGCGAATATGATGATCCGCCGAAGGGAAGCCAGATGAAGCCTGTCCACTCACGCGCCAAAATCCAAACATCAGATACCCGCTTGCCAATGTTCTGGGGCATGTTGGCGGGGCTTGTCTTGGCAATAACCCCCATGTTGGCTCGTGCCGAAACGACGATCACGTCACATGCTTACTCGTATTTCGGCACGCCGAAATACGATGCGGATTTCGCCCATCTGGGCTTTGTGAACCCGGACGCACCAAAGGGCGGCGAGATCATAATCTCTTCTGAAAGTGGCACTTTTGACAGCTTCAATCCCTATGCGCGCAAAGGCGTGGCCGGGGCATTGGCATCGATCAATATTGAACGGCTGATGACTGGCATCGCGGATGAAATCGGAACGTCCTATGGGCTTGTGGCGGAGAGCCTTGAATACCCGGAAGATCAAAGCTGGGTGATCTTCACCCTGCGTCCCGAAGCAAAGTTTGCCGATGGCAGCCCGGTGACCGCCGAAGACGTGGTGTTCACCCACAATCTGTTCATGGAACAGGGCCTGATCAGTTATCGCGAAGGCGTCAGCCGGATCATCGCTGAAGTCGAAGCACTGGACCCGGCCCGCGTCAAGTTCACCTTCCAGCCAGATGCCCCGATCCGCGAACGCATTGGCCAAGCCTCGGCGACGCCTGTCATGTCGAAAGCGTGGTTCGAGGAAACCGGCGCACGGTTGGATGAAAGCCGTCTGGAACAATCGATGGGCACCGGCCCCTATATGCTGGACAGTTACAAGATCAACCAGCGCATCGTATACAAGCGCAACCCGGATTACTGGGGCAAAGATCTTCCCATCAACAAGGGACGCTGGAACTTCGACACGATCCGCATCGAATACTTTGCCGACAGCAGCGCGGCTTTCGAAGGGTTTTCATCCGGCAGCTATACATTCCGCCTTGAAAACAGCTCGAAGGAATGGGCCACGTCTTATGACTTCCCAGAGGTTAAGAACGGACAGGTTATCAAGGCAGAGCTGGACGATGGCACCCAAGCGTCGGGCCAGGGTTTCGTCTTCAACCTGCGCCGCGAGAAGTTCCAAGACATCCGCGTGCGCGAAGCCATTGGCCTGATGTTCAACTTCGAATGGTCGAACGAAGCGCTGTTTTATGGCCTTTATGAGCGTGTAAACAGCTTTGCCGAAAACTCGCATCTCGAAGCCACCGGCATGCCATCGCCCGAAGAACTGGCTCTGCTGGAACCGCTGGGTGACAAACTGCCCGATGGCACTTTGGGAGAGGCGATCATGGCGCCCACCTCAGGTGACAAGCAGTTTGATCGAAAAAATGCGCGCAAAGCCTCGGCCCTGCTTGAAGAAGCAGGTTGGATCGTCGGCGACGACGGGATGCGGCGCAATGCCGAAGGTAAAATGCTGAAGGTCGAGTTTCTGACCTTTTCGCCAACATTTGATCGCGTCATCACACCCTATGTCGAAAACCTGCAAAAAATTGGCGTCGATGCGGTTCTGAACCGGGTCGACACCTCGCAGTTTGTCGACCGTCGATATGCGTTCGATTATGATATTATTACGGATCACCTGGCATTTGGTTACGAACCGGGCAGCAATCTGGAACAGGCTTTTGGCTCGAAAGAAGCCGCCGTTTCGGTCTTCAACTCGCCCGGTGTCGCGGATCCCGCCGTAGACGTCCTGATCGACATCATCCGAAATGCAGACACTGAAGAAGATCTGGTGACCGCCGCTAAAGCGCTGGACAGGGTCATGCGGGCGCTAAAAGTCTCGGTCCCACAATGGTACAAGAACAAGCACACGGTCGCCTATTACGATCAGTTTGAACACCCCGACCCCCTGCCCCCCTATGATCTGGGCTATCTGGACTTTTGGTGGTTTAACGCCGAAAAAGCAGAAAAACTGAAGGCAGACGGCGTGCTGCGCTAAGCCGCGACAGCCCCGGTAGGCACGAGTAAGAGAGCGAGACCCAAATGGGCGCATATATTCTGCGCAGGCTTCTTCTGATCATCCCGACATTGCTGGGGATCATGGTGATAAACTTCACCCTGACCCAGTTTGTGCCCGGTGGTCCGATTGAACAGATCATTGCCCAGATGGAGGGCGAAGGCGACGTGTTTGCCACCATCGCCGGCGGTGGCGCAGATGCAGGCGCGGGAGGCGGCGGTGATGAACGCTATCTTGGTGCGCGCGGTCTGCCGCCCGAATTCATTGCAGAATTGGAAAAGGAATTTGGCTTCGACAAACCGCCGGTCGAACGGTTTCTGAATATGCTGTGGAACTATATTCGGTTCGATTTCGGTGAAAGCTATTTCAGGTCCATCGGTGTGTTTGAACTGGTGGCAGAGAAGCTGCCCGTGTCGATCACGCTGGGCCTGTGGTCCACTGTCATCGCCTATATCATCTCGATCCCGTTGGGCGTGCGCAAAGCCGTGCGCGATGGCTCACGCTTCGACACCTGGACCTCGGGTGTAATCATCGTGGCTTATGCGATCCCCGGCTTTCTGTTCGCAATCCTGTTGCTGGTTGTCTTTGCGGGCGGGTCCTACCTGCAATGGTTCCCGCTGCGCGGACTGACGTCGGACAACTGGAGCGAGTTGAGCCTTTGGGGCAAGATCATCGACTATTTCTGGCACATCACCTTGCCTGTGCTGGCATCCACCATCGCCAGTTTCGCAACCCTTACGCTTCTGACCAAGAACAGCTTTCTGGATGAGATCAAGAAGCAATATGTTGTCACGGCCCGCGCCAAGGGTCTGGCCGAGCATCGGGTGCTTTATGGCCACGTCTTCCGCAACGCGATGCTGATCGTGATAGCTGGCTTCCCGGCTGTATTCCTTGGTGTCTTTTTCGGCGGCTCGGTGATCATCGAAACGCTGTTCTCGCTGGATGGTCTGGGCCGGTTGGGGTTCGAGGCCGCGTTGCAACGCGATTACCCCGTCATTTTCGGCACGCTGTTCGTCTTTGGGCTGATCGGCCTGCTGATCGGCATCTTGTCTGACCTTATGTATGTCTTTGTCGATCCCCGGATCGACTTTGAAGGGCGCGAGGTCTGATCATGACGTTGTCGCCTCTGAACCAGCGCCGCTGGCGCAACTTCCGCAGAAATGGCCGCGCCTTCTGGTCGCTGATCCTGTTCTGTATCCTGTTCGGCTTGTCGCTGCTGGCTGAGTTCATCGCCAACGACAAACCCATTCTGGTCAGCTATCAGGGCGAGCTTTATGCCCCGATCTTCAAGTTCTACCCTGAAACGGCATTTGGCGGGGATTTCAAAACCGAGGCCAATTATGACGATATCGAAGTGCGATGTCTGATCCGGTCGGGCGGGCTTGAAGCCTGCTGGGACGACCCGGAAGACACTATTACTCAATCCAAAACCGGATCTGTCGATGGGGAACAGATTGAAAAAGGCTGGCTGCTTTGGCCGCCGATTCCATACAGTTTCACCACGATCGTTGATACCGGCGGCGCGGTGCCATCGGCACCCACCAGTCAGAACATATTGGGCACCGACGACACCTCGCGCGATGTGGCGGCGCGGGTGATCTATGGCTTTCGGCTGTCGGTATTTTTCACGATCATCGTAACTGTTCTCACATCGATTATCGGCATCGCAGCCGGCGCGATCCAAGGCTATTTTGGCGGTTGGGTGGACCTTGTGTTCCAACGCATTCTGGAAATCTGGAGCTCGACCCCATCGCTGTACGTGATCATCATCCTGTTCGCGATCTTGGGGCGAAGTTTCTGGTTGCTGGTCTTCGTGACCGTACTGTTTGGTTGGCCCGCCTTGGTGGGCGTGGTGCGTGCCGAATTCCTGCGCGCGCGGAACTTTGAATATGTCCGCGCCGCGCGCGCGCTTGGCGTGTCGAACCGGGTCATCATGTTCCGCCACGTGTTGCCCAACGCCATGGTTGCCACGCTGACCATGCTGCCATTCATCATCACCGGCACGATCTCAACCCTTGCGACGTTGGATTTCCTTGGTTTCGGCTTGCCTTCCTCTGCGCCGTCACTGGGCGAGTTGACCCGTCAGGCCAAGGCCAACCTACAAGCGCCGTGGCTGGGCTTTACGGCCTTCCTGACCTTCTCGATCCTTCTGTCGCTGCTCGTCTTCATCTTCGAGGGCGTACGAGACGCTTTTGACCCGCGAAAGACCTTCCAATGAGCGTGCTTCACGTCAAAGACCTGCATGTCGGCTTCCGTCAGGACGGCCAGCTTCACCCCGCCGTGCGCGGCGTCAGTTTTGAAGTTGCCAAAGGCGAAACCGTGGCGATCGTGGGTGAAAGCGGATCGGGGAAATCCGTCACCGCACTATCAACTGTATCGCTGCTGCCCGACAGCGCTCAGGTCAGCGGATCAATCACCTATGGCGGGCGCGAGATGATCGGCGCGTCACCGTCCGATCTGCGCGACGTGCGCGGCAACGACATCAGCTTTATCTTTCAGGAGCCAATGACATCGCTGAACCCGCTGCACACGATCGAGAAGCAACTGACCGAGTCGATTGAACTGCATCAGGGGCTGACAGGAGACGCGGTGCGCACCCGCATTCTGGAACTGCTGAACAAGGTGGGCATTCGCGATGCTGAATCGCGGCTGGCGCATTATCCCCACCAGTTGTCAGGCGGACAAAGGCAGCGCGTGATGATCGCCATGGCGCTGGCCAACGGGCCAGAGCTTCTGATCGCGGACGAGCCGACCACCGCGCTGGACGTGACCATTCAGGCGCAGATCCTCGACCTGCTGGCCGAATTGAAAGACAGCGAAGGGATGAGCCTTCTGTTCATCACCCATGACCTTGGCATCGTGCGCAAGATCGCGGATCGTGTCTGTGTGATGAAAGATGGCGTCATCGTTGAAGAAGGCCCGACAGCGGACCTGTTCGCCAATCCCCGCCATGAATACACGCGCACCCTGATCAATGCAGAAGCACACGGTCGCCCCGACCCCGTTCGCGATGACGCACCCGAGATTGCCGCGACCAAAGACCTGCGTATCTGGTTCCCCATCCAACGCGGGCTACTACGCCGCACGGTGGGACATGTGAAGGCCGTGAACGCGGCCAGCTTCTCGGTCCGAGTGGGCGAGACCGTCGGGATAGTCGGCGAAAGCGGGTCCGGCAAGACAACGCTGGCGCTGGCTGTCATGCGGCTTATCAGCTCGGACGGGCCAGTGGTGTTTCTGGGCGAGGATATCCAAGGTCGCAAATCGCGGCAATTGCAGCCGCTGAGGCGCGACATGCAGATCGTATTTCAAGATCCCTATGGATCCCTATCACCGCGCATGACCGCAGAAGAAATCATCGCCGAAGGTTTGTCGGTTCACGGGTTGGAACCGGGCCGAAATCGTCGCGATATGGTTTCTGAGATCATGAAGGAGGTCGGGCTCGATCCCGCCACGATGGATCGTTATCCGCACGAGTTTTCCGGCGGTCAACGTCAGCGTATCGCAATTGCACGCGCGATGATCCTGCGGCCCAAGCTGGTGGTACTGGACGAACCCACATCCGCGCTGGATATGACGGTTCAGGTCCAGATCGTCGAACTGTTGCGCGAATTGCAAAAGAAGCATGGGCTGGCTTATCTGTTCATCTCGCACGATCTGCGCGTCGTGCGCGCGCTGGCGCACAAGGTGCTGGTCATGCGCGCGGGTGATGTTGTGGAAAGCGGTCCGGCGGATCAAATCTTTGATGCACCGCAGACCGATTATACTCGCGCCCTGATGGCCGCAGCCTTCGACATTGTCGCGGCAAAAGGCGTGTCGGAATAGGTCGAGTACGTCGCTCAGGACGGTCCCAGAACATTGCAGCGCGTGTTGCGTGCATTCAGACGACGGCAGGCCAGATCAGCTTGAGTTTGTGACATGCCCACAAAATTCGCATGCCAGCCGTCCGAGCGCCGGACAACTTTCCGCAACGCCTCATCCAACGTGTCGATCTCTTTCAATGCAGTTTTCAGCAACGTACGTTCGGCCTGATAGCGTGACCCAAGCACACCCACATTGATCGCCCAATGACGCCCACCAGAGGTCGACATCCGCGTCACCACTTCAGGCTCGGCATTCTTGGGCGTTTGGGGCGCAAGCGATGTCAGCACTATCGCGGCGGGCCGCGCCGGTGGCGTGGGCACAGTAACCGGGGCGGCCACCTTCTCAATAAGGGGTTGTGGGGCGGCGACGGGCTCAGCCTTTTCGACGGCGGCGGTCACGATATCTGTAACAGGCGTCGTTGCGATCGGCGTTTCCGGGGCCACATCCGCGACGACTTTTGGCTCTTCTTCAGGCTCGGTGATTGCCGTGACGACCGCATCTTTGATGCTTTCCGACAGGGCGGCAAGCTGTGCCTGAGCAACCGGATCTTGTGTGATCGGGCGAGGGCTGGGACGCGGGCTGCGCTTCACAGCTCTGACCAGACGGATGGTCTTGCCAGACGCGCCGGGTTCCACGGTCTCTGGGGCCTCTGCCGAATAGGCGGGCAAGGCTGGCTTGCGCACCGACGCCCGGCTGGGCGCGCGGCGGAAACCAAGGTCCATCAATTCAGCGACCTTTGCGTTGCGCGATGCGGTGGACTGACCACCGAAAACAGTGGTGATGATCCGTTCCGATCCACGTTCAGCCGATGCCACAAGGTTGAAGCCCGCCGCGCGGGTGTAGCCGGTTTTGATACCATCAGCGCCCTTATAGCTGCTAAGAAACCGCCGGTTTGTGTTTGAAACGGCTCGTACACCGGCATCCGTCGTAATGCGTGAAAACAGATTGTAGTAATTCGGGTGGTCGAAAAACAGGTGCCGACCCAGCGTCGTCATATCGCGCGCCGTCGACAAATGGCCATTTTCCGTAAGACCGTGTGCGTTCTTAAAATGTGTGCGCGTCATGCCGAGCGCTTTCGCTGTCCGGTTCATCCGGCGGGCAAAGGCTGCTTCGGACCCGGAAATAGCGATACCGATCGCGGTAGCCGCGTCATTGGCCGATTTGACACCCGCCGCACGGATCAGATAGCGAAATTTGATCTTCTGGCCCGTGCGCAACCCTAGCTTGGAAGGTGGCTCGGCTGCTGCCTTGCTGGTGATCGTGACAACTGTATCGGGCGATATCTCACCGCGTTTGATCGCTTCGAACGCGATGTAGAGCGTCATCATTTTGGTCAAAGAGGCCGGATGCAGCCGTGTATCTGCGTTGCGCGAATGAAGCACCTCGCCGGTGCGCGCGTCGATAACCATCGCGGCATAGGGGGCGGCCTGCGCTCCTGTTGACGCAAGTTGAGCCACACAGCCAAATACTGCAAGGAAAAGCCCAATACGGACCCACTGCCACGGACGTTTTTCCACGTCGTCCACCTTTTCTGCCTCAATCGCCTGGATCTTTTGTCCGGCTGATTTGTTTTTTTCAACGTAACACGAAGAAAGCGCGCGAGAAAACACCTTATTTTCAATGGCCTGTTCCGTGGCGCGCAGGACACGTATGGCAGATGTGGTATTCTCTTGCAGGCCGAGGGCTATATCTGCGCCATTTCCTCCAAAATTGAGGGCAACTGCGACAGATCAGCCAGCGCACGAAATCTTGCATGGGAAATCGGCGGAACCGCGTGTTCATAGCTCCACGTTAAGTCATGCGGGACATGTACGCCCCATGCGCCAGCCTCAAGCGCCGGGATCACATCTGACTTCAGCGAATTGCCGACCATCACCGCGCGTGCCGCGCCGCCAAACGGCAAAAACGCGCGCTGATACACGGCCGGCGTCTTGTCAGACACAATCTCAACCCCATCAAAATGATCACCAAGACCGGATTGCGCCAGCTTTCGTTCCTGATCCAGAAGGTCGCCCTTGGTGATCAGCAGGATGTTATGGGTTTGTGCCAGCGTGGCCACGACATCGCCAGCATGGGGCAGCAGTTCTATGGGATGCGCAAGCATTTGCTGACCGGCATCGATCAGCGCCTGAATGACGTGGCCGGGAACCGTGCCATCTGTCACCTCGATCGCGGTTTCGATCATCGACAGGGTAAAGCCCTTCACCCCAAACCCGTAATGACCTAGGTTGCGCAACTCGGCTTGCAACAGCCTTTCAGACAGATGTTCTGGCGCCGCAAAATCTGCCAGAAGCTCGGCAAACCGGGCCTGCGTCATCTGGAAAAATTGCTCGTTTTGCCACAAGGTATCATCGGCATCGAAACCAATTGTTGTGACTTCCGCGTCCATTTTGTATGTGCCTTTCCTACGACGTGGCGCCGTGCCCTCTTTTCATTGGGCGTAGTGACCATATATTCTGAGACTCAAGCCTGCCCTTTTGCAACCTTCGGAGTGAAGCCCACATGGCCAGACTGCCTATCATCTTGTCACAAGGCGACGGCGCCGATGACGGCGATGCGGGCCTTGCGGTGGCGACGAAACCCAAAACCAAACGTCCGCCTATGTATAAGGTATTGATTTTGAACGATGACTTCACCCCGATGGAGTTCGTCGTCATGGTGCTGGAACGGTTCTTCGGGATGAACCATGCGCAGGCGTTTGAGCTTATGCTGACAGTTCATAAAAAAGGCCTAGCCGTGGCCGGGGTCTTTTCACACGAGGTTGCCGAAACAAAGGTGACCCAAGTCATGCACTTGGCGCGCGAACATCAGCATCCGCTTCAGTGCACGATGGAAAAGGAGTAGCCGCGTCAGCGGTGGCCGACATGTTTCACACCAGATTGTCCCTTGCCTTGCGCGACGGCGCGGTAACGCTGCCCGACGACGGCCGCATACTGGTGATCGGGCCGACCGCCGACCACAATCTGACGGCATTGCCAAAAGACAGGGCGACGATCTACAGCCGCTTCTTTCCCGATTTCGACCATTGGGCGTCGCGCGGCTTTGAAACAGTATCAGCCCTGCCTGACAGCGGGTTTGCGGCGGCCTTCGTGTGTGCGCCGCGATCCAAGACGCTGGCTCAATCTTGGGTGCAGGCTGCGACGCAAGCCACCTATGGCGGATTGGTTTTGCTGGACGGGCAAAAGACCGACGGAATTGACAGTCTTCTGAAAGCCCTGAAAAAGAAAGCCGATCTGCTTGGCACATTCTCCAAAGCACATGGCAAGCTTGTCTGGTTCGAAAACGCTGACGTTGCTGATTGGGCGGCGGCCGACACGCGGCTGGAAGGTGGCTTCACCACCCGACCTGGCGTGTTTTCTGCGGATGGGATCGATAAAGGATCAGCCGTTCTAGCAGCTGCTATGCCCGCCGAGATCAAGGGCCGCGTCGCCGATGTGGGCGCGGGCTGGGGGTATTTGTCGCGACATATTCTTGAACGCTCGGGCGTCGCCTCGCTTGACTTGATCGAAGCTGATCTGGTGGCGCTTGATTGCGCGCGGGTGAACATCGACGACCCGCGTGCCAATTTTATCTGGAACGACGCAACACGGTTCCGCCCGGCAAAACCGTATGACGTCGTTATCTCAAACCCGCCCTTTCATACCGGGCGCACCGGAGACCCAAGCTTGGGGCGCGCATTCATCAAGTCAGCGGCAGAAATGCTGACGCCGTCGGGTCGCTTTGTGATGGTCGCCAATCGGCACCTGCCATACGAGGACACGCTTGGCGAAGTGTTTCGCGAAGTGGATGACCTGGGCGGCACATCTGGATTCAAACTTCTCAGTGGCACAAAGCCCCGTCGCGCACGGCGCTAGGATCAGCTAGGCTCACTGGGAATCAGGAGGCACATATGTCTTTTTCCATTGCTGGCAAAACCGCCATTATCACCGGCGCGGCCAACGGTATCGGCCTGTCCATCGCCCGCCATTTTGCAGATCACGGCGCCAATGTGATGTGCGCGGATATCGATGAAACGCGTCTTTTGGAAGAATGGGGGCCAAACCCCGACAACGATGCAGAAGACGCCGATGACACATCTAACACCCGGACCTTTGCCGGTGACCTGCGCGAAAAACTGACCATCGCAAACCTTCTGTCAGCAACCATCGACGCTTTCGAACGCGTCGACATATTGGTGAATGCGTCACGGCAGGTCATGCTTGCAGACCCGCTTGATGCCGACAACGTTGCGGTCCAAATGCTGTTGGATCAAAACCTGATGACCAGCTTGCGCCTTAGCCAACTGGTGGCAAAGCGAATGATCCAACAGGGCGAAGAGTTGGGTGAAGATGAGCAAGCCACGCCGCTTGGGGCGATTGTGAACCTGTCATCCATTGCGGCCTGCCGCACCCAGCCGGGCCTGATGGCGTATTCAATTGCCAGTGCAGCGCTGGATCAAATGACACGCTCTTTGGCTGTTGGATTGGCCTCGAACCGGATCCGTGTCAACGCCGTGGCGTTTGGTTCTGTCATGAGCGCCAGCTTGCGCGATTCGATCCTTGAGGCCGGAGAAACCCGCACTGACATATTGGAAGGCACGCCCCTGGGCCGGATTGCGTCGGCCAACGAGGTGGCGGAAGCCGTGCAATTCCTATCCTCTGAGGGTGCCGGCTTCATGACCGGACACATCCTAACTGTGGATGGTGGGCGCAGTTTGCTGGACGCTGTTGGCAACCCAGCTCACTGATCCTTTCAGGACTTGGCGCAGTTTGCGAGCTTACTTTGCTGTTCTTTAAGCTCTGCCAGTTCTTTTTTCATCGCGCGATGTTCCTGAAACGTTGGCAGAGTGGATTTTGGTTCTGGCGTTGGCAGGCATACCCGCACAAAAGGCGCAACGCCTTTACATAATTTCAGCGGATTGGCGACTTTAATAACCGTCGAGGACGTGCGGTAGCCGCGCGCAGTTTCCCGCTCCAAGGTTTCTATTTTTTGCTCTCGCCGCTTGTATTCCATTGCTTCATCACTGGAACACTTTGCAGGTTGCGTAATTTTTGCCGGCTCAAGCTGAGCAACCGGCGCTGTGGTGGTTTGGCAAGCGGTCAGCAAAAGGATCGCGGAAATCTGAATGGCTAGCAGGCGCATGGACCCTCCTTGCTCGGAACGAACTGTTGGCTTGTTTGGAGAGCTTAGCGCAAAGTCAGCTTTGCCCAGAGGGGAAATCCTGATAGCTCCTCCCCCAAGAACACTAAAGCGAAGGACCAGCCCGATGAGCAAAAAGATGGAAGACCAAAAATCCCTCGCGAGCGCGTGGTTTCGCGAACTTCGTGACCAAATCATTGCCGCATTCGAAGGTCTGGAAGATACGCAGACAACCGGACCATTTGTCGGCCAGCCTGCGGGCCGTTTTGAAATCAGCGAGACGAACCGCCATTCGGACGACGGCACAGATGCAGGCGGCGGACAGATGAGTGTGATGCGCGGAGGGCGCGTTTTTGAGAAGGTCGGCGTCAACATCTCGACGGTTTACGGCAAACTTGGCAAATCAGCGCAAAAGGCCATGGCAGCGCGCGGTGTGCCTGGCATGGAAAATGACCCACGCTTCTGGGCCTCGGGCATCAGCCTTGTGGCTCACATGCAAAACCCGCACACCCCTGCGGTTCATATGAACACCCGGATGTTCTGGACCCCAAACGCGTGGTGGTTCGGTGGCGGCGCCGACCTGAATCCTTGCATTGAATACGCAGAAGATACGGCCCACTTTCACGGCCAGCTGGAAGCGGCCTGCCTGCGCCATGACATCAGTTATTATGACAAGTTCAAAGCCTGGGCTGACGAATATTTCTTCATCCCCCACCGCGGCCGGGCACGCGGTGTTGGCGGCATTTTTTATGATGACCTGAACACCGGCGATTGGGAGGCAGACTTTGCCTTTACCAAGGATGTCGGCCGCGCCTTCCTACCCGCTTTCGTGCCCGTCACCGAAGCCCGCTGCGACACGCCTTGGAACGATGCGGACAAGGACAAGCAATTGATCCACCGTGGTCTCTATGCCGAATACAACCTGGTTTACGACCGGGGCACCAAATTTGGTCTGACCACCGGACATGATGCCAATGCGGTGTTGATGAGCTTGCCACCCTTGGCAAAGTGGGTCTAGGCGATCGTTCCAGCGCATGGCTTGCCTTGCCGCGAAGATAAGGGCAACTTGTTGTAAGTGTGATGAAAGGTGCGCCCGTGACAGCATTCAAACTCGACAGCTTTCTACCTTATCAACTTGCGGTGCTGTCCAGCCGCGTAAGTGCAGGGTTTTCGAAGCATTACCGAGACGCATATGGAATATCGGTCTCGGAATGGCGCGTGGTGGCCCATCTGAGCCAAGCCGACAGTGTCAGTGTGCGCGAAATCCATGCACGGGTGGACATGGACAAGCCGAAGGTCAGTCGCGCAGCGTCACGGCTTGAAGCGTCGGGCTATGTCACCAAGACGGTCAATCCACAGGATCGACGGCTGGTGGAACTTAAGCTGACACCCAAAGGCCGCGATATGATCGAGGCGCTCACCCCCATTGCACACCAGTACGAACAGCAACTGTCTGATCTTCTGGGTGGCAATGACGATGAATTTCGCGCCCGCGTGGTGCAGTTGATCGCAGCACTTGGGCCACACACGGTCGAAGACGACTGAACAACCCTCATTTCGCACGTGTCAGACCACGAGTTGGGGGCGACAAGCCTGTTCGGCTATGCAATCCTGCATTGAAATCAATTCAAATGGGGGATTCTTATGTCTGACATCGTAATTCTTGGCGGCGCGCGCACCGCAATCGGCACTTTTGGTGGCAGTCTGGCAGCGGTTCCGCCCAGCACGCTGGGTGCCACCGTCGCGCGCGAGGCGATGACACGCGCCGGCGTTGAGCCCGGCCAGATCGGCCATGTCGTCTTTGGCCACGTCATCAATACCGAACCGCGCGATATGTATCTGTCGCGAGTCTCGATGATCGAGGCCGGCATCCCCGACACCACACCTGCGATGAACGTGAACCGCCTGTGCGGGTCCGGGCTTCAGGCCGTCGTCTCGGTCGCGCAATCCCTGATGCTGGGCGACGCCGATTACGGCGTGGCTGGCGGTGCCGAAAGCATGAGCCGCGCGCCCTATATTCTGCCGCAGGCCCGCTGGGGTCAGAAGATGGGCGACACCGGTGCGCAAGACATGATGCTGGGCGCGCTGAACTGTCCGTTTGGCACCGGGCATATGGGTGTGACCGCCGAAAACGTCGCCGCAGAACATGACGTCAGCCGCGCGGATCAGGACGCCTTTGCGCTGGAAAGCCAGAAACGCGCCGCTGCCGCCATCGAGGCAGGGCATTTCGACAGCCAGATCGTGCCGATCGAGGTCAAACAACGCCGTGAGACGGTTCAGTTTGCCCGTGACGAGCATCCAAAACCAACGACGCCTGAGGCTTTGTCCGGGCTGCGCACCGTGTTCCAGAAAGACGGCACAGTGACGGCTGGCAACGCGTCCGGCATCAATGACGGGGCGGGGGCTTTGGTGCTGGCACGGGCCGATGCGGCGAACGCGGCTGGCCTGAAACCGCTGGCGCGCATCATTGGCTATGGCCACGCGGGGGTGCGCCCCGAAGTGATGGGGATCGGTCCGGTTCCTGCGGTTGAGAACCTTTTGAAAAAAACCGGGCTGACAGTCGCAGATTTCGACGTGATTGAATCGAATGAAGCCTTCGCCGCCCAAGCCATCGCGGTGAACAAGGGGCTGGGCTTGGATACCTCCAAGGTGAACCCCAATGGTGGGGCGATCGCTCTGGGTCACCCTGTTGGGGCGACCGGTGCGATCATCACCATCAAGGCACTGTACGAGCTTGAGCGGATCGGTGGATCAAAAGCGCTGATCACCATGTGCATCGGCGGCGGTCAGGGCATTGCACTGGCCATTGAGCGGATCTGATTTTAATTGCTGTCTTGCCCGGCGCTTATGTCGGGCAAGACATTATTTCCAATCGAAAAAGTCGTCGCCGACGCGCGAAAGAAGGCCTTCGGCCAGCTTTCGACCCAGCTCCGGGCCCTCTGCGATAGGGCCGGTAATCTGATCTGCTTCAGATTGCGACCCGTCGGTCCGCAGGATTTCGCCGCGCAGGGTTAGCGTATCACCATCCAACGTGGCCAGAGCGGCGATGGGCGTCTCGCATGATCCATCCAGAGCGCCGAGGAAGGCACGCTCGGCGGCCAGTCGCTGCCCTGTCTCGGGATCGTGGATTGCAGCCAGCATCTCTTTGGCGCGTGTGTCGTCCGCGCGCCGCTCGATCCCAATGGCGCCTTGGGCGACAGCATTCAGCATGTCTTCAGTCGGGATGGCGGTTGCGGGAACATCATCCATACCAAGACGGTTCAGCCCAGCCATGGCAAGGAATGTTGCCTCGGCCACGCCTTCTTGCAATTTCTTCAGACGGGTTTGCACGTTGCCACGAAATTCGACGACCTCAAGATCGGGACGACGATTGAGCAACTGGGATTTGCGACGCAATGAGGATGTGCCAACGACCGCGCCCTTGGGCAGATCGCTGATCGATTTGAATTTGACCGACACAAAGGCGTCGCGCGTATCCTCGCGCGGCAGGTTGCAGTCCAGAACCAGCCCTTCAGGCTGTTCAACCGGCATGTCTTTCATCGAATGTACGGCGATGTCGATGCGGCCATCCAGCATCGCCTCTTCGATTTCCTTGGTGAACAGGCCTTTGTTGCCGATTTCTTTCAGCGGGCGATCAGCGTCGATCAACGCGCGGTCGTCCCCCGTTGTATGGATCACAACAATTTCAAAAGCTGCTTCGGGAAGATCAAATGCCGCCATCAAACGACGACGTGTTTCGCGCGCCTGTGCCAGCGCCAAAGGGCTGCCGCGTGTGCCGATTTTCAAGGGGGCGTCGGGGGTCGGATATGCTTGTGTCATGCCCACCGTTTACGACGGAAGAACGGGGCTGTCCATGCCTGCGGCACCCCGCACGCTTGACATCCTGTCGCGTGTGAGGGACGACGCTTGAAACGCCGACAGGAAAGGCCCGCCATCATGACCCAGCAAAAGACAATTCTGCGCGCACTTGCAGGCGAAACGCTTCCCACACCGCCGATCTGGATGATGCGCCAGGCCGGGCGTTACCTGCCCGAGTATCGCGCCACGCGTGCGCAGGCGGGCGACTTCCTGAAGCTGTGCTATAACCCCGAACTTGCCGCCGAGGTGACATTGCAGCCCATTCGCCGATATGGGTTTGATGCGGCGATCCTGTTTGCTGATATCCTTTTGGTGCCCCAAGCGCTTGGCGCTGATCTTTGGTTTGTCACCGGCGAAGGCCCGCGCTTGTCAACGATCACCCAACAAGCGGATTTCGATAAGTTGATGGGCAAGGATGACATCCACAAAACGCTGAACCCGATCTATGAAACTGTGCGCATCTTGCGTGGGGAACTGCCGGACCAGACGACACTGATTGGGTTTGCAGGCATGCCGTGGACCGTGGCGACCTATATGATTGCAGGTCAGGGCACCAAGGACCAAGGCCCAGCGCACGCGCTGAAAGCTGAAAACCGCCCGCTGTTCGAGGCGGTGATGGATCGGCTGACCGAAGCAACTATTGAATACCTGTCAATGCAGATCGAGGCGGGCGCCGAGGTGGTGAAGCTGTTCGACAGCTGGGCCGGGTCGCTGAATGGCGCGGACTTCCAGAAATATGCGGTTGAACCGGCGCGTGTGATCACCCAAGCGCTGAAAGCGCGTCACCCCGGCATCCCCGTCATCGGCTTCCCGCGTGAAGCAGGTGATGGCTATATCGGGTTTGCCAAGGCGACGGGTGTGGATTGCGTGGCGATTGACAACTCTGTCAGCCCGGAATGGGCAGCGGCGAATGTGCAGGTGGATGGGTGTGTCCAAGGCAACCTTGCCTCAAGCCACATGGTCACGGGCGGCCAGGCTTTGGTTGATGAGACCCGCAAAGTGGTCGAGGCCTTTAAAAACGGCCCCCACATATTCAATCTGGGTCACGGAATTACGCCCGATGCAGACCCTGAAAACGTGCAGTTGATGATCGACACTGTACGCGGAGGATAAGGGGAAAGGGGCGTTGCCCCCGCGTGAAAGCCGGATGGCTTTCACCCTCCCCCAGGATATTTTCAGCCAGAAGAAGCAGCCAGACTTGTAAAGTCTTGCAGCGCCGTGTCTTCTGCGCGGGTGAAGAAGGGGACTTGGAATGCGGGTAGGTATCATCACCCTAATCGTCGCTTACGTGCTGAGCCAGTTCTATCGCGCCTTTTTGGCGGTGATGACCCCTGCGTTGAAGGCTGACCTGGGCGCCTCGCCCGAGGATCTGGCGCGCGCATCCGGTGCATGGTTTCTGGTATTTGCCTTGATGCAAATTCCTGTGGGCTGGGGTTTGGACAATATCGGACCACGCAAAGTGGCGGCAGGATTATTGGCGATCGGCGGGGCTGGCGGGGCGGCGCTTTTTGCCACCGCTACCGCGCCTGCGCATATTCTTTATGCGATGATCTTGATCGGGATCGGATGTTCGCCCGTGTTGATGGCGAGCTATTTCATCTTTGCGCGCACCTATTCCCCAAAGGTTTTTGGCACGTTGGCCGGCATGGTGATCGGCATCGGGTCACTTGGTAACATCGCGGGGGCGTTGCCTATGGCACTGGCGGTCGAGCAATTTGGCTGGCGGGCCTGTCTTTGGGCCTTGGCGGCCGTCACGCTTCTGGTGGCAGCGCTGATCATGCTGGCAGTCGACAATCCGCCGAAACTGGTCGCGGAAGAAGGCGCCCCAAAAGGGTCGGTTCTGGATTTGCTGAAAATGCCCGCCCTTTGGGCGATTTTTCCGATCATGTTTGTAAACTACACCGCCGCTGCCGGGTTGCGCGGCAGTTGGGCGGGGCCATATCTGCGCGATGTCTATGGGCTGGACACAACGGGCATTGGCTGGGCCACAATGGCCATTGCATTGGCCATGGTGATAGGCAGCTTCGCCTATGGTCCTCTGGACCGGATCTTTGGCACGCGGAAATGGGTGATTTTCGCGGGCAACCTTGTCGCGGTCGGGTTGGTCTTTTTGCTTTGGGCTGTCCCTGATGCCGGTGTCTGGCAAGTGTCCCTGACCATGGCGGCCATCGGATTGTTCGGGGCGAGCTTTCCGTTGATCATGGCGCATGGGCGCAGCTTCTACCCACCGCATCTTGTTGGGCGCGGGGTGACCTTGATGAATATGTTCGGGATCGGCGGTGTCGGGATATTCCAATACAGCTCGGCCAGTGTGTTCCGGGCAGCTCAGGGGCCAGAGGTGGCGGTCACGGCCCCCTATCAGGCCGTGTTCCTGTTCTTTGCGGTGCCCGGGTTAATCGGCTGTCTGCTGTATCTTCTCAGCGAAGATCGCACTGATTAAGCAGATTTTTGGCCGCGACGTGGACGACGGCGTTTCGAGCTGTTGGCAGGTCTGCCGGCGTTGCGGGTCGGGTTAGAACCCGGCTTCGCGCCCGCGTTGGCTGCGCGTGGCTTGCGACCACCACCACCGCCGCCACCACCGCGACGTCCGCCGCCACCGCCTTGGGTGCGGGTCGGGCGTTTTTCCTCGGCCGGGCGTGTGCCTCCAAGGATCGGGATCTCGATCTTCATGACCTTTTCGATGTCGCGCAACAGGCCGAGCTCTACGCCCGATACGAAGGATATCGCATCACCGCCTGCGCCAGCACGGGCCGTCCGGCCAATGCGGTGGACGTAGTTTTCAGCCACTTCAGGCAGGTCGAAGTTGTAAACATGGCTCACCCCCGGAATATCGATCCCGCGTGCGGCAACGTCAGTGGCCACCAGTACACGGGCTTCGCCTGACCGGAATGCCGCAAGGGCACGGTCGCGTTGGCCCTGGCTTTTGTTGCCGTGGATGGACACCGCCTTGAAGCCGTCTGCGACAAGCGTTTTCATCAACTTTTCAGCACCATGTTTGGTTCGTGAAAACACCAGCGACAGCGACTCTTTGTCATGGCCAAGCAGATCGATCAGCAAAGTAATTTTTTCATTACGACCGGGAGAATAATAAATGCCCTGCGTGACTTTGTCGGCCGCCTTGCCCGGAGGCGAGACTTGCACTTTGGCCGGGTTGGTCAGATAGGCGCGAGAGAGTTCCTCCATCTGTTTGGGCATGGTGGCCGAAAACAGCATCGTCTGGCGCGGTGTGCCCAACTCAGGCGCAATCCTGCGCAGCGCATGGATGAACCCCATGTCGAGCATCTGGTCCGCTTCGTCCAACACAAGGAATGTCGCGGTATCAAGACGGATCGCCTTCCGGTCCAGCAGGTCGATCAGGCGACCAGGTGTGGCAACGAGAATATCGATGCCGGGTGCCAACATGCTGATCTGCTTGTTGATCGACATACCACCCACAACGGTGCGCACTTTCAAATGTGTACCCTGCACATAGTCGCGCAGGTTTACGGCGATCTGGTTCACCAGTTCGCGTGTAGGGGCAAGGATCAGCGCCTTAACCGATTTGGGCTCGCGCTTGTCGTGGTTGCCCAAAAGCTGGTGGATCAGCGGCAGGCCAAAGGCGGCTGTTTTGCCGGTGCCTGTTTGGGCCAGACCCATAACGTCGCGGCCCTCAAGGACCAGCGGGATCGCTTTGATCTGGATCGGTGTCGGCGTTTCATAGCCGGCTTCGGTCACGGTTGTGACCAGCTTCGGGTCAAGCCCGAGCTCTGCAAATTTAGTCATTATCGTCTTTCTGGCATGCAGTTTGGCACGCCGATATCACGCGGGTTGCGGGGCAGATGCCCCATCGCTTCGGTTAGCGACCAACGCTCGCGGTGGGCCGAATGCCCAATACAGTTGCCTGTCCGCCGATCTGGCCGTCAGAACCCCGCGTGATTTGGGAACTTGTGGAAACGGGCTTTGCGCCCGAAAACCTGTCTGCCTCACGTAATGGGGGCGGGTCGCTCACGCGTCGACCGGACAGATAGCGCCCCTATCACAGCGAAAAGCACACAAGTCAACGACAAAACGCGCCAGATCGCGCGTATGACGCTTTCGCAGGCGCGGCATTTGCGCTATGGACGCCCTCGGTCTGACCAGACTCACAAGGGGTTTGGCGGGTCGATTGAAAAATAGGAGGCCGTGATGGGCTATAAAATCGCTGTCGTTGGCGCCACTGGCAATGTGGGCCGCGAGATGCTGAACATTCTGGCAGAACGCCAGTTTCCTGTGGACGAGATTGTCGCGCTTGCGTCGCGCCGGTCGCTCGGCACCGAAGTCAGCTTTGGCGATACCACCCTCACGACCAAGGACCTTGATGCGTTTGATTTCACGGGCTGGGATATGGCGCTGTTTGCCGTGGGGTCAGAGGCAACCAAGCAATACGCCCCCAAGGCGGCAAAGGCTGGTTGTGTTGTCATCGACAACTCGTCGCTCTACCGCTACGACCCTGACATCCCGCTGATCGTGCCAGAGGTGAACCCGCAAGCGATCCACGATTACAAAAACAAAAACATCATCGCCAACCCCAACTGCTCGACCGCGCAGATGGTTGTGGCGCTTAAGCCGCTGCATGACCGCGCCAAGATCAAACGTGTTGTTGTGTCGACGTACCAGTCTGTATCCGGCTCGGGCAAAGACGCGATTGATGAGCTGTGGAACCAGACCAAGGGCATGTATGTGCCGGGTCAGGAGGTCGCGCCGTCCGTCTATCCCAAACAGATTGCCTTCAATGTCATTCCGCATATCGATGTGTTCATGGATAGCGGCGATACGAAGGAAGAATGGAAGATGGTCGCGGAAACCAAGAAGATCGTCGACCCGTCGATCAAGGTGACCGCGACCTGCGTGCGCGTGCCGGTCTTTGTCGGCCATTCGGAATCGGTGAACATTGAGACCGAAGAGTTTTTGGACGAAGATGAAGCACGTGACATCCTGCGCGAAGCCCCGGGCATTCTGGTCGTGGACAAGCGCGAAAACGGTGGCTACGTGACCCCGGTCGAGTGCGTCGGCGACTTCGCGACCTTCATCAGCCGCATCCGCCAGGACGTCACCGTTGAAAACGGCCTGAACTTGTGGTGCGTGTCTGACAACCTACGCAAAGGCGCTGCTCTGAACGCAGTTCAGATCGCCGAGCTTCTGGGCCGTGAGGTTCTGAAGAAGGGCTGATCAGCCCTTCTTGAAATAGAAAAGCCCCTGACTTCGGTCTGGGGCTTTTTTTTCGCTCTGCCGCTACGCTTTTTGCAAAGACGCATCACTTTATGATCTGCGCAACCCAGCTGTCCAATTCGGCCCCAAGCGCTGACCAGTCAGTGTAATCATGATCCGCATCCAGATCGGCATCCGCTTCTTTTCCAGCAATGATGCGGCGCATTATGAAACGACGGAAGATGTCGTATTCCGACGGCATATAAGCGCCGGCAACCTGAACAACACGCCCCGGAGTCCAATTCGTAGCGCTTTTGAAATCGTCAAGAATGCGATCAAGCCCACGCCAATCTTCCGCATCATGCCCCGCTGCCGCAAGCGACACGGACAAAAACAACGTCGGCATCTTTCCAAGGCGACTGGCGTTTTTGTCGGCGAATTTCGCCAGTTCTGCCTGGTAATGTCCCGCATGAATGGAACTTGCTAAAACGGCGCCGTCGAACCGACCGACATCTAAGCCCATTGCATCGGCAAACGGTGCAAGTTCAACGCTATGGCCATGTTCGTGAATTCGGTCGGCGGCCCATCTGGCAATCTTGCGCGTATGACCTTCACTTGTGGCATAGGCAACGAATATCTTCATAACAGCCTCCACCGGCCAACCGTGGCCGCCAAACGTGTGTTTCAGGCCCGCAGTGGGAAATCAGTGGGCGCATCGGACACTTCCAATCAGACACATTCCGCACCGGCTTTCATTGACACGGGTCAATTCAGGTTTTGGACAGACCTGCCAAAACGGAACAACTTCAGCTACCTTCGACCAATGCCTTCAGATTGGCCAAGCCGACCTCATAGTCTGCGCCGATCCAACTGTCGAACATCAAGCCCATCCAGCGTGCAAACGGGTTCATGCCAAGTTTGGTATCAAATCCCCAAGTCACCTCGGTTGCGCCCTCAACAGGCTTCAGATCCAAATATGCCGCTGCAAGGCCTTGTGGGCCGAAATCCAAGGCTGTTTCTACACGCTCATTCTGGATGCTTGAGGTAATGACCTGAATGCCGTTGCCAACGTCTGGCTGGTCTGACGTCCAACGCAACGTATTCCCAACGCCCTGTTCCGGCCCTTCATAGGTCATTTCTACATTTGGGTCACGTGACAACCACGGCGACCATGCCTGCGTGGCCTGCATCGAGTTGACATAAGGGAAGATTTTGTCGGCCGGTGCAGAAATCAGCGTGGATCTGCTGACCGACACTTCAGACGGCAGTAAAAACGCAACTGCGACAAGGACGATAGCAAGAATGGCGAACCCTTTCAGCGCGCCAAAAATCAGTTTCATATCTAATTTCCTTCGCTCTAATAGGCGAAGTCTAGCACGGATCGCCGTTTAACGCGATTTCAACGCCGCTATCATGCGCAGTCCACGCGTGATCACTGTGCCCGCGGCCCCAAGCAATATGACCCAAAGCGCAACCGCCAAAGTCGGAATGCCAAAAAGCGTTGGCAGGAAAATCGCCAACGCTGCCGCGAACGTCGACGCTGCCATGCGGTGTTGTTTTGCCATTGGCCCCGAGAAGTCAGGCTCCAACCCCTGAGCCGCCCCGGCTTCACGAGTATAGGCCGTCAGCACCGCCATGGTCGCAGCCGCCCAGCCCAGCGCCGGGGAACCGGCCCCAAGCCCCATCCCAACAAGGATAAGGATGTCGGCATATCTATCCGGGGCTTCGTTCCAGAACGGACCGTCGGGTTCTGCACGACCCCCTTCGACAGCGACCATTCCATCAAAAAGATTGCACAACAAACGGCCCTGCACCGACAGCGCAGCAACGATCAGCCAAAGGGCGATGGTGCCGCCAGACAGCCAGAACGCGCCGCCAGCGATCACGGCGAACAGAACCGATCCCTTACTGATCTGATTGGGCGTTACATTCTTCTTGACCAACCAGCTTGCAGCCCGTTTGGCCCAGTTGCGATCTCGGCTGGCGATGGGGCGACGTTGCATGGAAACCTCCTAGGCCACGGACCAGAAATAGCGCGTCAGGTGGAAGAAAATGGGGGCGGAAAAGACCACACTGTCCAACCGGTCGATGAACCCGCCATGGCCTGCGATCAGGTGACCCCAGTCCTTCACCCCTTTGTCGCGTTTGATGGCAGACATCACAAGCCCACCGAAAAAACCCATCAGGGTGATGACGAGCGCTAGGCCTGCAGCTTCAAACGGTGAAAACGGCGTCATCCACCAAAGGCCTGCCCCGACAGCCGAGGCACTTAGAATTCCGCCCAGAAACCCCTCCCATGTTTTGGAAGGCGACAGGCGCGGCGCGATCTTGTGTCGACCGATCAGCTTGCCCCAGACATATTGCAGCACATCTGACAGCTGAACCACCACCACAAGGAAAGCGACCAGCAGCACGTTCTTGCCTTCGTATCCGGGAATGTTCAGCGACAGAAGCGCGGGGACATGACTGGCCGCAAAGACACAGATCATCAATCCCCACTGGGTCTCAGCGACACGAGTCAGATAACCATCGGTATCGCCGTGAACGGCCACCACGATCGGCAATAGCAAAAACGCATAGACAGGGATGAAGACCGAAAACATACCGTACCAATCCGCCCAGATCAGAGCGTATTGCACCGGCAGAATGACGAAGAAGCTGACCACCAGCGCCCAGTGATCTGCCCGCCGCTTGGCGGTCAGGGTCAGAAACTCGCGCAGACCAGCGAAACTGAGCAGTGCAAACAGGATCACCACACCCGCCTGGCCGCCCAACATGGCCAGCGCCAGCAAAACCACCATGCCCCACCATGCATTGATCCGCGCGATCAGGTTCTCGACCACGTCATTGTCCGGCCCCATGCGGGATTTCAGCACCTGACCGACACCCGTCGCCACAACCAAGATGGCAAAGACCCCGCCAATGAGCGTAGTGAATTCTGCAGGGGCAGTCATCGGGTCACCTCCTCTGCCAAAGTGACCAGTGCGGCTTGGGCCCGCGCAAGAAAGGCTGCCTTGTCCTCGTTTTCGACTACGTCGAGTGGATCGCCGAAGGTCACAGAGCACAACAATGGCACAGGGATGACTTTGCCCTTCGGCATGACCGACGTCAGATTATCAATCCAAGTAGGCACAAGTTCCACGTCGGGACGCGCCTGCGCCAAATGAAAGAGACCGGGCTTGAAGGGCAACAAGGTCTCATCCGTCGTGTTGCGCGTGCCTTCGGGGAACAAGATCAGGCTTGCACCATCGTCCAACGCCTCGGCCATTTGCGAAATAGGGTCATCTCGCCGCGTTTCCGGGTTTCTGTCAATCAGAACCGCGTTGAACACTTCGCGCCCGATGAAGGTCTTAAGCTTGCCGCTCAACCAGTAATCAGACCCGGCCACGGGGCGGGTTCGGGCGCGCAGGGTTGGCGGCAGGACTGTCCAGATCAGGACGAAATCGCCATTCGAACTATGATTGGCAAAATATATCCGTTGGCGCGACACCGGCTCGACGCCCTGCCATACCCCACGCACAGCCGTCACAACACGCGCAAACAGAGAAATCGCGTTGCCGGCCAACAATGGCAGCGCCTTACGAAGCATCCGCCGGGCCAAACCGATCAGACGGGCCGGAACGACTTGGACTTGGCGTCGTAGAACTCCAGACCGCCTTCGCCAATATCGTTCCACAATCCGTGTAGCGACAGTTTGTCTTCAGCGACCGCATCCCGAACGAAGGGGAAAGTCATCAGGTTTTCCATCGACACGATCACCGCTTCTTTTTCAAGCGTGGGGCTGTCGATATCGGCATCATTGCCACCAAGCCGTTCGTATCCCGGACGCAGGATGTCCATCCAACGGCCCACGAACGAGGTTTTCTCGGCCAGTTCAGGCGCGCGCCCATGGCACATTTCGTGAAACCCTTTTACGCCGCCGCAGGTCGAATGACCCAGAACAATAACGTGGGCGACTTTCAGCGCTGTAACAGCATATTCGATCGCGGCAGATGTGCCGTGATAATCCCCGTCCGGTGCATATGGCGGCACCAGATTGGCGATGTTCCGGTGTAGGAAGAGCTCACCCTGATCCGCGCCAAAGATGGCGGTCACATGAACCCGCGAATCGCAGCAGGAAATAACCATCGCGCGCGGATGCTGTCCTTGCTCTGCCAGTCGGCGATACCATGATTGGTTCTCAGCATATCCTGTGGCTTTCCAGCCCTGATAGCGTTGAACAAGATAAGACGGCAGCGGCTGCGCTTTTTCCATGGGATCCTCCGGTTCCGGTTCTTTCCTATGTAGGCCGCAATCGTATGAAATTCGAGGTAATTTTGCAGTACCGGTATACGATTTCTTGAGGTCGTTACGTCACAATCGCGCTTGTGAGGGAATATTGCCAAGGGTGTGCAGGTGTCTGTTATTGTAAATTTGAACCACAGGGAAACCGTGCGGCTGGATCGTGCGCAATTGGAGCGGCTATATGTTCAGCTTGGACCGGCCCGCGCCGACAAAGAAGTCAATCAATCGCTCGAAGACTTGGCGATTGGGCTGGCGAATGTGCAGAAAGCCCAACGGCGCGGTCAAACCGATGCGGTGCGCGACGGCATGCGAGATTTGATCGCGATCGCCAACAAAATCGGCATGACAAGCTTGGGCCGGGTCGCACGCGACGTGCTTGATTTGTCGCAAGGCACCGATTTTGCCGGGTTCAGCGCGACATTGGCGCGACTTGGACGTATTGGCGAACGCAGCCTGATTGCGGTCTGGGATATCCAGGATATGTCGATCTAGGCAAATCTCGGCCGTCGCAATCCTTGGCCTTGCGGAGACGCGCGGTGGCGTTAAGCTGTGCCCAATCTCAACGAGCCGAGGCCCAGATGACCCTAACATTCGCCCCCGACACGCCCGATGCCATACCGCTTATTGTGATCGAGAAAGGTGACGATATCGTCTTGGGCGCATTGCCCGAACCCGTGCGTGTCTGGGCGAAAGCGAATGGGTTCCAAGGCACATTGGGTGAGGTGCTGGTGATGCCGGATGAAGTTGGCGCACCCGCCTTGGCCTTGGTCGGAAGCGGTGACCCGGTGACGCGCGCGCGCAGCCGGTTTGGCCTGGCGGCAGCGCGCGCCAAGCTTCCCGCTGGCACATATCGGCTGCAGCACGCTTTAGAACCAGCAGCGCTGGAAAACGCAGCGCTTGGCTGGCTTTTGGAAGGCTATCGCTTCGACCGATATGCCAACCAGAAAGCCCCACAGGCGATGATCGTTCCGCCCGACGGTATCGACACCAACCGGCTTGAGGTGATTGCCGCCGGCGAAGCCCTGACGCGCGACCTGATCAACACGCCGACCGAGGATATGGGCCCGGATGAGTTGGAAGCGGCAGTCCGAAGCTTGGCCAAGGATCATGGCGCACAGGTCAGTGTCACAGAAGGTCGCGATTTACTGGATAACAACTTTCCGATGATCCATGCGGTTGGACGTGCTGCAGAGCGCGCTCCGCGCCTGATCGACATGCGTTGGGGCAAAACCGGGCCGACGTTGACGCTGGTGGGCAAAGGGGTGTGTTTTGACACCGGGGGGCTGAACCTCAAGCCCGGAGCCTCGATGGCTTTGATGAAAAAGGACATGGGCGGGGCGGCAACAGTGCTTGGCCTGGCGAAAATGATCATGTCGCTCGGGTTGCCGCTGCGGCTTCGCGTTTTGATCCCTGCGGTTGAAAACGCTGTGGCGGGAAATGCCTTTCGTCCAAGTGACATCCTGACATCGCGCAAGGGTTTGACGGTCGAGGTCAACAATACGGATGCCGAGGGGCGTTTGGTGCTGGCTGATGCGCTGGCGCTAGCAGATGAAGAGACGCCGGACCTGATGATCTCGATGGCCACATTGACCGGGGCAGCCCGGGTTGCGGTCGGCCCGGATTTATCGCCCTTTTACGCGACACAGCAGACGGATGCGGATGCCCTGCGCGTGGGCGCCTTGGCCGCCGCAGACCCGGTATGGGAAATGCCCTTTTGGGCACCCTATGAAAGCCTGATCGAACCCGGCATTGCAGATTTGGACAATGCACCAAAGGGCGGCTTTGCGGGTTCGATTACAGCCGCATTGTTCCTGAAACGATTTGTCACGGATACGCCGCGCTACATGCATTTTGATATCTATGGCTGGAACCCAACTGCCGCCCCTGCCCGACCCAAAGGCGGCGTCGGTATGGGCGCGCGGGCGCTTCTGGAAGCCCTGCCTGAAATGTTGGACTTGTGATGGACACCCGCTTAACCCCGGCAAATGATCACGTCGCCCATGAAAGCCTGCGCGGTACGATCGACGCCCCGACCTATACCAGCGGCACGTGGCGTCGCGTGGCCGTCGGTGTTGCCGATATTTTGCGAGCGCCTAATGGGACCCGCAACCGACAAGCGCTGTTTGGTGAACGCGTCTTGCAGCTGGACGACCGCGACGAATTTGCTTTCGTGCAGGCAGAAAAGGACGGCTATGTCGGGTATGTCGCCGCGTCTAAACTCATCGATGATGCGCTGGCGACACATTGGGTCAGCAATCTTGGGTCGCATCTATACCCTGAACCCGACTTCAAGCAGCACCAGATCGACACGCTGTCGTTTGGCGCGCGTGTCACTGTGATCGGCACGTCTAACCGGTTTGCCGAAACTGACACCGGTCTATTCCTGCCCAAAGCGCACCTGTGCCCAGTTGCTGAAAAGCGCCCCGATATCGTTGCCACTGCCGAGCTGTTTTTGGGCACGCCCTATCTTTGGGGCGGCAATTCGCGCGATGGGATTGATTGTTCGGGTCTCGTTCAAACTGCGCTGAATGCAGCGGGCATTGAGTGCCCCGGAGACAGCGACATGCAGGAAGCACTGGGAGGTCCCATTGCAGATGGCACCCCACTGCAACGCGGCGACTTATTGTTTTGGAAGGGTCATGTGGCAATTGTTGTGGACGGTTCGCGGATGATTCATGCGAACGCCCATCACATGGCTGTCACTTACGAGGATATCGATGCAGCGATCACCCGCATTGAAAAGCAAGGTGATGGCCCCGTCACGGGTCGTAAACGCCTGTAGCTAAAGCGTTTCGAATGATCCCTGTCTCAGGTTTATTTCGTAGCGCTTTAGTCGACCGCGCGGATCAGTTTACGCTCCAACACTCGCAACACAGCGCTCAGATCGCCACCGCGCTTCAATATGCGGCCATCCATACCGATCACGGCATATTCCCCCTGCCGGTTGCGCAGCTTGGGGCGCTTTTCGATGCGATAGAGAGGGGTTTCCGCCGTGCGCCGAAAAACCGAAAAAACGGCGACCTCTCGCAGGAAGCTCATCCCATAGTCACGCCATTCGCCTGCTGCGACCATGCGACCATACAGGCCCATTATGGCACCAAGCTCCCGACGGTTGAAGACAACTTGGTCGGCCGGCTGGCCTTGCCCGGGAAAAGGCGTCAGGTTTTGCAAGTTCATGCCTTCAGACTGCCGATCAATGGTAAATAAATCAATCCCTGCCTAGATTTGGCCGCGATATGGCACAAAAGTTAACACAAGACTTCCCTTTTGACGCCGCGTTAACCCAGCATATCTGATCCCGTAGAGAGAGTGAAAGCTCAGCCCGGTGCCGCAGTAACAGCCCCCAACCAGTTTGCGGCATCGGGTCTACGCATAGGGGAATTCCTGTTTTCAACTCATTATTCGGCATCGCTGGCGCTAGTATCGCTTTGGCATACACACGCATTGACACAACACTATTGACCGAACGGTCAGCTTTGTGCATCTTTGTTCCAACAAGCTGGGGGAATAATGACACCACAAGACCGTGCAGAACGCGCCGCCAAAGTGATGTGGGACGATGATCCGGCCTCGCAAGGGTTGGGGATGTCCCTGGACATGATTGGGCCGGGTCAAGCTGTGATCTCGATGACAGTTCGTGACGACATGTCAAACGGGCACCGCATTTGCCATGGTGGATTCATTTTCACACTGGCCGACAGCGCTTTTGCCTTTGCTTGCAACAGCTATAATCACCGCGTCGTCGCCCAACATAACTCGATCACCTATCTGGCACCGGGCAAGCTGGGCGAAAAGCTAACGGCAACTGCTGTCGAGACAAGCCGCACAGGGCGTTCGGGCATCTATGATGTGACAGTCTCGGGCGAAGACGGGCGCGATATCGCCATCTTCCGCGGCCATTCCCGCCAGATATCCGGAACCCATTTCGACGAAGACGACTAACACAGGGCGGGGGACGACCCGCCGGAGGAGAGACATGAAAGATCTGACGCCCCGCAAGGAAGACCTTGACGCGATCGAAATCGCGTCGCGTGACGAGATTGCCGCCCTCCAGCTTGAGCGCATGAAATGGTCGCTGAAACATGCCTATGACAACGTGCCCTTCTATCGCAAAAGCTTTGATGACGCGGGCGTGCATCCCGACGATTTGAAATCGCTATCCGATCTGGCGAAATTTCCATTCACGGTGAAACAAGACCTGCGCGACAACTACCCGTTTGGCCTGTTTGCCGTGCCGCGCGAACAGATTGCGCGCGTTCACGCAAGCTCCGGAACCACCGGGCAGCCCACCGTTGTGGGCTACACCAAAAACGATTTGACGATGTGGGCCGGCGTCGTGGCACGCTGCATGCGCGCCTCTGGCCTGCGTCCGGGCGACGTACTGCACAACGCCTATGGCTATGGCTTGTTTACGGGCGGTCTGGGTGTTCATGGCGGTGCAGAAGCCGCTGGCCTGACGGTTGTACCCGTCTCAGGCGGCATGACCCAACGCCAAGTGCGTTTGATCGAGGATTTCCGCGCCGATGGCATCACTGTGACGCCGTCTTACGCGCTGTCCATTCTGGATGAATACGCCAAACAAGGCCTCGATCCGCGTAAAAGCCCCCTGAAAGTCGGCATTTTCGGTGCCGAACCGTGGACCAACAAAATGCGCCGCGAGATCGAAGAGGCGTTCGACATGCACGCGGTCGACATCTATGGCCTGTCCGAAGTGATCGGTCCGGGTGTCGCCAATGAATGCGTCGAGACTAAAGACGGCTTGCATATCTGGGAGGATCATTTCTACCCCGAAATCATCAATCCCGAGACAGGCGAAGTGGTCGAGGATGGCGAATTGGGCGAACTGGTGTTCACTTCGTTAACCAAGGAAGGCTTTCCGATCATCCGGTATCGCACCCGCGATCTGACGCGTCTTCTGCCCGGCACCGCCCGGTCGATGCGCCGGATGGAGAAGATAACAGGCCGATCAGATGACATGATCATCCTGCGCGGTGTGAACGTCTTCCCGACTCAGATCGAAGAGCAGCTTATGGACGTTCCTGCCCTTAGCCCTCATTTTCAGATCGAACTGGTCCGCCCCGGCCGCATGGACGAAATGCATATCCACGTTGAAATGGCTGAAGGGCAACCGCAAGATGGTGCCGAGGCTGCAGCACGTGCCTTGTCCGGCAAGATTAAATCCAATGTCGGGGTCAGCGCCAAGGTGCATGTCGCAAAAAGCGGCAAGGTTGCGCGCAGTGAAGGGAAAGCGGTAAGGGTCGTAGACAACCGCCCGAAGGAGTAGCCGATGCCGCGAGGGATCGCCCGCGACCACGAAGAAAAGCGTGCTGCCATCCGCAAGGGGGCTGCAGCCTATTTCGCTGAACATGGCTTTGATCGGGCGTCGATGACAGCCGCGGCCAAACACTGCGGCGTGTCGAAAGCGTTGATCTATCACTACTACGACAGCAAAGAAGCGCTGCTTTACGACATCCTCCATACCCACCTGTCTGGGCTGCTGGCCCATGTCGAGGCAGCCCCGGAGACCGACGGCTTACGCGGCTTGGTCCGGGCGATCCTTCTTGCCTATCGTGGTGCGGATGCAGAACATAAATTGCAGCTGGACAGTTTGGGCGTACTTACCCCCGAACAACAGGCACCGTTGATTGACCTGCAACGCCAGATGGTCGACATGATGGGTGCGGCCCTTCGCAAAGAAGCACCCGAGGCGTTCACCGGAAATGGCAATCTGCGCGCCGTGACCATGTCCGTCTTTGGCATTCTGAACTGGTATTATATGTGGAACCGGCCCGGAAAAGGGCTGGGTCGCGACGAATATGCCGACCTTGTTACCGACATGGTTTTGGGTGGCATCCACGCGCTCCGAAGTGCTGGCTGATTTGGTCGGCTTCGATCACAACCCTTTCATTTCCCTTTTTCTTTTCCGTGGATAAGATCGCTGCGACTTACCTCGTGAAAAGGACTATCCATGACGTTTCTCAAACCGGCTTTCCTCGCCCTGACAATCAGCGCACCGCTAGCGGCCCCTTTGTTTGCCCATTCCGATGTGAAAAACCCGGTTGTGATGGAACGCATGAAAATCATGGAAGCCATCAGAGGTGGGATGAAAACGCTGGGGGATATGGCAAAGGGAAAAACCCCGTTTGATGCCGACAAAGCCGCGGCGGCCCTAGCCATCATCGGCACGAATGGGGAACTTGTGCCCGAAAAGTTTAAAGCCAAGGAAATGGACCCGGCTTCGGAAGCCCTGCCGGCGATCTGGGACAATTTCGAGGATTTCGTGGAAAAAACCGAAGATATGGTGATGGCCACAAAATCCGTTGGGACGATCAGTGACAAGGCCGCTTTGGGGGCTGCTTTGGGCCAAATCGGCGGCACCTGCAAAGCATGCCATCGCGATTATCGCGAAAAGAAATAGCTTTGAGGATCACGGCAAGACGGCGCGTCAGTGTTTACGAGCACCAGACCCGGTCAATAATGCCGTCCGCGTCAATCGATATGTTCAGCCTGTCCGGGCGGTAGTCTTGCGTCAGCGCCATATTGGGTTTCACCACTCGGGTGGCGTCTGGCAAATCGACCTCGCGTAAAATCGCGGCGTCCTGACCTACCAGTCCGCGGAAACGATCCTGACCGCAACTTGGCGCAAAGGTGTCGGGCCCAGGGGTTGGCGGCGCGCTGGCCAGACAGCCGGTCAGCGCAACAACAGCGGGGAGGAACAAGAAAGGCTTCATACCCCTATTTGCGCCGCAATGTCGCGACATGGCAAGTGCACGTCGGCTCAGCAGTTGAAAACTGGTCGCCTTTCCCGCAATCTGACCCGGACATAAGACAGGAGAGTCACCATGCGCACCCGTGCCGCCGTTGCCCTTGAAGCCGGCAAACCGCTTGAGATCATGGAAGTGAACCTTGAAGGCCCGAAAGCGGGCGAGGTTCTAGTTGAAATTAAGGCCACCGGCATTTGTCACACGGACGAATTCACCCTGTCAGGTGCAGATCCAGAAGGCCTGTTTCCGGCGATCCTTGGCCATGAAGGTGCGGGCGTCGTGGTCGAAGTGGGGCCCGGTGTGACCTCTCTTGAAGTTGGTGATCACGTGATCCCGCTTTACACACCCGAGTGCCGCGAATGCGAATACTGCCTTAATCCAAAGACGAACCTGTGCCAGTCGATCCGCTCGACCCAAGGTCAGGGCCTTATGCCCGATGGCACCAGCCGGTTCTCGATGCTGGATGGTACCCCAATCCTGCATTACATGGGCTGTTCGACCTTCGCCAATCACACTGTATTGCCAGAGATCGCGCTGGCGAAGGTTCGCAAGGACGCGCCCTTTGAGAAGATTTGTTATATCGGGTGTGGCGTGACGACCGGCATTGGCGCCGTGATCAACACCGCCAAAGTCGAGATCGGATCGACCGCGATTGTCTTTGGTTTGGGCGGTATCGGCCTGAACGTCTTGCAAGGCCTGCGTCTGGCCGGTGCAGACCAGATTGTCGGCGTGGATCTGAACGAGTCGAAAATCGACATGGCGACCCGTTTCGGTATGACGCATTTCGTTAACCCCACCAAGGTCGAAGGTGATCTGGTTGCCCATCTGGTCGAACTGACTGGCGGGGGTGCCGATTATACGTTCGACGCAACCGGCAATGTGAATGTCATGCGCGCCGCGCTGGAAAGTGCGCATAAGGGCTGGGGCGAAAGCGTCATCATTGGCGTGGCTCCTGCGGGTGCCGAGATTTCTACCCGCCCCTTCCAGCTGGTCACAGGTCGCGTTTGGCGTGGTACGGCATTCGGTGGTGCCCGTGGGCGCACTGACGTGCCGCAGATTGTCGATTGGTACATGGACGGAAAGATCGAGATCGACCCGATGATCACCCACACGATGGGGCTGGACGATATCAACAAAGGTTTTGACCTGATGCATGCGGGCGAAAGTATTCGAAGCGTCGTGCTGTACTAAAGCGTTTCGAGAAAAACCTGCGACACCGGATTTTTTGGCGAAACGATGAAATGTTGAGTGGCGTTTCGAATGATCCCTGTCTCAGGTTTAAATCGAAACGCTCCAATCTTCCCCATATCAGCAACAGGGCAGGACGCTGCACAGCAGCCTGCCCCGCGTCACTTTGAAGGGTTGTGTCGGCACAAAAAACCCATAGATTAGAACCATTCTAATTCAGGAGCATCCCCATGCTGTCCGGCACCCTCAATCGTCGCCGTTTCTCGGATTTGTCCGAACAGGAAATTGTCGCCCTCGCGATTTCGAATGAAGAAGACGATGCCCGCATTTATCGCCAATATGCCGAATACCTGCGCGCAGACTTCCCTGCCTCGGCCAAAGTTTTCGACGGCATGGCGGAAGAGGAAGACGAACATCGCCGCCTTCTTATCGACGCCCACAAGGCACGGTTTGGCGATATGATCCCACTGATCCGCCGTGAACACGTGGCTGGGTTCTATGCCCGCCGTCCGGTCTGGCTGGTTGAAAACCTTGGGCTTGAAACCATTCGTGGGGAAGCCCGCGAGATGGAGCGTCAGGCCGAACAGTTTTATCGCAAGGCGGCTGACCGCACATCGGATGCGGATGTCCGCAAGCTCTTGGGCGATCTGGCCGCTGCCGAAGCCGATCACGGCAATGTCGCGGGGCAATTGGAAGCGGATTACCTTGGCGGCGACGCCCGGTCGGAAGAGGACGCAGACGCGCATCGCCAATTCGTTCTGACTTGGGTGCAGCCGGGTTTGGCGGGCCTGATGGATGGCTCTGTCTCGACACTCGCTCCGATCTTTGCCACCGCCTTTGCGACGCATGATACCCACACGACCTTCCTTGTCGGTCTGGCCGCCAGTGTCGGTGCCGGTATCTCGATGGGCTTTACCGAAGCCGCGTCGGATGACGGCGAATTGTCCGGGCGCGGCAGCCCGGTAAAGCGCGGTTTTGCCTCCGGCATCATGACGACCCTGGGCGGTTTGGGACATGCGCTGCCCTATCTGATTACGGATTTCTGGACTGCAACGACCATTGCCCTTCTTGTCGTCTTCGTCGAACTTTGGGCCATCGTCTGGATCCAAAACCGCTTCATGCAAACACCTTTCATGCGCGCCACCTTGCAAGTAGTGGTTGGGGGCGCGTTGGTGTTCGCAGCGGGGGCCCTGATCGGCGGCGGCTAGCAAAACTGGACCAAGCCTCGCGCGCGTCTGGAGATATCTTTGGTCCCGTATTCAGCACAGTGTCCTTTTAAACGGAGGAACGGCATGTGTGATACAAATGGAACGGCTGTCGGAACGTTGTTGTTAGAAAACGAACGGATGCGTGTTACGGAATGGCGGTTCTCCAAACGCGGCGACAATACCGGCTGGCACGTTCACGAATATGACTATCTCGTAATCCCGATGTTCGACGGGGTGCTTGGCATTGATCTGCCAGATGGATCCCGCATCGAGGCTAAGTTAACAAATGGCGTGCCTTATGATCGTAAAGCCGGCGTCGAGCATGATGTTGTCAGCGCAAATGACTTCGAATGCGCCTTTATCGAAGTCGAGTTGCTTGAGCAGCCACTGGCCCGCTAAGTGCGGCATAGCCAAGAGAAATTTTGCGTGTTAGGGCTGAGGCATGATTGACGTTCTTATGCAAACACTGCCTTTCTTTGCTGTGATCGCGCTGGGTTTCGGAGCCGCCGCGCGCGGGTTCTTCCCGCCGGAAGCAACCGCTTATTTAACCCGCTTTGTTTTCTACTTTGCGCTGTCTGCCATGCTGTTTCGCTTCTCGGCCAATCTTGGCCTCTCCGAAGTGATCAGCTGGCCTTTCATCTGGGCCTACGCGCTGGGGGCTGGCGCGGTTTACCTTCTGGCCACCGCGGTCGCGCTTGCCCGAAAGCGCGGGATCCAGGAAGCCGCGGTCGAAGCGCAATGCGCCGTGGTTGGCAATGTCGGTTTCCTGGGCATACCCATGCTCGCGCTTTTAATGGGCGAAGCTGCTGTTGGGCCGGTCATGCTGGTTCTCGCTGTCGACCTGTTTCTGTTTGGCAGTCTGATCGTGATCCTGATCACCGGATCGCGCGATGGGCGGGTCAGCCCAGCTGTTCTAGGCACGGTGGGCAAAGGGTTAGTCACCAACCCGATGATTGTCTCGATGGCACTTGGATTTGCATGGGCCGCGTCCGGCTGGACCCTGCCCGGCCCAGTCAACAGCTTCCTTGACCTGCTTGCGGGGGCATCTACGCCGGGGGCGTTGTTCGCCATCGGCGCATCACTTGCCGCCAAATCCGCCGAACGGGTCAGCGTGGCGGCATGGTTGTCTTTCGCGAAACTTGTTCTGCACCCGCTGGCGGTAGGCATTCTGGCGTTTTTTGTGTTCGAGGTCGATCGGTTCTCGGCCAGCGTGATGGTTGCAGCCGCCGGTCTGCCTGTGGCCGGGAACGTCTATATTCTGGCCCAGCACTACGGCGTTGCGCCGCAGCGCGTTTCTGCATCAATCCTGCTATCAACCTTGGCATCTATTCTGACTGTGTCCGCTATTCTTGCCTGGTTGTCCCCATGATCCTTCTGTCTGGCGCGTATCGCCTGTTCTTCCCGTTCACCGCCCTGTTCGCCGGCACCGCCGTTCCGATCTGGCTGATCTACCATGCAGGCCTGGTCGAACGGATAAATGACCCCCTGCTCTGGCACCAGCACGAGATGCTATGGGGCTATTTGCCTGCCGCGCTTGCAGGCTTCCTGTTCACCGCAATTCCAAACTGGACGGGCCGCCCTGCGATGGGTCCAAAAACAGTCGCGGGGCTATTCGGTCTTTGGCTGACCGCACGTATTGCCATGTTCGCGGCCCCCGAAGGGGCGCTGTCGCACACCGTGGCATTGGCCTTCCTTCCAATCGTCGCCCTTTTGGCTTTGCGCGAGCTGTTGGCCGCCCGCAACAGACGCAACTATGTCGTGGCAGGCGTTGTGCTTGCGTTGGGCTTGGCGCAGGCTGTCTTCCTGATGTCGGACGCTGATCTTGGTTTGACTATGGGGTTCGCGCTGACCTTTGCCCTGATGGTTCATATCGGAGGTCGGGTCACACCTGCGTTCAGCCGCAACTGGCTGAAAAAACGCGGTGAGGATCGGTTGCCCGTTTCGTTCGGCCCTGTGGATCAACTGGCCATCAGCGTAAGCATTGCTGCGGCGGCAAGCTGGATCGTGTTCGATGCAAGCGCATTGACTGGAGTTCTTGCTGCCATGGCAAGCTTAGCCCTTGCGCTACGCCTGTCGCGATGGCGCGGTTTCGCAGTCACTCGCGAGCCGCTGTTGTTTGCGCAACACGCGGGCTATGCGTGGCTGCCGATTTCGATGGCTCTGCTCGCCGCAGCGTCGTTGACGGATCTGGCGAACATAGGACAAGTACATCACGCGCTTGGTGTGGGGGCGATCGGCACAATCACCGTTATCGTGATGTTGCGCGCCCTTCTTGGGCATTCGGGGCGTCCAATAGAAGGCACCCGATTTGATCGCGTTTTTCTGAATTTTCTACATATCGGGGCTGTTTTGCGCGTCACTGCAGATTGGACCGGGGACCCAACACATTTCTATCATCTGGGCGGCGCTTTCTGGTCGGTGGGGATGATCTGCTTCTTCATCCGTGCTTTCCCCATTGCCTTAGCGCCGCGCGTCTAGTTAGCTCGACGCACGATTTCTGAAGGGAGCGATGGATGGAAACGGTATCACAGAACGCCTGTTTTGGGGGCACGCAAGGCGTTTACAAACACGCCTCGGACGCGACTGGAACCGACATGACCTTCGGACTTTTCTTGCCGGTCGAAGCGCAGGACGGTCCTGTCCCGGTGCTGTGGTATCTGTCGGGTCTGACCTGCACCCACGAAAACGCCATGACCAAAGCGGGCGCGCAAAGCTGGGCCGCCGAGCAGGGCATCGCCTTGATTTTCCCCGACACCAGCCCACGCGGCGACGATGTCGCGGATGACGACGATTATGATCTCGGGCAAGGCGCCGGGTTCTATGTCAACGCGACGCAACATCCATGGGCCCCACATTTCCAGATGTGGGACTATGTCACCGAAGATTTGCCAGCCCTCGCCTTTGATCACTTTGCATTGGACCCCGAACGTCAGGGTATTACCGGGCATTCGATGGGGGGCCACGGCGCGCTGACCATTGCGATGACCTTGCCGGAACGGTTCCGGTCAGTCTCTGCGTTCTCGCCGATCTGCAATCCCACTGCATCGGACTGGGGTCGCAAGCAGCTTGAGGCCTATCTGGGCGATGAGGACGACGCGGATTGGTTCGCCCACGACGCGAGCCATCTGATGACCCAGCGCGGCTTTGATGGTCCGATGCTTATCGACACCGGCACCAAGGACCAATTCATAGATCTTTTGCGACCCGAAGCTTTGGCCCATGCCATTGCCAGCCAACGCCAGCAGGCCACGTTCCGGTTGCAGCCGGGCTATGACCACAGCTATTTCTTCGTGTCGACCTTCATGGAGGAACACATCGCTTTCCACGCCGAAGCGCTTTGGGCTTAAGCTCTGATGGTCGTCTATGTTGATGCAGATGCGTGCCCGGTCAAGACCGAGGCCGAGGCTGTCGCCACCCGCCACAAGACAAAAATTCTGTTTGTCTCTAACGGTGGCCTGCGCCCCTCGCAAAACCCCTTGGTCGAGATGATATACGTGTCCGATGGCCCCGATGTGGCTGACATGTGGATCGCTGATCGCGC
This sequence comes from Aliiroseovarius sp. M344, assembly GCF_025140835.1. Taxonomy (NCBI): domain Bacteria; kingdom Pseudomonadati; phylum Pseudomonadota; class Alphaproteobacteria; order Rhodobacterales; family Paracoccaceae; genus Aliiroseovarius; species Aliiroseovarius sp. M344. The sequence continues at coordinate 2,788,122 of NZ_CP081153.1, forward strand.
CGGGCCGAACGATGTTGTGGTCACCGGAGACATTCCGCTGGCGGCCAAATGCGTTGAGGCCGGGGCGCAGGTTCTGCGGCATAGTGGTGAAAAATTTACCCAAGCGAATGTCCGCGAACAGCTGGCAATGCGCGACTTGATGACCGACCTGCGTGCCGCCGATCCGTTCCGACAAGGGGGAGGGCGAGCCTTCTCAAAATCCGACCGCGCCCGGTTTCGAGAAGCGCTGGAGGCAGCGCTGCGGAACGTTTCCGCGCCCTGACTTTCGACCAAAAACCGGAGGTTAACGTCAGGGCATGGGTGAATTTTTGAAGGTTTTCCCCTTTTTTTAAGCGCGCAATGCATGTTTCTGTTTGCCCATCAAAGAACGGGTTGACGTCGATAGATGGCGATCATTTTCGGAATTGAAGGGACAAAACATGGAATTGCTTATTGGTCTGATCTCAGGCGCGGTTGGCGGCAACGTCGCTGGCGGCCTTTTGAAAAACCTGAACCAAGGCACATTGATCAACTCAATCGCGGGTATCGCGGGCGGCGGCCTTGGTGGCACCATCCTGTCGATGCTGGGCGCGGGTGGCGTTGCAGGTGCCGCGGGCGGCGGGCTTGATATCGGCGCGATCCTTTCACAGGTGGCGACTGGCGGCGTCGGCGGCGGTGCGCTTCTGGCGATCGTAGGCGTGGTCCGCAACATGTTGGCAAAATAAATACCCAAGTTGTTTTATTACGAGTGATGGGGAAGGCTTCGGCCTTCCCTTTTTTCATGCTGTTTTTGTATGTTTGCGCGCACAGCCTTGCGCAACCGCGCCGTGCACACTAGGCAGATGTGGCTAACTTACCGGAGGGAAAGTCATGCCGCATAGCGACCCCAGAACGCTGGTTTCAACCGACTGGCTTGCCAAGCATCTAAAAGATCCTGACCTGCGTCTTGTCGATGCCAGTTGGTATATGCCTGACATGGAGCGGAATGCGCAGGCCGAATACGATGCCGCGCATATTCCGGGCGCGCGTTTCTTCGACATAGACGAGATTGCAGACTTGCGGTCCGACCTGCCGCACATGATGCCGCCGGTTGAAAAGTTCATGTCGCGGGTGCGCGCCATGGGCATCGGCGACGGGCATCAGATCGTCGTCTACGACGGCATGGGCCTGTTCTCCGCCGCGCGTGTCTGGTGGATGTTCCGGCTGATGGGCCACAAGGACATTGCGGTTCTGGATGGCGGCCTGCCCAAATGGCAAGTTGAAGATCACCCGATCGAAGACATGCCACCCATCGTTCGCGACCGCCATATGACCGTCGTGCGGCAGGCGCATATGGTCAAGGATGTGACGCAGGTGGCCGCGGCTTCGAAGCTGGGCGACTATCAAATTATCGACGCCCGGTCTGCCGAGCGGTTCCGCGGCGAGGTGCCAGAGCCACGCGAAGGGTTGCGTTCGGGTCATATTCCGAACTCGAAGAACCTGCCGTTTGGCGAGCTTCTGAACGAAGACGGAACGATGAAATCCCTTGACGCGTTACGCTCCGTCTTCGGCACGGCCAATGTGGACCTTGAAAAACCCGCGATCCTGAGTTGCGGGTCTGGTGTCACCGCCGCGATCCTTGCGTTGGCGTTGGAACGATTGGGCCATGACCGCCATGCCGTCTATGACGGCAGCTGGGCCGAATGGGGAATGTATAACGACCTGAAAGTTGAAACAGGAGAGTAGACAATGTTCACCAACCTGAAAGCTCAGCCCAAAGACAAGATCATGGCGCTGATGCAGCAATACCGCGAGGACCCGCGCGACGGGAAGATCGACCTTGGCGTGGGCGTTTACAAGAACGCGCAGGGTGTGACCCCGGTGATGCGTGCGGTGAAAGCCGCCGAGAAAGTGCTGTGGGACATCGAGGGCACCAAATCCTATACCGGTTTGGCCGGTGATCCGGCTTACGGCCGCGCGCTGTCCGGGTTGGTTCTGGGCGACGCAGTGCCCGCTGACCGCCTGTCGATGGCGGCCCAGCCCGGCGGCACCGGCGCGATCCACCAAGCGGTCGAGCTGATCAAGATGGCGTCCCCTGACGCGACGATCTGGCTGTCGGCCCCGACCTGGCCCAACCACCCGTCGATCATCAAGCATCTTGGCATGAAAATGGCCGAGTACCGCTATTTCGACAATGAAAGCCGCGCGGTTGATTTCGACGGGATGATGGAGGACCTGAAAGCGATCAAAGCGGGCGATGCGGTGCTGCTGCACGGCTGCTGCCACAACCCGACTGGCGCCAACCTGACCCTGCCCCAGTGGAAAGAGGTCGCAGCGCTGATCGTTGAAAAAGGCGCGACCCCTCTGATCGACATCGCCTATCAGGGCTTTGGCGACGGTCTGGAAGAAGACGCGGCGGGCGTGCGCCTGATCGCACAAACCGTGCCGGAAGCGATGATCGCGGCCAGCTGTTCGAAAAACTTCGGCATCTATCGCGAGCGTACTGGGCTGCTGACCTGCATCTCGAAGAACGCCGAGCAGGCTGGGATCACCCAGCAGAACCTGACCCACCTGAACCGTCAGAACTTCAGCTTCCCGCCCGATCACGGCGCCCGTCTGGTGACCATGATCCTTGAGGACGAGGGTCTGAAAGCTGACTGGATGGCCGAGCTGGAAGAAGTCCGCACCGGCATGCTGGGACTGCGCGAAAAACTGGCTGGCGAGTTGCGCGCACGCACGGGATCAGATCGCTTCGGTTTCATCGCCGACCACCGCGGCATGTTCTCGCGCCTTGGCGCCACACCCGAACAGGTCGAAGCCCTGCGCGTCGATCACGGCATCTATATGGTCGGTGACAGCCGCATGAACATCGCGGGCCTGAACGAAGAGACCGTGCCGTTGCTGGCGGAGGCGATTGCGAAAGTTGGGGTTTAGGCCTTAACTTTCGCAACAAAACATTGAAAGGCAACGGAGAAGGTCTCCGACTTCGTTGCCTTCTTTTATCGCACGATCTCGCGTGATAAGTTCCCGGCATGATTGTTAAGTTTTTTGAAAATCTTGAGAAGTCGAAATGGCTACCTTGGGTCGGAACTGCCCCGTTCATTATCGCACCACTTGCAGTCATGTATTACGGGGAAATGTGGCGCGGATTAGGGCTTTCTCTATTTGTCGCAAGTATCTGGCTAGGTATCGCGTCGGGTGGATTTTTTGCACGCTTGATCTCAGCCAGGATGCTTAGTGCGTCGCCCGAGACAACTAAACGCTTATCCGGCGCGGGTAACGTGTTTGGCTTCTTGTTTCTTCCTCCGGTTGTCGGACACTGGACAAACACCCACTTAGATACCGAAATCGGTCTGTATCCTCTCGGCGACCATTTACTTTGGGCTTGTATTGCCAGCGGAGTGGCCTACTTCATCACCCCCCAAGACTCCGATAATTGAAGAAATTAAAAGGGGCCACTCAGGCCCCTCTAAATTCAACATCCAGTAGACTCTGCCGTTAGGACGACCGAAAACCCGTGCCCCGCGTATTACGTGGCAGGTCTCAACCCAAGCTTCACGAGAATCTTTGTCAGAGGACAAAAGCCTGTCAGTCCGGCTTGAAACAGATTCAGGCCAACGAAAGCCGTGAACCAAAGCCAGCTCACCGAGGTGATATCGATCTGCCCATTGGCTTGGGCCAGTCCAAGGCTGATCAGAACGAACAGTCCTGCGATGGACATTGTTGCGCGTTGTGCATTCATTTTCGCTATCCAGTATCTTTGTGACCGAGGAGTACCCTCTATCACATATAATTTTCTGAATGTGAAGACTTACCATTGTCGCAGCGTGGGCAGTGGAACGGCAAGGGATAACGCAAAAAGAAAAGGGGACCTTCCAGTCCCCTTTTCCACCCTGTTGGCCTTGGCATTTGCGCGGCCAGCGTGTGCCGGGGGTTAATCCCCCGGCGTTTATTGTCTTACCCGTTGGTGAACTCCGGGTAGGCTTCCATGCCCAGTTCGGACATGTCCAGCCCGTTCACTTCTTCCTCTTCGCTGACCCGCAGACCCATGGTGGCCTTGATGATCGAGAAGAAGATGAAGCTGACGACGAAGACGAAGATGCCGATTGCCAGAAAGCCCATGATCTGGGTGCCAAAGCTGGCGTCCGTGTTGGTCCAAGCCACGATGAAGGTGCCCCAGAAGCCCGCCACAAGGTGAACCGGGATGGCGCCAACCACGTCGTCAATCTTCAGCTTGTCCAGAAGCGGCACCACGAAGATCACGATCGCACCACCGATGCCACCGATGATCAGCGACTGGAACAGCGAGGGGGCCAGAGGCTCGGCGGTGATCGACACCAGACCAGCCAGCGCGCCGTTCAGGGTCATCGTCAGGTCGACCTTCTTGAACATCACTTGCGTCATGATCATCGCGACAATCGCACCGGCAGCTGCGGCCATGTTGGTGTTGGCGAAGATACGTGCCACGTCCGAGACATCCGAAATCGTGCCCATCGCCAGCTGAGAGCCACCATTAAAGCCGAACCAACCCAGCCACAGGATGAACGTCCCCAGCGTTGCCAGCGGCAGGTTCGAACCCGGCATCGGGATCGTGCGGCCGTCTTTATACTTGCCGATACGCGGTCCCAAGATCAGGGCCCCAGCCAGTGCCGCAAAGCCGCCTGCCGCATGCACCAGAGTTGAACCAGCAAAGTCCGAGAAGCCAGCTTCCGACAACCAGCCGCCGCCCCACTGCCAGCTTGCTTCGATCGGATAGATAAAGCCTGTCAGCACGACCACGAAGGCAAGGAAGGGCCACAGCTTGACGCGTTCTGCCAGTGTGCCTGAAACGATCGAGGCCGTGGTGGCACAGAACATCAGCTGGAAGAAGAAGTCCGATGCGCCCGAGGCATAGCCGACGTCTACAGCCTCCGCGGCAACGCCAACTGGATCAAGCGAGGTCACGGCGAAGAACGGGCCCAGCCAGCCTTCGATCAGCCAATCGCCGGGATACATGATGCCGTAGCCCGCCAGCCAGTACATGATCGCCGCGATGGAAAAGAGCGCGATGTTCTTGGTCAGCTGCATGGTGACGTTTTTGGAGCGGACCAACCCAGCTTCGAGCATGGCGAACCCGGCCGCCATCCAGAAGACCAGCACACCGCCCAAAAGGAACAGCACAGAAGTCAGGATGAATTGCGTGTGGGCTGCGGCCTCGCCGTTGGCCTCTTGCGCGATGGCAAGTCCGGGCAGAACCGCCAGAACAGCCGTTGAAATCAATAAATTGCGTGTCATTTTCATTCCTTTCACGCTTACACGGCGTCCATGCCGGTTTCGCCGGTGCGCACACGCATGGCGTCTGCAACATCAAGGGTGAATATCTTGCCATCCCCGATCTTGCCGGTATGGGCTGCCTTCGCGATGGTCTCGACGACGTCTGGCGCCAGATCATCGGCGACGACGACCTCGATTTTGACCTTTGGAAGGAAGTTCACGGCGTATTCCGCGCCGCGGTAAATTTCAGTGTGGCCTGACTGTGTGCCGAAGCCTTTGATTTCGGAAACCATCATACCGGTCACCCCGACCGAGGTGAGCGCTTCGCGCACCTCTTCCAGCTTGAACGGTTTGATCGCTGCAATGATCAGTTTCACGATCTTGTCCTTTCTGTCCCACGTCCCCGACACGCACGGAATGGCGTGCCCTATGGGTGTATTGAGGGCGAAAGAGAGCGGTGAATGACAGGGTTGGCAGAGCTTCGCCGATGCCGAAAACGGGCATTGCGCAAAAAATGCTGCGGCTGCACAATGGTCTGCCTAATTTATAGACAGTGCGAAAAGTCGCAGGACCCGCGCGAACGGGCTACACTCTTGGAAAACGATTCGCTAATTTGGATCGATCGAGCAGACGCGGAACCAGTATTATGAGCCCAACCGGCCCAAAGCGCCCCAAGTTGGTGGCAGACAAACGCTATTCAAGTAAAAAGCCCGCGGCCAAACAGCCCGCGCGGCGCAAGACACGTAAACCTTCGGCCAAACGCACGCGTCGGACTCAACGGCCAAAGGGTATCCTTGGCTGGCCGATTTTCTTGGTCACATGGGTTCTGCGGCTGATCTGGCGACTGACTTGGAAAAGCGCGGCGGTTGTTGCGTTGATCATCGGTCTTGCGGTGTTTTATTTCGCATCGACCCTTCCTGATTTGAATGCGCTGCTGGATGGGCGCGCCAAAGGGTCGGTGACCATTTTGGATCGCTATGGCGCGGTCTATGCATGGCGCGGCGACCAGCGCGGCAGCACGATCACAACACAGACGGTCAGCCCCTATCTGCGCGACGCCATCGTCGCCAGCGAGGATAAACGCTTTTATGGCCATCTGGGACTGAGCCCGCGCGGCATTGCCAGTGCCGTACGCATCAACCTCAGCGAGGGGCGCGGACCGTTGTCCGGACATGGCGGCTCGACCCTAACCCAGCAGGTCGCAAAACTGCTGTGCCTTGGTGTGCCATTTGACCCCGATCAGTGGAAAACCGAGGCTGCCTATGAGGCAGACTGCCGTCAGGGTTCGCTTCGGCGCAAGATCAAAGAAGCGATCTATGCTATGGCGCTGGAAGCCAAGTTCTCAAAAGATGAGATCCTGACAATCTATTTGAACCGTGCTTATCTTGGCGCAGGATCACACGGGTTTGACGCAGCCGCCCAGCGCTATTTCGCGATTCCAGCGTCTGACCTGAACCCGGCTCAAGCCGCAATGCTGGCAGGGATGTTGCCCAAGCCATCTGTCTACGCGCCAACCTCCAACCTGAAGCGGTCACAAGACCGCGCGGCGACGGTGCTGCGCCTGATGAACGAACAGGGGTATCTGAGCAACGAGCAGACTGCCAAATTCCAAAACAACCCGGCAACGCTGTCCACAGCTGCCAAAGCGCAGGCTGGCGGGTATTTTGCCGACTGGATTATGGGCGACCTGCCCGCCTTTCTGACGCGCAAGACGACGGAAGACGTGATCATCAAGACAACACTTGATCCGCGCATTCAGACCGCCGCGGAACAGGCGATGGCCGAAATTTTTGCAACCAAGGTTTCGTCTGACTCCAAAGCAGAAGCGGCGATTGTGGTAATGAGCTCGGACGGCGCCGTGCGCGGCATGGTCGGTGGGCGTGAAACCAAAGTGACAGGGGCTTTTAACCGAGCCACACAAGCCAAACGCCAGACCGGGTCTGCCTTTAAACCATTCGTTTACGCGGCCGCGTTGGACATGGGCTATCGTTGGGATGATTTCATCCTGGATGAGCCCTATTGTTTGAACGTCCCCGGTTCGGGCCAGTGGTGCCCAAAAAACTATACCCGCCAACACTACGGGAATGTCAGCCTGACCGAGGCATTGGCCCGCTCGCTGAATGTTCCTGCTGTAAAGGTGGCGGAAGATGTTGGGCTGGAAGCGGTGCGCAGTGTCGCCTCTATGTTTGGCATCGAAAGCGATCTGGCTGCCGGACCAGCCTTGGCGTTGGGTGCTTCTGAAAGCACATTGCTTGAAACAACCGGTGCCTTTGCGGGTATCCTGAACGGCGGATCCGCGGTGATCCCCTATGGCCTGACAGAGCTTAGCCTTGTAGCTGACAAAGAACCGTTGATGACGCAAACTGGCGGGATCGGCGAAAGGGTTATTTCACAACAAGCCGCCCAGCAACTGGTCTATATGATGAGCCGCGTGGTCGAGGCGGGCACGGGTAGCCGTGCCAAGATCGACGGGCTTGAAATCGCCGGCAAGACTGGCACCACAAACTCGGCCCGCGATGCATGGTTCATCGGGTTTACTGCCGAATACGTGATGGGCGTTTGGATGGGCTATGATGACAACACACCACTGAAAGGTGTGACCGGCGGTGGGCTTCCCGCCGAGATGTGGCACGAGGCGATGGTGCGCATTCAGTCGGAGCTCGTCCCTACCCCACTTCCGATGATCCGCCCGAACAATGCCCCGCGCTTTGACGGGCAGGTGAATGGTTCTGAAGGCCTGTTTGGGGACAGCCAGAACAGCCGCCCGCAGGGGGGTCAGAATGTCGGAAAAGCGGTCGAAGATGCACTGATCGGCGTGTTGCGTTCAATCTTCGGTAAGAACTAAGCGCGCGAGAAACATCGGTTTATTACGCCTCTGTCGACAGCAGGACTTTCTGCAGCATCGCGACGAGTGCTGTGCGCTCATCTTTGCTGAGCGCACCAAGAAATGCGTCATTCAACGTGTTGATCAACGGCGGCAGTTTCTGGGCTAGCGCATGCCCTTTCTTGGTCAGAAACACCTGCGTTGTCCGTCGACTGGTTGGGCTGGTCCGTCGTTCGATCAGACCGTCCTTGGCCATTGCATCAAGGTTCCGACTGACCTGATATTCAGGCAGGTTAAGCTTACCGCAAAGCTCGCGTTGATTTTGACCATCCTGGACAAGAAGCTGCATCAAGGTCATGAAAAAGCGGAAATCGAGATTGAGTGTCGCCAGCCTCGTTTTCATTTCGTTTTCCACCCGGCGGGCCAATACCTGCGACAAGAAGCCAAAGCTTTCCTCGCGAGTTCCTTTGGGCCAATGCACGTCTGCCAACCTGCTGCTCCTTCGTCGCTGCTCCTTTTTAAATACTTGCGTATGCAACCTTTTGCAAGCTGGGCCCAGGCATGGCTGCCATATCCCGAACAGCATTCAGAAAGCAGAACAGAAAACGCCCCGGCGCTTTCTGTGCCGAGGCGTTCATAGTTGTTAACCAAGTCCGATGGGTCAGCCTGCTTGCAGATCCGCGATCAACTGGTTCAGATCACCCTTGCGACGGTCAAGCATCGCGCCGATTTCCTTGCGCTCTGACTTAACGATCGAAATCCCTTCGACCTGCATATCGATGAATTTTCCATTCTTGGATGACACCACGAAAACAACGTCAAAAGGCGATTTGCCTTTCAATTGCGTTTTGGTCAGCACTTCATAACGGCTTTTGACCTCTTTCGAGCTAACAACATTGATGGTGCCACCCTGGAATTCGCGGAAACGGCTGCCGTAACGACGCGCGATGTAGCTGCGGAATGCTTTGATAAAGGCACTTTTCTGCGACGAGCTCGCCGAACGGGCGTCAGGGCCAAGGGCAGACAAGGCAATGAAATCCACATCTGCATATTTGGCAAACACGCCTTCAAATTTCTTGATCATCGCCGCTTCGGACGCGCCGGAATTGATAATTCCATTAATATCGCTGACGACTTTACCGATCAGGCTTTCCGCCTTTTCCGCGGAAATGGCTGCCAAGGCGCGGCCCGGCAAAAGTGCAAGAACACCCAGTCCAGCTATTCCACCCAGAACAGCACGGCGAGTTAGAGAGGTTTCGTTACCCATCATACGCATCATAAATATCCTCAAGTTCATTGTCGTCGACTTCGATGCCAAGTTCATAACGGCGCGAGTCGAGATAGTAGAGCTGCATCAGATCATACCCGTCTTCACTATTGTAGAATTCGTCGATCGTGTCGCCAAACGTGTAGCGGTCGCCAAACTTTGCCAAAACCCAAGTGGCTTTGGGAAGATGTTTTACTTCGGTCGGCAGAACCAAGCTCAGTGGGTTCAAAACGAAGTCGACAAGAATGCCGAAACCATCGCGTTCGGTAGACGGGCCGAAGAACGGTAAGACCACATAATCTCCTTCAGGCGCGCCCCAGACGTGCAATGTCTCGCCAAAATCGCTGTCACGCTCTTCAAGACCAATATCGGTTGCCACATCGAATAGACCAAGCAGCCCGAAGGTCGAGTTGAACAGGAAACGCACCGAGTTGTGGACGGCGTTTTCGACGTTACCTTGGAGAATGTTGTTCGCCACAACGCCCGGCAAGCCGGCATTGTCCGAAAACACAGAAATTGTATCGCGAACACCGCGTGGTAGCACTTCACCATAAACGTTCGACGCCGGCGAAACGAGCGCACGATCAAGCTTGATATTGGCTTCATGCGTGCGACGGTTTTTCACTTCATGCGGATCGTCATAGCCAGAAGGGACCGGTGCTTTCGCACAGGCTCCGAGTGCCACGAGCACCAGTCCAGCCATCGCCGGGGAAAACTTGCTAATCAGATTGGTCAATTTGAATTCTTTGTTTGGCAGCGGTTTAGTTGTTCACGATACACATAGTGCGCGGCAGAATAAAGCAAAGGCGTTAAAGGTTCTGCGGCTCTGTATGTGTTTATTTGGCGACAGTTTACAAGTTGTATCCCGCCCAACTTCGCGTGATTTGAGTAATCTCCTACTGCGGCACCATTCGCCCGGTTAGGCCAGCTACGAAACTAAGAAATTGAAATTGAACAGGAAAGCCCGCGCAAGAGATACTGCGGGACGCGCAGACCCTTGACTGGCGCAGTGGTGGGGTCATTTTCAATCCATTTGCCGCTGACCACATCATTTCATGTCGCAGATTTCAATTTGTGTTTGGACCTTCCGCCCACATTCTTTCGACACGGTCCCGCGCTAGTATTAAGCCGCAAAAGGCGAATGTTTGCCCTTGTTAAAGCGCTTTCACCCTTTTCAGCCAACTGATGGCAAGTTAGCGTCCGAAAAGACCCGCGAGGCGGGCAGGATCAGCTGAGAAGGACGCGAGATGAGCAAATATGAGACCCGGCTGGCGGAGCTCGGTGTAACTTTACCCGACGCCCCCGCCCCCGCTGCCAACTATGTTCCTTATGTGCAGGTCGGCAACCTTGTGCATGTTTCAGGCCAGATCTCGACGAAGGACGGAAAGTTTCTAATTGGTAAGTTGGGTGAAAACATGACCGCCGAAGACGGCGCCCAGGCGGCGCGTAATTGTGCGATCAGCCTGCTTGCGCAGGTCAAGGCAGCGTGTGGTGGTGATCTGGATCGACTTCAGCGGGTGGTAAAACTGGTTGGCTTTGTCAACTCGACCAGTGACTTTGGGGATCAACCTAAAGTGATCAACGGGGCCTCGGACTTCATGGTTGAAGCGCTTGGTGACGCAGGGCGACATGCACGCTCTGCCGTGTCAGCCGCCAGCTTGCCCTTTGGCGTCGCGGTCGAGATTGAAGGCATTTTTGAGATTAAATGACCATCCTGCCAATCTCACTGCCCGAAAGTTTTTTGAAGCGCCCGATTGCCCATCGTGCGCTTCACGATGTGACAGCAGGCCGCCCGGAAAACTCGCGCGCTGCCATCCACGCGGCAATCTCTGCCGGATACGGGATCGAGATTGACTTGCAGCTGTCCAAGGATGCCGAAGCTATGGTCTTTCACGACTATGACCTTCGGCGTCTGATTGGCGAAACTGGACCAATCCAACAACGTTCATCAGTCGAATTGGGGAACATGACGCTGAAACATGGCGACGAGGGCGTTCCCACCTTTGCCGAGGTTTTAAAAATCGTCGCTGGACGTGTTCCGGTGCTGGTCGAAATGAAAGACCAAGACGGCGCGATGGGTCCCCGCACTGGCGCACTTGAGAAGGCGACAGCCGAAGCGCTCGCCGGGTATGACGGTGACGTGGCGGTGATGTCTTTCAACCCACACTCGGTGGCAGCCTTTGCGGCCCACGACAGCGGGCGTGCACTGGGTTTGACGACAGAGGCGTTCTTGCAAGAAGACAACCCCCTCATCCCGGCAGCGACGCGTAGATACCTCAGAAATATCCCTGATTTCGAGCGCGTCGGCGCTAGTTTTATCAGCCACGACGCCAGCGACCTTCACAACCCGGCTGTAGCGCGCCTGAAGGCACAGGGTGTTCCAATTCTGTGTTGGACCGTCAAATCAAAAGAAGATGAAATCGAAGCGCGCAAGATTGCCGACAATATCACCTTCGAAGGGTATCCGGCTTGACCGTGCCGCTCGTGTTAGGTCCAATGCTCCGGTGACGGACACTCAGATCGCTATCCATACGCACCACACCCTTGCCAACATAGCGCCCGGGGATTGGGACGCGTGCGCCTGCCCCGAGGCATCCGACGGTGGCCGACCCATCGACCCGTTCACGACGCATCGGTTTTTGCTGGCGCTGGAAAATTCGGCCAGCGTTGGCGAACGCACCGGGTGGCAGCCACATTACCTGACCTTGCAAGCCGACGGGCAGATAGTTGCCGTCGCACCGGTATATGGAAAATCTCACAGTCAGGGCGAATATGTTTTCGATCACAGTTGGGCGGACGCCTATGAACGAGCGGGCGGGCGGTACTATCCCAAATTGCAGCTTGCTGTCCCGTTTACGCCGGTCACCGGTCGGCGCCTTCTAACGAAGCCGGGTTATGAGACCATCGGTCGCGCCGGACTTGTGCAAGGGATGGTACAAATCGCAGCCGAGAACGGCCTCAGCTCGGCACATGTCACGTTCTGCACCGAAGAAGAAGCACATGCAGGCGTGCAGATGGGTCTGCTTCACCGGATCGGCCAACAGTTTCACTGGGCGAACCAAGGCTACGACAATTTCGACAGTTTTCTTGATCACTTGAGTTCGCGAAAGCGCAAGCAGATACGACGGGAACGCAAGCAAGCACAGGGGTTTGGTGGTGAAATCCTGACCCTGACTGGTGACGACATCCGACCGGGCCACTGGGACATGTTCTGGGAGTTTTATCAGGACACCGGGGCACGCAAATGGGGGCGCCCCTATCTGAGCCGCGCGTTCTTTGACGAAATCCATGACACGATGCGTGATGATTTGTTGCTTGTCCTTGCCGTGCGTGACGATCATCCGGTCGCCGGCGCACTAAATGTCATCGGGCGCGAGACTTTGTTCGGACGCTATTGGGGGGCGCTAGAGCACCACCCCTGCCTGCATTTCGAGCTTTGTTATTATCAGGCAATCGACTTCGCGATTGCAAACGGTCTGCAAGGGGTCGAAGCGGGCGCGCAGGGCGAACACAAACTTGCCCGTGGATATCTGCCCGTCACTACGCATTCACTGCACTGGATTGCGGAACCGGGATTTCGCGATGCGGTCGAACAATTCCTGACCGCCGAAAAAGAGGCCGTCGAGGGGGATATCAATATCCTCACCTCCTACGGCCCCTTTCGTAAAACGATCATCGAAGAAGGCGATTAAAGCGTTTCGAATTAAACCTGCGACAGGGATCATTCGAAACGCCGTTCAACATTTCAGCGTTTCGCGCGCTTCGCCAAAAACCGGTGTCGCAGGTTTTTCTCGAAACGCTTTAGGCAGACATATCTGCCAGCAACGCCTCGCCACCCGATGTTTCACACACGCCCGGGCTTTCCTCTGCGTTAAGAACTTTAACCACGCCATCTTCGGCATAGAGCGCATAACGGCGCGAACGGTTGATCAATCCAGCAGGGGGGGCGTTAAACGCCATACCAACGGCATTGGTAAACGCGCCTTCGGCGTCTCCCAGCATCGTAATACCGGCCGCTGCGGCACCTGTGCTTTCGCCCCATGCCTGCATAACAAAGGGGTCATTGACTGACAAGCAAATGATTTCATCCACGCCCTTTTTGTCAAACTCAGGTTTGGTGCGCATGAAGCTTGGTACATGGGCGGTTGTGCAAGTGCCGGTATAGGCACCGGGCAGTGCGAAAATCACGACTTTGCGCCCATCGGTCAGTGTCGAAAGCTCGACAGTTTCTGGCCCATTGGCACCCATCCTTAACACCGTCGCGCCCGGCAGTTTATCTCCAACTGAAATACTCATTTTAGACATCCTGATTGTGTTTCTCCTAGCACTAGTCATAGTCTGCAAACCGCGTCAGGTCAGTAGGAATGGAAACCCAACATGTCTCACATTGTTGTCATCGGTGCCGGACAAGCCGGTTCATCTTTGGTCGCCAAACTTCGCAACTCGGGTTTCGAGGGCGAGATCACGCTGATTGGCGCCGAAATCGCTCCGCCATATCAACGCCCCCCGCTGTCAAAAGCTTATCTGCTGGGCGATATGGCGCTGGAGCGTCTGTATCTGCGCCCGGAAAGCTTCTACGCGGAAAATGACATCACCTTGCGCCTTGGCACCCATGTGGACGCGATCGATCCCGCAAACCGTCAGGTGGAGATCGGCGACGAACGCATTTCTTACGATCAACTGGCGCTGACCACCGGGTCCGTACCCCGCCGCCTGCCCGCTGCAATCGGAGGCACACTGAACGGCGTGCATGTTGTTCGCACGCTTGAAGATATCGACCAAATGGCGACCGAGTTTTCACAAGGTCGCCGTGTGTTGATCATCGGCGGCGGCTATATCGGGCTGGAGGCCGCTGCCGTCGCTGCAAAGAAGGGTCTGCACGTCACTTTGGTCGAGATGGCCGACCGCATTCTACAGCGTGTGGCGGCACCCGAAACCTCGGACTATTTCCGCGCTCTGCACGCGGCCCATGGCGTCGAAATTCGTGAAGGCGTTGGGCTGGATCGTCTGACCGGCGACGGGCACGTGACTGGGGCCATCCTGTCTGACGGCACCACGCTTGAAGTGGATTTCGCCATTGTCGGCGTTGGCATCGCGCCGGGCACCGCTTTGGCAGAAGCCGCCGGGCTTGAGTTCGACAACGGGATCAAAACCGACGCACACGGCCGCACGTCCGATCCCGCGATCTGGGCGGCAGGGGATTGCGCATCCTTCCCCTATCGCGGCACCCGCATTCGTCTTGAAAGCGTCCCAAATGCCATTGATCAGGCCGAAGTGGTGGCCCGCAACATGATGGGCGAAAACATCAATTACGTCGCCACGCCGTGGTTCTGGTCAGACCAGTATGACGTAAAACTGCAAATCGCTGGGCTGAACACAGGTTATGATAATGTGGTAACGCGTCGTGGTGATAAAGAAGGCAGCAGGAGTTTTTGGTACTATCAGGGCGACACTTTGCTGGCGGTCGACGCGATGAACGATCCGCGCGCCTACATGATCGGCAAACGCCTGATCGAAGGCGGCAAATCACCTGACAAGGCGATTATCGCGGACGCTGACGCCGATCTTAAGCCGCTGCTGAAATGAGGATCATCGCCGGACGATTTCGTGGACTGGCGCTGGCCAGTGTCGGCAAAGGTGACGCTGGTGCGCATCTTCGACCCACAACGGATCGCGTGCGCGAAAGTCTGTTTTCTATGCTGTCCGGTGGACGGTTTGGCGACCCGATTGAGGGCGCGCGCGTTCTGGACCTGTTTGCCGGAACTGGCGCGCTGGGGTTGGAGGCCCTGTCGCGCGGCGCCGATCACGTCACGTTTGTCGATGATGGGCGCAAGGCCATGTCATTAATCCGCGCGAATGTCGCGAAATGCCGGTGCGTTGATGAGGTGACCGTGGTGAAGCGTGATGCGACCCGACTTCCCGAAGGCCAACCCCATAACCTGGTGTTTCTGGACCCTCCTTACGGCAAGGGCTTGGGAGAGAAGGCGCTGGACGCCGCCATCAAAGGCGGCTGGATCGCCCCGGATGCGCTGGTCGTCTGGGAGGACAGTGCACCGATCACTCTGCCAGATGGGTTCGAGCTGCTCGATACGCGGCGATATGGGGATACGGTCATATCAATCCTGAAACACGGGTGACCCGCAAATCAAAAAGGGCCACCCCTAGGGGCGGCCCTTCGTGTGATCTTTACGAGCTTACTGTGCCCGTGTAACTGCAACCGCCGCGCGTGCATCTTCGACCATTGCAGCGCCATTCAGACCTTTGCCGTTCATATCCTCGACCCACTCGGCGATAACTTCGTCACCCAGAACGCGGATCTTGGCGGTCTCATCTTCCGACAGCTCAGCGATGACATTGCCATCTGCCGCCATCTTCTCGCGGCCCACCACGTCACCGGTGTCGTGCGCGCGGCCAGCCAGGGCCGAGGCATAGAACCCCGAGTTCGCGTCAATCACAGCCTTCAGGTCGTCCGGCAGCCCCTCGTACACATCCTTGTTCATCGCCCAGATGAAATAGAGGTTATAAAGTGACTTATCGCCCGCGACATCAGTGTGGCTGTCCGTTAGTTCGTTCAGTTTTAAGGAAGGCGACATTTCCCAAGTGATCACCCCTCCGTCGACCACACCCTTTGCCAGAGCCTCGGGAAAGGCGGGCACGGGCATGCCAACTGGCGAGGCGCCAAGCTTATCCAGAAGAAGGGTCGACGTGCGCGATGGGCCACGCAATTTCAGGCCATCAAAGTCCTCGACCGTCGCGATCGGACCGCCTTTCTTGTGAACGATCCCGCGCCCGTGCATATGGGCGGCGATCACCTTCACGTCCGCAAAGTCATCCATCAGGTATTTCTGAGTATAAACCCACGCGGCTTTCGACGCTTCTTCACCCGACTTGGTGACCATGAAGGGAAGCTCCATCGCTTCAGCTTCGGGGAAACGACCGGGTTGATAGCCGGGGATGACCCAGCCGCCGTCAATCGCTCCATCGCGGATCAGGTCATATTGGCTGGTGGCTTTACCACCCAACTGCATGGCCGGATATAGTTCGACCTTGATGCGACCTCCTGAATCCTTCTCGATCTTATCGGCCCACGGGGCCATGAAGTAGGTTGGGTTCGCAGACAAAGGCGAAACAAAATGCTGGAAGCGAAGGGTCACTTCTTCAGCGGCCGCCGTGCTGGCAGAAATCGCAAGGGCCGCGGCTGCGGTCAGCGATGTGATGATAGATTTCGGGGTGAAAGTGCGGAAGTGGGTCATTGGACACCCTCCGTTGTTCCTTGCAGTCCGCCGCGCATGAGTGTCGCGGAAGCCGACCCACCTCTTGTGGGGCAGCAAGGAGAACCTATGCACGGCTTTCTGCAAGTGCAACATCCAAAGGCTGCAATTACTGAGCTAGGGAAATCGGTGGCGAAAAAGCCCTGAATTCAAAAGGATATTTCCCGGACAAGGGGGAGAAACGTCAAAAGTTTCCCCTAAGTCAACCAGCGCGATCAAACCCAGGTTGGGTGGAACTTTCCAGCTGGCGAAAGGGTGAAAATATCGCAGCCGTCTGACGTGACACCAACCGAATGTTCAAATTGCGCCGACAACGACTTGTCACGGGTGATCGCGGTCCAGTCATCCGCCAGTATCTTGGTTTCAGGGCGGCCCAGATTGACCATTGGCTCGATCGTGAAGAACATCCCTTCTTCCAACACCGGACCTGATCCGGGACGACCATAATGCAGGACATTGGGCGGGGCGTGGAACACCTGACCCAGACCGTGCCCACAGAAATCGCGCACAACAGACATGCGTTGGCTTTCCACATGGGCCTGAATTGCGTGGCCGATATCCCCGAAAGTATTGCCGGGGCGGACGGCCTCGATCCCTTTCATCAGGGCGTCATGGGTCACTTGAATCAAGCGCTCAGCAAAAGGTTTAAGCGTGCCGACCTTATACATCCGGCTTGTATCACCATACCAACCATCGACAATCACCGTCACATCAACATTCAGAATGTCACCGTCGATCAGCTCGTCATGTTGGCGTAAAGACTTCTCGTTCTTGCCCTTCGGTGTTTTTGAACCGGGAATGCCGTGACACACAACATGGTTCAGCGAAATACAGGACGCATGTTTGTAACCTTTGTAGCCGATGGTCGCGGATACTGCGCCCGCTTCATCCACCATCGCCTCGATGGCCGCGTCAAGTTGCGCGGTTGTGGCCCCCGGTTGCACCATCGGTGCGATCCGGTCCAAAATGTCAGCCGCCAATCGGCCAGCCGCATGCATCCCTGCAAAGTCGGAAGTATCGTATAGGCGGATGCCTTCTTTGGTCACGCGCATGGTGTCGTCCATGGTTTGGTCCTCTTCTTCGCCCCTAGATAGGGTGTTCAGACCAAAGACTCCAGAGGGGCCGCGACTTCGATGCCGTCTGGGCTGATCCGGGTGCCCAATACGATGGCTTCAACCCCGGCTTCGCGCGCGGCGCTGAAAGCGGCGGCGTATGTCGGGTCGATATCTCGTGCGAGGTCGAACCGGTCACAATCCGTGCGCTGCACAAGGTATAACATCACCGCGCGATGCCCTTGCCCGACCATGTCGGCAAGCTCGCCCAGATGCTTGGTGCCACGGGCCGTTATACTGTCTGGAAACTCGGCCAAGCCAGTTTGACGGCAAAGGGTTACTGACTTCACCTCGACATAGGTCAGCCCGGAACCTTCAAGCAGGAAGTCGATACGGCTGTTCTCGCCGTATCGAACCTCGGGCTGGACGGTGTGATAGTCCCCCAAACCGCCGATCAGACGACCTTCGAGGGCTGCGCGCAACGCGCGGTTCGGAACCGAGGTATCGACCCCGGTGAAATGCCCATTTTCATGGTCAACCAATCGCCACCCGAATTTCAGCTTCTTTTTGGGATCGTCATTGGGCTCTAACCAGATCTTTGTGCCCGGCTGCGCCAACCCCATCATGGAACCGGGATTGGCACAATGCGCTGTCACTTCGCGACCGTCATCCAACAGGCAATCCGCCAGAAAACGTTTATAGCGGCGAATGAGCGTTGCGGGCACAAGAGGGCTGGGAAATTCCATAATGCGGGCCTATACCGGAAGAAGGAAAGGAGCAAGTTATGCCCAACCCGACAGCAGCCATGTTGGTCATCGGAGACGAGATTTTGTCTGGCCGGACAAGGGATGCGAACATGCATCACCTCGCGGGCAAGCTTACCGAATGCGGGATCGATCTGAAGGAAGTGCGCGTCGTATCGGACGATGCCCCGGCGATTGAAACTGCTGTCAAAGACCTTTCCTCGGCCTATGATCATGTTTTCACCTCGGGCGGTATCGGCCCAACCCACGATGACATCACCGCCGATTGCATCGCACGCGCCTTCGATGACCACATCGATATTCGCGACGATGCGCGTGACCTGCTGGCCACCCATTACGCGAAACAAGGTCATGATTTTAACGAAGCGCGCCAACGGATGGCCCGTATCCCGGACCGCGCAACGCTGATTGACAACCCTGTGTCGATCGCGCCGGGCTTTACGTTGGAAAACGTCCACGTGATGGCGGGCGTTCCGTCTGTTTTCAAGGCAATGGTCGACAGTGTTCTGGCTGGTCTGACCGGAGGCGCTCCGTTGCAATCTGTTTCTGTGCGCATCGAGCGTGGCGAAGGCGATATTGCTGGCCCGCTTGGCAAGCTGGCAAACGCCCATGCCGACCTCAGTTTCGGGTCTTACCCGTTTATCCAAAACGGCGTGTTTGGCGCCAACATCGTCATTCGAGGGACGAACGCCGACCAGCTTGATGCTGCGGCCCAAACCCTTGCCCAGCTTTTTCCGGAGGACACATGAAAAAAGACCTTCCCAGTGGAGACCAGATCATCGAGGCCTGTGAAGCGACTTGGCCGCCAGCCGAAACAAAGCGCATCGGCGCATGGGTCATCCGCGATGGCGCGGGTGGTGGCAACCGCGTCTCGGCCGCAACCGAGAACTGGCCAACCACCGAAGCCGATTTGCCGGTCGCCGAAAAAGCGATGCGCGAACTGGGCATGGACCCGCTGTTTCAAATCCGGCATGGCGACGAACATTTGGACGATATGCTGGAAAAGCACGGCTATCACATCATCGACCCGGTGAACTTCTGGGTCATCGGCGTTGACGAACTGACCAAAAACGCCCCGCCACCCGTTTCGGCATTCTCGATCTGGCCGACATTGTCGATCATGCACGAATTGTGGGATGCAGGCGGTATCGGTGATGCGCGCCGCGCCGTGATGGAGCGTGCGAATTGCCCGAAAACCGGGCTTCTGGCCCGCACCGATGATACCCCGGCGGGCGTAGGCTTTGTGGGCCTGCATGACGAGATTGCCATGGTTCACGCCTTGCATGTCGACAAGGAACTGCGTCGCCAAGGCACCGGTGTGAACCTTCTAAAACAAGCCGCTGTGTGGGCAAAAGCGCAGGGCGCGAAATATGTGGCCCTGATCGTGACCCAGGGCAACCACGCTGCCAATCCGCTTTATGCCAATATTGGGATGCACCTTGTCGGGCACTACCATTATCGCACCAAGCCGCAGTAAGGGGGGAAACCGAAATTGAAGCACGAAGATAAAAGCGTGACCGCGCTTGACCTGCCGATGGTCGACCCGCTGCCCGAAGACATTCAGACCTATTTTGATATCTGCGACGAGAAGTTGGGAATGGTGCCCAACGTGTTGAAGGCCTACGCGTTCGACATGGAAAAACTGCGCGCTTTTTCAGCCATGTATAATGATCTTATGCTTGGCGACAGCGGCTTGTCGAAGCTGGAGCGCGAGATGATCGCGGTTGTGGTCAGTTCGATCAATCGGTGTTGGTATTGTCAGGTGGCGCATGGCGCAGCTGTGCGCGCTTTGTCCGGCAACCCGATGCTGGGCGAGGCGATGGTGATGAATTGGCGCATGGCAGATCTGGATGCCCGCCAGCACGCCATGTTGACCTTTGCCGAGAAGGTCACAAAAGCGTCCGCTGAAACAGCGGAAGTCGATCGAGACGCGCTGCGGCAGGCAGGTTTCTCAGACAAGGATATCTGGGACATCGCCGCCACGGTCGGCTTCTTCTCGATGTCCAATCGCATGGCCTCGGCTGTCGGCATGAAACCCAATGACGCGTATCACGCTCAACATCGGTGATCCGAATGGTTCGTATTTTCCGACCGGCGATCCTGGCAGCATCCTTTGCAAGCGCTCCGCTGATTGCTGGCGCGCTTGATCTGCCAGCTGGCGCAAAACTGCGTGCCGATGATACGCAATCAACAGGTCGCGCAACCCTCGCTATCGCGCGTTTCGATGGCGACAGCGTGCCCACCATTGCCGCCGAAGGGCAGGTCCTTCGGCAAGCCTGGAAAGTGGACGGCACCAGTCAAACCAGTTTTCAGGTTCTTGTTAGCTTGCGCGATCAGATGATTACGGACGGTTTTGACATTTTGTTGCAGTGCCAATCCGTGTCCTGCGGGGGTTACGATTTCCGCTTCGAGGTTGGGTATTTTAACGCGCCGGATATGTATGTGGATCTAGGCGACTACCACTACCTAAGCGCGCGCAAAGGCGACGAGTTCGCAAGCTTCTTGGTTAGTCGATCGAAAGAGGCTGCATTCATTGAGTTACTGCAGGTCAGCCCGGCGGGCAGTTCTGCGACGAATGCTGCAGTCCCGCGGGCGCGACCCACCGTGACAGAACGCGCTGTGCCATCTGGTCCTTTGGGCACGCAATTGGAGACCAACGGGCGCACGGTCCTCAGCGGGTTACGTTTCGCAACCGGATCGTCGCAACTGACCGAAGAAGATGTCCCCATTCTGGCTGAGTTGGCAAAGTATCTGGCACAGAACCCGGATCGGCAGATTATTTTGGTGGGCCACACGGATGCCGAGGGCAGCCTTGACGGAAACGTAGCACTGTCACGCAAACGGGCGGCGTCTGTGAAGGACAGCCTGATCAAGCTTTACGGCGTAAACCCTGCACAGCTTGCCGCGCAGGGCGTGGGCTATTTGATGCCACTTGCCGCGAACCTAACCCCAGAGGGTCGCGAGTTAAACCGACGAGTCGAAGCCGTCTTAACCAGCACCAATTAGGCGCAGGTTAAGTTACCAGTTATCTGGCCCTTTATCCGCAAAGGCATGGACCAAAAAGTCAATGAACGCCCGCACTTTAGGCTGAGTGAACCGACCTGGCGGATAGACGGCATAAATGCCTTCAACATCCTGTGGCAGGTCAGGGATCGCGTCGATCACCAAGCCTTGCTCCAACGCATCAGCGTAAAGGAAGCTTGGCAGATAGGCGATCCCAAGGCCGGAAATGGCGGCATTCAACAAGGATTGCCCATCATTCACGCTTAGCCACCCGGCCGAGCGGACCTGACGCACCTCGCCCGACGGGGCGGGTACTTTCCAGACATTGCCCGAGCTTTGGTTCGAGTAATGTAAAAGCTTGTGTTCGTTCAGATCGTCAATGCGGGTGGGGCGTCCATACTGCTCGAAATATTCGGGGCTGCCGACCATTCTGCGCGTGGTCGTCGAAATCTTGCGTGCGCGCAGCGAGCTGTCTTCAAGCTCACCTACACGGATCGCCATGTCGAATCCTTCTGAGATCAACTCTACATAACGGTTGGCCAGATCCATGTTCACATGCACGTCGGGGAAATCATGCAGAAACTCACCCAAAACCGGACTCAGGTGGTTCACGCCAAAATCAGTCGCGACCGAAATTCGCAGAATTCCAGACGGTGCAGATTGCATCGATGTGACTAGGGCATCTGCCTCGCCCGCGTCGTTCAAGACACGGCGTGCGCGGTCGTAATAGGCAAGGCCGATTTCGGTCGGGCTGACCCGCCGCGTTGTACGGTTCAGAAGTCGCGCACCAAGCCGTGCCTCTAGGCTGGACACATGTTTGGACACCGCGGATTTCGAGATTCCCATTTTCTTGGCAGCATCTGTGAAACCTCCTTGATCCACAACGGTGGCGAAGGCTTCCATTTCGGTCAGTCGATCCATGTCACTCTTTCCAACAAGTTCACCCCAGTGCCTTCCTATATCCGTGTGAATTGGGGCAAGACTGTGATCAACAGCCGACAATACGGGGGTAATTGTGGGGATCGTTTAGCGTCTGGAAACGGCGACCGCCTGCTATCGTGTTGAAAAGATTAACTCTGCGATACTAATCCAAATTGGCAATGTGACAGCGGCCAACAAAGTTGTCTGCGCGATCAGTGTTGCGACCAGATTTCGGTTCGCCCCGAATGCGGATGCCAACACATGTGCCGCAGACGCCGTCGGAAGTGCCGCAAACACAACCAGCACGGATGCAATGGCTGGATCAAGCGACAGCGCCAAGCTGACGCCCAGAGCAAACACAGGCAGCGCCACCAATTTTATCGCACAGATGGCCCCATTGAAGCGGTCCAGCCGCGCCAATGCGCCCCAGTTCATCGTCGCACCGATTGACAGAAGCGCGATGGGGATGGCGGCTCGCGCGAGCATTTCGATCGGGGCCATGATTGGGGTGGGCAAGCGCCAGCCCATCACGCCAAACACAACGCCGCCGAGGCTGGCCAGTAAAAACGGGTTCAAGGCAACCTTCGCAACCGTCGCCCCGAACCCAAGCGCACCGCCGCGGGATAAGGCAGACACTGCAAAGAGATTTGCAACCGGCACGCCCATGCCGACTGCCACAGCCATTTCACCAGCGCCACCACGGGTCAACAGTTCAACCGCGACCAGGCCAAGGGCTGTGTTAAACCGCCATCCAACCTGCCACGCCCCCGCAAAATCGAGGAATTTTTCGGGTCCTGCCGGGCGCGCCAGCCAACTGAGCGCCAAGCCAACCGCCAGTATCGACCAGACCACGGGCGCCATGACCGCCAACTTTCCGATGTCGATGGGCCGGCTTGCCGCAGCGACGAACAGAAGGGCCGGAAACAGGATCTCGAAGTTCAGACGATCCAGACCCTGCCATGCGTTTTCAGACAGACGCTTGCGAAGAAGCCCTCCCAGCCCCACAAGAAGGAAGCTGGGCAGAAGACCTGCAAAGACAGCAATGAAAACCATGTGACCTCCGAGGCGATTGCCCCGGGATCAAATCAGAGAGAGGCCGCCAAGCGCGATCCTTGGTCGATAGCCCGTTTGGCGTCAAGCTCTGCCGCTACATCTGCGCCGCCAATCACATGCGGAGACTTCCCGCGTGCTTCAAGCGCATCTGCAAGGGTTCGATTGCTGATTTGACCGGCACACATGATAATGTTGTCGACTTCGACCAGACGCGGGTTCTCGCGCGCCTCGCCGGTCGAGACCATCAGACCGTCGTCGGTGATGCGTTCGTAGTTCACGCCGCCCACCATCTCGACGCCCTTCATCTTCAGGGTTGCCCGGTGGATCCACCCGGTGGTCTTGCCGAGCCCCTTGCCCAGCGCCTTGGCTTTGCGCTGCATCAGGGTGACGTGGCGGGCGGGGGCTTCGGGCTTCGGGCCATTCGGCGACAGACCGCCGCGTGCGTCAGCAGGATCGGCAACACCCCATTCGGCCAGCCACTGCTCAAGATGTTCGGTCGGGCTGTCACCAGCTTGCGTCAGGAATTCTGCCACGTCGAAGCCAATACCGCCTGCACCGATGATCGCGACACGATTGCCCACAGGCGCATCGTGGCGGAGCACGTCAATATAGGACAACACCTTGGCTGATCCCTGCCCTTCGATACCGGGATCGCGAGGTGTCACGCCGGTGGCGATGATCACCTCGTCAAACCCGTCCAGATCATCCGCCGTAACTTCTTTCCCCAATTGCAGATCAATATCTGATGCCGCGACCTGCCGGTCATACCAATCGACCAGCCCGATGAATTCTTCTTTGCCGGGGACTTTCTTCGCCATATTCAGCTGTCCGCCGACCTGATCGGCGCGGTCAAACAGCGTGACCTTGTGGCCGCGCTCATCCGCCACCAGCGCGGTGGACAGACCCGCCGGGCCTGCGCCCACGATCGCGATAGATTTCGGAGTGTCCGTCATCTCATAGCGTAATTCGGTCTCGTAACAGGCGCGCGGGTTTACGAGGCAGGTAGAGATTTTGCCGCCGAAGGTGTGATCGAGACAGGCTTGGTTGCAGGCGATACACGGGGCGATGTCGCCCGCGCGACCTTCGGCCGCTTTCGCCACGAATTCCGGGTCGGCCAAGAAGGGCCGCGCCATCGACACCATATCTGCCGCGCCACCTGCCAGAACGTCTTCGGCCACATCGGGATGGTTGATCCGGTTCGAGGTGATGATCGGCAGCGAGACCTGCCCCATCAGCTTCTTCGTGACCCACGTAAACGCAGCGCGCGGCACAGAGGTTGCAATGGTCGGTATCCGGGCTTCATGCCATCCAATGCCTGTGTTGATGATGGTGGCACCGGCCTTCTCGACCTCTTTCGCCAGTTGCACAACCTCGTCAAATGTCGAGCCGTTGGGAATAAGGTCTATCATCGACAGACGATAGATAATGATGAACTCTGGCCCGACAGCGGCGCGCACGGCTTTCACCACTTCGATAGGCAGGCGCATCCGGTTTTCATAGGAGCCGCCCCAGCGGTCTTCGCGCTTGTTGGTGTGGGTAACAAGGAACTGGTTCAGGAAATAGCCTTCCGACCCCATGACTTCGACCCCGTCATACCCAGCCTCTTTGGCGCGGGCAGCCGCGGTGGCGAAATCACCGATCTGTTTCTGAATGCCATCCTCGTCCAGCTCTTTCGGTGGGAACGGCGAAATCGGCGATTTGACCGCACTGGCCGAGACACAATCCGGCCCATAGGCATAGCGCCCTGCATGCAGGATTTGCATTGCGATCTTGCCGCCTTCGGCATGGACGCGGTCCGTGACAATGCGGTGGTTGGTAATGTCTTGATCCGAGAACAGCCCAGCCGCGCCGGGATACACCCCGCCTTCAGGGTTCGGAGACATGCCGCCGGTAACGATCAGAGCAGCCCCGCCTCGGGCGCGCTCGGCATAGAACTCGGCCACACGTGGCCAGTCACCGCGTTCCTCCAGCCCGGTATGCATGGACCCCATCAGAACGCGGTTTTTCAGCGTAGTGAAGCCCAGATCGAGTGGGGAAAGAAGGGTTGGATAGCTGGTCATGCTGGGGGTCTCCTGTTATGTGCAGCAAATCTGGACGAGGTCACAGACGCTGTCATTCAAAACGCTGCGTAACCGACACAGTTTACCACGCGCAATGCGCAGCCAGCGATTCAATCTGGGAGGGCGCAAAGACGTCAATCCCCGCAGAACGCAACGCAGCAGTGGTGACACCGAACCCATCCCGCCGCGTGCCGTCATGATGGCCACTGTAAAGCTGTGACGATCCGCAAGACGGGCTTGCTTCTGTCAGCAGGGCGTGGGTGCAATCACGATCTCGCGCCAGATCAATGGCCAGCCGTGCGCCGAACACGAAGGCCTCAGTGACATCGGCACCTTCACTGTCGACGACCTTGGCGCGCCCTGCCAGAACATCATTGCCATCATAACCCGGTTCAATCTCGGCGGACTGCCGTGGCACGGAAAGCCCACCGGCCAATTCGGGGCAGAACGGAACCACACGACCATCGGCGCTCCATCTTGCGAGGCTTTTGTGTATCAGTATCTTGGCCCTGCCGTCATAGCGCACCATTTGTCCCATCAGACAGGCACTGACCAAAAGCCGAGACATGACCTAGCTCGTTTCCATGCAATGGCGACGAAACGCGTGTTTGAGCATATCAAGCTCCTCGCGCAGCAGGTCGACTTCGGCTCGTATATCAGTCTCGAGCGGCTGCCCCGTTACAATCGAGAACGTGTCAAGCATTGTGCCGCTGTCTTTCTCAGAAATCACAAATGTCTGGACACCGTCTGTCAGGGCGTCCACCGGGATCGGCACTTTGACGAAGAACGCGCCAGCCTGATCCGGGTTCGGTTTGACCGTCACCCCGTCGATGGGCTGGGAAAGATGCGTAACCTCAAGTGCTGGAAGCGTGTCTTTCGCGTCAGAACTTGTCAGGACGCCTTCCCAAATGCCCGCCTGTATGCGCGCCTTAACAAGTTGAAGTTTCGTCACGTAACGCTCCTTTTCAGGTCAACTCGGGATCAAACTTCGGCCCGCGGGCGTCGGCTGAAGTTGACATCGCGAAGGATCACCTGGCTCATTTCAGGGTTCTCAAGAACCAAATCAACCCACATCCGGTCAACCCGTTTTTCGTTCAGATTGGTGTAAGCAAGGTCGAACTCAACAAAAGTCTCGGCCTCTGACGTCGGCAACGTGCGGACGATCTGTTCGGTGTTCGGGCCGTGCTGGATGTTAAGTCGGGCAAACACTTCTAACGGCTTTTCCATTTCGACCAACGCCGTCAGCCGCACCAAGTGGTTGCGCTTCAAGCCGTCGACCGCTGATTGCGGCAGCTCGATCACCAGTGACAAGAACGAACCATCAAATCCAAAAACATCCATGCGAAGGCCGAACGGTGCCAAATCGCTTTCGCGTGTGTTGCGTATCTGGCGGACGGTAAGTTCTGAAACCCGACAGTCGTGAAACACAGTCACCTCGCTGCCAAATGTTGTCTTACTTTCCACTGCAGATTTCCCCGGAGGCGACAGCGGGCCGCGCCACAATTCGGGGCGATACGCCCAGTCGCTATGCAGCGGCTTTTGAATGGCGTCTGAACCGATCAAAGGCAATGTAAGGCGGCCATCCGCAACATGAAGCACACGGTCCAGTGTCTGGCGCATTTGGCGGGCGCTACTGCGCACTGCGCGCAGCGATGCCAGATCAAGGGTTTCGGCGTGGTGCAAGGCCGACTGCCAGCGCTGCAACGCGCGGCGTTGTCGCCATTGATCAAGGATACCGTTCACACGTCGCACCATGCTGTGTATTTGCCCTGCTGAGATTCGCCTGCCTGTCGGTTTTCATTCTTAAAACAGAATAGGTTCAATTGCGCAAACCGCCTAGCAGGGCTTTGAGTCCGCCGCCGCTTTTCGCGCCGGGGTTTGCTTTGCGGATTGCCGCGACAAATTCGGTCAAAAGCTGATACCCTTTGCCCTGACCGAAGGGTTGATCGGCGAATGCGGTGGCACTTGCTGTCACAAGCTGGCCATTCACCTCGAAAAATGCCCGCCAGGTCGTGTTTGACAGTGCCGAAGGCAGCCCATCCGCAGTGTCTTTCACCTGCACATAAAGCACATTTGCAGCAGATTTTGTGTCCAGCAGGGTGACGGTGGTCGCGTCGCCAACCCGGCTAAGCGTTGCGCGCCCCTTTTCGCTTTGGATGAATGCGCGGGCTTCGCGCATGCGGGCATCCGGGTCGTTGGGCAATACCGTGGCCTGTACGGGCATAGGAAGAACTGTCGCGGTCAAAAATGCTGGCTTTTTGGGTTTGGGGTCGCCTGGGTCTTTCGTTAAAGCAGCGCAGGCTCCGATCGGAACGAAGGCACCGGAAGGGGTGTCTTGGTACGAAGTTGTGTCGATACAGAACCCTTTCGGTGTGGCGATTGTCACCGAGCCACCCATGACAGATTTCTGACGTACCAAATCTGCGCGCGGCGTCGCACGCTCTGCCGAAAAAATCGGGCTGTCTGACATATTGGGGCCGGTTTCCCGATTGCCGCCCAGACAGCCGGTTAAACCAAGCAAAATTCCCAATGTCACTCCCACACGCCAAACACCAATTTGGCGGCTAATACGCAGTCGACTCATTATACCCCCCAAACCCGGCGCAGCAGCTTCCGGGCACATACAAAGCAAATCCTAGGATGCAATTAAGTATTCCCGGTTGTCCATCCGTCAGATCACGCCCATCATAAAGGCGAAGTGTTTAAGAGTCAGGTATGTCATTGTCACAATCCCCCAATCCCGACAGCAACATCGCAACAGCAAGTTTCTGGACGCCCGCCTACCCGCGCATTCAGCTCTGGCGCACTGTTGTTGGCTTTATCGTTATCCACGCCGTGTTCTTTGCTGCTACATTCGTCATTTTCATTATCGGCGCCAAACTTCTGCATACTGACCCGGCCGCTATTCTGGACGCCTCAACGCCCGCGAAAGCAGCGATATTTTTTCTGACCTTCCTAGGCTATCATCTTGGCCTCTGGATCACTGTCAAAACGCTTCACAAACGAGGGTTTCGCAGCCTTTTTGGTCCGGCCCTTCGGGTCAATTGGCGTCATTTCCGGCGTGGGTTGCTGGTCGCTATAGGCATCAGCATCGCGGCCATCATATTGCAATTCGTGCAACCGCTTTTCCTGCCCGCTGGCGACGACATTCCAGCCCAGCAATCCATGAGCCTTGCCAGCTGGGCCCTTCTGATCGTGCCAGCGTTGGCGCTGGTCTTGTTGCAAATCTTCGCAGAGGAGCTGGTGTTTCGCGGCTATGTCTTGCAGCAACTGCGGGCGCGGTTTCGATCAATCTGGATATGGGCAATCCTGCCATCACTGGCCTTTGGGGTTTTGCATTTCGATCCCGCGACCTATGGCCTCAATGCCGTTTTCTATGTGACCCACACGACGGTGATCGGGATCCTGCTTGCCATTGTCACCGTCCGCACAGGCAACATCGGCGCGGCCGCCGGTTTACACTTCGGCAACAATGCCATGTTGGTCTTTTCCGGCACCAAAGGATCGCTGGACGGCTTTTCTTTGTTCCTGACTGAGATGGACCTGACAGGCGCGCATATGACATGGTCGATCTTGTCGCAAACCGGGACCGTGCTGGCCGCATTTGTCCTGTGGTGGATGCTTACGCAACGCAACCAGCCAATTGCAAATGCTGCACAGGCGGACTAGTTAAGGCGAAACGACCAAGGAAGACTGGCGATGAACTGGATTTCGAACTACGTGCGCCCACGCATCAACTCGCTTTTCTCGCGCCGCGAGGTGCCCGAGAACTTGTGGACCAAGTGCGCGGAATGCGGAACGATGCTGTTTCACCGCGAATTTGCCGAGAACCTGAACGTCTGCACAAACTGCGACCACCATATGAACATCACACCGCGCGAGCGGTTTCAGGCGCTGTTCGATGGCGGCGTGTTCACCGAAGTCGACGTACCGGCCCCAGTCGACGACCCGTTGCATTTTAAAGACCAGAAAAAATACCCGGAACGCATGAAGGCTGCGCGCAAGGAAACCGGCGAACGCGAAGCAATGCTTGTGGCCGAAGGTAAAATCGGGCGCACCCCTATCGTTGCCGCGGCGCAGGATTTCAGTTTCATGGCCGGGTCCATGGGCATGTACGTGGGCAACGCGATCATTGCGGCAGCCGAACGCGCTGTCGTCGCCAAGCGGCCTCTGGTCCTGTTCTCAGCCGCCGGTGGCGCACGGATGCAGGAAGGCATTTTAAGCCTGATGCAAATGCCGCGCACGACTGTTGCCGTGCAGATGCTGAAAGAAGCCGGGCTGCCTTACATTGTTGTTCTGACCCATCCGACCACGGGCGGTGTCACCGCGTCCTACGCCATGCTGGGCGATGTACATATCGCCGAACCCAACGCACTGATCTGTTTTGCGGGACCGCGTGTGATCGAACAGACGATCCGCGAGAAACTGCCAGACGGGTTCCAGCGCGCCGAATACCTGCTGGATCATGGGATGCTGGATCGCGTGACCCACCGCAAGGACATGAAAGACGAGCTGGTCACCATTCTGCGGATGCTGCTGGGCAAAGGCCCCGCGATAAGGGGCGAGCTTCCGAAGCCTGAGGCTGTCGTAGAAGCGCCCAAAGAAGATGACACCGCCAACGCGGCCCCTGCCAAGCCCAAGACTGCTGCGGTCGAGGCCAAGAAAGCGTGAGCAAAACCGGCTCGGACGTCATCCTTGAACGGATGATGTCCCTTCACCCAAAGATTATTGATCTGACACTGGACCGGGTCTGGCGGCTGTTACATGCCGTCGGCGATCCGCAGGACAAGCTTCCGCCGGTGGTCCACCTGGCTGGCACCAATGGCAAGGGCTCAACCCAAGCGATGCTGCGCGCCGGGCTGGAGGGGGCCGGGAAAAAGGTACACGCCTATACCTCGCCACATCTGGCGCGGTTTCATGAACGTATCCGGCTGGCAGGTGAGTTGATCAGCGAAGCCGCCCTGACCGAGGTGCTCGACCGCGCCTATGCCGCGAATGGTGACGAGACGATCACTTATTTTGAGATCACGACTGTTGCTGCGCTGATGGCATTTGTCGAAACGCCTGCCGATTACACGTTGCTGGAAACCGGGCTGGGTGGACGGTTGGATGCCACGAACGTGGTAGATAAACCCGCGCTGACCATCATCACGCCGATCTCGATTGATCACACACAGTATTTGGGCGACACGTTTGCCGCCATAGCTGGTGAAAAGGCGGGCATTCTGAAACGTGGTGTGCCCTGCGTTGTTGGACCGCAACCCGACGAAGCACTTGACGTGATCGAGGCGCGCGCGGCCAAACTGGGTTGCCCGCTTTTGGTTCATGGCCAGCATTGGCATATGTGGGAAGAGCGTGGGCGTTTCATTTTTCAGGACGAAACCGGTCTGCTGGACCTGCCCATGCCCGCCCTGATCGGTCCGCACCAATTGGAAAATGCAGGTGCCGCGATTGCCGCCCTGCGCCACCTTGGCTTTGACGAAGCCGCGTGCGAGGCCGCGATGCGCGATGTGACATGGCCCGCCCGAATGCAGCGCTTGCGACACGGCCCACTTGTGGATGCCGCCGAACGGGCCGAGCTTTGGCTGGATGGCGGGCATAACCCTGCGGCGGGGGAAACCTTGGCAAAGGTGTTGGCAGATATGCCACCCCGCGCGACCCATTTGATCTGCGGTATGTTGAACACCAAAGACATCGCAGGCTATCTGCGCCCGCTTGCAAAAGTGGCCGACAGCCTGACGGCGGTGTCCATTCCAGGTGAGGCCAACACGCTGCCCGCAGATGTCACCGCCCGCGCAGCCAAAGATGTAGGGATGGAGGCAACAGAAGCGTCGTCAGTTGCCGATGCGATTGCTTTGATCCAAAAAACAGATCCTGAATGCCGCATCCTTATTTGCGGTTCACTGTATTTGGCGGGATCGGTTCTGAAGGCGAATGGATAAGCTTTTCTAACCGGCGACAAAGCCAAAAAAGCTGCCGTGATCACAAATTAATTTTCGACAGATACGTGTATAGGGATTCACTTTATCCACCAACCCCCCGAAAAGAATCACTTTTTTCGGGTTTGGCGAATCGGCATATGATTCGCCACAATATGTTGACAGAATAAGTGGTTAGCTACTACTAATAGGGTATTCTTCAGGTAAAGTTCACAATAAGTGAACGGCTTGTCGAGCAGTACCTTTGACCAGGGGGTCTCATGTTTCGGTTGGCACAGGAGCAGGCAATCCAGTTTGTGATCACAAACTTGCCCGCAAATGTGTTTGAAACAGAGACCGCCCTTGCCACACCCACTTCCGGCACAGGTTCATGACATCTGGCGCGCCAGCCGCGCCCAAATGTGCTGTCCCTAAGCGCGGGTTGTTGAGTTCAGGTTTTGGTCGCAACGCGCTAAGTTAAGCGGGCAGGACAAGACCTTGGGGTCGCCGACGGCGGCCCCGTTTTATTCCACACCCCAATCCTTGTCCTGCATTTCGCGCAGGCGACTCGCCGTGCGCTCAAACTCGAACGACCCTTCACCCTCGACATACAGCATCTCTGGCTGGGCCGCTGCGGACGCGATCAACCTGACCTTCGCTTCATAAAGCGAGTCGATCAGTGTGACGAACCGCTTCGCTTCGTTGAAGTTGGACCGGCTCAGGCGCGGGATGTCTTCCAACACCAGAAGCTTCACCGCATTGGCAATTGTCAGAT
This sequence comes from Aliiroseovarius sp. M344, assembly GCF_025140835.1. NCBI lineage: Bacteria > Pseudomonadati > Pseudomonadota > Alphaproteobacteria > Rhodobacterales > Paracoccaceae > Aliiroseovarius > Aliiroseovarius sp. M344. The sequence continues at coordinate 2,820,241 of NZ_CP081153.1, forward strand.
AGTCCCCCGGCCCCAGCATCGCACCGCAAAGGTCATGAAACCCAGCACGTGCGGCCCCATTGTGAAAAGCAGGCAACACCACTTCCCGCCCTTTTACCGTCAAGGTCAGCGGCTCTGCGCGCGCGCCCGTCAAATCACCCCAGATCGCGTCAATCGCGCGCCGGGCATCGGCACCTGCAGGAGTGAAATACACTTGTTCACCCGCCAAACGGTCTTGTCGATAGTCGTTCGGACTGATCAGTTCATGCACCACCATCTGATCTTTGATCAGCGCGATGAAGGGCAAGAACAGCTGACGGTTCAGCCCGTCTTTGTAAAGCTCGTCCGGATGACGGTTTGAGGTCGTGACGACGACAACGCCCGCGTCAAACAGCTTCTCAAAAAGACGCCCCACCAGCATCGCGTCGGTGATGTCGGTGATCTGCATTTCGTCAAAGGCAAACAAACGCACATCGGCGGCAATCTTGTCGGCAACAGGCGTAAGGGGGTCATCAACACCCGTCTTGCGGGCTGCAGCCATACCTTCATGCACCTCTTGCATGAAGGCGTGAAAATGGACGCGGCGTTTCTCGGTGATCTCCAGGCTGTCGACAAACAGATCCATCAACATGGATTTTCCCCGGCCAACACCGCCCCAAAGATACAGGCCCTGCGGCACCTCTTCTGGCTTGATGTGAAACAATCCGCCAAGGATTCCCCGCTTTCGCGCTGGCGCAGTTTCCAAATGAACGCGGATATCTTCCAGCGCGGGCAAGCATGCCTCTTGCGCCGGGTCGCGGGTAATCTCGCCCTTTTGGGTTAGGTCTTCGTAGATCTCGATCAAACTGGTCATGGCCGAGGAATAAATCGCTTCCACACATAAGGAAAGGTGAAGTCGCAGATCATAAACGAAGAATTGACCATCTGGTTGATTTCACCGAACGTGCGCGGATGACTGAGACACGCGCGCCCCTTATCACGCCCGTCCTTGTGGCCGGCTGTTTGATCATCCTTGTCAGCTTCGCGATCCGCGCAAGCTTCGGGGTGTTTCAGATCCCTATTGCGACCGAGTTTAACTGGCCCAGAGCCGAGTTTTCGTTGGCGATTGCGATCCAGAATTTGGCGTGGGGGATCGGACAACCGATCTTTGGCGCTATCGCCGAGAAGATAGGCGACAGAAAAGCGATTATCATGGGCGCACTGATCTATGCCGTGGGGCTTGTCGCGTCGTCTTATGCGGTCACACCAGAAGCGCACCAGTTGCTTGAAATTGCCGTGGGTTTCGGTATCGCCGGCACTGGATTTGGCGTGATCCTAGCCGTCGTCGGGCGCGCAGCCAGCGATGACAACCGGTCGATGGCACTGGCCATTGCAACCGCCGCAGGGTCGGCGGGTCAGGTGTTTGGCGCACCGCTGGCAGAATACCTGCTGGGTTTCATGTCGTGGCAGAATGTATTCATCATGTTTGCGGCGGCGATCCTTGCAACTCTGGCCCTGCTACCTTTGATGAAAACCGAAACGCTCGCCTCGAAGTCCGAGCTTGAGGAAAGCATGGGGCAGATACTCACCAAAGCGATGCGTGACCCTAGCTTTTCGTTGATTTTTCTGGGCTTCTTTTCCTGCGGTTATCAGCTGGCCTTTATCACAGCGCACTTCCCTGCCTTCGTGACCGAGATGTGCGGCGCGATCGATCCATCCGGCACGTTGGCCTCGATCGGCGTGTCGACCACGTCCGCGCTTGGTGCGATCTCGATTTCGCTCATCGGGCTGGCCAATATCGCTGGCACGCTGCTTGCGGGCTATTTGGGCAAGACCTATTCCAAGAAATACCTTTTGGCTGGAATCTATGCCGCGCGCACCGTGGTCGCTGCGCTGTTCATCCTAATGCCCATCACGCCCACATCGGTGATTGTCTTTTCGATCGCCATGGGTTCGCTATGGTTGGCGACTGTGCCGCTAACCTCGGGGCTAGTCGCGCATATCTATGGGTTGCGCTATATGGGCACGCTTTACGGCATCGTCTTTTTCTCGCACCAACTTGGCAGTTTCCTGGGCGTTTGGTTGGGCGGGCGGATGTATGACGCGTTTGGCGACTATACCATGGTGTGGTGGATCGGCGTCGGCGTCGGTGCGTTTTCAGCCATCGTTCACTTGCCGGTGAAAGAGCAACCGCTGGCGGCGCGCGCAACCTAGACCGGCAGCGCCGTTGTTTTGAACACGGTCCGCAGCGCAAACGAGCTTTGCATCCCCTGAACACCCGGCAGGCGTGCCAAATGCTGGCGGTGGATGCGCGCGAAATCTTCGGTGTCTTGTGCGACCACTTTCAGGATGTAATCGGCTGAACCGGCCATCAGGTGACATTCCAATACGTCAGGAATCAGTGCAACTTCGCGCTCAAATGCATCAAGGACTTCGTCTGTCTGACCGGACAGGGTAATCTCGACAAAGACGGTCGACGAACATCCCATCTTCCGAGCATCCAAAAGGGCGACGTAATCGCGGATGTAACCTTCGGCCTCTAACCGCTGCACACGGCGGTGACAGGCCGAAGGCGACAGATTTATTTTTTCAGACAGGTCCGAATTGGACATGCGGCCAGTGCGCTGAAGTGCCCTAAGGATACGGCGGTCTATGCTGTCGAGTTCCATTTTCTCACAACTTTCTTGCGTCTGTTTTGAAATACACCGTTTTTTCTTCGAAGCTTCCTATCACTTGCGCCACATCTTTTCAAAGCAATTGCATAGGCCATCTGCCAATATTGAACCTATGAAACATTTCCCACCAACAGGGATTGAGGAGGATACCCCATGCTGATCGGTTGCCCGAAAGAGATCAAACCACAAGAATTCCGCGTCGGACTGACGCCCCCTGCGGCAGGCGAGGCCATCGCACGCGGCCATTCTGTCATTGTTGAAACCAACGCCGGTGTCGGTGCTGGGTTCATGGATGACGACTATGTCGCCGTGGGCGCAACGGTTCTGAAAACCGCTGAAGAGGTCTTCGCCAAGGCCGACATGATCGTGAAGGTGAAAGAACCTCAGGCCGCTGAGCGCAAGATGCTTCGCGAAGGTCAGTTGCTGTTCACTTACCTGCACCTGGCCCCGGACCCCGCGCAAACCAAAGACCTGCTGGACAGCGGCTGTACTGCCATCGCTTATGAAACCGTAACCGACCGCAATGGTGGCTTGCCTTTGTTGGCCCCAATGTCCGAAGTGGCGGGACGTCTGGCCCCTCAGGTCGGATCTTGGACACTGCAAAAGGCCAATGGCGGCCGCGGCGTTCTGATGGGTGGCGTGCCCGGTGTTGGCCCAGCGAAGGTCGTTGTGATCGGTGGTGGCGTCGTCGGCACCCACGCTGCGAAAATCGCCGCTGGCATGGGCGCAGATGTGACCATTCTGGACCGCTCGTTGCCACGCCTTCGTTATCTGGATGATGTTTTTGGTGGCACGTTCAAGAACCAATACTCGACCGCAGCCGCAACTGCTGAGCTGATCACCACTGCCGATATGGTCATTGGCGCCGTGCTGATCCCCGGTGCTGCCGCGCCCAAGCTGGTCAGCCGCGCGCAGCTGTCGACCATGAAACCGGGCGCTGTGCTCGTGGACGTGGCCATCGACCAAGGAGGGTGTTTTGAAACATCGAAAGCCACGACCCATGCGGACCCGATCTATGAAGTCGATGGCGTGATGCATTACTGCGTGGCCAACATGCCTGGCGCAGTTGCCCGGACGTCGACCATCGCCCTAGGCAACGCGACTATGCCGTTCATGTTGGCGCTGGCCAGCAAGGGCTGGAAGCAAGCCTGTACAGATGACGAGCACCTGCTGAACGGTCTTAACGTCCATGCTGGCAAACTGACTTATGGCGCAGTTGGCGAAGCGTTGGGTCTTGACTACATCTCGGGCGCGGATGCTCTGAAAATCTAATTTCGGAAAAAAAAGTCTAAAAGCCCTGCCGTCTGGCGGGGCTTTTTTCTTTGACACCATGCGGGCACGGCAGCACCCTGCCCGCATGCCCGACCCCGCGCCCCCCTTTCAAAACGCACAGGTTGCCGCAGCTTTTGCCGGCTTCCCAACCGGCACCCGCGCAGGGCTCTTGGTGTTGCGGGACATGATCTTCGCGACTGCCGACGAGACACCCTTGGTCGGCCGTATTGAAGAGACGCTGAAATGGGGGCAGCCAGCCTATCTGACCCCCGACAGCAAGTCGGGGACGACGATCCGGCTGGGTGTGCCTAAAACAGGTGGTTTCGCGCTCTATGTTCATTGCCAGACCACGTTGGTGTCAGAGCACCGTAGCCTTTTCCCCACCGATTTCACCTACGGCGGTAATCGAGCGCTTTTGTTCGACGAAAAACAGGTGCTGCCAAAAGCCCCGCTACGTCTGTTTATCCGAAACGCTTTGACCTACCACCTCAAAGGGTCCCAGAAATGAAAGAAGCCCCGCACGTGGCGGGGCCTTTCAGCAGCCATTTCTGACTGGCCTGATGTGGTAGCGTGGGGCGGACTTGAACCGCCGACCCCAGCATTATGAGTGCTGTGCTCTAACCGGCTGAGCTACCACGCCATCTCACATCGGAGGTCGAGATATTCCGGCCCGCCCCAAGTGTCAAACGAAAAACGCTAATTATCTGCGGGCCAATCGGAAAAAGGCGAAATGAAAAGGGCGCCCAGCTCAGGGCGCCCTTGGTAGGATCGGTCGGGTCCGTTACTTCTTCAATGCGTCGCGGATTTCGGTCAGAAGATCCACTTCGGAGGGACCTGCGGGTGCTTCCTCGGCAACTTCCTCTTCAGCGGCGGCAGCGTCTTTAGCCTTGTTGACAAAGCGCACCAGCATAAACACCACATAGGCGATGATCAGGAAGTTGATGATCGCCATAATGAACGACCCATATGCGAAGACGGCAGCGCCACCTTCACGGGCAGCTTCCAACGAAGCGCCATCGGCAACATTGCCCGAAAGCACGGCATACATGTTGGTGAAATCAATCCCCCCCATGAACAGGCCAATGATCGGGTTGATCAGATCAGCCACCAACGAACTGACAATCGCGGTGAACGCAGCACCGATGATGATACCAACGGCCATGTCCATGACATTGCCCTTGGCGATAAAGTCTTTGAATTCTTGAAGCATACTGTCCTCACTACATGCTAGGCGCCGGCTTTTTCCGGCCTCAATAGATTCTAGCGTAAAACATTCTCATATGCATATGGTTTTGAGGGGGGAAAATTAATCCCGCCGTACCCATGACTTACTGAATAGCCTAACGGCTAAGGCTGCCCGTCAGGACATAGCGCAGGATCTCGACCACTTGTTGCGGCTCACGGGCGACAGCGAGGGCTGCGGCATTCACCTCTTTCAGGGGGTGATCGTGTTCCGGCTGTTGCAACACAATCAAAGACTTGCCCTTCGCAGCAGCATATCCCGCATCGAATGCCGCGTTCCACTGACGGTACTTTTCTCCGAAGCGAACGACCACAACATCAGCATCTTCAATGGCTTTGCGGGTGCGAATGGCATTGATCATCGCGCCCTTGTGGTCGTGCCAATACTTGTTGTCCTCAGTCCCCAAAATCGCCACGCCACAATCATCCGACGCATCGTGATCGGTGACTGGGGCCGAGAATGTGACATCCAATCCCTTCGCGCCATCTATGATCTGCTCACGCCAATCGGTGTGGATTTCGCCGGACAAATAGACGTTCAGGGTCATAGTTTTCCTCCAAATGAAAACGCAGCCCCGATGGGCCGCGTTGTTGGTTATCCGCGCAGGACGCCGCCAGTGGTTTTGGCGACCTTCTCAACGATCTTGGCGCTGACAGCCTCGATGTCCTTGTCGGTCAGGGTTGCGTCACGCGGTTGCAGGCGCACGGTAATGGCGAGCGACTTCTTACCTTCACCCAAGCTGCCGCCAATGAATTCATCAAAGACATTCACGTCGGCGATCAACGCCTTGTCAGCGCCAATTGCGGCGTTCACCAGATTGATGGCCTCCACATCGGCATCCACAACAAAGGCGAAGTCACGTTCAACCGGTTGCAAATCGCTCGCGCCCAGCGCGCCGCGCCCGGTGCCTTTGGCTTTCGGGAACGGCACTTTCGCCAGATGTACGGCGAACGCCACCACTGGGCCTTTTACGTCCATCTCAGAAATGGATTTCGGGTGCAACTCACCAAACGCGCCAAGAACGTTCTTCGGACCCAGGCCCAACTTGGCCGAGCGTCCCGGATGCCACCACGCATTCATATCGCGCAGATATGTCAGTTTGGCAGGCGCGCCGATAGCGTTCAGCACAGCCTCGACATCAGCCTTGGCGTCATAGGCATCGACCGGGCGGCGCGCGCCGAACCGGTCGCGCGGGCCGGTATGGCCGACAAGAATGCCGGTGACCATCTGTTCATATTCTTCCGGCTCGCCGCCGCTGAACACGGGACCAACTTCGAACAAGGCCAGATCCATGAAGCCACGCGCTTGGTTGCGGGCGGCGGCCTGCAGCAGACCAGGTAGAAGCGATGGTCGCATATGGCTCATCTCGGACGAAATCGGGTTTTCCAGCCGTGTAACGTCCGCCCCACCGCCAAAGCGTTTGGCACTGCCCTCGTCGATGAAGCTATAGGTCACACATTCGTTGTACCCCAACGCCGCCACTGTGCGCCGCGCCATGCCTTCACGCTTCTGCATCGGTGTCAGGATCGCCTTGGGCACACCCACATGAGTGCGTGTCAGCGGCTTACCAACCAGCTTGGTCAGCGACGCAACACGCGCGACCTCTTCCACCAGATCGGCCGAACCCTGCACGTCGGGACGCCAGCTTGGCACATGTGCCATGCCGTCCTTGATGGTGAAGCCCAGTGCGGTCAGCGTCTTGCACTGCTCATCCGCCGGGATGTCCATACCGACAAGGCTCTGCACCCGGTCAGTATCCAGCTTATAGGCGCGCGAAACGTCAGGCTCGGCCCCAGCGGTCACAACGTCCGATGCCTCGCCGCCGCAGAGATCAAGGATCATCTGCGTTGCGGCTTCAATCGCCTGTGCGTTATAGGCCGGGTCGATGCCGCGTTCGTTGCGATAGCGCGCGTCGGAATTGATCTTCAGCGCACGGCCCGTGCGCGCGATCTGGATCGTGTCCCAGAACGCCGCTTCAAGAAATACATTGGTGGTCGCTTCCGTGCAGCCCGTGGGCAGACCGCCCATGATGCCGCCGATGGACTCGACGCCGTCATCATCCGAAATGATGACCATACCGGGCGCGAAGGTGTATTCCTTCTCGTCCAGACCGACCAGCGTTTCGCCCCCCTTTGCGCGATGAACGCGCAGGTCACCTTTGACCTTGTCGGCATCAAACACGTGCAGCGGGCGGTTCATGTCGTAGGTGAAGAAGTTGGTAATATCCACGAGCGCCGAGATCGGACGCAGACCCACCGCTTTCAGACGCGCCTGCAGCCACGCGGGGCTAGGACCGTTCTTCACGCCCTTGATCAGACGCCCCATGAACAACGGGTTGTCGTCGCGCGTATCCTCGTCAATCGTCACGTTGATCGGGCTGGGACCGTTGCCCGCAACCTTGTGGGTTTTCATCGCCTTCAGCGTGCCCAAACCGCGCGCGGCCAAGTCACGCGCAATGCCGCGCACGCCCAGCGCATCGGGGCGGTTGGGCGTGATGGCAACATCGATCACCGGATCGACCTTGGTGGGATCATTTGCGGCAAGCCAATCGATGAAACGTTCGCCCACTTCGCCAGACGGCAGTTCGATGATACCGTCATGTTCTTCTGACAGTTCCAACTCCCGCTCGGAGGCCATCATGCCGTGGCTTTCGACGCCGCGGATCTTGCCAACGCTCAGCGTAACGTCGATGCCGGGCACATAGTCGCCGGGCTTGGCAAGGACCACTGTGATACCTTCCCGCGCATTGGGCGCACCGCAGACAATGGTCTTGTCACCTTCGTTGGTTTCCACTGTGCAGACGCGCAAACGATCGGCGTCGGGGTGTTTTTCGGCAGACTTCACCTTGGCGAGCGTGAACGCGCCCAGACGGTCCAAGGGGTTGATGATCTCTTCAACCTCTAACCCCAGATCGGTCAGAGCCTCGGCGATTTCGTCCACGGACGCCGTGGTGTCGAGGTGGTCTTTCAGCCAGGAGAGTGTGAATTTCATGTCTTGTCCTCTGTCTGCATCGCCGGTCGGCTTGCCAAATCTTCAACCACTTCGAATTTTTCGAACAGCAACATCATCTCGGGATCGAACCCGCCGTTGCGCTCAAAATAGGCCTTATGGCCCCGCTGCCAGCCTTCCAGCGTTTCGCCCTCGGCGTGGGCCAATTCCTCGGTGACATCGCAAAACCGGACCTGTTCGACCGACTTGGTGCGGATCACCAGCGCTGGCGTGCCGTCCCAGTTGGCGGCGATATCGCAGCGCCCGACCTGAGGCATCGAGTCCGGGTCGTCCGCGAAGTCACGCAGCGCACCAGAGGTCGCATGCTTTTGCCCCGCCCGCACCCGCTTGATCAGCTTGGCCGACAGCTTGGCACTGTCGCCGAACTTGAAGGTTCCGGCGCCGGGATAAGTGACCTGTAGGTCTTCGATGTCGTCGTCACTCATTGGGTAAGCTCCGGTTTGGTGCAGGCCTCGGCGATTTCATCCACGGAGGCCGTGGTGTCGAGGTGGTCTTTCAGCCAGGAGATGGTGAATTTCATTGTGGCGCTCCAAATTTGTAGACTGCCCAACTCATGGCGAGAGCAGCCAGCACCGAAAGAACAACCGTTGGCAAGTTCTCTCGAATGTTCGTTCCCCACCTGTGAAGCACGGGAGTGTCGTAGTCTTGAACGTATTCAAACCCCTTGAGTGTGAGATTTAGTGTCCAAGTGTTGGAATGATATTGACCGACGGCGAGACGAGCAGTGTCCTCACCCGCCTCGACCAGATCCTCTCTTGCGGCATATGCCATCAAGACGCGAAACTCATCTGAAGTGAAGCTCGGCGAGCTTTTCAATGTCCAACGGGCTTTGTTTGAAACGTAAGCACCGTCCATCAACGCATTGACAGCCGACGCATACTCCATCCCATCCAATCCAGCCTCACCGACCACTGATAGAGCTTGCGCTAGTCGCTCACGTGTAATCGGTAGGCTCACCTACTCAACCCCCCACGCATCGTCGGCACATCCAACGAGCTAAACCCGTAATGCCTCAGCCAGCGCAAGTCGCTATCAAAGAACGCGCGCAGGTCGGGGATGCCGTATTTCAGCATGGCGAGACGGTCGATGCCGAGGCCGAAGGCGAAGCCCTGCCACTCGTCCGGGTTCACGCCCGCCGATTGCAGCACGTGCGGGTGCACCATGCCAGAGCCGAGGATTTCCATCCAGTCGTCGCCCTCGCCCAGTTTCAGCGTTCCGCCTTCCCATGAACAACGAATGTCGACCTCGGCTGATGGTTCGGTAAAGGGGAAGTGCGAGGCGCGGAAGCGCAGTTCGATGCCGTCGATTTCAAAGAACGCGCGGCAGAATTCTTCCAGCGTCCATTTCAGGTTCGCCATCGAGATGTCTTTGTCGATCGCCAACCCCTCGACCTGATGGAACATCGGGGTGTGGGTCTGGTCGTAGTCGGCACGGTAAACGCGGCCCGGTGCGATCACGCGAATGGGCGCGCCCTGCGCCATCATCGCGCGGATTTGCACGGGGCTGGTATGGGTGCGCAACACATGCGGTGGACGCTCGTCGCCGTCGGGCATGGTCATATAGAACGTGTCCATCTCGGTCCGGGTCGGGTGCTCTGCCGGGATGTTCAGCGCGTCGAAATTGTACCAGTCGCTTTCGATCTGTGGCCCTTCGGCGACCGAAAAGCCCATGTCGCCAAAGATCGCGCTGATTTCCTCGGTGACCTGCGAAATCGGGTGGATTGTGCCTTGCCGCTGCGGACGGCCCGGCAAGGTCACGTCCAGCCATTCGGTGCGCAGACGTTCATCCAGCGCGGCATCCGCCAGCCCGGATTTCTTGGCGGCAATGGCCGAGTTGATCTCGTCCTTCAGGGCGTTCAGCTTGGGACCGGCAACTTGGCGTTCCTCGGGTGTCATCTTGCCCAATTCGCGCATTTTCAGGGCCACTTCGCCCTTCTTTCCGACCGCCTGCACGCGGATATCTTCCAGCACGGCTTCGTCAGCCGCATTGCCAATCGCGTCGAGATATTTCGTTCTAAGCTCGTCCATGTCGGTCCCTTTGCATCGCACCGCTTCCAGCTAGCGAATGCAGGGCAAAATGGCAAGCGGGCGCAAGCCGGACTTGGGCCTCAGGACAGGTTCAGGGCGTGAAGGCGGCCTTCCAGAAACGCTTTGTCTTCTGGGGCCGAGGCAAGGGTTATCGCTGTGCGGTAACTTTGGGCGGCGTCCTGTGTGCGGCCCGACCGGGCCAGAAGGTCCGCGCGACAGGCATGATAGGGTTGATACCCTTGCAGTTTGTCATCCCCGCAGAACGTGTCCAGCAGGGTCAGGCCCGCCTCTGGCCCTTTGGCATAGGACAGCGCGGCCGCCTGATTGATGCGTACGATCGGGTTGGGCTGGCGCTGTGCCAACACGTCATAGAGTGCCACGATCTGTGGCCAGTCCGTCGCGGCGAAGCTGGCGGCGTTGGCATGCAGCGCATGGATCGCCGCTTGTATCGCATAGGGTCCAGCCGGTCCCATCGACAACGCGGTTTCGACCAGTTGGTTGCCTTGGCGGATCTTGGCACGATCCCAACGCGCGCGGTTTTGTGCCTCAAGCGGCAGGAAGGCACCATCTTCCCCCTTTCGCGCCAACCGACGGCTGTTGCCAAAAAGCATAAGCGCCAGCAGCCCTTTCGCTTCGGCATTGTCAGGCAACAGACCGGTCAGGATGCGTCCCAGGCGGATCGCCTCGTTCACAAGATCAGCGCGCGACATCTGCCCGTCCGAGGACCAATGCCCCTCGGTAAAGATCAGGTATATCACCCTGAGCACCGCATCTGTCCGGTCGTGCATATCGTCCGGCTCGGGCAATTTGAAAGCGATCCCGGCGGCACGTAGCTTCTTTTTCGCACGGGTCAGACGGGCCGCCATGGCATCGGTCTTGTCCAGGAATGCCCCGGCAATCTCGGCGGTGGTCAGCCCGCCCAATGCGCGCAGCGTCAGCGCGACCCGCGACTTTTCTTCAAGCGCCGGGTGGCAGCAGGTATAGATAAGTTCAAGTCGGTGGTCCGGGATCAGCATCGGCGCATCCTTTGGATCATCGCGGTGCTGGTCCAGCCAAAGGGCCAGCTCGCCGGACTTGCGTTCAGCAGTTTCACCCCGCCGTATTCGATCAAGCGCCTTGCGGCGCGCGACCGTAATCATCCAAGCGTCCGGATTGCGGGGCGCGCCATTTTTGGGCCATGCCTCAAGTGCCGAAACAACGGCGTCCTGCAAGCTGTCTTCGGCCAAGGCGTAGTCGCCAATCGACGACACCAATGACGACAGGATGCGCGCCCAGTCTTCGCGGATCAATCGCGCGACAAGCGTCTGAACTTCGACTGGGGGCAGCATCAGGGATTAGTCGAAGACCATGACCGGGCGCACCTCGACCCGACCATACTGCGCGTCCGGGATTTTGGCCGCGTAATGCAGCGCCTCGTCCAGGTCTTTGCAGTCAAAAATGTAATAGCCCCCCAATTGCTCTTTGGTCTCAGCAAACGGACCATCAACCACCTCGGTTTTGCCGTTACGCACTGACACCGTGGTTGACATTGCAACGGGGTGCAACGCGTTGCCGCCAGCCATTTTGCCTGCGTCCTCAACCTCTTTGGTGAAATCAGTGTAGGACTGCATATAGGGGCCGAATTCATCGGTGCCCGGTTGGGGGCCATTGTCCTCGGCGTTATAGATCAAACACATGTATTGCATGGTGGTTCCTTCCATCTGTTGGGAAAGGCTTCAGGCCCTTCTGTGTACCAGACGTTCGACGATCGGCAAAATCGACATTTGATGTTGAGAAATTTCAAAAAATGATCGCTTTGAGTTCGGACAACCGACTGCTGCGAATTGATTGAATGGCAGCGTTACATACAAAAAGGTACGTATCTTCGGAAGCGCTGGCTCAGGTATGTGCACCGCAAACAACCGCCCGCAGTGCCAAAGGCTGGGGTTTACCCACGAAGGGCCGGTACAGGATGGTCCTTCCCGCTGTCGACTTGTGGGGCGCGGGCAACTTGGTGCTGCTTCTGCTTGGATTTCATAGCAAGACCTTTTTCATGTAGCCAGGCCAGCCACTTTCCTAATCCGCATGATTAAAGCGTGATTTGATGCTATGGCTTCAAACGCGAGATTACCGACAAAGCGCGCTCAATCTGGTAATGTGGTATTATGACCGACACAACGACGATGAAGGCTGTAGTCTTCGACCGATATGGCCCACCGGAGTCACTTTCTCTTCGCGAGGTTCCTATCCCGCGTCCGGCTCCGGGTGAAATCCGCGTGCGGGTTATGGCGACGACAGTTAACCGCACCGACACCGCCACGCTTCGGGCGCATCCTTTTTTTGCGCGACTGATGACGGGGCTTCTCCGCCCGAAAATGCAGACGCTCGGCATGGATTTTTCCGGGGTCGTCGATGATCTGGGCGACGGCGTAGTCGCTTTCCAGCCCGGTGACCGGGTCTTTGGCCTTTTGCCAGAGAAATTCGGTGCCCATGCCGAATATTTTTGCATGCCCGCCAACGGGGCGGTCGCCAGCATTCCCGGCGATCTCCCGTTCAACGAAGCAGTGGTCGGCGAAGGTGCATGGTATGCCAGCGCGACGGTCGGGCTACTTTCGGAGGGCCAAGCTTGTTTAATTTACGGCGCGTCCGGTGCCATCGGTACCGCCGCGGTTCAGTTGGCAAAAGCTCAGGGCGTTACGGTGACTGCGGTCGTCGGCACGCGGCACCTAGACCTTGCCAAGCGGCTCGGCGCGGACAGGATTATCAACTATGAAGAAGAAGATTTTACCGCGATAGGTGAAACTTTTGATCTGGTTTTCGACGCTGTCGGCAAGACCTCCTGGTTCGCCTGTCACAGGCTTCTGAACAAGAACGGGATGTTCGCTGCGACCGATCTTGGCCCGTTTTGGTCAAACATCCTTCTGAGCATGTGGTTCGGGATTTTCGGCAGCCGCCGCGTGCGTGTCCCATACCCCGAGGACGCGCCAGGATTCGTCCGGCACCTCGCAGACCTGATGGCAGAAGGCCGGTTCAGGGGCGTTTTTGATCGCAGTTATCCCTTGGAAGACATCGTAGAGGCATTCCGATATGTGGAGACAGGGCAGAAGACCGGAATCGTCGTGATCGACGTTCAATAGCAGGGCGCGGCGGCGGCTAAAACTACAGCCTGATTACCAATTTGCCTTTCACTTCGCCAAAGCCGGTACGCTGCAATGCCTCGGGTACTGACGACAGCGGCAACACGGCATCAAGATGCGGTGCAATTTTCCCCTCGACGGCCAATTGCGCGACCTTTTCGGTCAGTTTCCGGCCGCTGGGAACCATCAACATCCCTATAGATTTCTTCTGAAGGCGAAAGCGAAGTCCACCAATGACGAGTTTCAGCAAGACCGCGACGTCTCCGCCCAAGGCCCTATAGACGCCACCGCGCGACAGAGCCCGCGCGATCCTGCCCGGGCCACGCGTGGCAACCATGTCCAATATCCAGTCCCATTGCTGGCCTGTTCGGGTAAAATCCTGCTGGCGAAAATCAAAGATCTCATCGGCTCCCAAGGACCTCAGCCAATCGATCTTGCTGGCGTTGTCCACAGCTGTGACATGCGCTCCTGCTGACTTCGCCAATTGGAGCGCCATAGTTCCCGACCCGCCACCGGCGCCGTTTATCAAAACTTTGTCGCCCGGCTTAAATCCTTCGGCGCCCGCAACGGCAATGCCACCGGCTTGCGGCAAACATGCGGCGACCTCGTCAGAGAGCCCATCCGGAACCCGGACCATCTGGGCGACTGGCGCACAAACATATTCCGCAAACCCGCCGCGTATCATGACAAGATCGCCCATGACCCTATCGCCGAACGAGAACCCGGTGGTGTTTGGGCCAAGCTTGTCAACTATGCCGACGATGTCAGACCCTAGGACCGAGTGTTTTGGCCGCAGCAGCCCTCCCACGAGCCGCGCATAAAGCGGCGAACCGATCAGATATTCCCAGTCAGAGAGGTTCACAGCGCAGGCTAGAACCCTAACCCGGATTTGTGCCTTGCCGGGCTCTGGAACAGGTATATCTGCAAGCCGAAGGTGTTCCGGCCCACCATATCTGTCCTGAACAATGGCCTTCATCATTTCTCCTCTGCGTCCGGCACTTTCGATGCGAAATACCCGCAGGAACAGTTTGCGCTAGTTCAAGCGCGTTCTCAATCCTCCATTCTGACGGCCAGACTTCTGCGCCACAGCGAACAATCGTCGCGTGGGCAACAGAAAACTACTTTACGTCCTTAGCGGGTTCCGCCGTGGACGAGATGTTCTGTAACCGGCTGTGGGAGAGGGGCAGCGTATGCCGGCGTTGTTCCGCAAGAAGGGCATCTGACCCGTACCCCAACAAAAAAAGCCGCCGGGTTTCCCCAGCGGCTTTTCGATCTTTGATGCGGTTCAGACCTTAAGCGGCCAGAGCTGCCTGTGCTTTTTCAACGATCGCGCCGAATGCATCGGGCTCGTGAACGGCCAGATCGGCCAGAACCTTACGGTCCACTTCAACACCGGCCATGTTCAGGCCGTTGATAAAGCGCGAATAGGTCAGTGTTTCGTCATGCGAACGCACGGCTGCGTTGATCCGCTGGATCCACAGCGCACGGAAATTGCGCTTGCGGTTCTTGCGGTCACGGGTTGCGTATTGGTTCGCCTTGTCGACGGCTTGGCGCGCGACCTTGAAGGTGTTCTTGCGGCGGCCGTAATAGCCTTTTGCGGCTTTGACGACTTTCTTGTGACGGGCGTGAGTTGTGGTTCCACCTTTAACGCGGGACATATCGGTATCTCCTCTTAACGATCGTAGGGCATGAAGCCCTTGACGATCTTGGCGTCGGGGGCGGACAGAGCGGCGGTACCGCGAGCATTACGGATGAATTTCTTCGTCCGTTTAATCATTCCGTGCTGTTTGCCAGCTTGGGCGGCCATGACCTTGCCGGTCGCAGACACCTTGAAGCGCTTCTTGGCGCTCGATTTGGTCTTCATCTTGGGCATTTCCGTCTCCTTCGTAGATTCGGTTATTGCACGACTCGGCATGCCACTTGAGCCGGTCGCGCATGAAGTGCGGCGTATAGGCGGAATCACTTAGGCTGGCAAGAGGTTTCTGCCGGCTTTTGGTCAGCTATCAAGCTAGGCAGCCAACATCACCTTCAAGCGACCCAGAACAGTGCGGAACGCGGTAAAAATATCCTCGATCTGATAACCACCAGGTCGCTGCATCATAGCGAGTGCAATAAGTCCACCGCCAATCATGAACATGATCGCGGGCACCCTTGGTGCACGACCATCCCTGATCGCGGACATAAACGACGGAATTGACAGCGCAAGCACAACTATCCCGACAACTAAAAACGTATCTTCCCTCATAACCGTCTCCTAAGCACCCTACCCCAGATGCGTCGAGACTAGGTTACTCCTGATCTGTGGCAAAAATTTGCCGTTCGTCGCAAGGGGCCACACGTAGGATATTTGTTGTGCCCGGAACATTGAAGGGAACACCCGCGGTGACGACAATTTGGTCGGTTTCCGTTGCGAAACCAGCACTGCGCGCTGCCCGCGCTGCTGATACGACCGCAGCCTTGAACCGCAGCACTTCGTCGGGCGTAACGAAACAATTGGTCCCCCATGACAGGCACAGCCGCCGCGCCGTTCCGCGCAGAGGTGTCAAGGCAATGATCGGCACACGCGGCCGTTCGCGTGAGGTCAGAAGAGCGGTTGTTCCTGACTGTGTGAAGCAGCAGATTGCCTTGATATCCGTGGTCTCGGCGATCTCGCGGGCGGCGGCGACGATCCCGTCAGCAACGCCGCTGCGCGTCGCAACGCGCGAGGCATCAACCATGTCCAGATAAGTCTGATCATGCTCTACCTCGATCGCAACGGCGTTCATTGTCGCCACGGCTTCGATTGGATACTGGCCAGCCGCGCTTTCGGCCGACAGCATGACCGCATCGGTGCCATCATAAATGGCGTTGGCCACATCTGACACTTCGGCCCGCGTTGGCATCGGGCTTTCGATCATGCTTTCCAGCATCTGTGTAGCCACGATCACCGGCTTCCCGGCGCGACGGCAAAGCTGGATCAGGCGCTTCTGGATGGGGGGCACGGCGTGAACCGGAAGCTCTACGCCCAGATCACCCCGCGCGACCATGATTCCATCAGACACTTCAAGAATAGCGTCGAACGCATCCACGGCGGCGGGTTTTTCGATCTTTGACAAGATCGCAGCGCGCCCTTGCGCCAATTCGCGCGCTTCTTCGACATCGGCGGCGCGCTGAACAAAGCTGAGCGCAAGCCAGTCCACACCCAACTGGCAGGCAAATTCCAGATCGGCGCGGTCTTTGTCCGACAAGGCGGCCAGAGGCAGCACAACATCGGGAACGTTTACGCCCTTACGGTCGGAAATCGTGCCGCCGACTTCAACGATGCAGTTCGCAAAATCCGGCCCGCAATCCTTGACCTTCAAGCGCAACTTGCCGTCATTCACCAGCAGGGTAGAGCCCGATTTCAGCGCCGCAAAGATTTCCGGATGCGGAAGGCAGACACGATGCCCTTCGCCCGGTGTCTTATCCAGATCGAAACGGAAGTCCTGTCCTTCTTCGATATCGGCAGCCCCAGCAGCAAAAACCCCGCACCGCAGCTTTGGCCCCTGCAAATCGGCCAAAATCGCAATCGGGCGTTCCATGTCCTTTTCGACCTGCCGCACAAGTGCATGGCGTTCGCGCTGTTCGTCATGGGTGCCATGCGACATGTTCATCCGGAACACGTCCGCTCCGGCCTCGAACAAGGCGCGAATCATATCGTAATCGTTGGAAGCTGGACCGAGCGTGGCGACAATCTTGACGTTGCGATGGCGTCTCACGAGGCACATCTCCTTCTTATTGGTCTAAAAACCGGGTTGTTTGCTCTATGCCCGAAAATGTTAGCGCTGACAACTGGCGCTTACCGAAAGGCTCGCATAAACGTGTCTGGCAAATATGAATGACACGACCATGACATACCATCCCTATCACGTACTTGACGAAAACCGACCCTCGCGTTGGCTGATCACGTGCGATCACGCTGCAAACACCGTGCCATCCTGTGTTGGATCCGGTGATCTTGGTGTCGCACCAGAAGATATGGCACGACACATCGCTTATGATGTCGGTGCGGCCGGCGTCACCCGCCATTTGGCCGAACTGCTGGACGCCCCCGCGATCCTGTCTAACTTTTCGCGCCTTGTGATTGACCCCAACCGGGGCGAGGATGACCCAACGCTTGTGATGAAGCTGTACGACGGCACAATTGTTCCCGCAAATCGCCATGTTGATGAGACCGAGCGCAATCGCAGGCTTGAAACGTTGTATTGGCCATATCACTCGGCTGTTGCGCGCCTTGCGTCCCGGCAGGACAACACTGTGATCGTCGCTATGCACTCTTACACCGCGCAGCTGCAGGGGCGCGACATTCGGCCATGGCATATTGCCATTCTTCATGATCGGGACAGTCGGTTGGCAACGCCTTTGATCGCGCGTTTGCGCGAGGAACCTGATCTGTGTGTGGGCGAAAACGAGCCTTACGGCGGGCATCTTGATGGCGACAGCATCGACCGTCACGCGGTCGTGCCGGGCCGTGTCAACGTGTTGATCGAGATCCGAAATGATTTGATCGCGACCGAGGATCAACAACGTGCCTGGGCAGAACGTCTGGCCCCGATCCTGACCGAGACCCTTGCAAAGATCGGGTTGTGATCGCCCCTCCGACCACACCAGCCAGCGCGACGGTTGACCTTGCAGGTTTCACCCCCACTTGATGAAGTGACGCTATTGACCGAAAGGACATGCCATGGATGACCAAACCCGCATTGAAATTGAAGCCGCCGCCTTTCGTCGGTTGCAGCGGCACCTGATGCAAGACCGGCAAGACGTGCAGAACATCGATATGATGAATCTGGCCGGGTTTTGCCGCAACTGTCTATCGCGCTGGTATCAAGAAGCCGCAAATGAACGCGGTATCGAGATGACCAAGGATGAAGGCCGCGCGGCGTATTACGGCATGCCATCTGACGACTGGAAAGCGAAGTTCCAGACCGAAGCCAGCCCGGAAAAGCAGGCGGAGTTCGAAGTGGCATTTAAAGAAAACGTGTTGGACGAGAAGCGCTGACGCGTCCGTCCGACCAGCTTGCCGAGTTTACCCGCGATGCATTGGCCGCAGGCAAAAGCCGCGACGATATCCGGGCGGCCTTAACCCAATCAGGTTGGGCACCGAACGAAGTCACGGAAGCGCTGGACGCGTGGGCCGAGATTGACTTTCCAACACCTGTACCCCGCCCGCGCCCCTATGTGTCAGCGCGCGAGGCGTTCTTCTATGGCATCATGTTCGTCGCACTTGCCATGACCGCTTGGCATTTG
Source organism: Aliiroseovarius sp. M344 (assembly GCF_025140835.1). Classification (NCBI taxonomy): domain Bacteria; kingdom Pseudomonadati; phylum Pseudomonadota; class Alphaproteobacteria; order Rhodobacterales; family Paracoccaceae; genus Aliiroseovarius; species Aliiroseovarius sp. M344. The sequence goes on from NZ_CP081153.1 coordinate 2,838,809, forward strand.
GTGGCGCTGCTTCACAACCTGATTGACCATTGGATCGTCGACCCTCTTGACGAAAATGCTGGTCGCTATGCGCTCAGTTCGACCCGGTGGTCCATCGCGGCCCTGATCGTGTTTACCCCAACCTTCCTTGTTCTGAACCGGCGTACCGTTCGGGCCACAAAGGCGGACCCCGGAAAACGAAGGTCCGGTGTGCGAAAATGGTTTGGCTATGTTACCCTATTTCTCGCCTCACTCTCGCTTCTCGGCGACCTGATGGCGGTGATCTATGCGCTGTTGAGTGGTGATCTAACGCTGCGCTTTATTATGAAAGCACTGGTCGTTGCCGGGGTTGCAGGCGCAATCTTCGCCTATTTCCGCCAAGAAGCGGACGAGGCGCGTGATGGAGCGTGAGGCATTTGGCCCCCTATTGATCGGCGTGTTGGTTGTCGGTGCAATTGCCGCCGGCCTGTCGATAACCGGCGGCCCAATCACGGCCCGCGCCGAAAAACGTGACATGGCGCGGCTTGCCGATCTGCGAAAACTGCAGGCCGTCCTCACCTGTCTTTACAGCAATGATGATGTGCTGCCAGACACTCTGACCGCAGATGCGCGTTGTGCAGACACCCCTCCGATGACTGATCCGATCACAGATAAGCCATATGTTTACGAGAAGTTGTCGGACAAGACTTACCGCTTGTGCGCCGAATTTGAGCGGCCAGAGCTTATGAGCGACTTTGATTTAGGATCAGGGCAATTGCAACCAGAGAACAATTGCTTTGTTCTGTCCCAAAACTAGGGAAGGCCAAAACCTTGACCTTCTCCAGCAGGTTTTAGAACCGAATATCAAACCGCTGTTTTCAGGCTTTCATCCAGATAAATCTCGCGCAGGCGCAGTGCCACCCGGCCCGCCTTGCCTTCACCAAGTGTTTTGTCGTCGATCTGCACCACAGGCATCACAAACGCTGATGCCGAGGTAAAGAACGCCTCGTCGGCATTCTGGGCCTCTTCGATGGTAAAGTTGCGCTCTTCGATTTCCATCTGTGCCTCTTGGGCATAGCGCAAAACGGCGGCGCGCGTGATCCCGTGCAGGATATCGTTGGACAGCGCGCGCGTGATGATCTTGCCGTCTTTCACAATATAGACGTTGTTTGACGTGCCCTCGGTCACAAAACCGTCTTCGACCATCCAAGCATCGTCGGCACCCGCGGCCTTCGCCATCATCTTGCCCATCGAAGGATAAAGCAGCTGCACCGTCTTGATGTCACGGCGGCCCCAGCGGATATCATCGATCGAGATGACTTTCATAGGCTTCACGGTTTCAGCCAAGCCTGGCTTTGCTTGCGTGAACAAAACCACGGTCGGCTTCACCTCCTCAGGATCAGGGAAAGCGAAATCACGGTCCGACGCCGCCCCGCGTGAGATTTGCAGATAGATCAACCCCTCGTCGATGTCGTTCAGGCGCACCAGTTCGCGATGCACGTCCAACAGGTCTTCGGTTGAAATCGGGTTCTCCATGTCCAGCTCGCGCAGCGACCGCATCAGTCGCTCGGCATGGCCGTCAAAAGCGATCAGCTTACCGCCCAGAACACTTGTCACCTCGTACACCGCATCTGCAAACAGGAAGCCACGGTCAAAGATTGAAATCTTGGCCTCGGTTTCAGGCAAATACTCTCCGTTCACATAAACGGTGCGGGTCATGTCATGTCTCCTTGGTGTGCCGCGCGCCGGGCGCATTGACCCGTTCGACGTTTCCTGTTCTGGCTGTTGATACTCGGGTCATCGAAAGAGTCAAAAGGGAATTCCAATGCCGACTGCGACACAATCCGCCGCCATCATGCTGACCGCAGGGATTGGCATTCCAATATTGGCCGCCTTGAACGCAGCGCTGGGGCAGCGGATGGGGTCGCCAATCGCGGCCGGTGTAATCCTGTTTCTGGTGGCGCTTCTCACCACAGGGATTGTGTTTCTGTTCTCGGGCGGGTCATTGAAAGGGGCCGTCGGATCGCCACCGCATTTGTTCTTTGCGGGCTGTCTTGTCGCCTTCTATGTGCTGACAATCACTTGGGTGGCCCCCAGCTTCGGCGTTGGCAACGCAGTGTTTTTCGTGCTGCTGGGCCAGCTAATCTCGGCCGCGGCCATCGACCATTTCGGGCTGTTTGGCGCGCAGCCCAGCGCGCTGACCTTCTGGCGCATATCGGGCATCGCCGTGATGGGGCTGGGCGTGTTCCTGACCCAGATCGCAGGGCGAACCTAACGCGTCAACCCCACAAAGAGGCATCGGGGGGATGGATGCCCTTTTCATCATAGAACATGGGCGTGTCCCGATCCTCGGCCAACAACAGCGGTCCGTCCAGATCGGTGACCATTGCCCCTTGTGCGACCAGCGTCGCCGGTGCCATGGCGAGCGATGAACCCACCATGCAGCCCACCATAACTTTATAGCCTTCGGCCAAGGCAGTCTCGCGCAGCGCCAGAGCTTCGGTCAGGCCGCCGGTCTTGTCGAGCTTGATGTTCACCACATCATATTTTCCTTTGAGCTTGGACAGGCTGGCGCGATCATGGCAGCTTTCGTCTGCGCAGACAGGTACAGGACGATCCATCCCGATCAGCGCGTCATCTTCGCCAGCGGGCAAGGGCTGTTCGACCAGATCAACGCCAAGCCGCACCAGATGTGGCGCAAGGTCGGCGTAAACCTCGGCGGACCAGCCTTCGTTCGCGTCGACAATGATGCGGGCGTTGGGCGCACCGGCACGCACAGCTTCGAGCCGCGCCATATCATCCGCCGTGCCAAGTTTGATTTTCAGAAGCAGCCGATGGGCATGTTTCGCAGCTTGCGCCCGCATCTGGGCAGGTTCCGCCAGCGACAGCGTATAGGCGGTGATCTCGGGGCCGGGCGCGGTCAGGCCCGCCAGCTCCCACACTCGTTTGCCAGCACGTTTGGCCTCCAGATCCCACAAGGCGCAATCAACTGCATTGCGCGCAGCGCCTGCAGGCAACAGATCGTAAAGCGTCTGCCGGGTCACGTCAGCAGGTAGCGCCATGATTTCATCCGTCACGCTGTCCAGCGTTTCACCATAGCGCGCATAAGGGACGCATTCCCCCCATCCGTAGTGATCGCCATCCTGCACACGCACGGTCAGCACCTTTGCTTCGGTTCGCGACCCTCGGGAGATGGTGAACACTTCCGCCAATTTGAAAACATCTGCTGTAACTGAAATTCTCATACCTGCCTCGTTTTCCATCCCGGCCAATGCCGCCCATTCAGGTTAAACCGCCGCCAATGCATCCACCAGCTTCTCTGCGCCGAACCGGAATGGGTCGGTGGCGGGCAAACCCATCTCGGCCTCAAGCTTCGCCAGATAGGATGCGGCGTCGTCTTCGGACATGTGCTGTGTGTTCACCGAAATGCCGATAACCTGACAGGCGGGATTCACCACCTTCGCCAGTGTCAGGGCGATATCGCGCAGCTCTTCCAATGTTGGCAGCTGATAATCGGGCAGGCCGCGCATGTGTTCACGTGTCGGCTCGTGACACAGGATCAGCGCATCGGGTTGCCCACCATGGATCAACGCCATGGTCACACCGGAATAGGAGGCGTGAAACAGCGACCCCTGCCCCTCGATCAAGTCCCAATGATCATCGTCGTTGTCGGGCGAGATGTATTCGACTGAACCGGCCATGAAATCTGCAACCACCGCATCCAAAGGCGCGCCGTCGCCGGTGATCAGAATGCCGGTTTGCCCCGTGGCCCGGAACGTGCAGCTCATTTCACGCGCGCGCATCTCCTTGTCCATCGCCAGGGCGGTATACATTTTACCAACAGAACAGTCAGTGCCAACCGCCAGGCACCGCTTTCCGGTGCGTTTCTTGCCATTTGCGATGGGGTATTTCACCTCAGGCAAGCGCACGTCATGCAATGCGCGCCCGGTGGCCTCGGCTACAGCTGCCAAATCGGGTTCGTCGCGCAACAGGTTGTGTAGCCCTGAAGCCAGATCGAACCCCTCCTCAAGCGCCATCACCAGCACTTTTTTCCAGGCTTGCGAGATCATGCCGCCGCGGTTCGCGACACCAATGACCAAGGTCTTCGCCCCGGCAGCTTTGGCTTCGCGCAAGGTCATGTCTGTCAGACCCAGATCGGCCTTGCAGCCCTCCATACGGTATTGCCCAACCGCATTTTCCGGCCGCCAATCTTTGATGCCTTGCGCAACCTTTGCAGCCAGTTGATCAGGCGCATCGCCCAGAAACAGAAGGTATGGTATCTTGATCATGTTCGCGCCCTCTCAACAAGTTACGGCGGGATATTTCACGAAGAAGCCCCGAAATATCTTGCAAAAGCCGTGCGTTGTCAAAGTAAATCAGAAGATTATTGCGCCACACACCTAAATGCCGGGACTTTCTGCCTCCTGAATGAAATTGGTGCAAGAATCTCCGATTTGCTGCAATGCCGCACGCCACCATGCTGCATCAGCAAAATCGACTTGCGAATTGCCGGGCAATTTAATAACGATTGCAGCCAAGAAATCGCAACTTCATTACCGAAAGGCGACCCATGTCCTTCCGCATCCAACCTGCCGCCCCTGCCCGCCCTAACCGCTGCCAATTGTTTGGCCCGGCATCAAATACCAAACTGTTCGCGAAAATGGCGACCTCGGCCGCAGATGTGATCAACATTGACCTCGAAGACAGCGTCGCCCCCTCCGACAAGGACATGGCCCGCGCCAATGCGATCGAAGCGATCAACACGGTCGACTGGGGCACAAAGCATGTTTCGGTTCGGATCAACGGGCTGGACACCCCCTATTGGTATCGCGATGTCGTCGACCTGATGGAACAAGCGGGCGAGCGACTGGATCAGATTATGATTCCGAAAGTCGGCTGTGCCGAAGACGTCTATGCTGTTGACGCACTTGTCACCGCGATTGAACGTGCCAAAGGTCGCACCAAACCCGTGGCCTTTGAAGTGATCATCGAAAGCGCAGCGGGCATCGCCCATGTCGAAGCCATCGCTGCATCCTCACCGCGCCTGCAAGCCATGTCACTGGGCGCTGCCGATTTCGCAGCGTCGATGGGTATGCAAACCACAGGCATCGGCGGCACGCAGGAGAACTATTACATGCTGCGCGACGGCAAGAAACATTGGTCAGACCCGTGGCACTGGGCACAGGCCGCCATCGTCGCAGCCTGCCGCACCCATGGCGTTTTGCCGGTTGACGGGCCGTTCGGCGACTTCTCGGACGACGAGGGATATATCGCGCAGGCAAAACGATCTGCCACGCTGGGTATGGTTGGCAAATGGGCCATCCACCCCAAACAAATCGCACTGGCCAACGATGTTTTCACGCCGTCAGAAGAAGCTGTCACCGAAGCCCGCGAAATCCTCACCGCGATGGAGGAAGCCAAAGCCAATGGCGAGGGTGCGACCGTCTATAAGGGGCGTCTGGTCGACATCGCCTCGATCAAACAAGCCGAAGTGATCGTGGCGCAGGCAGAGTTGATCGCGAACAGCTGATCTTTGACCCATTCCGGGAAAGGCCCTGCCCAGCGCGGGGCCTTTTGCGTTGGTACACCCTGTCGCAGGGCATCCGGTCGCATTGGACAGGCCTGAATGTTGGCTAGATTGGTCGCGGGTCATGACGAGGCCCGTTTGGGGACGCATCCCAACTTGAAAGGTTCAACCATGAAACCGCTTCTTTTCGCCACCGCCCTTAGCCTCAGCCTGACCGGCGCTGCTATGGCGCAAATGCAACCTTCGAACCCCGCCCAGACGGGTCTGTCGCGCCCGGTCATACAACTGACCGGCATATTGGCTAAAAATATGGATGCATTGGAGTTGGACGCAGCGCAGCGCACCGCCGTTCAGGACTGGGTTTCAACCATGCCAGCCCAACGCAAGGCGCTGGAGTCCGAAACTGTGCAACTGCGTGCCGACTTGCGCGCTGCGATCGTGGAAGGTGCACCAATCGAGGCGCGTCAGGCAATTGCCGACAAGATCGGCGCCAACGAGATCAAGCTGGTCATGATGCGGTCCAACTGCACCGACCATTGGCGTCAGGTTCTTAGCGACGCACAGTTCGCCAAGTTGATCGAAATGGCGTCATGATCTGACGTGGCGGGTCAAAAGGCCCGCCACACTCACCTTCTTTCGTTTTTCAGCGTTAATTGCAGTTGACCCTCGGTTTGAGCGGACGATCCTACATCTGTTGCGCACTGCATTATTCTCGCGGATTTCACCGACTGATAAAGCGAGCAGCAGTTGTATTGCCGCGCAGCAAGCGGCATATAGGCAAGAACATTGTGCAACTGGGCAGAGCCATGACCAACTATCTTGAGTTTGAAAAACCGTTGGCTGAAATCGAAGGTAAGGCGGAAGAGCTTCGCGCCCTTGCCCGATCAAACGAAGAAATGGACGTCGAAGGCGAGGCCACTGGGCTGGACGCCAAGGCGAGCGCCCTGCTGAAAGAGCTCTATAAAGACCTGTCCCCCTGGCGAAAATGTCAGGTGGCCCGCCATCCCGATCGGCCGCATTGTAAAGATTACATCGAAGCGTTGTTCACGGAATACACACCGCTGGCAGGAGACCGGAATTTTGCCGATGACCACGCCGTGATGGGTGGGCTTGCACGCATTGGTGACATTCCTGTCGTCGTTATGGGCCAGGAAAAAGGCAACGATACGAAGTCGCGGATTGAACGCAATTTTGGCATGGCGCGCCCAGAAGGCTATCGCAAAGTGATCCGCTTGATGGATCTGGCAGACCGCTTTGGATTGCCGATCGTCATGTTGGTTGACACCCCCGGCGCCTATCCCGGCAAAGGTGCAGAAGAACGCGGTCAGTCTGAGGCTATCGCGAGGTCTACCGAACGCAGCCTGAATGTTAAATCTCCAGTGATCTCAGTCATCATCGGTGAAGGCGGATCGGGTGGTGCTGTCGCGCTGGCCACAGCCAACACAGTGATGATGCTGGAACACTCGATCTACTCGGTGATCAGCCCCGAGGGCTGCGCATCCATCCTGTGGAAGGATGCCGAAAAAATGCGCGAAGCCGCCGAAGCCCTGCGTCTGACCGCACAAGACCTGAAACAACTCGGCGTGATCGACCAGATCATTCCAGAGCCGCTGGGCGGTGCGCAGCGTGGCCGACAGGAAACCATTGCTGCCGTTGGGAAGGCCATCCAAGCAGAGCTGAAAGCCCTTAAGAAGCGCCAGAAAGATGACGTCTTGATGAAAGAGCGTCGCGAAAAGTTCCTGAAGATGGGGTCGAAGGGCCTCGCAGCCTGACGCATTACTATTGCAGGTTCGCCAATCACGTCTTCGTTGACGGGGTTGGCTTGCCGCATTTTCCGAAAGAAAGTCACGGCTGACCCCAAAGGAGGACTCCCGTGGACTGGAACGCATTTCTTTCTGAAACCGAAGGCAACATCAACCGGCTCGCCAAAGACACGCCTGCAACGATGAAGGGTTTCGCCCAGATGGGAGCCGCCGCCAAGACCAACGGCGCCCTGAGCGAGAAGACCAAAGAATTCATCGCCCTTGGCATCGCCATTTCAACACGGTGCGACGGCTGCATCGGCTTCCATGTCCGCTCTCTGGTACGCCTTGGCGCGACTCTGGACGAGCTGAACGAAGCGCTGGCCATGGCGGCCTATATGGGTGGCGGTCCTTCCATTGCCTACAGCGCCAAGGCCCGCGAGGCGTTTGAGCAGTTTAGCGCAAGGTAGGTATTCAGAACGCGCCGGCCTTCACCAAAGGGTCGACTGAGCACGCCCAAGCCATTCCTTGTCGTAACTCTCGCCGTCGAAAGCCCCGGACGTCAGGTCCTTCATCATTTCGCCGATCGTTGGCAGGCCAACACTGGCATCGCCCGCAGACCAAAGCCGCGAGCGCACGATGGCGCGCGCGCATTGCGGATAGACTTCATCAATGCGGATCACAATGACCACGCGCGGTTGCTTGCCCGATTTCTCAAATCTCGCGCGCAAGGCGTCGTCTGCTGTCAGCCGGGCCTCTCCGTTGACGCGCATCACATTGCCGGATCCCGGCACCATGAACATCAAAGAGACCCGAGGGTCGCGGACGATGTTACGCAGGCTGTCTGCCCGTTCATTGCCGCGCCAGTCCGGCATCGCAAGGGTCTGTGCGTCAAGCTCAGCCACAACGGGGCCGTCGTCACCGCGCGGGCTGCCATCGGTGCCTTCGGGGCCGACGGTTGTCAGGACGCAAAACCGTGAAGCCATAATCCATTCGCGATAGGTTGGCGTCAGGTGGTCAGTGACTTTCTTAAGCGACATCTCAACAGGCGTGCCATATAGGGCTTCCAGCTCTTCTGTCGTCTCAATGAACTCCATTACTCCGAAATCTCCATTCCCGCTTCGCGCATCAAGGTATCAGATCCAATCTCCACCGCATCCTCGACACGTTCCATGAAGGCGTCCGTCGAAAGACCAGGTTTGATCGGATCATGAAACTCAACCACCGCCAATCCGGGATAACGCATGATCCCGTGGCGTTTCCAAAACACGCCCACATTTGTCGAGGCCGGGACCACCGCCTGCCCGGTTTCTTTGTACAGCACACCAATTCCAACCTTATATGGCTTCTTGGCCCCAGCAGCGACACGTGTGCCTTGCGGAAAAATCACAAGCTGCCCCGGCTTGTTTTGCCCATCTCTCACGGCGGCAACCATCTGTTTGATAGCCGCGCCTTTCTTGCCGCGATTAACCGGCACCGAGTTGGTATAGACGGCGTATATGTTGATAATGGGCGCCCATTTAAGCTGGCTTTTATAGATGAACTTCAAGCGCGGCAGCACAGAGGCCAGCAGCAAAATATCGAAAAAAGACTGGTGTTTTGCGGCGATCAACACCTCGCCCGTTGGAACTTCGCCGCGGATTTCACTTTTAAGCCCGATCATCCACGACGCTGTCCAGCGAACCCAATTACAATAGAAATGGATCACCTTGAACGCGTTATCACGTTTGATCCACACAAGCGGCACCCCCACGAAACCAACAATCGGTAACATGACGTACATCTGGATGATGAACAGAAGTGACCGCAGCCATTGAATTGCGTTACGCATCAGCGTTTCTCCTGCAATACGGTCTGAGCCGTCTGGCGTGTCGCGACATAGGCTACAAGCGCTGCGAATGGTGGGATCACGAAAGGCCACAGCCATTGCCACCCGACGAACCCCAGACCGGTCAGGAAATTTCCCTGATCGCCAGTCGAAGGCAAGAGCAAGATCGCAAAAGCGCCCAGAACCGTACCGACAAGGGCACCGGCCAAAGCACGCAAGGTAAATCGGCGCACAAAAGCGTGGGCGATATACCGGTCCTGCGCACCGACAAGACGAAGCACCCGGATAACTTGTTCATTCGCCGACAGAGCGGCAGACGCGGCGAGCGTTATCACAACACCAGCAAGCGCAGTGATCAGCACGATGGCAACAAGGCCCAGCGTACGCAGCCGGTTGGCCGCACGCACCAGCGGCTCGCGCCAACGGGCATGGTTGTCCAATATTGCGCCCGGTGCTTCACCGGCCAATCGGGCGCGCAGGCCATCGGCGTCGTAGCCGTCAGCATCCTCGATCACCTCGACCAGTTTCGGGATTGGCAATTGATCAAGCGGCAAGTCTGGTCCGAACCAAGGTTCGAGCAAGGCGCGCTGCTCATCATCGCTGAGCGGGCGGGCTTCTTTTACGCCGGGGGTCGTCGCCAACACCTCCATCACGGCAAGAACCTGCGCGTCCATCTGATCCAACGGAGCAGAAATGCGGATGGTCGAACTTTTGGCGAGCGCTTCACCCCAACGATCCGCCAATCGGCCCGTCGCCAAAGACAGCGCCAAGGCAAACACTGCTAAGAAAGCCATCGACGCCGCCGCAAACACCGTCAGTCGGGCTGTATAACCTGTTGGCGGTACGACACGGTCCGCCTGCGCGTCCCCTGCTACGAAATGCATCAAAGTGCTCAGCCGCGCGTTCATAAATCAACCCCCGCCTGAGTGACGTGTTTGTTCGAGATACGTAAAACGCGCGTCTGAACCTGTGCCTTTGTCGATCGGATCAGGTTCATGTCATGGGTTGCGATCAACACGGTCTTTCCCATGCGGTTCAGTTCGATCAACAACTTGAGCAGGCGTAGCGACATCTCCCAATCAATGTTGCCTGTCGGTTCGTCTGCCAAAATAACATCCGGCGACATTACGACAGCACGGGCCAAGGCGGCTCTTTGCCGTTCGCCCCCGGACAATTCCGGCGGCTTGGCTGAGCGCTGCTGCGACAGGCCCACCCAAGCCAGCAGATCCTCAAGCTCCGATTGATCCGCCAGACTGCGCCCAGATACCGTCAAAGGCAGAGATACATTCTCGGCAACACTTAAGTGATCCAAAAATTGACAATCCTGATGCACAACACCAATTCGCCTGCGTGCGTTCGCGACATCGTCGCGCGACATCTGCTTTGCGTCTTGATCGAACAGGGCAACCCGCCCCTGCGTTGCTAGCAGTTCGCCGTAGCACAATTTGATGAGTGTCGTTTTCCCCGCGCCCGAAGGCCCGGTCAAAAAGTGAAACGAACCCGGTGCAAGTTTCATGGAAATATCGGATAGAAGAGTGCTGTCCCCATATCCGTAGGACACTTGTTCCAGCTCGATCACTCGCGGTCCTCGCTATTGCTTGGCGACAGTTTTGCCTCAGCTAAGCATTTGTTTCAATGCAGAGCTTGCAATGGTTTGATTTTCGCAGAGAAACTGCCATATTAAAACTGAAATGGCAGGGAAAACCCCCGCTGAACGGCGGGGGTCGAGGAAAGAATATGCGTCTGGTTTGTCCTAGTTGCGGCGCGCAGTATGAAGTAGATGACCGCGTGATGCCCGAAAGCGGGCGTGATGTTCAGTGTTCCAATTGTGGACACGCTTGGTTCCAATTGGCCCCAAGCGCGGAGGCCCGCGTCAAGGCCGAAGAAGAAGCTGCGCCATCCCCCTTCGACAATATCGACGAGATGGACGAAGAGGCGACAGAAGTCTTTGATGAGGCCGTTGAAGCCGAGACTTCGGAACCTGACCTGTCCGACGACGACCAGACTGAAGACAGTGGCGATGACGCGCCCTCTACGCCAGCCCGGCAATTGGATGATGACGTCCGCAGTATTCTGCAAGAGGAAGCTGCGAAGGAACTCAAAGCACGCGACGACGAACGCGAAAGCCTTGAAACGCAAACTGATCTGGGTCTGGACGAAGCTCCAGGTACTGGGTCAGACAGCACCAAACGCACCCTTGCTGACGTCGAACCCACTGATCAAGACGAACAACCGCTTGCGTCCGACGACCTTAAGCGCAGCGATGTCCTGCCCGATATTGAAGAGATCAATTCGACGCTCGACGCGCCTGCGGGCGAGGCTGGCAGCACCGCTGTCGACGCTGTAGACGGAGAAGAGTTTAGCCCGAACAGTTTCCGCCGCGGCTATATCTTGGTCATCGTTTTGGCGTGCATTCTGGCCATTCTCTATATTTACGCTCCTGCAATTGGTGAACGTATCCCTGCAATCCAGCCTATCTTGGATCAATATGTCGAGGTCGCGGACCGGGTCCGTGTTGGTCTGGAAAGAATGATGCGGTCTGCAATCGGCAAGATGCAGGGTTTGATCGATAAGCCGGAATAAGGCTGACCAGTCAACATCCAGATATCACGCAGTGTCAGTTGCTGCGAAAAATACGCGATTCACCAATCATCTCTTCCAGGGCCGCGATGCGATCGGCGCTGTCACTGCGGCTTTGGATATCGGCCACAAGGGTTTCGATCAGGAAGTTGATCGCCAGTGTCGAATCCCAGCTTGATGGCACCTCGACCAGACTGCGGAAACAGAATTTGGCATGGCGTTCGATTGGCGACCCCCACTGATCGGTAAACAGCACGATGTTCGCACCCTGATCGACGACCAGTTTGGCCAAACGCTCCAATTCTTTCTCATATCGCCGAATGTCGAAAACGATGAGAGTAGAGTTTTCATCCATATCCAAAAGCGATTGAGGCCAGACGCTGGGCGAGAAATCCAACAGCGTCACACCGGGTCGAATGATCTGAAGGTGATTGAAAAAGTAATGCGCGTTTGATCGCGTGATCCGCCCGCCCAGCAAGTACAGTCGCCGATTGGGATCTGACAGAAGCGCGGCCGCTCTGTCAAATTCGTCAAGATCGAGACGCTCAAGGCTGCGGTTAATATTACGCGACACGGCCTCGGCGAAGCGGCTGATGATGTGGTCTTTCCCGCCAGACACCCCCGCGGTTTCAAGCTTTGCCAGCGGTTCTTTCATCTGGGCGGCAATCTCGTCCCGGATGGCGTCTTGCAAGTCTGGAAAGCCCTGATACCCCAATTTGCGCGCAAGGCGAATAACTGTGGGCGTTGAAACCTCGGCGCTTTCCGCCAGCTTGGTGATCGACTGCAGCCCTGCGACCAACGAATCGTCCAACAGCGTGGCTGTCAGTCGCCGTTCAGCAGCTGTCAGCTCGTCCTGCTTTGCCCGGATTTGGTCTTTGACGAGAGGTTTCTTTGCCATTTGTCACCATTTCAATCAACAATAGCCGCAGTGTAGCGATCGCTACAGAATACATCTTGACACATGCGATCTCGTTGTAGTGATAATTACACATCACGAAACGGGGGTGCAAGAAATATGCTCGGGAAAGCTTGGCCAGCGGCTGCGCTGATAGGGGCTGCGGGAACAGCTCCCGTTGTGCTTGTCTGCGAGCACGCATCCCATTTCATCCCGCCTGAGTATGATGGTCTTGGGTTGGCAGACGATGCGCAGCACTCTCATGCTGCTTGGGACATCGGGGCCCTGGATGTCGCCAAGTGCTTAAGTGCTCTGCTTGATGCACCCCTTGTCGCAGGTCAGGTTTCGCGGCTGGTCTACGATTGCAATCGCCCGTTGGAGGCCCCCGATTGCGTCCCTGCCCGCAGCGAGATTTTCGAAATACCCGGAAACGCTGGGCTTGACGATGCCGGAAAACAGCATCGTTTCGACACAGTCCATGTCCCATTTCATGCCGCTGTCGATCAGGTCATTGACCGGCAGATCGAACGGTCCAGCGCCCCGGTTCTGCTGGTCACGGTTCACAGCTTCACGCCCATTTATCACGGTCAACGCCGCACGTTGGACATTGGGTATTTGCATGACAACAGCAGCAATGCCGCCAAAGCCGCTGTCAAAATCGAGCACGGCCAAGGTATCTATCGCGCGGCAATCAACGAACCCTATGCCGCCCGAGACGGCGTGACCTATTCGCTGGCCAAACACGCCGAAGCGCGCGGTTTGGAAAACGTCATGATCGAAATTCGCAATGACCTGATTGACACCCCCGCAACTGCAGAAAAAATGGCGCAGCATATCGCCGCCACGCTTGGGCAGGTCATCGCACAGATCACCACAATGGAAACCGCCGAAATATGACAGCGCTTCGCAAATTCATCAGCATTGTTGATCAGATCAACTATCGCATCGGACGGGTGACCATGTATGGCATCTTTGTCATGATGGCGATCCTGTTGTGGTCTTCGATCTCGAAAACCTTCTTTAACCCGTCGCTCTGGACGCTGGAAATGGCGCAGTTTGCCATGGTGACCTACTACATTCTGGGCGGGCCCTATTCGATCCAGATGGGATCGAATGTCCGTATGGACCTTCTTTACGGCGGGTGGAGCACACGCCGCAAAGCCGCCATAGACATCATCACGGTGATGTTCCTGATTTTCTATCTTAGCGTTCTGCTTTGGGGCGGTGTCGACAGTACGATCTATTCCTTCAGTTATGGCGGCGAGCGTAGTCCGACAGCGTGGCGCCCTTATCTATGGCCAATCAAACTTATTATGTGCACCGGGATATCACTGATGTTGCTGCAGGCCATATCCGAGCTTTTCAAAGACATTCTGCGCCTGCGCGGCGAGGAGATCGACAATGTCGTATGAGTTGATTGCGATCTTCATGTTCGCAACCATGATGGCGATGCTTCTGACCGGACAGCGCGTTTTTGGCGCGATCGGCTTTGTGGCCGTGATCGCGGCACTTGTCCTTTGGGGCGATCGCGGTGGCTATGACATTGCCTTTTCCTCGGCAATGAAACTGATGAAATGGTATCCGTTGCTGACCCTACCAATGTTCATTTTCATGGGCTACGTGCTGTCAGAGTCGAAGATTGCTGATGACCTGTACAAGATGTTTCATGTCTGGATGGGCGGCCTGAAAGGTGGTCTGGCGATCGGGACAATTGGTCTTATGGTGCTGATTTCGGCCATGAACGGGCTGAGTGTTGCGGGCATGGCGATTGGCGCGACGATTGCTTTGCCCGAATTGCTGAAACGGAACTACGACAAGAAAATGGTGACCGGCGTCATTCAGGCGGGATCGTCACTGGGCATTCTGGTGCCGCCCTCCGTTGTGCTGGTTCTCTATGCCATGATTGCCCGTCAGCCGGTTGGCCAGTTGTGGCTGGCTGGCGTTTTGCCCGGGCTGATGATGGCCGCGATGTTCATCATCTATATCGCGGTTCGGTGCCACATAAATCCCGCGCTCGGCCCCGCCCTTCCGAAAGAGGAACGCGACATCCCCATGTCCGAAAAGCTGGCGCTGTTACGGGCCGGAATGCTGCCCTTGGTCATCTTCGCGGCGATGATGGTGCCCTTCGTCAACGGTTGGACCTCGCTTGTTGAGAGCTCGGCCATCGGCGCAATTACCGCGTTCCTTGCCGCCGTCCTGAAAGGTCGCATGACCAAGGAGGTGTTCGAAACCTCGGTCAAAATGACATTGGGCATTAGCTGTATGTTCATGTGGATCATTCTTGCCGCTTTGGCCTTTGGTGCCGTGTTCGACGGCTTGGGCGCTGTGAAAGCCATCGAGACTCTATTCACCGAGCGGTTGGGTCTGAACCCATGGGTCATCTTGATCCTGATGCAACTAAGCTTCATCCTTATGGGAACGTTTCTGGATGACACCGCAATGCTGGTCATCGTCGCTCCACTTTACGTGCCTCTGGTCGCCGCACTTGGTTTCGATCTGATCTGGTATGGTGTGCTCTATACGATCACGACTCAGATCGCATATATGACGCCGCCTTTCGGCTATAATCTGTTTTTGATGCGCGCGATGGCCCCGCCGGAAATCACGCTGCGCGATATTTATGGCTCCATCCTACCCTTTGTGCTGGTGATGGTGCTGGCGCTGACATTGGTCATCCTGTTCCCGGAGATCGCCCTTTGGCTGCCGGGTTGGGTCTATGGAAATTAAATCAGAGAGCTCGGCAAACGAGCCGAAATCAACTTGCAACAAGGAGAACAACAAATGACAACGAGACGTAAGTTTATCGCCGGCGCAGGTGTTGGCGCTTTGGCAGCGCCGCTTGCTACTCCGGCGCTTTCTCAATCCACAATCAAATGGCGGATGCAGACCTATGCAGGACCCGCGCTGGCCGAGCATGTGATCAAGCCTGCCATCGACATGTTCAACAAGATCGCTGGCGACCGGATGCAGATCGAGCTGTTCTTTGCAGATCAGCTGGTGCCCACGGGTGAGCTATTTCAGGCCATGCAACGCGGCACGATTGATGCGGTTCAGTCAGATGACGACTCGATGGCATCCCCGACCGAAGTGACCGTGTTTGGCGGGTACTTCCCCTTTGCGTCGCGCTATTCGCTGGATGTGCCGGTGCTGTTCAACCAATACGGTCTGAACGAGATATGGGACGCAGAATATTCCAAGGTCGGCGTAAAACACATCAGCGCTGGCGCATGGGATCCATGCCATTTTGCCACCAAGGATCCGATCAATTCGCTTGAGGATCTGAAAGGCAAGCGCGTCTTCACCTTCCCGACCGCTGGCCGCTTCCTTGCCCAGTTCGGCGTTGTGCCTGTCACACTGCCTTGGGAGGATATCGAAGTTGCTGTTCAAACCGGCGAGCTTGACGGCATCGCATGGTCGGGCATCACCGAGGACTACACTGTTGGTTGGGCCGATGTGACCAACTATTTCCTGACCAACAATATCTCGGGCGCATGGGCCGGATCGTTCTTTGCAAATATGGATCGCTGGAACGAACTGCCTGAGGACCTGCAAACGCTGTTCCGCGTCTGCTGTGATCAGTCGCATTACTATCGCCAATGGTGGTATTGGGGCGGCGAGGCCAGCCTGCGTGTGAACGGACCCAAGATGGAACTGACCACAATTCCTGACGCCGAATGGGCACAGGTGGAAGACGCGGCAATCAAATTCTGGGATGAAATAGCAGCGGAATCCGAAACCAAAGCCAAGGTTGTGGATATCATCAAAAAGTATAATGCGGACATGCAAAAAGCTGGCCGTCCATATCGTTACGGCTAATCTGCGTATACTCACTTTCCGGGCGAGTATCTTGCTCGCCCGGTTCACTTTCAGAGGGTCCAACTATGTCGCCTATACTTTCTTTTGAAGATCTGAAGTCCCAAGTCGCGGAGGGTGAAATCGACACCGTTCTGGTGTGTTTCGTCGACATGCAGGGCCGCCTGATGGGCAAACGGTTTCATGCAGGCCACTTCGTAGCTGGCGCGTGGGAGGAAACCCACTGTTGCAACTATTTGCTGGCCACCGATCTGGAAATGGGGACGCCGGATGGCTATGCCTCGACCAGTTGGGAGCGCGGCTATGGCGACTATGTCATGAAGCCAGATTTGGCCACACTGCGGCCTGTGCCATGGCTGGACGGTACAGTGATGGTGCTGTGCGATGTTTTGGACCACCACACCCATGAAGACGTGCCCCATTCGCCACGCGCAATCCTGAAGCGTCAGGTGGCGCGCTTGGCTGACATGGGCTTTGATGCGATGTGTGCAACCGAGCTGGAATTTTTCCTGTTCGAGAAGAGTTTTGAGGAGATTAGCAAGGGTGGGTTCCGCGATTTGACGCCCATCTCGGGCTATAACGAGGATTACCACATCCTGCAGACCACCAAAGAAGAATACGTGATGCGGCCGATCCGCAATCACCTGTGGAATGCCGGCTTGCCGATCGAAAACTCAAAAGGTGAAGCCGAGGCTGGCCAGGAAGAGCTGAACATCAAATATGCGGCCGCAATGGACACAGCAGCCTTTCACACGATTGCCAAACATGCGGTGAAGGAAATTGCTTGGCAGCAAGGACACGCCGCAAGTTTCCTGCCGAAATGGCACCACGAAAAGGTTGGTTCCTCCAGCCATGTGCACCAGTCGCTGTGGAAAGACGGCAAACCAGCTTTCGTTGATGCCGATGATAAGCTCGGCATGTCGGCGCTGATGAAAAACTATATGGCCGGGCTGCTGAAATACGCACCGGACTACACCTATTTCATGGCGCCTTACATCAACAGTTATAAGCGGTTCATGAAGGGCACATTTGCGCCCACGCGGATCATCTGGTCGGTGGACAACCGAACAGCAGGGTTCCGGTTGTGCGGAGAAGGAACCAAGGCGATCCGGGTGGAATGCCGCATCCCTGGGTCAGATATGAACCCCTATCTTGCAATTGCAGGGATGCTGGCAGCTGGCATTGCTGGGATCGAGGAAGCGCTAGAGCTTCAGCCCCCAACCACGGGCGATGTTTATAAGGGCGATACCGGAATGATCCCGGGCAACCTGCAAGCCGCGCGCGATGCACTGCATGGGTCGGCCATGCTGCGGGCCGCGATGGGAGATGACGTCATTGATCACTATACCCGCGCTGCGGAAGTGGAGATTGAGGAATTCGAACGCGTGGTGACCGATTGGGAAATCGCGCGTGGGTTTGAGCGGGCGTAACAAGATTTCCTGCCTCCGGCGGGGATATTTACGGCCAAAAGAAACATGAGGAAAATGGTCTATGAACCAGGTTTTAAATTGTGTGTCGCCGATTGACGGTTCAGTTTTTGCAACGCGTGAGACGTTGTCGCGGGAGGATGCGTTTGTCGTGGCTCAGCGGGCGCGAGATGCACAAGCGGCGTGGGCTGCGCGTCCACTTCAGGAGCGGATCGATCTTGTGCAGGCAGGGGTTGCCGCTGTGGGCGCGATGAATGACGACATTGTGCCGGAGTTGGCCCATATGATGGGGCGCCCTGTACGCTATGGCGGCGAGTTTGGTGGGTTCAACGAGCGCGCGACGCATATGGCCAGCATTGCAGCCGAGGCGTTGGCGGATATCAATGTTGGCGAGGATGCTTCTTTCAAGCGTTATATCAAGCGTGTGCCGCATGGCGTGGTGTTCGTGGTCGCGCCGTGGAATTACCCATACATGACCGCAATCAATACCGTCGCGCCTGCGCTGATTGCGGGCAACACTGTGGTGCTGAAACACGCCACCCAAACGCTTTTGGTTGGCGAACGCATGGCGGCGGCGTTTCATTCTGCCGGCATTCCCACCGATGTGTTTCAGAACGTGTTTCTGTCGCATGACGTGACCAATGATCTGATTTCGGGCAACGCGTTCGACTTCGTGAACTTCACCGGATCAGTTGGTGGCGGGCAAGCGATGGAACGCGCAGCGGCTGGCACGTTCACTGGCGTCGGCACCGAGCTTGGCGGAAAAGATCCCGGCTATGTCATGGAGGACGCTGATTTGGATGCGGCCGTCGAAACCCTGATCGACGGGGCGATGTTCAATGCCGGTCAGTGCTGTTGCGGGATCGAGCGCATCTATGTTCATGAAAGCCTGTTTGACGATTTTGTCGCCAAGGCGGTCGAGATTGTGAAAGGCTACAAACTTGGCAGCCCACTAGACCCGGAAACCACACTTGGTCCGATGGCCAATGTGCGGTTTGCCTCTGAAGTGCGTGCCCAGATTGACGAGGCATTGGCCGATGGCGCGAAGGCCCATATCGACACGTTCCCGGAAGATGATGGCGGGGCGTATCTGACGCCTCAGATTTTGACAAACGTCACCCACGACATGCGTGTGATGCGGGATGAAAGCTTTGGTCCCGTTGTCGGGATCATGGCCGTCAAGACCGACGAAGAGGCGATCCGCCTGATGAATGACAGCGAGTTCGGTCTGACGGCCTCGCTCTGGACGCGCGACGTCGAGCGTGCGCAATCTGTTGGCGATCAGGTTGAGACCGGCACCGTTTTCATGAACAGGGCGGATTATCTTGACCCGGGTCTGTGCTGGACAGGCTGTAAAAATACTGGTCGCGGTGGGGGATTGTCGGTGATCGGCTATCAGAACCTGACCCGTCCGAAATCCTATCATCTGAAAAAGGTAACATCATGAGCCTTCTAGGAAACTGGTCCTATCCGACCGCAATCAAGTTCGGCGCAGGCCGTATCAAAGAATTGCCGCTGGCATGTGCACAGGCGGGCATCAAACGCCCCCTTCTGGTGACGGACAAGGGGTTGGCCGATCTGCCGATCACCAAGGACACACTGGACGTTATGGATGGGGCCGGGCTGGGCCGCGGCCTGTTTTCGGACGTGGACCCAAACCCGAACGAAACCAATCTGACCGCCGGCGTCAAAGCCTATAAGGCGGGTGGTCATGATGGCGTGATCGCGTTTGGCGGCGGGTCAGGGCTGGATCTGGGCAAAATGGTAGCCTTCATGGCAGGTCAGAATCGCCCGGTCTGGGATTTCGAGGATATTGGTGATTGGTGGACCCGCGCAGATGCCGATGCAATTGCCCCGATCGTAGCCGTGCCCACCACGGCCGGCACCGGGTCAGAAGTGGGCCGCGCCAGCGTCATCACCAACTCTGAGACGCACGAGAAGAAGATCATCTTTCACCCGAAGGTGCTGCCCAGTGTGGTCATCTGCGATCCAGAACTGACGGTCGGGATGCCGAAATTTATCACCGCAGGCACCGGGCTGGACGCCTTTGCCCACTGCGTCGAGGCCTATTCAAGCCCGCACTACCACCCGATGAGCCAGGGCATCGCGCTTGAGGGTATGAAGCTGGTCATCGACAATCTGCCCCGCGCCTATGCGGACGGCACTGATATCGAGGCCCGCGCCAACATGATGAGCGCCGCCGCCATGGGCGCGACCGCATTTCAAAAGGGCCTTGGCGCGATCCATGCGTTGAGCCACCCAATTGGCGCGATGTATCACACCCATCACGGCACAACGAACGCGATCTGCATGCCTGCGGTGCTGCGCCTTAATGCCCCGGCGATCATGGATCGGTTTGATCTGGCGGCGGGCTATCTTGGGATCAAAGGCGGGTTTAATGGGTTCCAGAGCTTCGTTCAGGAATTCAACGACAGCATGGCGATCCCGAGACGCGTTGGTGAGCTTGGCGTCACCAACCCCGATATCGACACGCTGGTGAAAGGCGCGTTGATTGATCCGTCTTGCGGGGGCAACCCTATAGAACTGAACAAGGACAACCTAACCCAACTGTTCCACGACGTTCTTTGAGCGATTGACAAGCGGTGCCCCTCAGATCCTGAGGGCTTGAGGGGCACTTCTGCAAATACGATCAAAGGCGCAGCACCACGTTGACCGGCCTTAAGGTTAGTCGCCAGTTCGCTGAACATGAACCGCACAGCGGCAGTGGCGCACCACACGTGCTGCAGTCGAGCCAAGGAAAAAATCACTTATACCTGGCTTATGCGACCCGATCACGACGCAATCAAAACTCTTCTCATGCGCATAATCAATGATGGTGCGCGCGGTATGTCCTTTTAATAGAACTGTTGTTACACCTTCCAGATCAGCCGTCTTTTGCTCCAGAATGGTTCGGGCGTGGTCAAGTCCGGCCTTCAAGATATCTTCGTTGAGATAAGCACTGACCGACGCCTGTGGAGCTTCGTGAACATGCAGTGCTGTGATCGTACCACCTTCGGCAAGAAGGCGTTTCGAAATCTCTAATGTTTCTGCTGAGATGTCGTGATCCAGCGCCATTGGGACAAGAATTTTCTTATACATTTGATCCTCATTCAATCATCAGCACCGTTTGACTGATGAACAGCCACGTCAGCACCTGAGGTCGTGTAGTGCACAGATCACCAAGGCCCTGCCTTGACGCACATCATGCCGCCAACGCTTTCGGATTAACTGCGCAGCACGTCGCCCAAGTTTTCTGATATGCGCGACAATTTTGGCGTTAGCGGAAAGAGCGTGGCTTGAATTGAGTGATAAATGTCCGGCTTGCCTTTAAACTGGGTGACCGTCGGTTTGCCAGCCGCATCAATCTCGGGATACCAACCACCGCGATTATGATCGATGAAATGGGAATCCGCGAACTGCCACATCCGCGCATACCATTCCGCTTGAACCTGTGACCCTCCGAGCTTTAGGAAGCTGGCAAGAACGCCGATCGCCTCAGTCACAGGCCACCAATAGCGGTCTCTGATGTCAGGCGTTCCGCCAGTCTTCAGTGTGTAATACAAACCACCGTTCTTGTGATCCCATGCGTCCGTCAGAGCACGCTCGGTCAATGCCCATGCAGCCTCGCATGACGCATCATCAGGTCGCCCGCGCAGATCCCAGTATTGCAGCAATAACCGTGCAAGCTCGAACGAATGGCCCGGAGTGGTGCCCGCAGGGCGAAACATAGGATCACCGGAATAGCTGAGGTCGACTTGCCAATCTTTTGTGTAATGCTCGGGCAGCCGCCAGCCCTCTGTCTGACCGATCTTGCCGATGAAAAAATCCAGAATTTGCCCGACTTTTTTCATGTAATCTTCGCGTCCAGTCGCTTCGTAAGCGGTCAGCAGTGCCTCGACAGCATGCATGTTGGTATTCATCCCACGATACGACGAAAAGGGGGACCAGTCGCGATTCCATTCGTCGGCAAACAGCCCCGCGTCATCCTCCCAGTATCGCTGGTTCAACACTGACGTCACATTATCGATCAATCGGTCTGCATCCGGATGCCCCGCCAACTTCGCGCTCGCCCCTGCCAGCAGAACGAAGACATGTCCGTAAGCCAGTTTCCGGTCGTCATGCACTGTGCCGCTGTCAAGCGCCCACAAATACCCGCCGTGTTCCCGATCACGGTGGCGATGCCAGAGATACGACATACCTTTATCAATAACGGCGTCGCAGCCAGTTAGCCCAGCCTGTTTTCCCAACGCGTATGCGTGGGTCAGCCGCGTCGTCGTGTGTAGTTCTTGGACGGCACTATCCAGCGGGGCGCCGTCGCGCCCCAAAATATAGAAGCCTTCGTCCGGTCGCAGGCTACCTCTGAAAAAGGCGAACTGGCTGTGCGCATCAACGCGCAACCATTCCTGCTGCTCTGGTGTGCCATACTGATGTCGCCGCTTGGGCGGTTGTGTCGGGTGATACGTCGTCATATCGAAGACCCTCTCAAATGCACTGGCAATCCCTATGCCTGACAGTTGCTTGGGCACTTATGGCTGGCCTGAGCAAGGCAATGCAATACGGTCTTGTTGGCAAAGCCGGCAGATCTTGGATCTGGTGAACAGGACATCAGGATCAGGCAACAAAAAACCGACCACAACAGACGTTGTAAGGTCGGTTTTTGGTTTTGGTTGCGGGAGTAGGATTTGAACCTACGACCTTCAGGTTATGAGCCTGACGAGCTACCGGGCTGCTCCATCCCGCGCCAATGCGGTGTATATAGGCGGACAGTTTGGGAACCACAAGCTCATTCGGCAAAAAAACTGTTACAATAGGCGGTTGGTTTATTCGACCGGGTGACATTACCGGTGCGTTTGTTTAACTGGTTGAGAACACGGAAGGTTATTGTAATGGACGGCACGCTGGCAGTCTTGTTTCTATTCACTGGTTTGATCGACATGTGGGTCAATCACTGCGACACAGGGTGCGTGAAACCGGTGGCCACCGTGGCCCGCCAAGTCGCATCCGCAGGGCGGCTCATATTCGAGGCTGATTCCATAGGGGCTGAAGCCTATTACCGACACGACTTGCCGATCAGCTTTGGCCCTTTCCAGCCCGCGATCGGCGCTTCTGTGGACAGTTTGGGTGACGTATGGATCGGCCTTGGCGCCGTGAATGCCTTTCACCTTTGGGGCAACACCTCTTTCGCGCAGTTTTCGTTCATGCCTGGCCTCTGGTTGCGCGGAAATGGCCCCGTGCTTGGACATGCGGTTGAGTTTCGCTCGGGGATAGACGCTGGCTATGAGCATCCCAATGGAATGCGTTACAGCATTTCGCTTGATCACCGCTCCAACGGCGACATCGTTCCGACCAATCCCGGACTGGAAACCCTGCAACTTCGCGTCTCTGTGCCTACCGAGTAAATTTGGCGCGAAGCCGACCACTTTCTCCGCCAAGTTTGCCGAAACGACATCTTAGGCGCATAGTTGGCATGTGAAGACAGCTACTGTGCTCATATTCTGCGGGCTTTTCGCGATGGCAACCAGCCAGCCAGCGCGATCGGTTAGCTATGACACTCTTGTGACAAGCCCTCCAATGGACCCTTGTAATCAGTTCTTCGACGGCGCCGAAATGGTGGTGCTTTACCTCGACATGGGGCTCGAAGGGGGGGAGGTGCAGGTTGCCCTCCCACAGTCTTATCTGGAAGATCGCGCCGATCAGCAAAGCGGGTTGCGTCATGGCTCGCTGCTGCTGCGAATGATGGTGGGAAGTGCTTTGCCGGTCAGCCGCGAGCAAGCGCGGAGATTGACAGCGACACAAAGCGCCGCACATCTGACCCTTCTCATTGGCGATTTCGCTGATCTGGAAAAGGTCATTGCTAATCTGACTGCCGCGGCTGTACCTGCCCGGAATGCGGTCACTCGAACCCCGTCAGACTTTGGCCTGTCGCGCCTATTCGCGGGCGATGGCGACCAATCCACATTGATCTATACAGCGGTGAACCCCAGTGGCGAGCTCTCCGCGGTTTTGGAATGCAGGGCGGCAGCGGGTAAATCAAACCAATCCTGCACCCATTACTTTCGAACCCATGCGATCGACGCCGTGGTAGACTATGCTTCAAAACTTTTACCGCAATGGCTGCAGATTCAGACCCAGATCGACCGTTTCCTTAGCTGTGCGACGAATGGGTTTGAGTAATGAGATACCTTGCGATCTCGGCCTCCGTCGATTGCACCACTCAATTGCATTGCCAATTGGGCCGCTATGAGATGCGTGCCATAGCATCTTGGTCTTGAGCTCCCGCGCGAGCCACTTTTTGCGCCAGATCCAGTGTGATCACAGCATCAAGGGCCAACCGGAATCGCGCATCCCGTTCTGCACGTCGCTTAAGCGCGTCGACATCCCACTCCAGAACATCACCATCTTCAGCAAGAAAGGTTGACGCAGACGCGGGATTGCCAGTCAGAAAAGACACTTCACCAACGAAGCTGCCCTCCGGCATCGTGAAGGCATTGCCAAACTTCTCTATCCTGATTGTACCGCTTATAACGTAGTAAAGGATTTCGACATCCACATTTTGATGCGTCATTTGATAGCCTGCCGGTCGTTTACTGCGACGGGCAAGCCGCATCAGTTTTCGGAAATCTCCGGGCGGCAATGTGTCGAAATGATCATAAATGTCGACGAACCGCCGTGGGATCGCCAGCCTCGACTTTCGAAGCAATAAACTGCCAAGTCCGATAATGTTGGCGGACCCGGTCGCCGCGCTCGCCCAGATCGCCGGCCAAAGAGGGGTCGGTGCCACAACGTAGTAGTACCAGATGTACAAAGCAGTGCCGATGAGCAGCATGATGCGCAGGATGACCTGATTGATGATCAGGTATCCCAAAACGAACATGCCGGCAGCAGCCAACACGAGGATGTCTGAAAGCGCCAGCGTTTCCATGGGTACTCCCTAAGGCAACTAGGCTAGCATAGGGTGAGGCAATTGAGGAAGAGTGATGGGGTTTCAAAGCATCACTGGTCATAAGGAGAAACGAGTTATCCAGTTTCGGACCCGGGTCTGGGATTGGAGTCGCCGATGGTTCGAGTTGGTCGGGAAATCGCTTTCTCCGATGTGACCTGCGCCAGAAACTCTAGGTTACAGTCGGTGAACAATAGCTCACCACTGTCTATTTGGTAAGGCTTGAGTTTATGAACGCGATCCTCCCTTGGCAAGAATAGACACTAGCTGATGCATAGCAACGATCTATCCACCGTAGAAGAAAGTGTCTGGGGAGACAGAAAGCCATAAATTGATCGACGGGTATATCCCCACGAATAACACTGTTTGGCAGATGTAGGTGTTCCGCTCTTTTCTCCCATCCGGCCGCTTCAAAATACGCTGAGACCACGTCCTTTGGGCACATCTTGCCCTTCAGCGCGGCGAACATGTTTTTCGTACTTATTCTTTTCCGACTCTCACCACTCGGCCCCACAAAAGGCGGATTTGCCAAAACCTCCGCACAGTTTTCGGCGCGTGTTTCTTGAGGTGCAATGAGGAGAGAGAAAGCAAGGAGTGTTGCGAGGGCATTGGTTTTCATTTTGTTTTTTTGGTGTTTGCGGGGTCGCTATTGGCGCGGGTTAAGTATGGCTTGGTTTGAGCCGATTTGAAGTCCGGATTTCCACCATAGGCATGTGCACGCCTCCCCCAACGCAAACCGCCCCGGCCAATGTTGGCTCGGGGCGGTTTGTTTGTGTTGATATCGTATTTGAGAGAATTAGCTCTTTTCTAGGTTTGGCGGTGACCTACTCTCCCACGTCTTAAGACGCAGTACCATTGGCGCGACAGTGCTTAACTTCCGAGTTCGGGATGGGATCGGGTGTTTCACTTGTGCTGTGACCACCAAACCGAGGAAAGAGCTAATTGGAGCGATGCTTTTGTTTGCTTCTCTCCAGTTCCAAGTCAGTACACTTAGGTGTGTATGCTTTTGAGTGATCGTAAAAGTGTCTAGCTTCTACTGGATCAAATCAAGCCTATCGGACAATTAGTACCGGTCAACTGAACGCATTGCTGCGCTTACATCTCCGGCCTATCGACGTGGTAGTCTTCCACGGTCCTCAGGGATACCTTGTTTTGAGGGGGGCTTCCCGCTTAGATGCCTTCAGCGGTTATCCTGTCCGAACATAGCTACCCAGCACTGCCGTTGGCACGACAACTGGTCCACCAGTGGTTCGTTCACCCCGGTCCTCTCGTACTAGGGGCAACTCCTCTCAAGTATCCTACACCCACGGCAGATAGGGACCGAACTGTCTCACGACGTTCTAAACCCAGCTCACGTACCTCTTTAAACGGCGAACAGCCGTACCCTTGGGACCTGCTCCAGCCCCAGGATGAGATGAGCCGACATCGAGGTGCCAAACACTGCCGTCGATATGGACTCTTGGGCAGTATCAGCCTGTTATCCCCGGCGTACCTTTTATCCGTTGAGCGATGGCCCTTCCACTCGGGACCACCGGATCACTATGGCCGTCTTTCGACTCTGCTCGACTTGTCAGTCTCGCAGTCAGGCTGGCTTCTGCCATTGCACTCAACGAGCGATTTCCGACCGCTCTGAGCCAACCTTCGCGCGCCTCCGTTACTCTTTAGGAGGCGACCGCCCCAGTCAAACTACCCGCCACGCAGGGTCCCGGATCCGGATAACGGACCGCGGTTAGACATCAAACAAAACAAGGGTGGTATCTCAAAGGAGGCTCCACAGAAACTAGCGTTCCTGCTTCAAAGCCTACCACCTATTCTGCACATATTGTATCTGATGCCAGTGCGAAGCTGTAGTAAAGGTGCACGGGGTCTTTCCGTCTAACCGCGGGAAGCCTGCATCTTGACAGGCAATTCAATTTCGCTGAGTCGATGTTGGAGACAGCGGGGAAGTCGTTACGCCATTCGTGCAGGTCGGAACTTACCCGACAAGGAATTTCGCTACCTTAGGACCGTTATAGTTACGGCCGCCGTTTACCGGGGCTTCAATTCGGAGCTTGCACTCCTCCTTTTAACCTTCCGGCACCGGGCAGGCGTCAGACCCTATACGTCGTCTTGCGACTTCGCAGAGCCCTGTGTTTTTAGTAAACAGTCGCCACCCCCTAGTTTGTGCCCCCAGTCAATACTTGCGTAGAAACTGGGCCTCCTTCTCGCGAACTTACGGAGGTATTTTGCCGAGTTCCTTCAACATCGTTCTCTCAAGCGCCTTGGTATACTCTACCTATCCACCTGTGTCGGTTTAGGGTACGATCTAATAGAGGGGCTATTTCCAGGAACCTCTTAGCAGCCCATTCAATCCGATAAGGATGAACTACCTTCGAGATCCGTCACCACCTCATGGCCCAGGAATATTAACCTGGTTCCCATCGACTACGCCTTTCGGCCTCGCCTTAGGGGTCGGCTTACCCTGCTCAGATTAGCTTTAAGCAGGAACCCTTGGATTTTCGGCGACAGGGTCTCTCACCCTGTTTGTCGCTACTCATGTCATCATTCTCACTAGTGATCTCTCCACCGGATCGCTCACGCGCCGGCTTCACAGAAAGCTCCAATCCTCAAACATGCCCGAAGGCATTAATGAGGAACGGAACTATGTCACACTACGCTCTGCTACCGCGTGCACATAAGTGCACACCCTAAGCTTCGGCTCATGGCTTGAGCCCCGGTACATCTTCGCCGCAAGACAACTTAAATTAGACCAGTGAGCTGTTACGCTATCTTTAAAGGATGGCTGCTTCTAAGCCAACCTCCTGGTTGTTTTGGTCGTCTCACCTGCTTTCCCACTTAGCCATGAATTAGGGGCCTTAGCTGTAGGTCAGGGTTGTTTCCCTCTCCACAACGGACGTTAGCATCCGCTGTGTGTCTGCCATATAGTACTTCTCGGTATTCGGAGTTTGATTAGGATCAGTAAGGCTGTAGGCCCCCATTACCCATTCAGTGCTCTACCCCCGAGAGTATTCGTATGACGCTCTACCTAAATAGATTTCGCAGAGAACCAGCTATCTCCGAGTTTGATTGGCCTTTCACCCCTAGGCACAGCTCATCCCGATCTTTTTCAACAGATGTGGGTTCGGTCCTCCAGTGCGTGTTACCGCACCTTCAACCTGGCCATGCCTAGATCACTCGGTTTCGGGTCTGATCCACCTAACTCATTCGCCCTATTAAGACTCGCTTTCGCTGCGCCTACACCTAACGGCTTAAGCTTGCTAGATAGACCAAGTCGATGACCCATTATACAAAAGGTACGCCGTCAGCCCTCAAGGGGCCTCCGACTGATTGTAGGCGTTCGGTTTCAGGTACTGTTTCACTCCCCTCGTCGGGGTGCTTTTCACCTTTCCCTCACGGTACTGGTTCACTATCGGTCAGTAAGGAGTACTTAGCCTTCGAAGGTGGTCCTCCGATCTTCAGACAGAATTTCACGTGTTCCGCCCTACTTAATACGTCCAATCATGCTTCATATACGGGACTGTCACCCACTATGGTTGTGCTTTCCAACACATTCTATCCACACTCATGGCTCGGCTGGTCCCCGTTCGCTCGCCGCTACTAGGGGAGTATCAATTGATGTCCTTTCCTCCGGGTACTTAGATGTTTCAGTTCCCCGGGTTTGCTTTTATAAACCTATGTATTCAGTCTATAAATACCTGTCTCAGAAAGATATAAGCTGCCACAAATACTCGAAAGTATCTAAGCAATTATATCAAACTGTCAGGTGGGTTGCCCCATTCGGAGATCTTTGGGTATAACGGCTATTCTCACCTTCCCAAAGCTTATCGCAGAGTATCACGTCCTTCATCGCCTCTTACTGCCAAGGCATTCACCAAACGCCCTTCTCGCGCTTGATTTGATCCAGAAGAAGACAGACCTTTTGTATATCTGACCTCTTACCCCAGAAGGGGCAATCTGGACCAAAAGCATACTTTCCCGCGCT